>JBNOKO010000001.1:0-1312108 GCA_050311575.1 Candidatus Krakonobacterium acarorum | reverse complement strand
GATACTATTTACATAATAATGGCTCTAAATCAATTTAGCTAAATTGATTTAGAGCCATTATTATGTAAATAGTATCGTACAACTTTGATTTTTATAATATAATAGTGAGCAAATAAACTGTCATTTATATCTAGTAGCTTATTTATTAAACAATATTAATTAATAAAAAATTTGTTTGTCGATTGTAATTTCATGGCTAATTAATTGTAGCTACATATAAATTAAAGATTTATATCCAATCTATGGTTAACCAGCTATATTTTACTAGATATTTGGTATAATAATATTGATTTTGATCAATATTATAGTTATTTAGGTTGAACTTTAATAAGTCTTGATACTTTACTCTTAGTGTATACTTTAATAGAAAATATTTTGCTTTTTAAATTTTGAAAAGCGACATTCTTAAAGAAGAAGCCATAGCAAGCTATAAACAGCAATTCAAAATCATATAGCATCATAAATATAAATATTCCTAAATGTATAAGTACACCTGATATTAGGGCAAAATATCTCGTCTTTTTTATATATACTAAAAAGGGAAAATATATTTCCCACAACATTACAAAATAAGTTATTGTAGTAACCAACCACCCGTTTAGTGCTAGTGTTTCATTAAAACGGGTTCCCTTAAATCTGTCTAACAAAAGGATATAGTATGTCGATACTCCTGAAAACCACACCTTTGCATTTGCTTTAAATAATCCAGATACTACATAAATTAAGCATAGATGACAGATAATATATAGAACTCCAATGTTAGTCAATATGTTTTCGTAAGTTGACGCTTTAGATTTACGTTTATTTATACATAAATGCCTATAACTATCAGTTAGACACATATACAAAGCTAAAAATTTTAATAAATTATCTCCACCATTAAGTAAATATCCATTACCATGCTGTAAAATTTCTATAGAAATGTAGAACAATATCATAGATATATTTCTACCTATTCCAAATAATACTAATAGAGATATTAATATTATGACAGTAAATAGTAATGATATATTATGATTTATTAGTTGAAAGATTATACTGGTGCCATAACCTGCATTTAGGTTTAATATCCCTTGTGAAAATAATATGTCATTATTTGGGTAAAGAAAAATGATTTTCTGTATTAAATGTAAAGCTAAGTATACTCTAAATATTGATAAGTATATAGTATGTTGTGATTCGCGACTTAGATATGAAATAATGCTATTTAGCTTTTTGTTTATAAATGATATCATATAAGTTTTGAGGCTTTTAGGGTTATTTAATAATAAATATTTCCAGAATTAAATATTAATTCTGTAGTTGGCTTGTAGTCCTTATCTTTTATTTTATACCTGTCTACGAACTTAGGAATATCTTGTTTTGTCAAGATTATCACAACTCCTTTTGCGTCTTTTAAGAGGTTGTTTTTATTTTTTACAATTTTCGAATAATTAAATAAATTTTTAAAAGCATCCAATTGTTTAGCTGATTCGCCTATTCTTTTTGATAATTCTTCATTACTTAATTTTCCATCTTTATTAATAATCTGTAAGCTTTTATATTGTTGAGCTATAAAATTATTGATCATTATAGATGAACTATTAATCGAATAGTCTAAAAATTGTTCGTTTACATTAAAAGGTGCGTTTTGAGTTTTAGCTTCATTAATCGGATTTGTTATATCTACTGTCGCTATCAGGGAACCTTTATTATCTATATATGAAAAATATAATACATTGTTATTGGTAGGAGGAGGAGCGAAAAAACTCCACTTCTGAAAAAATAATTGGTTGAAAACCGTTAGTGCAGGTTGGAATTTAATCTTAATAAAATTATCTGGGCTGCAGTATAAAATCGTTAGGCTCCAGTATGTAAATGATAATAGTAAAATAAAAACTGTAAATATTTTAATATTTATACGACTCATCATAATAAAATTTTGAAAAATTTATAAAATTGGGCATGATAACCCAGAGTTAACTTAATATGTATGTTCGGATGGATAGCAAATTGCTAATAAATTTTCTATCCATAAAGTTGTGTATCAGGCAACATCAATATGACGAATAAATGAACCTAAAATATTATTCTTATAAAGCTAAATAGATGCGTATAATTTCACAATTCAAATGTATGTAAAATAGTGACGTTTTCAAATTTTTCTTATAAAAATTGAAATTTTTGCGAATTTTACTCCTAGATTAGAATGCAAGATATTTGTATATAGTAACGCTAGTATACTGTTTCATTAGTTAGTATAAATTTTGTGCTAATGATTTCAAACGAGCTCTATATGGCTTTACATAGTTTTAGAGCAATTAAATGTTCTTATGATTAGTTTGGTGAGGTATTGTAGGTGGTTGCGTAGTATGGCACAGCTAAAGTAAACGTAAGTATAAGGTACGCAGTTAGGCTAAAGATAGCCCTGGTACTTAAAAATTAAAGTAATCAACAAGCCAGCCTTCTATCACACCCTATAATAGAATTTGTAGCATATAGGAAAGATATAGTAGCGTATTTAATCGTCTGTGCTAATCCCCAATCCTTAAAAACTATTTTTTTAGCGTTTTTTCCATGTCGCTATTAATTTTAATAGTTATTATTAGGCTGTTTGGTATATATCTGTAAAATGGGTATTTGACTTCTTTTAAAACTATAGCACAGATAATGCAAATATGGCAATAGGTAAAAGACCAGGCTATAATAATTCTTCTATCCAAACCCTACTTATAACAAAACATAAAGAATTAACCATAAAACATATATTTGATGATGCTTTTACTCCTCTTTTATAAATCTGTTTTTCCTATTTAATGTTCTGTCATAAAGTTGGTTTATGCTAAACCTTTTATCTATAGCTTGTTATATGGTTGGAAATGTGTTTCTGCAGACAAAAAATTGCACAAAATCGAGCGATATAAAAACACCTTTATAGTATTTTAATTGGCAAAAAAGAAATCATTTTACAGGATAATGTATTTATATTTTGAAGAAACATATTGATATTAAATAAATGACACGAAAAACCATATAGATCCAGGTATAACAAGATTAAACGATTATCTATTAAGCTATTTTTATGTAAACAAAAATCTAATAATATTGGAAACTGTTGACAAAATAAAAATGAATTATATCTAAAGAATATATTATAAGAGCAACAAGACATGATAAAATCATAACCTAATAAAAGCGACCTATAAAACAATAAACTTTGAAAGTATATATGCTTTAGTTATGTCAGGAAAAGTTGTATCAATGCCCGCTTTGTTTTTACACTATAAAGTAATAAATTCGATATTATTCAATCAGAGGGTTTCCTCTTTCCAAAGAAAAATTAAGACCAGGTCACCTGGCATTTTTCAACTTTATGGAACCGCATCGTTTGCTTTAGCTCCTTAGATGCGTTAATAACAAAATAAATATTATAATATAATATGAAAAAATTATTATTTGCTACATTGGTAGTATCGATTTCTTTATTAAGTTTTAAAAAAGAAACAGATAGCGATCCTAAAAATTATTCCGAAAGTCCTGCTGATCAAACACGTGGCAGTGCAAATTATGGATATGCAGTGTATAGCTGGGAATTACTTAGTGTATATGCGGGCTACATAGTAGCTGAAGAGAACTCTAATCTAGCCAACGTATTCGTAACTCTTTCAGAAGACAAATTAAAGAAAAATAATTTTTGGTATATAGAGGAATCTGGAGGTTATACAAAATTTTGGTGGCAAAATAGAGGGATAGTGGGAGGTATCTTCCAAAAATGGAGATTGTTAGATGTTGACTGGAGGAATCCTCAAAATGACGGTGCGTTGAATGTTGTTCTGTATGTCCCTAATGGAGATGATAATCAGGAATGGAAAGTTATAGGAAACGGCAAGAAGTTTACATCTAATTTAGGAAAAGCATTTGTAGGAGTAATAGTAAATAAGCGTGATGGTCGTATGCTTGAATTTAGAAATCCAAGTTACCGTTATTTTAATGCTGTTCTGGGTGCACCATATAAAGGATCTATAGAAGAAGCTATTTTTCAGCGCGATGGAAATTTCTTATCACTAAAAGACAAAAAGCGTTTATGGATTATATACAAACCTGATAGTGATTTAATAGACTAGAACCTACTATTGCCAAATTATAATTTTTTACATAAGGAAGTGCGAGAGCAGGCGCACTCCTCCCCTGATTTTAACCTATGGGGATTCCTGCACTTTTTGTTTATGAAAAAAACATTCCTTGCTATCTTAATAGCAATTATAATATTTTCCATTAGTTTCTTTAGTTGCAAGAAAGAGACTTTATTAGATTCTATCGGTAAATCACAACGATTTGTTACAATAGTAGATCCCTCTTATGATCATGTAATATATAGCTGGAGCAAATTTGGTGAAGCCGGAGGGTTTTTGATTACTCAAGGCAATTTTAATTTATCCAGAGCATATTTAAATTACAGGCCGGGAAGTAATATAGAGCCTGGAAGAAAAAAGTGGTATATAGAAAAGGTTGGTGCTTATGTGAAATTTTGGTACCAAGATAGAGGTACAGTTTTTAATAAGTGGCGAGTACTAGACATTGATTGGAGAAGTACTATTGACCAGGGAAGCGTAGTTATTTATACCCCAAACGGAGACGATAATCAATACTGGGAATTCATTGGTGAGGGGCAAATATTTGGTGAAAATCCATCAGAAGCATTTAAAGGAGTCTTAGTAAATAAAAAAACTGGCAAAATGTTAGAGATTAAAACCTATGCTAGCGGTGCTATGGGTGCTGTTGCTCATACTAATTATAAAGGCTCAGAAGAAGAGATGTTTTATAATCTATTTGGGAGCTTTCAATCGCTTTCAAATAAGGATAGACTATGGATTATCTGTAGATGCAAGATATAGTAAGCAATTTTATAAGACATGTAAATATTAGGGACTCCCCTAATATTTACGGTTGCTTGGTAACTTTTATATAATCTCAATAAGAGCTACAACTGCCGATTATACCAAATAGTTTACTTAAAATTTTCACTATAAATAGAAAATTATTAGACCTCTGTAACCAGTTGCTGGACTATCAACGCCTGCTTTAAGCAATAGGGGACTTTAGCAGAATCATTATCTATTGTTAATTTAACCTTATTTTTGACGATAATAATAAATTGTTGTTGATATACATTATGCCGCCCCTGAGCGTGTTTGTGAGATCACTTAATATAAGAAACTCTAACATCTAACAAGGATTTATATTAAACCAGGCATATTGCATTTAGGATTGTAACATCAATAGAGTGTTTTTAATCTATTTGAAAAATATTCTCTTATTTTACTTCATAAGTTTTATTAAATTCTTGCGATTTAGCAATTACTTCTCCTTTTTCAGAAAGTATAGCTGAATACATTTTAATAATCATAGTTGCACCTGCTTGTGAACCAACAAAAATGGTTTCTGTTCTATATTCGTTGTCGGTTTCTATAGTATTAGAATCTATTTCAAGCTTGCTTGTTTGCATCTTAGAAGCATCAATAATCTTACCAGGTATTGTATTGCGACTTTGTTTTGCCGTATCAGTAGTTTTAAAACATTCCGTACTAAATAATGGAATAGATGGTTTATCATTGTTGCCTTCAGGTACTCGTTCTTGTATTGTCACTTCTGTAATTAAAGCAGGGTATTCCCCTATTTCGGCATTGAATTTAGGTGTAATCAGTGCATTTATCTTATTAGTCTTATTAGCTATAATATCATCAGGGGCTATAACTATGTTCATGGATATTTTAGGTTTATCGTAGATAAGAGAATCGTCGCTATCGGTGTGACCGTCAGGCTTATTATTGTCGTATTTATTGCAAGACATAATAATTAATGACGTCAAAGAAAACAATAGAAATAATTTTAATGAGTTTTTCATACTAGAGCGTATTTAGAATTTTAAGTTATTTTAAAGGACTACGTTAATGTAATCCTGACAAAAGAGGCGCGTGCATTTATTTTTAAAGACATTAGATTTCTGTTAATATCATAAATTTTAATTTATCACTTAAAAGATATATCTTTTAAGTGATAAAGATATATCTTAACTATTAATATTGAGTACTTAATGCTAAGTAATAATGCAGATTAGTACTAAATCTGGAATTTATTAATGAATTTTAAAGGCCTTTTTTTAATATTATTTCTTTATAATAAAGGCTTTAAATGATTTTAGTAGAAGAAAAAAGTAATTAACCGAACTGTCAAATTAATGCTAAAGTAGTTTTTTGTCTGGTCTTAATTCTTTACTAACTAACAAATATCTAAGTGTATTATAGCTTTTAGTTATACTAAAAGCTATAATACACTTAGATATTTGTAGGACTTTTAAGCCCTACTTAATCTAATGAAAGAAAAACAATTTCTCAGCTGACAAAAAAGCTTCTATAAACCTCTAGGTATAATATGAACATCCCATAATAACCGTTTGTCTGTTGAACAGAAGCATCCATCCTCCTTAAATTCTTTTTCGTATTTAGAGCCATAGTAATTTTCACGTGCAAAAACATTAACATTTCCGTCTTTGTCTGCATTAGCCTCTAGCATTTTCCCGTTGTATCTGTTTACTATCACTCCTTCAAATCCTTTTCTATGATTTGTTGACTTCGGATCTCCATACCCTATTAACTCCCATTGTTGATTTAGATTGCTATTTAATTCATAAATAACAGCATTCATAGAACCGTCACTTGCTTCGTAGTTCCAATTAATACCTAACGCACGCCACTTTTCCCAGAAATATCTCTCTTGGTACAAAAACTTTACATACTTACCAATTCTTTCCATGTACCATCTATCTGAAGTGGTTTGCGCATACTTCATGTATACGTTTGCACCCTCGTAGTGGCCCCTTGAGCTAAGAAAAGCCCCTTTAAAACCTTTATACTTTAAGTTGTAGATAACATGATCATAAGTTCCCGGGTTTCCACGTACGAGCGTTTGTTTGTCGCTGTCTATAGATTTTTCAGTTGTCAATGATGTTTCTTTTTTACATCCCAGCAAGCTTATAGATAGTGCTGCTGTAACAATAAGTAGTGTTTTTTTCATACCATTGAAAGTTTTGTTAATTAATAGATTCCATTACAGCTGAAGCAGACTTAAAAAGTTCCTTATCGAAACCAAAAGTATAAAAATTAAATACTTAAGCCCGCATACTGCAACAGGCACATCACAATTTTAAATGCAGGTTAATTTATTACTTTTTAGTATAAAAACAAAACAATGTTGATACATTTTTTTTGGAGATAAATTCTACTGGTATCTAATGAAATACTGGTTAACTATTGTATAGTATATTACATTACATGGTATACTGCGCATAGACTTAATTTATATATATGCAAAAATATTGTAGCTATGTATTACACATAGTACTTTGTGGCATCTAAACCTATTTCTATGCCAATAATTGTACATATGAATATATAAATAGATACTAAAGGAGATTTCTAAAATACATTTAAAGTTGCAATAGGGCTAGTATTTTAGACAACGTAACTATAGGATTAATGCGTGATGTGATAAAAATAAATATCAGATAGTTTCCTATATATAAAAGTATATAAAACTTTACCTTTAATAACCAGGTCAGAAAAACTAAATTGTATAGAATCAGAATTATAATCTAAAATCCAGGGAGAAAGGATTTTACTTAAAATATTGCAATAAGTAGAGAATGTGTTCGATTCTGCTATCATCGGCTACTATCGAGCAAAAACACCCTAAGCTAATATTTTAGTTCTGTTAAACTATGGTTTAATTCCGGTTTAATCCAAACTATAGGCTTACAAAGGTGCACTAATTATCCTATCTATGGCAAAGGAAAGTAAAGAATCTTATAACCCAAAACTTTAAATGCCAGGCATTTTTATAGTAAAGAGCAATCTAAGACTAAATATTATTAACGGCAATTAAAGATGCTATTCATGAAGAAAATCATGGCTTATTATTTAATACAGGTATCCATAGCTTTGCTTCTATTTAGAATCTCAAGCTACTGAAAAACCATTTTACAATAAGATCCTAAATCAAATGCTCTTAAGGATTGTATTGAATTAAAGAATGAACTTTTGAAAAACAATACCTATGAAAAACACGGTTCAAGCTTGATAACATTAAAGAATCTAAAAAATAACCTAAATATTATACTAAGTTTAAGAAAAGAACAATGGGAGATAGCTGGTAAAAAATGCTTATAATTAACAAAAAAGAGCTAGTAGTCTTTAAGAACTTACAAAGAATATTCTTAAAGACTACTAGCTCTTTAATCATAAGGTTAAGTTAAGCGGTTTCAAAGCTGAAAGTTTGATTTATAATTTTTGATTATCTTATACGCCATATCGTACTTATATCTCCGTTAAAACAGAAACCCCTAAAGTGACCATAGTAATAAAAGTATTTTTCTTCTGGCGAACCATAGTACGATCTACCTGCTATGGCGTGCCTATATGATTCGTTATCACCTTTTGTTAGCTCAAGCATTTGGCCAGTACGCTTGTTTATTATCACGCCTTGAAAATAAACAATATATTTCGATGAATTAGTAACTATCTCTCCCTTTAACTCCCATTCCTGATTAGGATCAGCATTGATCGTCCACATAACGGCATCTATTGATCCATCCTTATTAGGATTCCTCCAATTAATATCCAACACGCGCTGACGATCCAGAGGACCTCTGTTCCTGGCCCAAAATTTCACAGAGTTTGTACGATATTCTATAGACCAACCCATCGGCTTCATAGTGTCATTCTCCCATACTAATTCCATATTATTATTACCTGCTAAGTTAATAGAAGGCACAGAGATGCCGTTTACTTCCACCGGGCATTGGTTATAAATCTGATAAGGGCCGTATATTCGATAATCGCTACCAAAATGTATAGGACCATTAGTATTTATAATTTTTTCTTTTTTAAAACTTAAGAAAATAAAAGATGCAATTGATAGTACCAGTAATTTTTTCATAATAATTTTTTTATTAATTAAAAGTCAAAAACATTCCAGGAAGCTTCATGTATATACAAAATCTCGCCATTCACCTAGTTAATAGGTTACTTTAGAATGTAAAGTTTAATTGATATTAGAGGAATAATTTTGATTATAGCAGATCCCCGCTTGCTAATCTTATATTCCATATTGTAGTTATATCCTCGCCATTGCAATCATCATCAAAATTATCATGCTCCTTAAAGTGTTTTCCTTCTTCAGAATCGTAGAATACTCTACCTGCTATAAGGTATCTGTCAGGGGAATTCGGATGTTGCACTAGTTCAAGCATTTGAGCAGTACGCCTATTTATTATCACTCCTCTAAACCTGGAAATATATCCGTAAACATTTCTAGTCTTTGTGCCTATCAGATCCCATTGCTCATTAGAACCATCATTGAGTGTCGATAAAACAGCATCTATTGATCCATCCTTGTTAGGATTCATCGAATTAATATCCAACACGCGCTGGTGTTCTAACTCCTCTTTTTTATTAGCCCAAAGTTTTACAGCTCCGTTACGAAGATCTTGTATATACCAAGTATTCGAAGGATAGAAATTTTCCCATATCAATGCCATTTTTTCGTTATTTGCGGGAGTAATGTAAGTCTGAAGCATAATATTTCCTTTAATTGCACAAGGATTATAAATTATATAAGGGCCTGATATTTTATAGTCATTATGAGTAATGTATTGATTGTCACTCCTTGTAGAGTCTTTAGTATTTAGTGCTGTTTCTTCCTTGCAGCTTAAAAAACTAAAAGATAAAATTCCTAGTATTAGTACTAATTTTTTCATAATAAATTAAATTTTAATTAATAAAAAATATGAGCCCCGCTATTATGAAGCTTCATATATCTAACCTCTATATCTGCCTGGGCGATGCATGTGATATTTTAGGCTAATAGAAATTGAAAACTGCTTATTTGATATTAGCGATTTCAATGTGTAAAGTTTAATTGATATCATGAATAATAATTTTATTTAGATATAGTCCATATTCTGGTTAAATCTTCCTTATTACAGAAACGATAAAAAATTTCCATGCTCCTTAAAGCGTTTTTCTTCTGCCGAACCGCTGTATATTCTGTCTCCTATAGCGTAATGCAAGGCGACAATTAAATTATAATCTACTTTTAATATGATAAAATAGAGGAGCCTTGTTTTATATAAATCAAAATATTACTTTTTAATTAAAAAACAAAATAATATCGTTATATAAGTATATTAAAGATACATTTATTGATGCAATATCTAACCAGCATACATCTAATTAGATGCATATGTTGCCTCATACTATTTAATATTAAATTAATAGCTGCACTGAATCTATCAAATATTTGAAAAATTAATTTAAAGTGTCTAAAAACATTTGTCCTATAGGAGATATCAAGATTATATTAAAACAAACTCCTGTTTGTGGTAAAAAATTATAAAGCTAAATGTAAGATTATAGATATTTATGCCATACTGTACGTTACAAAAATTTTATTGCTATTTTTAACACTTGCACTCATTTAAAATAGCAGTTAGATTTATTTAATAGGAGATAAAATATTTATCTAAGACGATAATGTTGCATTTAGATTGCATAAGTAGTCAGGCCTCGGCTAACTTTTGAGCAAGACCCAACTTTTAGTCTTGAATTTGTTCAACGTATAAGAGATGCTATATTCCAATGGACAAGCAAAACTAATATAGAGATTACCGAATATCCTTTTATTGCTGATCAGGCAGGAATTACTCATATCTTGCGGAGTCAGGATAGTACAGAGGCTAAGTGGCATATTGGTGCTCCCTGGCGCTGTAAGGACTGGTGAGGTTAATCTTAGAGAATTAGTTGGAATACATACTGTTGTGCATGCATTAGGTCATACTTTAGGTTTTATTCACGAACATCAAAGGTCATGTCGCAATAGGTATTTGAAAGTTAACATAGATACTATTAATTATATTTGTGGTATTTATGATAAAGAATAAGATAGAAAAAAGCTAGAGGTAACTACACAGATTTAGACCAGGTTTATAACGATAATTCTGAATTTCAATACAAATCAATTATGATTTTTCTTATGGGAACCGTCCCTTACCACAAGGAAGTATCGCTTCTGGCGATTGGTTAACAACGCTTCTCATGAGACTTAATCTTCCTTTGTATATACGAAAAGACACCCATGGTATTATAGATATTCCTTTTGAGTTATCAGAATTATACATTGAAAGAACTAACAAAGTTTATCCTATTGAACAAACTTGGGCAAATAGATGATAACTATTCTATCGTATATAAATTTTGTATTGTTTTTATGGTAGTTTAAAGTTATTGAGAATAAAAAGTAAATTTTCAAAGGCAACTTTTATCTTTTATTTGAGTTAAAAGCTAAAAGTTGAACACAAATTTTTTGTAAATGATACTAATAAGATGTATTACTATATTTTTAGTTAATTACTAATAAGAGGGTAGAATATTTTTAGGTCTACCGGATTAAATGCATATATCTTAACCTGCTACACTATTAAATAAGCTTAGATTTTATCACTTTTTGTTAAAATAAATAGTTATTGGGCTGGTAGATTTATTTATATCTATCTTTTGCGCTATTAAAGTTGTCTGGATTCACATTGTAGTCAGTGTATTTGTTACAAACAAAATGATAATGTAGGCAAATTAATATACAAAAAATATTTGAAACATGTAACAATCAATTTGTGTAGCTAAAGTAACAATAATGTTTTGTTTTTTCATTAAAAAACGATAAGTTAGATTAAGAAAGGCTGCTGCTCTCTCATTAAAAATGGGAATTATAAGGCCACTAATTAATCGTGGGAGTTTGTCCATTAATTAACAAAATTTTAATTGATATGAAAAAATTATTACTGGCTACAGTATTGCTGTACATGAGCTTATTAAGCTGCCAAAAAGAAACATCTACACTTAAACAAAACAGTACAAGCGGAGAACAATCTCTTAGCCGTTCAAACGCAAATAGCTACGATCACGTTGTAAGAAACATGGGGTATAACCGAGGTTTTATGTCCCCTCACGGAAACTATAATATGGCCAATGTAACTATTAGCTTTGAAAGTACCTTTCCTAATTTATGGTACCTAGAGAAATTCGGCAATAACTATGCAAAATTTTGGTCTCAAAGAAGAGGCACTTTTGATAAATGGCGCGTTCTTGATATTGACTGGAGAAATCCACAAAGCGATATGTCTACGAACGTTGCTATTTGGACTACAAATGGAGACCTGAATCAGGAATGGGAATTAATAGGCTACAATAATACAGGTGCTTTGGATTCAAGGAATGGATTCGTAGGATTTATTGTGAATAGGTACAACGGTCAGATGCTAGAAGCCAGGACGCTGATAGACAATTATTCGGTTAACGTTGTAACAGCTAAACAATATAAAGGTTCTGAAGAACAAAAAGCATATGAAAAAGATGGCAATTTTGGGTCAGTAAATCTAAAATATGTATGGAATATTTATCGGATACCTAAAGATAGCCCGGGTTACGCGCGTCTATAATATCTCTTAGCAATGAAAAAAGAGAAGCATTAAAATAAAACCTCTTAAGACAAGTTGCAAAGAGTGGGTAGCGTCATCAAAGTGTAGCCATCTACTCTTTGCAATATTATTGCCCTTTCATCACAAAGATGAGAGCATGGTTTTAATTGGTTCCTATAGACTATGGCTAGCCATTTTTTTCATCGTTTGCGAGGTAGAACCAAATAGAAACCTGAACTGTTATATAATTGATAGCACCGATATGGGTTTCTCTGATAGCTAAAAAAATAAATATTCTGTTGACATCTTTATTTTTTTAGCTATGGTTTCAGAATATATTAAGCCGTTTTTGGCTCCCCCAAGCCATCTAAATATTTAGTTGCAATTAGTTACTTAATAATGGTTTAAAATATAAGTATAAATTACTGCTGTATTTAAAACGTGTATAGGGATTTAGTAAAATACTAATTAGATAAATCTATAAAAATAGACTTTACAAGCATCTTATGGCGTATAATTTCTATATTACTATACATTTGATGTAGATTCCCTCTAATTACTAATTTAACACAAATGTATTTTGCACATTTGTGTTAAATTAACTAAAAGCGTTTCAAACGCTAAGCTATATATTAAAATATTTGAAGTTTTCTTTGCCATTAATCCTTAACAATACATTATATATGAGCGAAATAACATTATTTACATCGTTTTTATGAACCATTTCTACTGTAGTATGCATGTATCTTAAAGGTAAAGATATAAGAGTTGAAGTTACTCCGTTATTAGAATAAGCAAAGGAATCAGTGTCTGTACCTGTGCTTCTTGATGATGCCTGTCTTTGAAAGGGGATATTGTTCATATTTGCTGTTTCAATAACGAAATCATTAAAATTACGTTGTACAGCAGGTGCATAAGATACTACAGGACCCTTATTACATTGGGTATCTCCATGTGCTTTTTGGCATATCATTGGTGTAGATGTATCATGAGTAACATCAGTAATTATAGCTAAGTTTGGATTTATTCTATTAGCTATAATCTTTGCACCGTATAATCCAACTTCTTCTTGCACAGCATTAACTATATAAAGAGCATAAGGTAAAGTATTTTTGCTTTCGTGTAATAATCTTGCAACTTCAGCTATCATAAACCCTCCTGCTCTATTATCCATAGCGCGTCCTACATAATAGTTATCATTTATGATTTTAAATTCATCATCATAAGTAATAACACATCCTACATGTACTCCTAACGCTTCAACCTCTTCCTTAGATGAACATCCTAGATCTACAAAAATATTTTTTAGTTGTGGGTTTTCCTCTTTGTCGCTTTTTCTTGTATGTATGGCAGGCCAGCCAAATACCCCTTTAACTAATCCTTTTTTCGTATGAATATTAACTGTTTTAGATGGTGCAATTTGGTGATCGCTACCTCCGTTTCTAATTACATAGATTAGACCTTTGTCAGTTATGTAATTAACAAACCATGAAATTTCGTCTGCATGTGCTTCTATTACAACTTTAAAAGGATTGTCTGGATTAATAATGGCTACTGCATTTCCATAATCATCGATAAATTGCTTGTCTGTGTAAGGTTTAAGGTACTCCAGCCATAATTTTTGGCCACTTTCTTCAAACCCTGTCGGAGAAGCGTTATTAATATATTTTTTAAAAAAATCCAGAGATTTTTCGTTAACTACTATTTTGTTTACAGGTTTCTCTTTATTATTTTTCATAACGGCATATAATTTAAAATCTAACTTAGTATGAATATTGGCTTTAATATAGCAACAATAAATAAACATTTAAATAATAGCAAAGTTAAATTGGTAGTGGTCTCTAAGAATCAGCCTGTCGAGCTAATAAAAGAAGTTTACAGCCATGGTTACAGAGACTTTGCTGAAAATACAGTTCAAAATATAATGGCTAGAAAAGAGCATTTGCCAAATGATGTTAACTGGCATATGATTGGTCATTTGCAAACTAACAAAGTTAAGTTTATAGCTCCTTTTGTTCATTTAATACATTCTGTAGATAGCATTCATTTAGCTGACGTTATTGATAAAGAAGCAAAAAAAAATGATAGAATAATTAACGTTTTATTGCAAATAAATATATCAAAAGAAACAAACAAGTATGGATTTAGCTATGAAAATCTAGACGGAGTTCTAGGCAATGGCTATTTAAGGAACTTAAATAATGTAAAGATATTAGGTTTAATGGGAATGGCTTGCGATAGTTTAGATCAAAGTTTAATAAATTCTCAATTTGCTGAGTTACATATTTATTTTAAGAAATTACAAACTTCCTATTTTAAAGATAATAAAGACTTTAAAGAACTATCTATAGGCATGTCAGGCGATTATTTACTCGCAATAAATAATAATGCTACCATCATACGATTAGGTAGTTCTATTTTTAATGTGACATAGTTGGTTTTAATTATAGGTATTTGTAATATTTTGTTATTCAAGATCCTTAATGATCTACATTTTAGATATATTTGCTTTAGCTATAATTAAAAAAATAACATATAAATTTAAATTATGAAAAAGAGAAATCTCTTGCTTTTAGTTACAATATGTGTACCTATTGCTCTACTCTTACAATCCGGCCAATCAGGTGGTGTCAAGAATTTGAGTGTTTTTGGGTCTGGGAATTACTATAGTGCTGATAAAGCGTTTTCAAGTATTAAAGTAAATTCTTCTATGTCTACTGGTACAATGTTTTTAGCATTTGTAGCTACAAGAGTAGCAGCCAGGGTGGCCTGCCCCACAGCACCCCAAGTGGTAGCAGCAACTCAGGATGTTTTTGTAACGGCACCTCAAGTTGCTGCAACAGCAGCCGAACTTGCTGAAGCAGCAGTAGCAGCAGTTACTGTTACTGTCGCTGCATATAATGACGATATTTGGCGTAATAATATTGCTATGAATGATTTAGACTAACAGATATGAATGAAAATTACCAATAAACTACGTTTAAATTTATCGAAGCTGTTTTATATAGAGTATTTTAAAACGCTTTTATGCTTATAGGTACTTTTTTAGATACAGCCGTTTTTAAATACAATAAAAAAATAACATATAAATTTAAATTATGAAAAAGAGAAACATTATCATTTTAGTTGCAATATGCTTGTCTATTATATCTTTATTGAAATTTAGAAATCCTTCTGGCATTAATAATTTAAGTGTTTTTGGATCTGGGAATTACTATAGTGCTGATAAAGCATTTTCAAGTATTAAAGGCAATTCTTCTATGTCTACTGGTACAGTTTTTTTAGCAATGGCAGTTTCTTTAGTAGTACATGAAATTGCTGGCCAGAATGCACAATTATCTGTAACACAGGACATTGAAGTATCAGCAGCTGAACTTGCAGAAATTACTGCAGAGGCAGGAGAGGCAGTAGCGGCAACTGCGGAGGCCGCTGTAACTTTACTTACTGGTTTGGCATATAGTAAAATTTTTAGCCCTGATAAGGTTATGCAAAATGTTGCAATGCATAATTTAGACTAAATAATAACATAAATGTAGGCTGTTAGCATTAATAATCTACATTTATGTTTATTAACACGTTTTTGCTATTGTATATTTTAAAGTGCTTTTTTGCTTCTATAATTACTTCTTGTAAATGTAATTTAGACTCTTTAAGTATGTTAATTTCATTTGTTACTTTAAGTAAAATACTTTTAGCATATTCATAATTAATATAGGCAATTAGTGGAACCTCGGGTCCAAGCATTTCTTTGTAATAATCAGGGTTTAGCCTGTTAGCTAAATAATTTGATAAATCATTTACCAAGTCGATATTCTTACCTTTTATCGAAATATTTATTAACCTGGTAAATGGTGGGTAGTTGAAAAGTTTTCTTATTTCAAGTTCATCTTTTAGAAAATCTTCATAATTGCCTTCCTTTATGTATTGTATAACATAATTATCTGGCCTGCATGTTTGTATTATAACTTCCGAATCATTGCTTTGCCTGCCAGCCCTACCGCTAACTTGATATATTAGCTGAAAGCCCCTTTCAAAGGCTCTGAAATCAGGAAAATTTAAAATTGTGTCTGCATCTACGATACCAACTAAGCTTACATTAGAGAAGTCAATTCCCTTACTTATAATTTGCGTCCCTACTAATATGTCGATTTGTTTGTTTTCAAACATTGCAATAATTGTTGAAAAATCTTCTTTTTTTATAGTGTCTGCGTCTATGCGCTGAGTAATTGCACCAGGGAACAGTTTCTTTAAGTGCTCTTCTATTTTTTCTGTTCCTTTACCCTTGAATTCCAAATGATTACTTCCACATGTTGGGCATCTTTGCATAAATTCTTTAGTAAAGCCGCAGTAATGGCATTTTAACTGTTTGTTTTTTTTGTGATATACTAAACTTACGTCGCATGCTATACATCGTACGGGTGATTTGCAATTTTTGCATATTACTATAGGGGCATAACCTCTCCTATTTTGAAATAATATAATCTGGGATTTACATTTTAATGCTTTATCTATTTTGTCTATTAATGGCTTCCCAATTAGCATATCATCGCCTTCTTGGATATTATTTTTGCTAATGTCGCATGTATCGATTTTTGGCATATTAAAATCATTATACCTTTTCCTGAGTTGTACTAAAGTGTATTTATCATTGCAAGCGTTATAGTAGCTCTCTATAGATGGAGTAGCTGATCCTAATAATAATTTTGCTTTATGTATTTTGGCCAAAAAATGAGATGCATTCTTCCCGTTGTAATAAGGGAACACATCTTGTTTGTAAGATGTATCGTGTTCTTCGTCAATAATGATTAAATCCAGATTCCTAAAAGGTAAAAATATTGCTGATCGTGTGCCTATAATAATATTACAGTCACCGTATTGTACCTTATTCCATATAAATATTTTATCCTTGTCATTTAAATTCGAGTGGTAGCACTCTATTATATTAGAGTTAAAATATTTTGTTAATCTATTGTAAATTTGCTTAGAAAGGGATATCTCAGGCACTAATAATAATATTTGCTTTTGGTTTAATAAAGACTCTTTAATTAAACTGATATATACTGCTGTTTTTCCTGATGATGTTTTACCATATAGTAAAGCGGGTTTTAATGATTCAAAGGATTTTTTTATAATCTGTTCAGCCTCATGCTGCTCTTCAGTTAATAAAACATCTTTTAAGATTGCATTGGTTGTATCCAATGTGGCTTTCTCTACCCCAAGAGGCTCTATAGCTAATATCCTACGCGAAATAAGTTTCTCTACAGAATTTTTATTACAACCATTCTCTAATAAGTCTATAATCAATACGTTTTCTTTTAAATCTTTAAGTTTTAAAAAAGTTTCTAAGGTCTTTGTCAGACTTTTAGTGCTTTTTAAAACTTGAAAAATCCAATCTATTTTATATTTAGAATTTAATTGTATTCTTGCATATCCTGGACTGATATAGTTAGGTTTACTCCTTTCAATATTAATAATTGACAATCGTTCAAGATCAAATAATATTTTATTAAGCTCAGCTTTGTTTTCTATTAATTTGTAAAGTTTGCTTACAGTTATAGGTGTGTTTAAGCCCTCATTATATTTTTTAATTAATTCTAAAATTTGCTTCTCTTTGGTATTGATACTCTCTATAAGATTGTCATAGTTACTATGGTTTAATTCTATACTTTGATTCTTAATTGAATTTAGGCTTACGGGAAGGGCTAAATTCATTATATCACTTATATTGCAAGCATAATAATTTGCTACATGTTCCCATAGTAGTATTCCCTTTCTATCTATGATCTGTAGAGTATTAACTACGCTTATAATATCTTTAATATCTTTAATGTTTATATCTGAAGGAGCTGTATCTATTTTAGAATGTATTAATCCATAATAATACTTATTCCTAAACTCAACTAATACAATTGAGCCAATGGCTACATCAGGAATGTTATTTCCTACAGCGTAAGTGTAAAGTTTATTAATTTTAAGGGGTATAATTATCCTAACAAATAGATCCATTGACTACTAATAATTTTTCTTAGTTATAAATATATAATTATATTATTTTTTGTATAATTTTGGCATTTCCAATATGCATAATTAAAAGTTAATTAAGGCATATTTTTTGTGTTTTAGTTATTTGCTTAGTATATCGTATAATAGGTAAGAAACTGTTTTAAATACATATGACTGCCAGATAAATATAGTTTATGTTTAAACTATTGATAATTAATAAATTTGATTAAATGATAAAATTTAGTAAGACCATGTATAGTTTGCATGTACCTTACAATTAATTAATATATACAATGAAGATAGATTTTAATAACACTAAAATAGCTTTTGCCTATTTAAGTAACTCGGAATTAAAGGGTAGGTACATAATGTTTAAGCTAATTAATAATAAGTACCTGGCTAAAGTATCAGTGTATTTGGCAGGCATTGGTTTAAAATTAAGACTACCAATAAAAGGAATAATCAAAAATTCGGTTTTCAAATATTTTTGTGGAGGCGAAACATTAGAGGAATGTAAGCAGGTAGAACACAGACTATCTAAATATAACGTGGGTTCTATATTGGATTATTCAAGTGAAGGCAAAGGTACAGATAGTGATTTCGATGCGACTACTAACGAAGTTATAAAAACCATTAATAATGCAACCAGCAACAAAGATGTGCCTTTTGCAGTATTTAAATTCACTGGCATTGCGCCATTAACTTTGTTAGAGAAAATGCAAAGCGGTCAAAATCTTAATAATTGTGAATTGGCGGCTAAAGCAAGATTTTTACTACGCTTTGAAAAAATATGCCAAACAGCATATAATAATAGTGTACGTGTAATGATTGATGCTGAAGAAACATGGATACAAGAAATAATAGACGTTATGACTTTATCTGCAATGCGCAAGTATAATAAAAGTGATGCTATAATAATTAACACCTACCAGTTCTACATTAAAAAGACTATAAATGTATTCCAAGAGCATCTAAAGGCAGCCAAAGAAGAAAAATTTATCTTGGGAGCTAAAATTGTCAGAGGTGCTTATATAGAAAAAGAGACTATTAGAGCCCAGGAGAAAAGTTACCCTATACCAGTATACTCTACAAAAGCGAAAACAGATACTGCATATAACAAAGCAATAGAAATATCTATTAATAACATAAATAATATGGTTCTGGTTGCAGGTACACATAATGAAAAAAGCTGTTATATATTAACTGATTTGATTACAAAAAAGAACCTGCAAAATCTAGATAGCATATATATTGGGCAATTATATGGCATGGGAGACAGTTTAACTTTCAATCTAGCTAATGCAGGCTTAAAAGCCGCTAAATATGTTCCCTATGGCCCGGTAGAGAAAGCCTTTCCATATTTAGTAAGGAGGGTTGATGAAAACACTTCTGTTGCAGGTCAAATGAACAGGGAAGCCATAATGCTAAAGCAGGAACTAGTACGCAGAAAACAAAAAGATAGGGTAAGTAGCTAATTTAAATACTAACTTAAATCTTAAATATTGATTCAATTAATATAATAAATATATAGAGCAACAATACTACTAGATAATAACCCAAATCTAAAAAATAATAGGTGTGTACAAATAAAGACACGTTATATATGCTACGCGCAATTCAATTGGCCCATTTAGGGGCAGGGGCAGTAAACCCTAACCCTATGGTTGGGGCCTTATTAGTATATAATGATAGAGTTATTTCTGAATCATGGCATGAAAAATTTGGTTCTTACCATGCTGAGCGATTAGCTATAGAAAAAGTCCTTAATGAATATAGCACCAGCAATCATGTATTACAAAATAGTACTCTATACGTAACTTTAGAGCCTTGTAATCAATATGGCAAAACACCTCCATGCACAGAAATTATAATAAAGCACAAAATACCGAAAGTTATTATAGGACAAATAGATACAAATCCTATAATAACTAACCAAGGTATAGAAACTCTAAAAAAAGCTGGTATAAATACCCAAGTTTGTGAGATAGGGAATAAATGCTACCAATTAAATAGATACTATAACACTTTTAACGCTAAAAAACGTCCATATATAATAATTAAGTGGTCTCAGTCTGCAAATTTATATATCACTGATAAAATAAATACACGTAGCCAAATAACAGACGATTACACAACAATAATACAACATAAATATAGAGCTGCAATCGATGGTATACTAATAGGATATAAGACAGCTATAATAGATAATCCGCTGCTAAACACGCGTTTTTGGCCAGGCAAATCACCAACGCGCATAGTAATAGACAGAACATTATCTTTACCCAAAACATTGAACATATTTAATAGAGACGGTAAAGTAATAATATTTAACAATATAAAAACTCTAAAAAAAAATAACATTCATTATATAAAAATTAATTGTGACTCATTAAACATATGCAATGAAATATTAGAAAAATTATATTTACTAAACTTGCAATCTATAATAATAGAGGGTGGGGCGGCAACCATAAATTTGTTTAAAAACGCCAATCTGTGGGATGAAATGCATGTATACACATCGCCTAAAATTATAAATGAAGGCTTGCGAGCCCCTTTAAAACCTAATATCCAACATCTTACATCTCAAACAAAACTATTAACGGATTATCTGGAAGTATATAGAAATATTCTGTAGTATAAATAACATTGAAATTAATTTATTTGTCATTTTAGCATTTTTGTTTAATCTCTAAGTAAGAGAGTTGCAAAATGCAAAGCTATATATCATAACAGAATAAAAGTACATGAAAATTAGCGTAAAGCATATATTGATAGCACGTGCGGATCACATAGGAGATTTAATATTATCGCTACCTATGGCTACATATTTAAAGCAATTATTCCCAGGTGTAAAGATAACTCTAATAGCTCAAGAATACGTTAGAGGAATAGCAGAGGTATCTTCAAGCATTGATAATTTTATATCCATAGAAGAGACTGAGGTAGTAGATAACCCTTTAAAAGCTGAAAAAATATTATTAGAGCAAAACGCTGATGTATGTATAGACCTTACTTACAATATTTCTCACGTTCATGGGCCTATCAGATATCTATTCTCTAAATTTGTATATAAAACGTTGAATAAAAAAGTTAATTTATATATAAAACGCAAACGAGTGCATGGTTTGGCTCTCTATCTCCTGTATATAAAAAATATGTTTTTAAAGAATCAGTATTTCAATTTTATATTCAAAAAAGAATATAAAGATATATTAATACATGAAATATACAGAAATCTAATCCTACTAAAATCACTAGGGGTAAAAACTTTGCCTCTCAAAAAAGAAATAGCGTCTTTATATAAATTAGACACTGGCAGTATAAGGCTAACATCAGCAATAGAGAAACTGTTAACTAAAGATAAATTTAACTTGATATTGCATCCAAAATCTCATGGTAATGGTATAGAATGGCCATTAGATAATTATGCAGAATTAATAAACAAATTAGATACAGAAAAATTTAGGATCTTTATAACCGGCTCTCAAAAAGAGCTGCCAGATATAAAATACATAATAGATAAGTTAGGCAATAAAGATTGTGCAATCAATTTAGGAGGTCAATTTTCAAATCCGGCAAAATTAGTAGCATTTATAAATAAAGCCGACGGGTTAATAGCCAGCAGCACTGGGCCTATGCATATATCTGCTGCTCTAGGTAAAAACACTTTAGGGATTTTTCCATGTAATAAACAAACAAAGTCCTTTAGGAGGTGGCACCATAATAGCGATACTAGCTATAACGGGCATTTTATAGTTAATGAAGATATAAATCAGTTAACCCCAGATGTCGTACACGAGGCTATAAAAACACATTTTCTAAAAAATAAATTTATAATGTAATTTATTATATGTATTTAATATAGATCTCTATTAATGTCGTAATGTGGTTAATACATCTCTGACATACTACTATTATTATAACAATAAGTGATTATCTTCTTCTTCGTTTTATAAGGTCTATATTAACGCGGTACACCTGTAAATCATTTATTAAAATTAATATAAATCCATAATTATTATTTTAATTTTAATAAAACATTTACATATAATATTAGCCGTGAAGCAATCGCTATTATCATATAAATCAACAAAAATAATTTTTATTCTTATTTGTAAATAATATTTATAGTAATAAACAGTTAGTTATGGGAATTTTAATTTCTATTTTGGTTAAAATAAAGAGTATAACAAGCCTAATCATTTAATATTTTAAAGTAATCAGCTTTATTTCGATCAAGATAATTTTAGTAATTTTGTCGCTTAAAGAACTATTGTTTAAACGTTATTGAAATATATCAACAAAGTCATATACATGAAAGATTATCCTAAGAATATATTATTAATAAGAACTGATAATGTGGGAGATTTAATAGTATCATTGCCAACATGCACGTACCTTAAACAAATATACCCAGGAGTAAAAATAACTTTATTGCATCGTAGTTATGTTAAAGATATAGTTCCCATTTGCGATAGTATAGATGATTTTATATCTATAGAAGAAACTGACATAATAAGTAACCCGGATAAATTTATAAACATAGTATTAGATAAAAAAATAGATGCTTGTGTAAATTTGGTAGGTCATGTTTCACAGAATATGGCTAAAAAGATATCTTTAGCCATAGAGAGGAATATATTAAAGCATTTAAAATTTTATATAAAAAGGAAAGACGGGCTTAAACTTAGAATCCAAGTGCTAGTAAATAATATACAAAGAAAAATACAAAACGATAAAATAACTAATTGTTTATATTCGAATATTACTAAAAATATTTTGAAACACGAAATATATAGGAATATATTATCATTAAAAAATTTAGCGATAGGTACTGTACCTGAACCTGAAATCTTGCCAGATTTATACAAATTAAATATTAAATCTATAAGTTTAAATAATGAACTGCAAAGCATCATATCACCAGAGAAAATTAATCTTATAATGCATCCTAAATCTAATGGTCATTGCATAGAATGGCCTTTGATTAATTATGCTCAACTAATAGATATACTAGATAGCAAAGCTTATAGGATAATATTAACAGGGTCACTAAATGAACGAATTTTTATAGATGAGATACTTAGAAACATAAAAAAACATAACGATGTAATAAATTTGGCTGGTAAAACTAATATTCAGGAATTATCTGCTCTAATAAATTTATCTGACGGTATACTGTCAGGCAGTACTGGACCTATGCATATAGCTGCAGCCTTGGGTACTTATACTCTTGGGATTTTTCCATGGTCTAAAAAACGTAGAGCAGTTAGAGTTTGGTTCCCTGTTGGGTATGATGCCCATATTATACAAGATAGTAACTTAGATAATATAACGCCACAGCTGGTATTTGATACTTTGGAAGCTAAATTCTCTAAAAATAAACCCAAAGTAAATTGAAAATATATATCTATATAATTTCAATTTAGTTCTAAAACTTATACTTATACGTCTAAATAATGCTAGATGCTCAAACAATCAAATGCAAAATTGAAGAAAGCATTTTTAACTTAATAGAACAAGACAAGAACTTAGCAGAGTCAATAAAATATATTATGAGTCTGCCAAGCAAAAGCATACGACCTATACTATTAATACTATCATCTCAAATATTTGACGGAAACTACAACAATAGCTTAGATGCTGCGCTTGCCATAGAGCTTTTTCATAACTTCACATTGGTTCATGACGACATAATGGACAAAGCGCCTCTAAGGCGAGGCAAGGAAACAATTCACAAACGTTGGGGAACAAATACAGCAATACTATCAGGCGACATACTACTTATCAAAGCTTACCAACAACTAGCTAAAATAAACTCAAAAAACAATAAGTATATATTTAAAATATTTACAGAGGCTGCTCTGAAAATATGTAAAGGTCAGGACCTTGATCTACAATACGAACAAATTGACAATATAACTAAAGCACAATACCTGGAAGTAATAAAGCTAAAAACAGGAGTATTACTAGGTGCAAGCATGCAAATTGGAGCTTTAACTGCAGACTGCCCTGATTATGAACACTCTCAGCAACTATACAACATAGGAGAAAATCTGGGTGTAGCATTCCAATTACAAGACGACTTATTTGACCTATATCCGCCTGCTAATTTTGGCAAAACCATAGGTGGAGACATAATAGCAAACAAAAAAACAATTTTCAGTATTATGCTAAACAGCAAAGCTGGTCAAAAAACACAAAATAACCTTAACGACATAAAAAAATTATCTGCAGATCAAAAAATAAAAGAGACTAAAGCCATCCTTGATAGTTTAAATGCAGAAGCAATCATAAAAGAAGAAATCGCGCATATACTTGAAAAATCTCTAAATTCTCTTAAATACATAAACGGTTCAGTTACTGCTCTAAACCAAATAGAAACATTTATCAATAAACTTATAAAAGCATAAATATTTATGACATCCAATCAAATACGACATACATTCTTAGAATTTTTTAAAAACAGAAACCACACAATAGTTGCATCTGCACCTTTACCTATAAAAAATGATAGCTCGCTAATGTTCACAAATGCCGGCATGAATCAGTTTAAAGATATATTTTTAGGAATAAGCCCAATAAAACATAAAAGAATAGCAGATACACAAAAATGCTTAAGAGTATCGGGTAAACATAATGACTTAGAAGATGTAGGATTCGATACATACCACCACACCTTTTTTGAAATGCTGGGTAATTGGAGCTTTGGCGATTATTTTAAAAAAGAAGCCATAGAACTAGCGTGGGAATTATTAACAGAAGTATATAAGC
The DNA here is from genome assembly GCA_050311575.1 of Candidatus Krakonobacterium acarorum. GTDB lineage: Bacteria > Bacteroidota > Bacteroidia > SolTP2 > SolTP2 > Krakonobacterium > Krakonobacterium acarorum. Next base: position 1,286,820 of record JBNOKO010000001.1, on the reverse strand, counting down.
TTCCTAAAAATAGGTTATACGCAACTTTTTTTAAAGGAGATAAAAACTTAGAAAAAGATACAGAAACGCAATCATTATGGAGCCAATACTTGCCTGAAGACCATATAATCGAAGGCAATGCTAAAGATAACTTTTGGGAAATGGGCTCTATAGGGCCCTGTGGGCCTTGTTCAGAATTGCATATAGATCTTAGGAATGAGGAAGAAATAAATCGGACACCAGGGTACCAATTGGTTAACAAAAATAACGACAGAGTAATAGAGCTATGGAATTTAGTGTTCATGCAATATAACAGAAAGGCTGATGGAGTTCTCGAGCCATTACCTCATAACCACGTAGATACAGGAATGGGCTTTGAACGATTATGCATGGTATTACAAAATAAAATATCGAACTACGACACAGACTTATTTGCGCCCCTAATAAAATTTATACAAGAATCAACTAATATAAAATATACAAACACTAACGCCTTGGAATCGGTCGCTATGCGTGTAATATCCGATCATAGTCGAGCTATAACAATGGCTATTGCTGATAACGAAATACCATCAAATACATCCGGTGGTTACGTAATACGAAGGATGCTTAGACGTGCCGTACGTTACTCTTATTCATATTTAAACCAGAAAGAACCATTTTTATATAAATTAGTCCCTATAATATCTCAACAATTTCAAACAATATTCCCTGAAATAAAATCTCAGCTCAGTTTTATTGAAAATACCGTTAGAGAAGAAGAAAAAGCGTTTATAAACAATTTAGAATCAGGATTACATAGAATTTCAAAACACTTAAAAAATAACAAAAATATCTCTGGCAAATTTGCTTTTGAACTTTACGATACCTTTGGATTTCCAATCGATTTAACTCAAACAATTGCTAAAGAAAATTATTTAACGATAGATATAAATGAATTTAACCAATGTTTAGAAGAACAAAAGCAAAGATCAAGGGCAGCTACTAATATAACCTATAGAGATTGGAACATACTAATAGATAACTCGATAACAGAATTTATAGGATACACATCTTTAGAAACAACAAGTAAAATAACCAGATACCGGACGATAATAAATAAAGGGTGCGAACAAATCCAAATAGTGCTTGATAAAACTCCATTTTATGCCGAATCAGGTGGGCAAATAGGTGATACAGGATTACTAATATTAGCTGATAAATGTGCCGCTACCGCTATAAAAATAGTTGACACTATAAAAGAAAACAAAGAAATTATACATATAATCGACAAACTCCCTGAAAATCTTCAAGCTTCTTTTATAGCTAAAGTCGATAAAGATCGGAGATGCCTGACATCTGCAAACCATAGCGCTACACACTTACTAGGTTTGGCAATAAATAAAATACTGGGAGAAAAAATTTTCCAGAAAGGATCATATGTAAGCGACAGGTATTTTAGATTTGATTTTACATACCCATCAAAAATATCTGATAAAAATTTACAACAAATAGAAGCAATGGTAAACGATATGGTAAGAGCAACTATACCATTAGAAGAAAATACAGGTGTACCTGTAGAAGAAGCAATAAAAATGGGCGCAAAAGCAGTATTTGAAGATAAATATGAAGATCTGGTAAGGGTTATAAAATTTGGCGATTCAATCGAGTTATGTGGTGGATCGCATGTAGGCAACACAGGTAAAATTGGTTTGTTTAAAATTATTAGCGAAAAAGCTTCATCCTCAGGTGTCCGTAGGATAGAAGCTATAACTGGTCCTTATGCACTGGAGTATGTAAATAATATTATAAGCGAAAATAAGCAAGCTAAACAATTACTTAAGGCAAGCGATAGTTTAACTGATCGTATAGAAAAGCTATTAGAAGAAAAAAAGTCTGCTTTAAAAGAATTGCAAAAAGTAAACGAATCTAAGATTGCTAAAATAGTATCGGATTTGCACCAACATATTACAACAATCAATGATATAAGTTTGTCAGAACTAAACTTAGTGGACACCTCTTTAGAATTATTAAAATCTGCTGCTATGCAATTTTCTTTACGAAAAGATGCAGCTATCATTATTGCTACAACACTGTATCAGGGGGAAAAATATTTGACTATAATTACTAGTAAAGATTTAGCAAAAAATCCTAAGCTGGCCTCTAATAGTTTAATGGATGTTATAGAGAGAAAAAATCATATTACTTCTATCGTTAATAAATCTACGCAGTATTCTCTTGCTTTGTTAAATAGAAGCATTGACAGCAGCCGGATAGTAAAAGAAATAGAGCTCTATATAAGCTAATGAGGGGCTAAACGGAACCACCATTCAATTATTTATCAGTGATGTTAATATTTGTAGTGGCTGTTATAATGCAAGTGTAAAGTCTTCTGGTCCTTAATAATATAAATTAACTATGAACTTATATATTTTTAATGTTATTTTTTAATTATTTATATTAGTTTAAGCGTAAATTTATATGCTATTTGATTCCTTCTCTTTATCCATATTATGATTAATTATAAAGTATCAATGCCAACGTTAAGATATTTGCTCAAAGTTTTATTATTGATTAACATAATTCTTCTATTGAATTTTAATTTATTTGCCCAACAAGGTTCAAAAGAATATCTGGTAGAGAAACGCGGTTTTAAAAATTTTAAATTAGGAGACCCTGTTGAAAATTACAAAGATTATGTGCGAGAATTTGCTGATGAAGGAGACGGGCTTAAGCAATATGAAGTCATAGATCCAAAACTATTAAAAATTGGGAACGATATAAAGCTGACTTCAATATTAATAGCCGCTTATAATGGATTTATAATGTCTATAGTATTAATTGTACCAGATAATGATGATATTAAACAGCAAATTCTAGCTACTTTAATTAATGCATATGGAAACCCTGATAAAAAGGAAAGTCAAATAGAAAAAAAACCGGATCTTGAATCTCAACTGAACGAAGCTTGGAAGAGGATTAGACTTATAGGTAAAAATGACCATAAGTGGGAGACTAAGAACAAAGAAGTAGTATTAACATATAAGGAAAAAAATTATCTAAGTTTAGTTACTTTTATAGATACAAAAATAATGATGCGTTACAATAAAAGTTTAAGTAGCAATGCAAAGATTGCTTCTAAAACTTTTATTGGTAATCCTGATTACTTATTAATAAAATCTGGGTTTAATATTTTTAGACTGGGTACTTCTATAAAAAATTATAGTAAATATATAGAATACGTATCTGATGAAGAGAAAGGTGCAAAAATGTATAAGGTAGTAGATCAAAATATATTAAATAATAGCTATGATATGCAAATTAGTTCTATTTTAATATCTACATATGGCGATAATATTATGGGTATAAGTGTTTTCGTAAAAAAGAGGGACAAAGCTAAATTGCTTGTGAAATTATTTACATTTTATGGCCTTACCGATGATGTAAATCAATTTTTCGGAAATTATAAATGGTATTCAAAAGACGGAGATATAGCTGTAGTATTTAAGACAGTTGGAAAAGAAGAGCAAGAATGTCTTGCTCAATTTATGGACGTTAGTATTATACAGAAACAAAAAGCAGACTTGAAAAGGGCAAAAGAGCAAAGTAATCTTAACGATATATAGAAAATAATTGTTAAACAAAGAGTTATCTTACAGTAAATAATTTTAGTAAAGGATCGATTATAGATCTTTTGACTTCGAATTTTTCTGAACATAAGTTTTAAGGTGTTAATAATATTTATTGTAGCTGCTTATTCTTATAAAGGGCCTTCATTAGTTACCGTTACACGTGGTATAGGTAAATGAATATGACCTAATATATATATACTATTAAACAAGATTTTAAGTTTATGTCTATTGTAGTTGAGAAATAATAAATATACAGGTATTTAATACCTGGCTTTTTTTCTTTTTTATTGAAAATTTCGCAAACAAATCATATATTTGTTCGTTTAAATACAGCTTCATAAATTTTTTATACTAAAATATAGAGAACCATTTATAAGATTTTAGTATATGTACAACTTATAAATGGTAAATTATTATAATTTATATCTGCATGCCTACAATACAACAGTTAGTTAGAAAAGGACGTAAAACAATTACTAAGAAATCTAAGTCACCAGCATTGGCTTCACATCCACAACTTAAAGGAGTATGCTTAAAAGTATATACAACAACGCCTAAAAAGCCTAATTCCGCTATGCGTAAGGTTGCTCGCGTTAGGTTGTCTAATGGTATAGAAACAAATGCTTATATCCCTGGTGAAGGTCATAATTTACAAGAGCACTCTATGGTACTTGTTAGAGGTGGCAGGGTTAAAGATTTACCAGGTGTTAGATATCATATAGTGCGCGGTGCATTAGATACCGCTGGTGTATCTGGAAGATTACAGCGCCGTTCTAAGTATGGAGCTAAAATAGAGAAAGGTAAGCCAGGTGATAAAAAGAAATAATTTGGAGTTTATTAAATAGTATTTATTATAATTTTATATCTATATTTAATTTAGATCGATTTGATTTAGTATTAAATCAGTGTTTTTAAATGAGAAAGTCTAAGCCTAAAAAAAGAAATGTTGCTGGAGATTACGTATATAACGATCCCAGAATAACGAAATTTATAAATGCACTTATGTTGCAAGGTAAAAAATCTATAGCTGCAAAAATATTCTATGGAGCGTTGCAAAAGGTTGAAGAAAGCAGTGAGGATAAAGGGTATGATATTTGGCATAAGGCTATGGAGAATGTTATGCCTTTAGTAGAGGTTCGTAGCCGTAGAATAGGTGGCTCCAATTTCCAAATACCTGCGGAAATAAGGCAGGAACGTAGAGAATTTTTAGCGAGAAAATGGTTGATTAGGTTCGCAAGAGAGAGAAAAGAAAAATCAATGATAAATAATCTTGCTCAGGAATTGCTAGCGGCTTCAAGAGGTGAAGGTTTAGCAGTAAAACGTAAAACAGATACTCATAAAATGGCTGAATCTAACAAGGCTTTTTCTCATTTTAGAGTTTAATCAACAATATTTATATAATAAATTGTATTAGTTTTAAATACATTTATACAGATTATTTTTTGAAGTTTAATCGTGTAAGTGTATACTTATTTAATAATGAGCAATAATAGAGATCTTAAATATGTACGGAATATAGGAATATCCGCACATATTGACGCTGGAAAAACAACTACTTCGGAAAGAATTTTATATTATACAGGCAAAACACATAAAATAGGTGAAGTGCACGAAGGGGCAGCTACAATGGATTGGATGGAGCAAGAGCAAGAAAGAGGGATAACTATTACTTCCGCAGCTACAACTACATATTGGCCTTTTCCAACCATAAATGGTAAATCTACAAATGAAACTGAAAGTTATCAAATAAACTTAATTGATACGCCAGGTCACGTTGATTTTACTGTAGAAGTAGAAAGATCCTTAAGAGTATTAGATGGAGCTATCGCTTTATTTTGTGCAGTTGCTGCTGTAGAGCCGCAATCTGAGACTGTATGGCGTCAAATGCAAAAATATAAAGTACCTCGTATCGCTTTCGTTAATAAAATGGATCGCGCTGGTGCTGATTTTTTCAATGTTGTAACTAAAATTAATGAAAGGTTAAATGGCAACCCGGTACCATTGCAAATACCAATAGGAGCTGAAGAAACCTTTAAAGGTGTAGTAGATTTAATTACTAACAAAGCTATAGTGTGGGATGAAGCTACCCAAGGTGCTACCTATACTGAAATACCGATACCCGAAGATTTAGTTTCAACAGCAGCTACTTATAGAGAAAAATTAATAGAAGCTGTCGCTGAATTCGACGATATGTTAATGGAAAAGTTTTTTGACGATCCTAACTCTATAACAGAAGACGAGATACATGCATGTATCAGAAAAGCTGTTATAGCTAGAAAAATTACTCCAATAATGTGTGGTTCGGCTTTTAAAAATAAGGGTGTTCAAACTCTTTTAGACGCTGTTTGTAGATATTTACCGGCACCTAATGAAGTTGGAAATGTTTATGGAGTTAACCCTGATACAGATGAGGAAGAGGTTAGGATGCCCGATGTAAATGACAAATTTTCTGCTTTAGCTTTTAAAATAGCAACAGATCCATTTATTGGCAGGTTGGTATTTTTTAGAGTTTACTCTGGTCAGCTAGATGCAGGATCATATGTATATAATAGCAGAACTGGTAAGAAAGAAAGGATATCCAGGATTTTTCAAATGCACTCTAACAAACAGAACCCTATAACAAAAATAGAAGCTGGAGATATAGGTGCTGGAGTTGGATTTAAAGATATTAGAACAGGAGATACCTTGTGCATAGAAGGTTCACCTATAGTTTTAGAAGCTATGACATTTCCTGAACCTGTAATAGGTATAGCCATAGAGCCTAAAACCCAAGCAGATGTAGATAAATTATCTATTGCTTTAAATAAACTTGCAGAGGAAGATCCTACATTTAAAGTTAAAATAGACTCTGAATCAGGGCAAACTATTATAACTGGTATGGGAGAACTACACCTTGATATAATAGTTGATAGATTGCGGCGAGAATTCAAAATAGAATGTAACCAGGGTGCTCCTCAGGTTGCCTATAGGGAATCTCCAACTTCTAGCGCAACCCATAGGGAAGTATATAAAAAGCAAACTGGTGGTAAAGGTAAATTCGCAGATATTCAAGTTGAAATAGGTCCTCCTGCAGAGGGGGTTGTTGGTTTACAATTTGTAGACGAAATCAAAGGCGGTGTTATACCTAAAGAATTTATTCCAGCTATAGAGAAAGGTTTTAGGGAATCTATGAAATCAGGTGTTTTAGCAGGCTATGAAGTTATAGGATTAAAAGTAAGGTTATTTGATGGATCTTTCCATAATGTCGACTCAGATACTTTATCATTTGAAATGTGTGCTCGTGAAGCCTTTAGGCAAGCCATGTTAAAAACAAAGCCTGTAATAATGGAACCTATAATGAAAGTTGAAGTTGTTACGCCTGAAGAATATATGGGGACGATAGTTGGAGATTTGAATAAGCGCAGAGGCATGATAGAAGGAATGGATTCCAGGAACGATGCACATGTGGTAAATGCAAAAGTGCCATTGTCAGAAATGTTTGGTTATGTAACTACATTACGGACATTATCATCGGGTCGGGCAACTTCTACAATGGAATTTGCTTATTACGAACAAGCGCCGAAAAGTGTCGCTGATGATATTATAAAAACAGGAAAATAGAAATATTAGTTTATAAGTAAATAATGGAATCAATAATATCTATTAAATTACGTTCTTATGAAGCTGGTTTGGTTGATAAATCTGCCTCTAAGATACAAAAAGCAGTTGAAGGAGTTGGTGCTACAATTAGCGGTCCTATACCTTTACCTACTAGAAAAGAAAGTTTTACTTTATTAAGATCGCCGCACGTAGATAAAAAATCTAAAGATAAGTTTCGTTTAGAGACGCATAGTAGATTAATACGAATACGCATTTTAAATAAACCTACAAATGTTATAGATGCTCTATCTAAAATAGATCTACCATCAGGAGTTTATGTTGAAATAAAAGCTTAATGCTTTCTCTAGATTGTTTATTTATATACACAATTTATAGATAGAAATACGTACTTTGAAAAGTATGTATTTCTATCTATAAATTATATCTTTGTTATAATAGATATATTATATAAATGTCTATTATGCCTAATCTATGAAAATTTATTTACGGTTTTTATCGTTAGTATCCCCAATACATAAAACACTTATAGTTTATATAACTACTATAGTGTTAGCTATATTATTTAGTTCATTAAACTTTACTTTATTAATACCTCTGTTTAATGTAATTTTTGATATTAAAGAATATAAGGATGTAGGCACAGCTGTAGATTTATCCAATTTTTCTCTGGGTTTAGATAATCTTAAAAATATATTTAATAGTTTTTTAGGTTATACCATAGCACATTACGGCAAATTTTTAGCATTAATATATATATGTATTATAATATTTGCTGCAAATTTACTGGCAAATGTATTCATATATATATCTAGATTCACTATAGAAAAATTACGTATAAAAATCCTATTTAAATTACGCAATGCTATATTTTCGAAAATAGTTAATTTAGACGTTAAATATTTTAATGATTCCAGGAAAGGCGATCTAATCTCTTTAGCTTCTTCTGATATAAATATTATCCAAGTATCACTAGTTAGAATAGTAGAACTCTTGTCATCAGACTTTTTAAGAGTTATCGTATACATAATAGTATTATTATACATATCTGCTAAACTAACATTATTTGCGCTAATAGTAATTCCTATCTCAGGTATTATAATTGCATCTATATCTAAGAAATTAAAACAGCAAACTCTAAATTCGCAAGAAGCAAACGATACGATGATCTCCTTATTAGAAAGTATGATATACGGGATTAAAGTAATAAAAGCGTTTGGTGCCTCTAAATTTATAAATAACCGTTACGTTAAAGCTAACAAAGCCTATTCGCAGGTAAATTTAAAAATTGCACAAAGGCAACTTCTTGCATCACCAGTTTCAGAAAATTTGTTTTTAATAACACTTGTAATATTAATAATATACGGAGGTAATTTAATATTTACTGATACTACAAGCTTTAATGCTTCTGAGTTTATTACTTATTTGGTAATATTTACGCAAATAATAGCCCCGTTAAAAGCGCTTCTGGCTTCAGTAACGTTTATATATACCGGTGTTGCGGCCGGTCAAAGAATATGTAATCTTCTAGATCATCCTATAGAAATTGATGATACACCCTCTTACATAAATACATCTAAATTGCAAAATTCTATCGAATTTAAAGATGTACATTTTAGTTATATAAAGGGAATAGAAATATTAAAAGGCATAAGTTTTAAGATTCCAAAAAATAAGGTAACAGCTATAGTTGGCCCATCAGGAGCTGGTAAGAGTACTATAACTGAGTTATTGCTTAGATTTTATGACGTTGATAGCGGTGAAATATTACTTGATAATGTTAATATAAAAGATATAAACGTTAGCCAGCTAAGAAATTCTATTGCTGTTGTATCTCAAGAGCCAATTCTATTTAACGATACTATTTATAACAATATTTCCTTTGGATTAGAACATATATCTAAAGAACAGGTTGAATATGCTGCTAAAATGGCTAACATACATGATTTCATAGTTAATAATGCAGAAAAAGGCTATAAAACCAACATGGGAGATAGAGGTTTAAAATTATCTGGCGGTCAAAAGCAACGTATAAGTATAGCTAGAGCGGTTTGTCATAATCCTGGGATTTTAATATTAGATGAAGCAACATCAGCACTAGATGCTCGTAGCGAAAAACTTGTACAGGAAGCTCTAGAAAAAATTATGCAAACATGTACATCTATAGTTATAGCTCACAGGTTAAGTACCATAAAAAATGCGGATAATATAGTAGTAATGGAGGGAGGTAGAGTTATTGCTACTGGAAACCATCAAGAACTCATGAAACAAGGTGGTTTGTACAGGCATTTGATTCAATTACAATCTTTCAATTAACAGTCCGTTTAGGTCAAGTATATTTATTATTCACCAATTATTCTTAAATATTAGTTTTATGAAAATTACATATTATGGGCATTCATGTTTTTCTGTACTTATAGGTAATACAAATTTATTATTTGACCCTTTTATAACTAATAATCCATTAGCTAAAGATATTAATGTAGAGTCTATAAAAGCTGACTATATACTAATATCACATGGACATGAAGATCATATTGCGGATGTTCCATTAATTTTAAAAAATAATCCAAATAGTATATTAATATCGAGTTTCGAAATAGTAAATTATTATATTAAAACACATTATTTAGCAAACTATAAATATTTAGGCATAGGCGGAACTATAGATTTAGGCTCATTTTCAGTAGAAATGGCACCTGCTGTACATAGTAGTAGCTTTCCAGATGGAAGCTATGCGGGCCTAGCAGCAGGCTTTATAATAGATGATAACAAAAATAGGATTTATTATGCTGGTGACACCTCTATATTTACTGATATGCGATTAATATCAGAAATTAAACCTTTAACCCTGGCAATACTACCAATCGGTAATATATTTACTATGTGCATTCAAAAAGCTTTAAAGAGTGCAGAATTACTCAATGTCAATAAGATTATGGGCGTGCATTACAACACATTCCCTTTAATAGAAATAAATCTATTGGACGCAGTAAATCTATTTTCTAAAAAGCAAAAAGAACTATTATTGCCTAAGATAGGGGCCACAATAGAGCTATAAGAATATTAATGTATACCTTAAGTTATAGTTTGTATTTATCATAAAATTTATATAAATTAAGTACATGAGCATAGCATGCCTGTAGCTATACTTATAGAAACAAGCTTTCTTTTATAGGCACTAGTATTAAAAAATTAAAAACAGTATTATTACTTTAACCATGTCAAAGTTCACATTACCTGCTTTGGCCTATGCTTATGATAGCTTAGAGCCGCATATAGATTCTCAAACAATGCATTTACATCATGATAAGCACCATCAAGCTTATGTAGATAAAGCTAACAAAGCTATAGAAGATACAGACAAAGCAGCAGAAAATGAATCTATAGACAATATATTAAAAAATATTTCTAAATATTCTAAGGCTTTACGTAACAATTTAGGTGGTCATTATAATCACTCTCTGTTTTGGAAAGTAATAGGTCCTAACAAAGGTGGCAAGCCGTCTGGTGATCTTGCTTCTGCAATTAACACAAGTTTTGGTTCTTTTGATAAATTTAAAGAACTTTTTAATAATGCGGCAGCAAACCAATTTGGTTCTGGCTGGGCTTGGTTAATATCTAATAACGGTAAATTAGAGGTTACTTCTACACCTAATCAAGACAACCCTATTATGGATGTTGTAGATAAAAAAGGTCATATACTTTTAGGGCTGGACGTATGGGAACATGCTTATTATTTAAAGTATCAAAATAAACGTCCTGAATACATAGATGCATTTTGGAAAGTTGTAAATTGGGATGCTGTAACCCAAAACCTTAAAGAAATAAAGTAAATATTCATATCTAATTTGATACTATATTTTATATGGCGCAACTTTCAGTTAATATAAATAAAATAGCTACTCTTAGAAATTCAAGGGGAGCTAATAATCCGAATTTACTGAAAGTTGCTATTGATTGTGAAAAGTATGGAGCTAATGGCATAACTGTACATCCAAGGCCAGATGAGCGCCATATAAAATATAAAGATGTAATAGATTTAAAAGCAAATATTACTACTGAGCTTAACGTTGAAGGCAATCCATCTTTAGAATTTTTAGATTTGGTTTTAAAAGTTAGGCCAGCTCAATGTACTCTTGTTCCTGATAAAGCAAATGCCATAACTTCATCTTATGGATGGAATACCAAGAAGCATTTTTTTTTGCTTGAGCCAATAATAAAAAAATTGCAGGATAATAAAATTAGGGTATCGTTATTTATAAATACAGATCCTAATAATATTGAATATGCAGCAAAACTTAAAGTAAATAGAGTAGAATTTTACACTGGCCCTTATGCTGCTAATTTTCATATTAATAAACAAGACGCTATTAAACCATACATCAATGCTGCCAAAATAGCTATTAATAATAATATAGAAATTAATGCTGGTCACGATCTGGATTTAGATAATTTAAATTTCTTTATAAAAAACATCCCCCAAACAAAGGAAGTATCTATAGGGCATGCTCTAGTTTGTGATAGTATTTATTACGGCTTAGAAATGACGATAAAAGAGTATCTAAAACAAGTTCAATAGTTTAATTTATATAATAAAAAAGTTTATTTGCAATTGAAACATATTATAGAAAAAATTTTAGATATAAACGAAATATTATTAGATAATATCATTAGCTACCTAATTTGTGCTTTAATCCTCGTTATTGGTTTTGTACTAAAAAAGCCATTAGCAAATTTAATTAGTAATTTAATATTTAGGTTATTTAGGCGTTTTATAAACCTTGATGAAGTAAAACAGTTTAAGTCTTTTTTGTCTCAACCAATACAATTATTCGTATTAGCATTTGTAATTTACATAGCTTTACACCAAATAAAGCACTTTCCATTTAACAAAGTTATATTTTCCCATGGTAACAAAAGCAGTAAATTTCAAAAAGAAATAGAAAAAGCTAATAGTGATAATAAACCCCAGCTTATTACTATTGAAACAGGATTAACCTATGGAGAGTTTATTAATAGATTATTTTCTATAGCTATAACTGTTTCTATATTTTGGGCTATATCTAGAATAAGCAAATTCTTTAGCCAAATACTACTAAATAAAGCAACTAGAGAAGGGAAGAATAATATTGTTCAGCTTCTATCTTTCTCTTTTGAATTAGCCCAGATAATAATAACAATTATATGTGTTTTAGTAGTATTAACTATAGCGTTTAATTTAAATATAGGGTTAATAGTAGGTGGTTTAGGCGCCGGAACTTTGGGTTTAGGTTTAGCTGCAAAATCCAGTTTAGAAAATTTATTATCTGCATTTACTATTTTTAGTGATAAACCATTTATCCTGGGGGATAATATAAAAGTCAAAAACGTTGAAGGCGTAGTAGAAAAAATAGGATTTAGGTCCACTAAAATACGCACCTTAGAAAAAACATTGTCAGTCATTCCTAATTCAATACTAGTTAATGAAATAATAGATAATAGAACAGCTAGGACATTCAGACGCGAGAAATTTTTATTAGGATTAATATATAGCACCACCCAGGAACAACTTAATAAAATAATAGACGATATTAATAACTATTTTAAAAATGACTCTGAATTAGATAATGATAATAGTGTTGCTGCTTTTGATAGCTTTGGAGATAGTTCGTTAAATATATTAGTTCTTTATTATATTAAGAGGGTAACATATCCAGAATTCGTTAAAATTAAACAAGATGTTCATTATAAAATAATTGGAATCGTCAAGGCCAATAATAGCGATTTTGCTTTCCCTACCAGAACTATTATTAGTTCTTAATAAAAAAATATTAACTTGGTGTATTGTTAATTTATTAAATTAGAAAAATATATATAAATGCCTTACTTATTCACTTCTGAGTCTGTATCAGAAGGGCATCCAGATAAAATAGCAGATCAAATTTCTGATGCTTTAGTTGATAATTTTTTGTTTTTTGATCCTGAATCTAAGGTAGCTTGTGAAACTCTGGTTACAACGGGCCAAGTTATAATAGCAGGCGAAGTAAGTTCCAATGTGTATCTTGATATACAAAAAATAGCTAGGGATACAATAAAAAGAATTGGGTACAATAAAAGTGAATACCTATTTGAAGCTAATTCATGTGGTATATTATCTGTTTTGCATGAGCAATCTGAAGATATAAAACAAGGCATAGAAAAAAATAACCCTGAAGATCAAGGTGCAGGTGATCAAGGCATAATGTTTGGTTACGCTAGCAATGACACAGAAGACTATATTCCATTAACTTTATATCTATCGCATTTTATAGTTAAAGAATTGGCTGATATAAGGAAAAATACTTCATTGATGCCTTATTTAAGACCTGATGGAAAAGCTCAAGTAACTATCCAATACGATGACGACCATAGACCTATTAAAATATATTCTATAGTTGTGTCGGCACAGCACGACGAATTTGCTTCTGAGGCAGTTATGCTAAAAACTATTAGCAATGATATTAAAAATAAAGTAGTGCCTCGTATACTAGACAAACTCACACCTAAATTACGTAAGCTATTCACAGACGATATTAGATATTTTATTAACCCTACTGGTAAATTTGTAATAGGAGGTCCACATGGAGATACAGGTCTTACAGGGCGTAAAATAATAGTAGATACATATGGGGGTAAAGGGTCTCATGGTGGAGGGGCTTTCTCTGGTAAGGATTCATCTAAAGTAGATAGATCAGCATCATATATGGCAAGGTATATAGCTAAAAACATTGTATCAACAGGTATGATTGATGAAGTCCTTGTGCAAATATCGTATTGTATTGGCATGCCTGATCCTTGTAGTATATATATTAACACATACGGCAGATCCAAAGTCAATAAAACTGATGGAGAGATAGCAGAAATAGTAAAGGATGTATTTGATTTACGACCTTTTGCTATAGAAAAAAAACTTAAATTACGCCAGCCTATGTATTTAGAAACGGCAGCTTACGGGCATATGGGGCGTAAAAATGAAATTGTAACTAAAGAATTCTATAATAATGATGGTATGAGCCAAATTAGTGAAATAGAACTTTTTACATGGGAAAAATTGGATTATACAGAAATTTTTAAAGATCACTTAAAAAAATAAAATTTAATTGTTTAAGTGATGCTATTAGGAGCAATTATATGTATGTTAATCTCGTGAAAATAACCTTCTAAAAAAGCCTCTCTTACTATTTTTGTCGGCTAATTCTACTGCATTATATAGATTTACTATACCATATCTGGATAATTCTTTAAAAGTTACAGTATTAACTTTATTTATACTGGATTTATTCATATTTGCATTGCTTTCATCTTGTATTCCATCGTTGGCAGGTGCAATGATATTATCTACCTTAAGTGTAATCGATGATTTTTTAATAATATCAACCACTTGTTTAGCTTTTAATTTAGGATAATAAGATCGAACAACAGCAGCTATACCTGCAACAACAGGGGCAGCCATACTGGTTCCACTATTAAATTTGTATTTATTATTTGGCATAGAAGAATATATATCCAGACCTGGAGCAAGAACATCAACCACTTTGCTCCCATAATTACTAAAAGGAGCTATAATGTTTTGATTGTCTTTCCACGAAGATGCTCCTACTTCTAACCAGGTAGTACATTTATTTTTATCTAAATATATTGCTGTAGGGTAGTGTCTATTATTAGGATTATCTAAATTTTTACTATCGTTGCCAGCAGCATGAACCATTACAACATCATGTTTTTCAGCGTATTTGATAGCTTTGTCTACAACATTCTTGTCAGAACTATAAATCTTGCCAAAGCTCATATTGATGACTTTAGCTCCGTTATTAACAGCATATATTATTCCGTTAGCGACATCTTTATCTCTTTCATCGCCGTCAGGTACAACCCTTATAACCATTAATTGGACATTCTTTGCTATTCCTTGTATTGTAGTTGTACTATCTTGAGCTACTATTATACCAGCAACGTGCGTACCGTGCCTTGGGTCCGGGCCTATTACGTTGTTATTTCCATAAAAAGCTTCATCTTTGTCGTTGTAATTGTCACAAACTCCGCATCGTGGGTTAAAGTCCAAGTTAAGACCGAATTTAATTTTGCTGTCATAAGCATCTATTGCTTCTTGTAATTCGCTAATGAATTCGTTTAAAGATGAATAATTATCTTTGATAAGTAGCTCCTTAAAAAGTAATAGGTTAGATAATATATCCTTATTAGAGGCGATTATCGTATTGTTTAGATTCTCTTGCGTAATATCGTTAATTAATATAGATTCTTTATTAAGCGACCCCTGTAATAATTTATTTAATAGTTTTATGCCTTGGAAAATATTCGTAAAAGTGAAATATTTGCTTTGAGCATCCAATAAAACTTTGTCGTATTCACTTTTAATATTTAAATATTCTTTGTATCTAGGATCCAACTTCGTACTGTCTGTAGGCGTTATGGAACCAAAAATTGTTTTTAATTGCCGATAGTCTCTTGTTATTTCTAAATTATCATATAAAACATTCAGACCATCTTTACCGCCGATAAAATTCCAACCATTTATATCATCTATGTAGCCGTTATTATCGCTATCTATATTGTTAGGAATTTCGTTTTTGTTAACCCAAATAACGTTGTTTAAAGCAGGATGCTCAATATCTACACCAGAGTCTATTATGGCAACCACTACTGGTACAGATTTTTTCTTTTTAAGAAAATCATAGGCCTGGTAGGTACTTACCCCATGGATTTTATCTTTATTATAATCTAAATGGTGCCAATTTTTAAGTTTATCCTTACCTTGAGCGTTAATATCAGTATTAGATATACATAATATTCCTAATATTAAAACAATAAACTTAATGTAGGATAGAGATAGTTTAATCTTCATATTTCTGATTAATAATGTTAACTACGTTGTTAAATACAGCATCTATATTGTCATTACCATTGATTTCAAATAATTTTCCTTGATTTTTATAAAATTTACTTACCTGTAAGGTTTTACTGTAGTATTCCTTTATACGATTATCTATAATTTCTATAGAAGCATCGTCCTTTCTATTAAGCTCTTTACCCCTGTTAATTAATCTTTTTTTAATATCGTTATCGCTGACGATTAATGATACAACAACAGATATGCTAGAATTGCATTCGCTTAATAATTGATCTAACTGTTTAGCTTGTTCTATAGTGCGTGGGAAGCCATCGAAAATATGCCCTATATTGTTTTTTAGATTATGACTTATATGCTTGCTAATTATATTTATGATAATATCGTCTGGTACCAAAGATCCTTGGTGAACTAGATTCTTAACTTCTAATCCAAGTTTAGTTTTATTCGTGATTTCTTCTCTTAATAAATTCCCTGTAGATATTTGGGTCATATTGTATTTTTCAGCAATTTTTGCTGCCTGAGTGCCTTTACCAGAACCTGGCGGACCAAATAATACCATATTTAACGTCATAAGGCTGAAAAGTATGTTAAGTAAAGAAATAAGTATATGTGAACCCGGAGGGAGTCGAACCCCCAACCTTCTGATCCGTAGTCAGATGCTCTATCCAATTAAGCTACGGGTCCAATTAGCGATTTTTATATAAATATATCTAAAATTAATGAATCTATGAATTAATTAAATTATGAAATGAGCATACAAATATTTTTTAGTACAGGCGCATTTTATATATTTAGCTATATTTATTTACCTGATTATTCTTATGAAATATAACTTTGCTTCCGGACCAGCAGCCTTACCACAGGAAGTTATAAACGATATAATATGTGGTATAAACAACTTTAAAGATTCTAAATTGTCTATACTTGAAACTTACCATAGATCAGCAGAGTTTATACATATTTTAGAAAATGCTAAACACACACTAAAACGATTATTAGCAATAAGTGATGATTACGAAGTGTTGTTTTTACATGGTGGTGCGAGTTTGCAATTCCTGATGATACCTTATAATTTTTTAGATGCCAAGGAATATGCAGCCTTTATAGATACAGGTTTATGGTCTCAAAAGGCCATCTTGCAAGCTAAGCAATTTGGTAATGCTATGGTAATTGCTTCTTCAAAAGATAGCAACTATAAGTATATACCTAAAAATTTTAATTTGGAAGATAAGGATTATAAATACCTTTATTTATGTTCAAACAATAGCGTTTATGGCACTGCCTGGCACCACTACCCAGAAACCAGAGTTCCTATAGTTGCTGATATGACATCTGATCTATTAACTAAGCAGATAAATATAAACCAGTTTAAGTTAGTTTATGCATCATTACAAAAGAATTTGGGTGTAGCAGGGGCGGCAGTGGTTATCATTAATAAAAATTTCTTAGATAAATTCCAAGTTAAGCGTTGTACTTTAGATATGTTAAATTTTAAAACTCACATATCTTCAGCATCTATATACAATACTCCACCAATCTTCCCTATTTATGTAGCTTATTTAATGCTTAATTGGATCGAGAAGAAAGGCGGAATAAAGTTTTTCCAGGACGATAACTTAAAAAAAGCGACCTACCTATACAAATACATAGATAATAGTAATATATTTTTTAATGATGTAGATAAAAATGATCGTTCTACAACTAATATAGTATTTAATATAAAAGGTAAAATCTCAGAGCAAGATTTTATAGATTTTGCTAACAGATGTAATTGTGTAGGTATACAAGGACATAGAAGCGTTAAAGGTTTCAGGGTTGCATTATACAATGCAGTATCATATGAATCAGTTAAGCATCTGGTTGATGCAATGTCCCAATATGAAAAGACTATTATATAGTCTATAAAAGATATGGGGGTCCGGGTTGCGAAATACTTTTACAACCCGGACCCCCATATCTTTCGATTAATACTTAACATAATCGGTGTCTTTAATTAAGACGTATGAAATTTATTTATTTGTTTGTTTGTTTTTTTTATGATTTGCATGCTTGCCTGCTTTTTTAGAAACTTTTTTATTTGAAGCTTTATGTTCTTTAACAGATGCTTGCGAAGTACTATGATCATTATTATGATTTGCAGGAACTTGATTGCTGGCAAATACTACTGAGCTTGATAATATTCCAGCTGCAGCTAATAAAAGAAATTTGTTTTTCATGACATTTATAATTTAAATATTAATCAATTCTAAATTTTAATTAACTTAAGTATTAATCAAACTGACTAATTTAGTTTGATTAGTAGTTAACAAACCGAGTGCCAACATTTAATAAACCTTACCTGTATAAACTAGTAGCTCTAAATCTAATCTCTTAACAATATATACCCTTAAAATTAAAGTCCAAGAGTGTATTATTATGGCTTCATTATGCGTATAATAACATAAGATTGTATAGTAATATGTAGATAAACAGGTGTTTAATTAGCATTACTTATGTACATATATGAGTACATAGCACTAAATAGGTATATTTTATTCTTGCTAAATAAGGGTTAGTAGCAGGTTCGCCGGTTAGTTAAAATAACCTTTCTATTTCTTTACTATTAATAATAGACCATCGCGGACAGGTAATATTATCTTTAATACTTTCTCATCTTTAGCAATGAAATCATTTAATTCTATAAAAGATTTGTTTATACTGTTACTACCATTTTCTGTAACCAGGCCTTTGTTTAAAACATTATCTATTATTATAACCCCACTGGGCTGAAGTTTATCAATAACTAATTTATAGTACAATAAATTACTTTTCTTGTTTGCATCTATAAAAACAAAATCTGGTTCAAAATCTAAATTTTGTAAAAATTCTTTAGCATCCTGACAAATTAATTGGATATTATAATTGGTCTTTTGTATAAATTTTTTAGCGAAGTTAATATGGTTTAAATTGTTGTCTATAGAAACTAAAGAGCCTTTGTCAGCTAAGCCTTTAGCGATGCATATAGTTGAGTAGCCAATAAAGGTTCCTATTTCTAAAGCTTTCTTTGGCTTAGCAATTGTACTTAATATTTGGAGCAAGTTACCTTGTAAATGTCCAGAGGCCATTGGATAATGTAAACCTATGTCTTTTGCTTCCTTTTCAATTTCTTGTAATAGTTTATCTTGGGGATCTGTATGTGTAGTTATATATGTGTTGATTATGCACGATATTATAGAGTTCATTATAAATTTTTAGATTAATCTAAGAAAATCTTTATTAATTTATTTAAATTTAACATTTATAATCCATTTACTTTATTTGTTTTAATCATGAAAGATGATCTTCCTGTAAAACCTTTTGTTATTGGATATGCGGGGCTGGTAGTTACTTTTTTAGGATCTATTATTAGATTTGTTGGTGGTAATATTATTATATCGACAGTTTCAAACATAGTGTTTGTTATAGGTGTAATACTATTTTTCGCAGGTGTATTTAAAGTATTAGATATATATAAAAAAAATTAGTTTGTGCGTTTAAAGGTCTTGTAGTTCAACGGATAGAATAGAAGTTTCCTAAACTTTTGATACAGGTTCGATTCCTGTCAAGACCACTTTTTACTACCATAACCCAAATGGTTATATAAGGTCTCAAGTCTTTATTATAGAATAAAATTTATGGTTCGCTGCTATTATCTCAACATTCTAATTGTAAAGCCAATATCTAAAAATATGATATCTCTCTACTTTAGATAACTTCCCTTTGTAGCATATAAGCTTATTTCAATAGACTTATTTATATAAATACAAAAAATAAAACCATAAAAGTTATAAACCATAAAAAGAAAATTATTTTTGCTATAAAAAAATTTAACATATGTATTTATGGATTAAAGGATCCTTTTAAGTGTAATAGAGTACGTTTTGGGGACTATCTTAGTTATACCTTGATCGTCAGTCTCCTCTATATAGGCAGTCTCTTCTAATTTTAGGGAGGACTTGTCATAACTTACTATTTTAGCAGTTTTTATATTTAAATGTTGTGTTAGCTGGTTTAAATGACTAATTATTAATGATCGGTCGTTAAGGATTCGCCAAGAACCCACTTCTATTTCTTCGTCTGATTTTTTGGGGTTATTCAAATATTCTTTATAATTATAGCTTATAGGTATAAAATATTCTTCTTTATTAATATTTTCGTTTGTTAATACAGTAACTATTAATAGGTTTTCCTTCCTAAAATTATATATTATTGTACTATCACTATCTTTATTTGATGGGATATCCAGAGTCCAAGAACCTATAAGAAAGTCTTGAAGTTTCTCTTTTTCATTTTTAGGTTTGTTATCTTGTTTACATCCTCCAGAAGTGATAAATAAAGCTAAAATTAATATACATACAGCCAAAATACGTCGCAAATTCATAATATTTATTTCTTATTAGTTATTTATTTATACTGATAGCAAATAAATATAGTTGCGATAACTTCGTTAAAAAAGTAATTTTTGTGTAAAAATAGCGTTATGTAAAATAAGAGTATAGGTAATATTTTTCAGTTTCAACTGCTAAATTGCTATTTATAATCACTGATGGATAATCACTAAAATTAGCTATTTTGTTGCCTGTAAGAATAGAAATTTTATCTTTTCTGTTAAAATTATAGAGATTATTTTGTAGTTTACCTGTATTAATAAAGTATTTTAAGGTTTTATCGGTTATTTTGGGATGCTTTAAAACTTCTTTTTGGGCTTTTTCTATATAATCTATACTGAATGGCTTATTTTGAAGCAATATTTTATATAGATTCCTATTTAATAACATTTTGCTTAAATAAGATAGTGTAAAGTCCTTGTCATCTTGCCAATTCTTTATACAGATAAATATATCGGCATCATCTATTCGTAGAAATAAATCTAAATATTCATCATTTGTAACCAGGCTATCACAGTCAATGTCATTAAAAAGCAATGGTTGCAAATAGGGTAGACAGAATATAGGATTTTTATCCAAAGCCAGCTCTTTTGCTCGTTGTAGAATATTTATAAGCAATGTTTCAGCTGCAACAACTGCTTTATGTAAATATACCTGCCAGTACATTAACCGTCTAGCTATTATAAAGTTTTCTATGCTATATATTCCTTTCTCTTCAATAACTATTTCGTTTTTATATAAATTAAGTGTAGCTATTATTCTTTCAAATGGTATTATACCATCTGCTACACCTGTAAAAAAACTATCTCTGTTTAGATAATCCATGCGATCTAAATCCAGTTGACTAGATATTAAACTATGGAAGAATTTTTTTGAATATTTATTTTCGAATATTTTTAGAGCTAAATCAAGGTCCTGACCTAATATTTCATTCAGTTTTTTGAATATCCTAAGTGTAACTTTTTCATGGTTAAATTTTTTTATAAAACCATATTCAAAAGAGTGCGAATATGGGCCGTGGCCAATATCGTGTAGAAGTATGGCTACCATTGCTGCTTTAAATTCGCTATCGCTTATGGCATGCCCTTTTTGTATTAATACATTTAAAGATTTATGCATCAAATGCATTGCACCAATTGAATGCTGAAAGCGGGTATGCGTGGCTCCCGGGTACACTAACTGGGCTAGTGACAACTGCTTAATAAATCGTAACCTTTGAAAATATGGATGCGATATTAGCGTATTTATTAATTTATATTTTAAATCTACGAACCCGTACACAGGGTCGTTAATCAGGTTAGTTTCTAAAAATTGTGACATAGCAATATAATGTAGTAATAAAAATTATTATATAAAAAATCCAATTTTATATTTTATATATTGGTTACTAAATTGTTTTTGTTAAATATGTTGGAAATAATAAATTATGGAACAAAGGGTAGCAAATCCAACCATTCTATGGGTTGATGACGAAATAGACCTGCTTAAATCACATATCATTTTTTTAACTAATAAAGGTTATAAGTTAGAAACTACAAACAGTGGTGCTAGTGCCATAGATATAATACAAGCTCAGGAAATAGATCTTGTATTTCTAGATGAAAATATGCCTGGATTAAGTGGATTAGAGACATTAGAGAGGATAAGAGAGATAAAGCCGGAATTGCCCATCGTCTTTATAACTAAAAGCGATAAAGAGAGTTTAATGGAAGATGCAATAGGTAATAAAGCAAATGATTTTTTAATAAAGCCAGTCCATCCGAACCAAGTATTGCTAGCTATTAAAAAAACTCTTGATTATAACAAATTGGTAAATAAAAAAACTAATTTAAGCTATCAGCAAGAGTTTAGGAGTCTAAGTATGGATCTAGATAACGCTATAACATGGGAAGACTGGGTTAAACTTTATAAAAAGCTATGTAAGTGGGATGTAGAATTAACAAATATCTATGACAATAGCATGCACGAGATTTTGCTTAGGCAAAAATCAGAAGCAAACATCCAATTTTGTAAATTTTTTGAAAATAATTACGTTAATTGGATCCAAGGGAAAGATTCGTCTAATACTCCAACTTTATCGCATACTTTAATGCGCGATAAAGTGTTTCCATTACTTAGTGATGATGACAAGCCATTGCATCTGATCATTATTGATAACTTAAGATATGACCAATGGCTGGCATTACAAACTATTATATCTCAAGATTTTAGAATTATTACTAATGATGTTTATTGTAGTATAATACCTACTACTACGCAGTATGCACGAAATGCTTTGTTCGCCGGACTAATGCCTTTAGATATCCAGAATAAATATCCGTCTTTATGGCATTGTGATGAAAATGCTAAAGGTAGTAGAAATTTGAACGAGGCAGAACTATTAAAAATGCAGCTAAAACGTGAAGGTTTGGGATCAATAACTACAACATATAATAAAATATCTAAGCATGCTGAAGAAAAAAAATTAGTTAATAATTATCAGCAATTGCTATCTGGCGATTTAAACGTTATTATTTGTAACTTTATAGATATAATGTCGCATTATAGTACTGATACGGAAATAGTTAAAGAATTGGCCAGCGATACCACCTCTTATCGATCATTGGTTATCTCTTGGTTCGAAAATTCAGGATTATTTGAATTATTGAAAATACTTAAAAATAGTGACTGTAAAATAGCTATAACTACAGATCATGGATCTATACAAGTAAAGAAGCCTCTAAAAATAATTGGCGACAAAACTACAACTTTGAATTTAAGATTTAAAGAAGGCAAGCATATGGCTTTTGATCCTAATAAAGTTTTCTTAATTGAAAATTCGAACAACATTAAAATACCTATGCATTATATGTCTTCAAGTTTTATTTTTGCCAAAGAGAGTGATTATTTTATTTATCAAAATAATTATAACCATTATTCAAACTATTATTATAATACCTTTCAGCATGGAGGCATATCCCTTGAAGAAGTTATAATACCCTATATAGTATTAAAGCCAAAGATTTAAACCTTTGGCTTTAATACTATCAAAAATAATTAATGTTTTATTTACACTTAGTTATATAAGAGTTAAACATCCATACTCGTTTAGATTGCTCACGCATATAAGATGCTATCATGTCATTCGTGCCGTAGTCTTTAATTTTATCTGTCAGCTCCATTATCTCTGATTCTATTTTTATTATTATTTTATAGCTCTCTAAAATATTTTTAATACCTTCAGAATCATTAATAACATTTTTTGTTGGTTTAATATCACTATTATCAATATAGTCCTTAAAAGTATGCAAAGGCAGGGCTCCAAGTTGCAGAATTCGCTCAGCGATTTCGTCAATTTTGTTATAAGCATCTAAATACTCCCTTTCATATTCTTTATGTAACCTAAAAAAGTGATTTCCGCAAATATTCCAATGTAATCCACGTAAGTTCATGTGGAAAATAGAATAGTTAGATAGTAATTTATTCAATTTACTTGTCATTAGTGACGCATCTGAGTCACTAATACCAGTAATTGTGTGATTATTCATAGTTGCTAATAATTATAGGTTAAATATTAATTAAGCAAATAAAATACAATAAATATGCCAGAATAACTTTTTAAATTCTAGAGCTATAAGGTCTTGTACCTAAAAATTTTTCGTAGTAAATTTGGATAAAATCATTTTACTTAAAAGGCAAATAAATACCTATTTCAATCAAAATGCAACTAACTAAAGAAGAAAAAGAGGAAATAACAAGTAACTACAAGCTACATACAAATGATACAGGATCTGCTCAGTATCAAGTATCTTTGCTTAATCATAAGATAAAAAGGTTAACAGAGCATCTTCACCAAAATAAACATGATTTTGTTGCTAAACGTAGTGTGCAAACCAGTGTTAGTCAAATGAAATCTATGCTTAAATACATAAAAAGAAAAAATATCGAGTATTATAAGCACCTTACTAAAAGTTTGGGTTTAAGAGGTTAATATACTCAAAAGGTATCCTTAATTTAACTTAATAGATATATTTACCATATTATATAATTTCCTAATATCCTGGCCGTTGTTTCATTTATAAAATAAAACGACAATAAAATAAGTTATAGCTAAATTGCCTCAGTTATACTTTTTAGTTTGGATATATTTTGTTGCAAAATATAAATTTTGATCCTTTAAATTTTAAATATATGACATTAAACGTAACTAGCATCCAAATTGATATGGATGACGGGTTATCTATAAATATAGAAACGGGTAGGGTTGCCAGACAGGCAAACGGCTCAGTTATACTAAAATGTGGTAACTGTATGTTACTGGCAACTGTAGTTGCTAGTAAAGATGCTAAAAGTAATATAGATTTTTTGCCCCTTTCTGTTGATTATCAGGAAAAATATGCTGCTAGTGGTAAAATCCCCGGGGGATTCCTTAAGCGTGAATCTAAATTATCGGATTATGAAGTGCTTATAAGCAGAATTATAGATAGAGCTTTACGTCCGACATTCCCTAAAGATTACCATGCTGACGTACAGGTGGTGGTTTCTTTAATTTCTGCCGATAAGAATATAATGCCTGATTCATTGGCTGCTCTTGCCGCTTCGGCAGCTTTATGTATAAGCGATATACCTTTTAGAGAACCTATTTCAGAAGTTAGGGTTGTTAGACATAATGGCAACTTTATAGTAAATCCTGCGATAGACATACTAAAAGATGCCGATATAAATATAATGGTTGCTGCATCTAAAACTGATATTATAATGATTGAAGGGCAGATGCAGGAATGTTCTGAACAAGAGTTGATCGAAGCTATAAAATTTGGACATGAAGCAATAAAAAAACAGATAGATGGGATAAACGAATTGGTAGCTAAAATTGGTAAAGCAAAGCAGCAATATTGTCATGAAATTAATAACATTGAGTTGCAAAGTTTAATGACAGCCAGCCTTAGCAGCAATATAGGAGGCATAATACAAAGAGGATTAAGTAAAAAAGAGAGAGTAGAATTATTAACAGATCTTAAAAATTCTTTTATTCACGAATTACCTGATAAACATCGTATAGAAGTTAATGACGAAACTCTATCACTTGTCAACGTATATTTTCATGATCTGGAAAAAAGTGAAATGAGAAAAATCCTGCTTTCAGAAGGTAAGCGTTTAGACGGTAGACAGCCAACTGAAATACGCAATATAGATATAGAAATAGATTATGTTCCATCTGCACACGGTTCAGCTCTATTTACCAGAGGTGAAACACAATCTTTAACCACGGTGACTTTAGGATCAAAATCTGATGAACAATTAATCGATGGAGTTATGTTCGAGGGTTATAATAAATTTATATTACATTATAACTTTCCTGCTTTTTCAACAGGTGAAATTAGACCTAACAGGGCCCCTGGCAGGCGTGAAGTAGGCCATGGTGATTTAGCTATGCGATCTTTAAAACAAGTACTCCCTAAAGATAACATATATACAATGCGCGTTGTATCAGATATTTTAGAGTCTAATGGATCGTCTTCTATGGCAACTGTATGCGCAGGGTCATTAGCCTTGATGGATGCTGGAATAAAAATAAAATCAGCAGTATCTGGTATTGCTATGGGACTAATTAAAGACGCTAGTTCTGATAAATATGTAGTTTTATCGGATATATTAGGAGATGAAGATCATTTAGGTGATCTGGATTTTAAAGTTACTGGTACACAAACTGGGATTTGTGCATGCCAAATGGATGTGAAAATTAATGGTCTGTCTTACGAGATTTTAGAAAAATCTTTACAGCAGGCAAAACAAGGTAGATTACATATATTAAATAAAATGAATGAAACAATAGAAACCCCTAACAACGATTATAAACCTCATGCACCTCGAATTCATGAAATCGAAATAGCGCCTAAATTAATAGGTGCAATAATAGGGCCTCAAGGGAAAGTTATACAAGAACTTCAACGAGAAACAAATACGCACATAAACGTAGAAGAACGTGATAACAAAGGTATAGTTCAAATATCTTCAAATAATAAGGAAGATTTACAAAGGGCTATAGATAAAATTAATGGCATAGTGTCGCAACCAGAAGTAAATGCTGTTTACGATGCAGTAGTAAAAAGTGTAATGCCTTATGGTGCTTTTGTAGAATTTTTACCTAACAGGAGTGGTTTATTACATATATCTGAAATCCAATGGTCGCACGTGGATAAATTAGAACATGTTTTAAAAGTTGGAGATACTATAAAGGTAAAACTTATCGATATAGATAAAAAAACTAATAAGTTTAGACTATCAGCTAAGGTTCTTTTGCCTAAACCTGATAACAATTAATTAAAAATAAAAATTATTGCTAAAAATATTTTTAGCAATAATTTTTTATCATTCTATCCCTTAGAGTTAAAACTATGGTTTTTTGATGCTATGTCAATTTACCAGAAATACAGGAAGTTAATCCCATACTAGCTTTTCCAGTCTGTTTTTTAACCGATAATTCTTCACTTTTAAACGTATATATTTCATACAAAGGTAAAAACTTAACAATATTATTTTCTTTTTCTATTAATAAATAATAAATTAATAATTATTTAGCTGATATGGAATGATGATATGCAATATTGTATAAAAAGTAAATTTGAAAGTGTGCATATTTAATCTACTGATTTCCATCTATTGGTTTTCCTAAATTTTTAAATTATGAAAAGACTATTACTATTTACCACACTGCTAGCTATTATTTTGGTAGGGTGCAAAAAAGAAACTTCTTTAAACACAACAGGTGTTACAAAAAGCTATAAACAAGTAGTTGATGAGACTCGTTACAGACCTTCTTACTATAATGGTTATGAGATTCTTAATCTATACTATAATGATCCATGGTCCTTCTTGGGTTACAAGCGGGATAATGAGGAAGACCTATATGTAGTTGTACATAATATTATGAAGGGTGCTATTAGGGATTGGAATATAGAATACCTTAGTATCGGTGGTCCCTGGCCCATTGTAAAATTTACGTCTATTTCAGATTTCTTAGCAGTTGAATCGGCTCCAAGACCGGATGGTTCTTTCAATGTCGTTCATAAACGCACAGAAGAGTATTATGTAGCTGACTGGAAGTTGATAGGTGTAGGCAATCCCCTTGCATGCTTGGGAGAATCGCCATCGTCATTTATAGGTGTAATTGTAAACATTAAGACGGGCAAAATGTTAGAGGCAAATAAGAGTAAATCTGGCATTATAGATGTTTTTGTGTCAAAAAAATGGGAAGGATCCGAGCTGCAAAAGATATTCGAGCAAGACGGGGATTGGAGTGAATTATTAGCATCTAGCTCTCACCTTAAAAAATGCTTATGGAAAATCGATGCATATTATCGTCGCAAGAAGGACTACTGGATTCGTTAGCGAACTAAAGGCTAAAAATTGCTGAAATAAGAAGTTTTGGCTTGGGTCACCTTAATAAAAACCTTTATATAACTGAAAAAGGCGAACCAAATCCCAGCTGATTTTAATCAAAGGATATAAAACGTTAAATAATTAAAAAATCTTATTATATGAAAAAGCTATTCTTAATTACGTTAATACTATATATAAGTTTATTTAGCTACAATGTTAGCCAGGCAATCCCTAATGAAAAGCCTGGAACTTATGGTCATGTCGTGTATAACGTGCAATACTACGAATCAGGAAAAGAATCCATGGTTCCTGAAGCGCCTAAGGATATGTCTAATGTGCACTTGATTTATAAAGGTAGAAGACCAATAAATTGGTATCTACAGTACCCTGATGTCAGATACAAAAAATTTTGGTATACAGATGGTAACTTGTTTACCAAGTGGAGAGTACTAGACGTAGATTGGAGAAATAATGAAGCCCGTGTTGTTATTTGGCCTGCACACGATGGTCCTAATCAAGACTGGGAGTTTATAGGTTCTGGAAACGTTCTGGCGTATAGTCAGGCGGATGGGTTTGAAGGAGTTATAATAAACCGGATGACAGGCAAAATGTTAGAAGCCTCGTCATCTGTAACTAACAATCGTCGTAATATTTATGCAAGTACGTTATGGAAAGGATCTAAAGAACAAAAAGAATATAGTAAAAATAAAAATTTCAAAAATTTAAGTGATAAAAGCCGCATATGGAAGGTCTGGAAACTCTATCATTAAAAACAATAATATCCAGATAAAGCCTTAAAAAATAAAATAAATAATTTATCAGTAAATCCAGGTTGCTCTAAACATATTTTCAATAGCGATTTGAGGCATCTTTATAATAGGTTAAGATGAATTTTAGATATTTAGATGACGCTATGCTTACTTATTTACTGTAAGTTTTATCATTTTGTATGAATATTTTAGGAAATACAGATAAAACATTTGATGTTGCCTAAAATATTCATATTTACACCTTTGTTATATTCCCCGTTAGTCTTCCATAGGATATTCTTTATTAATAACCTGTGTTATACATATGTCTGACCAAACATTTAGACTGGTTTCTAGCATATCTAATATAACGTATGCAGGTAAAATAACTCCCATAAGCTCTAATGGCATTCTAAGGGATGTTAGATAACTAGTTGCGATAAAATAACAACCCATAGGAACACCTGCGTTACCGAAAGCTCCTATTACAGCTACTATCAACCACATGCCTGTTTCTAAATAGCTGAAATGATAACCGTTTTGTTCAGAGACGAAAGTAATACATATAAATATAAACGCTGCACAGGCATTCATATTTATAGTCGTACACATAGGCAGGGTAAAAGAAGATAATTTCTTAGAAACTTTCAAGTTATTTTGCACATTTGATAATGTAGTAGGTAGCGTAGCGCTTGACGATTTAGAAAAAAAAGCAAGTGTTAAAGCTGGTAAAACAGCCTTAAAAGTTTTCATGGGCGATATACCTTTAAACTTCAAGAATAAAGGTAAAACGATAACTCCCTGCACTAAATTTGCTATAACTACGCATAATAAAAATAATATGATGCTGTCTAATGCGTGCGAATAATTTTTTAAACTATCTAAAAATACCCTGACAAACCCAAATATTGCTATGGGTAAAAACCTTAATATAAACCTGGCTACGATTAGAAGTGTATCAAAAAATGACGAAAATAAGTTATGTAATAAAACATTTTTTGCCGGCTCTAACTTGTTTATGGCATAGCTAATTAAAAAAGCTATAATAATGCAACCGATAATATTATTGTCTAGAAAAATCTTAAAAAAGTTCTCTGGAATAATAGACAAAAAATAATCTATATAAGTAAACTGTACTTTTTGCAAATGTATTTGATCATTGATACTATTAATATTTAAATTGTTATAAGAAGCGCTACTATATGCAGGGTTAATCACCTTGTAAAGTATTAGTGCAACTATAGCAGCTATAACAGTAGTAAGTAATGAATAAAAAATTACTTTTTTATTTAGAGCTTTCAGATCCTTAGTATTATTGATACCGGTAATAGTAGATATAATAGATAAAAAAACTATGGGTAGAGCTAAAATCTTAAAGCCGCTAACAAAAAGATGGCTAATCATTGTAGCAAGTCCTAAACCTATATTTAGATGGTTCATTGCGATTGCAAATAAGAAAGCTACAATTATTTGAAAATATGTTTGCTTAAACAAAGATGGAATTAGTTTCATAATGGTAAAGTTTTTTCTACAAAATATTTTTGATCATATTATTCTACAAAAACATTAATGTTTACTATTGAAGTAATAACAGTATTAAATAAATTTAAATATAAATTTATTTATAAACCTGTATTTATCAAAAATATTTGATTTATATAACTGCAGGTATTAGCTAAGGTATACATTGCAACCAATATTATTGTATTTAGGACTGGTTAACCATACATTTTAAGTATATATCCATATAATAAAACAAATTAGGTTATTAACGTATAGTTTATTTAGTCTCTTTAATAATTATATAACTATTTGTAAAGCGATAAAGCATATGTTACTAAGCTTAGTCAAGCCCTATAATAGACCTAACATCTTTAATAGTTGCCCTAGCGCTATTTGTGGCTTTTTCTTTACCTTCTTTAATAATTTTATCTATAACATTGCTGCTATGTAGATATTTATCTATTTCTTCCTGTATAGGATTTAGGAAATTTATTATATCTTTTGCTAGTTGTTCCTTTAAATCTTTATACTTTATTTTACAAGTTAAATAAAGTTCGTTGTAATGATTATGAATTTCTTCAGTAGATACTGCTTTCATGATGTCAAACAGAGCGCTAATGCTTTCAGGTTTACTGGAATTTAGCACTGTTGGCCCACTATCTGTTGGTGATTGTTTAATTTTTTTTACAATTATCTCAGGCGAATCTGTTAAAAAAATTGTATACTTATCATTCTCAGATTTTCCCATTTTGCCATTACCGCTTAAGCTGGGCACTTTTATTAGATCTCTATCAAAATTAAATGCTTGTGGTAGAGGAAAATATTCATTGTTGTGTAGTTTATTAAAGCGATCGGCTAGATCCCTGGCTATTTCTAAATGTTGCTCCTGGTCTTTACCAACAGGAACTTTTGTACCTTTATGTATTAAAATATCTGCTGTCATTAATACCGGATATGTTAATAAACCTGCATTTACATTATTTGGCTGTGTTCTGACCTTATCTTTGAAAGAAGTGCATCTTTCAAGCTCTCCTAAATAGGCATTCATATTTAATAATAAGTATAGCTCCGAAATTTCTGGAATTTGTGATTGCACATATATTGTACACAATTCCGGGTCCAGGCCACAAGCTAAATATTCAGCTACTATTTGTTTTCTATAGATTTTTAAATTACTAGCGTCTGGGTGAGTAGTTAAAGCATGATAATCTGCAATAAAGAAAAAACAGTTAAAATGATGTTGCATTTCTACAAAACTTTTAACTGCGCCAAAATAATTTCCTAAATGTAATTTGCCGGTTGGTCTTATACCGCTAACTATATTTTCATTATTCATATTTAAAATTCAAGATTATAGTGTTTTAACATGTTATAGAATTCCTATAGCACTATTATCAATATTTATTTTTATATATACTGTCTAAATAAGTGTCATAATGGTTCCTAAAATATAACTTTTTGTTAATATTATCTCTAAAAATTATGAAAGAATATATGCTGAGCCAGTGCGTAATTATATTATGATTGCAAAATTACAATATAAGATTTGTATAAATACGGATTAATTTTATTAGTTACGGGTATTAAACAAAAAAATTCGTAATATTGTATTTTTAAAGCCTTATTAATTAATACATACGATAAGAAAATAAACTTATACAATGGAAGGTATAATACAGCTTGTTAGCGGGACAGATATGTCTCAGAAAGCTTTTCCTGGTTTCCAGTCTGGAGACACAATAGCGGTTCATTATAAAATTAAAGAGGGAAATAAAGAGCGTATACAGATATTTCAAGGGGTTGTTATACGACGCAGAGGTTCTGATATGGGACAAACTTTTACCGTTAGAAAAATCTCTAATAATGTTGGCGTAGAAAGAATATTTCCTTTGTACAGTCCTAATATAGATAAGATTGAGTTAGTAAGTCTGGGCAAAGTGCGCAGGGCAAAACTTTACTATATAAGAAACCAAGCGGGTAAAATACGTATTAAAAAGAAAATTATAAATAAAACTTTAAAAAAGAACCCTGTAAGCTAATTTTTATATAAATATTTTTATTTTATCTCTATATGGCAGATGTAATATTTGATCTTATTGATAAGGAGAAAGTGCGTCAAACAGAAGGTATAGAATTAATAGCCTCCGAGAATTACGTTAGTACAGACGTTATGAAAGCTCAAGGATCTATACTTACTAACAAGTACGCTGAAGGATATCCAGGCAATAGATATTACGGAGGATGCTCTGTTGTAGATAAAGTAGAAACAGAAGCTATAGAAAGGTTAAAAAAACTTTTTAAAGTTAGCTGGGCCAACGTTCAGCCACACTCCGGATCACAGGCAAATGCAGCTATAATGTTAGCATTGTTGAATGCTGGCGATAAAATAATGGGCTTTGATTTATCCCATGGAGGACATTTAACACATGGATCACCTGTAAGTTTTTCTGGAAAATTATATTCTGTTGTATCCTACAAAGTATCAAAAAAAGATTATTTGATCGATTATGATAATATGGAAGCTATAGCAATTGCGGAAAAACCAAAATTGATTATAGCAGGCGCTTCTTCATATTCTAGAGATTGGGATTATAAGAGGATGCGTTATATTGCCGATAAAGCAGGCTCCATCTTAATGGCCGATATCTCTCACCCTGCTGGATTAATAGCAAAAGGGTTGCTTAACGATCCAACTGAGCATTGTCATATTATAAGTAGCACAACTCATAAGACCCTTAGAGGCCCAAGAGGAGGTGTTATAATGATAAAAAAAGATTTTGAAAATCCTCGTGGCCTGAAAAACAATAAAGGCGATATTCTGCCCATGTCTGTATTATTAGATAGAGCAGTTTTCCCTGGATGTCAAGGTGGACCACTTGAACACGTTATAGCTGCAAAAGCTATAGCTTTTAACGAGGCATTAGGTGATTCTTATAGTATTTACGTTAAGAAAATAAAAGATAACGCTGCTAAAATGGCTGATAGCTTTATTAACAAAGGATACCATGTTATATCTGGCGGCACAGACAACCATTTAATAGTTATAGATTTAAGTAATAAAAATATAACAGGCAAAGAAGCAGAATTAGTATTAGGAAAGGTAGACATAACTATTAATAAAAATATGATACCTTTTGATGCACAAACTCCATTTGTAACTTCAGGTATAAGGTTGGGGACTCCAGCTATAACTACCAGAGGCCTTGGCAGTAGCGATATTGAAAGAATAGTTGATCTTATAGACAAATCGTTAATTAACCGTAAAGATGATAATTACCTTAGTAAGATTAAAGCTGAAGTAAATGGATGGATGAAACAATATCCATTATTTCTTACTAACTAAATTTATATATGATAAATTTAGCTTAATCTTTAATCTGAATATCTTTAAGTTAACTTATATGATCACTAAATAGGTTTGATTCCGTTGATTATATCTTTCTTAAAAAACCACTTAAGTTATCAGATTAATAATTTTATATAACTTGCCATTTTCTTCAAATTTCTTGAAAATTAGCCAAAATTAACAGCATTCCTTGGTTATAATATACAAATATTAGTAATACAGATTCATGATGTTTATTTAAAATACACTAGTTTTGTGCTTTGTATAATTATATTAAACTTAGAGTTGTATATTGCCTGATGGGTGTCCTCTAACTAAAACCAAATATAGCACATAAAATATTTCAAATGTTAGACGCAATTTTTTCAAAATCTAAAACATCGAAGCAATTAACTGTAATTGCAGGCCCATGTAGTGCAGAAAGCCAGAATCAAATTATCAGTACAGCTATTGAATTAAATAAAAATCCCAGAGTTACTATATTTAGGGCAGGCTTATGGAAGCCAAGGACAAGGCCGGGTAGCTTTGCTGGCGTAGGTTCTAAAGGTTTACCATGGTTAAAACAGGTAAAAGAGCAGACTCGGTTGTTAGTATGTACAGAAGTTGCATCCCCATTTCATGTTCAAGAGTGTTTAGAAGCGGGTATAGATCTATTATGGATAGGAGCCCGCACAACTACTAATCCATTTGCAATACAAAGTATTGCGGATGCTCTGAAAAATACTAATGCAAGCATATTAATAAAAAATCCGGTTAATCCCGAATTCTCGTTATGGCAGGGAGCTGTTGAGCGAATTATTAATGCAGGTATAAAAAACATAGGAATTATCCATAGAGGTTTTTCAGTATTAAATTCCAAAGGATTCCGTAATAAGCCTGTATGGCAAATAGTAGATCAGATGGAAGAATACTTCCCTGATATTCCGATTTTTTGTGACCCTAGTCATATAGCTGGTAATCAAAATTTAATTCTTAAAACAATGTATCAGGCTTTAAACCACAATGTTTCAGGATTAATGGTAGAAAGTCATATCAATCCTCAAATTGCCCTTACTGATCAGCAACAACAAGTAACTCCAGAGTATTTAGAAGGTTTATTAGACAAACTAGAATCTAATAAATCAGTATTAGACAATGATAAAGATGCTATAATTGTAGATTTAAGGGAGAGTATAGATGATGTAGATCGTTCTATAATTAACATATTTAAAACGCGTTTTGATATTGTCAATAAAATTATAGATTATAAAATAAGGCACAATATGCCCATACTGCAACCTGAAAGGTGGAAAAGCTTAATGAAGCATCGGTTGGAATTAGCTAAAGAATTAAATGTTAATGAAGATTTTATAGATAAAATTTTTCAAATTATACATGAAGAAAGTCTTAATATACAAAGGCAAATAAGATCAAACGAAACAAAATCTATTTCATAAAATGATACTAGTTTCAAGAGCGGTAAACTTATAAATATCTATCTTTATAATCTAATTATTAATAAAGCAGGTTAATTATTTATAAAATTGTGTTTCTGTATTATGCTAGCAAAAAAATATATTATATAGTTTAATATTGAGTGGAATATTTACAGGGCACACTTTACTTGCAACTGACTTAAACAACTATAATCATTACAATTTAAAAATTAGTTATTTGGATCTAAAGCTAAGTACCGACCCGGAGCTGTTAAAATTTAGAGATCAAATAGATAGACTCGATACAAGCCTGTTAAAAATACTTGCTGAACGTGTAGAGGTAGTTAAAAAAGTCGGGGAATATAAAAAACTAAACAGCCTTCCTATATATCAGCCGGATAGGTACAAAGAACTTATAAAACGTAGGCAAAAATTGGGTTCATCTATAGGTTTAGACGAAGATTTCGTAGGAAAATTATTTAACTTAATACATGATAATAGCGTAAGTATACAAAAAATGCTTAAGTAAATAATGCAGAAATAATACTATTTGAAATTTTTAAACCACTTTTGGTGAGTTTTATACAATTATTTTCTTCATACATTAACCCCTGTCTTTTAAAAATATTAGATTCATTTTTTAATTTAATTAAAGTACTTAATCCAAAACGATCTTCAAAATAATCATAATCGATTCCCCATTTAGTACGCAGAGCTAGCATAATATATTCATTCATGGAATCTTTATGGCTTAAAACTTCACTGCCTGCCGTCGGAGACAAATTATTGTTTACTAAGTTCATATAATTATGATTATTTGCTTCGTTCCAGCTACGAGTATTATTTATAAAAGAATGTGCTGACGGTCCGATTCCTATATAATCGTTTAAAGACCAATACGAACAATTATGCTTAGAAATAAACTCAGGATCTTTAGCCCAATTAGATATCTCATACTGTATAAATTTATTGCTTAAATAATATTGCATAATATCAAAATGTTTAGAAAAAGTTTCGTCTGAAACTATTTTTTCACTATTCCTATTGGTGCGGTATGCAAATAGGGTTTTATTTTCAATAGTTAAAGCATAGGTAGAAATATGGTTTACATCCAAATCTTGAGCAAGCAATATGTTAGATTTTAATTTTTGCGAACTAAGCAATAAATAGCCATAAATTAAGTCTATACTTACATTATCTATGCCTATTTTTTTAGCATTTGTTACAGATTTTATAGCATCGTTACTACTATGACATCTGTTCATAAACTTCAAGTCTTCATCATAAAATGATTGTATTCCTACAGACAATCTGTTTATAGATAAACTTTTAATAAATCGTAACTTTTCAATAGTTAAATTCTCCGGATTTGCTTCTAATGTGATTTCTGCATTAGCATTTATATTATAGTTTTTAAATAAAGCATTTAATATTAGATGTATTTCATTGTCGTTTAGTATTGAGGGTGTTCCACCACCTAAATATATAGTCTTAACATAACTATTTGTTAAAAGATATGCTTTTTGAATTATTTCTTTGACTATAGAATTTACAACCTGGTGTTTGTATTGCAACATTGTACTAAAATTAAAATTGCAATAAGAGCAGGCTGACTTACAAAATGGAATATGAATATATAGGCTGGCCTCATTTTTGTGATTATAAGAAAGCATATAAATACTATTTACTATCTTTGGTAATTATAAGAGTACTACAAAAATTATAAAATTAAACCTTGGTCGCTATTAAATTTAAGTACACATATTTAATATTAGGAACTATATTGTTTTTCTCAATATTCACCAAAGTTAATGGGCAAGATATAGAGAATAATCTAGAAAATTCTATAAATAATATAGATGCTGATCCGGCTGTTGACGATTCTATAGACAAAACTTTAGATGATGTTGAACTAAAAGCTATTGACGGCATACAATTGTATAAAGTTCCGCATCAAGATAGCAACACTCCTGAGAATAAAGATCCAAAAGAACCATCTGTAAATAATCAGCAAACCCAACCAATT
Source organism: Candidatus Krakonobacterium acarorum (assembly GCA_050311575.1). GTDB lineage: Bacteria > Bacteroidota > Bacteroidia > SolTP2 > SolTP2 > Krakonobacterium > Krakonobacterium acarorum. The sequence continues at coordinate 1,249,936 of JBNOKO010000001.1, read as the reverse complement.
GATAATAGACAAGAATCTATTTCACAACCTGTAGAAGGTGTAAATCAAGAACGTCCTAAAGTTAGGGAAACTGATAGGGTTTCTGATGCTGAAAACGAACAAGATAAATTAGAAAAGTCAAAAGAAGAGCGTAAGCTTAGAGACAGGGAAGTAAAACGGCAACCAGATAACAATCGTACAGAATCTCCAAGCGTTTCAGACAAACCCTATGAAGATGGAGATTATTTCACTCCTTTATCAGATAGTTCTACAGATAACAACGATCCATCAACGATCCATAATGATAATCCTCCAATAACTGGTAATTCGACCAATAAAACTGTTGTTGCGCCTAAAGACCAAGAGGCAAATAAATTAAATATCATAGACTCCGCTTTGTCTATTAATTGCTATTTTGGCAATGAGATAAGAAGTTTTAAAAATCCATTGCTGGAATGTAAAGCAAGGTCTGGTAGTTATTTAGCCGCATATTGCAACATTACTTCGTTTGCTAAACTAAACATTACAGATCAAAGGTTTGCTAAAGACATAAAAAAGGATGAAGGGACAAAGCGCGTTAATAAATCGCCATGGCAAGTTATAGGTATATCAATAATATTTATGGCTATAGTATTATCAAAAATGCTCTTTCCGGCTCAGTTATCCTATATATATAATACAATCAAAAAACATTACCTGTTAGGAACAAAGCAGGTATGCTTAATGCAAAATAACATATACATATATGCAATATTTAGTATAGTCTTAAGCCTCATTTATGGTTTTTTAATCAATAATACTATTCTTAATGCCTATGGCGGCAGTATTAACAATAACCTAATAATGCAGTGGTTATATATAAGCGCGCTCATAATGTTATTTTTAATTTTTAGATTGCTGTGCCAAAAGACAATAACAGTTTTTTTCGAATCGGCAGAAAAATTTGATATGTATTTTTGTATAACTCTAAACTCCTATATGCTAAGTATATTAATTTTATTGCCTATACTATGTTTGCAAGTATTAAGCGCAAATTTTTTATACACCTTCATAAGTACAAGTTTTACAATATTGGCTGTTATCAGTATATTATTGTTATACATTGTAATTGTGATATATACTATGTTAAAAACAAAAGTTACTATAATAGATTTGTTGATTTACATTTGTATCTTTGAGATGGTACCTATCATTTTAATTTACAAAACAATTGAATTTTATGCTATTACAACGGCCTAGTTATTGATTTATTACGCTAAACTCATATGGATAATACTAAAACTAAGGTAAAAAACATACTAATAACCCAACCCAAACTTGAAAATTCTACCAATCAATATTCAGAATTATCTAAAAAGTATGATTTGAATATAGATTTTGAATCTCTAGTACATATTGAAAATGTCTCAGGTAAAGAATTTAGAAAAGAAAAAAAGAACCTTGCAGAATACACTGCTATAATATTCACTAGTAAAATAGCTATAGATCACTATTTTAGATTGTGTGAAGAGCTAAGGTATGAATTATCAGACGATAGCAAGTATTTCTGCGCTTCAGGAATAATTGCACTGTATCTACAAAAGTATATTAACTACCGCAAGAGAAAAGTTTTTTTCCCTAAAAAGGAAACAGACAATTTGAAAAGCATACTATCAAAATATAAAAATGAAAAGTTTTTATTCCCATGTTCAGACTTTCATAAAGAAACAACAATTGTTGATATCAGAAATGCAGGGTTTAGTGTAGACGAAGCTATAATATATAGAATAGTATGCAGCGATATACCTAGTATAGGAGAAAAGCAATACGATTTAGTAGTATTATTTAGCCCTTACGGGGTACGATCTTTATTAAAAAACTTTCCTAACTTTAGTCAACAAAGTACAAAAATTGCAGCTTTTGGTAAAGCTACGCACGAAGCAGTAACAGAAGCTGGCTTAGTTTTAGACATAAAAGTACCAACTATTAAGACACCTTCTATGGCAAAAGCTATAGAAGAATATTTAAGGCAGGAGAATAAATAAATATTATTAAAATAATATTTATTAAATTGTTAATTATTTTTTTTCATGAGTTTGTTTTAAACTTATAAAAATTCATAAATAGTTTATTTTTAAATATTATATTTACTTTTTATAAAAGCAAAAACCATAATGGCCTTTTACTAAATGGTACGCTTTTTGCTCAAAACAATACGAATAGTTAAAATAATATAGTTTAGATAAAATATTAAATAGGCGCAAAAACTTTCCTTAATTAATAAGAATGAAATATCTACACAAAAACTCTAAAATATTAAGCTTAATTGTAGCTATAGCGATGGTTTCATCTTGTACGAAAGTACCAAGCAATGGTGAACTTATAGGTGTCCAAGGTAGAAAGTTTAATGATAGATTAAAAATCCCATATGGCATGGTATATATACCTGCCGGGTCATTTATGTTAGGTCAAAGCGACGAAGATATAACATATTCACAAGTAGCACGGCAAAAACATGTAAGTATTAGCGGTTTTTACATGGATCAAACTGAAATAACTAATAACGAATACAGACAATTTGTTTATTGGGTACAAGACGGTCTGGCTGCTAAGATTATAGGTGGTAAGTACATGAAAAAAACTAAAAGTGGGGTAGAAAAAGTAAACAGAGAACGCAGCTTTAGTGATTTATTCGACGCAGAATCCTGGCGTGAAGATAAAAAACCCAGTCCTGATATACAAAAAGCAGAATCTTTATACTATAAGGGTGACGATAAATTATTTGGTAAAACAGAGGTTGACCCTTCTAAGCTTGTATACAAAATGGAGTGGTTCGATTACCAAAAGGCTGTAGATAATATAGGTCAGAAGGTTCCCAGATCCAATTTTATTAGACGCGACGAGGTAGAGATATATCCGGATACGTTAGTTTGGTTAGCAGATTTCTCATATGCTCAAAATGAACCTATGGTAGAGCAATATTTTACTCATCCAGCTTATGACGAGTATCCGGTTGTAGGTGTAACATGGCGCCAAGCCAGAGCATTTGCTCACTGGAGAACTAAAATAAACGATGACTACAGAGCTGAAACAGCTGATCCTGTAAGAACCAGGGGTGCTTTTTCTTTACCTACAGAATCACAATGGGAGTATGCGGCTAGAGGTGGGCTAAATAGCTCTCCATACCCTTGGGGTGGTCCTTATTTAAGGAACAGCAAAGGGTGTTTATTAGCTAACTTTAAACCTGGGCGGGGCGACTACGCTAGCGATGGCGGACTTTATACTGTACATGTTAAATCGTACTTTCCTAATGATTATGGCTTATTTAATATGGCTGGTAACGTTTCTGAGTGGACTTCGTCGACATTTGATGAAAGTGCTTATGTAATGGTTAACGATTTAAACCCAACATATACTACGGAAATAGAAGGTGATAACGTGCCGCTTGCTAATAAAAGAAAAGTTATAAGAGGTGGCTCTTGGAAAGACATTGGTTACTTTCTTCAAAATGGTGTTAGAGCTTACGAATATATTGACAATCCCAAAGCATACATAGGATTTAGGTGTGTTTTACCTATAATTGGTAGAGGTCCTAAGTAACAAACAATAAACCAAATCGTATACACTTTAAGTAACAAATTAAAGTATAATTCAATATATTAAACTAATAATTCCTTTTATTTATGAATAAGAAAGTAAAATTTAATCTTAACTTTCTCTCGTCTATTTTTGCAGCACCGGTAATTATAGGCGCCTTGTTTAAGATTTTGCACTTACCAGGTGCAAAAGAATTACTAATAGTAGGGATGACTTTTGAAGCAATAATATTCATTTTAATGGCTTTTCAAAAACAAGCAGAGGAGCCGGATTGGAGCATTGTATATCCGGAACTGTTAGACCCGGATAAGCGAGATGAGAATGCAGTATCCAGGCCCTCAGCTGGCGGCGGATCTGGTATTATGGATCAATTGATAATGTCTGGCGGAAATATAGAGCCTGAAACAATAGCACAACTAGGTGAAGGTTTAAAAAATTTTGGATCGAAAGTTGCTAATATATCTCAGATGGCAGATATGTCGCAGTCAGCAAGAGATTTCAATCAAGCGCTTAGTTCTGCGACCTACAACGTATCCGAGTTAGGTGAAGCATATAAAATGGCTTCAAACAACCTGATTTCAATATCAGAATTTGGATCAGGAGCAACAGAATACAAAGACGAAATTAGTAGGTTGATTAAAAATGTTAGCTCGCTAAATTTAGTTTACGAACAAGAATTACATGGATCAGAAGCATACCTTAAGTCTATCAATAAGTTTTACACCGACATGGACCAAATAATGGTTAATGTATCAGCATCAGTTGAACCAATGCGTGAAATGGGGGAAGAAGTAAACAGATTTAATCGTAATTTAAGTGCGTTAAACGCGGTATACGGTAGAATGTTATCTGCTATTAATGATAATCGAAATAGCTAAAAACCAATAATAATATCAATTAAACACTAGTTATTAATTAATTCTATATAAGATATGGCAGGCGGTGGACATGAAACTCCTAGGCAGCGGATGATTAACATGATGTATATCGTGTTAATAGCATTACTAGCTCTAAATGTTAGTAGTGAAGTTCTTAATGCCTTTAAAACGGTGAGGACTTCATTAGAAAGTACAATGAAAAATACTCATACTACATTACAAACAGTAATGCAATCCTTTGAAGCTAGTATGGCAAAAGATCCAGTAAAAACTCAGCCATATTATGATAAAGCTAAAACTGCTATTAGCAAAGTTGACAGCTTTAATAATTATATAGAAGGCATAAAAAAAGAGCTCATAGATGCAGCTCATGGGTATGACGAAGACACCAAAGATATAAAAGATAGAGATGATACCGATTCGCCATCGCGTATATTATTGGAGCCAGATAAGACAGGTAAAACCAGGGGAGCCGAAATTAAAGTTAAATTAAATAATCTTAGATCAGAGTTATTATCTTTAGTCGACCCAAACGATGTTAATCAAATAGGATTGCCATTACAAGAAATAAAAGATGGTAACCATGAAGATCCATGGGAAGTTAGGAGATTTGAGAGCGTTCCGGTTACAGCCGCAGTTACATTATTAACTCAGCTCCAGGCAGATGCTAAAAATTCTCAATTAGCGCTTGCACACTACCAGTTGTCGGCAATAGGATCCACTGATTTTAAATTTGATAAATTATCGCCTAATATTGTTTCAAAATCCTCATATGTAACGTTAGGAACTGAATATCAAGCGGATATATATTTAACAGCTTACAGCTCTACTATGCCGATGAAAGTTTACGTGGGGGGCAAAGAAATACCAGTAAAAGATGGCAAAGCGACTTATAAAGTTACGCCTAATCAGCAAGGTTTAATTAATTGGAATGGTAAAATAACAGTTGAGGGAAACAAAGGCAGCCAAACAGAATATCCTTTTCAAGGTTCTTATCAGGTAGCAGCTTCAAGTGCTGTAATATCTCCAACAGCTATGAATGTATTATATGTTGGTGTTGATAACCCTATTGCGATTTCAGCTGCAGGACTACCGCCTGATAAAATAGTTGCCAGCATTTCTCAAGGTTCAATAATAGGCCAAAAAGGTAAATACATTGCTAAAGTATCAAGACAGGGTGATGCAGTAATAAAAGTATCTACCAGAAACGATTCAGGTGTTTTACAAACATTAGGATCTATGAAATTTAGAGTTAAATTAGTGCCGCCACCTATTGCTAAATTTGCTGGTGTCAGTTCAGGTAAAATAAGAGGTTCAATAGCCAGAGTGCAACAAGGCGTTTTTGCTGTACTTGAAAATTTTGAATTTGAAAATGTTAAATTCGCAATTACCGGATTTAATATGTATATAACACGCAAAGGCCGAGATCCGTTTGCAGGCGTATCAGCTAGTAGTTCTTTAACTCCAGAAATGAAAAGCGCTTTAGCTAATCTAGCTCCTGGCGATAGAATAATCATAGAAGATATAAAAGCCAGAGGCCCTGACGGAGTTACTAGAAAACTACCTAGTGGTATATCAGTATCAATTCAATAAAAGCTTAAATTTGCTTATAGAATTTAAAATAATTTATATTAAATTTAAGTTTTAAAAATATTTATTATAAGTAAATGAAAAACTATATAACACTAATAGCTTTTTGTATAGTATCTTTTTCGCATATACAAGCTCAGGAGAATGCAAATCAGGTTGCTGCTCCAGGTACGCCGAGTGATGCGGGCGCTGCTGTTATCACACCAGGCGATAATGCAACTCCTAGGCCTCCTGTTGATAGTGCTAATGTCACTAATTCAGACAAAGATAAAAATATAGCTTCATCAGATGCTAATAAAGATAATCAAGGTGATGCCAAAAAAGGAGACGCTGATCCTGTAGATGAAGACGGAGTGCCGTTAAACGCTGTATTTAAAGATGAGAATGCAGTTAATATCAAGATAATGAAATACCCTAAAATTCGTCAAGCAGATGTAATGTATTCTAAAAGAATATGGAGGGAGGTTCCATTTACTGAAAAAATGAATAAGGCTATGGGTAGCCCTAAGCAGGGCATAGCGCAAGTTATAATAAACGCCGTATTAAATGGAGAACTCACAGCATATGCGAATCCTGACGATGGTAGTGACGATGTATTTAAGAAAAAACTAAGCATAGAAGACGTAAAAAAATTGCTTGGTGGTACCCCAGAGAAAATACAATATGCTCCAGACCCTAATAGGCCCGATTATTTAGTAGATACAGTAGTAGTTAATAAATTTGATCCAAATAGTGTAAAAAAAATAAGGTTAGAAGAAGATTGGATTATTGATACTAAACGCTCTTTAATGGAACCTAGAATACTTGCTATAGCATTGCTAAAAGATATAGTAACACAAGCAGGAGAGACTCTCGATGGCTCCCTACCTTTATTCTGGATTTCCTTTAAACAGGCACGTAAAGTATTTGCTAATTCCAAAGTTCCTAACAAGCATAATGACGTAGCTAACATAACCTACGATGGCTTATTTGTTAAGAGATTATTTTCTAGCTATATAGTTAAAGAATCTAATCCGGAAAACTTACGTATAGTTGATAAAACAGGCGGCCAAAATGTAAAGGCTCTTAAAGAAAGCGATCGTATAAGCGAAGGGCTATTGGATAAAGAACAAGATATGTGGTCTTGGTAATTAATTGTGCTAATCCCAATATAAAAAATTTATCTTTTAAACATATTGATTGAAGTAAAATGGTCTAGGCTCTGTAAGCATATTTCAGAGCAATTTGACGTAGATAGTCCTCAGATTGAATCCATATTGTTTTTAATTGGCCTTCAAGAATTACAAAAGTTTGATATTAAATTTAATAAAAATATGAAACTTGACGTGATGCATGTGGCTTTATGCACATTGCTAAGTACTGAAGGCTATTACAAGATTACACATATGGATGAGGATGGTTGGCCTCATTTTGAAAATATAAAGGATCTACCTCCATACAATGTCCAAGAGCAAACACTTTTGCTTAAAAATCTTATATTAACATATTTTAGCAAAATATTTAATTTTATTTAAATAAGTGTTAATAGGAAGCTACAATATTAATGGTATAAGATCAGCAGTAAAAAAGGGCTTCATAGATTGGCTTCAGCAATCTAATATCGATATATTATTGCTTCAAGAAACCAGAGCTGCTAGTACTGACATTCACGAAGAAATAGATAAATTAAAAACAATAGGCTATAAAAACCAATATTGGTATCCGGCAAAAAAAAAAGGATATAGTGGCCTAGCAATATTAACTAAAAATATAAATGGCACTATTATAACTGGTTGTGACAATGCAATTTATGACGACGAAGCTCGTATACAGCGTTTAGACTTAGACAAACTATCTATTATCAATGTATATATGCCGTCTGGAAGTAGTGGCGAACTTCGCCAAGAATTCAAATATAAATTCCTCGACTTCTTCTACAATTACGTTGTAAATACACCAACAATCCCCAAAAATCTGATTATAGCTGGGGATTTTAACATTTGCCATACAGAAATAGATATTCATAATCCTAAAGGTCATCTAAAATCATCTGGATTTTTACCAAAAGAGCGCAAATGGCTAGATGATTTCTTTAATTATAACTTTATAGATGCATTTAGGTTATTTAACAAAGATCACGATAATTACACCTGGTGGAGCTTTAGATCTAGATCTAAAGAAAAAAATTTAGGTTGGAGGATAGATTATATATTAGCCTCTAAAAATTTACAATGCGCCTTAGTATCTTCATATATACTGCCAGAAGTAAATTATTCTGACCATTGTCCAGTAATATTACAAATAGACAAAGAAAAAATTTAAACTTATATGAATGCAAGTTTGCCAAGAGGTGTTAGAGATTTTTCAGATATTGAGCTAAAAAAGCGTAATTATATAATCAATACCTTAAAAAGAATATTTCAGCTCAATGGATTTCAAGAAATTCAAACCCCTACATTCGAAACAATAGAAACCTTAACTAAAAAATATGGCGCAGATGGAGAACAATTGATATTTAAAATATTAAATTCAGGCGATTTTCTTAAAAATATTAATGTTGAATCTTTAAAAAACTCTGACTATAAAGATATTGCTAAACAAGTTACAAAAAACGCTTTACGCTACGATTTAACAGTTCCATTTGCACGCTATTTGATTATGCACCAAAATGATATAAACCTGCCATTTAAGCGCTATCAAATACAGCCTGTTTGGAGAGCCGATAGGCCGCAAAAAGGCAGATATAGAGAATTTTACCAATGCGATATAGATATAGCAGGGTCAATGAGCCTACTAAACGAAGCAGAAGTTATACATATATGCGTAAATGGCTTAAAAGCATTGCATATGCCTAATTATATAATCAAAATCAACAGCAGAAAAATATTATATGCTCTAAAAATAATTGCTCCAGACTACTCAGATAACTTAATGATAATACTCGATAAATATGATAAAATAGGCATAGAAGGCATATTATCAGAATTAAACAACATTAACTTAAATGACAAACAAAAAGAATTTATATTAAGTCTGATAAATATATCTCAACTAAGAGGGAATATCCAGAAAATAGGAGCTCTTAAAAAACTTCTTATGGAGATAGAAGAGGGATTGCAGGGTATAAACGAAATAGAAAAAGTCTTAGAAATCCTTAGCTATAACAATGTTGATCAGAACCTAATTGAAATAGATACTAAACTTGCTCGTGGTTTAAGCTACTACACAGGCTTAATAGTAGAGGCTGTATGTTTAAACCATACTGATATAGGGAGCATATGTGGGGGAGGTAGATATGACGATTTAACTCGCTCTTTCTCTAAACAATCAATAACAGGCATGGGGCTATCATTTGGAATAGATAGAATATATTCAATATTAGAAACTAATAATAAATTCCCTGAAGGTATAGTAAGCAATGATAGGGTTCTAATACTAAATTTGAATGCCGTAGATTTAAAATATTATATTTACATATTAAACAAACTACATAGTAATAATATAAAAGCATTCATCTATCCTGAATTGGGAAGCATAACAAAACAACTTAACTATGCTAACAAAGAAAAAATAAAGTATGTTGTAATACCGGGAGGAGAAGAAAAAAATAATAATCAAATATCAGTAAAGAATATGCTAACCGGGCATCAGCGTTTGATGGTTATAGATGAAATACAAAACATATATAATTGATATTTAAATATAGTTATACATATGAAAATAATAAAAGACGAACAAGATTGGGAAGTACTTAAATATAAACTAATGAGAAAATTTAATAGTTTGTCGCCATCTGAGTTAGTCTATAATCCAGATGAAGATGCTACCATTATTTATCTTGAAAAACGATTGTGCAAAACTAGAGGCTACATAGAGTTTATGTTGAAAAAAATGCTATACTATAAAAAAACGAATACCCTATAATCCCCATTTTATATTGTGAATCGTTTCCAGAAGAAAAAAGAGAAAAAAAGGGTAAAAAATTTGGAAAAAGAGTAAAAAAGGGTTAAACTTGCAGTTCCTAATTCATAAATATGATTTAGGGAGTTCATTAACAAGATAGGGAGCAATAGACTGACAAGCACAGGTCAAAAAATAGTTAAGTGGCAACACTTAACAGAAAAAACACAACGAAGAGTTTGATCCTGGCTCAGGATGAACGCTAGCGGCAGGCCTAATACATGCAAGTCGAACGGTATAGAGATTATTTTCGGATGATTTCTAGAGAGTGGCGAACGGGTGAGTAACAAGTATAGAACCTACCTGGTACAGGGGGATAACCGACTGAAAAGTTGGCTAATACGCCATAACATTATATATCGGCATCGATATATAATCAAAGCTACGGCGGTACCAGATGGCTATGCATCCTATTAGCTAGTTGGTAAGGTAACGGCTTACCAAGGCTACGATAGGTAGGGGCCCTGAGAGGGGGATCCCCCACACTGGAACTGAGACACGGTCCAGACTCCTACGGGAGGCAGCAGTAAGGAATATTGGTCAATGGGCGCAAGCCTGAACCAGCCATGCCGCGTGCAGGACGACGGCCTTAGGGTTGTAAACTGCTTTTAATGGAGAATAAACCTCTTTGCGAGACAAAGAGCTGAAGGTATCCAAAGAATAAGGATCGGCTAACTCCGTGCCAGCAGCCGCGGTAATACGGAGGATCCAAGCGTTATCCGGATTTACTGGGTTTAAAGGGTGCGTAGGCGGCTAATAAAGTCAGGGGTAAAATACATAAGCTTAACTTATGGCCTGCCCTTGAAACTCATTAGCTAGAGTATGGTGAGTGTAGGCGGAATGTGACAAGTAGCGGTGAAATGCATAGATATGTCACAGAACACCGATCGCGAAGGCAGCTTACAGTACCATAACTGACGCTGAGGCACGAAAGCGTGGGGAGCAAACAGGATTAGATACCCTGGTAGTCCACGCCCTAAACGATGATTACTAGTTGTTGGCGATACACAGCCGGTGACCAAGCGAAAGCGATAAGTAATCCACCTGAGGAGTACGTTCGCAAGAATGAAACTCAAAGGAATTGACGGGGGCCCGCACAAGCGGAGGAGCATGTGGTTTAATTCGATGCTACGCGAGGAACCTTACCTGGGCTTGAAAGTTAGTGATGAGACTGGAAACAGTTTTTTCCGCAAGGACACGAAACTAGGTGCTGCATGGCTGTCGTCAGCTCGTGCCGTGAGGTGTTGGGTTAAGTCCCGCAACGAGCGCAACCCCCATGTACTGTTGCCAGCGCGTAAAGGCGGGGACTCAGTACAAACTGCCTGCGTAAGCAAGGAGGAAGGAGGGGACGATGTCAAGTCATCATGGCCCTTACGTCCAGGGCTACACACGTGCTACAATGGTCGTTACAGAGGGCAGCAATGTCGTGAGGCGGAGCAAATCTCAGAAAGACGATCTCAGTTCGGATCGAAGTCTGCAACTCGACTTCGTGAAGTTGGATTCGCTAGTAATCGCGTATCAGCAACGACGCGGTGAATACGTTCCCGGGCCTTGTACACACCGCCCGTCAAGCCATGGAAGTTGGGAGTATCTGAAGCATGTAACCGCAAGGAGCGTGTTAGGATAATACCAATGACTGGGGTTAAGTCGTAACAAGGTAGCCGTACCGGAAGGTGCGGCTGGAATACCTCCTTTTTAGAGTATCTGGCTCTATGTTCTATTGTTCCTTATTTGTTTTTGAATATTTATACACCTTTCCCTGATAATAAACATTATCTCTATTTTTTCTTAATTATTCTATTATAATAAATCTATTAAAGTTACCATCCTCTAGATAATAATTATATATCCTTATCAATATGGATTCTATTTCCATAAATAGATAAAATTTTCAATCTCTCCACATCTTATATCTAATTCATAACTCCATACCTCAGATATTATAATTAATCCTATAAAGTAAATTTATCCTGATCTACGAATTTTATTATAGGTAACATTATTACTACAACTTAGGATCATATTGATATATGCCAAATTCAATATTTAATTATAATGTTATCTTTCTATCATATTATCTTTAATTACCAATCAAAAATTCTTCTATCTCAATTTTATATCCTACCCATATTAATACTTAGCATATAAATGCTATCCATTTAAAATATGTAAACTCATATGTTGGATTGCATTATATATTAGCATGCGACTAAATAATCTACTCTTAGATAAATATTGATCCAATAGCCTTTTAACGATAATTTAGAAAAATTATCGTTAAAAGGCCAGATACCCCTACTCCATTAATATTTAGTTTTAACTATAATAACATAACAATGTAACAATAAAATAAATAAAAAATTTCTTTATAGATAATACTTTATATATAAAATATCTATATATTAGACAATAATTACACAATAAATTTATATATAACATATAAAGCAACTTTGCATACACAAAATCAACCTATTAACATGAGAAAAATTATATCGCTACAAATATTGTCTTTACTATTAGTGCTAACTTCTAATATACAGGCTCAAAATCTCAACACTAACACTCCTTCAGCAATCCAACCTAGAAATGATTCTGGCTGGTTTCTGGTTTATCGCAGTAACGATGGTCTTAATGGGAACTCCTTATATTTTGGTGAAACAGTTGGAACAGGAGAAAAAATAACAAGTGGGCCTCCAAATCCTAAATACGGACCATCTTACGGGTTAAATTTTATCACCAATTACCAACTAAGAATGTTTATAGATAACAATGGTGCGGTTCAAATGAATAAAAGTCTAACTGTGAAAGGCGCATTAGAAGCGACTGGCGAACCTGCTAAGATTGCTCGCCTACACATCGACCCCGATAATCTTTCTGATGGCTATAGCAATGGAGGTATCTTTTTTGGAGGCTCGTCCTATTCAGAGTCAACAACCGGTATTGCCAGTAGCAATAATGGTTCCTATGGACCACAAAACGGACTAAACTTTTGGGCAAATGGCAGCCTTGCTATGGCTATTGACACTAATGGCAAGATTGGTCTGGGAGTTGATCCCAGCAAAATCACAGGTAAAGATTCTGAAAAATTTAAATTATTAGTAAAAGGTGCAATTAAGGCTACTAACCTTCAAATAAGCAATTTAGACAAATGGCCAGACTATGTTTTTGACAAAAATTATACTCTTGCAAGCTTACATAGTTTAGAAAAATTTGTTAATACAAATAAACATTTACCAAATTTTCCATCTGCAAAACAAATAGAAAACGATAATAACTCGATGAGCGTATCAAATATTATCACCTCTTTATTAAAAACGGTTGAGGAACAAGCTCTATATATTATAGAAATGAACAAAAAAGTTGAAAGTATCCAGCAAAAACTCGATGTTTTAATAAACAAGGAATAATAAAACATATAAATTTTTTTATGCAACTATAGAAAAATAGCCTATATACTGCGGCAATTATGCTTCTGCTAGGGTTAGTAAGGAATAATTTAGAGATACATGAACGCGCTATAGATCTGGTAGAAAATGCTTTCAATTAAGGAAGCAGTTATGCCAGAGCTTTCAAGTTTTGAAATGCAAGTTCATGAGAACACACCTCCATTTGATAGATATTCTATAATGATGACACCTTCTTATACTTTTAATCCTCTTATTGGCTACTTCTTAGAAAATCCTAGACAACCTTTATTGACTAGTTGAACGGGTGCCGGAATTATACCCAAAAATACCAGATTATAAGCAGGAGATATAAGGCGAATAAATAAAGTTTACCCTAAAATTGACGACCAAGACGATCTAAAAACTACTTGCAAATAAAAGTTGTATTGTCAATGAGAAACTAATAATTAAAAAAAATAAAGATATATACATAGGTATTATAATACCTATGTATATCCTAATCTGTGCTAATTACCAGAGATAAACAAAAAAGTTAAAACTCTGTAGCATAAACTAGAAATTTTGCTAAATAAGTAATAATAAAAATATATAATAATTTCTATGAAGATATCGAATTATAGTCCCTATACTGCGGCACTTATAGTATTGCTGTCAATCTCAGTATTGCTTATACAATCATCTTGCAAAAAAGAATTTATAGTTGACAAACCGTTACAAACAAGTTCGAAGCAAAGCACTAAAACGATCGACCTGATATTAGGTATTAATAAAACCAATGGAGTAGTAGATCTCTATGAAACTACAGAATATGAAGATTTTTTATCAGAAGGTACTGACATACTAATCCCTACAAGCATAGTAGAGCCAATAAAAGTATATAAGGAAGGAGAAGCCATAGATAATGCTGAATTAAAAAAATTGATAACTAAACATAATTCAAATAAATACATTGTAAAGTCTTTATACAACACCGACAACTATGTGGCGATATTCAAAGGAGTTTCAATATGGCCTAATGGCATTGTTCGAATGGGCATAGACCCTCTGCTGCCTGATAGAGCGAGGTTACTACTTTTTAAAGCTATGGAAATATGGAGAGAGCAAACCAATATAGGATTTGAGGTTATACCTTATGAAGAAGCTATAATAAAGGGTGACAGCACCTATAAAATGTGTGTGAAATTTGATAGTCAATCTACAACGACATCTGCCTATGCTACTATAGGAACTAATTTAGGCAAGCCTGGATTGCTCGTATTGTCATCCGACGTTATGTTAAGTTCTGTAATCCACGAATTGGGGCATACTGTGGGATTTATACATGAGCACCAGAGACCATCACGAGATAATTATATGACATTTCAGGAACCCGCTTTAATTGGGATATTGCCTATACTATATAGCGAAGATCCTAGCCGATTAGATATTAACGATCTTGAAGGTACTGCAAATCCACGCGGACTCTATTATAGAATAGTAGTCAGATCATGGATCAAGAAACTTCCTGTATATAGTGATGATACTAACCTGGCGCCTTTTGATTGCAACTCTATCATGAACTATGCTTCATATGGCTCTATGTATCCTGTAAGAAAGATATTAATGGAATACAACGCTCCAATATACCGCGAAAAACTCACAAACCGTTTATGTTCCGAACCACAGATTACAGATCCATATAAGCTGCTCACTGAATTAGATATAAAAAGAGTAAACATGGTATATCCTTTAAGATCCGATTTATAGATATATTCAAAGTGAATATCTGATAAGCTCTATTTAAGATGGACTGAAATTAATAACCAATATAAAGACCCGTTCTAATTTTTAAACATAAAATAACAAAAGTTATGCAAATAAATAAACTCGTATTTATAGCAGTAGCAATATTTGCGTCAGCCTGCAACAAATCTTCTAACAACCCTCCAACAAGCGAATCTACGGATTATACGCTAGGTATAGATAAAAACAATGGAGACGTTAGGATATTTAAAGATATATCAAAAGATAAAGATTTCCTGCTATATAATGGCCACAATTTAATTCACAAGAATCAGGTTAAACCTATTAAAAAATACTCTAATCTTAAACATAATGCTTCTTCTACTGAAATAGAAGAACTATCCAGATTATATCAAGACAATGAGTTTAAAATAGCTGCTAACAAACAAACCCGGAATCCAAAGACTGACCCTTTATGTATAAAAAAAGGAGCCAGGCCCTGGATGTGTAATTTGGTATCATTAGCTATAAACACCAGTAATATGCCTAAAGGATTAAGACACAATATAAACGAAGGAATAAATACGTGGAGCCAGGCCAATCAAAACCTTATTTTTAATATAATAGAGGTTGAGGATGGTGATGAAGTACCACCAGGAACAACTGTTATAAAGTTTTTACCTCTCCAAGATAAATTATGTACTTCTACCGTTGGTTCGCATCCTAACAATGAAGGAATAGTTTATTTTAGTGAGCATTGTGACATTGTAGATGTCACACACAATATAGGGCACGTATTAGGCTATGTTGATGAAAATGTAAGACCCAAAAGTCTTAACTATATAGATATTAATTATGATGCTATAGCAACAATAAGCGAACAGATAGACGCCCTTCATGCAGATATATTATGGTTTTCATTAGGTCTGCAGCCGGTAATTAAAGACGATCCGGCTTTTGATAGACATTCTATAATGATGATATCACCCTACGCTTCAGCGCCATTTGAACGAGTATTACTGCTATTTGAGGAACCTGCTATATACAGTAAAATACCACCGGGAGATTTAACGAGAAATGTTAGATTGTCAGCAGAAGATGTAAGGAGAATAAATAAAGTTTATCCCAAAATTGATGACGATGAGCTAAGAAGTACCTGTAAATAAAATACCTGTTCAACCCAAAAAAGTTATCCGATTGTCGTGACAACTAAAAAATCATTTTTAATACAATACACTATAATATTATCAATAAACCAGAAAGTCTAAGCATTTACTAAATTTTGCATCTGCCGGACAAACAGAAAACGATAATAACTCTATAGACGTATCAAGTATCATTACCTATTTACTAAAAACGTATGAAGAACAAGCACTATGATATATTGATAGAAATCAACGAAAAAATTGAAACCATGCATCAAAAACTAGAAATTATAACAAACAAGGAAAAACACAAAACCATATAAATTTTTATGAAACTATCGAAAAATCTCTCTTACACCTCAGCACTTATAGTATTTCTGCTAGGGCTCGTATTTCTTACACAATCATCTTGCAAAAAAGACCTTATAATCAATAAACAATCAGAAACAAGTTCGAAGCAAAGCAGTACAGGAACCAATATTATATTAGGTATTAATAAAACCAATGGAGAAATAAATTTATACAGAAATATAACGCATGATTTTTTATCCAAAGGCGGCGATATTCTAATACATAAAAGCCAGGTAGAGCCGATAAAAATATATAAGCAAAACGAGCCAATAGATAAAACCGAACTGGCAAAACTGATAAATGAACATGAAACTAATAAATATATTTTACCGGCTTCATATAGTAATGATAGTCTTGTATGTGTAATGAAAGGAGTCAGTATATGGCCTGACCGTATTGTTAGAATAGGTATAGATAACTATATGCCCGCCCCTTTATTAAACAGAGTTTATAAAGCTATAGAATTATGGAGAGAAAAAACTAATATAGGGTTTGAGTTTATAACTTATGAAGAGGCAAACATAAAAGGCGACAGTACCTATAAAGTAGCGGTACACCTATACAGATTTAGCCCGGACCAGGTTGCCTACGCGACCGTGGGAACTGAGTTAGGAATACCGGGAGCGATCGTGTTATCTGAACACATGGAATTATCAGCTGTGGTGCACGAATTCGCTCATACTTTTGGTTTTATACATGAGCACCAGAGACCATCACGCGATAATTATATTACATTTCAGAGAACTGCTTTGATGGAGGTATTACCCGGATTCTACAATCAGGACAGTAGTGTATTAGATTTTAACAATCTTGCAGGTACTGCAGATCCAACCGGAGATTATTATCAAATGATGATACCTTCATATATTCAAAAATATGATGTATACAGTGATAACACTACTCTGGCGCCTTTTGATCATAAATCTATCACGATGTATCCTTCATATTACCCTCTCGAGGCAAGAGAAATATTAATGCGGTATAATGCTCCGGTTTTCCTCACTAAGGACTCAAACGAGTTGTGTCAAGATCCGGAAATTACAGATCCGGATAAAATGATATCTGACTTGGATATAAAAAAAGTGAACACAGTATACCCTCTTACAACTGATAGATATACCGTAAACGAACACTTGTAGCCATAACCTACCTGTGTTGAGATTAATAACTAATATAACAACCTAGACTAATTTATAAACATACAAAAATAAAATCCATGAAAATAAATAAGCTCGCATTTATAGCACTAGTAATATTTACATCAGCCTGTAGTAAATCTTCTAATAATATTATAGAAAATGAGTCTGCAGATTATACATTGGGAATAGACAAAAACAATGGAGACGTTAGGGTATTCAAAGAGTTGGCAAACGATAAAGATTTCCTGCTATATAATGGCCACAATTTAATAAATACGAACGATGTAAAAATTATTAAAAAATACTCTAACGTTAAACATGAAGATTCTATTGAAATAGAAGAATTATCGAGGTTGCATAAGCATAATGAATTTAAAATAGATGTTAATAAACAAACCAGGAATCCAAAAACTGACCCTGTATGCATATTTGCCGGAGCCAATACCTGGCAGTGCAATATGGTATTTTTAGCCCTAAATATTAGCGATATGTCTTATGGTTTAGAAGACGCTATACTAAACGGGATAGCTGTGTGGAAAAAGGCTAACCCGAACCTTGAGTTTCACGTGATAACGGTTAAAGACGGCCAAAAGGTTCCGGATGGAGCTACGGTTATAAAATACTACGCCGGTCAATATCACGGTAAACTTTGTGCTGCTACTATTGGAGCACGCCCTAATAATCAAGGATTAGTTTATTTTACTGATAATTGTGGGATTACAGATATAGTACATCAGCTTGGGCATGTATTAGGATATGTTGATGAAAACGTAAGACCTAAAAGCTCTCAATATATAAATATACATCAAAATGCCATAGATTCATTAATACAATTTGCAACACAGAAAGTTGCAAATAACTTAAAGTTTTCATTGCAAGCGCAGAGAGTAATTAAAGACGATCCCAAATTTGATAGATATTCTATAATGATGACACCTTCTTTTAGTTCAGATCCTTGGATTAGAAACTTATTAGCTTCATTAGTGACGCCTGCAATAACTAGTAAATTTGGCGACCCATGGATCTATGAAAATACTGAATTATCGGCAGAAGATGTAAGGAGAATAAACATAGTTTATCCCAAAATTGATGACCACGACGAGCTAAGAAATACTTGTAAGTAAAATATTCAATTAATTCGAGAAAGTAATAGTAACTTGATACATATCAATTTATGTTTTTACTGCCTTATCTTAATGCTTAATATAACCTAATTTATTTAATAACTCAAAAGGACAACAGTCCTGTAGCTCAGTTGGTTAGAGCACTACACTGATAATGTAGGGGTCAGCAGTTCAAATCTGCTCAGGACTACATAATTGCCCAAGGGCGAAAATATAAGGGGGATTAGCTCAGTTGGCTAGAGCGCCTGTTTTGCAAGCAGGAGGTCATCGGTTCGAATCCGATATTCTCCACAAAAACCAAAAACCTATAACAACACCTTAAACTCTCCAAACCAACATCTATAACAACTACAGGATCCAATACATAAAAACTAGAAAAAAATCATAACGTCAAACCTAAAATCCAGGAACCTACCGCTCTGGCTACAAAAAACACACCTTGCAAACATCACATGACAATCAAAACTCAATAAAACACCTCTACACTCTACAAACCACAACTTCAACCAGCACACTCGAAAATTCATAATCCAACTTATAAATACCACAAACGACATCACACACAAATTCCATTAAAAACAAAAAAGACGATAAAGGCTCTACCCTGCCAAGCAGCAACCCTTCCAACCATCCCAACAAAAAACTCCTTAAAAAAACAGACACTTCTAAACAAAACCAGTAGAAAAAGACGGTTAAAAAAAGGCTTAGAAATAGTCTCGGAAGGGTCGAAAAGAAAAAAAGAAAAAATAATGAGAAAAAAAGCAAAAAGCTTTAAAAATTAAAGAAAAATACATAACTTCGCAATCTCGAAACATTAAAAGAGGAACAAAAAATACACAAATCGAATACGATAAAAGTGTAATAAAAAATAGGTTTAACAAAAGTTAAACTGCGATCATTGACATATAATAAGAGAAGGGGTAAGAAGATACCCAATTTCATAAAAGAGAACAAATAAGGGCACAGGGGGGATGCCTAGGCTCTTTGAGGCGATGAAGGACGTGATAAGCTGCGAAAAGCTGCGGTGATTGGCAAATACGAATTGACCCGCAGATCTCCGAATGGGGCAACCCGTCAGATCTTATATCTGACATCCTATACAAATAGGAAGCGAACCCGCCGAACTGAAACATCTAAGTAAGCGGAGGAAGAGAAAACAATAGTGATTTCGTTAGTAGTGGCGAGCGAATGCGAAATAGCCCAAACCAGGATTGTTTAGGCGATCTTGGGGTTGAAGGACTACCACAAAAATAGGTACACAAAAATAGAACATATTGGAAAATATGGCCATAGAAGGTGAAAGCCCTGTACATGTACAATTGTATCAATTTAGGTAGCACCTGAGTAGCTCGGGGTTGGAGACGCCTTGAGTGAATCTGCCGGCACCATACCGGTAAGGCTAAATACTACAAAGAGACCGATAGTGAACTAGTACCGTGAGGGAAAGGTGAAAAGAACCCCGAATAGGGGAGTGAAATAGAACCTGAAACCCTGTGCCTACAAGCGGTCGGAGCAGCGTAAGCTGTGACGGCGTGCCTTTTGCATAATGAGCCTACGAGTTAATCTTCACTGGCAAGGTTAAGGATTTAAAATCTGCAGCCGTAGCGAAAGCGAGTCTTAACAGGGCGCCATAGTCAGTGGAGTTAGACGCGAAACCTAGTGATCTATCCTTGGTCAGGATGAAACGCTAGTAACATAGCGCGGAGGTCCGAACCGGTATGCGTTGAAAAGCATTCGGATGAACTGAGGATAGGGGTGAAAGGCCAATCAAACTGGGAAATAGCTCGTACTCTCCGAAATGTTTTTAGGAACAGCCTCAAGGTGATATACTGCAGGTAGAGCACTAGTTGGAGGCGGGGGTGTCAAAACCTACCAACTCCAGTTAAACTCCGAATGGCAGTTATATTATACCTTGGGAGTGAGCCATAGGGTGCTAAGGTCCTATGACGAGAGGGAAAGAACCCGGACCATCATCTAAGGTCCCTAAATAAGTGCTAAGTTGATCAAACGAAGTTTGTTTGCAAAGACAGCTAGGATGTGGGCTTGGAAGCAGCCATTCATTTAAAGAGTGCGTAACAGCTCACTAGTCGAGCAAACGAGCGCGGATAATACTCGGGCATAAAGCACTTTACCGAAGATATGGATCATTACGTTAAGTAATAGATGGTAGGAGAGCATTCTATACGCATCGAAGGTGTATCGTGAGGTATGCTGGAGTGTATAGAAAAGAAAATGTAGGCATGAGTAACGATAAAATAGGTGAGAAACCTATTCGCCGTAAAGCTAAGGTTTCCTGGACAACGATAATCGTTTCAGGGTTAGTCGGTACCTAAGGCGCAGCCGAAAGGCATAGTCGATGGAGAATCGGTTAATATTCCGATACTTGCTATAGGAGTGATGGAGGGACACAGTGATGTATTACCTGCGAACTGACGGAATAGTTCGTTGAAGTGCGTACCTAAATGTCTTACAGGCAAATCCGTAGGATGTGGGGAAACACGATAGTACAGCAAATCTTCGGATGAGCTGATAATGGTAAGAAGGGCTGTCAAGAAAAGCTTCTAAACATATGCTATAGTAAGCCGTACCAAAACCAACACAGGTAGCTGAGGAGAATATCCTAAGGCGCTCGAGTGATTCATTGCTAAGGAACTCGGCAAAATGGCCCTGTAACTTCGGGAGAAGGGGCGCTTAACCTCCTTAGGGAGGAAAGCCACAGAGAAGAGGCCCAGGCGACTGTTTATCAAAAACACAGGGCTTTGCAAAAACGTAAGTTGAAGTATAAGGCCTGACACCTGCCCGGTGCCGGAAGGTTAAGAGGAGATGTTAGTCTTTTAGGCAAAGCATTGAATTGAAGCCCCGGTAAACGGCGGCCGTAACTATAACGGTCCTAAGGTAGCGAAATTCCTTGTCGGGTAAGTTCCGACCTGCACGAATGGTGTAACGATCTGGGCGCTGTCTCGGCAATGAGCTCGGTGAAATTGAGGTATCGGTGAAGACGCCGATTACCCGCAACGGGACGGAAAGACCCCATGAACCTTTACTATAGCTTAACATTGTGATGTTGTCTGCGATGTGTAGGATAGGTGGGAGACTATGAAGCATAGGCGCTAGCTTGTGTGGAGTCGACCTTGAAATACCACCCTTTGCACATGATACCTCTAACTTGCTACAATGCAAGGACAGTGTTTGGTGGGTAGTTTGACTGGGGTGGTCGCCTCCTAAAAAGTAACGGAGGCTCTCAAAGGTGTGCTCAATACGGTCGGTAATCGTATGAAGAGTGTATTAGCATAAGCACGCTTGACTGTGAGGCCTACAAGCCGAGCAGGTGCGAAAGCAGGATAAAGTGATCCGGTGGTTCTGCATGGAAAGGCCATCGCTCAAAGGATAAAAGGTACTCTGGGGATAACAGGCTGATCTCCCCCAAGAGCTCTTATCGACGGGGAGGTTTGGCACCTCGATGTCGGCTCGTCACATCCTGGGGCTGGAGAAGGTCCCAAGGGTTGGGCTGTTCGCCCATTAAAGTGGCACGCGAGCTGGGTTCAGAACGTCGTGAGACAGTTCGGTCCCTATCTGTTGTGGGCGTTAGATAATTGAGTGGTCTCGACCTTAGTACGAGAGGACCAGGTTGAGTTAGCCTCTAGTGCATCAGTTGTGTTGCCAAGTGCAGTGCTGAGTAGCTATGCTAATTGTAGATAAGCGCTGAAAGCATCTAAGCGCGAAGCTCTCCACAAGATGAGTTATCTTTTTAAGGGCTGTGATAGACGATCACGTTGATAGGCTATAGGTGTAAAGGCGGAAACGTCAAAGCCAAGTAGTACTAATTGCCCGTAGTTCTCTAATAATTTCTTCTTATTCTTTCTCTTGTTACAATGTCTAATTTTATTTAAAATATGGTGCCTTATGGGCAAGGGACACACCTTTTTCCATTCCGAACAAAGAAGTTAAGCCTTGCTATGCCTATGGTACTGCGGTTATACGTGGGAGAGTAGGCTGGCGCCTTTTTTATTTTTTTCTTTAGATCCTAACAGACTTCCTTTAGCTATTCGCTTATCTTTTTATATTCCCTTTCCAATTTTTATTTTCCTTTTCTACGCTTGATTTAGAAATACATTGATAGCTAATCCTATATTACATTTTAAGGTCCACACCTAATCTATGATAGTGTTATTTTGGTGTAGATAATAAGTCTAGATGTTTGTACGCTAATTTTGTTCTGTAGGTATATTTTCTATACTCCATAAAATTATAAGTTAATCTTATTTTCTTTAGGATACCGGTTCCGGTATTTTTCTATTATTAATGTCTACCTTTAATATATTCCTCTTTTTATATTTGCGTTATTGATTATTCAGAATCTTATCGCTTGTTGTATATTCTTTAATTGTTGTGATTGCCTTTTTTTATAAAAGTGTATGGCTAAAGTTATCTGTCAATTTACTTAAGGTTTGTTCCGGCAATAAATAACACTCTATAATAAAATAATTAAATGCCGCCCTTAAACATCTAGAAAGTATGGGCATGGAAATGTAATTTAGTTGGCTTGTATTTTCATATGTTTATTAATGTTAATGGTTCTCTTATTGTATGTCTGTATTGCTTTTCTATATCTTATGTATGCAATACGATAGTTTTTATCTATGGTATTTAGCGATCTTATAGAGGGCCCGGGTGATTGATTGGATCAAAAACCACGAAAACCAAATTCATAAAAACATAACCGAGGAAACGAGCTCTGTCTTAGGGGATAGATTGAATCAGAATGTCTCAGCAGTAGATGCTGCAGCAATCACTAACAAATTAAGCCCGTTTGTAATGGTGTCGGTTATGATGCAAAACAAGCAGATTCAAGAGTCCCATAAGGTAAAACCAGATGCTTAAAAGAAGTTATCGGAGTTGGGGCCAAAACGTATTACATTACTACAATTACAAGATCGATTTAGAGCAGATAAAAAAGTATTTAAGGACTTAAAGCCTGTAAAACCAGATAATGGAAAAAGTATCTCCTTTGGGCAAATCTGCTCTTAGTTGCGCCCGTCTAGCGCAGAATACGGCCTAAATCCTAAAAGTAGGAGGCGATATCATATTACAACTTGGAACTCTTCGAGCTTTACTAACAAGTTAGGAGGGCTTATAAGTTAAAAGCAAACAAAACTATACCGTACTAGCATAAATACATGTATAATTATATTAATAATATTACGAACAATGTTGAAACACGCTTTAAGCATGAACCGGAAGCCTATACATACAAAAAGTATTCCGGTTGTTTTATTTTTAACCAAATAGTAATATTTTTGCTTATATTATTAATCAACAAAAACATATATGTTGTGAAAAAGTTACTACTATTAACTATACTATTTTTAACCATTGTAATAAGTTGTAGTAAAGAAAAACCATTAACCACTGCAAACTCTCAGAATGAAAATAAATCGCTTGCTAGCAGTTATCCTACATTTAAAAACTACTTCATTGATAATTGTAATCGTAGAGCGGTAAACGGTAAACATAATTATATTTTCCCGTCGAGTAATGATAATATGGCAAGGGTATGGGTTAATGAGGTTTACTATAATAACCCGGATCTTGCCTGGACAATGGAATATCTTAATAATGGGTTTGTTAAATTTTGGTCTCAAAACAAGGGTTTTTGGGAAAGACAACGAGCATTGGATCTTGATTGGAGAAACTATATGAATGACGGATCAATGAATGCAGTTATATGGGTGGTCAATGGCGATTCCAATCAAGAATGGGATTTGATAGGTCCAAAAAAATTTAACTCTCAAGGGGTAATAGAGCATTTTCAAGGCGTAATGGTAAACAGATATAGTGGTCACATGCTAGAGTTGAGATCCAGTGGACGCGGCACATTTGCTATAGGAAAAAGATTGTACAAAAATTCTGAAGAGGAAAAATATTTCAAAGAGCATGGAAACTTTGATAGCTATTGTGTTAAGTCGGGTACGACCGCCATATGGACTATAGAAAGGTTCTAAATATCTTTAATTTTTTAAATTATGACGCACCTGTCGTTTTAACTGCTGTTATGCCATAATCTCTACTGGCTCGGAAACCTTTAAGCACTTAAAGCTTACAAAATTGATGGGAGTATACCACTTACAACCCAGGCACTGCTTCCCATTTGTTCAAGGTTAATATAGGCCCGCGACCTAAATATACAAACTGAGGGATGTCATGTGCCAGCATGGGTCACTTTTCCATCTGGTAGAGATTATAACTTACCCCTGGTTGTTAAAAGCTTCATAAATGAATTTATGAAAATATGCCCTTAAAAATAAGCGCAGTATCGCAATTAAACGTTGTTTTGTGACACTATATTAAAAGACATAAATATTAAATTTTAATTAAAAAATGATATGGTTATTAATGTAATGTATTAAACTAAATAAATCCCAATAGATGTACTAATTTAGTTGTTGTTTTGATCAAAATAATAACTAAATTAGTACATCTATTATTTAATAAAACATATCAATATGAATGTGTGCTTAATAAAACGTATTCGCTTTACTATATTATTCCTGATATATATATGTGTGTTATTGTCATGTAATAGACAAGAATTAAAAACTTTAAACGCCCAAAAGTTAACAGGTGAAGCATTGTTTCAGCAAATAGTTTTAATAGAGGGCAAAAATATAGATAAAAAAATACCGGAGTACGTCCAAGTTGTAGAAGAATTAAGCAAGCTAACACCTAAAGAATTACGAGCAAGGAAAATTTTTAATGATTATATTATCCAGGAAATAAAAAATAATTATCCGGATTACTTTGGTAAATTACAGGAAGCAGTATATTCAAAACAATTATATGCGATAAAGCAAACTCTTAATGAAGGCCGTAATGCACTTATAAATACATTAAGATTATCTAATAAGTATGGAGGCCTATTAAAATCTATAGAAAAATTTGCTAAACAAAACGCAGAAAATTATAATATTAATTCTAAAGATGGCCAAGATAGATTTATAAATGATTTGGCAAGTTATTTATAAATCTCTAATATCGATTCTAATGAACAAGGTAGAGGTTTTTTAATAAACAAAGTAGCCGGCATATTTATGCATGTAGTAATAGCAGTAGATTTTGTAGCTGCAGTTAACACATTTTTACTAAGACAATCTCCTGGTTTTTTTAATGATCAAAATAATATCTTTTTTGAAAAAGTGGTTGTATCTATATCTAAAAATTATTAATAATTTAAAGTTTATTTATAATGATTTCTAAATCAAAATTTGGTATCTGGTGGTCGCTATATAATACTTTGAGTGCATTAGTACAAATTATATTAGCTATTTTAATAATATATTTTATATATAAGTGGATAAATAAAGTAGTTAAGAATGGCTTAACTATTAATAAATATAGTGTCTCTTTATTAGTATTTACAGTTATAGGTATAGCCATTTTTATTTTTGTTAATATGCTAGAATTAACAGTTAATGTCGATAATGTTTCTATAAAATATAGGCTTTATCCTATACAAAATGAATACACTACTATAGAAAAAAATAATATAAAAACAATTACTATCTATGATCGAGATATATCGCATGTCCATATAGGAATTGATAGCCGCACAGATTTTATCCTTAAAGGAACTACTATTATATCCCTTGAAACTGATAATTCAGACAAAACAATAACGCTAACTATGGATACAAATAAACATGATTTATACGAAAAGTTAAAATCATATGGCTACAATGTAATTAGCAGGTAGTTAATCAAAATATTGAATAAAGTTCTGAGTAGATACCACGTTTTTTACTACAAAATATTTAATAGATAAAATCTCCTAATCTCTACTATAAGCCCACAAAATTCTATAATTATAGCCAACCATTATCTAATATAGATTTTGAAAATTAAAATAAAACAGGCAATCGTAAGTTAAAATACTATATACATAAGAAATTTATTATAGATGAGTATATTAGTATTTTATAGTATACAATTATACATTATGTTGGTGGCGCTAAAGTATATATGTATTAAAGACTGTAAATATTAATTATTTGTAGCTTTATACTTAGGTTTAATGTGCATTAAACTGACAGATAAAATACTTAAATTGATACAAATTTTTAATATCAACGAATAGTCAATATGTCTAAACTTAAACTAGCAGTAATCAATTATACTAATTCGTTACCATTTGTATATGGTTTAAAGAATGATAAAAATATAGATGATTATTTTGATATTCTTGAAGATACACCTAGCGGGTGCTCGGACAAGCTATTATCAAATACAGTAGATGTAGCCTTAGTGTCAGTTGTTACGTTGTTAAGTATGCCTTATTATAGGATAATAGGCGACTATTGTATAGGATCAAATGGTGAAGTTAAATCTGTATATATACATAGTAAAAAGCCTATAGATAAGATTCAAAGTTTGTTATTTGATAATGAATCGCGGACATCTAATATGCTAGCTAAAATAATATTGTCTTCAAAAAACAAACTAGAAATAGAATATATTAGTGAGCAGACGACTAGTTGCTACGATGCTAAAGTTTTAATAGGCGATAAAAACTTTACTGTTAGCGAAAAATTACCCTATAAGTACGATCTATCACAAGAGTGGCAAAAACTAACAGGGAAACCTTTTGTTTTTGCAGTATGGCTAGCAAATAAGCAGATACCTGAGCAGCACGAAAAAATCTTAAACAAAGCTCTAGCATACGGTATAGAGAATAAGAATGAGTGTATCAGCGTTGTACAAAATAAATATTCAAATATAGATGTAAAGGAGTATCTATATAAAAACATACAGTATGATTTAACAAAAGAACGAAAAGAATCTCTGGAAATGTTCTTGTCTTTGGTTAAACAATTTCAATAAAAATTTAATTGCCTGTATATTCTATATTAATCCTAAAGCGGTTGTCGAGTACACCTAATAACGTCGCTGCTGATTGTGAGATAATTATTATAGCACCTTTATTACTATCATTTTCAGTAAATTTTCCGATGATCTTTGCATAAATAGAGCGTCTATTCATTGGATTAGTAACTTTAACAATAGTTCCTATAGGAGCTTGATTGTGTAAAGCTACGCTTTTGGAAAAATTTAGATCTTCATCCTTTAGCCAGGTTCCAACACCTTGTTGTTGCACTATACCCTTCGAACTACTATTATTTTGAGGTTTATAAGGATTATTCAAACCAGATGCATCAGTTATTTTGTTTGAATTTTTACCCAAATTATTAGTTGTAGATTTAGCTATATCTGATGTATTTGCATCGTTTTTATTTCTGTTATCAGTATTACTAGGAGTATGTTGTAAAACAGAATTTTGATCCCTTATATTTGCCAGTTTAATGGTATTAGTATCCGTTTTTATGGTAGTAATATTTCGTTGAATGTTAATAGTATCTTGAACATTAGTCTTAGTTATATCATTACCATGGGTATTATCTATATTACTAACTGCCTCTTTATCATTTATATTTTGGGCTCTATTATTTGAAGCTGAACCATACTTGATTTTTAACACTTGGCCGACTTTAATTGTGTTATTCGGTATATGATTAATATCCTTTATATCTCCTATTGTAGTATTATAACTTTTTGCGATTTTAAATAAAGTTTCCTTGCTTTTTACAGTGTGTGTAATCAATACATCTTCTTTCAAGGATGCTGAGGGTATCTCTAAAATACCTCCTGGAAAGAGAGCTTTAGATTTATTAGTTTCTATTAATTTGTTTGGATCTATTTTTAATGCTCTTGCTATAGAATAATATGTATCGCCCTGTTTGATAGTATATGTTTTTGGGTGTTGAGCCTTAACCGAAATAATAGGTATACTTAAGCATGCTAGTATGTAGATAAATATATGGGCAATTTTTTTCATCGGTGTCATCATTATATATTTATACAAGTAAGTGGGACTAAGTTAATAAATTTATTATAAATGGATACGAATGAAAATTTTATATTTAATATATTATTCCTGCCATCTATAATGCTTTATGTCTAATCCTAGTAAATCTATAACTTTAGTACTAACGGTTAAAGCTAAATCATCAATAGTTTTATTATTAGTATTATAAAATGAAGGACATGCTACTGAAATGATACCGCCAGATTCAGTTATTGAAACCATATTCCGCAGTTGAATAAGATTAAATGGCATTTCTCTTGGAACTAATATTAGGCGTCGTTTTTCTTTAAGCATTACATCTGCAGCTCTGGTTATTAGATCTGTCGATATGCCTGCAGCTATTTTAGCTAAAGTGCCCATAGTTGAAGGCACTATAGCCATATGCCAATTTTTAGAAGAACCCGAAGCAAAAGGAGCATAGTAATCGTTGTTAGCGTATAGTTTTACTTTTGTATCCTTAAGTATGTCATCAATGTTAATATTTTCTTGTTTTAACACTATTTTCGCATTCTCCGATAATATTATACCTATAGATTCAATTTGCTCTCTTATACTAAGTAACTGGTTTAATAGTAATTTAGCATAAATTACTCCTGAAGCTCCGGTTATAGCTACTACTATTTTTTTCATTAAAATATAAAATGCTAGTCTACATTATCCATAGATGAATACATTTTTTTTGCTTGTTTTTTAATATACATTGAAGTATACAAGTATAATATAAAGGTTAGCATAAATAGGTTATGTTTTTATTTTTTTAATAGAGATGCCATAGTTTTGCCTATATCAGCTGGAGACTCTACAACAGTTATACCGCATTCTTGCATGATCTTCATTTTTGCTGCTGCTGTATCGTCAGCACCACCTATGATGGCTCCGGCATGTCCCATTCTCCGTCCTGCAGGCGCTGTTTGCCCGGCAATAAAACCTACCACTGGTTTTTTATAATTATCTTTTATCCATCTGGCTGCTTCAACTTCCATTTGGCCGCCGATTTCACCTATAACTATTATAGCCTTTGTTTCAGGATCATTAGCTAATATTTCTACAGCCTCTTTTGTAGTTGTTCCAATAATAGGATCTCCTCCTATACCTATAGCTATGCTTTGGCCTAAGCCTTCTTTAGTTATTTGATCTACTGCTTCATAAGTAAGGGTCCCGGATCTGGATACTATACCTACATTCCCTTTTTTAAATATTGACCCTGGCATAATACCTACTTTTGATTCATCAGCTGTAATAATACCAGGACAATTAGGGCCTATTAATCTGCTTTGAGGTTTGTTCTTAAGATATGCTTTAACTTTTATCATATCGTCTGTAGGGATACCTTCAGTAATACACACTATTAATTTTATTTCAGCGTCAGCTGCCTCCATTATAGAGTCTGCCGCCGCAAAAGGAGGAACGAAAATAACAGAAACATCAGCTTTTGTTGCTTTAACAGCTTCTTCCATAGTATTAAAAACAGGAAGATTTAAGTGGGTACTGCCACCTTTTCCAGGCGTTACACCGCCAACTACTTTGCTGCCATAAGCTATCATTTGTTCAGCATGGAAAGTTCCTTCTTTACCAGTAAATCCCTGTACTAATATTTTTGAATCCTTATTTAATATTCTTGAGCTATTCATATTTTAAAAGACTGTAATATCTTATTTTTATTGTTTTTTAAATTATTTAATCTATAAAGTTAATCCTTTGTTTATTAAATTGCGAATAGTTTTTGATTTTTGCCCAGGTGGCGAAATTGGTATACGCGCTACTTTGAGGGGGTAGTGGTTGAAAAATCGTGCAAGTTCGAGTCTTGTCCTGGGCACCATTTAAACTTTTGGAAAATTAAATGGTTAATTTTTATTTTCCTAGAAACATTCATATTACAAATGGATGGTTGTTAATTATAACTTTTCTCAATACCAATTAATTTATTATCGCATTTTTTTAATACATACATTTAAAAAATCATATATCCATTACAACCTATCAAGCCTTTTTGGCTAAAATTGTATTTAAGCAGATTCAAGAAATACCAGCTAAAGAAATAATAGGCTACATGTTTTTGAAAAAGCCATCAATTATACCTGCATATATCGTTCTTTATAGGCAAGAGTTCGCATTTAAAAAAATCTTTAGCCTTGAAAATATCAAAATCGAACAATACACATAAAACACTATAAAAGCAATTACTATCTGCAGAATCTTTGTTTTATACACCTTCAACCGATGTCATTACACTATGGCTTCTAAATATTTATAATGTAACAAATATTTAAGACATTATATATAAATTAATACTACCTATGCGGATAAAAAGATATGTATGTTGAAACTAATGGCTGTATGGTAAAAAAAACATGTAATTGTGTAAATTTTTTGTAAAAAAATAGTATTTTTGAAAAAATTAAATAACAATAATATTAATTATAATTTATTAATGATGAAAAAAAAATTACCATTTTGTTTGGCCATGGTTGCAATATTTACAATAATATCTAAGACTACGTCAGCTCAAGTAAAAAACAACCCTGTAACGAGATCTTATTCTAACAATGTAATAATCGTTAATCCTGATAATGATTCTGAGGGATGGGGCCAAGGTTTACGTTTTGGAGGAGCGTCATCCGGAGAGCGGATAGCTAGCAATAGACTTGCCCATGAATGGGGCGGCCCAAAATGGGGTTTTACTTTTTGGACTGCCGGGATTATAAGAATGGTTATTGACAGTACAGGGCATATTGGAATAGGAACAAAAGGAGGTGAATCCTTAAGCGCAATGCTTACAGTAAATGGTAATACTAGTGTTAATGGAGAGCTCAAAGTAAAAAATATTATTATGTCAGCTAACCCTAAATGCTGGCCGGATTACGTATTTGCAAAAAATTATAAGCTAATGAATTTAAGCGACTTGGAAAATTTCATAAATACAAATCATCATTTGCCTAATTTTCCATCTGTAAAAGCTATTGAAAGCAATCAGAACTCTTACGACGTTAACGAAATGAATGCAGGACTCCTAAAAACTGTTGAAGAACAGACTTTATATATCATCAAACTCAACAAAGAATTTAACAGTCGTTTAGACGAGCAAAACAAGAAAATTAGTGAACTAGAAGCAAAATTAAATTATGCAACAAATTAATTTAAAGCTCCTTGTTACTTCTATAATTTTAATATTTATTGTTTCATCATGCAAAAGAGATGTTCCTTTAGATGCTACAAAATATTCAAATACGACACAAAATGAATCTTCGGCATATTCTCTGGCAATAAATAAAACAAATGGAGAAGTCCAACTTTTTAAAGATTTCGATACAGACCATAACTATGTTTCTTTAGGCAATGATATCATATTGCCTAAAAGTCAAATTGAAACTATTAAAAAATACCAATCTCATAAAGAAATTGATTGGGACGATCTGCACAACATTATTGAAAAACATAAAAACAATAAGTTTGTTATTAAAAAAAATGCGACAAAGGTTATTTCTTATGGCGAACCTGTTTGTATATGGGAAGGAGCTTCAACATGGGCTTGCAATGATGTTTTTATTCAGATAAGTAATAAATTTTCTGTCAAACGAATAAAGGAAATATTTGCTGCCATTTATATGTGGATGGAAGCATCAAGGGACCATATAAACTGGTATATCACTTTGGAAGGGATTGCTCCGTTTATGGATGGTACAACCAGAATACAGCCATCACAGACCCTTTTCAAAGAATGTGTTTCTACATTAGGGGAATTGGCTGCAAATAGAGGCGTTGCATATATTAGCGAGCAGTGTAGTATATCAGACATTGCACATAACATAGGACATATACTAGGCTTTGTTAACGAAGAACAACGTCCAAGACGTGATCTTTCTCTTATTTTAAAGCAGTCGGCTCTTGATCTAATTGAAAAGGAATTTGGGCCTACGTATAAAAGCTTCATTAAAGCCAGCTTAGACACTGTATTAGTACAAAGCGATGACATTGCATTTGACCATGAATCTATAATGATAAACTCATCTTATTCAAACAATCCAGTTATAGATGATTATTTAAGAATATATAAAGAACCTTTGTATACAAATGCGAGTAACGAACCAATAGAAAAAGTATCTAATTTGTCATTCATTGATTCAATAAAAGTTAGGAGAGTCTATCCTATGCTTCATGACGAACAAACAAGGGGTATATGTGACTGTAAACTTTAATTATACAAAAAGAAAATGCGAAAGCGGGCGCACTTCTACCCGGACGTTGAGGGTCCGGGGCTTCCTGCATTTTTAATTTATGATACAGAAATATAATTACACAAAAAAAATTTTAATATATACAGGACTAATTATTCTTTTAGCATCTTGCAAAAAGGATATTCAATACCAAAATAATCCATTAATCTTAAATAAAAAGAGTTTGTCCGGGCAATATATTTTGGGTATAACCAAATCGGGTGGCCAAGTAGCGCTTTTTAAAGAATCTAATACTGATACAAACTGGCTTATATATAATGGAGATATTGCTATTCGTAAAGAAAAAATTACGCCAATAAAAACGTACAATAAAATTGATGGAGATATTTTAAAAGAAATAGATAGTTTAAAGGAGAAATATCAAAATAGCAGATTTGCAAGCGTTAATCCAATGCAACCGCCGGATAATCTGCCACCGCTAATAGATACAGGCTTTAATATAGTAAGGAATGCTATATTATGGCCAAATAATAGAGTCAAAATTTCCATTAGCCCCGATTTTAATATACAAAAACAGCAAATGATATTCAATGCAATTCATGAATGGACAAGCAACACTAATATAGAGATTGCCATATACCCTTTTCAACCACGAGAGCCCGGAGTTACAGAAATTGTTTTGGATCCGGACCCTGTAGAAGCTTGGACTAGCCCGGGAGCTAATAATCATCCGGATTGGGGCGCTATGCACCTTGGGGCCAGTGTAGGTCAACATGTTATTATACATGAATTAGGCCATGCTATAGGATTTTCACATGAACACCAAAGGCCGTGTCGTAATGAGTATTTAATCATAGATACTGCTATTTTTCATATTATTGATGCTCATTTTCCTTATCTTACTACAAGGTTGCGGAGCAGTATTTTAGCTTTTGATCCCGTACATAACGATGACTTTAGGTTTGACTATAACTCTATTATGATCTACGAATCTTATGGAGGTCGGCCGATTCCTTTCGGCAATGAGGCACCAGGGAACCCTTTAAGGACGTTTCTTATAAGAAGGAATAATCCTATGTTTGTAAGATTAGATAACGGAGGAATAATAGATGATATTTCTACCCTATCAATATTGGACATCCAAAGAACTAATAGGGTATATCCCGCATTACAGCCTCGCGCTGTTAAATAATATACTAAATTCGTAACTATATTACTGCGAACATGCAGCAAAATTAAGCTTAGAGTTAAGTGCGCAAATTTGCACGCTTAACTCTAAGCTTTAAATATTATTCTTTTTTAAGTATGAAAAAAATATGTTAAAATTATAATAATACATTTTGTATTATTAGTTGCAATATTTTGTAAAAAAGATATTAACTACCAAAACAATCTTTAGTTCAAACAGCTAATGATATTACCTATAAATCGTATAAGAAGCACTATAAACAAATGGGCCGATAAAACCAATATCCAAATCAAGGGAACCCTTTTTGTTGATTCGTATCACTAAGGGATTATTAATATTATTGCAGAGCAAATCAAAGAAGATATTCTGGAAGTTAGTTATTATCTTGGAGTCCACCAGATTCTGTAAGAGCTGCAGAAGTTTATCTTATAGATTCTGTTAAACCTACATTATATGGCAATCAGGCCATGCCTTGGGTTTTATCCACGAGCATCAAAGACCTTGCCGCGATACATTTTTAAAGGTAGATACTACTACTATCGATTATATCAAGGGAGAGTATAATAACGACCAAGATTTTTTACAATCATTCGATAATGAATATATGAATACAGACCCGGTCTATAACGATGATTTTGCGTTTGATTATGAATCTATTATGATTTACCCCTCCTATGGAAATCATCTATTACCCATTGGTAGCACTGCTCCAGGCAATCACTTAGTAGAGATTCTTATAGGACAGAATCGTGCACTATACAAAAGAAGAGACAATGAAGCAATTATAGATATTCCTACCAGGCTATCAGGATTGGATATTCGAAGAACCAATATGGTATATCCCAGATCTCGTCCATTATAAAATAGTAGTATTTAAATTCTACGAATCAGTGATACTTATGGCAAAGTCCATAACATAAGAATAACATGGTGGATTATACTTTTATGTTTATTGCTAATTAATCATGTCTTATTAAATAAGCTAGCTTATGGTTAATTGCTTATTGTTATTGTCTATATTCAAGTGCTTATAAGCTTTTTCAGTTGCCTCTCTTCCTCTTTGAGTCCGTACTATATAGCCTTCTTTTATTAAATATGGTTCGTAAACTTCTTCAATGGTCTCTTCGTCTTCACCTACCGATGTTGATATAGTTTTTATACCAACAGGACCACCTTTGAAATTTAATATAATAGTCTTTAATATTTTATTATCCATTTCGTCCAAACCATTAGCATCGATATTAAGGGCTGTCAATGCTATTTTAGTTATATCGATATTTATTATGTTATTTGTTTTTACTTGAGCAAAGTCTCTGGTACGTCTAAGCAATATATTAGCGATACGTGGGGTCCCTCGGCTCCTGCAAGCTATCTCCGCTGCAGCTTCATTACTAATTTCTGTCTTAAGCAAGCTGGAAGATCGCTTAACTATTTTTATCAGTAATGATTTGTCATAGTATTCTAAACGAGCATTAATACCAAAACGAGACCTCAAAGGAGCAGTTAACAGTCCAGATCTGGTTGTAGCTCCTATTAATGTAAAAGGATTCAGAGCTATTTGTAGGGTTTGTGCATTAGGTCCGGAGTCTACAATTATATCAAGCTTAAAATCCTCCATAGCTGAGTACAAATATTCTTCTATTATAGGGTTTAATCTATGGATTTCGTCTATAAATAGTACGTCACCAGTGTTTAAGCTTGTTAATAACCCTGCTAAATCACCGGGTTTGTCTAGTATGGGCCCTGTTGTAGTTTTAATATTAACCTGAAGTTCATTTGCGATTATATGCGACAATGTTGTTTTGCCTAATCCCGGGGGGCCGTGCAATAATATATGGTCTAAACTTTCGTTTCGTAGTTTTGTTGCAGCAACAAAAATTTTAAGATTTTCTATAATTTGATTTTGTCCGGTAAAGTCGTTAAAATTCTTAGGCCTTAGAACTTTTTCTGCTTCTTTGTCTTTTATGTTTAGGTTAGTCTTATTTGGGTCAAGAAATGGGTTTTGAATTTGCGACATATACTTTTATAATTACATACTGGGTTATAATATTGAACTTATAGATCAATTAATAATTCAATTTCATTAGTAATGGTATAGCTTTGTTATTGTTTTATTAAATTTGTTTGGTAATTTAAGTTATATTGTATTTGAAATTACCAATATTTTAAACTAATTAATAAATTTTATTGTTTATGAAAAATCTAATTGCATTATTTATCCTATCATTGGGTTCTTTATTGTTTGTATCATGTGAGCAATGCACAAATCCTAATAAACCAAGTACTGAAACAGCTCCGTCAGTAACTGTACCTTCTGATGATATGACAGGCGATCATCAAAATCACGATATGCCTAAAAATTCTGACGATATGCACGAAGACACAGCTAAGTAATATAAA
Source organism: Candidatus Krakonobacterium acarorum (assembly GCA_050311575.1). Lineage (GTDB taxonomy): Bacteria > Bacteroidota > Bacteroidia > SolTP2 > SolTP2 > Krakonobacterium > Krakonobacterium acarorum. The sequence goes on along the minus strand of JBNOKO010000001.1, from coordinate 1,213,406 downwards.
GCATTTATGCTTCTATAAGAGGTAATATAAAAAATTAATTTTTTATATTACCTCTTATTTTTCATACTCCTGTTTAATTCCATTTTCATATCTCTTGCTTTTATAGTTTCTCTTTTATCAAATTCTTTTTTGCCTTTAGCCAGGCCAATATTAATTTTCGCTAATCCTTTGTTGCTAATAAATAAATCCAGAGGGACTATAGTTAGTCCTTTTTGCTCAAGGCTTTTATTCAATTTTTTATATTCTTTTTTGGTAATAAGTAAAACTCTATCTCTTTTGGCCTCATGATTATAGTAGGATCCATGTTCGTACTCTGCTATATACATATTACGTATTTTTAAAAAATTACCTACGAACAGACAAAAAGCTTCTGCAATAGATGCTTTATTGCCTCTTATAGATTTTATTTCAGTGCCTTTTAGTTGTATACCGGCAGTATATTTTTCTAAAATTTCGTAGTTAAACCGGGCTTTACGGTTTTTTATATATACTTGATTACTCATTTCTCTTTGTTACAATTAAAATAGGAATATTTAACTTATGGCGCAATGAATCTATCGTTGACCCCAACAACATATCTTTTACTAACTTGTGTCCGTGCGCTCCCATTATTAACAGATTTGCTTTTTCTTCTTCTATAATGGTTTTAATATCCGATATAAGGTTGCCATAACCTATTTTGTAATCGCATTTATACCCCTGACTCTTGATATAATCTACGTAAGTGGTTAGAGTAGCTTTGTCAGAAATAGTTTCGTAGTCAAAAATTTCTGATTTTATATATCTGGCCGGGGCCGTTTCAACTATATGGATAAGTAAGTACGAGGAGTTCTTGCCCCCTAGACTTATAGCGTGTTGTAAGGTGGTAGTATCCATAATAGAGAAATCTACAGTTACAGCAATTTTATTATAAGATAAATTTTTACCAAGTGTAAAATTATTAGCTAATTTAGACGTATGGGGAGTAAGAAGGGCTCTTGAGGGTATTATAGATTTGACAAATGGACTAAAGATAATATATGCTAATAATCCTGTAATTAACATACAGACTATAATAATGCTGGAAGCTAAAAATATATTAGGATTTGATGCAGTTATCCAATTTTGAATTTCTTCTATAACAAGTTTTATATTCAATACTATTATTATAAAAGCTATTAGCCAAGCAGCAATTTTAGTTTTTAAGCCAATAGCAAAATCTTTCATCTGCAATTTATTGCTGCAGAAATGTATTAATGGTATTATGGCGAATCCTAATTGTAAGCTTAGTACAACTTGGCTTAATATCAATAGTTTTCCTAAAGAAGAATCACCAAAATAAATTATTGCTATAAGAGCTGGAGCTATAGCGATCGATCTGGTTATTAAGCGCCTTAGCCAAGGCCTAATCCTTAGGTTTAAGTATCCTTCCATAACTATTTGGCCCGCTAATGTGCCTGTTATTGTCGAGCTCTGACCAGATACTATTAATGCTACTGCAAATAATATAGGTGCAAGAGAACCAAACAACGAATTCAATAGTTTATAGGCATCCTGAATTTCAGCTATCTCATAAAAACCATTTTTATGAAAAGCTGCGGCAGCTAGGATTAATATAGCAGCATTAACAAAAAAAGCTAAGTTAAGTGCAATTGTAGTATCTAGAAAATTATACTTGATAGCCGAGCGTATGCCATTAGTTGTTCTATCGAACTTTCGTGTTTGTACTAAAGATGAGTGCAAGTATAAATTATGAGGCATTACGGTTGCCCCAATAATTCCTATCGCTATATATAATGACTGGTTGCTTAGCATAGTTGGCTTAAATCCTTGCAGAATATCTGGTACACTAGGGGAAACTATAAATAAATTGATAATAAATGAAGCTCCTATTATAAAGACCATAGATATTATGAACATCTCCATTAAGCGGATCCCTCTGTTCATCAACAATAATATTACGAAGGTATCTAGGGCAGTTATTAAAATGCCGTATATTAAAGGTAGGTCAAACAAAAGTTGAAGTCCTATTGCCATACCAATAATCTCTGCTAAATCACAAGCTGCAATAGCTATTTCTGCTAATATATATAATGGTATATTAATTATTTTTGGATATGTAAGCCGTGATATTTGTGCTAAATCTAAACCTTTTACCAAACCAAGGCGACTACTTAAACTTTGTAGAACTAAAGCCATTACATTAGATAGCAGTAGTACCCAAATGAGCTGGTATCCAAATTGACTACCTCCTGCTATATCTGTAGCCCAATTGCCTGGATCCATATATCCTACACTTATCAAGTAGGCAGGGCCTAAAAAAGAAAGAATTTTTTTTATTTTACTAGTTCCCTTAGCAGTTTTAATAGATTGATTAACTTCTGAAAGCGATGGATTAAACTTGATTCCTGGTATTTTATCTGAATCCATATAGTTTAGTAATTAAATTAACTAAGTTCGTTTAGACCAAATCTAAAAAAAAGTGGGTTAATATGAAATAGATTGCCAATTTATAGGCTCGACATTATGTTTAAATAGTAGTGTATTTGCTTTAGAAAAATGTTTACATCCTAAAAACCCTTTATGTGCAGAAAATGGAGAAGGATGCGCAGAAGTTAATATATGGTGTTTTGTACAGTCAATTAAAGGGATTTTTTGATTTGCATAATTGCCCCAGAGTAAAAAGACAAGTTTGTCACTCAGTGCAGATAATTTTTTTATAGCTTCGTTGGTAAAAATTTCCCAGCCTTTATTCGCGTGTGATGCAGGCTTATTGTGCCTTACAGTTAATATAGTATTGAGCATAAGCACACCTTCCTTAGCCCAATTTTCTAAAAAACCATGCTCTGGTGGTATAAAATTAATATCTGATTCTAATTCTTTATATATATTTTTAAGCGATGGGGGAATAGCGATAGACTTATTAACAGAAAAGCAAAGACCATGAGCCTGATTTGGTTGATGATAAGGGTCCTGGCCTAATATTACAACCTTAGCTTTGTTAACTGGTGTAAGTTCAAAAGCTTTAAAAATATTACTACTTTTAGGATATACAATATGCCCAGATGCTTTTTCCTGTATAAGGAAGTCTTTAAGTTTGAGCATATAATCTTTACTAAACTCGTCTCTTAAAATATTAAGCCACGATTCTTCTAGCTTTATACTCATTTAGTACAATATTATTAATAAAATAAAATAGCTTTTATTTTTTAGGGCGCATTTGTGGGAATAATAATACTTCTTGTATGCTTTCTTCGTCTGTCATGAGCATAAGAAGCCTATCTATGCCTATACCCAAACCTGCAGTAGGAGGCATTCCATATTCAAGTGCTTTTATAAAATCTTCATCAAGTTGCATAGCTTCATCATCACCTTTTGCGTTTAATTCTGCTTGTTGCATGAACCTTTCGCGTTGGTCTATAGGATCATTTAATTCAGAATATGCATTAGCTATTTCTTTTTTGTTAATAAAAAGCTCAAATCTTTCAGCCAGTTTTGCGTTATCTCTATGTTTTTTTGCTAAAGGTGTAGTTTCTATAGGATGATCAATTATAAACGTGGGTTCTATTAGATGCGGTTCCACATATTTACTAAAAATTAAATCTATTAATTTTGCGCTGCTATACCTGGTATCTATTTCGATTTTTAATTTTTTACAAACTGTTTGGAGCTCTGGTGTTGTTAGGTTGGATACATCTATATCAGTATATTGCTTTATAGCATCTAACATACTAATTTTTTTATACGGACCTTTAAAATCTATTTGTTTACCATTTATGGTGACTACAGATGTTTTATGTATATGTAACGTTATATATTCTAATAATTTTTCTACAATTTCCATCATCCATATGTAGTCATGGTAGGCAACATAAAGTTCTACTGATGTAAATTCAGGGTTATGAGTTTTATCTATTCCTTCGTTTCGGAACATCTTTCCTATTTCGTATACTCCATCAAAACCAGCTACTATCATCCTTTTTAGATAAAGTTCGTTTGCTATACGTAAAAATAGATTAATACCTAGATCGTTATGGAATGTTTGAAAAGGCCTTGCTGCAGCTCCTCCGTGTATTGGTTGCAAAATAGGCGTGTCTATTTCTATCCAGTTATAGGAATTAAAAAATGTTCTTAATGCAGTTAAAAGCTGAGCTCTTATTTTAACTATCTTTTTTCTATCCGGATTTACAGTATAATCAACATATCGCATCCTATGACGCGCTTCCGGTTCATTAAAAGCATCATGGGCTAAGCCCTGATTATCTATTTTGACTACAGGGAAAGGTCTAAGGGCTTTGCTTAATATTTGTAAGTTTTTTACATGTGCAGTTAATTGCCCGGTTTTTGTTAAAAAGGAGAATCCTTTTATTCCTATTATATCCCCTATATCAAGAAGTTTTTTGAAAACTTCTTGATATAGTTCGATATCGCCTTCTTTAGAAAGATCATTTTTACTGATGTATAGTTGTAAGCGCCCCGTAGAATCTTGCAACTCTATAAAAGCTGCATTGCCCATGATACGCTTTTGCATTACTCTTCCGGCAATGGATATATCTGTGCAAGCCATAGGATCATCTTTACATTTCGTAATTACTTCTTCTATAGTTGTATTTACATGAAACTCTAGATGCTTATATGGATCCAGGCCAAGGCTTTGCAGCCTTGCTAAAGACTCTCTACGTATTTGCTCTTGTTCTTTTATAGTCCTTTGTTCTATCTCCTTCATTAACCGATTATTTACAAATGTTTAGCGTGTTTGATTCTTATTGTCTCTTGTTAAAGTTAATACCCTGGTACGTACGGTTTTACTAAATGTTTTTTTCCTCTTAAAGGTTAATACCAGGTTGTCTTTGTTATTTATTGTCCAAGTGGCTTTCATAACCTCTTTAACTAGATCATCATCATCAAGTTTAACGACTTCTAGTAGATTGTTGTCAAGTTTTTTTATCTCATAATGATCTATATCTGTTTCTTCTTTGCCGTTTTTATTTTCGATTTCAGTTATAGTAAGTTTGTTTGGCGATGCAAAATTATATATAAGTTTATCAGATCCTGCTGCAGAATAGTTTGTTGATTCAGTTTCTACTTTATGTTCGCCTCTATGCTTGCTTGTATGTTTTTGCAGTACAATCCATTGGCCTTCAAGCTTTTTTAATTGATCCGGGTGTACCTGGGCACTTAGTGACAATTGCGCGCCTAAAAACAATATCCCAATAAAGTATGTTATGCCTGTTATTTTAGTAGTTTTCATGAAAATTTTTATTATATAATTTCTAATTGTTTTATTAATAAAGTTATTTAGCAGTAATTAAAGCTACATATATTCCATAAATATACAATCATAACTGTCATATATGCAATATTGCTAAGCGTAATATTAAGTTACTAACATTTTAAGTTATTTTATTGTATAAACCTTTAGTTGTTAATTATTCTAATGGATACAATAACCTAATTTTATTAAACAAATATTTTTTGTTAAAATCAAAATTAAATCTGCCTAGGTAATTATACTCATACTCTAAAGTGTTGTAAAGTCTTGGATTGTCTCGCTTCAAAGTATAATATGAAATTTTTTTATTACTTAAAAATTCATCAAAATTCATAATTAGAAAGTGTTTTATCTGTATGCAACAACAACAGTATAGTTTTTGTTTTTAATGTGCCCTTTTGTATTAAATATCTGAGTCTTAATAATATATAATCCTTGTTTAACTTGTTGATTGTTCTCGTCTAAGCTATCCCAAAAATAGCTTCCGGAAGATCCTAGTAGCTGATTGTTACATATAATTTTTATTAATCTTCCCTGATGATCAAATATATTGATATTTGCCAGGTAATCGTGTGAGTCCATATCGTAGCTTATCTCTAATACATTGTTAGTTCCATTAACGCCTGGTTCTATTATTTTAGAAGATAATTTAAAATTGCTGGTTATATTATGGTCACCGTTATCTATAAATTGTGAGTTTTTATAGCCAGGTGTAGCAAAACCTGTCGTCATTGAAGCACTATGAAAGCTACTTGGTTCTTGACTGGGGGCATTAAAATTAATACGCTCTAAAGAGATGCCTTTAAAATTATTTAACATAGAGAAGTGCATTGTTTCATTATAGCTAACCCGATCAAGTATATTATCATCCTGCATTATTGCTATAATACCGCTTGTAACAGTAATTGTTGGCAAGCTTAATTCAAATATTTTATTTGGATCCTGACAATAATATTCTCCCATTAGTATCTCCTTTGACTTAGTCAATGCTAAATAATTATTAGGGGACAATATTAAATCCGTCTTTGATATATTTTTTGCATATTTTATATCCCCATTGTCTTTCAAAGTTGCAATTTTTAAATATTTAAGATTTATATCTGCTTTAGATTTATTATAAATTTCAATAAATGGCACTCCATCCGGGTTCGGATTAAATAAAATTTCGTTAATTATAAGGTCATTATATTTATATATAGGTTTAGCATCATTGTCTGGAGTATCCGGAGGCTCAGGAGTAACAATAGGTGTGTTTTTATATTCTATAGAAACAGAATTGAATGAAAATTTATTGCTATTTGTTTTTGTATATGTTACAAGAAAACCAAAATATTCTCCTTTCACAAACTCTGTATCAGGTTCGCTGGTTTGCAATAAATCTGAGTCATCATTTTTTATTTTTATAACCCATTCCATTCTGCTATTGTATTCAACATTTATCTCTTTATTAATGCCATTTTTTAAATCTGTAGTTATAGTCAATATAGTAGATGCTTTACCACCATCTTTAGAACGTTTTCTAAGCGATATGGCATCCGATGAGCTTATATCTACATAGTAGCCCGCAGGAGAATTGTTAAGATCCTTTGTAGATGAGATTAAATATATTTTTGCGTTATTACCAGTAGTTGGTCTTGTATCTATAGATACGTTGAAACTCCATGTGTATACGTTAGCTAAAGGGAGCTGAGTTGTAATATAACTTGACCCTGGAACTTCTTTTTTTGTACTCTGTAGTTTTAATTCATCATTTATAATCCAATCATGAGGGCTACCGAACCACTCTGGATTTTTTGTAAAATCTCCATCATCAAAGCCATCTTTTATTATTGTATTAGTATCTTGTGCCGCTGCTTCATTTGTTATTGATGCAGTTATTATAAAGCAGAAAATACGTATAAAAAGAATATAATATTTAAGCACCCTCTTTTATAACTAGAGTTTATTGATTTATAAAATAAATTTAAACTCATAAAATAAATAATTTTCTAATATTATTAAAATTAATAAAAATTAAAAAAATAAATTATCTATGAAAATTGCCGTTGTCGGGGCAACTGGCTTAGTAGGATCTAAAATGATAGAGCTACTTGCTGAATCACAGTTGCCTATTAACGAAATTATACCGGTTGCCTCTAAAAAAAGCTTAGGACAAAAGGTATTGTTTAAAGAAGAAAACTATAATATTCAAGATATAGATAGCGCTATAGCTTTAGCGCCAGATATAGCTCTGTTTTCGGCTGGTGCTGATATTTCATTAAAAAAAGCAGGAGAGTTTGCTAAAAAAGGTACAGTAGTTATAGATAATTCGTCAGCTTGGCGAATGCACCCAGATGTACGATTAATAGTACCTGAAATAAATGGTAGTTCTTTAACAAAAGAGGACAAAATAATAGCTAATCCTAATTGTTCGACTATTCAATTAGTAATGGTATTAAAACCGTTACACGATATTTATAAAATCAAAAGGGTTGTGGTATCTACCTACCAGGCAGTAAGTGGGAGTGGGCAAAAAGGAATAGAACAGCTTAAGGGTGAGCGTAATACGCAGCATAGTACATTAGATAAAGCTTATAGTTTTGATATAGATCTCAATGTCATACCTCACATAGATATATTTTTGGATAATCTTTATACAAAAGAGGAAATGAAAGTTATTAACGAAACACAAAAGATATTAGACGATTATTCTATAAAATTAACAGTTACTGCTGTAAGAGTTCCGGTTCTAAGTGGTCATTCCGAATCTGTGAACATAGAATTTTCTAAAAAGGTAAATTTAAATGACATAAAAAAAACTTTAGAAAATTTTTCAGGCTTAAAAATTATAGACAATACTAAAAATACACTATACCCAATGCCCAAATATCATGTTGGTAGCAATGATGTTTTTGTCGGAAGGTTAAGATACGATGAGTCTCAGAAAAATAGCGTAAATTTATGGATAGTTGCAGATAATCTAATGAAAGGCGCAGCTGGTAATGCTGTCCAAATAGCTGAATACATCTATAAAAAAGGATTAGTATAAAGTTAATTTCATTATAAATTTTGAATAGTTTCATTTTTTATTTTTATTTGTAGACATGGGATCAATTATTAAAAGAAACATTTTAATTGTATTTTTATATAAACTAATTAATTAATTTAAAATAGAGTTTGCTATATGAATAAGGAAGAAATTCAAGAGAAAGTGATAGATGTAGTTTGCGAAAAATTAAGCAAGGACAGGAATGCTGTTACTCCAGAATCATCATTTATTAAAGATTTAGGTGCAGATTCTTTAGATATGGTAGAGCTTGTTATGGAGCTTGAAAATAAATTTGGTATACAAATACCAGATGAAGATGCAGAAAAGATAAGTACCGTGAAAGAATCGGTGGAATATCTAAGCAATGTATTATCTAAGAAAGATAAATAGAGTTATTTATTTACTACTTTCTTCTATGAGCCGGTTGTTTAACCGGCTTGGTATTTCCTTTGATTTTTATAAAGTATGGGCCTTATAGCTAGTATAAGTTATAATGCCCTATTACTTTTTCTTAAAATAGATCTTTAGATACTCTTATTTAAATGTCTTTAAAGCGTGTTGTTGTAACAGGAATGGGGGCTTTAACTCCCATTGGTAATAATGTTCCAGACTTTTGGAACTCGTTAATAAGTGGCAAAAGTGGAGCTGGGCCTATCACTAGATTCGATGCTTCTAAATTTAAAACCAGATTTGCATGTGAAGTTAAAAACCTGGATATACCCAGGTTTATTGACAGGAAGGATATGAACCGTATGGATCTATTTTCTCAGTATGCAGTAATTGCATCTGATGAAGCCTTGCAAGATGCAGGTTTATTGGATATACTTTACAAAAAAAAAGATGGCAAAATCATAGAGGATCAAGATGACATAGATTTAGAGCGTATTGGCGTTATATGGGGCTCTGGTATAGGTGGTACTAATACATTTTTTAGCCAAAGTGTCAATTTTGCAAATGGAGATGGTACGCCCAGATTTGTTCCTCTTACTATTCCTAAGCTTATTGCTAGTATAGCACCTGGTTTAATAACCATGCGCTATGGTATACATGGGATCAGTTTTTTAACTATGTCGGCATGCGCATCTAGTAACCATGCTATTATAGATGCTCTAAACTATATACGATTAGGTAAAGCGGATATAATAATAGCTGGGGGCTCTGAAGCATCTGTAAACGAGATAGGTGTTGGTAGTTTTAATTCATTACAAGCTTTATCCACTAGAAACGACGACCCTTTAACAGCATCGCGTCCTTTTGATAAAGATAGAGACGGGTTCGTTATGGGCGAAGGTGCTGGAGCATTGATTTTGGAAGAATATGAGCATGCTATTAAAAGAGGTGCTAAAATATATGCTGAAGTAGCAGGTGGCGGTATTAGCTCTGATGCTTACCATTTAACAGCTCCGCACCCAGATGGTTTAGGTGCCCAATTAGTAATAAAGAATGCCCTTGCAGATGCAAATTTAGGTATTCAAGACATTGACTATATCAATTTACACGGAACATCTACACCAATAGGAGACGGGATTGAAGTTAAAGCAATACAAGAGGTTTTTAAAGAATATGCTTATAATATTAACCTAAGCTCTACCAAATCTATGCTTGGGCATCTATTAGGGGCCTCTGGCGCTATAGAAGCTATAGCGTCTATAAAAGCATTGTTAGAAGGCATAATTCCTCCTACTATTAATCATTTTACCGATGACGAAAGTATAGACAATAAACTTAACTTTACTTTCAACAAAGCTCAAAAACGTGATAAAATGCGAGCTGCGATATCGAATACATTTGGTTTTGGAGGCCATAATACATGTGTAGTGTTAAAAAAGCTTGGCTAAATAGTCTAACAAGATCTATTAATTGGCGCTGTACGTTAATTTTTATATAAGTTTATATTAAGCAAAATTTTAAGTGAAATTGAGTATTTCAAAATTAATTTCAAATAAGTTATTCAATAATGTATTTAGGAAGCATAAGACTTCTTTGCCTTTAGTTTTTTTCCTTAAAGATATTTTTAATATAAAACCTAACAATATAGAGTTATATAAGTTAGCAATTAGGCATAAATCTAAATCCAGAACTATAAAAGGTACTATAAAAAACTCTAATGAAAGATTAGAGTTTCTGGGTGATGCTATTTTAAATTGTATAATTACAGACTTACTATTTAGAAAGTATCCTTATAAATCAGAAGGTTTTTTAACTGAATTACGAGCCCGTATAGTTAATAGGAACTTTCTTAACGATCTTGCCAGTAAAATAGGTATAGATAAATATATAAATTGTAGTAGCGATTTTAAAACGTATTTTTCTAGTAGAAAAGAATCTCTTTTAGGAAACGCACTAGAAGCTTTGATAGGTGCTATTTACTTAGATAGGGGATATGATATAAGCTATAAATGCATAAAAAAACTAATTGATAATTATGTCCAATTAGATATTTTAGCTTGTACAGAAACTAATTATAAAAGTAGATTAATAGAATTTTGTCAAAAGCATAATAAAAAAATTGATTTTAACCTCGCTGCAATCAACAATAAACCTTTAAGATTTACTATAACGATTAATATAGATGAAAAGGAGATTTCAAGGGGTACAGGTTCAAATAAGAAAAATGCAGAAATGGTAGCATCAGAAGTGGCATATAAGCAGTTAGTCTGCTAATAATTTATGCTTCTGTCTATTTAAGTATTAGGTATAATTAGCTAATTTCATAATTAGTTAGAATGCTAATCCAAGGTTAACATAGGCTAAGACCTTGTTGTGTATAGAACTTTTCATAAGTGTTAATTGTAATGGCCCTAATGGGGTAGAATAAGTTACTGATAGCCCACTGCCCAATATATTTCCATAAAGGTTTTTAAAACTATTTTGTATTAGCCCTTTAAAAATAGACCCACCATTATAATAACCTAAGTAATTACTTTTAAAAGATATATATAAATTTTTAACAGGGTTAAACTGTAGATTTATTAGACCTACAACAGCATTGTTAACTATAAAACTAGCATCGTTTAGGCCGATAAATGTAATTTGATTTCTATTGATATTTTGATTTAATCCGCCTAATAAGAAGGTTTGATTTATTCCAACAGGGTCTGCATGGGATTTAAAAGCAAAATTAAGACCAATTTGCGATCCTAGATTTATTACAAAAAAGTTCGTTATCGGAAAATACCAATTAAAATCACTATATAATTGCAATGTTCCATATGGTTGGAGAAAAGTTTTCTTCAACTGATCATACATTTCAGGATTGTGCTCGTGCGTAAGATTATTATATTGAATGTTTATAGGCTTTATAAAGAAAGTATTTAAGTTCCAATACAGGCCTTTAGAAGGGAAAAAATTTTTATCCCTGGTATCTGCTTCTAAAGATGGGCCTAAAGTAGCAAAAACCGTATGTGAATGAACTTTTGTATTTGTAGTTTCTATAGTATTATATGAATTAAATCGATGTTTTGTAAAGGCGAGGCCACCAAAAATGCTTAAACTTAAATTTTGTATTGGTTCATAAAATATGCGTCCGCTGCTTGAAATATAATCTTCGGTTATATTCAGGTCCAGTACGTTATTATAGCTATCGTCTGTAAAATTATTATAGAAAGTTGGTTTAATAGCGCTTCTTTTAAATTTTGCTCCTATTGTAAGTAATCTTATGTTATCTAATGCGCTATTATAAAATATATTATTAATATTAATAGATGGATATTTGGATATATATGCGGTAAATACAGTTGAAGATTCCTTAGTTAATAAATTTCTACTTGTTATATTAAATTTAAGTGTCGTTTTTAGAGTATTATTATAGAATAGGCCTACTTTGAAATAGTTCTTGTCGGATTCTTCAGTAGAGAATCTTATAGTAGTAAATTCTCCATTATTATCTTTTTCAAACATGTAGCGTACATTTTTGTAAAAAGATTTGCCTAATAGTTTTACTACATAATTATTAATTTCATCGATGCTGTATAGCTTCTCGGTGTTTAGTCCTAATATTTTTATGAAATTAAGACTAGATCGGTCGTCTATTCCGTCTACTAATACTTGTTTGATATATACTTTCCTGGTTTTAGGTAATCTATTTCTTTTAAATGTATAATTAGGGTCATTTTTTTTAAGCGAATCGCTAAGCTCTTTAAACTTAGTATAATAGGCTTCGGTCATATTCTTACCTTTTGCTAAAATTTTCTTAAGCCCGGCTTTAGTAAAATTTATGGAGCTGTTCATATCGTCATATGGACCTAAATATATATACATGTTTGTTGCCTCAATTTCTTTGGGTATATCGAACATATTTAAATATCTAGATAAATGGGATAGTATCGCTATAGCTGAATTTAATTTTATGTTATTGTCGTTAATGCCCACATTTACCCCTATGTTGTAATTAGCGCCAGACTCTATGGTATTTGTTACAGGAAAATTCCTAAGTACCCCACCGTCTATTAATTCTCTACCGTTTACTTTTATCGGTTTGAAGATGTATGGTATAGCGGCCGATGCTCTAAGTGCATCGGGAAGGTTTCCTTTATCTAATACTACTACCTCTCCTTTTTCTAGATCGGCTGCGATAGCTTTAAATGGTATACTTAGATTTGAAAAGGTATCTATGTCGTAGACAGGGGCAAGCAAACTAGATAATTTTAACCAAAATGTCTGTCCTTCAATTAGACCTGTCGGTATAATAGCATTAAGGCGTTTGATAGGTATTTCTAACATATAGTTGTTAAACTCTTCCCTACCTTCCATGGGTATAGTTGTAAATGGAGGTTTATCGTGAAATATTTCTATGAAATCTGTGGATGTTACAATGTCTTCTATATCTTTGCCCGAGTAGCCAGCTGCATATAAAGCTCCGATGATTGCACCCATGCTGGTTCCAGATATATAATCAATATTTAGTTCAGCTTTATCTATTGCTTGCAATACACCTATATGTGCCAGGCCCGATGCTGCTCCACCAGATAAGGTTAACCCTATTTTTGTTTTTTTAGGTTGTTCTTGTGATAACGAATGTTTATGGCAAAAAAATAAAATAGCAATTAATATTATTACAGGTAAGTTTTTAATTGTCATTGAATGTTATTTTTTGGTTTTAGAAAGTATATAGTTTAATAGTACATGTGGAAGTCTAGATATTTTGTTGGTGGTAGAATTAATACAGGCAAGTTTTGTAAAAGCCTTTGTTAGTAGTTGGTTTTGATTATTGAATATTTCGTAAGTAAAATTAATACTTGCGTTAGATACAGAGTTCAAATAAGTTTTTATTGTTATAAGTTGGTCATATAATGCAGGTTTTATGTATTTGATAGATAGTTCAGTTACAGGCATAATATAGCCAAATTCCTCGATCTGTTTATATGTTATGTTAATGCTTCTAAACAGTTCTGTCCTACCGTATTCTAGGAATAGACCGTAATTACCGTAGTATACATAACCCATTCTATCTATGTCTCCATATTTTACTCTTAGTTGAGTTTCGTTAGTTATAGTTGTATAATTCATTATATAGTTTGTGGTATTATTATAGTTTTAATTTATTAAATTGTTTTCTAATAGATTTTGCATTTTTTTTGTGTCCATCAAAATTACTGGAAAAATTATGATATCCAGATAAATCATCTTTGGCGCTCATGTATAAATAATTGTGTCTATCATAATTTAAAACGGCGTCAATAACTTTTACTGGAGCTGTACTTATTGGACCAGGTGGAAGACCTCTATGTTTGTAGGTGTTATAAGGAGATTTTATATTAAGATGTTTAAACCTAACTCTTTTTATAGTAAAATCGTTGTGAGCAAATATAACAGTTGGATCAGAAGCCAGACGCATATTTTTTTTAAGCCTATTGATGTATAGTCCTGCAATTGTAGGTAGCTCTTTATCTCTAGGTGATTCTAAATGTACGATTGAGGCTAATATATAAACTTCTGTTGGTGTTTTATTAATGCTTGCAGCCTTGTTTAGGCGCTCTGTATTCCATATTTTTTTATTTTGTTGATACATTATATCTAAAAAACGCTTAATAGATGTATTCCAATTTAAATAGTATGTATCTGCAATAAACATACACATGAATTGATCATTGGTAAAATTATAATTTTTAGCTATGTTATCATCGCTTAAAGCGTTGAGAGCTTTATTGTAATCTATTTCTAAGTTTTCTGATAAAGTTTTTGCCAGCTGAGCCTTTGTTCTAATATTATCTAGTGCAAGTTTTACTAGCGCTTGTTTTCCATTTTTTAAGTTATTTATTAACGTTTTGTTCGTAGTTTCTTTATCTATTAAGTATCTGCCGGCTTTAATATTATTTTTCAAACCCATAATATTAGCAGAGATACTAAATGTGGTTTTGTTAATAAGCAAATTTTTGTTCTCCAGCTGTTTTAGTAATTCATTATATCCAGAACCTGTGTGGATATATATATATGTTTTTTCATTATTCGTATTAAAATTTTTTTTGTATAAAGTATATGTTACAAAATATATGCCTGCGGCAGTAAGCAATACGAATAATAATATGGTTTTTATTAAAAGTTTAAACATAAATTTATTATTTTAAATAAACGTCGATCTTATCACCTTGGTTAAGGTTACCACCTTGGTTTGGTTCAGGATACTGTTTGTATATTCTAAGTTGTTCTAATTCTAATTTATCATCCGGATTGCTATTTACTATTTTGCCAAGTAATAGCCCGTATCCTCTAAGAGCAAAAAGAGCTTCTTTAAGAGTTAGCCCGGTTAGGTCAGGTATTATTATAGTGCTATTGCCAAATCCGTCACCTAAAATTAGGGTTACAGAGGCAAACATTGGAAGCATGTCACCTGGTCTAGCTAGATTCCCATTATATTTCACTTTTAATACAATATTTTTTTCTATATCGTGCGCGTACTCTATAGAATCGACAGTTATATTTTCGTTTTTTAAAATGTTTTTTGCTTCATAAAAAGATAAACCTTCTATATTAGGAAGTTTAATATCAGGGATATCCCTAGATGTTACTACTAAATATATTGTTTGTCCATGTTTTACTTTCGTTTCTGCACTTGGATTTTGTTCAACTATAGTGCCTGGTTGTATTTTAGGTCTGTAGATAAAATTAATTTTATAGTTTAGATTACTATTTTGCAATAATTCTGTAGAAAGTTTATAATCGCTATTAACTAGATCCGGAACAATAACGAATTCGCCGTGTCGAGTTATTTTTCTTAACAGTATAGCGAATATCAATATTAGGCTTAATATTATAGTAGCAGCAATTATTAGCTGTTTAATAAATGCTAATGAAAAAATAAAGTTAATAAACTCTTTTAGAACTTTCATAAATATAATCTTACTTTATAGTCTAAGCATCTGTTTTAAATCGGTATATACGTTTAGTGTACATGGTGATGCGCTGGTGATGAAAGGTTAATTATAAAAAATAATAATATACCCAATATAATAGATAATAAGGAAGCTTTGTTAAAGATATGTTCACTAGAGCTAGATTCAAATAATACAGTTGTTGCAATATAGAGCATTATTCCTGAAGCAAATGCTGTCACAAAAGGGCTGATATGGCTTAGCGATGAATTAATAATAAAAAAACCTAATAAATACCCCAATGGCGAAGCAACAGAAAAGATTACAACTGCTAAAATAGATAAGAACCTTGAGCAACCCTGTTTAACACTGTAATTAGTCAATAATATTCCTATAGGTATATGATGTATAGCGATCCCCAGTACTATTTCTATATTGTGACTACTATATGCTAAAGGGATAGATTCGGTAAATGAGTGTATAGACAAACTAATTAATAAGCTTGCATTATATTTATAAAGTTTAGAGCTAAAATTTTTATACCCATGGCCATGTTCCATTCCATGAGATAGCTGCTCGAGCATTAGCTGCATTAAAAATCCTAGTAAGATAAATAATCCAATTGTATGGATATTGCTATTATTATAGCTAAAGGCCTCTGGTATAAGATGATATAAACATACACATAAAAGGTAGCTTCCTCCTACAACTAATAGTATGTTTATAAATTTTGTATTTTGTTTTTTTATAAACAGAGGTATTAAGCCTGCTAGAAATGGAAAAATAAATAATAACAGTATTTTAATTATCATTGTCCCTGCTTTGTTTGATATTTAAAAACTTTTTTGTTGCTCTTCCTATAACTATGCCTACAATAGTGCCATATATACCGCCTATAATTATATCAATAGGGTAGTGGACCCCAACATATATTTGAGCAAAACCAATTAATAATGCCCATATAAATAATATACCAGCTATTAAATTTTTGTTATAAAACAAACAAGCACTAAAAAAAGCTGCTAAACCAAAATGGTTTGAAGCGTGTGCCGATATAAAACTATAACCAGACCCACAATGAACCAATATCCTGACATGATCTTTAATTAAAATATTATTACAAGGTCTAGGTATAGAAAAATATGGTTTTATAATAGAAGCAGATCCATAATCTGTAATTATTATTAGTATTGCAACTCCTATTAATAGTAACAAGGCGCGTAATTTAAATTTTATAAATGCTAATACAATAGCCAATATATAAAATGGAATCCAGGTATAAACATCGCGAAAAATTGGCATAATATAATCAAAAAATCTATTTGCCAGTCCATTGTTAATATAAAAAAATAGGGTTTGGTTAATGTTATTTATAGTTTCTAAATAACTTGAATTCATTGTATATTTTTAATAATATGATCCTGTTTCTTAATTCCGTATAGTACAACTAGTAATGATAAAATAAATAATGCCGATGCCACAACCATTGGTGCTCCAGGGAAATATACAGTAGAGCTATCTTTAGTAAAATAAGAGAATAATCCTGTCATTAATAATGGCCCTATTATGGATGTTAAACTCATCATTGACGTTAGTAACCCTTGTAGTTCCCCTTGTTCGGTTTCAGGTACCCCTGAAGATATTTTGCCCTGCAATGTTGGTCCACACATCCCTCCGATTTGGAAAGGTATTAAAAGGACAAACATTATCCAGCTGTTCCATGCTATAGAAAATAAAAAATATGTAATAACAGATACAATCAAACTAAATATCATAGTCTTATTGGCCCCAAATTTAGATATAAATACTCTAATTAATCCTCCTTGAGCCAGAGCTACTAATAACCCTGCTACAGCTAATGAATATCCTACCATACTTTCGCTCCAATTAAATTTTAGCATAGTATAATATGCCCATACACTTTGTACAGCATGACTAGCAAGATAGACTATTCCTAAAGCTACAATAAAAGCTATAATCTCAGGATATTTTTTTATTTGTATTAAGCTACCAATAGGGTTTGCTCTAGACCACTTAAAAGGCCTGCGCTTATCTTGACTTAGCGATTCTGGTAAAAAGAAATATCCATATATAAAATTTAGTAGAGATAATATAGCAGCTATAAAAAAAGGTGCTTTAATACCTAAATATTGACCGCTTATTCCCCCTATAGCAGGCCCTATAATAAAACCTAAGCCAAAAGACACACCTATCAAGCCGAAGTTTTGTGCCCGTTTCTCTACCGGACTTATATCAGCAATATAGGCCGAAGCCGTGGTTATACTCGCTCCAGTTATACCAGCTATTACCCGGCCCAAAAACAACCATATAAAACCTGGTGCAAAAGCTAAAAATAAATAATCTACAAAAAATCCAAAAAGAGATGCCAGTAATACAGGACGTCTACCATATTTGTCGCTCAGACCACCAATAATGGGAGCAAAGATAAATTGAGTTACAGAATAGGCAAACAATAGAAGCCCACCTAACCAAGAAGCATCACTTAAATTTGTATGTGCTAAACCTTCGATTAATCTAGGCATAATAGGTATAATTATGCCCCAACCTACTACATCAATCAATATAGTTATAAATATAAACCATAAAGATCCTGAATGGTTAGCATTTTTAATCATAAAAGCTTATGTCTGTTATTTGTAAAACGAAAAAACCTCTAGCCGTAAAATAAATTGCTAAAGCATTAAACAATCTAATTTACAATTTTTAAATTCTATATAAAATACTATAATTTTATGAATAAGTGAGACCTATAAGGTAGACCCGTAAAACAATTTATTAATTAGATGAAAATTTCATATAACTGGCTGCAAGAATATTTTATAGGACAATTGCCAGAGCCTATCGAGTTAGCTAATATATTAACATCATTAGGTTTGGAAGTAGAAAAAACTACTACAATAGGACTCAGTAAAGATTACTTAGCTCAATTTATTATTGCTGAAGTAAAAGAAGTAACTAAGCATCCAAATGCTGACAAACTAAAATTAGTAAAAGTATACACAGGGGCAGATACCATTGATATAGTTTGCGGCGCTCCAAATTTATTTCAGGGACAAAGAGTAGTCCTTGCCCCCATTGGATCTATATTAAAAGTAGACAATACAAAAACATTTAAAATAAAAAAATCGAACATAAGGGGCCATGCTTCCTGTGGTATGCTTTGTTCAGAAGCAGAAATAGGAATTTCCAGCAACCACGACGAAATAATCTCATTGTCTAACAATGCTCAGATAGGATCTACCATAGATAACTATTACGATTTGCAGGCAGATGCAATTTTCGAAATAGCTATTACTCCAAACAGAGGCGATGTCCTATCTTACATGGGCTTAGCAAAAGATCTCAACGCAAAACTCAATATTGGTACTATATTCCCGAAATTATATAACGATACAGACAATAACATAGATACCAATAACTTTCCCATTAATATAAATATAAAAGCTACTAACGATTGCCATAGGTACTTGGCTACCATAATAAACGGTATCGAAGTATTACCAAGTCCTAAAAATATACAAAGTAAACTAGCTACAATCGGCGTTAATACAGTCAACAACATCGTAGATATAGCTAACCTAACTATGTTTGAAACAGGTCAGCCTGTACATGCATTTGATCTGGATTTAATAAAAAATTCTACTATAAACGTTCGACCAGCCGATAAAAACGAAACCATACTAACACTAGATTCAAAAGAAAAAAAATTAGATGAAAGTATATTATTAATAGCAGATAGCAAAAACCCGTTATGTATAGCGGGGTTAATAGGCGGATCCAATTCGGGAATTAATAAAAATACAAAAAATATATTGCTGGAATTTGCCAATTTTAATCCTGAGACTATAAGAAGGGCTACAAAAAAATATAACCTGGTAACTGATTCAGCTTTCCGATTCGAACGTTATGTAGACCCTAACTTGGCTGATATAGCATTAAAACGCATGCTATACTTATTGCAAGAAAATCATATAATTAATAAAAATGAAACCATAAAATTATTTGATTACTATCCAAATAAAGTAGACCCTAAAAAAATACTTATTAATTTAGAGTACGTAAACTCTACCATAGGTATTAATATTCCTAAAACAGATATAATAAACATTCTAAAATTATTAGATTTTAATATCCTGGAGCAAAGCGGGACACAATTTTTGCTTACGATACCAACAACTAAAGCCGATATAAAGCAACCGGTTGATGTAGTTGAAGAAATTATAAGAATATATGGTTATGACAATATTCAAATTCCCAATAAATTAAATTATAGTACACGTAAAAACTATAAATCAGAATTTATTCATAGTTTAAAAAACAATATATCGTCATTTTTAACGGATAGAGGGTACTACGAAGTTATTAACAACTCATTGACCAAAAACATTGATCTTAACTCAGCTTCCACTAAAATAGTAGAAGCGGTACAAATAGAAAATCCGCTAAGCCAAGATCTGAATAGTTTAAGAACTAGTTTGCTAGCCCCTATGATGGAAAATATATCCTATAATAAAAGAAGGCAAAAACACGATATAAAAATCTATGAAATAGGGCATGTATATAGTAAAAATATAGACTATAGCGACTCTTTACGCTTGTCGATAGCTATAACTGGTGCAAAACAAAAAGAAAATTGGTCTGAAAAAAGGCAACAAGTAACTTTCTTCTCGTTAAAAGGGGTTTTAGAGAGTTTATTAATGAAACTTGATATAGCCACATATCAAACACATACAGCTTCAGGCTCTTTTTCTGAAAAAGCACTTATTTATAATTTGGACAACCGCCAAGAACCTTTTGCTGTTCTGGGAGAAGTTAAAGATATTATACTTAAACATTTTGCGATAAAATCTAGTGTATTTTTCGTAGAAGTTAATTTAAGTAAGATTATAGATAAGATTTTTAATCATAAAACTCAAGCTCCGCAAATCAATAGTTATCCTTCTATCAGGCGAGATTTGTCGTTGTTGTTGGAAAAAAATATTAGTTATTGTCAGTTAGTAGACGAAGCAAAAAAAGTATCTACAAACCTAATAAGGGATATTAATATTTTTGATGTATATGCTGGGGATAAAATGCTTAAAGGGCAAAAATCATACTCGCTTAGCTTTACTTTTCAAAGTAATGAAAAAACTCTTAGTGATAAAGAAGTAGAGAAAGTAATGAACGATATAATAAAAAAATATGAATCCATTGGTATTAATATACGATCAAATTAATTTATGGATATAGAAAATCTACATAAAATAAATTCTGTTAAGGAAAATATTAAAAAAGTAATAAATGAATATGCTCTGTTAAAGTATAAAAACATCAAATTGCAGGGAACAATAGAAAATTTATCTGCTGAAAATGCAAAACTTAGCAATAATTTAAAGATGTTGAAAAAAATAATCGCATCTAAAGACGTATCAAGGCCATTTAGAGAAACAAATACACAAAATGCCATTGATATGAAGCAAAAAATTAACAAATTTGTGCAAGATATAGATAAGTGTATAGCGATCTTAAATAAATAAAAGATTCAGGAAGATACTGTAAAAGTTTAATAATAGGATGGACGAAATCTCAATAAAAGTGCAAATAGCTGAAAGGATGTATCCAATTCAAATTAAAAAGCAGGAAGAATCCTTTGTAAGAAGTGCAGCAAAAGATATAAATAATCATATACAAAATTTGCAACAAAATTATCAAGTGCGTGACATGCAAGATCTGTTGTCTATGAGTTTAATACATTATGCTGCTCTTAAATCAAAACTAGAGCAAAAGTTACAAGATTCCTCTCAAGAAATAGCAACCTTTTTGGATGAAATAAACGACATAATGTTGGTCAATCAATAAAACTTCGTATTAAAACTATATTCTGTTTTAATCAACTTTACAAAGTCTCTTCTTATTACTTTTCTGTATTGAGTTATTATTTAATCGTTATTACCAGCTATTAAATAATTTTTTAAGTTTATGGTTAGAGTATTTAAAGCTTATAGAAAGGTATGTATTCAACATTTTTCACAATAATAAGTATATTATTTTCCTTAGGGATAGGATTATTAATAGGAAGATTTTTTTTAGTTAAATTTTTTAAAAGATATGAATTAAAGGCTAAAGACAAAGCAAATAAAATTATAAAAGAAGCTGAAACAAAAGCAACTATAATCAATAAAAATAAGTATTTAGAAGCTAAAGAAAAGTTTTTACAGTTAAAAGCTGCTCATGAAAAAGAAGTCTTGTCACGTAATAGCGTTTTAGCAGAAAAAGAAAACTCCATTAAAAAAAGGGAACAAACTTTTAATCAGCGTTTAGAAAATCTTAACGTAAAGTTTAAGGATCTGGAAACTAAAAGACAAAATCTTACCAAGCAAACAAAGATGCTTGAAAGTCGTCAAGAATATATAGAGGAATTGCGTACGCAACATGTAAGCAAATTAGAAGAATTGTCGGGTTTATCTAAGGAAGATGCTATACAGCAGTTAATGGAACAATTAAAAGCTGAAGCTGCCACTAAGGTTATGGCCGAGTCAAAAGAAATGCTTGAAGAAATAAAGCTTACGGCTAGTAAAGAAGCTAAAAAGATAGTAATACAAGTAATGCAGCGTACAGCTGCAGAAACCACTATAGAAAATACTGTTTCTGTATTTAACATTGAAAGCGACGATATTAAAGGAAGAATAATAGGAAGGGAAGGTAGAAACATACGAGCATTAGAAGCTTCTACAGGTGTTGAAATTATAGTTGATGATACTCCAGAGGCAATAATATTATCGTGTTTTGATCCCGTTAGGCGCGAAATTGCTCGTTTAGCTCTGCATAGGTTAGTAACAGATGGACGTATACACCCTGCTCGTATTGAAGAGGTTGTAGAAAAAACAAAGAAAATGCTTGAAGAAGAAATAATGGAAATAGGCGAGCGTACGGTTATAGATTTAGGCATACATGCCCTACACCCGGAATTAATCCGTATGGTCGGCAGAATGCGTTATAGATCTTCTTATGGTCAAAATCTACTACAGCACTCCCGAGAAGTAGCTAATTTATGCGCAACTATGGCTGCAGAATTGGGTCTAAACGTTAAAATTGCTAAGCGCGCTGGTCTACTACACGATATAGGAAAGGTTCCTGAAGACGATCCGGAAACTCCACATGCTTTGCTGGGCATGCAAATAGCAGAAAAATATAAAGAAAAACCAGAAGTATGTAATGCTATAGGCGCCCACCACGACGACATAGAAATGATAAGCCTTATAGCTCCTATAGTGCAAATTTGTGATGCTATATCTGGAGCTCGTCCAGGGGTAAGAAAAGAAATAGTTGAGAGTTATGTTAAGCGTCTGCGTGACTTAGAGTCGATAGCCTTATCGTATCAAGGAGTAGAAAAAACCTTTGCAATACAAGCAGGTAGAGAACTTAGAGTAATAGTTGCATCTGATAAAATTAATGATCATCAAGCAGCTAATCTGGCAAACGAATTATCTGCACGAATACAAACGGAAATGACATACCCTGGACATATAAAAGTTACTGTGATAAGAGAAACAAGGGGGATAGCATATGCTAAATAATTTTATCTAAATTTCATTTAACTAAAAATTTTATTAATAACATGGCTAAACAAAAACGAAATAAACTAACACTATATATATTTATAGCACTACTATTGGGGATTATCGTTGGATATGTCTATAACATAGAATTTTTAAAAGAACATAATACAGTAGTGTTAAACTCAGACTCTCAGATAGCTAGCTTAGATGCACAACTTAAAGACCTGGATTCTTCTTCTAAAGAATACAAAGATGTTAAGGCTGAAATTGTTAATGTTACCAAAATAAAGCAAGAAAATCAAAAAATACGAAATTCTAAATTAGAAATTTTCGATATACTAGGTGAAATATTTTTGCGCCTAATTAAAATGATAGTGGCGCCTTTAGTATTCACTACCTTAGTTGTAGGAGTAGCTAAGCTCGGTGATATTAAAACTGTTGGCCGTGTTGGAGGTAAAACCATGTTATGGTTTATAAGTGCCTCATTTATATCACTTTTTATGGGGCTTTTACTTGTGAATTTGTATCAACCAGGTTTAAGTATGAACTTACCACTGCCGCCAGTTGATGAATCGGTAAAAAGTTATGGAGTGGGAGCTACCCTATCCTTTACACAATTTTTTACGCATATATTCCCAAAGAGTATTTTCGATGCTATGGCCCATAATGAAATTATACAGATTGTAGTATTTTCTATCTTCTTCGGAATAGCTTTAGCAGCTGTAAAAGAGAAAGGCAAGAAGCTAATAGAAGCTATAGATGCTTTATCTAAAGTGGTGTTAAAAATAACTACATATGTAATGTATTTTGCGCCTTTAGCGGTTTTCGGAGCAATGGCATCTATAGTAGCTAAACAAGGGTTATCTATATTATCTACATACTTATTATTTATATTAGAGTTTGGCAGTGGCCTTTTATTACTGTGGATAATATTTGGAATTATTGCATACTTTATAATTGGTGGTCGTATACTAACCTTATTTAAGCATATGCGCGATCCTATAATGCTGGCTTTTAGTACTTCGACTTCTGAAGCAGCTTACCCTCGTATACTTGTAGAACTAGAAAAATTTGGAGCAAATAATAAGATTTCAAGTTTCGTTTTACCTTTAGGTTACTCGTTTAACTTAGATGGTTCTATGATATACATGACATTTGCTGCAATGTTTATAGCTCAGGCATACGGCATACACTTAGATTTTTACCATCAAGTTACCATGTTATTATTACTAATGGTAACTAGTAAAGGAATAGCCGGAGTCCCCAGAGCATCATTAGTAGTAATAGCTGCTACTCTAACAACATTTAATATTCCTGAAGTCGGTATAGCTTTATTATTAGGTATAGATCCTTTATTAGATATGGGACGTTCTGCAACTAACGTTGTAGGAAATAGTATAGCTGCAGCTGTAGTTAGCAAATGGGAGGGGGAGCTCCAAGATCCTAAAGTAATAGATGAAAAATCAGCTGAAGTAGTTTAATAATAAAACTTGCTTTATGTTTGGTGACAGTTATTTGCTTAACATGAAGCAAGATAATATATATTCCAGATTATTAAGTGCCAAATACAAATAATCATAAAAATATTTCCAGTAAAAGGTTAATATTCTTTATATGTACATCTATAGTACCGTTTTTATTATATTCAGGGTACTATTATTACAAAATGGTTTCTAAAGCCCCATTTAAGTTTGCTGAATTTGATTATTTAGAAGTAAGTGATAACAATTTATCTGGCAATACGCGATATAGCTTTAATAGCAAGACAAAAGATTTTAAATTTTTTAAAAACGATCAATTAACTAATATATACAAGCTAGGATTAGCGCAAGAAGAGCTACACAAAATACATCGATATTTAGTAGAAAATATATTTTTTGACATACCCGATCAGCTAGGTACAAACCACAATCCTAAGCACATATATAGTATTAAAGTTTGTTATCAAAGAAAGTGTAAATCCGTTACAGTCTACGATAACGTTACCGGTTCTTATAATGTAAAAATTAATAATATAAAAAGATACCTTGAAAATAAATTTAAAAAACTGTAAGCTTATATTAGAATATCGCCGTTCATTTCTTTTGGAATAGGCAGATCAAACATTTTTAAGATACTGGGCGCTACATCAGCTAGTTTGCCTTTTTTTATTTGTTTATAATCTTTATCTATAAGTATTGCAGGTACAGTATTTAAAGTATGTGCTGTGTTAGGAGTATTATCATTATTAAGCATATAATCAGCATTGCCATGATCTGCTAGTATCAATAAAGAATATTCATTTTTAGTAGCCTCTTCTACTACCTCCTTTAAGCAAATATCCACAGTTTCTACCGCTTTTATTACCGCATCGTATATCCCTGTATGCCCCACCATGTCAGCATTTGCAAAATTTAGACAAATAAAATCGTGTGTTTGTTTATTTATCTCTTTAATTAAAGCCAATGTGATTTTTTTAGCGCTCATTTCAGGAGCTAAATCATACGTAGCAACCTTTGGAGAGGGTATTAATATACGTTCTTCATTGAAAAAAGGCTCTTCCTTGCCCCCTGAAAAAAAGAAAGTTACGTGTGGATATTTTTCTGTTTCAGCTATTCGAAGTTGTTTTAAACCGTGCTGGCTTATTACTTCGCCCAGAGTCATTTTTATATCGTTGTTGTTGTATAATATTTTTACACCTTTAAAATCTTTATCGTAATTAGTCATAGTAATATAATTAACAGAAGGTGCTAATTCTAGTATTTTCCGGCTTATTTGCCTACATCTATCGGTCCTGAAATTGAAGCAAATAACTATATCGTCATTATCAATTTTCTGAAAATTTTTGCCATAAGATATTATTGTTGGCAAAATAAATTCGTCGCTTATCCCATTTTTATAGCTATGTAAAATTGCTTCTTGTGCCGATGCAGCTTCCTGTCCCTGCCCATAGAAGATTGCATTAAAAGCTTTCATAGTTCTATCAATACGCATATCTCTATCCATACTATAATACCTGCCGGTTATAGTTGATAAACTACCACATGTCTTATTCATCCATGCTTCTAAATCTTTAATATAGTCTATGCCGCTATGCGGATCAGTATCCCTGCCATCTGTAAAAGCATGCACATAAACTTTTTCTAAATCGTAGCTGGCTGATATTTCCAGTAGTGCTTTCAGATGATCTATATGTGAGTGTATTCCACCATCTGAAACTAGACCCATTAAATGAAGATTTTTACCTTTAGTTTTAGCTTCTAGCAAAGTCTCTTTTAGTACAGAGTTATCTTTTAGCGTGTTATTCTTAATATCATTATCTATCCGCACGATATTTTGATACACAATTCTTCCCGCTCCTAATGCCATATGGCCAACTTCAGAATTACCTATCTGGTTCGGGGGCAAGCCTACATATTCTGCTGATGCGTAAAGTTGACTATTAGGGTATTCTTTTATTAACGAATCAAAAAAAGGAGTTTGAGCATTATGTATAGCATTAGTTTTCCCCTTAGATCCGACACCCCATCCATCTAAAATAACAAGTAATATTTTTTTTGATAACTTCATTGATTATATTGTAGCCTATGATATAAATTGTTAACTAACTGAAATGAATATTAAAGATATACTAAAACTAGCTTTACAAGAAGACCTTTCTAAACAAGGCGATATTACCTCCCTGGCAATAATTGAAGAAGGAGCTAAAGGTAAAGCAGCAATAATCATTAAAGACGAAGGTGTTATAGCTGGTGTGCAGGTAGCTAGAGAAACTTTTCTATTAGTTGATAAGACTCTGGACTTTAAAGAACATAAGCAAGATGGCGATAGATGCAGCTATGGCGAAACCATAGCCACTATTACAGGCGATTATAGAGCAATATTAGCTGCAGAGCGTGTAGCGCTAAACTGTTTACAGCGTATGAGCGGAATTGCTAACTTAACAAATAAAGTTATTGATAAAATAAAATTCAGTGACGCGAAAATACTAGACACACGTAAAACTACTCCTAACATCAGATATTTAGAAAAACTAGCAGTAGTAATAGGTGGAGGCCATAATCATAGATTTGGACTATACGACATGATGCTTATTAAAGATAATCATATAGATTTTGCAGGTAGTATAACAAAAGCTATAATTAAAGCTAACCAATATATACAAGAGAATAATTTGTCTGTTGCCATAGAAGTTGAAACACGTAACTTAGATGAAATCCAAGAGGTTTTAAATGTAGGTAGGGTTAATCGTATTATGTTAGACAATTTTGACCCTGCTAACCTGGCTAAAGGAATTAAACTAATAAACAAACAATTTGAAACAGAAGCATCGGGCAATATAACCTTAGATAATATCGTAGAATATGCCAAGTGTAATCCTGACTATATTTCTATGGGTAGCCTAACGCATTCTGTTAAAAGTATCGACTTTAGCATCAAATATAAAGCGTAGGTTATTACTATTAATATTTTATAAAATGTACCTATACATAGCGTTTATAATTTCGTATTTATTAGGATCGTTCCCAACAGCTGTTATCGTGGGCAAATTATTCTATAAGACCGATGTAAGATCTTATGGTAGTAAAAATCCTGGGGCAACAAATACGCTAAGAGTTTTAGGCAAAAAAGCTGCAATCATAGTTTTAATACTAGATATATTAAAAGGTTTTATTGCTACTAAATTAGCGCTGTGGATGCCTGTTAATCTATACGATATAAATATTGCAGATGCTCAACTTTTATGTGGTTTGTTTGCAATTTTAGGTCATATATTCCCTGTATTTTTAAAATTTAAAGGGGGTAAAGGTATAGCAACATGCTTTGGAGTAGCTTTATCTTTATATTTTACAGTAAGTGTTATAACTCTTGTCTCGTTTATCGTAATAGTAAGCTTAACCAGATATGTCTCTCTAGGCTCCATAATAGCTGTAATAATATTTTCTACATTATCTATATCATTAGGCAGGGAACAGACAAGTTTAGAAATAATATTCTTTATAGCTATTTCGTTTACAGTGTTGTTTACTCATAGAAAGAATATTATGAAATTACTTAGATGTCAGGAAAATAAAATAAATTTTAAGAAAAAGTAGTGATTTAATTGTGCAATGTAAATAATTGCTTTTACTATCTAAATCTTGCACTGACATCATTTAAGAAGTTATAAATTATGAAATATATACCAAAACCTTAAAGATTACGATTACACAAACCGATCAATAGATTTCAAAAGAAGAAATGGGGCGATTATATTAAATATAGACTTCTATTAAAAGTCTTAAAATTGGATTAAGATAGCAATTGTAAAAAAGAAAGAAATAGGTATATTTGCGGATAAAACAGGCACTGCATTCCTTAGGAGTTACTCCGGCATAAAATTACCAGCCAAATAGGATGAAAACCTTTAAGGCACAAAGATAAAACACACTATGTCAGTAAAATTTTCAGATCTAAAGATAAACATGTTTTTACGGTTAATATTAACAATCGTATTTATCATGGTTCAAATAATGATGAATGTTGTTGTTACCCATGGTCAATCACCTAAATTACCTGAAGGCGTTATAATGTCTATAGATGCTTCCAATGGTGATAAGGGCTTAGTTTTACCCAAAGTAGAATTAACCGATTTATCGCAGTATAGCCCAATACAAGGGAAACCTATAGATGGTTTAGTTGTACACAATATACACTTAGACGCATCTAAAGGGTTGGTTAGGGGCATATATATATGGAATGTAGTATGGGATCGAATTTTAGATTATAACGATATGCCTGGGTTATTAGATAGAATTAGAGTATATACTGGCACCCAAGACCCTAATCAGTCGTCTTCACCTGAAATTACCGATGCTCCCAGTGGTAGTTTATATATAAATACATCAACGAAAATAATATTTAAAAAGATAACTATTTCAGAAGACAAGCCGGATATTTGGATAAAAGACTTATCTATGGCGCCGGTTAAATATACAGGCAGTACTTCGATAGCAGTAAATCCTGTTATGGAAACCAACAAAATAGAAGCAATAGTCGGATCAGGCTTGGAAATAACAGACAAAGGGATAGTGGCATCTATAGATACTACTAAGATGTCTATAAATCAAAATTTGATAAGTGCCAAAAACAGCGAACCATTATGGAATGCAACCAAACTACAAAGCTCAGAATTAGACATACGAACTCCCGTTGATGGCCATATTCTAAGGTACAACGGTAGCAAATGGTTAAATATACCAGAGCGTATATATACAGGCATTAGCGGTATAGATGTAGCAGGTAGTACAATTAGCGCATTAATAGATACAAAAACGCTACAAATAAAAAAAAACCAGATAGGAGCCAAAAATAATGAAATACTATGGAATGCCAATCAATTAAAAGGTACCCCATTAAACGTACATAATCCTGAAAAAGGCCATATCATAAAATACGATGGAGAGAAATGGATTAATGCATTAGAATATAGCTTTATTAATGGGGGTGTGGGAATAGACATAATAGGAGACGCAATTAATGCTGCTTTATCTACGAACACTCTAATTATTAAAAATAACCAGATAAGTGCACGCAATGAAGATGCTTTGTGGAATTCTAATAAATTAAAAGATATCGAACTGGTAGAAACAGGTATTCCGACAAAAGGTCAGGTACTTAGATACAGTGATGGCAAGTGGACAAATACGATAGAATATAAATTAATTGGTTCTAAGGGAATAAATATAACAGATGATACAATTAGTACATTAATAGATACAACGACACTTAGTATTACAAATAATAATGAGATAAAAGTAAAAAATGAAGATGCTTTGTGGAACGCTGATAAGTTACAGGGAATAACTATAAATAAGACTATTCCACTGCAAGGTCAAACACTCAGATACAACGCTACAAATAAAGAATGGATTCCTAAGCAGGTTAACGAAACACCTAATGGTACAAAGCTAGGAGATATACTCACGTGGAGTGGATCTGAATGGGTAGCGCCACCTAAAGATGGTCCTGTCCAACAAGTAATAATAAATTCTCAGGAAATATACTTGCCAGACTTAGCTACTTTCAAAGACAAAGACGATGGAGATAATAAAAAAGATTATTTTTTAACCCTTGCTTATGATCATAAAATGAATGCATCACCTATATCTCCTTGGAATATGTATGGTAATAAAGGAACAAATGTTAATCTAAGAGTAGGTGATATTACTGATTATATTGTAGGTCTTAATTCTAAGACCAGCCCAGCCAATTTACTAATCAAAACTAATAACAAGGAAATTATTAGTATAGAATCCACTGGCAAAATAGCTTTTAAAGATGGTCCAAATGTATATTTTACCAGCTATAATGGAGAAGATGTTGTTAATGAGCAATTAAAAAGCGATTCATTACTAATGATAGATGAATCTGGTAAAGTAAAACTATCTAGCGATATAGGTTGGACCTCTGATGGTTACAATAGAAGCGATCAATCATTAGGAGTATTAGGTCTCATTTCTAAAAATGGCAATCTGGTAATGAAAGTGGCAAACAAAGATCGTATAAGGATGCACTCTAACGGTGATATAACTGTTAAATCGGACTCTCTATATATCGAAGGTTTAGCTTCCAGAGCCCAAGATACTAACCCATTGGATTTCCCATTATTGGTAGATTCTACTGGCCAATTGTTTAAATGGAGATCAACTATTAACAGTATAATCTCTAACACAGATAGCAAAATACTAAAAAGCGGTGTGAGTAGCTTAGGCTTTACAGACCCTATTAACAAAGCAGATATAGTTTTTAGTACGCAAAACACAGAGAGATTACGTATATCGTCAACTGGCGGGATCCAAATGGCTTTAGAGCCATCTGATGTGTCACCATACGATCTGGTAGTAATAAACAGAACTAGCAGCGAGCTATCAAAAACATCACTGAAATCCCTCCTGGCAGATTCAGGTAAATCCTATAATAGCTCATCAGGCTCGAGTCAAACGCAAGTAATATCGATATCTGACATAACAAAGACTCCAAGCTCTCTTGCCAACTTGGGGATAGACATAGCAGGACCCTATGGTAACACTATGATACATATAATATATGCAGACAACAAACCTGAGGCAGCTAAAGTACGATATGGCACAACTTTATTAAAAGTAGGGCATGATAATACTGGTAAGACATTTACTATGCTAACTCATGCCTATGATATGACTAATAACAATAAAAATTTGCTTTCTGCTAATAATAATAATATCCGTAATGTAAATGTAGGAGGCCTGGAGGTATCTTTTAATTTAGAGAAACAAGGCGATACCTATAAACTAATACCCAACATAAACAAAGGTAGCAACACTACAGGGTACCTAATATTAAGGTCCAAACAAAGTAAAGTAAATTAACTTGCAAGCCAGATTGTTTAAAAATCATTATTTATAGTTATATTCTCAATATTTAATAAAAAGTGATTTAGAGATATTTTATTAATGCTAACTTTTCACAAAGTATAGATAAACCTACTTATAATTTAGAAAAAGTTGATGTTAGGTTTTTTGAGAATAGAATAAATAGTTTAATATAACTCTAAAAATATAAAATATTAATAAAATTTATAACTATATATTAAAAGTATGAGCCAGCAGACACAAACCGATCAATAGATTTCAAAAGAAGAAATGGGGCGATTATATTAAATATAGACTTCTATTAAAAGTCTTAAAATTGGATTAAGATAGCAATTGTAAAAAAGAAAGAAATAGGTATATTTGCGGATAAAACAGGCACTGCATTCCTTAGGAGTTACTCCGGCATAAAATTACCAGCCAAATAGGATGAAAACCTTTAAGGCACAAAGATAAAACACACTATGTCAGTAAAATTTTCAGATCTAAAGATAAACATGTTTTTACGGTTAATATTAACAATCGTATTTATCATAGTTCAAATAATGATGAATGTTGTTGTTACCCATGGCCAATCGCCTAATTTACCTGAAGGTGTAGCATTATCTCTGGATGCTTCCAATGGTGATAAGGGTTTAGTTTTACCCAAAGTAGAATTAACCGATTTATCGCAATATAGCCCAATACAAGGGAAACCTATAGATGGTTTAATCGTAGAAAATACACATCTGGACACATCGCAAAAATTAATTAGGGGCATATATATATGGAATGTAGATAAATGGAATAAATTACTGAATTATAGCGATATACCTCCCTTAGCAAAAGGTACAAAAGTATATACCGGCGCTCAGGATCCAAACCAATCGTCTATATCTGAAATTACAAAGGCTCCTATTGGTAGCTTATATATGCATACGTTAGATAACGTTATTTTAAAAAAAGTAGCGGCTACAGATCAATTTCCATCAAGATGGGTAAAAGAAATTTCTTTAGAAGTAGGTAAATATATAGGTAGTACATCTATAAAAATAAAATCTGATACTACAACAGGGAATGCGTTTGAAGCCATAGTTGGTCTTGGCTTAAAAA
The DNA here is from genome assembly GCA_050311575.1 of Candidatus Krakonobacterium acarorum. Lineage (GTDB taxonomy): Bacteria > Bacteroidota > Bacteroidia > SolTP2 > SolTP2 > Krakonobacterium > Krakonobacterium acarorum. The sequence continues at coordinate 1,180,797 of JBNOKO010000001.1, read as the reverse complement.
TAACAGACGAAGGAATAGTAATATCTATAGATAGCACTAACATGTCTATAAATCAAAAGGGTTTAATAGCTAAAAATAGTGAAGCATTATGGAATGCAACCAAATTACAAAGCATAGACTTAGATATACGAACCCCTAACGATAGTCATATTTTAAGGTACGATGGAAGCAAATGGTTAAATGTACCAATGCACATATATAAAGGTGCGAATGGAATAAATATAACGGGAGATACAATTAGCACTTTAATAGACACAACAACATTAACTATAACAAATGATCAGATAGGCGCCAAAAATCAAGAAGCTTTGTGGAATGCCAGTCAACTATATAGTACAGACTTAGACATAACAAACCCGGTTGAAGGTCAAGTACTTAGGTACGATGGAAACAAATTATTAAACCAACCCGAACAGGGTTACACAAGTGGTGAGGCTATAGATATAACCAACAATAAAATTAGTGCTTTAATAGATACAGCAACATTAAATATATCGGAGAATAACCAGATCGGTGCCAAAAATGAATCGCCCTTATGGAATGCCAGGTATCTATTAGGACGAACCATACAAATAAACGACCCTAAGGCGGATCAAATACTTAAGTATGATGGTTTTAAATGGACTAACATGGATTCACTTAGGTTCGTAGGCGGCAGCGGAATAGAAGTTAGCCCTAAAGACTACTTAATCCAGGCATTACTAGATAATAAAACATTAACTCTCGATTCACCAGACATACGGGTGCAGGTAAAAAATCAAGACAATATATGGAATGCTTATAAATTACAGGGTATAGATATAGAGCCTATTGCTAAACCACTGGATGGGCAAGTGCTCAAGTACAATAGTAAAGATAAGAAATGGGCATTTCAAAGCCTTCAATTGCCACCAGGTGGGTTAACTCCGGGTGAGATATTAGTATGGGATGGTTATGATTGGCGACCGCAGTTAAATCAAAAATTTTTAGTATCAATGCGTGCTAATAATTTATATTTGTCTGGCTTGCCAAGAAAAGATAGCGTAGTAACAGATCACCCTATGGATAGTAGACTCTTAGTAGGTTCTAAAGATCCAGATAATTACCCCAATACCTCTTATATTCAGAAATGGGATGGGGTTCCATGGTCTACTTATGGGAATAAGAATATACCAGAAGGAGATTATGTTTTAGGATTTACAACAAAAAACAGCCAAACAGGAATTAACAAAAGAATTATATTCAAAACTCGCGGTACTGAACGTATGCGCATAGATTTCGATGGGAAAATAGATTTTAAGAGTACCGATATATATTTTTTAAACTTGAATGAACAAGAAGTGCGGGATACGGAAAATTATATGCTAATGGCTGATAAAGATAAAAAGTTAAAGTTTTGGTCCGGGCGTCCTTGGTCTACTATTGGGCAAGATTCCTTGGCTGCCCAGGATTTTATTTTGGGTTTTAATAATGCGATAGAAGGGAGCGAAGACGTTCAGTTAGGCGGTATAAATTTTATAACAAATAACATAGTACGCATGCAACTTAGGTATTTAAAAGGATTGCAAGAAGATTTTGCCTTTAAAATCTCTAGTTCTAATATATATTTTACAAATTTACCTACTAGAAACAATCAAGGCGACCTTTCTATACTAATGCTGGATAAAAACGACCATTTAGTTAAAGCTACTAATAAAATTTCGCCAAATTCTTCTTTTGCATCCAATAAAGAATTAAAAAGCGGCGAAAGTGCATTAGGGTTTACTGGCTCGAGCGAGGCTACAGATCTGGTTTTTAAGACCCAAAATATAGATAGGCTACGTATAAAACATGCTGGAGCCATAAAAATGCAATTAAAAGATGCCACAAAAACATCCTACGATTTAGTAGTAATAGATAGTGGCACGGGAAAACTATCCAAAACAACTTTAGAAGCCGTTTTGTCAAATATAAAAGATACCCAAACAAATAATAAAATAATCTCAGGTAATATAACAGGAAGTAAAACCAGAGTACTATCAATAGCAGATAGCAGTAATTTTGCAAATATAGATATCGACGCAGTTGGCATAGATGGTTTAACAACTATATATATAGCATATCTGGATAACAAGCCCGAAATAGCTACAAAACGGTATGGATCAGCCACATTAAATATAGGTTATGACAATACGGGCGATATGCCTGGCATCTTAACATACGCATACGATCTAACTAATAACAATAAGAACATACTAAAAACAAACCTGGCAACAGGAAGTGTAGATATAGCAGGAATAGAAGTATCCTTTAATTTAAAGAAAGTAGGCGATATATATAAAATAATACCGACTATAAATAAAGGCAACAAAACTACGGGCTATCTAATATTACGGGCCGAAGTATCACCAACACTTACAACTTCAATTAAGCTAAAATAATTATGAAAAATACATTTTATTCATATAAAAATAAAACTCTTAAAAGAATTTTATCACAAATAACAGGTGTTGTAATAATTACATTAGCTATAAACTCTCACTATCTATATTCACAAGAAGGCTACGATGCTAATGAGGGCATAGCGTTATCTATAGAGGCTCCTGGCAGTAGCAAAGGAATAACATTGCCAAAAGTAAAGCTAACAGATTTAAATGAGTATCAACCTCTAAAAGGAATGGAGCGTGAAGGCTTACTGGTAGAGAACACCTACACAGACGAATCTAAGGGCATAATGCCAGGCATATACATATGGAACCTACATATGTGGGACAAATTATTAAATTTTAGCGATATACCAAGACTTGCACAAGGCACAAAAGTATATACAGGGACTGAGGATCCTAATCAATCGTCTATAGACGATATTAAAAATGCGCCTGCCGGGAGTTTATATATAAACAAATTAACAAAACTAGTCTTTAAAAAAGGAGCTGCTAAATGGATGGCTGAGGTTTATATTGGATCGGGTGCCTATAATGGTAGCGCATCAATATTTATACGAGAAGATACCACAAGCAATAATATAGAAGCCATACTTGGGTCTGGTTTAACAATAACAAAAGAGGGCATATCAACCACAGTCGATAATAGTAATATGGCCATAAATCAAAACCTAATAACTATAAAAAGTGGAGAACCTTTATGGAACGCTAACAAATTGCAAGGTACGGAAATTGGTATAGCAAATCCAATCGATGGTAATATTCTACAATATAAGAACAGTAAATGGCTAAATGTTCCAGAGCTTATATATAAAGGTAAGGATGGTGTACTGATAACCAATGATACCATTAGACTTTTAGTAGATACCACATTCAATACTTTAGAGCATAACCATATAGGAGCAAAAAATAGTGAACCTTTATGGAATGCTAATCGATTGCAGGGTACAGAATTAGGCATAACAAATCCTATAAAAGATCAGATACTAAAATACGATGGAAGTAAATGGACAAATGCCGATAGGGCTAGATATACTACCGGCGCTGGAATAAGTCAAATAATTGGAAAAACAGTTAATCTATCTATCGATAACAAAACCTTAGATGTAACATATGCTAAAAATAACGAAGCAAATGGAAGTCAGGTTGCTCTGGCAGGCCAGCCAAAACAGCGTATTCTTGTAACCGCACAAAATGATCATCCACTATGGAATGCCAAAAAGCTACAAGGCAGGGAAATATATTTGCGAAATATTACAGAAGGCGATGTACTTAGGTATGCCATTGGAGATAATTGGGTAAGCTTTCCGCAAACTAAATATGAAGGCCGCAACGGTATAAGATTCGTAAATTCTAGTGGAAACGATACTACGGTCGTTATAGAAGTTGATGGAAGAATGTTAAGTTTTGTTAATAACTATATGCGTGCCAACAATGAAAATGGAATATGGAATTCTAATAAGCTTCGCGATATAACAATAGATGCAAGACAAGAACCTACACAAGATCAATTATTAAGCTATGACAAAGCAAGTAATATGTGGGCAGCAAAAAACGTTAGCGAAGCACAAGGTGGAAGCGATAGTGCTGCCGGATCAACTCTTATATGGGACGGTTCTGTTTGGAGAATACCAAAACTAGACGATAAAGTTACTATAACAGGACCCCAGATATATCTTCCGGAAGCACCGGTACAGGCATTTATCGGCGGGCATAGAATGCCATTTATAATGGTAGATTCTAAAGGAATGTTACAAATTTGGAATAATATGGCTTGGAACACCTATGGCGATGGAATACCTAGTTCGGCCGAGCCTCAACGGGACCTGACTTTAGGTTTTACTGAAAATTCTGACAAAGCGAACTTAGTATTTAAAACTGATAATATAGAGCGCATGCGTATTGAAAGTTTTGGAAATACGAAGATTAAAAGTAGTGAGATATATTTTTCGGGTTTAGATGCACCCGAGCATCAGTCAAAGACAGATCGGTATCTAATGACTTCTAAATATGGGGGCAATAGTATAAATATGTTAAAATGGAGCGGTACATTGTGGTCAATGTCTGGTAACGAAGCTATCCACGGCAACGAAGATTATATATTAGGGTTTAACAAAGATAACAGTGAATCTAATTTATTATTAAGAGTAGCGGGGAAAGATCGCGTTAAACTAAATTCTGATGGAGAGACAATTATTACTTCTGAAAACAATAAGGTAATTATATCAGGCTTGACAAATCCTGTATCAGAACAGAGCGACCGTATGATATTGGCAATAGATTCCCAAAATAGATTGTGGGCGTTGAAGGCGCAAGCTATTAACACAGATAGCAACACACTAAAAAGGGGTGTGAGTAGCTTAGGCTTTACAGACCCTATTAACAAAGCAGACATAGTTTTTAGTACGCAAAACACAGAGAGATTACGTATATCGTCAACTGGCGAGATCCAAATGGCTTTAGAACCATCTGGTGTGTCACCATACGATCTGGTAGTAATAAACAGAACTAGCGGCGAGCTATCAAAAACATCACTGGAATCCCTCCTGGCGGATTCAGGTAAATCCTATAATAGCTCATCAGGCTCGAGTCAAACGCAAGTAATATCGATATCTGACATAACAAAGACTCCAAGCTCTCTTGCCAACTTGGGGATAGACCTAATAGAACCCTATGGAAATAAAACAATAGATATAGTATATGCTAACAATAAGCCTGAAATAGCTACTAGAAAAGAGGGGGTTTGTTCCTTAAATATAGGTTACGATACGTCTTACAATCTGCCTGGTATCCTAACTTATGCATACGACATAATGGATAATAATAGAAATATGTTAGTCACAAGCGATAGTACAGGGACTATAAAAATAGATGATATAGAAATATCATTTAAATTAGAAAAAATAGAGAATACCTATAAACTGATACCTAATATAAACAAAGGCATTAAATCCATAGGATATCTAATATTAAGATCGAATTAATCCTACAGACCATGGTTATAACTTTTAATTATTTTTTAAATAAATATATGCCCTATACGCGTTTATTGTTAATTGTAAACTATAAATAAAGATTGTACTTTTGTTATAATAATAAAAAGCAAGATATTTGCTATAAAAAGGCTAATATATTGGCTGATATTTTGCGAAATTAATAAAAACCAAAATGCAAAATAAAATGGGAATAACATTAACACCAAAAACAACTTATACAAATACAAAGAGTATACTTACAGTAGTTATATTTTTTATAGCGCTGTTATTAGTTCTCTTCACTGCAGCCTTACATGGTCAGGAAACACCCTCAGGTAAATCCGAAGGTGTAGCTCTCTCGGTTGACGTACCTGGTGGGGACAAAGGTGTAATACTACCCAAAACAGAACTAACCGACCTAAGCCAATACAGCCCGATTAAAGGTCAGGAACGCGAAGGCTTAATCATAGAAAACACACGTGTAGATGCAAGCAAAGGTCTAAGCCGTGGTTTATACATGTGGCATGAAGGCCGCTGGGACAAACTACTAACCTATAGAGATGTTCCTGAAATATCAGGAGGGACTAGAGTATACACCGGTATCGAAGACCCGAACCAGTCGAGCTTACCTGAACTCGTTAATGCCCCCAACGGTAGCATATACATAAACAAAACGACAAAAATAATATTCAAAAAAACTGATAAAAACTGGACAAACGAACTATCCATACAAGGCACAAGCTACACAGGCAGCAACACTATAGCAATAAAAGATGACACATCGGGCGCCCATCTGGAAGCCATAGCCGGAGCCGGGATAAAGTTAACAGAACAAGGGATAGCTGCATCCATAGATACTACCACGCTAACGATTAACCAACAAGGTATAAATGCGAAAAACAGTGAAGCCCTATGGAACGCAAACAAACTACAAGGGACTACCCTGGAAACTACAACACCTTCCCAAGGTCAAACCCTCAGATACGACACCAGCAAAAAAAGCTGGGTTCCGGGCAACGTAAAAGAATTACCTGACGGAGCAAGCGAAGGTCAACTACTAGTATGGACGGGGTCAGTCTGGTCTCCCCAAGTGAGCCAGAAAGTAGATATCAAAGGGAACGACATACACTTTTCAGGCTTAACTGGATACCCTCCAAATGGCGCATATAGAGATTTACTAGTCATAGACTCTAACGGAAAGGTCCAAAGAAGCTTTGGCAACCTATGGGATCTATCAGGGAACAAAGATCCAATAGGATCAGGCAATGACCATATCTTAGGCTTTACAGATACAACAAGCACATCGAACATAGTATTCAAAACAAAGAATGCGGAGCGTATACGAATATCAAGCGATGGCAAAGTAGACATCAAAACTCCTAATGCATACCTATCAGGCTTAAGCGGGTCAAGCAGTCAAAATACGGCCAGTGACTATATTCTAATGACAGATAATAGCGGTAAACTAAAAAGATGGAGCGGTACAGTTTGGGATGCAAGCGGAAATTCTAATATAACCAGCGGGAACAAAATCTTAGGCTTTACAGATACAACAAGCACAGCAAACATAGTATTTAGAACAAAGAATACAGATCGCCTGAGCATATCAAGCGATGGTAAAGTAGATATAACGAGCTCCGATGTATATTTTTCAGGAACGCAGGATACTTCTACGGATTCAAATGATTCCCTAATGGTTTTAGATTCCAACAAGAAGGTAAAGAAACTTGCTCTTGCAAACTTATGGAACTTGGGAGGCAATACTAATGAAAGTGGTACAGATAAAGTCTTAGGCTTTACAAATGGATCGAGCGTATCTAACATAGTGTTTAGAACAAAGAATACTGATCGTATTAGTATAGCAAGTACAGGTGCAGTAGATATAAAAAGCGCGAATGTGATTTTTTCAGGGTTAATTGGTAGCGCAAGCCACATCGGATATGATTATACACTCCAGCTTGATACAAAGGGTAATGTAGTTAAGCGAATGGGTCTCCCATGGCATCCATCAGGTAATAATGTTACCGGAGAGCAAATATTGGGTTCTACAGGTGCAGCTACAATATCATTTAAAACTAATAATGCTACCCGTATGGTTATAGACAGCACTGGTAAAGTAGATATAAAAAGCTCGAATGTATACCTATCAGGCTTAAACGGCTCAACCAGGCAAAATACAGATACTGATTATATGCTAATGACAGATAGTAGTGGTAAATTAAAAAGATGGAATGGTATGTCGTGGTCTGCAAAGGGTAATAGACTAGTTACTGGTAAGTGGCATTTAGGTTTCACATCCGATTCAAGCCAGGCTAGTTTAGCATTTATAACAAAGAATAAGGAGCGCATCATTATAAATGCCGAGGGGAAAGTAGAAATTAAAGGCAGGGAGATATTTCTTCCGGATTTAGCTAGTAGTATCGCCGAGGCTCCACTAATAGTAGATAAAACCGGTAAATTAAAGCTAGGTCGCTCAATAATGTCAACTATCAGTCCTAATAAATCTTTAAAGGTTCAGGATGAGATCTTAGGTTTTACTGACCCAAAAAGTACATTTGGACTAATATTCAAAACTCAAGACATTGATCGTATGCGTATAGAATCTAATGGTAACATAGAATTTAAAACTCCTAACACATACTTTACAGGTATAAAAGATCAAAGTCAGAATCAGGGTGATACCGATAACATTTTACTTTTAGATAGTACAGGTAGATTAACAAAATGGAATGGCAGAGGCTGGGATATGAAGGGTAACCCTACGACGCAGGGCGATCAGATTATAGGTTTCAACGATCCGGCCAGCGCCGCTAACCTGGTATTTAGAACTCAAAATGCTGATCGTTTTCGTATAGAAGCTAATGGTAATATAGAATTAAAAGCTAAGCATACATACTTTACAGGCATAAACGATGAAAGCCAGCGACAGAGAGACACCGACAACTTTCTACTTTTAGATAGTGCAGGTAGACTAACAAAATGGAATGGCAGAGGATGGGACATGAAAGGTAATGCTAATGTAGCGCAAGGCAATCAGACACTAGGGTTTACAGATCCAAAAAGCACAGCAAATCTATCATTTAAAACAAAAAACACTGAGCGTATGCGTATAGAAAGTACAGGTAAAGTAGATATAAAAAGCAACGATGTATACCTATCAGGTTTAAGCGGCTCAAGCAGTCAAAATACAGTTAGTGACTATATTCTAATGAGTGACAATAGTGGTAAATTAAAAAGATGGAGCGGTACAGCCTGGGATGCAAGCGGAAATTCTAATATAACCAGCGGGAACAAAATCTTAGGCTTTACAGATACAGCAAGCACAGCTAATATATTATTTAGAACGAGGAATACAGATCGCTTGCGTATTACCGCTAGTGGTGATATAGAAGTTAGATCGACAAAAACATACTTTAATACGATACTAAACGATCCAGATTCTAAGTTAGGCAGTGGTAGAATACTATTTGTAGATGCGGCCGGAAAATTAACTAAGCTGGATCCGGACGATACATGGAATAATAAAAATCGACCTGGTGCAGTACAATCCCAGGTAAAGTCTGCAAAAACAATAGATTTGATCAAAGGTAATACAAATTTTGCATTGTTCGATCAGTTAGGGTTAGACGGAGAATTAACTATTAATATATTAGAGACATCTCAAGCAGATGCAGACCAAGTCGTTCTTGAGGCTCCGATAGTTGCGAAAGTAGGTTATACTAATACTAATATTAATGGTGTTGTGGGGGTGGCAGGCCCGTCAATTACATATGCATATTATTTAAGTCAAGGAGATCGAATTAATGTTTATAAAAACAGTACTCTAACACAAAATATATCAATAGAAAATGGAGCATCATATAAAGGAAAGCTGGTCGTAGTTGTTGAAGTTACTCCTCAGAAAAAGTTGCTGGTTAAAGTTTGGCGCCATAGTCAACATGAAGCAACAAGATACACTTATTTAACGGTAAGATCGAGTCTTAGAGTAAATAATTAATCCTTTAAAAAGTACATAATATTTTATTGATATTAAAAAATAGTGTAAGTGTTTTTCTTTTTCACTTGCACTATTTGTATAAATAATTAAATTACGCTTTATATTTATACTTTTAATACCCTCCCATTTCCTTTATGACTAAGTTTTGTAACAGAAGAGGTAAAGTAGCATTCCATTTACCATATTTCGCAAATACTATTATTAGTAATAACTAGTACTAGTTGCGAACTATTATAAACATCACTAAAGACAATCCTATCAAATGCGGCGTTATACCGATATTATATCAGGCTCCATTTAAATGCAAGTAATATCGATATCTAATATCGTCAATTCTCTAGCCCATTACGAAGAATGGTATGGCAATATTCGGCTCGTATGAAAATAAAACCATATAGAGGTAGTATACGCTAACAAACCTAAGCCATACAGAACCTGTTCCTTAAATTATAGGTTACGATACGTCTTACAATCTGCCTGGTATCCTAACTTATGCATACGACATAATGGATAATAATAGAAATATGTTAGTCACAAGCGATAGTACAGGGACTATAAAAATAGATGATATAGAAATATCATTTAAATTAGAAAAAATAGAGAATACCTATAAACTGATACCTAATATAAACAAAGGCATTAAATCCATAGGATATCTAATATTAAGATCGAATTAATCCTACAGACCATGGTTATAACTTTTAATTATTTTTAAATAAAATATATGCCCTATACGCGTTTATTGTTAATTGTAAATTATAAATAAAAATTGTATTTTTGTTATAATAATAAAAAGCAAGATATTTTACTATAAAAAGGCTAATATATATTGGCCGATATTTTGCTAAATTAATAATAACCAAAATGCAAAATAAAATGGGAATGATATTAACATCAAAAACAACTTATACAAAGAGTATACTTATAGTAGTTATATTTTTTATAGCGCTGTTATTAGTCCTCTTCACTGCAACCTTACACTCTCAGGAAAGACCGTCAGTCAAATCCGAAGGGATAGCTCTCTCGGTTGACGTACCTGGTGGAGACAAAGGCATAATACTACCCAAAATAGAACTAACCGACCTAAGCCAATACAGCCCGATTAAAGGTCAGGAACGCGAAGGCTTAATCATAGAAAACACACGTGTAGATGCAAGCAAAGGTCTAAGCCGTGGTTTATACATGTGGCATGAAGGCCGCTGGGACAAACTACTAACCTATAGAGATGTTCCTGAAATATCAGGAGGGACTAGAGTATACACCGGTATCGAAGACCCGAACCAGTCGAGCTTACCTGAACTCGTTAATGCCCCCAACGGTAGCATATACATAAACAAAACGACAAAAATAATATTCAAAAAAACTGATAAAAACTGGACAAACGAACTATCCATACAAGGCACAAGCTACACAGGCAGCAACACTATAGCAATAAAAGATGACACATCGGGCGCCCATCTGGAAGCCATAGCCGGAGCCGGGATAAAGTTAACAGAACAAGGGATAGCTGCATCCATAGATACTACCACGCTAACGATTAACCAACAAGGTATAAATGCGAAAAACAGTGAAGCCCTATGGAACGCAAACAAACTACAAGGGACTACCCTGGAAACTACAACACCTTCCCAAGGTCAAACCCTCAGATACGACACCAGCAAAAAAAGCTGGGTTCCGGGCAACGTAAAAGAATTACCTGACGGAGCAAGCGAAGGTCAACTACTAGTATGGACGGGGTCAGTCTGGTCTCCCCAAGTGAGCCAGAAAGTAGATATCAAAGGGAACGACATACACTTTTCAGGCTTAACTGGATACCCTCCAAATGGCGCATATAGAGATTTACTAGTCATAGACTCTAACGGAAAGGTCCAAAGAAGCTTTGGCAACCTATGGGATCTATCAGGGAACAAAGATCCAATAGGATCAGACAATGACCATATCTTAGGCTTCACAGATACAACAAGCACATCGAACATAGTATTCAAAACAAAGAATAGTGATCGCCTGCGTATAGAACATGATGGAAAAATAAAGCTACCAAATTTACAGGAGCGACAATTAACAGATACTGCAAAATATCGTACATTATTAGTAGACCCTGCCACAAAACAAATAATAATGAACTATCCGGAAAATACAGGGGCGGGGTCAGGTGAAGCCTCAGAAATAGATATTGTATCACCTGTATTCGAAAATAAATCATCATTAGTAAATCTATATTCATATGACAATAGCGTAGTGAACACCTTGAAGGATGTCGGTTTCAAAACAATAAGAAACACATCAGGGCGGATGGTAATAAATGTTACCGCTACGGATAAGGCACCGGGTAAGCCTGGTCCAGTATCCGAAAGGTATGATACTAAGGTAGTTGAAATAGGTTATGACCATGTTTATGGGGCGGTGCCATCAATAAATTATGCTATAGTGAGAGATTCTAGTGGTATTACAAATCTATATAATACTTATCAGGATACTAATTATATTCGGGTGAACCTCGGTAAGCATAATGTGGTTATGTATTTTTTTCTAAAAGAAGTAGTTACAGGGACGTTTGTTATATATCCGACGCTGACTAAGTCGGTATCTTACTTACAAGGTTGGTTAAGAATACAAACGACTATAGATAGATACCCTCATAATACAAAATAATGAGGAATAATGATTAAAAAATAATAATAAATAGAGCATCCTGCTATATTACTATACTTTACTTATATGACTTTATATAAGTAAAGTATAGTAATATATCCGATTTATGATATACTTATATAGAATTCCTAAGTTAATTTGACTATAGCAAAAGGAAAGATGGTATAAACGTATTAAAAACTATAAACAGTTAAAGTTATGATGCTTTAAGCAATGAAAATTAGTTCTAAAATTTTAATGTAAATAATTTTATGTTTAATTATGAATAATAATTCTTCAAATAGATGCTAAATTGATTTTTAAACCAAAGTCAATATAGCTTAAGAAGGCTAGCCGTATATATACAGTTCTACCATTCTATACCGCATGATTTTTTATAAACTGCTTTAACCTATACAATTATCTATAGTTTGTAACTGTTATCATAAAAAATAGACTTTTAAAAATAGATTTATAAAACTATAATTCACTATATAAAGGTATGTGGTCCAAAAAACTATAACTGGCGGTATTATGGTAGCATATTTTTAAACATATAAACTTAATACCGTTAGTTATAATAATAAACGGTACTTTAAGCTTATAATTATAAGTTGTAATTTGCTGTATCAAGCGATTATCTAAATCAATTGAAGGATTTTTGCACTCGATTAACAATTTAGGTACATTGTTTTTGTAAATTAAGACATCGTATCGCATAAGTTTATTATTGTTCGAAAAAGTTTTTTCCAAACTAATAAGATTCTTAATATATCCCATATTATGGACTAAGAACATAATAAAGTTTTGCCGAACCCATTCTTCTTGTGTGTATTTAACATATTTGCTTCTAATACTATCCCATAGATATATCTTTTCATTGTATTTTTTAAACTTAAACTTATATATAGGTATGGTTAAATTAACGAACATTATAAAAATAATTGACAGTTAAAACTTTTTGTTTATAGTTTGCGTATAACAATATATACCGTATCAAATTAACGATTATGGTACTAAATTTAATTAAAAAGATTATTAATAAAATTTGAATGATTATGAAAAATAATAATGATAATAAGAAAAAAAATAATATGTCAACAGGCTGTGGTTGTGGTAGTCATAGGACAATGAACGATAGTACTAAAAAAGTATCTAAAGATCATACAACAAACCATAATAAAATGGGTTCGTCATCTAGCCATACTTCTGGCACTTCTAAAAACAAGAAGAACGGTAACGGTAACGGATGTAAAATGTAATTAAATTAAGTATAACCGTAATTAATACGGTTATACTTAGTTGAAAATATATGTAAAAGCATAAGGCAACTTATGTTTTTATAAAGGAAGATCTTTAGGATCTTCCTTTTTTGTTTATAGCTTGGTACACAAATTAAAATACTTAAATCAAAAACTATAAAAAAGTGTGTTAAAATTATCTTAAGGCATGATTTTAAGTCTTAAATCTTCAAAGGCAATCAAATACATTTTTCACACTTGACGCAAAAAAGTCTATAGTTGTTTCACAATGTTTCACTAATGTTTAACAAAAAATGGCGACTTTTAAGGCGATAATATACCAACACCACAAAAAAGCTGACGGCACGTACAGAGTAAAAATCAGGTTAATACACAAACGTATAAATACTTTTAGGATTAACTATCCAAGTTCCCATTAATTTAGCTCGAAGACAAAACAATATATAAACAAACTAACCAGTCTTAAATATCTCCACCAATAAGTATAAAACAAAAGGCGCTACTAAATTATAATGATCATCTTCTAAAAGAGCTATATTCGATTATATATTTAGACATACTTTTATTTATATTACCTGATTTTTATTAATTCAGGATAAACATATATATCTTTAATATCCTCCATAGTTATAATCACTTTAGATTCCTAAAGGCTAATTTCTGCTATTCTAATTTTTCGAACCGATGACCTTTTAACTATTTTATATAGAGTTTAATTATAACTAACTATCATAAAATATTTCTATACACAAATATTTAAACTAATTATTCTGCCCATATTAGCTATCTAAATAATTTTCCCTATACCTTCTCTATTTTGTATTACGCCTACTTATAAGTTCTTCATAGGTGTTAGTATTATCCTTATTATCAGTTACTATAATTTTTAGCTTGGCATCGCCAGCTGGCATATGCTCATCAAAATAATAACTTATAACTCTTAATTTAGGTTCGTATTCAAATAAAACCCACTGATCATTAATATAGCCGTTAAAACTTTTTATACCGGATAAATTATCAGATATTTTAAACGAAACAGAATTAGGATCATTAGTTGCCCCTTTGCTATTTATTACAGATGGAATTATAGTTGGTGCGGTAATATCTTCATAAATATAGAAAGCATCGAATCTTCCTACATGCGTAGTTACATAACCATCTTTATATGACCCGCCTACAGAACCACCGTTTTTGTTTAATATTATAGCTTTATCAGGGTGAGGTAGAGCTACTGTTGGTTTAATAGACAACTTATAGCTTTTCTGCAGTGCTATAAGGTTATTACCAACTATATGTAAGTCGGAAAAGGACTTTTCAGGTGCCTTATCTTTAGAATAGGTAAACCATATATCATCAAAGAAACTATCATTATTAAACTCAATTTTTACATCTTCATGCTCTACTATGTGTTTTTTGTTATATGTGAAGAATATCCCCTCTTTTTGGGCAGGTATAATTTTATTTAAGTTTTTATTGTTCTGTACTAAAAATTCCAGTATAGAGGTATTATTTGCAATGTCTTTAACAATGTAATTAACTTTATGAACCTTATCATCTGTAAAATTGATAACACCTCTATTTAAAACGTGCGAATAATTATCCAGGGTATTACCCTTATCAAGGAAACTTTTATGAACAATAAGTTTTTTAGATACATACATTCCGTAATCTAAATAGCTATTAGACATTTTTTGTTTATAGTAACTCATTCTGGCAAAATGAACCCCAAAGATTTTTTTGCCGTCTATAACAAGATCGATAGAATAAGGTGCTGTTTTCAGACTACCTATATTAGGCATATCAAAGCACGAAATTCCTAATTTAATAGGACCATTTACTTCAATAACTTCTTTTTTATCTATTTTAAATAGCTTTTTATTTGCCTGGTCAGATACGATGTTAAATATTTGGTAATCTTCTTTAGTGTTGTTTACGTTAGTATCGTCATCTGCTTTGTAAACAACAAGTTTAGTTATGGTAGGGTTAATTGTATCATTTGTTTTGTATCCTAATAATAAAGGATTTATAGCTACATAGGATTTACCTTTATCGCGTATTTCGAAGTGTAAATGCGGGCCTCCGGAGGAACCTGTATTTCCAGACAATGCTATAATATCGCCTTGGTTAACTTTTATTTTATTTTTTTCTAAGTACAGATCTACGGAGAATTTTTTGCGCTTATATTGTTCCTTACGGACATAGTCTGCTAAGTCTTTGTTAAACGATTTTAAATGCGCGTAGATACTCATGTAGCCATTTAGATGCGTTATATAAATAACGTTTCCATAGCCGCCTATCTTAACAGCTATTCGAGATATATAACCATCGGCTATAGCTCGCACGTTAAATCCGGTTTTACGATTAGTACGAATATCTAAACCTGCATGAAAATGGTTGGGCCTTACCTCACTAAACCCCGCTGATAAATTTAAAGGTAGATCAATAGGGTCAACGAAGCATGCCTGGCTAAGACAATCATCGCTTTGGGCTATAGTATAAAATGGAATAATACTGATCAACATCATCAGTATAGTTATCTTAATTTTTTGCATGGTTACAGACTTTTAATTGGTTTGTTCTTTAGGATTATTATATAATATTAGATTTTTTCTTATACAGTGTTTGTACTGAATGTATTAAATTACCTATTAGATAACTTGGTTTAGTTTCTGTCATAGATATGTAAAGTAATATTGAAGCTATTATAGACAAAATAAAAACAGGTAGCCACATCCCGACTATAGGCTCTAAAACTCCAGACTTAGATAATTTTTCACTAGCTATATTTAGTGCATAAAACAACAAAAAGAATAATATAGAGATAATTAAAGGTATGCCTATGCCCCCCTTATGAATAATAAAAGCTAAGGGCGCTCCTATAAAAAACAAAATTATACACGATACAGCAAGGGTTTGCTTTTTGTATAGCTCTACTTCATATTGTCTTATAGTGAAACGGGCATCCTCTATATGCTGATTTAAAGATTCCAGAGCATATATGTCTCTACTAATATCACTTAAAATTTTATCGTATATGTTGTTTAAAAGATCGATATTGATAGGGAAATTTATAGAATATACAGGTGTTACAATCTTACTTTGTGTATAGCTGATAGCTAAATTATTTATAAGATCAGCATTTTTTCTAAACAAATGCTCCAGGGTATCTACAAAATCAATATGCTTATGAGTCGTTACATAATTTATTTTGTAGTTATTGTATGTCCTATCGACTAAGCGTTTGTCAGGAAATATATCTTTTATCTTAATATCTATTTCGTTATTTATAGTTTTTTTAGTTATTTTAATATTCTCTAGAAGCTGATTAGAGTTCATTATTTGATAAGCGTTTTTAAAATAATCTATAGGTGTTCGATTTAAGCCGAAACCAGATAGAGGTATCACCTGCATATGTTCAGTAAAGTTCGATAGGTCAAACTTATAAATGTTATTATTGTTTTTTTTATCATATGTAATTTTATCTGAATAGATACTTCCATTATAAAGCTTTAATAATAATTTATCATTGTTTGGAGAGCTCTCAATTATACCATTATCCGATCGTATCATGTATAGGTTATTGCTTGCCCCTTTATAAATTATAATATCTTTAAGTTGGTTAGTTTTTTGGTCTTTGTCGTTAAATAAAATAGAATAATTATCGATATTATTATAAAAAATTCCTTTGCGTAGCTCGAAAGCATCTTTCTTGCCTCTTAAGTCGTATATCAGCGCGCCCATCTTTAGTACGGATTTAGGCGCTATGCTATTAGCAAAATAAAAAGCTATAATACAGACCAAAACCATCAGTAGAATGGCTGATTTTAAAGCTTTAAGCAGTGAAATGCCGGAAGCCTTTATAGCCGTTAGTTCGCTAAATTCTGTTAAATTACCAAAACTAATTAGCGAAGCAAATAAAATTGCTATTGGTAAAGCTAAAGGGACGCTACTGCTTGCGTTATATAACAACAATTCTCCAATAACGCTTGCTGATAGTCCTTTCCCTACTAATTCATCTATATATCTATATAAAAACCATAAAGTGAAAATAAATAACACAACAATTATCGTAGTAAATAAAGGCTTTAAGTATGTAATTAATATGTATTTATCGAGTTTTTTCACAAGAATTAAGTTGTTTTTTTAAAAAGTATTAGTTAGTATTAGAAAAAATTATTGATAATTTATGTATAACAATTTAATATTAATGTTATTAAGTTTAAAATAAACGCTAATCATTTTTATCAAGTTTGTATATTTAAAGTACCTGTAACTTTAATTTAAGTTTATTATGAAGAAGAAACTATTATATGTATCCATTATAATATTAGTTAGCCTAAGTTATAACCTAAAGGCTGATGAAGGCATGTGGTTAGCAAATATGATCAATAAAAATTACGATGATATGAAAAAGCAGGGCTTTAAACTAAGCCCTAAAGATATATACGATATTAATAATGCATCCTTAAAAGATGCTGTTATCTGGTTTAATGGCTATTGCACTGCCTCTATAATATCGAATAATGGACTTGTGCTAACCAACCATCATTGTGGTTACGAATTTGTATCTAAATTAAGTACTACAGCTAATAACATGTTGAAATACGGATGGTACTCTGAATCTACAGGCAAAGATAAACCTGTGGACGACCTATGGGTAGGCATATTAAAAGAAATAAAAGACATTACACCTTTAATAGAAAAACAATTAAAGGATGTAGACGAAAAAAGGTATGCATCTGAGCTTAATAAATATAAACTGGAAATAATTAGGCAAGCTGAACTACAAAACAAAAACTATAGAGCATATATAAAAGATATTTTTGGCAGCAGTCAATATATATTAATAACTATAGAAACTTTTAACGACGTAAGATTAGTAGGAACACCACCTGAGAATTTAGGAAAATTTGGGGGCAATAAAGATAATTGGATATGGCCCAGACATACAGCAGACTTTTCATTATTTAGAATTTACGCATCTGGAAATAACGAACCGGCACCTTATTCCGAACTTAATGTACCATATATTCCTAAAAAATTTATCAAAGTTTCGTTAAAAGGTTATGATAAAAATAGCTTTAGTCTAATAATGGGATATCCAGGTTCTACTAACAGGTATGCTACGTCCTTTGAAATAGCATTTAAAAATAAAAAAATATATCCGGCTATATCCAGCATAAGAGGTATATCAATGGCAGCCTGGGATAACGAAATGCAAAAAAGCGCATCTAACAAATTACAACTATCTAACATATACCAGGGAATATCTAACTACGAAAAATATTATAAAGGGTTAGTGCAGGGCATTACAAAACGCGAAATAATACAAAAGCTCGAGCATAGAGAAAATACTTTCCTGGAATGGTCCAATAAACAAACATACATACAAGATTACAGTAAAACTTTCACTAACTGGAGACAGCTATACGACCAATATTCAGATATAATAATATGGAAAACTTATTCAGATGAAATTATAAACTCTTCTCCAATATTGCGAATGGCAGTAAAATTTCTACCTATAGGGCGCACATACAATAACAAAGATTATGACCTGGCAAACGTTATGGTTAAATCAATACAAGCTAACGAGTTATTCGAAAACTTTAATTATAAAGCAGACATGGAGATATTACCATCTCTGATGTTAGAACTATGGAAGAACACTACTTATGAACATCTACCTAAAGTATTAGATGTTATAACAGAAGAATATGGCGACGATGCTCTGGAAGCTTTCCAAAACTATACACATGAAGCTTTTCTGCACTCTATATTTGCATCTAAAGATCGATACAATAAATTCTTAGAGCGATCGGACACTTCTAAAAGTCAGATATTACTTAACGACCCGATATACAAGCTGGTAGAAGGAATTTTTGCTCAATATGACCAGGATATAGGACCTAAATATGAGATTTTCAGTAAATTAGAAAAAGTATATAGAACAGAATACATTCTGGGGTTACAACTAATGAATCCAAATAAATTATTTTACCCCGATGCTAACCTAACTCCCCGTATAACCTATGGAAAGGTTCGAAACTACGACCCAATTGATGGGGTTGAATACAATTATTTTACTACTACTGAAGGCTTAATTGAAAAAAATCTATTAAGAGATCCAGAATATAAACTATCGCAAACGGTAATAAAAAAATTAAAAAAAGCTAACGAAAGTAAATACATAGATAGCGATGGCAAATTGCATGTATGCTTCATTACAGACAACGATATTACAGGCGGTAACTCTGGTTCTCCTATACTCAATGATAAGTTAGAGCTTATCGGAGTAGCCTTTGATGGTAATTGGGAAAGCATAACCGGACAAATATATTTCGACCCTAATTACAATAGGACAATAGGTGTAGATATAAGGTTTATTTTATGGTGCATCGACAATTTGGCAGATGCCAAGCATCTAGTAAAAGAAATCTTATATGGATCCTGAAATAATGGCGCTATATATCAATAAAAACTCTTGATCTCTATAATGGCATATCAATTGATAAATACAAAATAAAACTTTTAAAGTAATTATATAATAATATTTTATGGGATTATTTGATCCTTTCGATATAGTACCCAACATATCTTTAGAAAACAATCTAAACAATAAAGAAGAGTTAGTATTTCCTATAATGTCGTCTTCTGAAGAAGAATCCTCAGAAGATTCTATTCCTGATGAAATATCTATACTGCCATTACGTAATTCTATATTATTCCCAGGCATAGTTATACCAATATCTATAACTAGCAAACGAGCGATGAGCTTAATGAAAGACGCCCAAGAAAATAAAGAACTAATCGGTATAGTTGGTCAAATAGATGAAACAAACACAGAAGTATCTGAAAAAAATTTATACCAGGTAGGTACAGTTGCACAAATAGTTAAAAATTTAAAGATGCCGGATGGTTCTTTAACTATAGTTGTACAAGGCAAAAGAAGGTTTAAAATTGAAAATTTTACTCAAAAAGAGCCTCATTTTAAAGCTAAAATACAATTATTCGAGCAGCAAGACATTCCACAAGATGAAGAATTCGACGCTTTAATAAACTCTATCAAAGAAATAGGTTCTAAAATAGTAGGTATATCGCAAACTATACCTCAGGATATTATTAGCGTTATTAAAAATATTAGTAGCCCTGCATTTTTAATAAACTTCGTTGCATCTAGCATTTTAAGCAAAAATAACAATAAACAAGAAGTATTAGAAATTAACGATATAAAACAACGCGCAGAAAAGGTACTTGGAGTTCTATACAAAGAATTACAATTATTAGAGTTGAAAAATAAAATACAATCAAAAGTAAAAGTAGATATAGATAAACAGCAACGCGAATACCTACTTACTCAACAGCTAAAAACAATACAAGAAGAATTAGGCGGCGACAATGTAGATATAGAAATAGAAGATTTTAAAAAAAAAGCAAAAAAGAAAAAATGGCCACAAAATGTTCAGGAAGTATTTGATAAAGAAATCAATAAACTTCAGCGTATAAACCCTGGCGCTGCAGATTATTCCAGCGTAGCTTCTTACATAGAAACATTGCTTGAGTTACCATGGGGGGAGTATACAAAAGATAACCTGGATATAATAAGAGCCAAAAATGTTCTTGATAAAAATCACTTTGGTTTAGAAAAAGTAAAAGAAAGGCTGCAAGAGTATTTATCAGTATTAAAATTAAAAAAAGATACTAAATCCCCAATATTATGCCTGGTAGGGCCTCCTGGCGTAGGCAAAACATCTTTAGGTAGGTCTTTAGCTAAAGCTTTAAACAAAAAATATGTTAATATGGCTCTTGGCGGTTTGCATGACGAATCTGAGATCAGAGGCCATCGCAGAACTTATATAGGCGCTATGCCTGGCAGGATAGTACAGCTAATAAAAAAAGCTAAATCTATGAATCCAGTATTTGTATTAGATGAAATTGATAAAATAGGCAACGACTTTAGAGGCGACCCGGCATCAGCTTTTCTTGAAGTATTAGATCCGGAGCAAAACAGCTTATTCTACGACAATTACTTAGAATTAGAATTTGATTTGTCTAAAGTAATGTTTGTAGCAACTGCGAATACTTTAAATGGCATACACCCGGCCTTACTCGATAGGATGGAGATAATAGAGGTTAATGGATATACAGTAGAAGAAAAAATTCAAATCGCAAAAAAATACCTAATACCCAAACAACGTGAAGAAAATGGATTAAAATCCAAAGATTTAAATCTAAACGATAAAACAATCGAGAAAACCGTAGTGGACTACACTAGAGAATCTGGTGTTAGAAATTTAAACAAACAAATAGCTACTATATGTAGGAAAGTTGCAAAAAAAATTACCACGGATGTACCGTACAAACCTAGAATCACAGAAAACGAATTGGCATCGTATCTAGGGGCTATAACTTTTGACAACGAAGTATACGAAGACAATGAAGGGGCTGGGGTTGTTCCTGGATTAGCCTGGACGCAAGTTGGAGGAGAAATATTGTTTGTAGAAAGTGTACTATCCCTGGGTAAAGGTAGACTTACACTAACAGGAAGCCTGGGCAATGTTATGAAAGAATCTGCAAGTACGGCATTAGCTTATCTAAAATCCCACGCAACGCAGCTTGATATAGACTATAAGCTTTTTGACAAACTAGATTTACATATACATGTACCAGCAGGAGCTGTACCTAAAGATGGCCCTTCAGCAGGCATTACCATGCTTACTTCAATAGCCTCTGTATTTACTCAACGTAAAGTAAAATCCAGGCTCGCAATGACAGGTGAAATTACTTTAAGAGGTAAAGTATTGCCAGTTGGAGGTATAAAAGAAAAAATACTTGCCGCTAAACGAGCTAACATAAAAGAAATTATTTTAAGCAAAACAAACAAAAAAGATATAGACGAAATAGAAAAAGATTATATTTCAGACATGCAGTTTACATACGTTGATACGATGGATTCCGTACTTACCCATGCACTTTTAAAAGAAAAAGTTAAAAATTCAATTAACTTTAATGTCTTATAACGATTCTTCCAGATAATGGGTGAGCACCATCAACAATCCATTAGTATATTTAAACCCCTGGCATCGTACTTACAAAGTTTTTTGTTAGTAGAAGTTATACTGGCAATATCTTTTATACTATTAATTATTTTAGCATGTTGCACTAAGAACAATAAAATTCCTATAACAGCAATTATAATAATTTTTATATCCTCTATTTTAGTAAATCAATTATATGTAAAAAATCTATTTAAGACACCCCAAGTATTAATAGACACTCTATATTACGACACTATCTCTATAAATTTTAATTTTATAATATTAATAGCCGGTTGCTTTACATCTTTAGGAGTATTATTTGATAACGGATTAAAGAAAAAATATATACCAGAGTTATTTGCTGTAATTATACTGGCTGGTATAGGCGGGTGTTTATTAGTGTCCTCTTATAACCTAATGATGGCTATAATAGCAATAGAAACGATATCTATTGCTATTTACCTTATATGTACATTTTTTAGGAGCGAAACTAACTCTATAACAGGCACTTATAAATATTTAATTAATAATATATTATTAACATTGATTTTTGTCTATGCTATATCCTTATTATACGGCATTAACGATAGTATAAAGCTCGATGAATCCATATATTATTTAATAAGCAACCATAGCCTATCTACCTATTTTATAGGTGCATGTTTTATCTCTATAGTCTTATTTAAATTATTTATTTTTCCATTTAGTTTCATTGCCCCTGGCATCTATAAGTCTGCATCTATTAGCGGGGTGGCTTTCTTATCTACGATTCCTAAAATTGCTTTTTTTGGCTTTTTATATAGGATAAGTACTTTGTTGAATATACATGGCAGCACCACTATATATGTCGTGCTTATGGTTTTTGCTGCAATAACGTTGATAGTAGGCGTTTACAGCGCTCTAAAACAAGTAAATATAAAAGCTTTATTAGCTTATGCATCTTTGTCGGATTCTGGTTTCTTGTTTTATATAATAGTTTTATCGACTTTGCAGCTTAAGCTTATAGCTTTGGATCACGTTATTTATTATTTGTTAGTATATGTAGTATCTATAAACGGGTTATGTCTGGTTTTTAGTAACATAGCAAATAATTATAGTAGCTATTCTATAACTAAGTACTTAGGTTTCTTTCAGAAGAAACCTTATTTGTTTGCCTATTTAGTGGGTTTTATTGTAAGTTTAGTAGGGTTGCCTCCCACAGCTGGTTTTTTGGCCAAATTTTTGCTATTAATTAATACAATTAGCTTTAAAAATAGCTTATATACTTACATATTTATCCTCCTTTTTGTCATATATTCAGTTGTTAGCATTGTTTATTATTTAAGAATTTTATCTTATATGCTAAAAAAAGCAGACAATTTGGTATATTTAGATAAAAAATATGCTGATCGAACTCGGCATATTATATGTTTTATTTTATTAATAGTAATTGTAGTATTGTTAATTTATCCTTTTCCTCAATAAATTTCCTAGCAGCTAAGATTAGATTAACGATTGACTATTTAGTTACGATATAATTTGTTTTGAAAATTACACATGAATGCATTTGAAGAATTAGGTTTATCTTCTCAATTAATTAAAGGAATTGATACTTTAGGCTTTACAGAGCCTACCTCCGTACAGAAAAAAGCTATCCCGGAGTTATTAAATAGTGATAGTGATTTTATCTGTCTTGCCCAAACCGGTACAGGGAAAACCGCTGCGTTTGGTTTGCCTCTACTACACAAAATATCTTTTGACGACAATAATATTCAGTCTGTAATATTAAGCCCTACCAGAGAACTTTGCTTACAAATTACTAAAGATTTAGATAATTTTTCTAAATATATGGAGCAAAAACCTCGTATAGTAGCATTATATGGAGGCGAAAATATAAATATACAACTGAGAGCCCTAAAACGCAATCCGCATATTATAGTTGCAACAGCAGGACGTTTAGTAGATGTTATTAAACAAAAAGCTATAGATATATACAACGTTAGATACCTCATCTTAGATGAGGCTGATGAAATGCTCAATATGGGCTTTAAAGACTCTTTAGATTTTGTTGTGCAAAAAACTTCTAAAGATAAGACTATATGGTTGTTTTCTGCGACAATGTCTAAAGAAATTAAATCCATAGCGTATGAATATATGGAGAGTCCTAAGGAAATAATAGCCTCTAAAAGCGTTAATAATAGTAATATAGAGCATATTTACTATGTGACTACACCAATGCATAAATATAAAGCTCTAAGAGCTATAATCGATTATCATGCCGGTATGTATGGAATAATATTTTGCAAAACTAAACTTGAAACTCAAGAATTAGTGGAGCATATGGTTAGGGACGGTTATTCTGCAGATGCTATACATGGGGATTTATCTCAAATACAACGTAATAAAGTAATGAACAGGTATAGAGACAGACTTGTTAATTTTCTTGTTGCAACTGATGTAGCATCTAGAGGTATAGACATAAATGATATTACACACGTTATAAATTATTCTCTTCCAGATGATCCCGAAGTATATGTACACCGTAGCGGAAGGACAGCTAGAGCAGGCAAAAAAGGTATATCTTTATCCATTGTTTCTTCAAGAGACATTGGTAAGTTGCGTATGTTTGAGCGTATGCTATCTCAAGAATTTATCAAGACTTTAATACCTACAGGAAAAGAGATCTGTGATAAAATGCTACTTGAAATGATAAATAAATTAAAAGATAGTACAGAATCGAGCAATGTAGAAATTTCTTATATGCAAGAAATATACTCAGCGCTAGAAAATATAAGCAAAGAAGAGTTAATAAACCGTTTAGTAAGCAACCAGCTTAGCTCATTAATTAATCATTATGGAAAAATGGTTGACTTGAACTATAAAGGTTCGTTGTCTTATACAAAAGAAAAACAAGGTTTTTCTACTAGTAATAACTCTAGAACAGCCAATAGATCTAGAACTGGTGCCCCTGGATCTAAAAAATTATTTATAAACTTGGGCAAGATAGATATAATGAGTAAAAGAGATATGTTAAGTTTTCTAACCTCTGCGGCAAAAATACCTTTTGACAATATTAATAATCTTTCTATAAAAGATAACTATTCATTTTTTGAAGTTAAATCTTCAGATCTTAACAGAGTTGTAGATGCTTTTAATAACTCTTTAACTTATAATGGTAGAGTTGTAAATTTAGAAATAGCTCGTGATAGCTCATCTAGAGACACTAACTCTAGAGATAGTTACTCTAGGGATAATTATTCTCGAGATAATTATTCTGGAGGTAATTTTAGGAAGCCTCGTAATAATAGTAGTAGATATCGTTAATATAACTATTTATATACATCCAATATAATAATTGCTATAACAGCTAAAAGTATTCCTACGAGTTTTTTAGCTGTTATTTTTTCACCGAAAATTATTGTTCCTAAAATTAAACCTAAAGATATAACCCCTATAGCTTGAATCACGAAAACTATAGCCATTGTATTATGAAAATATTTGAGTGCGGAAGTAAAAAAATATATTGCACCAAAATTTATTATACCTAAAATAAATCCAGAAACAACAGTTTTAAATTCAAAGCTTGCAGGCTTTCTAAAAATTTTAACAATAAATGGCCCGGATATGGTTGCAACTAAAAACGTGATGGTTAATGCTTTATCAAAACTGATTGATTGGTTTTTAGCTATGTGCCCATATAATATATCTATAACTCCCATACCTAAAAATATCCCTATAGGGTATAGCCATGACTTCTGTTTTACATCGTTATTCCCATTAACTGGCATAACTAAAAAAATTGCAATAAAAGCGATTAATATACCTATTAATGACAAGTAGCTTAATTTCTCTTTAAATATTAGTAAAGAATATAGCACAGGTATAACCAATGATAGCCTTTGGGCAACTATAGAAACTATAATCCCTGATTTTTCAACTGACAGTACAATAAAGATAAAGACAATAAGCATAAATAAGCCTAATGGCAGTAGTACAGGCAACATATTTAGCACATCTTGATTGGATGTAAAATTTGGTCTAAAAAATAAGATAGAGCATAATAAAGCTATAGGATAGCTGTAGATTATAGAATAAACAATATTAATATTTAATTTTTTAAAAATTTTTATGGCACTGAATTCTAAACCAGCAAATAATATTGATAGCGCTAATAAATACATAAAATTAAAATTCGAATTATAGTAATAAGATTAATTATCCTTAATAAATATATGGATAAAGTTATATTAATAAGAGTTTTTTTATATAATTTAGGCTATAGTTAACAGATTTTGCAATCATAGCTTAATATATTTTTTGATACCAAACTATTTTAATTAATATTAAAGAAAACGATGCAATTAGCCCGGCAAATAAGTAAACTTATAAGCTGTGTTAGCCTTAGCTTTATAAAACTATTTTAGTTTCTTCCCCATACGATAAAATTTTAAAATTTCTATACTTTAGGCATGGACGATAATTATTAAATTGAAAAATCATGTCCTATTGCATAAATAAATTTTCAATTTAATATTGTTCTGAACAAAAAAGTTTAAATTTGTGTTAATTGTTTTAGTAATTACTAGTATACTCAATAATTTTAATAAAAAATTAAAATAATTATTTGTTTTTTATGAGGATTTCATCCGTTCAAAAGGTCCTTGGCCGAAATTATAATCTTGATACCAAAAAATGGGGTAAAATTTCTGATATTTTTGGCAAAAATGTCTTTAATAAAGAAAAAATGAGGCAATACCTTACCAAGGAAGCTTATAATAGTATAATAAACTCTATAGAACGAGGTGAAACTATAGAATTACCACATGCTAATCAAATAGCTTATGGACTTAAAACCTGGGCTATAGAGATGGGCGCCACACATTATACGCATTGGTTTCAACCGCTAACAGAAGCTACTGCAGAAAAGCACGATTCTTTCTTTGAATTGGATAAACAGGGAGTAGCAATAGAATTATTTAGTGCACAGACATTAATACAGCAGGAGCCGGATGCTTCTAGTTTTCCATCAGGAGGCCTTCGTAATACATTTGAAGCCAGAGGGTATACTGCTTGGGATCCATCTTCGCCAGCATTTATATTAGAATACGAGACAGGATCTGTATTGTGTATTCCAACTATTTTTGTTTCATACAACGGAGAGGCACTGGATTATAAAGCGCCTTTACTAAAATCTATATCATCTATTGATAAGTATGCAACTGAAATATGCAAATATTTTGATAAAAATATTGAGAGAGTAAACATAACTCTGGGTATTGAGCAAGAGTATTTTCTAATAGATGAAGCATTATACTATGCCCGGCCAGATCTCGTTGCTTGCGGCAGGTGCGTATTAGGTTACCAATCATCCAAAGGGCAGCAGTTGGAGGATCATTACTTTGGGGCAATATCAGAGCGAATATTTGCTTATATGACAGACCTGGAGTATGAAGCATACAAACTAGGAATACCTTTAAAAATGCGTCATAATGAAGTTGCACCTTCACAATTTGAATGTGCTCCGATGTTTGAAGAAATAAACCTGGCAATAGACCATAATCAGCTTTTGATGACATTAATGGATAAAATTGCTCAAAGGCACAAACTAAAAGTATTACTACATGAAAAGCCATTCAAAGGGCTTAATGGTTCTGGCAAGCACAATAATTGGAGTTTAATAACTAATACAGGAATAAATTTATTATCTCCAGGGAAAACTACGAAACTAAGGCTACAATTTTTAACATTTTTATCTGTAATAGTTAAAGCCGTAAATGAACATGCTGATATACTAAGAGCATCTATAGCGTCATCAGGCAATGAGCATCGCCTGGGATCACAAGAAGCGCCACCTGCAATAATATCTATATTTCTTGGCAAAGAACTAACAAACATCCTCCACGAAATAGAGACCTCACAAGTAGTAAAACGTAATAAAAAAGAAGACGCTGATATATTACGATTAAATATTCCTAAAATACCAGAACTATTTTTAGATAATACAGACAGAAACCGCACATCACCCTTTGCTTTTACAGGTAACAAATTTGAATTTAGAGCCGTAGGGTCAGCAGCAAATTCTGCATCGCCAATGATAGTATTAAATACAATAGTTGCTAATCAACTTAAACAATTCAAAGAAGAAGTTGATAAGATGATAAAAAAAGGCGAAAAGAAAGAAGTTGCCATATTGCGTAATATTAGGAACTATGTAAAACATTCTAAAAACATCCTTTTTGAAGGTAATGGTTACTCGAAAGAATGGGAAGAAGAAGCCGCCAGACGTAACCTGCCAAATATAAAATGTGTACCAGAAGCCCTAAAAGCTATTATTACAAAAAAGGCCGTAGATCTATTCGAAGGTATGGGTATATATACGAAAAATGAACTTTTAGCAAGATATGAAGTCTATCTGGAACATTATATTAAAAAAACTCAAATAGAATCCAGGATATTAGGCACAATAACGACTAATCAGGTAATACCTGCAGTAGTCAAATACCAGCAAATATTAGCGAGTATAATAAAAGATGTTGAAGCTATCAACGGTGATGCCTCTTATACTGATACACATAATAAGCTTTTAAAAGAGTGTTCAGAGAGGTTAAATATAATTTACAATTCTGTTATAGACATGATATCAGATAGGAAATCTGCAAACCATATCCAAGAGATAGAAAATCAGGCATACGCTTATAGGCAAATAATAGAAAAATATTTTGACACTATAAGATACAATGTTGATAAATTAGAGTTGATAGTAGACGATAAACTATGGACATTACCAAAAATGTCTGAAATATTATACATACGATAAATATAAAAATTCTAAAATACTAACCAGAGTTAAAATAAGTTTTCGACTTTAGTTAGTATTTTATCTTTATACTCTTTAATAGTATGAAAAATATCTTTGTTAGTAAATGTAGGGTTCATTAAAAATATAGCAATTAAAGCTAAAATTATAACTGGTAAAATTATTTTACTCAATATAGAAAAGATAAACTTTATAATAATTAGAGCTGTAATTATTACCACTATAAGTATTAAAGCTTTAATAATATTAAAGCTTATTATAAAATTTTGGCTAAAGACTCCTATTATAAAATATACATCGGTTTTTAGAATACTATCATTATAGTGTCTTATTGATAATATAGATTTGCCTGCAAATTCCTTAGGAATATTAGCCTTACTATTAGTAAATGTTACTAAAGTTTTTTGCCCATTAATTAATAAGTTTATATTTTGCTTACGATGGTTATTATTGTTTATAATTAAAACTGCTCGATTATTTGAGTTCTCTAAAGTTATTTTTGGATTAATAAGATTGTCAGAAGCAAATGAGCTATTAGTAGTTATATTTATAAATAAAAAGGATACTAATACAATTTTACTAAATATTGCAAATTTAATTAACATAGGACCAGCTTATAATTAATAACTAAACTTAAAAGTTAGTTGTTTACAAAGTATTAATGTAACTTATAATCTTTTACTTAAAAATACATATTTTTTAATTTAATAATGAAGAGTAAAACTCCAAAAGAATCAGTATCGGTAATGAGTCAATTAGTAATGCCACCGATTACCAACTATTATAATAACCTAATGGGAGGAGATTTATTACGTATGATGGATGTAGTTGCCAGTATAGTTGCCAAACGTCATAGCGAGCAAGGGGTAGTTACAGTATCTGTTGACGGAGTTTCGTTTAAAAATCCAGTACCTCTTGGTTCTATACTAACTATAGAAGGCAAAATAACAAGAGCTTTTAGAACTTCTATGGAAATAAAATTGGAAGTTTTAGTAGAGATGGATAATCATACAAAACCTATAAAAACTAATGAAGCATATTATAGTTTTGTAGCAGTAAACGAAGATATGCAACCAATAGAGGTTATACCTGTTATACCTGAAACTGATAAGGAAAAATATGAATATGAAAAAGCCTTAGAAAGACGAAATATGAGATTAAGTTTACTTAAAAGTAAAAAGTAATTGATTTTAATTATCGAGTATTTAAGTAGTTAATAGGTGGAGTTTTACGTTGTTTAAAGTAAATAATTATACCTATTATAAAAAAAGGGATGCTAAGCAATTGGCCCATATTTAATGTCATAGAGTTTTCAAATGCTTCTTGATTTTCTTTTAAAAATTCTATTAGGAACCTTGCTAAAGGTAAATATATCATAGTCATAGATATTAAAATACCATTCCTTAAGTGCTTAACGTTAGATTTGTAATACACCCAAACTATTATAAAAACTAAAAAGTAAGTTATTGCTTCATATAGCTGCGCCGGGTGCCTTGGTTCTGAAGTAGGTGGGTAGGCTTTAAGAAATATAAAGCTCCATGGTAGAGTGCTTATTTTACCTATTATTTCAGAATTCATCAAATTACCTAATCGTATAAAACCAGCTGCTAAAGGTAAAATAATAGCAGCCCGATCTAATATCCATAAGAATGGCTGTTTAGGCAGTATGTTTTTAAATTTTTGTGAACTATAATAAAGAGCTATAATAACACCTAAAAAACCTCCATGGCTAGCTAAACCACCTTTCCATATCTGAAAAATTTCTATAGGGTTATGCATATAATATTCCCAGTCATAAAATATACAGTGTGCTAATCTTGCACCTAAGATTGTGCCTATCATAACATATAATATAATGTTATATATTATATCTGGCTGTACGCCTTCTTTTTTAAATATTTTACGAGATATAACTATACCAGATATAAAGCACAGAAGAAAGGCTAGCGAATACCACCTTAAGTGAAATCCCCCCATACTAATTGCATTTTTATCTACGTCCCATATTATAAATTCTAAAACTGATAAGTTTAGGCTGTTTGGCATCATGATTATGACTCAAAATTGCTTTATTGATAATAACTAAAATCTATATCTAAAATAGCATTAATTAATCAAATTTAGGTAAAAAATATTGTTTCTTATTTAGTAGATTAAACTAACCATACAAGTGTAACAAATGTTTTGACATATTACATTTATATTATAAATATTAAGTATAATATTTATAATATTGTGTATATAAATTATTGAATAAATGATGCTAGCAAAAACTTATGGAAGTGCTTTAGTGGGTATAGGAGCTATTCGCATAACGATCGAAACACACATCACCCCAGGTGTTAAATATCATATAGTTGGTTTGCCTGATAGTGCTGTAAAAGAAAGTTTCCAACGTATTGAGGCTGCAATTAATAACATAGGTTATAAAATGCCTAGACAAAAAATTGTTGTTAATATGGCTCCTGCTGATATTAAAAAAGAAGGATCTGCTTATGATTTAACTATAGCTATAGGCATATTGGCAGCATCAGGTCAAATATCTTCAGAAAAGATTTATGATTACGTTATAATGGGAGAATTATCTTTAGATGGGAGCCTTATGCCAATTAAAGGTGTATTGCCAATTGCGTTGAAAGCTGTACAAGATAATTTTGTAGGGATAGTATTGCCTAAATATAACTCAAAAGAAGCATCTATAGCCCACAAATTAAAAGTTTACGGACTTGATAATCTAAAAGACGTTATAAATTTTCTTAATAACGACGATGGTACTTATAAACCTGTAGTAACTAAAATACAGGATATATTCAATGGGGATGAAGATTTATATGGAGATGATATCTCGCTAATTAAAGGACAACGTAAAGTTAAAAGGGCTCTGGAAATAGCAGCAGCAGGTGGCCATAATATAATACTAATAGGTCCACCCGGGGCTGGTAAAACAATGTTAGCTAAATGTTTACCTACAATATTACCCTCCTTAACACTTAAAGAATCGCTAGAAACCAGTCAGGTGTATTCTGTAGCAGGTAAATTATCTGCCACTAATCCTATACTTTTTACACGACCTTTTAGATCTCCGCATCATAGTATTTCAGATGTTGCTTTAATCGGAGGGGGTAGCTTCCCGCAACCAGGGGAAATATCTTTAGCCCATAATGGCGTTTTGTTCCTAGACGAACTACCAGAATTTAAGCGTTCAGTTCTTGAGGTATTAAGGCAACCATTGGAAGAAAATAAGGTTTATATATCACGATCTAGAAGCTCCGTAGAATACCCATGTAATTTCATGCTCGTTGCCTCGATGAATCCATGCCCTTGTGGTTTCTATAACCATCCGGACAAAGATTGTAGTTGCTCTCCAAGTAGCATTCAGAGATATTTAAATAAAGTTTCCGGACCACTATTAGACAGGATCGACATACATTTAGAAATAACACCATTGTCATTCAACGACTTTACAGAAAAAGTACAGTCAGAAAATAGCAATAAAGTGCGAAAAAGAGTTACAGAAGCTCGATATCTACAGCTTAAAAGATATGAAAGCTACGATAGTGTATATACAAATTCGCAAATGACAGCAGGTATATTACAAAAACTATGTAACTTAGATGAAAAATCTACACAAGTTTTAAAAATGGCAACAGAAAAGCTGAGTCTATCTGCCAGGGCTTACTCGCGTATAATAAAACTAGCTAGAACCATTGCCGATCTGGATAAATCGGAATCTATTAAACCTAACCATATTGCAGAAGCTGTACAATACAGAAACCTGGATAGGTTAATTTGGATGAAAGTTTAGGCACTCATATTATGATATATAAACTACTAACACTGTCGTATCTAAGTATTTTTTTGATTTCTGTAGGTTTATATATGGTACTATCGAAAAGGAAAATTATAATGATAATTGTGGGATTAGAAATTATTACCAATGGTGTTGCTATTAACTTAGTATTAATGAGCCTAAACGATAAATTATATACTGGTGGTATAATGGCTTTGTTTCTAGTTATATTATCTACTATTAACATAGCATTTATAGTAACATTTTTTATAATATTATTTAGAGCCAATAGCAGCCCACATTTGCACGATATCAACAAAAAATAGTCAAATAAATTGCTTTGAAAGATATAATTTTAGCTTCAATTTTTAGCCCATTATTAGGCTTAGCACTATTAAGACTTATTAAGCCTAAAAATATAATTTTTGCAGTCTTACAAATATCAACACTATTATTTAGCTTGTTAGCCTTAATATATATACTAAGTTTTAGCAAGGATACATATATTAGCTTACCTTGGTTAAGTTTTGCTGAATATCAAATAAATATTTCCTTTTATCTAGACTATACATTGCTTCTAGTCTCAATAATAGTTGTTTTTATAACTATTATGATATCCATTTACTCTTTTTATTATCTAAAGGAAAAATATAGCTACCGAAGATATTTAAATTTCTTTTGCTTAATAAATGTTTTTTTATTTGCTTTATTAGGATTTGCTTTCGCCGATTCGTTATTACTATTGTTCATTTTTTGGGAGGTTATGGGTTTTTGCTCATTTAAGCTTATAAGTTTTGACCAAGATAAAAATTTGGCTGCATCAGCAGGAATAAAGGCGGTTATAATAAACAAGATTGGGGATTTAGGTTTTATGTTTTCTATAGCATTGGTGTTCCTGGTGTTTAGAAGTTTTGACATAAATTTTATTAGGGCTGAACTCTTAAATTTAGGATTATATGCGTTTCCTAATCATCTTTATTTTAATGTAATAGGCATAGGACTTGTTTTAGCTGCTATTATTAAGTCTGGACAAATGCCATTTTCAGGATGGCTTTCCTCTGCTATGGAGGCGCCAATCCCCGCCTCAGCCCTTATACATTCATCAACAATAGTTATAATAGGAGCTTTGCTTATTTATAAAGTTAATTTTATAATTGCCGACTTCTTATATATTATATTGGCTCTTATTGGTGCTGTATCGGCTGCGTTAGCGTCTTTAATAGCCATATATCAGAACGATATAAAAAAGATTTTAGCTTATTCGACAATTTCTCAAATAGGTTATATATATTCTGCTATAGGTTTAAAAGATTTCCAAATTGCATTTCTGCATTTAATAATACATGTTTTTTTTAAAAGTCTATTGTTTCTACTAGCTGGTTTATTGATTAATATCTGCGTAAAAAAAGCAGATCGTTCTTTTGGGAATGTACGTAGCTTGGATAGTATAAAAAGTATTAGAGGCTATTTAGATAATGGTATAAAATACATGGTTGTAATAGGTTTATGGTCTTTAAGTGGGCTACCTATTTCAGCTAGTTATTTATCGAAAGAAGTTATTGTTTCTAAGTTATTTTCAAATTTAAATTATATAAATACAATATTATTTGTACTAGTTATTGTATCTATGGCATGCACAGCTATATACTCTGCAAAAATAGCAAGCGCTATATTTCCTAAGACCATCATAAACAAGCGCAGTTATAGCTTTAAAGTAACCCCTATAATAGCGCCTTTGTTGATTATTTCCTTTTTTTGTGTATTTTTTTCGTATAGTTGGAGTCCATTTCATTTGGCGCCATTTATGTTATCAGACTTGGTTCTTGGGCAGTATGAAGTTGATCATAATTATTATTTAAGTATATCTATTTCAATTTTTATACTACTATTGATAATAGTGTTTTATATAAAATACTCAAGAGTAAAAACCTATGTATATACTAGTAAAATTGCTCGATTTTTTTATAAGGAATTATATTTAGAATTTCTATATAAATTTATATTGCAGTTGTTTATAAGTTTATCCGGTATATTAAAAAATATAAATGATGCATTAAATAATACTTTTAATGTTTTAGAAGTATCAATAAAAGTACTTGCGCAAGCTTTTAAAAAATTTGATCTATGGATTAACGATAAGTGCATAGGATTTTTAATAATTGCAACAAGTATATTTTCCAAACGATTGTCTGGAATAGCGCTAGGTAACCTACAGATAATCTTGCTGGTATCTTTGGTTTCATTAATAATTACATTTTTTGTAGTACTGTGTTTTTTTACTTGAAATGTTATACTTATCAACATTAATATTTTTACCAATATTCGGAATTATAATAATTTCCTGTTTACCAAAAGTTTATAGAATAGATTGGCCGCGGCTTGTATCTATCACAATATTTGTATCACAGTTAGTGTTAGCTGTATATGTTTTATGGATAGTAAATATATCTGGTTATGCAGATAATTATTACAAGCAATTTATTTTAGTAGAAAATTATTCCTGGATCCATTTTAATATTAGTAAAACTCTTAGTTTCAACATAATATATCTTTTAGGTGCTGATCGAATTAATATACTATTAGTTGTGTTGAGTGCTTTTGTATTTTTAATTGCAAGTGTACTATCTAAAGACCTGAAAGAAAACAGAAGATCATATTATTCATTAGTAATGTTAGTCAGTACAGCTGTTACCGGTTGCTTTTTTGCTTTAGATTTAGTTTTATTTTTCATTTTTTATGAATTAATGTTGTTTCCGTTATTTTTCCTTATAGTTATATGGGGATACGGTAAAAAATTATTAGCTGGGATTAAATTTTTTGTTTTTACGTTTTCTGCCTCTTTGCTTATTTTATTAGGGATAATAATTATAGGAATATTTGCTTATGACCATGTAGGCATTCAGAATTTTAATGTAATAAAACTGTTTGAGATAATTAACAAAAAGCACTATTTGTTTACTAGTTTGAGTTCTAATAATCAGTATTTTTTTAATTTGCTGGTTTTTGGATTAATGTTTGTAGGTTTTGCCGTAAAAATACCTCTTTTCCCATTGCATTTGTGGCTACCTCAGGCTCATACATGTGCTTCAACTCCTATATCTATAATATTAGCTGGAATATCTTTAAAGGTTGGTTTTTATGGTTTATTTAGATTTGTTTATGGTCTATTTCCTGCGCTATCTCTTCAGTTTTCACAATTTATAGTTTATTGGAGCTTGTTTACTATTATCTATGCAGGGTTAAACGCTTTTAAAAGTAAAGATTTAAAGGAGATGGTTGCATGGTCATCAATATCTCATATGGGATTTGCTATGGTCGGTTTGGCATCTTTAACAATAGAAGGTATAAACGGAGCAATCCTACAATTATTGAGTCATGGGTTGCTAGCTATAGCTTTGTTTTTAATTCCACATTTTATTTACGTAAGAGTAAATGATCGTTTAATCTATAACTTTACAGGGTTATATAACATTATGCCTAAATATATTTCTGTATCGACCTTAATATTTTTCGTTAGTATGGGCCTGCCTGGTTTTTCTCCTTTTATTGCCGAGCTGCTTATTTTATTATCATTAATTAAAATGTTTTTATTAAATAATATAAACATTTTAATTGCAGTACCATTTCTACTAGCCTTATTTATAGGTGTGTTGTATTGGTTAAAAATTATAAAAGGCATGTTTCTTGGACAATTACTTCTAAAAGATAACTCATACAATCAAAGGCTTTGCGATATAAGTTTTAAGGAATCATGGACAGTAATAATTGTAATGCTTTTAGTATTGCTATTAGGATTGTATCCAAACCTAATTTTTAATATAACAGATCAGCCTGCAGATGCATTTATAAAATATATATATAAAGTAAAATAAATTATGGTCTTGATTAAATCTTTATCTGGAGTAAGAGGTACTATTGGTGGTAAATATATAGAGAATCTTACACCTGTTGATATTTTGGTTTGCATTATACAATTTATAGAGTTTATAAAATCGCAATCTTCAAGCAAACGGCTAAAAATTGTTGTTGGTAGAGATGCTCGTAAATCGGGTTCATATATCAGCGCTATAGTTACTGGCTGTTTGCAAAGTATGGGCATTAATGTTATAGATTCGGGGATAAGTACTACACCATCTATAGAGATGGCAGTAGAGTACTTTAAAGCTGATGGAGGCATAATAATAACTGCCAGCCACAACCCAATTAACTGGAATGCTCTAAAATTTTTGAACTCTGGTGGCCAATTATTATCTCCAGAGCAAGGCGAGGTATTTTTAAGTGGTTTGTCCGAGCTGCCAAATACAATATTATCCAAAGCAAACTTTGCTGACGTAGTTAATTTAGGGGATTACTGTATAGATAAAACGAGCATAGACAGGCATATCCAAAAAATATTAGACCTTCAACTCGTTAAACCTGAATGTATATCTGAAGCAGGTTATAAAATAGTTGTAGATCCAATAAATTCCAGCGGGGCTATAGCCGTTAAGCAATTGCTTAAAAAACTGGGAGTCGAAAATATAGCATTCATAAATAGCGATTTAACAGGCGATTTTGCTCATAATCCGGAGCCTTTAGCTGAAAATCTAAATATGTTATCGGAATTTGTGATAAAACACAATGCGGACTTGGGTATAGCAGTAGACCCGGATGTTGACAGACTATCTTTAATTGACGAAAACGGTAATTTTTTAAGCGAAGAATATACGTTGGTATTGGTGTCAGATTATATACTAAAAAACAAATTGGGTTCATTAGTATCGAATATATCCTCAAGTTTAGCCCTGGTTGATTTAGCTGCCAAATATGGTTGCAAGCATTATTATGCTAAAGTTGGAGAGGCAAATGTTGTTTCTCGTATGAAAGAAACTGATGCTATAGTGGGAGGCGAGGGCAATGGAGGAGTTATTTACCCGGAATTACATTATGGCAGAGACGCATTGGTGGGGATAGCTTTAATACTCAGTTATATGGCTAGCTCTAAATTAAAAATAAGTGCTTTGAAATCGAGCTATAAGCAATATGTAATGGTAAAAGATAAAATTATTCTTAATAATAAGCATTCACTAACGGCGTTACAACATAAAATACAAAGCCACTACAATCAATACAATAT
The DNA here is from genome assembly GCA_050311575.1 of Candidatus Krakonobacterium acarorum. Lineage (GTDB taxonomy): Bacteria > Bacteroidota > Bacteroidia > SolTP2 > SolTP2 > Krakonobacterium > Krakonobacterium acarorum. The sequence goes on along the minus strand of JBNOKO010000001.1, from coordinate 1,142,790 downwards.
AACCTTAATAGATGGAATACGAATAGATTTCAAGGACAAGTGGGTCCACCTGAGACAATCAAATACAGAACCTATAATAAGAATATATTCAGAAGCTGGAACCAAACATGAAGCTGAACTATTAGTGGAACAAATTAAATCTATAGTTGATAAATAGTTATTAACAATCAAAAACATTTATCAAAAACAAGTTTTAAAATTAATGTTTAAAAGAATTTCCTGGTGTTATGTGTTGATAAAAAAATCATATTAGTTTTTTTATAAATTATAGGCAGTTATATAAATTATTGTTACCTTGTGCTAATCAATTTAAATTAAACTAAACCAAAATCTTTTATTTATTATGGCAAGGAGAGGTAGACCCTTCAAAGTTGCTGCTGACTTGTTGCAATTGGCAGAGCTTGTTAAAAACAACGATAACGACAAAGCAAAATCTATACTTATAGAACATGGTATAGATGCTCACGATCAAAATAAGCGTACAGCTATTATAAGTGCCGCTTACTATAATAATTTAGAATTACTAAAATGGCTTATAGATAATAGGGCTTTTATTAACGCACAAGATAAAAATGGTGAATCAGCACTGCACATAGCTGCTCAACAATGTAATTTGCCTTTAATACAAATGCTTATAAAATCGGGTGCCGATATTAATTTACAGGATTGTTACGGCAGAAATATATTAATGTCCATGCTACTAATAGGAATAGATAACCCGGATATAGAAGTTATAGAATATTTATTAAAAAACAATGCTAATCCTTATAGTGTAAATAATTATGGAATATGTGCCTACGATGTTATGAACGATGAGCAAAGAGCGATTACACAGTCTGTAATAGGCAAGCGAGCTACAGTTAAAACTGCTGATAATATGCAAGTGAATAATCTTGTAAGTAACCCAAAGCACTAAAATCAAGAAACATAATAGCCTAGATAATCTATTACTATATACAACTTAATTTGTTAAAGTTTATATATGTATAAAATACATATATAAACTTTATACATATTTATTACAAAAATTGTTGTATAGCAAATAATTATACTGAAATCGTTATTTTAGATAATTATTAATAATGTAAATGAAATTGCTATAGGTTATGCAAAAGAAGATCAACTACTGTCTGGCTCCGGTTTTATTTTGTATAATATTATCTGTTAAATCGGTCTTTGAAAAGTATGGATTTAATTTGCAGCAGGTGCAAGTAATAGCATTAGTGGTATGGATGGTGCTTTGGTGGTCCAGCGATATCGTGCCAAATGCTATTACTGCGCTTCTACCACTTGTATTATTACCAATATTTGGTATTACAACTTTATTGGATGCTAGTAAATTCTATTCTAATCCTATAATATTCTTATTTATGGGAGGTTTTTTCATAGCATTAGCTATGGAAAAATACAACCTACATATACGAATATCTTTAAGGTTACTGTTGATAACTGGCATAAATACTAATGGTATAGTACTAGGGTTTCTAATAGCGACGTCTTTTCTTAGTATGTGGATATCTAATACAGCAGCAGTATTAATGATGCTTCCTATTGCTGTATCTATTATTAAAATTTTGGAAGAAAATAAGCCTTTAGGTGCTAACGATAGAGATTATAGTAATTTCAGAACAACGCTTTTGTTAACTCTGGCCTATTCGTCGTCCTTAGGTGGTATAGCAACTATTATAGGCACACCACCGAATGTTATATATGCAGGTTTCTTAAGGCAGTATACAGGTTTTGAGATAAGTTTTCTGCAATGGATGTTAGTCGGTTTACCATTTTCTATAGCGATGTTGACTGTGTTATTTCTGCTCTTTACCAAAGTATTATTTGTTAGCAAATTGAAAAATATAGCATCCTCTAAAGACGTTATAAAAACTGAGCTTGACAAGCTTGGGAAAATGGGCAAGCCAGAGAAATTAGTAAGTATAATATTTGTTATTGCTGTTTTCCTATGGGTTCTACATTCACAAATCAATAAATATGTATTTGACAGTAAAATTTTTAACGACACAAATATTTCTATAATAGCAGGAATAATTATGTTTATTACTCCAATAAATTTATCCGAAGGAAAATTTTTATTAAGTTGGAGTGATACAAAAAAGCTACCATGGGGCATATTGTTGCTATTTGGTGGAGGCTTGTGCTTAGCGCACGCTTTAGAGTTAACTAAAGTTATCGAAATGTTAATACATAGAATCCCTTTAACAACTATTAGTTTTTCGGCACTGTTGGTTATATTTATTGTCTGCACAATGTTTACTACTGAGGTAATGAGCAATGTTACAGCTTCTCTAATATATTTACCTATTGCTTTCGTTATAGTAAAGCAATTAAATCTTAACCCTTTATACTTTACAATACCTATAGTTATATCTTCCAGTTGCGCCTTTTGGTTTCCTATAGGCACCCCTCCTAATGCTATAGTCTTCTCTAGTAATATGATTACGATTAAACATATGGTTAAATCAGGTATTTGTTTAAGTATTGTTGCAATAATATTAATTTTTATTCTTGCGCATACATTATTACCTATAGTGTTTAATTAATCTGGAAACATTGTTTTATTACACAAATTATTCAGTTAGTTATTGTTTGTATATAATATACTATATTTACTAATAATTATAAGTCTATTGGTACAATAATAACTTTTAATAAACATAGTGTATTATGAAATTAGGGACAATTTTAAATAAAACTATACGTTACTGTAACTATAGAGAGCATTCAGTAACAGAAGTAGAAAAATTTATTGATAAATTTGATATAACTAACAAGGATAAATTGTTTATAATAGATTATTTAATTAAAGAAAAGTTTATAGATAACAAACGTTATACGCGCGAGTACATAATAAGCAAATTTAAAATCAATAAGTGGGGGAGAAGTAGAATAATAGTAAACTTAAAAAAGCAAAATATAGATTCTTCTGACATAGATAAAGAATTGGCCCTTATTGATTCCAGCGAATATGCAGAAACATTAAAAAACATACTATTAAAGAAGAAAGGCGCATTAAACAATGCTTCTAAAATCGAAGTTAGAGCTAAGTTACTGCGTTATGCATTATATAAAGGTTTTGAAGTAGATCTAATTAATAAAGAACTTAATGAAATAATCAAGTAAAATAACTACTTGCTTTACTTTGAAATGATATAAAATTCTATTACCTTAGAAGCATAAAATTATTATTGACATTTTATTGCGGAAGTAGCTCAGTTGGTAGAGCACAACCTTGCCAAGGTTGGGGTCGCGAGTTCGAATCTCGTCTTCCGCTCCATGTTGTTTTAAAGTTTATAATATTAAATAAAGGCGCCCCGGTGGTGGAATAGGTAGACACGCAGGACTTAAAATCCTGTGGCCATCAACAGCCGTGCGGGTTCGATTCCCGCCCGGGGTACAAAATAGCTCCATATATTGGTCAACGTTATACAATAAGAAGGTTTGTTGTATAACATGAAAGTGTATCTTGAATTTAAATTATTATATATAAATCGGGTACTCTTTTGTATATATTGTATACCCAATAATAATCCTTGTTAATTCTCCAACTTGCCCCGGTGATGGTGCATCGCCCTGTAACAATATTAATCAGTAAATAAACTAGTGGCTGTGGACCTGTAGCAATGTCAGATCATAGGGCGTTTCTACAGTGCAAATGGCTAAAAGCTACAAAATACTGATACCACAGTCTTTGCTAACATAGATAAAATTATTATTAATTTAACTAGATTTCTAGCGCATCCTTTCTTTTTGGCCTTGTATTTGATCGTAGAGATATTTTACTGTAAAAGGGCCAATATATATTGGCCGATATTTTGCTAAATTAATAAAAACCAAAATGCAAAATAAAATGGGAATAATATTAACACCAAAAACAACTTATACAAAGAGTATACTTATAGTAGTTATATTTTTTATAGCGCTGTTATTAGTCCTCTTCACTGCAACCTTACACTCTCAGGAAAGACCGTCAGTCAAATCCGAAGGGATAGCTCTCTCGGTTGACGTACCTGGTGGAGACAAAGGCATAATACTACCCAAAATAGAACTAACCGACCTAAGCCAATACAGCCCGATTAAAGGTCAGGAACGCGAAGGCTTAATCATAGAAAACACACGTGTAGATGCAAGCAAAGGTCTAAGCCGTGGTTTATACATGTGGCATGAAGGCCGCTGGGACAAACTACTAACCTATAGAGATGTTCCTGAAATATCAGGAGGGACTAGAGTATACACCGGTATCGAAGACCCGAACCAGTCGAGCTTACCTGAACTCGTTAATGCCCCCAACGGTAGCATATACATAAACAAAACGACAAAAATAATATTCAAAAAAACTGATAAAAACTGGACAAACGAACTATCCATACAAGGCACAAGCTACACAGGCAGCAACACTATAGCAATAAAAGATGACACATCGGGCGCCCATCTGGAAGCCATAGCCGGAGCCGGGATAAAGTTAACAGAACAAGGGATAGCTGCATCCATAGATACTACCACGCTAACGATTAACCAACAAGGTATAAATGCGAAAAACAGTGAAGCCCTATGGAACGCAAACAAACTACAAGGGACTACCCTGGAAACTACAACACCTTCCCAAGGTCAAACCCTCAGATACGACACCAGCAAAAAAAGCTGGGTTCCGGGCAACGTAAAAGAATTACCTGACGGAGCAAGCGAAGGTCAACTACTAGTATGGACGGGGTCAGTCTGGTCTCCCCAAGTGAGCCAGAAAGTAGATATCAAAGGGAACGACATACACTTTTCAGGCTTAACTGGATACCCTCCAAATGGCGCATATAGAGATTTACTAGTCATAGACTCTAACGGAAAGGTCCAAAGAAGCTTTGGCAACCTATGGGATCTATCAGGGAACAAAGATCCAATAGGATCAGGCAATGACCATATCTTAGGCTTTACAGATACAACAAGCACATCGAACATAGTATTCAAAACAAAGAATGCGGAGCGTATACGAATATCAAGCGATGGCAAAGTAGACATCAAAACTCCTAATGCATACCTATCAGGCTTAAGCGGGTCAAGCAGTCAAAATACGGCCAGTGACTATATTCTAATGACAGATAATAGCGGTAAACTAAAAAGATGGAGCGGTACAGTTTGGGATGCAAGCGGAAATTCTAATATAACCAGCGGGAACAAAATCTTAGGCTTTACAGATACAACAAGCACAGCAAACATAGTATTTAGAACAAAGAATACAGATCGCCTGAGCATATCAAGCGATGGTAAAGTAACTATAACGAGCTCCGATGTAAACATACCCAACGTAATTTCCAGTGCCGATCCAAACTATAATTCTACACTAATGGTCAACTCTGTTGGTAATATAAAAAAGCTTACAGGTACTCCATGGCTAATGACAGGTAACAGTATTGCTTCAGGGGATCAGATCTTAGGATTCACAAACACAGCAAGCACATCGAACATAGTATTCAAAACAAAGAATGCGGAGCGTATGCGTATAGGCAACGATGGAAAAATTCATATCTCTAGTAAAGACGTATTTTTCAAGGGTGTCTATTCTAATGCCGCTATTGAACAAGGAGATACATGGTCGGTATTAATGGGTAAAGACGGAAAATTACATTTATGGAAAGGTACACTCCTTGACAATTCTAAAGTACCTGGTAAGTCTATTGCTGTTGGCTCAGATAGTAAAATAGTCTATTTGAAGAAAAGTGACCTTAATGTAAATAAATTTACATACAACAATTATAACGGGACAGAATTAAAAGGATCAGACGGAGAGATAACCGTTCATATGGTACTGCTAGATAATTCTATTGAATCAGCAAAGAAGAGATACGGAACCGTTGTAATAAAAGTAGGCTATGATTACACTGCAAATATAGATCCAACAATAGTGTATGCTTATGATGTACGTGATCGCAGAAATCTTGTATCTTCAAATACGGAAACAGAAATAGTACAAGTTAAAACACCTTCTGGTATAGATTACGACATATACTTTGCTGTACTTAAATATGCTAATAAATATAGGTTGGTACCTAAAGTAAAACTAAAAAAAGCTCTTGTCGGAAACGAGGATAAAACGGTCTTGGTGATACGATCAACTACTAGTATAAATCATTAAAAGCATAAATTTTAGTGCAGGCATGGCAATTGTAATTGGTGAGCTTGCACTATTTATTTGCTATTAATAAAATTATAAAACAAATATGTTTATTCCTTAGATAAGTTCTTACCATTATTAGTATAATCCCAAGTATAACCGCTAAGAACGCTCATCTTTACTACAATAAAAAGTATTACCAGACCTACCTAAAGGCTATAACAAAAATATACTGTCAAATATTAATAATAGTTTTAATGCTAAATATAGTATTAATTCCAAACTAAGATATAGACACAATATTGTGTCACATAAGGACTGATAGTTATTATTTATATATTCAAAAAGACTTGTTTAATGGTGACTAATCTATACCTATTGTAAATATTAATTGCGCAAAGATAAATATAGCTTACGATTGGTATTAATTAATTATTAATTGTAATTAATACACAATCTAAAAACTACAGCTAACAATATTGTGGTAGTTCATTTTTAAACATATAAAATTAATGTCATTGGTTATAATAATAAACGGTACTTTAAGCTTATAATTATAAGTTGTAATTTGCTGCCCAAAGTGATTCAATTATAATATTTGCAACCCAATGTGTCTAATTGTTAGAATATTTGTATATTTTTTTTAGACAATCTCTAACCTAATTATAATCTTATTTTCAATAAATATTTATTTTAATTGCATTAAATACGTTCTATAAAAGTATTAAGTAATTAAAACTATTGAAAAAAAGCTATATAAAGTATTTTAGGTATATTTTTTTGGTAAATGCCGTTTTAATTGCCAATTATAGATAATATAAACAAACATCTAATTGCAATTAATTAACTAACAAGTTATATTTATACACAAATAAAAAATTAACTTTTAACTATATAATTAATATATACAAAAAGACTTATGTTTTTGCAATTACAAAGCGCATAAATATAACGATAAAATTAAAACCCTAAAATATATGGCAATAACATTACCCCTTTCAAAAAGTACTTCAAATTTGTCAGCCCGCCTCATAAAGTCAGGTATAACACTAATAATATTTATTCTATTAATATACTCAGGCCCAATACAGTCCCAAGAAACTTCACCGGGGAAATACGAAGGCCTGGCGCTACACTTAGACGTACCTGGTGGCGACAAAGGGATTCTACTACCCAAAGTAGAACTAACTGATACAACCCAATATAGTCCAATCCATGGCCAGGAGCGCAACGGCTTATTAGTAGAAAACATACGTGTAGATACAATCAAAGGTCTGGTACATGGTCTATACATGTGGAACCAAAGTCGTTGGGACAAACTACTAACCTATGCAGACATTCCGGACATATCAGGAGGTACAGAAGTATACACAGGTACAGAAGACCCAAACAAATCCGACTCATCCAAAATCATTACAGCGTCTATCGGGAGTCTATACATAAACAAAACAACAAAAACGATCTTCAAAAAAACAGACAAAGGCTGGACAATTGAAGTGGACCTACAAGGGACAAACTACATAGGCAGCACTACGATAAGCGTTCAAGACGACATATCCGGGAAGAAACTATCAGCAATAGCTGGCTCAGGTCTCAAACTAACAGAACAAGGAATATCAGCATCCATAGACAATGAGACCCTAAAAATTACATCAGCGGGCATAAGTGCCAAAAGCGGTGAATCGCTATGGAATGCAAACAAGCTACAAGATAGCGAGTTAGGTATAGCGACCCCGGCTGAAGGTCAACTATTACAATACAAAAATGGGAAATGGACAAACTCAGCAGAGCGCACATACAAAAAAGGCATAGGTATAGACATAACCAACGACACTGTAAGTGCCAAAAGCGGTGAATCGCTATGGAATGCAAACAAGCTACAAGATAGCGAGTTAGGTATAGCGACCCCGGCTGAAGGTCAACTATTACAATACAAAAATGGGAAATGGACAAACTCAGCAGAGCGCACATACAAAAAAGGCATAGGTATAGACATAACCAACGACACTGTAAGTGCCAAAAGCGGTGAATCGCTATGGAATGCAAACAAGCTACAAGATAGCGAGTTAGGTATAGCGACCCCGGCTGAAGGTCAACTATTACAATACAAAAATGGGAAATGGACAAACTCAGCAGAGCGCACATACAAAAAAGGCATAGGTATAGACATAACCAACGACACTGTAAGTGCCAAAAGCGGTGAATCGCTATGGAATGCAAACAAGCTACAAGATAGCGAGTTAGGTATAGCGACCCCGGCTGAAGGTCAACTATTACAATACAAAAATGGGAAATGGACAAACTCAGCAGAGCGCACATACAAAAAAGGCATAGGTATAGACATAACCAACGACACTGTAAGTGCCAAAAGCGGTGAATCGCTATGGAATGCAAACAAGCTACAAGATAGCGAGTTAGGTATAGCGACCCCGGCTGAAGGTCAACTATTACAATACAAAAATGGGAAATGGACAAACTCAGCAGAGCGCACATACAAAAAAGGCATAGGTATAGACATAACCAACGACACTGTAAGTGCCAAAAGCGGTGAATCGCTATGGAATGCAAACAAGCTACAAGGTAAAAGCCTACAAACACAGACTCCAATACAAAACCAGGTTCTTAGATACAATGGAACCACATGGGGTCCAACCAACGTAAAAGAATTACCTGACGGAGCAAGCGAAGGTCAACTACTGGTATGGACCGGAAGTGCCTGGCAACCTCAGGTTAGCCAAAAAATAGTATTAGGAGGTACCGACATAAAATTCACAGGGTTAGCAACCGTTGGAACTCCTCAAGGTACAGACACCGACTATATAGCAATAGTTAATAAAACAGGACAACTAAAAAAATGGCGTGGTGCCACAACAGGAGTAACACAAGATACCACCGATTCTATTCTAATGGTTAACAAAACAGGAGAATTAAAGAAATGGAATGGCACTGCATGGGATGCAAAAGGGAATACTAATATATCTGGCGGCGATCAAACCTTAGGAATTACAGATACAACAAGCACAGCGAACATAGTATTTAAAACAAAAAACGTTGAACATATGCGTATAGACAACGATGGAAAAATGCGCATTAGTACTAAGCAGGTATTTTTAGATGGTCCTTGGGAGATAACAGCTGTTGCCGAACAGGGTTCTGATGATTATGTCCTGGTGGCAGACAAGAATAAGCAATTACGTACATCCAAAGGCAGGCTGGTGAAAGAGGGAGGCCCTGGCCATGTAAATACAAATCTATGGTATGCAAGCCCACCATATATACCACCAGGTACTCTAATATTGGATTACGATTCAATGCCGAAGATAACAGGATCAAATGGAGAGATAACGTTCAATTTAGTATACAATAATATTGTTGGAGGTACAAGAGAACTATTGTCTTATAATACTATTAAAATAGGCTATGATAATACTCAGGGAAATGATAAGCTGCCAATAATTACATATGCTTATAAACGATCGGGAAACGTTCAAGAGGATATTTATAGAAATCGTGAAGAAACAAAAGAAACAGTTGTATATTACTCTACAGACGACGCCTGGTTATCAATTTATGTAACTATCGAAAAGCATAATAGCGTTTATATTCCTAACCTTAAGATAATAAGAAACGGTAGCAAACCACTATTAGACGATAGTAGAATGGAAGTAAGAGGCAGCGTTAGGGTAGATTACTAAAAGTATAAAGCTAATTCAAGTGCTCAAGATAATTGTTTAAGCACTTGAATTATGATATTTGCAATAAATTGTGTCTAATTATTTGAATAATTGTATATTTTTTAGACAATCTCTAACCTAATTATCAGCCTATTTTCGATAAATATTTATTTTAATTGCATTAAATACGCTCTATAAGAGTATTTAGTAATTAAAACTATTGAAACAAAAGATATATAAAGTATTTTAGGTATATATTTTGATATATGATGGTTTAATAGCCAATTATAAATTACAGCTATACAAAAATATATTTTATGCGTAAATATTAGAACAATTATTAATTGAAATTAATTAACTAACCAGCTATATTTACGGACAACTTAATAATTAAGTTTAAATATTAAGTTTATAGAAAAAGATTTTATGTTGTTACAATTATAAAGTGAATAAATGTAGCAATCTAACTAAAATACAAAAATATATGACAATAAGATTACTCGCTTTTAAATCCTCTAGAATCTTGCTTAGGGCAGGATTACCTATTGTAATGTTTCTATTATTTATCTACTCAGGTAAAATACACTCTCAGGAAACACCCTCAGGTAAATCCGAAGGTGTAGCTCTCTCGGTTGACGTACCTGGTGGGGACAAAGGTGTAATACTACCCAAAACAGAACTAACCGACCTAAGCCAATACAGCCCGATTAAAGGTCAGGAACGCGAAGGCTTAATCATAGAAAACACACGTGTAGATGCAAGCAAAGGTCTAAGCCGTGGTTTATACATGTGGCATGAAGGCCGCTGGGACAAACTACTAACCTATAGAGATGTTCCTGAAATATCAGGAGGGACTAGAGTATACACCGGTATCGAAGACCCGAACCAGTCGAGCTTACCTGAACTCGTTAATGCCCCCAACGGTAGCATATACATAAACAAAACGACAAAAATAATATTCAAAAAAACTGATAAAAACTGGACAAACGAACTATCCATACAAGGCACAAGCTACACAGGCAGCAACACTATAGCAATAAAAGATGACACATCGGGCGCCCATCTGGAAGCCATAGCCGGAGCCGGGATAAAGTTAACAGAACAAGGGATAGCTGCATCCATAGATACTACCACGCTAACGATTAACCAACAAGGTATAAATGCGAAAAACAGTGAAGCCCTATGGAACGCAAACAAACTACAAGGGACTACCCTGGAAACTACAACACCTTCCCAAGGTCAAACCCTCAGATACGACACCAGCAAAAAAAGCTGGGTTCCGGGCAACGTAAAAGAATTACCTGACGGAGCAAGCGAAGGTCAACTACTAGTATGGACGGGGTCAGTCTGGTCTCCCCAAGTGAGCCAGAAAGTAGATATCAAAGGGAACGACATACACTTTTCAGGCTTAACTGGATACCCTCCAAATGGCGCATATAGAGATTTACTAGTCATAGACTCTAACGGAAAGGTCCAAAGAAGCTTTGGCAACCTATGGGATCTATCAGGGAACAAAGATCCAATAGGATCAGGCAATGACCATATCTTAGGCTTTACAGATACAACAAGCACATCGAACATAGTATTCAAAACAAAGAATGCGGAGCGTATACGAATATCAAGCGATGGCAAAGTAGACATCAAAACTCCTAATGCATACCTATCAGGCTTAAGCGGGTCAAGCAGTCAAAATACGGCCAGTGACTATATTCTAATGACAGATAATAGCGGTAAACTAAAAAGATGGAGCGGTACAGTTTGGGATGCAAGCGGAAATTCTAATATAACCAGCGGGAACAAAATCTTAGGCTTTACAGATACAACAAGCACAGCAAACATAGTATTTAGAACAAAGAATACAGATCGCCTGAGCATATCAAGCGATGGTAAAGTAGATATAAAAGGCAGCAATATAAATTTTTCAGGTATATCTGAAAGTCAGGACGAAAGCTATGATGCGACATTAATGGTTAACAATCTTGGAAATATAACTAAGCGAACAGGTTTACCATGGCTTCCAACAGGCAATACTGCTGCCAAAGGTGATCAAACCTTAGGTTTTACCGGAACAACCAGCGAAGCCAACATAGTATTTAGAACTAGAAATACTGCTCGTCTACGTATTGAAAATGGAGGAAATATAGAGTTTAAATCTAAAAACGTATACTTTTCAGGGCTAAAAAATGAAGATTCAGACCTTTCTTTAAATGAGGGGAGGATACTATTTTTACAAAGCAATGGAAGATTAGCTAAATTGAAGCCGGAGGAGACATGGACTAATAAAGAATTACCAGGCGCAGTAACTACTGTTATAGATAGTGTATGGGCACCAAGACTAGAATTAAATGCATCTAAAGACCTAAAATTAGTAACAATGCGGGGATTAAGCGGTGAAATAACTTTTAATATATCATATTTAGATGGTAAGCCGCCGTTAGCAACAACCCGGGTTGAACCTCCAGTAATTTTAAAAGTGGGTTATGATATTACTAATACTGACGCCGGCATAGAACCAATAATTACATATGCCTATTATTTATCGTCTTCGAGTTCAGGACCAAAAAACGCCTACTACCAAAATAAGGTAATTCAAGATATAATCGTAATGAACAATGATTTTCGAATAATATTCGATGCTATTATAAAAGACGCAACAAGAAGAATCACGCCTAGGCTCAGACTTAACCCTGGCTCTAAACCTCCTAAGGTTCCTAATGGCTATGTAGTAGTAAGGTCAAGCGTTCAAGTATTTGATTAAAAGTGTGTAATTAGTACAAGTGCAAAAACTAAGGCCATATAGTTTTTGCACTTGTACTAAAACTATGGATGATAAATTAATATTTTGGTTAAATTATTAATACACTTATAAGATTTTATACAAAATATTCATATTGATTATATAAACATGGCGATATCTTGCAAATTGCGTGTTAATCAAAGCCTATAATTAAGCTGTTTTACTTTTATAAGAGGTATATACTAAAATTTCCTATGTTAAAAGCTTAGGTTGTAAAACATACTAATCTAAACACAAGTTCCACATTCTATTCCTTAAACCTTAGTATATAGAGATCGTAGATAAAATAAAAACTATGGGCTAAAAACTTAGTAATACGGATATATTTAGGGGCAAAATTTTCGACTATAATTTTGATAGTAGTAGTTTTTATGTTACCATCTACGTACTAAGACACCAAATAAGTGCTAGGAAGCAACTAATTTGCATATAATTATCATCTTATTATCATGGCTTAATAACACTGATATTAATACAGATACCACTATAGGAGTTTTGATAGCATATTAAAAATATTAACATCCCTATATTTTATATTATTATTTTACTTTTTGCAATATTCCTTAATTTTTATATATAAACTTAGACCTGGATATGCAAATAAACATCCTAAAGCTATTCCAGACAAGGTATCTCCCAGATAATGGTAATTCAAACTAACTTGAGCAAGCACCGCGCTAATTATAAAAAGAAAACCAGGTGCTATAAATTTAGGATATACTATTATTGTACTAATACAAGTAGTACTTATAAAAGTTAAATGGCCAGATGGAAAACTAAAACTTTCTTTAACGGCAAAGCCACCCATAAATTTAAAACCGTAGACGTTATCTTTAAGCAAAGACAAATTATTGCCTTTCCAGCTTTGTATCCAATACCTGCCAAAAGTATCTTTTAATAATGTTTTAGCTTCGCCAGCAGCAATAACCAGCAAGGTAATATAAATGATTAAAAGCAATCTGTCTTTAAATTTATTATTAATATAAATAGATTCTTTGCTCAAGCATATAAATAACAATACAGAACTAACTAACATTAAAGGAGAATATTCTGTAAAGTATCTTAAAATTAATATTTGGTCTAATCCTATTTTGTGAATAAATAACGCTAGATTCCTATCTATAAATAAAATAGAAATACACGATAGTATTGCAAATATTAAAAATAAAAATAAGCCTTTCTTTAATAGTTTATTAATACAGTAGTTTGAATTTGTATTCATAACGAATTCTTAATAAATAATTAAAAATACAATATAAATTAAATTATAAATAAGTTAGTTAAATAATCTATACAGAACCAACCGGAATAAAACGAATAAAAACTTTAAAATAAGTTTTATACTAACGCTTATAACCCAAATATTAGATTGTTATTGCAATATTTTCTGATATTTATATAATTTTTAGTTTTTATATAAAGTTAAGTATGCACGCTATATAGAAACATTTAGATTTTAGGCCTTTGCTGTGTGTATTATATGCCTTTTATTGAATACTTCTAAGATAACTTATTTAGCAACTAAATAGCTGAATATCAGTTCTATAGTATTATTTGTATGCGTTAGCTGTTATTTCCATTAAACCTACTATAGCTATAAATACGAATAGTTAAACTATATTAGGCCATATATTTTTACTGATGAATAATCCTATAATTTAAAAGATAAAGGATCTTATTTTGGTCCACAGTATATACAAGATTCGGTAAAATAAATGGTAATTAAATATTTAAATAATACTTGGTATGCTTAATAAAAGATGTATGTATTATAAGCCTATCGATATAAAAATTGCAATGATATTATGTTAAAAGTATTTATAGCAGGCGCTACTGGCTGGGCAGGCTCAGCCCTTAGCAAGGCGGTGTATGCAAGTTCTGATATGGAACTAGTTGGAGCTTTATCGCGCTCCCATAGTGGTAAAAATTTAGCTGAAGTATTAAATTTAGGCCAAGGAAGTATCCCTATATTCAAGGATATTAACGAAGCGATAGAAAAAACTAATTTCGATATTATGGTGGAATATACCAGTCCACTTGTTGCTAAAAACAATATTATATCTGCTCTAAAGCATTCTCGAAGGGTAGTAGTAGGTACCTCCGGGTTAACCGTTAGTGACTATGAAGAAATAGAGTCTGTAGCAAAAGATTATAGTACATCTGTACTTGCAGTAGGTAATTTTTCTATAACCGCTGTATTGTTACAAAAATTTTCCGAGATGGCAGTTAAATACGTTCCAAACCTGGAGGTAATTGAATATGGTCACGAAGATAAACTAGATGCTCCAAGTGGCACCGTCCGAGAGCTTGTCAATAAATTGTCACAACAACTAAAATCTCCTAATATACATGTACCAGATGAAAAAGTGATAGGTGTAAAAGAAACACGAGGTGGTACAATTAACGGATTAAAAGTACATGCTATAAGGCTACCTAGCTATATGATTTCCGTAGAAACTATATTTGCTCTGGAAGACGAGCGTTTAACCATAAGGCACGATTCAGGTCGTAGCGCCAACCCTTATGTACGCGGAGCAATGTTAGCTATACAGAAAGTAAGTACTTTTAAAGGTTTGAAAAGGGGTTTAGATTCAGTTATAGATTTTTAAAGTTATAATATCTTTATTTATTATTAAAAAAGGTATTTTAGTAGTTATAACTACTAAAATACCTTTTTTAATAACTTTAATATCCTTAGTTATTAGCTAAAATTACAATAAAACTAAATATTAGTTTTATTGTAAATGCAAAGCCTTTTTAACATCATTAGTAATATCTTCCTGCTCAGGAGCTACTATCAGGATCCCAGAACTAGAATCCAATACATAAGTTAAATTTTTTGATTTTGATATATCTTCAATCGCTTTTTTAACTTTGTTTTTTATTGGTTGCAATAATTTTTCTTCCTCTTTTACCAGGTCTTCCTGAACACGTTGTTGGAAACTTACTATGCGATTTTGTAAGTCTTTTATCTCGTTACGTTTTGTTTCTTTAACAGTATTTGTTATAGATGAATTTTTTTCATCTTTTTCTAACATTAGATTTTTATCCTGAAGCTCTTTTAACATCGCGTTATACTGCTCAACATATTTTTGTTGTGTTTCGTTTAATTTATCATTTACTCCTTTAATTTCTGGCATTTGACGCATTATTAAAGCAGAGTTAACGTATCCTATAGAAACAGGTTTATGTTTTTGAGCAAATGCGCTATTTGAGTGCAAAATAAACGCAAAGGCTAGTAATAGAGATAATATGCTAAACGTTTTTCTTTTCATTGTTATTTAGTTGTTAATTTATGTAAAACGTAAATTTAAATAATTCTTAATATATTTTTATATTTAATTTTTCTATGACATTTTGTGTTATATCCTGGTCTGAGTTTGAATATAGTACCATTTGTCCGTTCTCACCTGAAGACTTGTCGATAACCAGATCGGCACCTCTGTCCTGTGCTATCTCACTTATAGTATCGTATATCTTATCTTGAATAGGCTTTATAAGTATATGACGTTTTTGAAAATAAAAACCTTTATTGTTAAAAACATCGTTTTGGTATTTTTGTAAAGCTAAAGTTTTTTTAGCTATATCCTCTTCGCGCTCTTGGCGCGCTTTCTCACTTAGTAATATTTGTTCTTGCTGCAGGGTTTCTTTGAGTTTTGTAATTTCATTGTTTTTTTTCTCTATATCCTGCTTTATCTGCTCGGCATAAATATCCATTTGCTTTTTAGCACTCTGGTATTCAGGCAGGTTATTTAATATTTGTTCTGTATCTGCAAATAAAATCTTTTGCGCGGAACTTATGGACGACATAACCAGAAGTAGTCCTAAAATAGAAAATAAAATTTTTTTATACATAACATACCAGTTTAAAAACCAGTTCCTAAGGATTGATTAATCGAGAAATGGAAGTGACCCATATTGGCTTGATGGTCAGGCACACTGTCTAGACCATAACCCCAGTCAAGGCCAAGAACACCAAATATAGGTAAAAATATTCTTATTCCTATGCCAACAGATTTCTTAAGATTCAATGGATTATAATTTTTAAAATCTTTGTATGTATTACCTGCCTCTGCGAATCCCAGTACGTATATACTTGCTTGTTGAGACATTATTATAGGGTGCCTTATTTCAAGTACGGTTTTTTCATATATAGGGCTACCAATTTCTGGCGAGGTACCTATAGGGTATATAGATTCGTTTTCGTAGCCTCTTAACCCTATAGTTTCTGCTGCTGAAAGGTATTGGAATCCTCCCATACCATCTCCACCTAGTTTGAATCTACCAAAACCAGTTGTTCCAAGTTTTTTATTATAGTATCCTATATATCCCCAGTGCCATCTTAAATTAGCTATTAGTTTTGTATTTGGGATAAGCCTTGTAAACCAAGATACATCTAGTTTCCATTTATGGTACTCCGTAAATTTATATTTTTCTTGTGCAGGCAATGCCGGATCATTATAATTAATAGAATTTAATAGAGAATAGGGTGGTGTTAGTTCGACCCCAAATCTTAAATGTGACCCTTGGGTAGGATATATCGGAGAATCTAAAGAGTTTCTGGATATTTCCGGGTTAAGGCTAATACTGTAAGCAACTCCGGTTGATATATCGCCTACATATTGATAATTGTGTAAATCGTATCTTTTAAAGGTTAGGGAATTACTTAACTGAAAGTAGTCGTCAGGCCAATTTAAATATTCTCCTAAACCTACGTTAACATTAGTAAGGATTATTTTATTAAAGTTAGGCGTCCCCATGAAATTTTTACTAATAGCATGAGATAAACTTAATGACAATAACCTACGTTTATTATCTCCAAACCATGGCTCTGCAAACATTAACATATAGTTTTGGTAATCAGCGCCCGTTGATTGAGCTTTTATTGACAAAGTTTGTCCCCTTCCGGTAGGTAATATACTGCCATTCCAATCTTTGGTAAAAAGCTTATTTAAAGCAAAGTTTCTAAAAGTTACTCCCAGGCTTCCTATTATTCTGCCTCCCCCAAATGAGCCGGATAACTCTAGTTGATCAGATGATTTTTCTGCTACATTATAAGTTATGTCTACTGTACTACTAACGGGATTAGGCTTAACGTCTGGTGAAAGCTTTTGTTCGTCAAAAAAACCAAGTTGGTTAAGTTCTCTAAGAGACCTTATTAATTGCGATTTATCAAATGTATCACCAGGCAGGGTTCTTAGTTCTCTTAAAATAACTATGTCGCTTGTGCGAGTGTTTCCCTTAACGGCAACTTTATTTATGGTCGCTTTCTTGCCTTCAAATACCTGAATTTTGATGTTAATTTTGTCGTTATCGATATTTTCTATTATTGGCTCTATACGAAAAAACAGATAGCCACTATTTAAATAAAGAGACGATATATCATCTTCATTTGGCGATGCAAAAAGTTTTTCGTTTAATTTAGTTTCGTTATATATATCATTTGGATGTATTTCTAATATTGATTCCAGTTCTTTAGTGCTTATTACTGTATTGCCAACAAATTCTATTTTGCCAAAATAATATTTTTTCCCTTCGTTAACATTTATGTAAATATTTAAAGTATTGTCAGGGTTTACTTCTACACTATCCTTAACGATTTTTATGTCTTTATGACCAATCGATTTGTATTTAGCAATCAGGCTTTCTTTGTCTTCCTGAAATTTTTTAGGTATAAATTTTTTAGGGCCAAATATGTGATAAAACTTTTTTTCTTTCGTGTTTTTTAAAACTTTTTTTATTTCGTTATTAGTTAGGTCCTGGTTACCACTTATTATAATTTGTTTTATAGCTGTTTTCTTATTTTTGTTAATATTAATAGTAAGCAATTTTTTACCTAAAGTTTTCTGCGAGTTGGATTCAGCCAGGTCTATTTGAGAGTTGTAATATCCATCTTCTATAAAATAATTTTTTATAGTATTATTTATTTGAGAAATAATATATTGGTTTGCAACTTTATTAATATATTTTTTTAGTTTTTCGTCTAATTCTTTTTTCTCTTTGTTTTTTATTCCAACCAATTTTATATCCTCTAACCTGGACATTTCTTCTAAATATAATTTTAGTCGTATTTTATTGTCGTGCAATATTTCATAATCCATAGATATATTTGAGAATAAAGATTCGTCCCAAAGCCTGTTAATTATTTTAGCAGTTGCTTCGCTGGGTATAGCTAAGGTATCTCCAATATTAATTTTAGCGATTTTTAAAACTGCAGTATTGTTTAAGGTTTTTGTACCTTCAATTACAATCTGATCTATTATATAGTTTTTAGATGATGTAAACTGATTTTGTGCGTTTATATTGCAAGTCCCTAATAGTAGATATAGTATAACAAATGTTAGTATGTTTTTCATTTAGTTATTGTTAAGTTATTTGATCGCTGGTTTTACCAAAGCGCCTTTCTCTGTTTTGATAATCTAATATGGCTTTGTAAAAATCTTCTTGTTTAAAATCCGGCCAAAACGTTGAAGTAAAGTAAAGTTCGCTATAAGCTAATTGCCAAAGTAAAAAATTACTTATTCTGTATTCGCCACCAGTGCGTATTAATAATTCCGGGTTAGGCACATCTGCAGTTAGAAGTTCAGCTTGAAATTTATCTTCATTAATTTCAGATATTTTTAGTTCATTGTTTAATACCTTTTCAATAATTTTTTTGCAAGTCTGTGCAATCTCCCATTTTCCGCTATAACTTATGGCAAGGTATATAATTAAACTTTTTTTATCAGCAGTTTTATTAACCAGATCAGTAATTTTGTTTTGTAATGCTTTAGGTAGTTGTGTTACATTTCCTAAAACTTTTATGGAAATATCGTTTTTTATAAGATTTTGATATTCTTTAGTGAGGCCCGAAGATAATAAATTCATTAAAAAGCTTATTTCCTCCTCCGGGCGCATCCAATTTTCTATTGAAAATACATATAATGTAAGGTATTGTATTTTCAATTTTTTTGCTGCTTTTATTGTTTCCTTTACAGACTCCAGACCACGTTGATGACCTTTTATTCTAGGCTTTCCAGACTGTTTAGCCCACCTGCCATTACCATCCATTATGATTGCAACATGCCTGGGTATCTTGTTAAGATCAACTTGCTTTTCGTTATTATTATTCAATATTAAATTATAAAGGGCCTATACATTCAGGTATGCCAAAGTTAATAGTAATGCCAATAATTACAAACATGTACATATCTTTTTTTGATGAATCCCCTCGCTGCGAACCAATTATGTTGCTGTTGTATCCAAGCTCGGGGGATCTATCTGCAAGTGATGCACCTATTTTCCCTTGGTCGCTATCTGTTGGTATGTAAGCATAATTTGTGCTTACATCATCCAAATAGTCTGTTAAAGTAAATTTATAGCTTAATTCTGAAAAAATATTTATTTGTTTAGATAAATTAAATTTTAGTCCTAAACTAACTGGTATGGATACATTATATAATGAATATTTTTTCATTGTTTTTTCGTTACCTCCCTTTTGATCCTGGCCCTCAGTGCTATAGTTACGTAAGTGATATATTTGTCCGTTTAAGTAGGTTTGTGGATCGAATCTAAAAGCACCTATACCTAGATTTATATATGGGGTAATAAATAATCCTTGATACATAGTTGGGCTATACTCAAAAAAATTTAGCTCGTAGGCAACAATTATTTCAGTTAATGGTGAGAAAAAATTTAAATTTCGCCGTTTCTGCCACTCGTTCTTTGATTGTTTGTCGTCAGCTTGGATTTTAGTATGCACTAAGTTAACACGAACGGAGTTTCTATGGTTGAAGTTATATTTATAGGTTAAGCCTATTAACATATTGTTAAATTTCAAGTATTTGTCAGGGTTTAGGTCCCCAATATATCCGGACATGCCTGATATCAATCCGGCTTCGTGCCATGGGAACGATAATTGAGCTACAGTTTGTAATGGTTTGTTTAGTAGTATAATAATAACTGCAATTTTTACATAAAAATTTAACATAATTGTTTGGTTAATTCCTATAGTCCATTCCCCACATAAGTTTAGTTCTTAGGGTGTTGAGATAGTCGAAAAATTTAGGTTTGATTAAGTTTAAAGTAAAATTTTGTTTTTGTATAGTTAATTTGGCTGCAGGAATAGTTTCTATATTACGCGAATCTATTGATAAAGTAACAGAAGATGTTCTATCTGAACTTATTTCTATATCTATTACAGAATTATCAGGAACAACTATTGGCCTAACGGATAAATTATGTGGACATATCGGCGTTATTATAAAATCATTTGTATTAGGTAGTATTATTGGACCTCCACAACTTATAGAATATGCAGTTGATCCTGTTGGGGTAGAAATTATTATCCCATCGCCCCAGTAGTTATTTAACCAAAATCCATCTACATTTACTTTCAGCTTTAACATAGAATTGTATCTGGATTTTTTTATTATAAAATCATTTAAAGCATAATTGAATTTGCCAAAATAGTTTTTGTCTGGTTCACTGCTAAGCTTTAGTAACGATCTTTTTTCTATTTCGTAATCTCTTTTGTAGAGGCAATCAATTATTTTGTCGGTTTCATGTTTGTTTATGCTTGAGATAAAACCAAGCCGACCTAAATTTATTCCTATTACAGGAATTTGGCTATCGCCTATTAATAAAAGTGCATTTAGTAATGTTCCATCGCCACCCAGGCTTATCAGTATATCCGGACAGCTTTGTTGCAACGATTCTTTATCAGTAAATATCTCCTGTTTGTCAGCTGCATTTATTTTATCTATGATAGTTAAAAAATTTTCATGTAGACAAACAGATATATTACGATTGATAAGATTATTTAATAATTCATTTATATAATCTGTATTGCTATCTATGTTAAAAGATGAGTGGTATATAGCTACTTTCATGCTTTTTATTTTAGTTTTATAATTATACCTACTAACGATGCTAATAAAATTATAGATATAACTTCAAATGGAATAATATAATTTGTCATCAATGCTATACCTATAGTTTCTATTTTTATTTCGTTAAATGTGTTATTTGTGTTTTTAAATTTATTATAAATAATTGATGTGCTGGTTATAGATGCAGTTATAAAAAATATTAAGGCTATGATTATCGCAATAGCTTCTTGTAAATAATTTTTCTCAGTGCCTTTAGATGGTTCTTTAGCAATTATATTACCACCGTGCATAAAATTGGCTACTATTAAGATTATAGTTGCGCTTAGATATATAATTAGGTATGTAATGCCTATAAACCCAGAACCTATAATTAAATAAGTTAGTGCTATATTTATAGTCAATAAAAAGAATGTTACTAGTAAATTAAGAGTATTTCTATTAAGCAATATGTATATAGTTAAAATAAATGATATAGAAACATTTAAATAAAATAATATATCAAGCATTGGTTTCTTTTAAAAAGTTATAGTTAAGTTTAGATAGGTTGTTAACAGTATTATCATAATTTTTAGTCATTATTATACATTCGGTAGGGCATACTATTGTACATAGACCGCAGAACATGCATTTAGCCATGTTTAAATCAAATTTATCAATATAAAGACGTTTTTTAGAACCATCGGATGTATAGCCTATAACGTCATCTGCTTTGTGTGTTTCAATATCTATACAATCTACCGGACATATTCTGGAGCATAGATCGCAACCGATGCAGTCGTTTATATAAACATAAAGTTCGTATCTTCCATTATCTGGAATCTCAGGTTTTTCTTTAGGGTAGCACAGCGTGGCACTAGGTTGTTTAACTACTTTAGAAGTAATTTTTATAGCTTTATACAAGCTTTTAGCTGCGATAATTATCGAGTTAAAATAACCCATAGCATGGATAAGATTAAATTACATAAAGATATAGGAACTAAATATTTCCAACATACCAGCATTACTTGGTTTGGCTTGAACCTGGGTAAAGTCCACTTAAGCCAAATTTGAGTTAAGACAATAGCAATAGCTTTTAATATAAGCCAAAAAACATTCCAAAATACTCCTGTGGTAAGCATTGCAAGGTTTATAAAACCTATATTAGGTAAAGGAGTATTAACTCCACCAAGGAATACTATGACTGCAAGTAAAGCCAATATAAACATCGATAAATATTCAGACAGCATAAAAAGCGCAAAACCAATAGAAGAGTATTCAGTATGGTATCCGGCAACGATTTCTGATTCTGCTTCCAATGTATCGAATGGCCCCCTGTTACTAGCCATCATAGATGCTATAAAGAATATAACGAACCCTATTAGCATATTTGGGGCTTGAAGTATATTCCAGCTTAGTATACCCCCTATATGTGAAACATCTAATAAAGCAAACAAATAAATTTTATTTTCTGTTAGAATCCCTTGTGCAGCATTTATATTTTTAATGTCTAAGTAGCCTAGAACCATTAAAGCCGATATAATAGTAAGTATTAAAGGTATCTCGTAGGAAATTAATTGCATGCATGCCCTAAATGCTGCTAGTAAAGAAAATTTATTATAGGATGCAATACCAGATATTAATACACCTATAATTTTAACGCTTAAAAATGCCAAGGTATAATAAACACCAACGTTTATGCGTTCTGAAAATAAAGGATTTAGCACTGCTAACGAAGAAAATATCATAACAAAAGTTAAGATTGGAGCTAAAAAATATAAATATTTATTAGCACTCATCGGGACGGTGTTTGTTTTTTGTGCCAGTTTTAACATGTCTGCAAATGGTTGTAATAGACCTTTTATACCAACAACATTAGGTCCTATACGGTTTTGCATCCCGGCAGCTATTTTCCTCTCGACATATGTAATTATTAGTGTATAGAAAATAATAAAAAGTAGTGTGCATATAACTGCTATCATACTATACTTCTTTAGTTCGTGTAATAAACAGGTATAGAGCGATGCCCATAAATATTACATGTGGAATCATCGTTGCTAAAAGTGGGTCCATATTTCCTTTAATTGAGAAAATATTTGAAAATTGTATTAATACTAAATATAGTAAACAAAGCAGTAAACCTATACCTAAAGGCAATCCCAAATCTTTACGAGAGCGTCTGGATGTTAGAGTTACTCCAATTATAACTAATACGAATACAGATAAAGGTATAGAATATATTCTATACAATTCCATTTTATATGCATTCACGTTGCCTGTACCTCTGGCTATTTCTCTGGATATTTTATCGTACAATTCATTTATATTATAAGCACCCATTATACGCCTATTGTCTATAAAATCGTCTGGCATTAAGTCTAAATCAATTATAAGTTTATCGTATTTATCAATATGTTGCCCTATACCGTTATTAAACATTTGGAATTTAGTAACACCGGTAGCCATCCAATATCTACCTTCCCAGACTATAGTATGAGCGTTAACACTACAGTCTAATTGATTGTTATGGTCAAATTCTTGCATAGAAAAATTTTTACCTACATTATCCTTTAAGCTGTAGTTATTGAAATAAGCAAATGCGTTGTTAATTTTAAAGCGTAAATTATTGCGTTGTTCATCAGGTGAGTTGATATATTTATCTTCAAAGTCCAATTGTATTTTTTGGGATTTAGGAACTATATATGCGTTAATAACAAAAAACAATATTGAAAAAAAGACACAGGATATTAAGTAAGGCTTTAAAAATCTGTTGTAACTTATACCTGCGCTAAAAATTGGTATAATTTCTGATTTATTTGATAACTTTGAGGTAAAAAAAACAACTGAGATAAACAATATCAGATTGCTTAATATATTTGTAAATAAAATTGAAAAATTTAAATAATAATCAAAGGTAATTTCCAATAAAGAAGCTCTACTTTTAACAAATCGTTCTACTTTTTCGGAAATATCGATAGTAATAAATATTAAATTCATTAAAAGTATAGTAAAAAAGAAAGTTCCAATAAACTTTTTTATAATATACCGATCTAATGTTTTGAGTTTAAAGAAATTAATTATTCTATATAATATATCCACACGATTTTTAGTTTTACATAAGTACTAAATTTAATTAAAGAATTATATATAGCAAAAGTTTTATGACAAGTTTAATCAATAATAGGTAAAGATTATTTAATGGAGACTTTAAAACACGAGTGTGGAGTTGCACTTATTCGTTTAAAAAAGCCATTGTCGTATTTTTATAAAAAATATGGTACATGGTTGTATGGGTTAAACCAACTATACATACTAATGCACAAGCAGCTTAATAGAGGCCAGGACGGCGCTGGAATTGCTACAATTAAGTTAAACACCCCCCCGGGAAATAAATATATAGATAGGTTAAGGTCTTACAGGCATGATGCTGTAAACGATATTTTTGCACAAATATTTCGTTTGTATTCTAAAATTGAAATTGAAAATCCGGATAAAATAGATAACGAGGAGTGGGTTAAAGAAAGAATAGATTTTATAGGGGAAATTCTCCTTGGTCACTTAAGATACGGAACGCATGGAAAAAACGATATAGAAAATTGCCATCCTTTTATTAGACAAAACAATTGGATGACACGTAACTTAGTTGTTGCGGGAAACTTTAATATGACCAATGTAGATGAGTTATTAGAATATCTATACGAGTTAGGCCAACACCCTAAAGAAAAAGCCGATACAGTTACAGTATTAGAGAAAATAGGACATTTTCTAGATGAAGAAAACCAAAAAATATTCGATAAATATAAGCATACGCACTCACGTAAAGATATAAGTCAAATTATTGCAGATAACCTTAATATAACAGAAATAGTAAAACAATCAGCCAAGCGTTTTGATGGAGGCTATGTAATATGTGGATTATTAGGTCATGGTGATGTATTTGTAATGAGAGATCCTTCGGGCATAAGGCCCGCCTATTGGTATGAAGATGACGAGGTTCTTGTGGTTGCCTCAGAACGACCTCCTATACAAGCGGCTTTTAGTGTACCTGTAAATAAGATCCAAGAAGTAAAACCAGCCCATGTATTAGTTGTGAAAAAAGATGGTAGTGTTTTCCAAGAAGCATTTCAAAAACCGGCTGCATTAAAACAATGTTCGTTTGAAAGAATATATTTTTCCAGAGGTAACGATGCCGATATATACAGGGAGAGGAAAAATTTAGGTAAACTTCTATCCTCTGAAGTTCTTCAATCTATTAATTACAATCTTGAAAAAAGCATATTTACATTTGTTCCCAACAGTGCAGAAACAGCTTTTTATGGCCTTGTTGAAGGTGTAAATTTTAAAATTTTGCATTATCTGGAAAAGCATTTAAAAGAAAAAAAACTTACTAACGAAAAATTTTCATCACTAGTAAGTTTAAAAGTCCATATAGAGAAACTAATAACGAAAGATGTAAAGCTTCGAACATTTATTACGCAAGATTCTGATAGAACAAGTTTAATAGAGAAAGGCTACGATATAAGCTACGGGTTAGTATGTAATGAAACCGATTATATAGTTGTTATAGATGATTCTATAGTCAGAGGAAGCACACTTAAAACCAGTCTAATTGGGCTTATAGATTCTCTAAGACCTAAAAAAATGGTTATAGTATCTTCAGCTCCTCAAGTTAGATACCCGGACTGCTATGGTATAGACATTAGCAAATTAGGCGATCTAATTGCCTTTAGAGCAGCCATGTCATTATTAAAAAAGCAAGGAAAAGAAAATATTATTAAAGAAGTATACCAAAAATGTAAAGATGACTTGAGTAGTAATAATCCAGATATTAGGAACCATGTCAAAGATATTTATGCCAATTTATCAACAACAGAAATCTCAAATGAAATAGTAAGATTAATAAAGCCTAAAGGAGTTAAAGCTAAACTGGAAATTATTTTTCAAACCATAGGAAACTTACATAAAGCCTGTCCAATGCATACCGGGGATTGGTATTTTTCAGGCGATTATCCAACTACAGGAGGCATTAAAGTAGCTTGCAAGTCTTTTGTTAATTATATAGAAGGAAGAAGTAACGCTAGATCATATTAGGAAAGTAAGTGCTTTATACTTACTTTATCAGTAATAAAATTGGCCACTTGATCTATATTAATCGATGTTTGCTCCATAGTATCTCTATCGCGTATGGTTACATTATTCGTTTCTAAAGAATCAAAGTCTATAGTTATACAATAAGGCGTACCTATAGCATCTTGTCTCCGATAGCGTTTTCCTATACTATCTTTTTCATCATATAAAATATTCAAGTCTATTCGCATAGCATCAACCAGCCATTGAGCTTTTTCTATAAGCTCCGGCTTTTTTGTTAAAGGGAATACAGCAGCTTTTATAGGAGCGATCGACGGGTGTATTTTTAATAAAGTTCGTGTTTGGTCGTTATTATATATTTCATCGGTTAAGGAATCATAAATAGTTAAAAAGAATAATCTATCGAGCCCTATGGATGTTTCTATTACTTCCGGCGTATAGCTTGTATTAGTTTTAGGATCAAAATATTTGATTTTTTTACCCGAGTGTTCTTCGTGCATGGTTAGGTCAAATGAACCCCTGGCATGTATGCCTTCAATCTCTTTAAATCCAAAGTCAAACTGGTATTCTATATCTTCTGCATTACTAGCATAGTGGGCTAGTTTAGTATGTTTATGAAACCGTAGTTTATCAGTATTATTTATAATTTTACTTATCCATGAATAGCGTTTTTCTTTCCATACTTCAAACCATGTATTGCTTTCGTTAGGAGGAATAAAAAATTGCATCTCCATTTGTTCGAATTCGCGCATACGTATAATAAAGCCTCGGGTTACAATTTCGTTACGAAAGGCTTTGCCGATTTGAGCAATGCCAAATGGAGGCTTCTGCCTTGATGTTTTCTGAATGTTTAGGAAATTAGTAAATATGCCTTGCGCTGTTTCAGGCCTTAAGTATATTTCTGTATTGTCATCGGTTGCACCAAGCTTAGTTGAAAACATTAAATTAAATTGTTTTACTTCGGTCCAAGAACATGTTTTGGAAACTTCGCAAACTATATTTTCGTTATTGATAATATCCCCCAGAGCACTTAGATCGCTATTTTCTATAGCTGAATCTAGTTTTTCCTGCAAGGAATCAGCCTTATCGTCTTGACCATTTTTTAGATAAAATAGAATTTTATCTTCTATAAGCTGATCTGCCCGGTATCGTTTTTTGCTATCTTTATTGTCTATTAATGGGTCGTGAAAGTTATCTATATGGCCTGATGCTTTCCATACATTTGGATTCATAAGTATTGCTGAATCTATTCCTACTATGTTGTTATGCATGCGTACTAAAGATTTCCACCAATATTCTTTTAGGTTGTTTTTAAGCTCGACCCCTAGCCATCCATAATCGTAAATAGCACTTATTCCATCGTAAATTTCGCTTCCCCTGAATATAAAACCATATTCTTTACAATAAGAGGTAATCTGCTTTAGGTTTTTATCTTCTTTCATCAAAGTTATATTATTAGGCTTATCAATAAGCGTTTTATAATTTTAGTAAGGGTATAAAATTACTAAATATTGCAAGTTTATGCTATTATTTTTGAAAAATCGGAGTAGGTGGTTTTAATTAATATATCTATTGGATATAAATTGTATAGACTTATAATTGGCAAAACCGAAACACAAATTTTGATCTAATGCATTCAAACTTTTTAGTTTCAAACACGAAAATTTGAATGCTATTAAAAGCAAAAAGCCTTACTGATATTAGTAAGGATTGAATTATATTGTTTATTCTTAAGGTTTTGATTTTAATCCATCAAAGACCTCTAAAGTATTTTTAATAATACTTTTCTCTTTTTTAGTGATGACTCTATCTTTGTGATATTGTGTGCCAATATATCTAATTTTAGCTGATTTTGAATTGGCAATTTCTTCTAACATAAATATCTCACTATATGTTACCGGAGAATCAAACCATTCCCAAATACTAGTATTATGGTCTCTTTCCCAAGTGCCGTATATTTCATATTTGACTCCATCGACTAACAATATTGCCTTATTAATAAACAACCAGTCTTCAGAAGCATATTGATATTTTAACCTTAACCAAACATGATCGTCAGATCTTCCTATATAGGGGTAAATAAAGTTTTCGTTACTATACTTTGGAGTTCTTTTATCAGAATAAAACTCTGAATCCTCAAATTTATCTTTTTGTACCCTGAAATTCTTCAAATCTTTCAGGGCTTTATTGTATTTGGCCTTATTAATAGCCTTAAGAGAGTCTTTTCTTATTTGTTCTTCGTGAATCTTCATGGAATCTGCGATACTAGTATCTTCTTCGGCCTCCTTTTTAATCCCTTCTTCTAGTATACCGTAAACTGAAATGTCGTAAACTGAAATGAGCACAATTATAAAGAGAGCCACAGCAGCCGCGATGGCCCATTTTATCCAGTTAATGTCTGATTCTTTTTGCACTTTTTTGTCCATCTGATAATTTTAATAAATATTTAAGTAAAAATTAAATGTTAATAATAAAGATTATACTACATCCAGTGAATATTCTTCATTGTTGTGGTTTTAAGATTAATAAAGAGTTTTTGAGATTTTTTAACTGATTGTTCACATTTTCGCAATTTTTTAGCTACAGATTTTAGAAATATGGTTTATTGAGCAGGTTAAAACTTCCATTTAATGACTTTTGGCTTTTTGTTTGGCAGGCATATCCTTACCAAGATATTCGAGATCAAAAATTTTATAATAATGTACTTTATTGTTAAAAAAAATGATAAATTAGCTATATAATAATTCAAATAATTTACAAAGTGGATGCGAAAGCAGGCGCATCTATACTTAGGTGCCAATCTAAGAGTTCCTGCAAATCTTAAATCTATGAAAAACAAACTTACCCCTGCATTAGTGCTAACTGTTACAATGGCAGTTTTTACTACTCTATCTTGCCAGAAAAACGAAGGTCTTATATCAGAAAAGCAAGCTGGAAAATCTGATAATGCTGAAATCGCATTAAGTTCGGCTCAGGCTGACAATTTAGTGTCAGGCAATCTCCATAAAAACACAGGTGTAGTTGATTGGAATATGCAACTCCCTGAATTCACCAGAATTGAATTTAATAAGGAAAATGGAGACTATAATTTATCGATTAATTTTAAAGGCTTAGACTACGACAGTCAGTTCTTGGATAAAGAATATGGGTTCCATGTAGCAGTATGGGATTCTGCCTTACAGGACTTTTGGTCTTGGGACAAAAATCTTGTTATTGAGGCAAAAGTTGATGAAGCAACATCTAGTGTGCAAGCTAAAATCCCCGGCCAGAAAATGTTCGCTAATAAAGGTACCGGAAGAAGAGAATTAGATATTTACTTGTCTAGTAAAAGTCCATTTGGCTTTTTTTTCCGCGAACATCTAAATAGAGTACATTATACAGAGGACACAAAAAATATTTTTGATCATTTAGTTAAGACAAATAACAACTAATATCCTCATAAATAATTTATAAAGAGGCTGCACGATCAGGTGCATTTATAATTGGGTTTACCTAATCTTGTAAGCTTATAAGAAATCTTTACGAGATAAGGCAATTGCGCTATAAAGCAAGCTTTATCCTGTTAATAGGATAATTCTATAAATTCTTGCATTTTTTAACAGTAAAACTATTAATTATGTCAAAAAGATTACTATTTCTAATGGTTAGCCTAAGCTCGGTACTAGCTTTGGTTCTTTCATCGTGCCAAAAAGACGGTGTTTTTAAATCAGAGCAACAAACAGATGCTAAATCAACACAAAGCTCACCAGAACTTACTAATATTCAGAAGTTAGGCAAGAAAGATTTTAGTTCTATTATCAATGCAGCTAGACCTAAGTTCGATCTTCTCTATATTTTTTTAAAATTTCGCGGTTATGATAACGAGAAGCGGCTGATAGCTGCTAGATTTAGGAGCTTAGCGCCTGCTATAAGTGAATCCAATAAATATTATGTTGAGTTAAATAACTATTATGAGACATCTAATAATGTTTTCGAGGTAATACATGTTGGCCGTATGATGATTCTAGATGATGACTATAATCGCTTATCTGGTAGCTTTGAATTGGAATATGATGATTTGTTTACTGATAAAGGTACGGGGAACGGAGAATTGCGGTTTTATTTAGTCAGAAAAGTAAATTTTGTGACCATGCGTTTGCAATTGGCTTCTCTAAAATATACACAAGCAACCAAACCGAAGTTTGACGACTATACATTCCCGGAAGGTTATGATGGAACATAGGGTATCGTAAATCCTTATAGCGTTTTATTTAGTATTAGATGCTTGGTATTAGCCTGAAGTTAATACCAGGCATCTAATAAACTTATAGCTCTATGGTATGTCGAAATAAGTGTATTGTTGAGCGTAATGCGAGTTTTGGAATATTTCTTGCGCTTCGTCTATATGTAATATAGGGCTGTTGTATCGGTTCGATAAATGACCAATAATTAATTTTTTTACTTCGGCTTTTTTAGCTATTAGAGCTGCTTGTTTTGCAGTGCTATGATAAGTATGAGGGGCTCGCTCTTTAGCATCTTGAGCGTAAGTTGCTTCGTGATACATTAAGTCTACGTTTTTTATTAGTGGTATTATACTTTCTGTGTACATAGTATCAGTAATATAAGCATATGATCTTGCAGATTTAGGTGTGGAATGTTTAAAGAAATGAGGTTTAAAAATTTTACCGTCTATAACTATGTCTTTATCTTCTTTAAGTAGTTGTACTAACGAAGGTTTTAAGTCGTAGCGTTTTATTTTATTTTTGTCGAAACCGGTTTTTCTTATTTCTTTAAATAGAAATCCACAACAAGGTATACTGTGCGCTAATGGTATGCTGTAAACTTCTAAGCTATTATCGGAACTTATTACACTATATTTTGTAGTATTTACTTCATGTATGTTTATGCTATAATTAAGCTTATTAACGCTGATGTTAAATATGGTATCTATGATTTTTTTTAAACCCTGAGGTGCGTATATATCTAAAGCTTTTTTACGTTGTAATAACGACATGGATGACAAAAGTCCAAATAGGCCAAAAAAATGGTCACCGTGTAAATGCGTTATAAATATTTTAGTTATTTTATTAAATCGTATAGCGTTATCTATAAGACGCATTTGAGTACTCTCGCCACAATCTATTAAATATCCTTTATCAGTATCATGGAATAGTAATTGCGAATGAGGATGATAACCTAATTTTGGTATAGCAGATCCATTACCTAGTATTAATATTTTAAATTCCATTGTCGTATATAAGGTAAGTTTTGTATCATTTCAAGTTACAAATATACTGCAATTTATATAAAATACCATGGTTTGTAGGTAATTTTATAACTTAGATAAAAAATTATCTACTTTAAGTTTAATCTCAGTTGATATGCAATAACCATTGGTTAAAATTTTGTTTATAGTTTTGTTTGTAATAGTTTCATAAAGATCGGTATAGTTATTAGAAATTTCTGTTAATAATTCAGGTTCTAGCTTTAAGGCAGTAAGAGCTTTTGGATCGTCTTGCAGGTCATTATCTATTAACCATTTTCTTAGATATTCTTTCGATAGTTTATAAATGTTATTTTCTTTAGTTGGATTATCAATTGTATCTGCATAAAAATATCTGGACGAATCCGGAGTATGTACTTCGTCTATTAGGTAAATTTTATTGTCTCTATTACCGAATTCGTATTTAGTATCTGCCAGGACCAGCCCATTGTTATTAGCTATTTTTTCGCCTATTGCAAAAAGTTTTAAAGCATGGTCTTGTATTTGTTCATATTCTTCTTTGCTAATAATATTGCTTTTAATTATTTCATCCCTGCTTATGTCTACATCGTGGCCATTATCATTTTTAGTGCTTGGTGTAATAACAGCTTTAGGTAACAGTGCATTTTCGTATAGATTATCTTCTAAAATAATATCTCCTAATTTACGATTACCATTTTTATAGTTTCTCCAGCTGCTACCGGATAATCTTTTGCGTACTACGATTTCAATAGGATAGGGTTTACAATACAAACCTATACTTACATTATCATGTGGTGTTGAGATAAGCCAATTAGGTATAATATTTTTAGTAGATTCTAGAAAATATGCTGAAATGCCGTTTAAAACCTGTCCTTTAAAAGGCACTAAGCTATCTATTATGGAGTCGAACGCTGATATTCTATCGGTTGTTATAGCAACTAGTAGATCGTTATTGATTATATATGTATCCCTTACCTTGCCAGTTTTTTTTGCTGTTTGTTTATTGAAATGAAAGTTTGTATAACCTAAAGTTTGCATACTAATTTATTAGTTTATTAATTTCTAATTTTATTGCATCTATTCTTTTTTTAGTATCCAATTCTTTTTTACGTTCTTTCTCTATAACCTCTTCTTTAGCGTTAGCTATAAATTTAGCGTTGTTTAGCTTTGCTTCAACACTTTTTAGAAAAGAAGATTGGTACTGTAAATCTTTTTCTAGTTGATTAATTATATCAGAAGTATTTATATGTGCACTTATATTTAATATAAATTTATCTGTATCTATTATATAAGTTAAGGAGCTATTTGGATAACTGCTGTTAATGGTGAGTTTTACTTTTGAGTATTTTTCTATTATCTCTTTATATTTTGTATAATCAGTTTCACTTTGTGATTCTATATATAAATTTGGCAAGTCTGAATTTTTTAGTTTGTGTTTAACTTTGGTATTTCGAATCCAGGTACTCAAAAGCATTATTTTTTCAATGTCTGTAATTATTGTTCGATCGTAATTCTTATTAGTTGCTGGAAGTTGCGTTACTGATAGGTAATTAGCTTCTTTAGATACTGTATTGTGCCATAATTCGTCTGTAATAAATGGAATAAAAGGATGAAGCATTCCTAATAGTTTGTTAAAAAATCCTACTGCTATGTTAAGAGTTGTCCTATCGATATGCTCATTTTTTTCTGGCTTTATACATTCTAAATAAAAATTGCAAAAATCTTCCCAAAATAATTTATAGCAGTGCATTAAAGCATCTGAAATTTTGTATTGCTCGAACAAATGGTTTGTCGCATTAATAGTTTTATCTATTTTTGCGCTCATGTAGGCATTAACAGTTTTATTAATTGGTAATGGTTCTTTGTCATTTGGTTCTAATTTTTTTAAGAATCTATATGCACTCCATATTTTTTGAACAAAATTTCTACCTTGTTCGCAGTGTGTTTCGTCAAATAATAAATCGTTCCCGGCAGGCGAGCTTAATAAAATACCACATCTTAGGGCATCGGCTCCATATTTGTCTATTAGTTTTAATACATCAGGGGAATTCCCCAGAGATTTAGACATTTTTATTCTTTTCGAGTCTCTAACTATGCCAGTTAAATAAACGTTTTTAAAAGGCGCCTTGCCTGTTATTTCATAGCCCGATATTACCATTCGAGCTACCCAAAAAAATAATATTTCCGGAGCTGTAACTAGATCGTTTGTTGGGTAATAGTATTTGAGTTTCTCATTAAAATCTTCAGGAGATTTTTTTATGGCTTCTGGATCGAATACAGTAATTGGCCATAGCCATGAAGAAAACCATGTATCTAGAACATCCGGGTCTTTATATATGTCGTCTTCTTGTACGTTTATATTATGTTTCGTTTTAAATAGAGTTATGGCTTCGGTTATGGTTTTTGCCGCAACATGTTTGTCAGTATTTTTTAAATAAAATACTGGTATTGGATGCCCCCAGGATAATTGCCTTGATATACACCAGTCTTGTATATTGTTAAGCCAATGGAAGTATGTGCTATTGAATTTTTGTGGGATTAAATTAATAGTGCCGTCTTTTACTGCATTAATAGCTGGTTTTGCCAGATCAACCATTTTACAGAACCACTGTATAGATATTTTTGGTTCAATTATAGCATTTGTACGCTCTGAAAATCCTATTTGACTTATATGGTCTTCAATTTTTAAAATTGATCCATTGTCTTGCAGCAATGTTTCGATTTGTTTGCGCGCATCAAACCTGTCCAGACCTATTAATATTTGAGCATTTGCGTTTAATTTTGCATCATCCGTTAGGATTTCTACCGCTTGTAAATTATGTTTTTTAGCAATTTTGTAGTCTATATAAGCGTTGCCTGGTGTTATTTTTAAGCATCCCGTTCCAAAATCTTTATCAACGTTTTCGTCAAAAATTATTGGAATTTCCTTATTTATTAGTGGAATTTTTACAGTTTTATTTTTTAAGTGTAAGTATCTATCGTCGGTAGGATTTATTGCCAGAGCAACGTCAGCCATAATAGTTTCAGGTCTTGTAGTAGCAATAACTACATGCTCTTTACTGTCGGTTAACTCGTATTTTATATAGTATAGCTTTTGTGCAGTTTCTTTATGAATTACTTCTTCATCTGATAAAGCTGTTTTGCTAATCGGATCCCAATTTATTATTCTTGAGCTTCTATATATTAGTCCTTTATTGTATAAACGAATAAATATATCGCTAACAGCTTCGCTCATATCCGGATCCATAGTAAATTTGGTTTGCGAAAAGTCACACGATAGGCCTATTTTTTTAAGCTGCTCGAGTATTATACCTCCGTATTTTTCTTTCCATTGCCAGCAATAGTTTAGGAATTCTTCTTTGCTTAGAGTGCTTTTATCAATATTTTTATCTTCAAGCATTTTATTAACTTTTACTTCAGTTGCTATGGATGCGTGATCTATGCCTGGTATCCAACAGGCATTTTTGTTTAACATGCGAGCGCGCCTAATTAATACATCCTGTATGGTATTGTTTAATACGTGCCCTATATGTAGTATACCGGTTATGTTAGGTGGCGGCATTACTATGGTATATGGTTCTTTATCGTTAGGTTCTGATTTAAACAAGTTATTATCAAACCATATTTTTAACCATTTATTTTCAATTTCTAAAGGATTATAAGTCTTATTAATTTCCATATTAGTTTAAGTGTTTTGCTAGTGAGTTTTGATAATATTGCTTTGCCTCAGATACTAATCCAAAATTTTCACCGTCTATAGTTATTGATTCGTTTTTTGAAACGTGCCCTAGCTTTTGGTATGGCGTATGATTTTGCTTTAAAACATTAATAAGTTCGGTTTCATCGTTTGGCTTTATCGATACTATTACTCTAGATTGAGATTCGCCAAACAAAAAGGCATCTTTACGTATACCTAATACGCTTTTTATTTCTACCCCAAAGTTTTTGTGCATGGCTGATTCTAAAAGAGTAATAAAAAGTCCTCCATCAGAAATATCATGTGCAGATTGTAATAAACCTTTATTAATAAGTAAAGCGGTACTTTTTTGTACTAGTAGTTCGTCATTCAGGTTAAAGTATGGTGCATCGAAATGTTTTACTTTATGCCATGAATACAAATATTCTGATGCGTTTATGTCGTTTTTGCTTTCTCCAATTAGATATATGATATCATTATGATGTCTGAAATAGCTGGTAGTTTTATTTGATAAATCTTCGAGTATTCCAAGCATTCCGATAGTTGGTGTTGGAAAGATAGCTTTATTGTTTGATGATTGATTATAAAAACTTACGTTTCCACCTGTTACAGGAGTTTTAAATGAAATGGCAGCTTCTTTTATACCCATAATAGAGTTAACGAATTGCCAATAAACTTCTTGGTTGTATGGGTTCCCAAAGTTTAAACAGTTTGTTATTGCTAATGGTTTTGCTCCAGCGCACACTATGTTACGCGCTGCTTCTGCAACAGCTATGGATGCTCCTATTTTTGGGTTAGCCCATACATATCGTGAGTTACAATCTATAGTCAACGCTAAAGCTTTTTGAGTATCTGTTATTTTTACCAGAGCAGCATCGCAAGGTTCGTATGCTGTAAGTGTTGATGCTCCTATGGAGTAATCGTATTGCTTAGTTATCCAGTTTTTCGATGCTATATTTGGGTGTTGTATTAAAAAATTTGCTATTTCTACTAGATTTTTGGGTTCTACTATTTGTTCTATGCTAAATTTTTTATTTTCTTTTATATAGTTTGGTTCTGAATATTCGCGCTTATATACCGGGGCTCCGCCACCAAGAACCAGATCATTAGCAGGCACTTTAGCAACGAGTTCACCATTATAATAAAATTCTAAATCTTTGCTATCTGTCACTTCTCCAATTTTGGAGTAGTTAATTTCCCATTTTTGTAATATTTTCTCTATTTCGTTTTCTTTTCCTGGTTTTGATATAATAAGCATGCGCTCTTGAGATTCTGATAATAGAATTTCTGCAGCCAGCATGTTTTTCTCTCGCATTGGTACTTTTTCTAAGTGAATTTCCATCCCACTTTTACCTTTTGCAGACATTTCTGAGGTTGAACATATTATCCCTGCGGCTCCCATATCCTGCATTCCTATTATTAGATCTTTATCTACGATTTCAAGGCTTGCTTCTAATAATAGTTTTTCCTGGAACGGATCACCAATTTGTACTGAAGGCAAATCTTTCATTGAATCGCTATCGAGATCCTTTGATGCAAATGAAGCTCCGTTGATACCGTCTTTGCCAGTTAAAGCGCCTATTATATATATTGAGTTGCCTTTGCCATAGGATATAGCTTTAGCTATTTTATCTATTTTTACTATCCCTGCCGATAGAGCATTTACTAAAGGGTTATCTTCATAGCAATCGTCAAAAGCTACTTCGCCACCTACAGTTGGTATGCCAAAGGAATTCCCGTATCGGCTAATGCCTTTTACTACACCTTTTAGTATGTATTGCGTATGCAGTGTATTGATGTTACCAAATCTAAGTGAATTTAATTGTGCAATGGGTCTGGCTCCCATAGTAAATATGTCTCTATTTATACCACCTACACCAGTAGCTGCTCCCTGGAAAGGTTCTATTGCTGATGGATGGTTATGCGATTCTATTTTAAATACGCAGGCTAAGTCTTTGTCAATGGCTATTAGGCCTGCATTTTCCTCTCCCGCTTCAGCTAGCAGATTTTCGCCGTCCCGAGGTAATTGCTTGATCCAAAATATGGAGTTTTTATACGAACAGTGCTCACTCCACATACTAGAGAATATGCTTATTTCTGTGATATTGGGCTCTCTGCCTAAAACACTTATTATTTTTTCGTATTCTTCAGATAAAAGGCCTAGCTTGTGTGCTATTTCTAATTTTTCTTTATTCATGGAAATAAAGGTTAAATATTATTATTGTAATTTATATTTGCAAAATTAATCATAAAATCGCCAAGAAACGCCAAAACTTAAACTAGGATAGGGCATAATATATTTATTTACAGTATAAAATCCTTTAGGATACTTTAGTAGTTCGTTTATTAGTGCATATTTGACGAAAAAAGTCGCGTTACCTAGATTGCCACTAATAAATACATCTGTAGTTAAGTTTAAATTATTATTGAGTTTTGAATTTTCCTGTGTTATATAAAATAAGCTTAGCTCTGGCGAGTATGAATACATTCTATCGAGTTTATAGTATGCAAAATCGATCCCTGTTTCTATATATAGGTTTGTAAATAAGGTGTTATAGTAGTACAGTGAATGTTTAGTAAATATTTTTGGGGATACCATTATTTCTTCAGGCACTTTTTGAAATATAACTGCGCTATTTAATTTTAGATATCTACCTATGTTAAATACTTTGTTTATATCTATCTGTAGTAATTGATATGTTGTGTTATTCTGTGTAGGTAATATGCTTTTGTCCTGTTCTTTTAGATAAACATAGTTATTTATTAAAAAAGCTTTGGCTGCAATGTTAATGATTTTATCATTATTGTATTTTATAATAACGCTATTTATATGGATTTTTTCAAATGAATTTTCCCATTTATGGTGGTTAGATTGGTATTTTTGTAGTGTAAAATCTGGTTCGTAGTTCTGTTGTTGGTACGATATGGTTGTATTTGGTATTATTTTAGGCATTTCTAAATCTAATTTTATCTGAGAATCTTGATTATTATATCCCATTATTGTGTACTTAGGCTTGATTCTTAACGATATATAATTATTTAAATTAAATTGTGCTTTTCCATTTAATGCTAAGCTGCTAAGGTCATTATTTATTAATAGCATGTTAATATTATTGCTGTCTTTAGATGCTTGTTTGTAAGTGGTTATGGCATGCTCTAAACCAAGTTGTATATCCCCTATTATAATTTTAGAGTTTTGGATATTGGCTGTTATTCTTATTTGGTTTTTTGCCTTAGATGTTTGTATATAATCTTCAGTAAATTTTTTATTTATATAAAAATTAGTATAAAAGTTATTGTTAACCGATGGAATATTGTTTTTATCTAAGTATAAATATTTATTGCTCGAGTATGTAAAATCGTAATATATTTTAGGTACAAGAAAAGGCTTTGATTGAGATTTGGGGCCTTGTAAGTTATATACAGAGTCAGTAATTGTTTTATAATTCTTCTTGGTAATAAAGCTATAGCTTTGATTTATGGCTATCTCCAGGTTTTTTATTTCGTTTCTGGCAGTTTTTAAATACACTTCCTGAAAATCCGGTTGAGTTTCTGTATTGTTAGTTAATATGTTGTCGTTAATTAATCCGCCAGATTCTGGCACTATATCTCTATTGATTATTAGTGATGTATTTAAATTGTATTTTGTATTTGGGCTTTGATACCAATTCCATAAGCTTATATTAAAATTTTTTGTTGCATTTATTACGCTGGATGCATAATATCCTTTCCCCATATGCGATCTTAAGTCTATTCCTATATTCCAGTTGGGTTTTATATTGCGTGTGTGCTTTATGTTAAATATTTGTTCGTGCGATCCGTTAAATACGGCGCTTAGTAAAGTATATGGACTGTAAGTTTTATAGCTTAGTAAGTTATCTTCCTTATAGTGGTAAATATTAAATACGTCTTGTTTGATTTTAAATCTGTTATTATCAAGATTTAAGAATAATGGACCGGCAGCTTTTCCATAAGCTCCAAGATTATAATAGTTGTTGTTATATAAAATATTATAGTTCTTAAATTGAATGGGGGAGCTCTTTAGTGTCCTGTACTGTAGTAGTTCTCCATCGTTAATAGTAATTGTTTGGTATATTTTTACATCTTTCTCGCTATATTTTTTAGTTGTATCTATGTTTCTAACCAATGAAGATATGTCAGTTTTCTCCTTTTGGAGGCTATCTGTTTGGCTCGGGTCCTTCTCGGTGCTATTGTTATTTGAAGGGTTTACAGTTTGTGACTGCAACCGCTTATGAATTAATATAAATATGCAACAGGTTATGGTTACTATTAGTATTTTTTTACTCACTAAGATTTATTTATATTTTAGTTGTTGTTATGATATTTTGATATGTAATTTAATATAAATTGTAGAAATTCAGATTCTTTATTGTTGTTAATTTTTATTTCAAAGTCTAAATAATAGCAATAGACATCATCTAACCTTTGTATATAACCAAGTTCTTTTAGCTTTGTATAGTCTTTTTCAGTAGTAAGGATTATTTTGTTTTTACCAGGAATTCTATTATAACGGTTTAATATTTCATTTAGATCCGAGTTTTGGTAGTAATAATGGTCTTTGTAGTTGTATTCAATTATATTGCACTTCGTTTGCTGTAAAAATTTTATTATTTCCTGATTGTTTGCAATAGCTGTTACTAAAATTACTGTATATGAATAATCTATACACTTGATGTTAAGTGTATTGTTTATGCTTAGTGTATTTATGCCTATAAATCCAAGGTACTGTATACTGCTAAAATATACAGCTAAATTTTTATTGTAGATTTTTACCTTGTTCGTAATAGTGTTTTGTTGTGGTTTGCCTGTAGGCTCGGGACATTTCGTTATTATAATTATTTGAGCTCGTTTCAATGAGTTAAAAGCATCTCTTTGATTGCCATATGGCAAAAAATAAGAGTTTTTTATAATATAACTGTAGGGTATTAGTATAATGTTTAAATCTACCGACAAATTGCGATGTTGGAATCCATCGTCT
Source organism: Candidatus Krakonobacterium acarorum (assembly GCA_050311575.1). Lineage (GTDB taxonomy): Bacteria > Bacteroidota > Bacteroidia > SolTP2 > SolTP2 > Krakonobacterium > Krakonobacterium acarorum. The sequence continues at coordinate 1,102,350 of JBNOKO010000001.1, read as the reverse complement.
AATATAAATAGTTGATACTTGTTTTTTAGTTGTTCGATAGCAGGGACACGTTTTTCAGCTACGTAAACGGATACTTGCTTTAGTTTATGCTTTATCATTAAGGCTTCGTCACCAACATTTATTGCTAGTGAATTATCGTTAACTTTTAGCATACCCTTTGTTTGCCTTTTATAACCTCTGGAAATTATAGCTAAATTAAAGTTTTTTTGCAAAATATTAGCCAGGTATATCACCATTGGCGTTTTCCCGGTGCCACCAACATGTATATTTCCAATAATGATTACCGGACTATTGAACTTATATGTTGATATTAGTCTTAGGTCATAAAGGATATTTCTAGCTTGTATAATGATTCCATAGATAACATGTAAAGGATATAAGAATAGTTTTTTTATATATTTAAGCATTTGACAGCCATTTTTTAATAATTTATAAATTAAATAAATTTTGTTTTTAATTTTTATAATACAAAATAATTGAAGGTAGCCGGCTTATTATTTACTCGACTTTTGGTTTAAAATTCCGAAGCCAAAATTGCTTTTGTAATTCTTTGGCTGAAATATTAGAGAAGTTTATTTAGGTTATTAGCATAGAAGTTTGTAATTATTACTAAGGCAATAGGGTAACTATTATATTATTTGAATATAGGTTATAAGGCTAAATTTATTCTATATCCATGTAAATTTTTTAGTAAAGATATATGTTTGTTAAAAGTTTATAATTAAATAATTATTTAATTATTTCAAATAAAGAATAGTTAAATCTGTACCTATAGTTTAATATGATATAATTCTATCTTATTGATCATAAATTATAGGCTTCATATTTATAATAACAAGCTCTTTTAGCCTTTAGGTTTGTGCCATATTTATAATGTAATTTGGTATTTAGAGATAAAAGATTATATTTTTAGATTCAATTCATAATTGTATTAACATAAGTTAATCGCTATATAAAATTATTAATTCACTAAGCCTATTAACTAATATAGCGTTGCATAATATCAATTTAACCTATATATTTATAAGGATTTTTACTGTATTTTCTAATATTTATGAATTTAAGCGTAAAAATATACACAAATCGTTTTGTTGTTTTATACGCTTTCTATTATAATAATATATAGTATATTAATTCTGACGATCCGGAGTGTATTACTTATGATTTTAGTTTTTCTACTAATAAAGAAATCAGCTTTGATTTAATTTGGATAGAAACTTTATAATCTTACAAAAAAGTAGTTTTTGATTTAATTGCATTATTTTATTCGTTAATAACATTTATGAAAAGGTTATCCTTAGCAACATTAATTCTATTCAGCAGTATATTTTTATTATCATTTGCATCTAAAGCTCAGGTTTATAATACTTCTATCGGTATTAGGGCAGGTTCAATTATCGGTATTACAGCAGGTTCAATACAGGGCATTACTTATAAAAAATTTATTGATGACCCTAATGATAAATCTAAAGTACTTAAATCATGGGAGATACATGGGGGTTATAGGTATGGGCAGTCTATAAATAATAAATTAGGCTTTTTTAGAGGTTATGGAGTTGATGGATTTTATACTTATAATAATGCATTATCTCCAATGTTACTATTACATTACGGTTATGGTGCAGGTATAGCATTTGCAGATAACAGCTATGCTATTAATCCAAAAGCTCTGGGTTTAACTACAGGTCTTACGGGTATAGTTGGTATGGAATATGTATTTAAAGGTGCCATTATTTCTTTGGATTTTTCCTTTATTCCCAGATTAGATGTTCTTTACCTTGGCGAAATAAAACCTGCAATCCAGCTTTTGGCAGGCGCTCTATCAATAAAATATATTATAAATTAGTTATAGTAAATAAGACGTAATTAATTAAATTAAATAGGTTGCTAAATAATAGTATAGACATGTTGCTAAATAATTAGAGCTTTAATATGATATTTATCAAGACTTTTCTAATGAAGAAGAAAGCACTAATATTATTTTTAATATTAGTCACATTGCCTGGAAAGAAGGCATTGGCACAAAATTATAGTAATTCAATAGGTGTTTCTCTTGGGGGTGTTACTGGTATTTCGTTTAATACTTTTTTTCAAGGTCAGGAAAAATATGCCCGCTCTAACCGTTTTGCTATAACTGGTATGTTAGGGATTAAGGCTAACATAAGATGGTTTGGGATAGAAAATATGATAAGGGCGAAAATCGCACAGAAAAAAGATGAAAAAGATCCAGATGCTGATTTTCTTAAAATTAGCGATAAAGATTTTATTGGTTATATGGCCATGGGTTTTTTTACATATAATTTTTTCTTGAATGACTATATAGGTTTTTATGCCGGTCCTGGTATAAGTTTAGGTCTATCAGATTTTGGGCTTTTATCAGGAGATTCTAGTAGATATATAATGGGCATTACCGGAATTGGCGGTGTGGATTTTAAAGTTTTTGATTCCAATTTTAATGTAACCTTAGCCTATACTCCAAATTTTAATTTTATCGATAATGGTAAAGTAAAGGTGTTCTTTATAAATGGTATGATGTCTTTGGGATTAAGGTATATAGTTAATTAACTATACGTTATATGTAACCAACTGATTTTTAAATTTGCTATATTGCCATATATAATTTTTTTACCAACTAATTTATTATAATGCTAATGGAAGGTTTTTTTAGTATTCCTGAGCCTATAAACGAACCAATAAAAAATTACTTACCTAATAGTGATGAAAGGGAAGAATTAACTAAGGCTTTAAAACAAGTTTATGCAGAAAAAAAGGATATTCCTATGCATATAGGAGGCGAATCTGTATTTACAGATAATAAAGAAAATATTAACCCTCCACATGATATAAAACGCACCATAGCAAGTTTTTCTAAAGGCGATAAGCAACATGTCGAAAAAGCTATAAATGCAGCTTTAAAAGCTAAACATAACTGGGAACAGCTTAGCTGGAACGAAAGAGCATCGATATTTTTAAAAGCTGCTGAATTAATAGCAGGGCCGTATAGAGCTAAAATTAATGCTGCAACCATGGTTGGACAGTCTAAGAATATTTATCAAAGTGAAATAGATGCTGCTTGCGAATTAATAGATTTCTTAAGGTTTAACGTGCATTATATGTCTCAGATATATGCTAATCAACCTTACTCAAATAAAGAAATATGGAATAAGATAGATTATAGGCCATTAGAGGGATTTGTATTTGCTCTAACTCCTTTTAATTTTACAGCAATTGCTGGCAATTTACCTACCTCTGCAGCTATGATGGGTAATACAATAGTGTGGAAACCAGCTGAAACACAAATATATGCAGCTAATGTATTTATGGAAATACTTATAGAAGCTGGATTACCAAAAGGTGTAATAAATTTAGTCTATGTTGATGGCCAGGTGGCAGGCGATGTAATTTTTAAACATCCTGACTTTGCCGGATTACATTTTACAGGCTCAACTAAGGTATTTACTTTATTATGGCAAGAGATAGCAGCTAATCTGGCTATTTATAAGAGTTATCCTCGCATAGTAGGCGAAACCGGAGGTAAAGATTTTATAATAGTACATAATAGCGCTAATTTGGAAGTTGCAAATACTGCAATAATAAGGGGTGCTTTTGAATTTCAGGGTCAAAAATGCTCTGCTGCATCGAGGGTATATATAGCTAAAAGCGTATGGCCTGCACTAAAAAATCTTATAATACAGGATGTTAAAAAATTTAAAATAGGTCCGGTTGATGACTATAATAACTTTATAAATGCTGTAATAGACGAAAAATCTTTTGACAAAATAGTTTCTTATATAGAATATGCTAAGCAAGATTCTGAAAGCGAAATAATATTAGGTGGTACCTACGACAAATCAAAAGGTTATTTTATTAACCCTACTATTATTTTAACTAAAAACCCTAAATCTAAGACTATGGTCGAAGAAATTTTTGGTCCGGTTTTGACGATATTTGTTTATGAAGATTCGGAGTTCGATAAAACTTTAGAAATTATTAACAATACGTCTAGCTATGCGCTAACAGGAGCCATTATTGCTAAAGATAGGTCTATTATAGATAAAGTATCGCAGGTACTAAGGCATGCTGCTGGTAATTTTTATATTAACGATAAATGTACTGGTGCGGTAGTAGGTCAGCAACCTTTTGGCGGAGCGCGTAAATCTGGTACTAATGATAAAGCTGGATCTATTCTTAATTTACTTAGGTGGGTATCGCCGCGTACAGTTAAAGAAGCATTTATTGCCCCAACAGACTATAAATATCCTTATATGAATTAAAACTATATAAGAACATTTAGATGTGGATGCCTATTATTAAATAAAACGATATATAAAATAGTGCATACTTACAGAAATATAAAAGTGATTTAGATTGTAAATATTTATTATTTTGCGGCATTAAAAGTAGGTTTATTATTGTACAATAATAAACCTACTTTTAATAAAATATTATTATAAGTAAATAATGATTATAAGCCGCTTCTATAGATATACATACATACATACCAGATAATTTAATACACTTAATCTATTTGTTTATAATAATGTATTTAGCAAAGTTGAATAATTGGCCTGAGTTTTTAATATTCAAATTAGTATTCATCTGGTATAACTAATATATCTATCACTAATACGTAGGTTATATTTCTCCCCTTTAATATTATATTACACATACTGGTGCCTTCACAAGTCTTAGGTAGTAAGAGTTCTATTTATATATAAAGTACTATTTGTTATAAGAACATAAGTACAATTATAATATTAAAATCAAATTATATTTTAATATTATTAATTTTAATATCAAGCTGTTGATCAATTTTATAAACTATTACAGTCTATTTGGGTCATAGTATAGGTTTAGATATTTTATTCGAATTCTATTTATAAAAGAGGAGTATTATAACTGGAAATCTTATATAGTTTTGGACAAACGTTTTATTGTATACTGTTTAGTCTATTTAATAAAAATTTTTGCTATAGTTTTCATTAAACATAATGCCAGCATATTAACTTATATAATCTTTAATCAGAATATTATTGGCCAAGCTAAATAATTAATATATATTCATTTTATATAGAAATATATTAATAAAAATCAATATCCATTAAAAAAGAACTATATTTTATGTTTAATATAATCTATATTTAATAAATAAATGTTGTCAAATATTTTAGCAGAATACAATTATATATCAGCAATTCCATTTTAACTAATTAATAAAAATGATACTTATTACAACAAAAAGATTTCTTATAATATTAATAAGCACTTTATTGTTTATTTCCTATAGCAGTAAAAATAGCTATTCCCAAAGTGCGGAAAATCATGTTCTTGGAATACAGGCATCATGGTATACGTTTAGTGGGTTAAATAATAAATATTCACTTAACAAATTTACCGCATTTTCGTTAGGTGCAGTAAATCGTAGGAGCGAAAACACTCGATCAATGATAGAATTATTTTATTCAAATAAGCAGATAGAAACATATTTATACCAAACAAAAGTAAAAGATTATATACTTACTTATGGCGGTGGCGTAACTATATTGGATTTTTTAAGTCTACTTAAGATTTTTGGAGACATGGGTTTATTGCTTGGTTATGAAAGTACAGATAACCACAATAAATACGATGACAATAAAATATCATCTCCATTTAAATCAGGGTTAGTATTTGGTGGCTATGTACAAGTAAACGCTGAGTTATACTTACTTAGGTGGTTAGAATTGTATGTACGCGCTCAAATGAGCTATAATGGTACTGTTGTACACGAACAATGGCCTTTTTATCAGAGCATTGGTATTCGCGTAATGCTACCATATTAATCTATAGTAATAATTTAAATCGTATATAGTTAAATAATATAAAAACCTGAATATATGTATTTATAGAATTTGTTTATAATATTATAGGAATAGTAGTAAGTTTCTAATTAGTACTTTATAAAATCTATGGCATATACATATACACTTTAAATTATATTATTGGTTGACATTTTTGGCATCTACTAAATCTACGTTAACAACTCCCCAGCTGATAGCTGTTTGTATTTTTATAGGAAGGCGTTTACTATCATTAGAGATCCAAACCAAGGTTTTAGCCTTATCAGTAAAAGTTGTTTCTTTTGACATTATAGGACTTATTTTAAAACATTCTATCTTACCATGAAACTCGCTATCTATGGTTTCTTTACCTAAATATAATATCTGTATATCGCTTGGATCATGTTCATTATAATAAACATACTGCAAATCTTTTACTATACTGTTGGGATTATAGCTATTAAAATCTAAACTCTTAACAAAGAAAAATAAAGATAAAAAATCGAAAGTATCATCATTAATCTTATAAGTAGCATTATCGGTAATAGCTTCATTATTAATTCTATCAAATATGGTGTAGCGGCTGCGATGAAAAGAATTTTCTTGTACGCTTTCTGAAAAATAATATGGGGTTAAAGTTGTTTTATCTACATAACTTTGATAATAATTATTAATTTTGGTAAAAACGTTGACCAAATTCGTTGTAAATGCTTGAAACTCTATGCGCATAGCAGGTTTACCAGCAAATGTATGATCTGTACTACTAGTTAATAGTTTGCCCATGACGCAACATATTAAACCGTACCTTATTTTAAAAGTTAGTTCTTGGCCATCTATTAAATAATTATTACTATTGTTGCTAACTTCAGGTTGATCAGCATATATATGAGTTTTAACATATAATAAATTGATTACAATAAGAATCACTATAAGTTTTTTCACTATTTACTATATTTAGAGTAGATGATTTTACATTTAATAATCTTTATCTAAGAGCAAAATTCTTGCCCACAGCAAAACTTATTTAGTTTGTATATATAATATAATACTTTAAGAAATAAATTTGACAATTTTGATGAATAAAAAAGAATACCGGATAAAAAATGATACGCTAAAACTAGAGGGTGCATATATGCACAATTTAAAAAACATAGATGTAGATATACCCAAAAATAAACTTATAGTAATAACTGGAGTATCTGGATCGGGTAAAACCAGCCTGGCACTAGATACAATATATGCTGAAGGCCATCGTAGATATGTAGAGAGTTTGTCATCATATGCAAGATTATTTTTAGGGCGCTTGGAAAAACCCAAAATTAAATCTATAAGTGGTCTGGCACCTTGCATATCTGTCAGCCAGAAAGTAGCTACAGCCGGCATACGCTCCACAGTAGGAACTATAACAGAAATAAATGATTACTTAAGGATATTATTTTCAAAAATAGGTAAAATATATTCACCAATTTCCGGCAATTTAGTAAAAAAAGAAACCACCTCAGACGTATTAAACTATGTAGAATCGCTAAATTTAGACAAAGAAAGGATTATAATTGCATACCTGCTAAACCAAGAAAGATCATATACATGCCATGAGCATCTCGCACTTGTTATGCAAAAAGGATATAGAAGATTTTATTATCAAAATAAAATTTATAAAATAGAAGACACTATCTCATCGGAATATAATTTTGATTTAAATGAAATTTATATAATAGTTGATAACATAGAAATAAATTCTCAAGATTACAAAAACAGAATTTTATCGTCTTGTAAAATTGCTTTTAAAGAATCTCCAGGTTACTGTATAGTAATAAATAACAATCAAACAAAATGTTTTTCTGATAAATTAGAATTAGATGGTTTAGAGTTCCAAGAACTCAGTCCACTCCTTTTTAATTTTAACAGCCCATATGGTGCATGTAAAAATTGTGAAGGTTTTGGAAAAACTATAGATATATCCTTAGACCTGGTTATACCAGACAAAAACTTATCTATTGCCCAGGGAGCTGTTGCCATATGGAGGAGCACATCTATGAATAAATACCTTAAAGATTTTATATCTAAATCAAATAAATATAAATTTTCACTTAATACACCATATAAAGACTTAAGCGAACAAGATAAATCATTATTATTTAATGGCAACGAAGATATTATAGGTATAAAACAATTCTTTAGTATTCTGGAATCCCGTAAAGATAAAATCCAGTATAGAGTATTACTATCCAGATATAAAGAAAAAGTTACTTGCAAAGAATGCCTGGGTACAAGGCTACGAAAAGAAGCCCTATACGTTAAGATTAATAACTTAAATATAGGCGATTTATTAGGAATGACGATAATAGAATTGAAAGAATTCTTCAATAATATTGAGCTAAAAAGCCAGGTAGATAAAAAAATAGCAACTTCGGTAATCGCTGAAATAAGTAAAATTATAGATTACCTCCTGGATTTAGGGTTGCCTTACCTCTCCTTAAATAGAGAATCATCTACACTCTCAGGAGGAGAAATGCAAAGATTAAAGCTGGCCAATACGCTATCCAATCCTTTAGTCGGTTCTATATATGTTCTAGACGAACCAAGCATTGGTTTGCATGCTTGCGATATAAATAGGCTAATGAAAATATTAAAAAAATTAAGAGATATAGGCAACACTGTAATAGTAGTTGAACACGAAGAAATAATAATAAAAGAAGCGGACTATATAATTGATATAGGGCCACAAGCTGGTATTTTTGGTGGCAATTTAGTATTTAGCGGCCCATATGATAAATTAATGTATGCAAAAAATAGCTTAACCGCTCAATACCTCTCTGGAGATAAAACTGTTATAATAAATAAAAATGAACCTAAATTTGATGATTTTATAAATTTAGGTCCTGTAACGAAATATAATATTTGTAACCAAACAGTAAAAATACCTTTAAATGCTTTCACAGTTGTTAGTGGTTTAAGTGGATCTGGCAAAACCACACTAATCAAAGAGCTCTTATATAAAGAAGTAAAAAATTATTTAGACTTAGGAGCTACACAGAATCTATCAGGTTCTTATAAAAGAATAAACAATATAGAACTTATAGACCAATCATCAATATTAAAACTATCTCGCTCTAATCCGTCTACTTATACTAAAGTTTACGACGATATAAGGAAATTATTTGCTTTACAGCCGCAAGCTAAAGCTGGCAATTTAAATGCATCTAGTTTTTCTTTCAATACCGAAGGTGGTAGATGCCCTAAGTGCAAAGGAGAAGGAAAAATAAAAATAGAAATGCAATTTATGCCTGATGTATATTTAGATTGTGATGAATGCGATTCTAAACGTTTTATAAATAAAGTTTTAGAAGTTAAATACAATAACAAAAATATTGCTGATGTTTTAGATATGACTGTAGACGAAGCCTACGAATATTTTAACGGACATATAGCTATAATTAACAAGCTACAATGCTTAAAAAACGTGGGGCTAGGCTACATAAAACTAGGCCAAGAATCAAGTAATATATCCGGTGGTGAATCCCAAAGACTCAAATTAGCGTATCACTTAACAAAGGTCGATAACACCAAACATACGCTATTCATATTTGATGAACCAACAATAGGCCTACATTTTGATGATGTAAAAAAATTATTAATAAGTATTTACTCACTAATAGAAAAAAATAATACAGTAATAATTATAGAGCACGATTTAGATGTAATAAGAAATGCCGATTGGATTATAGACTTAGGACCTAATGGGGGAAAAGACGGTGGGCAAATACTTTACCAGGGAAGATTAAACAAATTTTTACAACAAAATATACAATCACATACTTTAACAGCATTAATAGATAAAATTAAAAAGGAAACATTATTATGAAAAAAAACTTAGCTCTGTTAATGGGAGGAACTTCTTCAGAGCGATCTATATCTCATATAACGGCACAATATATTGCAAAAAATATTGATCAAACTAAATATAATCTTTACATAATAGATATATCAAATAATGGGTGGTTTTATCTAAGTCCGGACAGCGATGTTAGAGTAGCAGTTGATAAAAACGATTTCACTATCGAATTAAACAATCAAACTATATTTTTTGATGTAGTCTACATAGCTATACATGGCGCCCCTGCAGAAAATGGCTTACTACAAGGATATTTATCAATGCTTAATATACCTTATGTAGCATGCAACACAGAAACTTCTGCAATAACGTTTAACAAATATTTTTGTAAACGAATTATACAGAATTTGCCAGTAAAGCTTGCTTTAGATACTTTAATCGATAATAAACACGGTTATAATTTTAAAGACATAGTTAGTAAGCACAGCTTACCTTTAATAGTCAAACCTAATAGTTCAGGCTCGAGTATAGGGGCATCTAAAGTAGATAATTATAGCGACCTGAATAAAGCAATAGAAGACGCTTTAAAAGAAGATTATCAGGTTATAATCGAAGATTTTATTGCAGGCAGAGAATTTTCAGTTAGTGTTTTTTCAGATAAAAATGAAATAATAGTGTTACCTGTTACGGAAATAGTAAATGGGGGAAATTTTTTTGATTTTGATTCGAAGTATGATAGTACAATAGATAATGAAATTACACCTGCAAAAATAGACAATCAATTAGTAAATAAAATACAAGATATAGTCAAATCAATATACAAAACATTAAACTGCGATGGGGTAGTAAGGATCGATTTTATTATAAAAGATAATGATTTTTACTTTATGGAATTAAATTCAATTCCAGGCCAGACTCCTAATAGTATTTTACTTAAACAACTAAATGAAGCAAAATATAATTTATCTGAATTTTATTCTAAGTTAATAGAAAACACCTTGTCTAAATAGATACTAATATAGTTTTAATGGATTTATCAATAGATACATACTTTATGCGCGAGGCTTTAAAAGAAGCACAAGAAGCATTTGTTAAAAATGAAGTGCCAATAGGTGCTATCATTTGTATTAATAATAAAATTATAGCAAGAGCACACAATATGACTGAGAGGTTAAACGATGCAACTGCCCATGCTGAGATTCAAGCTATAACATCAGCATCTAATTTTATTAAAAGTAAATATTTGTATGAATGCACATTATACACAAATCTGGAGCCTTGTATTATGTGTGCAGGAGCTTTATTTTGGTCTAAAATAGGAAGAATAGTTTTTGGAGCATCTGACCCGGTTAATGGTTTCACTTATAGATTAGATAGCTATAAACACCCCAGAACAATTATAACATCAAATGTATTAGCTAGCGAGAGTAAACATATTATAGATATATTCTTTCATAAAAAACGTAAATCTAACTACCAGGTTTAACGCTCTGTAAGTTTAATATATCGCTTATTGTATTATATGGTATAGTGAAACTTACTTTTCCAGAGCTATAAGGTGCAATTTCATATACGTTATAGATAAAGAGAATTCCATTTTTTGTAAATGTAAAATTCTCCGGTAACCTAAAGGTATTATTATCAAAAAACATGAACTGAGTATTAGTAAAGCTTTCGTTAGGATGTATTTTATATTTACGTCTAAATTCTAGCTCACCAATTTTATTGAAAGCATCTATGGCATCATTATCTCTAGTGAGGTTTTTTAATGATAATATTTGAGATTTATTTTTATCTAAGTTAATATATAAAGTTATGGGTATAGTTTTAGCATTGCCAGATAATTGATATGAATCAAATTGAAAAGAAATTATATCTTCATTTTGGTATACAATTTTTTCTTTTACTATTAATTTCCATTTTTGCTTTTTCTCGAGAGGTTCCCCATTGCAAAACGTGTCTACATAAGCATTAATCAAATTATTTAATTTATCTTCAGAATCTATTGTATCGCGGTTTTTGTTGTCTGTAATATTCAATGACTTAGCTATAGTCTTATAAGTTAAGCTGTCAATCATATTTTTTAAGTCTTCTTTGATATTCTCAGGTATAAGATAATTAATATCGATTATAAGTTCATTTTGTGTATTTTTAGCTCTATAAACGTGCTTATTGATATTGTGTTGGCTAAAGGTTACTTCGGCCTTATCGCTTTTATTAGATAAGCTGTTATTGCAAGCGATAGCTGTAATAATATAAAAAGTAACTATAGAGAATGTAGTTAAACTAAATTTCATGACACATTAAGTTTGATATAATTTAATATAGCTTATATATAATAATACTAATATTCAAATATAATTAGAAATTGTGTTATTACAACTTTATTACTGTATCGATTAGTAGCTAATTATTTATATCACTATAATTCTAATTTTTGACAATGCAAGGGGCGCATTATTCATATTATAAAACCTATACCAGCACAGGTTACAATCTATAATTTTTAATGTAAATAAGTACAAGAATTAAATTATATATTCTATACAATAACACCGAATAGATGTTATGTATAGAATATATAATTTAAGATACATAGACTATTAAACACCGTTTTCTATTTTATTATATAATTGCTCTAGGCGTGAAGCATTTGCTTGGGCTGAATCCATTTTGAATACAAGCTCTGGCATAGTTTGATAATCATTTTTAATGGATTGATAAAGTTTCTTTTTTATCAATGTTTTATTGTTCTCAAGTATTGTAAATGCCTCATTAGCTTTAACATCAAAAAGAAAACTGAAATATACAGTTATACATTTTATATCATTAGAAACCTTAACCTCTGTTACAGACATTAAATTGTTTGTTACCAAATTTCGAAGATCCTTTTGAAATAGAACTGAAAGTTTTTTCTGTATATTTTTCGCTATTCTAAATTGTTTAAATGAACTTCTAAGTGCGTTATTATTAAACATGTTTTTAAAGTTATATTTATTATAATTAATTTATCAATACAATAATTTTAAATTTTTTATATGAGTTTGATTTATTATTAATAACAAAGATATCTAATATCTTTGTTATATCAATAATTTGACTTTTTTTTGTATTCTTTTATTGACAAATATTATCCGTCATAGTACACATTATAATAAATAATATTTTTCCGGGTATTGCACTTTATACAAATAAAGCCCGTAAGGAGGTGCTACGTTAAATGGAGCATCTAAATTAGTATTTGATAGTAGTGCTTTTATAATATTAATATCGTGCACCCCATCAGATACATTTAGAATAATGTTAACTATTCTTCTAACCATATTCCATAGAAACCTGTTTGCTGTAATGTAGAAATAGAAATTACCGTGCATTTCATTAACATATGCTGAATAAATAGTACATATAGTCCCATTTTGTTCTTGCTTACGTTTAGTAAAGGAGGAAAAATCGCCTGTACATATTAAATCGTTACAACATTTATTAACAATATCTAAATTTATAGCTTTTTTCAATTCTAAAGAAAAGTTATTGAGAAACGGATTTTTATTATAGTGGAATCGGTACATGTAAGTTCTACTGATCGCATTAAACCTTGAATGGAAATTATTATCTACTTTAAATATATTTTTTACGCAAATATATTTACCAATCATAGAGTTAATAGAACGTAAAAATTTGTTTTTATCTATAAAATCGTAACTACCAGTCTCGCCTATAGTATGTTGTGTATCAAAATGTAGATAAAAATCCATTGCATGAACACCTGCATCAGTCCTCCCACATCCAACGGTGCATATTTTTTCCTTTAATATTATTGATAAAGAATTATCTAGTATCCCCTGTACAGTAATAGCGTTTTTTTGTATCTGCCAACCATGAAAATCTGTTCCTACAAATGTTAAATTTATAAAATACCTATTGTGCATATCAAATGATTCTTCTTAATATTATATCTTTGAATAAGAAAACAAAAATTAAATAATATAAGTTAATGATACAGCGAATACAAACAGTCTTTTTATTAATAGCAGCTATAGCGACAATTTTTTTGATCATCACTCCTTTAGTAAATTATAAAGAAGTTTTAACCGATAGCAACATACAAGTTTATGTATTATTTACAAAAATTAATAATAATCAAATAATATATTCTCCTATTAACATCGTTTTGTTGATCATTATTCTAATAATTCCTATAGCCAATATCTTTTTTTACAGGAATCGTAAACTTCAAATAAAATTATGTTATTTAAATGTCGTTTTGACTGTATTTTTGGTTATGCTAATATCTTATAAGCTACATAAACTAAATGAAAGCAGTTATAATAATTGGCAGGTACAATTAGGGATAGCTTTGTTTTCTATAAATATAATATCGGTATTGCTGGCGAAACACTTTATTGAAAAAGATCAAAAGCTTATAGAATCTTCAAATAGGTTGCGCTAAATAGATTTAGATATACTAATGAAATAGGCATCACGAACAGATATTAAAATGCCATATTGTTATGATAGAAAAATTAATTATTAACATAAAAGATCGTATTAGATCATTATTAGGTGGTACAATACCAGATAATCTTATTAATATAGTAGGCACAAATAAGGAATTTAAAGGCGATTTAAGTCTAGTACTTTTTCCCATAGCTAAGCATTTACTAAAATCTCCCGTTGATATAGCTGACCAATTAACCGCCTGCCTAAAAGAAAATATTATAGAAATACGGGAAATTAACTATGTAAAGGGGTATCTAAATATAGAATTAAGCAATAAATTTTTATATAATGTTTTTAAATCTGTAATAAATACTAATAATTATTTTAATTTGCCTCAAAATGGCCAAAAAGTCCTTATTGAATTTTCGTCACCAAATACGAATAAGCCTTTACACTTAGGTCATATACGTAATAATGTTCTAGGAGATTCGATGTCAAAAATATTTCAATCATTAGGATTTAAAGTAATAAAAACCAATCTGGTTAATGATAGAGGTATACATATCTGTAAATCTATGCTAGCCTGGAAAAAATTTGCAAACTCTCAAACCCCTGAACAGGCTAATATAAAAGGCGATCATTTTGTTGGCAGATATTATGTTTTATTTGAAACTGAAAATAAAAAACAGCAACTAAATGAGACAGAAACACCTTTTATGCAGCAAGCCAGAGAAATGCTTATAAAATGGGAGCAAAAGGATGAGGAAACTATAAAGCTTTGGCGTGAAATGAACAATTGGGTATACTCAGGTTTCACTGAAACTTACAAAAAGCTAAATATAGATTTTGATAAAATTTATTACGAATCGGACACTTACTTATTAGGGAAAAAAATAGTTCTTGAAGGTTTAGAGCAAAAAATATTTTACCAAAAACCAGATAGATCAATATGGGTAGACTTAACTAACTATGGGTTAGACGAGAAAGTATTATTGCGCTCTGATGGAACCTCTGTGTACCTAACCCAAGACCTGGGCACGGCTGAGTTAAAATATACTGAATTCAAACCGGATAAATCTATATATGTAGTAGGATCTGAACAAGACTACCATTTTAAAGTTCTATTTCTTACACTAAAAAAGCTGGATAAAAAATATGCTGATAGCCTTTATCACTTAAGCTATGGCATGGTAGATTTACCAAGCGGTAAAATGAAGTCACGAGAGGGAACTGTAGTTGATGCCGACGATATAATAGATAAAATGTATGATACCGCCAAAGAACATGCTAGCACTCAGGACAAGCTCAAAACCTTAACTGAAGAAGAAAAAGATGATTTGTATAACAAAATTGGGATAGGCGCCTTAAAATATTACTTACTGAAAGTAGAATCAAAAAAGCGTATAACATTTAACCCAAACGAAGCTATAGATATTCAGGGACATACCGGACCGTTTATCCAGTACACTCACGCCCGTATAACTTCTTTATTAGAAAAAAGTAAAATAACAGAATTTAATTACGAAGATAATTTCGAAATAAACCAAACAGAGAGAGATTTAATAATATTAATAACCAAATACAAAGAAATCCTTTGGCAATCTGCTAAAGAATACAATCCGTCGCTACTTGCAAACTATTTATTTGAATTAGCAAAACTTTTTAATAAATTTTATCATGAAGAGCAAATACTAAATCCTAAAGAAACTTTAGGGAGTAAACAGGTATTTAAGCTACAATTAGCAAACCTTATAAAATCAGCAATAAAACAAGGCCTTAATAATCTGGGTATAGAGGCCCCTGATAAAATGTAGAATAAAACCAAATTAACAAAAGAAAGCATGCTGGATACAGATAATAACACATTACAAAATCTAAGAAAAGATTATCAAAACACGCGGACTATACAACCGAATAAAGATCCGTTTAGCGAATTTCAGATATGGTTTAATGAGGCTTTGAATAACAATGAGGACGAGCCCAATGTTATGACGCTTGCAACCGTAGATAGCCATAACATGCCTTATACGCGTATAGTTTTACTGAAAGATTTGAAAAACCAAAAATTCACGTTTTTTACAAACTATAAAAGCTCAAAAGCTAAACATATAGAACAAAATAACAACGTTTCATTAACCTTTTGGTGGCAGAAAATATCCAGGGCTGTCCATATACAAGGTAAAGCTCAAAAAACTTCAACCGAAGAATCCAATAAATATTTTAACTCTCGACCTAAAGCCAATAAGATTGGGGCGATAGTATCAAAACAAAGTTCAATAATAAACAACTTAGACGATTTGATTAACGAAGCTAAAATTATTAATGAAAAATACAAAGACGACCACCTAATACCTAAACCAGATCATTGGGGCGGCTACGAAGTAGATCCTTGCAAAATAGAATTTTGGAAAGGTTTGCCAGGGCGGTTACATGAAAGAATAAGATACGATTTAAATAAAAATGGTTTATGGACCATACAACAATTGGCTCCATAAACGAATACAAATCTTATATAATTCGTATATATAATTATATAAATTACTAAGGAATAATATGTGCGGAATAATAGCCTATATAGGTAATAAATCAGCTTATCCAATACTAATTGATGGGCTAAAACGTTTGGAATATCGCGGATACGATAGCGCAGGGATTGCTGTTGTAAATGAAAAAGATAAAAAAATACGAATATTCAAAAAAAGAGGTAAGGTTCTTAATCTGGAAAATTTTACAGAAGACAACGACCTTCAAGACTATAACGTAGGCATAGGACATACCAGATGGGCCACCCATGGCGAGCCTAGCGATGAAAATGCGCATCCTCACACTTCCAACAATGGTCAAATCGCACTAATACATAACGGAATAATAGAGAACTATCAGTCAATCAAAAAAAGTTTAATAAAAAAAGGCTATAGCTTTGTAAGTGAAACAGATACAGAAGTTTTAGGAATATTCATTGCAGATATACAAAAAGAACTAAAGCTATCTATTGAAGAAGCCGTACGGATAGCTTTAACTAAAGTAATAGGCGCTTATGCCATAGCTGTAGTAGATGCAACCAGCCCAAACAAAATAGTTGTGGCACGTAAAGGATCGCCACTATTAATAGGCGTAGGAGATAACGAAAACATAATAGCGTCAGACATATCTGCGGTTGTAAAACATACAAAAAATGTTATATATCTTAAAGATGAAGAAATGGCAATAGTAACAGACAGCAATATTGTAGTAAAAAATCTTTGTAATGAAGACCAGCCTACCTACATAAAAAAAATTGAAATCGACTTGCGCGCTATAGAAAAAGGAGATTACGAACATTTTATGTTAAAAGAGATTATGGAGCAGCCACAAACAGTTGCAGATTCTATGCGTGGGCGCCTTAATTTTTCTAACTATAATATAACCTTAGGTGGCTTGCGCGACAACATGGACGATTTTAAAAGAGCTAGAAGAATTATATTATTAGCTTGTGGTACTTCGTGGCATGCTGGCTTAGTTGCAAAATATTTTTTCGAAGAATACGGAAAAATACCTACCAATTTAGAGTATGCCTCAGAATTTAAATATAGAGATACTATAATTTACCCGGATGATATAGTTATAGCTATATCGCAATCGGGCGAAACAGCTGACACTATAGTTGCTGTAGAAAAAGCCAAAAAAGCTGGTGCAACAGTACTGGGTATATGTAACGTTACAGGGTCGTCATTATCCAGAATAACTGATGCCGGGGTATACACTCATGCGGGAATAGAAATAGGGGTGGCAAGTACCAAAGCCTTTACTTCTCAACTGGTAGTTTTATATTTGATAGGAACAGCTATAGCCAGAGCTCGCCACACAATAGATATAGACAAATATAATATGCTATCAAAATCTATATCTGAAACTCCAAAACAAATACAAGAAATTCTAAATACTGCATCATCTATACAGAAAATCGCAGAGAAATATTATAAAGCTTCAAGTATGCTCTATTTAGGCAGGGGGTATAATTTCCCAATAGCTTTAGAGGGAGCTTTAAAGCTTAAAGAAATTTCTTATATACATGCTGAAGGCTATCCTGCAGCTGAAATGAAACACGGTCCTATAGCTTTAATAGATAAAAATATCCCGGTAGTATTTTTAGCAACCAAAGATAATCTTTACAAGAAAACTTTATCTAACATAGAAGAAACTAAAGCTAGAGGTGCTAAAATAATCGCTATAGCAACAAAGGGCGACACCGGGTTGGGAGATCTTGTTAGCGATATAATAGAGGTTCCGGAAGTTAAAGAGAGTTCGTTATATTCTTTATTAAATATAGTTCCTTTGCAATTATTTGCTTATTATATAGCTGTTAAAAAAGGTACTAATGTAGATCAGCCACGGAATTTGGCTAAATCAGTAACGGTGGAATAAATACCTACCATAGATTTTTTGCTATAGGCATTTTCCATGCATCAGAAAAACAGTTTTTAGAAACCCGTAATATAGGTGGAAACTGGGATCTTTTATATTCGTTTATATTTATCAATGAAATTACTCTATTAACTATCTCATTTGGGAAACCACGATTAATAATTTCTAATGTTGATAGTTTATTATCTATATATAAAGTCAGTATTTGATCTAACAAATTGTAATCCGGCAGGGTATCGGAATCTTTTTGATTAGGGCTTAGTTCGGCTGAAGGTTCTTTAGTTATAATATTTTCAGGTATAAGGTTGTTATAGGCAGAGTTTATATATCTAGCTAGTTCGTATACTTCGCTTTTATATAGATCGCCTAGTACAGATATAGCTCCGCACATATCTCCATATAATGTTCCGTAACCTACAGCAAGTTCACTTTTATTAGAAGTGTTTAATACTAAATAATCAAATTTATTTGCTAAGGCAAGTAATATGTTGGCTCTTATTCTGGCCTGTAGGTTTTCTTCTGTTACATCTTTTTCCGTATTGCTAAATGGTGTTTTTAATGTATCTAAAAAAGCGTTGTATAAAGAATTGATAGAAATCGTTGTGTAATTACATCCAATATTTTCTACTAATGCTATAGAATCACTTATAGAATGTTTCGATGAAAATTCAGATGGCATTAATATAGCTTTTACATTATCTTTGCCTAATGCGAGGCTGGCTATAGCTAAAGTTAAAGCTGAATCGATGCCTCCAGACAATCCTAAAATTGCTTTACTAAATTTAGTTTTCCTGAAGTAATCCTGTATACCTAATATAAGAGCTTTTGTAATATTATCGTTTTTATTATATGTTTTGGCAACATATTTTGTATTATCAGAAGTAAAGTTTTGTGTATGATTATCGAATTCAATTACTATGAAATCTTCTTGGAAAGATTTTAGTTCTTGAATTATTTTCCCATGTTTGTCACATACAATAGAATTACCATCAAAAATCAGGTTAGTATTTGCCCCGACCTGGTTAACATAAATAATAGGAGATTGAATGCTTTTAGCAGCATTTGTAACAACAGATATTCTGTTATTGTATTGATCTTTATCGAATGGAGAGGCCGATATGTTTATTGTTAAATCTGGTTTTAGATTAGCTAACTCCTTTATTGTATCTTCGTAGTATAATGAATCTTTAAACCATATATCTTCACATATTGTTATAGCTATTAGGAGATCATTAATTTTGATGGTTTTGTCGTTTGTATGCCGTTTTTCAAAATATCTCTGTTCATTAAATATATCGTAGTAGGGTATGAGGGTTTTATTTATGGTTTTTAAGATTTTTTTATTTTGTATAATTATAGCGCTATTAAATAATCGTTTACCTGTACCTTTATTAGTAGTTGGTGCGCCTATAATAACAGTTATGTTCTTAGAGTGTTCAGCTATATTTTTTAACGATAAATCGCATTGTATTATATATTGTTCGTATGTAAGAAGATCAAAAGGCAGATATCCGCATACTGATGTTTCTGAAAAAACTACTAGTTGGCAATTGTCATCCTTTGCTTTCTGTATTGCATTTATGATTTTTTTTTCGTTATTTACAAAGTCTGATACAGTATAATTTAGTTGAGCGAGTGCTAATTTCATAAGTAAATATTGATTGGGTAAAAAAACGTATTATTATTAATAAATAAAGTAGCAAAGTAAGTTAAAATTTATTAAAATTGTACCAAATAATAATTTGCTTATTATTTAAAATGGTTCCAAATAAGTTAGTTATGAGTTCTATAGTGATAATGTTAGCACTTAGCCTTTTAGTAGCAGGAGGATTTTTAATAGCATTTTTATGGTCAATTAAGAAAGGCCAATATGATGATACCTATACGCCTTCAGTTCGTATACTTTTTGATGAGCCTGATATTAAGGAAAAAGATGAATTATTAAATAAAAGCATAGATAAATTAAATAATAGTGTAAGTAATAAAGTAAATTAGACCATTTTTAATAGTTGTTCGTTTTTTTTAATAAAATTATATATATAAATATAGTTTATTTTAGTTTTCATGAGATTAGAGACTTTTTATTACAATAATGTATTAGTACGTAATTTTGTTTACGCCACAGTATTTTGGGGGGTTATAGGCATGGCTGCCGGCTTACTAGTCGCTTTTCAGTTGGTATTCCCAGAACTTAATTTTAGGTCGGAATTTTTAACTTTAGGCAGAATTAGACCTATTCATACTAATGCAGTAGTATTCGCTTTTGTTGGAAATGCAATTTTTGCCTCCATTTATTATTCAGTACCCAGGCTATGTAAAGCTAGAGTTTATAGCGATATATTAGGTTATCTTCATTTTTGGGGCTGGCAAATATTAATTGCTTTAGGACTTTTATCGTTTTCGTTAGGTTTTACTACTGGTAAAGAGTATGCAGAATTAGAATGGCCTTTTGATATCTGGCTCACTATTATTTGGGTAGCTTTCGGTGTTAATATTTTTATGACACTAGTGAAACGTAGAGAGAAGCATTTATATGTTTCAATATGGTTTTTCATCGCATCTTGGGTAGCAGTTGCAATATTACACATTGTTAACTCTCTTGAAATGCCAGTTTCAGTTTTAAAAAGTTATCCGGTTTATGCTGGTGTTCAGGATGCATTAGTTCAATGGTGGTACGGACACAATGCTGTTGCTTTTTTCTTAACTACACCGTTTTTAGGAATGATGTATTATTTTTTACCTAAAGCAGCGGGCAGACCTATATATTCATATAAATTATCAATTATTCACTTTTGGTCGTTAATCTTTATATATATATGGGCAGGGCCGCACCATCTATTATATACAGCTTTGCCGGAGTGGGTACAAACATTAGGAACAGTTTTTTCTATAATGCTTATAGCACCTTCTTGGGGAGGTATGGTTAATGGGCTATTTACGCTTCGTGGTGCTTGGGATAAAGTTTCAGATAATCCTATACTTAAATTCTTTGTTATTTCTTTAATTGGCTATGGAATGGCTACGTTTGAAGGTCCAATGTTGGCTCTGAAAACATTTAATATATTAAGCCATTACACAGATTGGACAATTGCCCACGTCCATGTAGGTACATTAGTATTCAATGGCTTTATGATTTTTGGTATGCTATACTGGTTGCTACCAAAAATATATGATACGAAAATTTATTCAATTAAGCTTGCTAACGCGCACTTTTGGATAGCTTTGGTTGGAGCAATAATTTATTTAGTACCTCTTTACTGGGGGGCTTTTCGCCAAACTTTAATGTGGAAACAATTTACTGAAGAAGGCATTTTACAATATTCTTTTTTAGACACAGTAAAATACATAATACCATTTTATGCAACCAGGGCTGTTGGCGGTAGCATATATTTGTTTGGGGTATTTCTAATGGCATTTAACCTATATAAAACCGTACGCCAGGGCAAACTTATACGAGAACAGGAAGCACAAGCTACCTCATATAAATTAGAATCTCAAGAACACTCAGATGAACAGGAAAAAAAATATTGGCATAAAAAATTAGAGGGAAGGCCACTACAATTATTAATATTGTCTTTAATAGTATTATTAATTGGATCGATGGTCGAAATAATACCTACATTTTTAATTAAAAATAATGTGCCTACCATATCCAGTATAAAACCGTATACACCTTTAGAACTAGAAGGCAGAGATATATATATTAAAGAAGGCTGCAATAATTGCCATAGCCAAATGATACGTGTTACAAGAGCTGATGATACCAGATTTGGAGAATATTCTAAAGCTGGGGAGTTTGTATATGATCATCCGTTTCTTTGGGGATCTAAAAGGACAGGGCCTGATTTGCATCGCGAGGGAAGTCTAAGGCCTAATGCATGGCACTATGAGCATATGTTAGAGCCTGTAACTAAATCTGAAGGTTCTATAATGCCTCCGTATCCTTGGTTATTTGAAAAAATGGTTAATATACCTGGTGTCGTAGCTAAAATAAAAGTTATGCGTACATTAGGAGTGCCATATCCTAAAGACTATGAAGATAGAGCAGTTAAAATATATTTGAGGCAAGCTAGTGAAATAGTACACGATTTACACAGTCAGGGAATAGAAACTTTCAAAGAATCTGAGATAGTTGCTCTTATTGCATATTTACAACGGTTAGGGAAAGATATAAAATCTGGTACAGTATCTGAGGCTGATTTAATACATCAAAATCATAATCATTAATAATTATAGCAAATGAAGTTTTCTAATTACATAAAAGCTATAAGTGAACATATAGATATTTTTCCTACAGTTTCTATACTTATATTTTTTACTTTCTTTGTAGCTGCTTGTATATACGCTTTTACAAGACGTAAAGACTACACTTTACATTGTAAAAATATTCCTTTAGACGACGAAGAAAAATAGTTTGTTACCACTTGAAAATTATTATATTTAATCTTTTATGCACAAAATAAGTACAAAAATTAAACTCAAGAAAGTGTTAACGCTTCATGCTTTGTTAATCCCACTTGCACTATTAACCATAACATTTTCATTAAGCGCTCAAGAAACACAGCATAGTTTAGTTAATGATAAAACTATCAATTATGCTCAAATATTTACATATATATTCTTTACGCTTATAGTATTAGAGTTAATTGTTATAGTTGTTGTATCTATAATAATGCTTAATCTAACAAAATCTTATTTAGCTGCATCATTCCCCAAGTTGTACTTAAACCGTAAAAAGGAAAAGAATAAGACATTATTTGATAAACTAAACCAGTCCGTTCCAGTTACTGAAGAGGCTAGCATACAAATGGAACATACTTATGACAATATACAAGAATTAGACAATAAAATTCCTAGTTGGTTTAGTTTATTATTTTTACTAACTATAGTTATCGCTGTACTATATTTTGCTAATTACGAAATCTTTCATGTTGGCAGATCGCAAGTAGAAGAATTTAAGTATAACGTTGCAAAAGCAAAAGCTGAATATGATGAATATATAAAGAAGGCAGGTAATTTGATAGACGAAACTAATGTGCAGCTTCTTACAGATCCAACAGCTCTTTCAGCAGGCCAGGATATATTTAAGGCGAACTGCGTAGCTTGTCACGGTCAAAATGGTGAAGGCGGTATAGGGCCTAATTTAACAGACAACTATTGGATCCACGGTGGCGCTATAGAAGACGTTTTTAAAACTATAAAATATGGTGTACCTGATAAGGGTATGCTTGCATGGCAATCGACTCTCTCGGCTTTACAAATTGCTCAGGTTGCCAGTTACATAAAGGAAACATTGCATGACACTAATCCTCCTAACGCCAAAGCACCCCAAGGTAACTTATATACAGAAACTGCCAATGTTGTAGATTCGCTAAAAAATGAAAACGACAATCCTAACGTAAGTATAGAAAAGATAGATGTAAACAGGTCAGGTAAAGAAAAATAAACCCCATTATATGATTTTAACCTGTGATTTGCTTTCCTAATGCTAAAATAAATTTAGGTTTACATATTCTAAATAAACGATCTGATGGGTACCATAACATAGAAACCGTTATGTACCCTATAGGCTTTTTATTTGATTCCATAGAAGTTATTGAAAGTTACAATCCATATAAATTATCGATATATAACAATAAGGATTTAAGTTCGGATATATCTAATAATATATGTACCAAAGCTGTAACATTATTACAAAATATTTGTGAGGTTCCTAACCTGGAAATAAGTTTAATAAAAAGGATTCCTATAGGTGCTGGCCTTGGGGGAGGATCTTCAAATGCAGCTTTTTTATTAAATATGTTAAATAAAAGCGGCATAATAAAAATATCTGATCTGCAAATGCAGGAAGCTCTTAAAAAACTTGGTAGCGATTGTCTATTTTTTTACTATAATAAGCCAATGTTTGCCAAAGGTGTAGGCGATATACTTGAGCATATTAACATAGACCTGAGTAACTACAAAATTATGATTGTAGATACAAAAATCAAGGTTTCTACCGATTGGGCCTATAACAATGTAAATATTAAAAAAGCTAAGGTAAGCTTAAAGGAAATTCAATATATAGATATAAATGATTGGAGGCATACCATATACAATGATTTTGAAGACCTTATATTAATAAAATATCCTATATTAAATGAAATTAAGCAATATTTATACAAAATAGGAGCTATTTATGCGTCCTTAACTGGAACAGGAGGGGCCATGTATGCTTTTTTTAACAAAAATCATATTATTCCAAATGATACTATAGGTTATAATAATCTAGAATTTTTTATAGAAAATAATTAAATTATTCGTAAATTATAAATATTGATTATAATAAATAAATTAAAATTACAATGCCTGATGAAATAAGTAGACAGCAAGTTAATGCTACGGGTAAGCGTAAATGGATATATGCTCAAGAGCCTGGTGGATTGCTTTACACATATAGGGGCATAGTGTCGTTCTTTCTTTTAGGAGTTTTTTTTTCTTTACCATTTCTAAAGATAAATGGGCATCAAGCGTTACAGTTTGATATTATTAATCTAAAATTCGCAATATTCGGTATTATATTATGGCCACAGGATTTTTTTATTTTTGCTTTGGTTATGATTGCTACACTACTAATCATAGCTGTCGTAACTTTAGCTGTAGGACGGGTATTTTGCGGATGGATATGCCCTCAAACTATTTTTATGGAAATGGTTTTTAGAAAAATAGAGTATTTAATTGAAGGCAACCCCAACCAACAGCGAAATTTGAATAGAGGGCCAACAAATGCCATTAAAGTATTCAAGAAAACACTTAAACACTCTATTTTCTTTTTAATATCTTTTGTCGTAGCTAATACTTTTCTTTCTTATATAATAGGAATAGTCGAGCTAAAAAAAATCATAAAAGATCCTATTCAAGACCATATAGGAGGTTTTATCGCAATAACAGCTTTCAGCTGTGTATTTTATGTGATATTTGCATATGTGAGAGAACTAGTCTGTATAGTTCTTTGTCCTTATGGTAGGCTACAGGGGGTTTTAATAGATAAACAAACTGTAGTTATCACATATGATTATGAACGTGGAGAACCAAGAGGACTAAATAAGGGCCAAGACAGCTCCTATAAAGGAGATTGTATAGACTGTTATCAATGTGTTAAAGTGTGTCCAACCGGGATTGATATTAGAAATGGTTTACAGCTTGAATGCGTCAACTGTGCAGCTTGTATAGATGCTTGCAACAATATAATGGAAAAACTAAAAAGACCTAAAAATCTTATAAAGTACGCTTCTAAAGAAAACATTATTAATAGAACTAACCCTGGATTTTCCTTTAGAATGTTAATGAGCTTACTATTATTAGTATTATCTACTACAATTATAACAGCTTTTATAGTATCTAAAGGAAATTTAGACGTTATAGTGGATAGGGTAGGAGGCAGTAGTTATGAGATATCAAAAGATAATAAAGAAATCAGTAACTTATACAGGCTTAAAATTGTAAATAAAAAACCTCAGGAAATAGATTTAAACATACAAATTCCAGATTACGAAGGAGCTCGTATACAATTAATAGCAACGAATAAATTACGTTTAACCCCTGAAGGTATAAGCGAAATATTTTTCTTTATCTATATACCTAAAAATTATATAAATAAAAGATTAACTAAAATAAGGTTGCAACTTATATCTGATAGAGGCCATATAGAAAAAACTATTAAAACTAATTTTATAGGCCCTTTAATATTTAAAAATCATAAGTTAAATTTAGATAATTAATACTTTGTCGTTATGAAAAAAGGAATTTTTTGGCCTATAGGTATAAGCGTATTTTTATTATGTTTTGTCAGTTATTTGATAAGTATAGTAGTTTTTTCGCGTGGGACCAAAGTGGAGTTAGTCTCTCCTAACTATTACGAAGAAGAGCTAAAATATCAAAATGCTATTGATGCTCAAAAAAATGCCAATTCTATGGAACATAAAGTTACTATAGATCAGGATAGTGATCAGAACCTTGTTATATCTTTTCCTAAAGAAATTGATAAAGCAAATATTACTGGTATCATTAAATTATTACGCCCTGATGACTCCGGCGGCGATTTAGCTTTCCCTTTAACTTTAAATTCTAAGAACCAGCATATTGTACACCGTGGTTTGTTAAGAAAAGGAGCATACAAGTTTTCTTTATCTTGGAATATAAATAAGAAAGATTATATGATCAAAGAAGATATATATATAAAATCAAGTATGTAATTTTTACTTTGATAGTTTAGTAAATACTTCTTCTAGAGATTTATACTTATTCTCTAAACTTAAATGAAGTATAACAAGGTCCTTGTTTATAGCGAAATCCATAAGATTTGCTCTGATATCCTTTTGCGCTTGTATTAACAATGTGCTATTGTTAATTTGTTCAATATGTTGCAAATATTTCGGGTTAATAAATGCTCTTATATCGCTGCTATTTACACTTTTATTAAACTCTATTTTAAATGTATTTAGGTTGGTTATTTCTGTTTTATTAATAACTTCTTTAGCAACTATTTCACCATTTTTTAGTACCATAATTTTATTGCAAACGGCTTCAACTTCTTGCATTATATGAGTTGAAATAAGCACAGCCTTGTTTGCAGCAATACCCTTTATTAGTTTGCGTATTTCAATAATTTGTATCGGGTCAAGACCGTTAGCAGGTTCATCTAATATTAATATTTCTGGATTGTGGATGATAGCTTGAGCTATCCCAAGGCGTTGTTTATATCCTTTGGACAAAGTTTTTACCTTTTTGTTTTTAACTTCTGATAATCCTGTGCGCTCTAACATGTCTTTTATAGTGCTGCTTTTTATGTTACACCTACGTATTTTTGCTATAAAATCTAACGCCTCAATTACATAAAAATCAGTATATAATGGATTGTTCTCTGGCAAATAGCCTATATATGGTACTACTTTAGTAGGTTCTTTGCATATATCTATGCCATTTATTAGTATCTGACCGGACGATGGCTTTAAAAGGGTAGTGATTATTTTCATGGTGGTCGTTTTACCTGCTCCATTAGGGCCTAAAAAACCTAGTATATCACCTTTATTAATAGAAAAATTAATATTTTTTAAAGCTTGCCATTTGCCATAGAACTTATTTAAATTGTTTACAACAATAGACATATCAAACCTTGTTTGTAATTAAAATAATTATCTATTACTTAATTTTGAGCCCACCACAAAAAGGTATTTAGTTCGTCAACACCTTGGTTTTTTATAGCATTGTTCACATTTGCACCGTTTAGAGATAGCTCCGATTGTGGATATTTTAACCTTTGTGGATATTTTACGCCCAATGTACCTATAATATAATGAAATTGGTCGTTAGGTATATCTGCATACACTGATGCAGGGTAATGATATTTTCTAACTACTGACCATCCCTCAAACCCGTCACCATATAAAGATAACCATAGTTGTGTAACTATATTTTCTTCTGAATCCGTTAAATTAGTTTTGCTGAGAAAATCAGTTACTTGAGCATCGGGCACTCTAAACTGTTGCATAGATAATTTCATGCCTTCTTTCATTAGCTCTAGCGCATTTCCGGCATCAGCAATCCCGTTTTTTGAAACTAATGCAAGTAATAGTTTTACTTCCGCCGGAGACATAACATTAGCAGGTAACATATCTAATGTTCTATCAGAATCACCAATTAAAAAATCTCCCGGATCTGAAAATAAATCATATTTAAGTAAAGGCTTCATGTTTAAGCTTAATCTGGCGGGTTGCCCAATAAAGATCGGATCTTGGCCATTTAATATTAAATTAACAGTATCACCATCTGTATTTGTAGTATAAGATATGTTTTGTCTGTCTAATATATTTTTTAAGAAACTGAAATATGCATCGAAATTAGATAAGTCTTTTTTGTGGAAAGCTATATTCTTATTTTTAATAGGTTCAGCGTATACGGATAATCTGGGGTCAACTAAAGTACTGCTATGTTTTAAAGCTTTTAACAGATTTTCGCTTACTTTCCATCTATTAGATTTGTCGCTGCCTCCAAAAAACCATATATTATTATATCCATCACTAAATGGATTATGATCGTTTTTATCTTTGTCTATTTTAGCCCAATCTGTTATATCATTTAGTAGTTCAGATTTATTTTTTACTAAAGATTTTATTTTGTCTAAGGAAAAATCGTTGCTATTAGCATTATAGGCTCTCATTGCTAATCTTAGCTGTAATGATTTTGCTAATTTTTCCCATTTTTTTGGATCTCCTTTATAAATAAAATCTCCTAATATATTCTGGTTAAAGTTAGGGTCAGTAGTATCCCCTGAATTAAATCTTGAAATAGCCTTATCCAGGATACTTATTAAATCTTTATATATATCTATTTGTTTGTCGTATTTAGGTTGTTTTATATTTTTATCAGCAACTTGAGTGTATGGTATGTCACCAAAACTATCGGTTAACCGTTGATATAAAAAAGCTTTTAAAACTAAACCTATACCATGTAGTTTGTCATTAGGTTTAATGCCATTTTTATCTGTAATACGCAATATAGATTCTATCGTTGCAGGTATAGGAACGTAGTACGAACTCCAATACCAATCAGTATAGTCAGCGTTATAATTATATGCTAGTCCGTCGCCGCCTGCACCAGTAAAGCCCCCTTCAGCAAAACCTATTCTGAAAAAATCAGCAAATCTATCTGCAGTTAATAGTTGGCTGCGCCAGAAAGTCTCTCTATCAGGAGAAAATATATGCTTTTGGACATATGCTATTAATCTATCTACGTCAACTTGTTGTTCCGTCGGTTGGTCAGGATTTTTTAACATGTCGTCAAATTTATTGCAACCTAAAGTTAGCAATGTTGCTAATATATATAATACAGTTTTTTTCATACAAATATTTTAAAAGTTTACGTTTAAGCTTAAACCAAAATTTCTTGTGCTAGGTAAGTCGAAATATGCTATACCTTGTGCATTTCCTGTACTAAAATTCGATTCAGGATCTATATTTTTAGTTGTTTTATATATAAAAAATAGATTTCTTGCTATAAGACTTACTGTTGCACTCTGCACAAAATTTAAATTTTTGATTTTACTAACAGGAATTTTGTAGGATAAGGTAAGCTCGCGTAACCGTACGTTTGTAGCATCGTATAAATACCTGGAAGTTATACGTTGGTTTACTATATTATAATAATTTTCTGCTGAAACAGATGTAGTGTTTTTATTACCAGCTTCGTCTATGCCATCAACAATAATTCCATTTTCTCTGCCATTTAGAGATTCTATAGATACACCCTCAGTTGTCATAGATAGGTCCGTATAAGAAAATACTTTTCCACCTATTCTGGCATCAATTAAAAATTTTAGTGTAAAATCATTATATCTAAATGTATTATTGAAACCTAATTGTCCAACAGGTTGTGAATTTCCAAGTTTTTTCATATCTGTTGCTAATGGATAGCCCTGACTATCTACTATTATTTGTCCATTTACATTGCGTTTATAATCTGTACCATAGATATCTCCGTAGCCTCCACCTACGGTTGCCATTATAGCTAAGGGGATGTTATCAAGTTTTGTTAGTTGGTAAGTTTCATAATTATTTATTAATGATACTAGCTGGTTTTTGTTAAAAGCCATGTTAAAAGAACTTTCCCAGCTAAATTTGCTACCTTTTATAGGAAACCCACCTAGCAGTATTTCTAAACCGCTATTTCTTACATTTCCTATATTAGCAATTTCTTTATTGTAACCGGATGATGGTGGCAGCGCTAATACTACTATTTGATTTTTCGTATCGGATCTATAGAATGTTATGTCAGTATAAATTAAACCATCTAAAAATTGCGTTTCTAAGCCGCTTTCAAATGAAGATGTTATTTCTGCTTTCAGGTTACTATTTGGTCGTATTAATGGATCAGAAATGCCAATTACCCCTAAAAATGGATTAGTATCTACTGCGTATTGATAATAAACCTGATAAGGATCTGTATCGCTACCTACCTGGGCCCATCCTAAGCGTATTATAGCTAAATTCACCCATGATAAATCTAACTTTTTCCACTCTGGCATGTCGCTTAATACCAGCGATGTATTAATTGCCGGATAAAAATACGATCTGTTAGTTTTAGGCAATGCTGACGACCAGTCATTTCTTCCGCTTAAATTAACAAATAAATATTCAAGGAATCCTAATTGTGTATAGGCATATAAGCTATTTATTTGTTTTTCGTAAAAAGTTCTTGATGATGTTTTTTCCTGTACTGTATTAATGGATTCTATATTAGGAATTAAGAAATTATTTCCGTTTGCATATAATGCATCGTATTGTCTATACATTACGCTAGCACCAATATTTGCACTTAGGCTCCACTTGCTACTAATTTTATTATTATAAGATATTAATGCGTCAAAATTATTTTCAATTAAATTTGGAGACGAAAGATTTATACTTCCTTTCGTTGTATTAGTGCTTCCTATGGGGCTTATCGATGTTATTTGCTGTTGTATATGATCCGTACCGGCTCGTATAAGGGCGTTCAATTTATCGTTGATTAAATATTTGGCGCTTGCCATACCTATAAAACGATTTTTACTATCGTTGTTGGTGCTAATGTTAGTGGTAAAGTAAGGGTTTTGGATTAGACTTCCCCATGTCTTTTGACGTCCATCACTGTATCTTTCATCATGCAAATCGTGTATATCAACGTTTCTTGGTATTAAAAACAGACTATTGATAGCGTTTGAACTTGTAGCTCCTAACATGGGTCTGTTATAGGCCCTTTGTATAAAATAAGTTGCTTTACCATCTACTAATAATTTATTATTAATGAAGCTTGAATTTGCCCTTATGTTAAAATTATCTTTTTGTAGCTTATTTGAAGGTATTATGCCACCATTATTAAATTTGGAATATGAGAACCGCAGAGCCGTTTTTTCACTAGAAGTTTCAAGAGCAATTGTATTAACATAAGTTTGCCCTGTTTTAAAAAAATCTTTAACATTATTAGGTTGGGCTAAGTAGGCTTTTTTTGTACCATCAAAATATGGTTGTTGAGTGCTATCTAGCTTGCCTCCCCATGATCCTGTTGCAGATAATAATTCTTCTCTTGATGATGGTATTTTACCTCTAGTACCTTGGCCATATTCATTTTGATATTCTGGAAGAATTAAAGCGTTATCTAATGTTATACTCGTTGAATAGCTTATCCCTAGTTTTTGTCCAGCTGAAGCACGTTTTGTTGTTATTAAAATCACTCCATTGGCTGCTCTTGATCCATATAAAGCAGCAGCATTAGGACCTTTAAGTACTTCCATAGATTCTATATCATCCGGGTTTATGTCACTAATACCGGATCCGTAATCGCTTCTGTTGTATTGCGATGTAGCGGAGTTAACATTGCCTGCTAAGTTAGTATTGTCCATGGGTACACCATCTATAACATATAATGGTTGGTTGTTACCAGCCAGAGATTTATTTCCTCGTATAGTTACTTTAGTAGATCCACCAGCCCCTGAGCTTGCAGTTGTAATCTCAACCCCGGCTACTTTTCCACTTAGGTTATTTGCTAGGTTTCCACTTGGGATTTCAGATAATTCCCTGCCTTCTAAGTTGCTATAAGAATATCCTGCCTGTTTATCACCATTGCCAGATCCAAGAGCTGTTATTAGTACCGACGATAGGCGTTTATGGTTACTATCTACGGTAGTATCTATACTTTCAACTAAATTAACGTTTATTATAGGCTCTGAACCTATCGGCACAGTTATAGGTTTAAAGTGTGTAGCTGTTATTAATAATTTTTGACCGTTATTAGGAGCAATTATGTAGTTGCCAAATTTGTCAGTTTCCGTTTTATCTTTTGATCCCACAACTTTTATAATAGCGTTTGGTATGGGTTTATTACTTTCAACCGCTGTAACGGTACCGCTAATTATGTTTGGAATTTTTTGCTCTTGAGCTTTTATTTTCATGGTAGAATTAAAAGCTAACAGCGTAAAAGTAAAAAAGAGATATTTCATTTATTTGTAATATAAGTAATTGCTTTAAATATTGATCGTGTTATAAAGCAGGTTTTAAGTATTTTATAAGCTTTAAACTCCCTGAATTTATGTCTCTTAAATCAGTAATTTTATCTTTATGGCTTGATGATGTAAGTTTGGTGCATGTAATACCTGCTAATTCAAAATTTAATTTACTAAAAGAATTTGATCTATACCAGTTAAGATCTATATATGTCATTATATCGTCTGGATTATATAGTTTAATAAAATAATTTATTATTTTATTAATCCCGCCAACTACGTTAGTGTCTTTTAAGCTTATAATTTTTATTAGTTCGTAAGATTTATAAATGCTATTTAGCCTGTTAACATTGCGTTTTTTAGAAAATAGTGCAACCATAACTAATTGTTTGTTATGTATTAAACCTATTTTATATTTTGCACTACATGGATTAAATAAACAATTTTTTGTTACAAATTCAGAAACCTGGTTGTAGTTTAAAGTTATTATTTTTGTTTTTCTAGCGTGTATGCGTTTGTTTAACTTAAAGATAGATTTGATTTTTGATTGTATTACATCGAGCTTGTAGAATATTAAATTGTTGTTTATGTATATGCTATCAATGGAATTTTTTAAAAAATATAGTTTTAAATGTATTAGATTATATTTTATTGTTTCATTCCATTTGTTGGTATAAATAATTATTAGGTTATGATACTCACATATTATGAGATTATATGTATAGTCATGTAAAGTTATAGTCTCACATTTAATTGATACATTTATACCATTAAGAAACTCAATTAAGTCGTCTAAAGTGTTATCGTTATTTTTTATAAATGTATACATTCGTCATAGGCATCTGCAGTGGATTCTATGATAGCTTCAGAATATGTTGGATGCGGATGTATAGATTTTAATATTTCTGTATATGTTGTTTCAAGTTTTTGTGCAACTACAATTTCTGATATCATATCTGTAGCGTTGCCACCCACTATATGGCAACCAAGTAATTCTCCGTATTGTGCATCGTAAATAGTTTTTACAAAACCTTCAGTTTCGCTTGCAGCTACGGCTTTACCAGATGCAGAAAATGGAAATTTACCTACTTTAATTTTATACCCTCTATCTATTGCTTGTTTTTCGGTTAAACCTATAGATGCAACTTCTGGTACTGTATATGTGCAAGCTGGAATTTGACTGTAATTAATCGGTTGTATTTTCATTCCGTGTATTTGCTCGATGCAGTTAATTGCTTCTGCTGATGCAACGTGGGCAAGGGCAGGAGTGTCTATAACGTCGCCTATCGCATATATACCTTTTATCTTAGTTTCATATTTATCGTTTACTACTATTTTACCTTTGTTTGTTTCAATGCCAATTTTTGCAAGATTTAGATTTTCAATATTAGGGGTGATGCCGATTGCTGATAAAATAATATCCGTTTTTAGTAGTCTTTTTTCGCCATCGCTGTCAATCTCTACTTCTCCAATTTTAGTATTTAGTACTTTAGTGTTAGTGAGTATCCGGATTCCTTTTTCTTTGAATAATTTCTCTAAAAGATTACTTACGTCCTGATCCTCTAGTGGCATTATATGACTTGCAGCTTCTATTATTGTTACCTTTGTACCTAAAGAACTATAAAAATATGATAATTCAGTACCTATTGCTCCAGATCCGATAACAACCATATTTTTGGGTAGTTTATTTAAAGATAGAGCTTGCCTATAGCCTATAATATTTTCTCCGTCTTGTTTTATGCTGTCCACTTCTCTAGACCTGGCTCCAGTCGCTATTATTATATGTTTTCCATTAATAATCTGATTGTTTTTTTCGTTTATTATTTCAACTGTAGTTGAATCTATTAAGCCGGCTGTCCCCTTTATTACGTCTATCTTGTTTTTTTTCATTAAAAACGCTACACCTTTATGCATAGTATTAGCAATATTTCTACTTCTTTTAATAATAGAATTAAAATCTATTGCTGCAGATTCTATATTTATTCCAAAATCATTTGCTTTTTTTACGTAGTTTAGGACCTGCGCACTTTTTAAAAGTGCCTTTGTA
Organism: Candidatus Krakonobacterium acarorum; assembly: GCA_050311575.1. GTDB lineage: Bacteria > Bacteroidota > Bacteroidia > SolTP2 > SolTP2 > Krakonobacterium > Krakonobacterium acarorum. The sequence continues at coordinate 1,067,791 of JBNOKO010000001.1, read as the reverse complement.
GGTATGCACCCCCAATTTAAGCATATGCCGCCTAAATTCTCTTTTTCAATAATAGCTGTTTTGTAGTTTAATTGTGCTGCTCTAATTGCTGCTACATAGCCTCCAGGGCCACTTCCTATAACTATAATATCGTAATTCATAAGTTGTAATGTTAATATGATTTAAAAACCATCGGTCCTTTTGTAGTAATGTTTAATATTTTTAAACTTTGATTGATAATGCCGTTATCTAATTTCTGTAAATGTATGTTATTCAACAATCCATTATATTTATATCTAATTAATTGATCTGAATCTTTCATGTCAGTTATTTGCGTTAGGTAACGCCCCATATCGTAACCACTTAATGAATATTTTGTAGCTATTGTAGAGTATAACCTCCTATAATTGTTGAAAAAATCTACTACCAGTTCATTATCTATATCTATAAAAGAAGCGCTGGTTGTGTATGTATTATATTGCTGTAGTTTTACAATATCTAATTTACGATAAAAGTGTGTAATATAAGGATGTGCCAATAATACTAATTTAATTGTCGGGTCTATAGTGTTTAAAGTTCGCATTATTACATACCAATCATCTATGTTATTATATGGAACGAATAATATTGTTTCTTTATTGTTTTTAAATGTTTGGGTTATTAATTCCAGATTTTTAGGTATATCGTCGCTTTTAATCGGTAGACTTTCAATAATAGTACCAGGCGAAGTTGTTATCATATGATTTATGAAAGTATGTATAAAAGCTTCGTTTTCTACATTATCCTCTTTCTTGTCTTGGATGCTTATATAGTAGATATGTTTTGGCTTATATCTATCTCTGGCAAATTCAGCCAATTTTTCAGCATGCACATATATTGGCGGGTTGACTATTATAAAATTTTTATAGCTATAAGTATCTGTCAATTTACCTGCTAAAGGAGAGATAATATAATTGGACGAATTTACCTGGTTTAAAATACTTAGAGCGTTTTCAATTTCATGTGGGTATACAGGCCCTATAATCAACTTGGTATCTTTTAATTGCTTAGAATTTAAAATTGATTTAATTTTTTTTTGATCTTCGTTTGTATCATAAACTTTTACTACAACGCGATCCTTATGTATTTTATTATTGTCTAATGCTAATTTAAAGCCCCTATAAAAATCTATAGCGATACTGTTATCTTTTAATTGTTCAACACTATCTAATTTTTTAATGTCTATTTTATGCGTATTAAATGGTAATAGTAATAATATAGTATCTTTATCGTATAGATGATTGTCACTTATTTCTAATTTTACCTTATCAGGTTCTTTATTTATGGTAACCTCTTCCTTTGTTTTATCATTAGTAATATTACTTTCATCCGTTTTGTTATCGGTTTCAGGGTCTTTAGAAACCTTATCTACTGGTTTATTCTGAGGATACTTGCCTTTGTAGCTAATTTTAGTTGGAATACATCCATATGTTAGGCCAGTAATAGCTAATAGGATAGTAAAGACCCTGAATTTATTCCCATTCAATTGTTGCAGGAGGTTTTGAAGTGATATCATAAACTACTCTGGTTACTTCTTCAATTCGGTTAACTATTTCTGTTGCTATAAATGATAGAATGTCATGCGGTATATGATAATATGTCGCTGTCATGCCATCGACTGAATCTACTGCTCGTAATGCTATAGTATAGCCATATACTCTTTTATCTCCTTTTACGCCAACAGATTTAACTGGTAACAGTACGCATCCAAACTGCCATATAAGTTTATCGTAATCAGAGTTAGCCAGGATAGATGTAAATATGACATCGGCCATCTGTGCTATTTTTATTTTTTCAGGCGTTACTTCTCCTATTATCCTTATTGCTAAACCAGGGCCAGGGAATGGCTGTCTATTTAGTATTGATAAAGGTACTTTAAGAAGTTTAGCAACATTTCTTACTTCGTCTTTAAATAAATATTTTATAGGTTCAATTAGTCCAAGTTTCATTTTATCTGGTAGCCCGCCAACATTATGATGAGATTTTATAGTTTCAGATAAGCTATTATTTGAAGACGATTCAACAATATCCGGATAAATGGTACCTTGGGCTAACCATTTTATACTAGGGTCTGATTTCGCGTATTCATCAAAAACTTTTATGAAAGTTTTGCCTATGATTTTTCTTTTTTCTTCTGGATTTGTAATGCCTTTTAGCGCTTTAAGAAACTCTTTTGATGCATCTATTCCTTCGACATTTATTCCCATAATTTCATATGTTCCTAATAGCCTGTGAAACTCATTTTGCCTTAAAAGTCCATTGTCTACTAAAACGCATTTCAGGTCAACATCGTTTAATACTTTTTTTAATAGCAAGCATGTCACGGTTGAATCTATTCCCCCAGATAGAGCAATAAGAACCTTATCTGTTCTATCAACAAGTTTCTCAATTTTTTTAACAGTAGAGTCAATAAAAGATTCGGCTACCCATAAACCTTTACATTTACATATATAAAATAAAAAGTTACGTAATAGAATCATACCATTTTTAGTATGGCTAACTTCAGGATGAAACTGTACGCCGTATATTTTTTTATGTTTTATAGAAAAAATAGCTACATCTATATTGTCAGTGCTACATATAAGTTTAGTTGTATTAGGCAGATTAGTTATAGTGTCGCTATGAGACATCCATACAACATCTTCATCTTTAATATCTTGTAGCAAATATGTATCAGTATTAACAACCTTTAGAACCGAATAACCGTATTCTCTAGAGGTGTTTTTATTTACAGAAGCACCCAGATGTTGTGCCAATAGCTGCGCCCCGTAACATATGCATAGCATGGGCACCTTACCTATAAATTTATCTAAATCTATAGTAGGTGCGTTTGGTTCGTATACCGATAGGTGCGAACCTGATAAGATTATTCCTTTTATTGTTTTATTGTCTAAATCTATATCATTAGCTTTATTGTAAGGTATTATTTCGCAATAAACAGAATGCTCTCTAACTCGTCTGGCTATTAATTGCGTATATTGAGAACCAAAGTCGATTATTATTATTTTTTCTTCCATATAGCAAATCTAAACAAAAAGAATTTTTTTGAGTAATTATAATTTTTTTTGTTAATAAAATTATAAAATTATTTTATAATTGAAGATTAAATTATAAGGTTTGTTGTATTATAATTGAGCTTACTCTATAATATAACAAATCTATACATGTGCTAAATAATCATAAATTAAATGAAAAAATTTATTGTAATCGCTAATTGGAAAATGTATAAAACCATAGACGAAGCTTGTGCCACATATCTGGAGATTACAAAAAAGGTCAGACCGTATAGTTTACTAGACAAAATAGATATTGTTATCGCAAGTCCTTCTCCTTACATATATAGTTTGTATAATAAAAGTTTAGAAGAAAACAATGGGATATTGTTAGCAGCTCAAAATTGTTCAGTGGAGTCCTTTGGCGCTTATACAGGCGATGTATCTGCCCCAATGTTAAAGTCTATAGGTGCAGAATATGTTATAGTTGGGCATTCAGAATCCAGGAAATATTTCAATGAGACTGACAGCGATATAAATAAAAAAATTACTATGGCTATTAAATATAATATAAAGCCTATTTTGTGTGTAGGAGAGCCTATAGAAGTACGGAATCTAGGTAGACATATAGATTTTGTTGTCAATCAATTGAACATGGCTTTAGAAAATTTATCTGATATTCAAAGAAAAGGCCTGATTATTGCTTATGAGCCTTTGTGGGCTATAGGCACCAATAATAGTGCCTCTAGCGCAGATGCTGAAAATATGCACGTTGCCATAAGACTATGGATGGCCTCTAAATATGGTAATGAGCTGGCAAGTTCACTTCGTATAGTTTATGGTGGTAGCGTAAGTCCGGATAATATAGCTTCTCTATCTAAAGAACCAAATATAGATGGCGTTTTGGTAGGTGGAGCTTCTTTAGATCCAGATAAATTTTTTCAGATAATAGAATTATATAGTAAAAGATGACTTTTAATTTTATAAAATTTCGGGTTATTATAAGTAATTTTAAATAATTTTACTTTTGTAATGAAAATAATTCTATAGTTTTGCTTTTTAGTACATTTTTTTGTCACAATACATTACATTGTCGCTTAAAAATCGTATATTAATAGTAATATTAATTAATTAATTGTTATAATCAACATAAAAGCAATGCCAGTTATACTGATATTAAAGAATATTGTTTAAATAATATATTGTTAAATTTTGTACCTATGTTCATTAGATATATAATAAAATTAAAGCTATACATTTTTGTAGCAGCTGTTTTTTTACTTAGCTTAACAGATGTAGCAACCGCTCAAAGATCTCGTAATAACCAAATATTTGAAGATAACCAGGAAGATAGTAAAGATGAAGTAATCTTAGGGAAAGGCGTTAATATGTATATAGGAAAAGACGTCGTTGCTACTGTTAATTCAGACTTTATAGTTATAGGTAATGAGGCTAAAAGAGAAGAATCTGAAGTAACTTATAAAATACATTTAGATGATACTTCAAAATTGAATGTAATAGGCGATGTTATAATTGATGAGGTTCCTGGCAATAAGTTTTTGTTCAATATGGGCAAAGATTCTTATTTAGTTATGGCTTCTGACGATAGCCCTCAATCAATAGGTTTTTCACACCTTTATCCAAACGATGCAATTATTATCCCGCATTTATCTATAGATGGCAAAAGCAACAAATTTTTAGCTGCTAATGTTAAAACAGAAAAGCTAAATGTTAATAATTCTAGGTTAGAATTATTAGAGTCAGACCTTATAGTCGATGCTATAAATACTCTTAATAATAAAGAAAATCCAATTTCTGGAGAAAGAGGATTTATTTCTAATACTCTTAACGATCCTGTAAGTGAAGAAGTTATTAGTAACGATAAGCGAGGAAGATTGGTTGTGAATATGGATCAGGACACACCTTATAAGATTCCATTAGGTTATAATGAACCAGGCTATAACGATGTACCGCGTATCATCACTATCAGTTCTAACGAAAAAGTAACCTTAGGATTTCAAATGTTGCACTCAGTGCCTGCAGCGCCAGATACTAAAGATATTGAAAAAGTTAATGATATATATTATTATAGACTTTTTAACATAGGTGGAAATGATGTTAATTCGATGAAACTTAATATGGAGGTAGCCTATGATAGAACGAAAGAAGGCGACTTCAGTGATTTAGCATATTTACAAGATGGTAGTCAGTGGGTCAACTTTAATAAAGTATTTGAATATAGTGATTTATCTGTTAGGAACTCCTCTGGTAGTTTAGTATCTAAGGATTCGGCCTCTATGCTATCTCGTTTTAGGTCTTTGGATATTAAAGATTTAAGCTTAAACATTAAAACTTCTAATCCATCTTTATTACACGTTCGTAATACAAAAGAAGTTAAACCGGTAGAGTTTACTTTAGTTAAAGGAGAAAAAGCAAAATTCTTTATACCAAGTATATTTACTCCTAATCATGATGGTATTAATGATACTTTTGAGATTACAGGGTTATTTGATAAATCTCTTACTGGTAAAGCCATGCTGGAAATTTATCAAAATATTAGAAGTAATCCTATTTTAGTATATAAGGACGATAATTATTCTGGCGGATGGGATGGAAAAAACTTACCTGATGGTGTTTATTACTACAGAATACAAATTGTAAATAAAAATAAAGTTGTAGAAGAATTTAAAGGGGACGTTACTATAAAAAGAAATTAGATTATAAAAGATAATTTAAAATCCACAATATAAATAGCGGCGTGATACTCATTGAATATCACGCCGCTATTTATATTGTTAATCAACCTTAATATTACGAGAGCAATCTTTATCTTCTGGTTTTTTGTTTACAGTTATACTTAGTATGCCTTTTTCATAAGATGCTTTAATGCTTTTTTCCTCTATAGAGCATGTTCCTAAACTAAATGATTTTTCGAAGTTTTGATTAATAAACTCCTTCTGGATATATTTAGCATCATTTTTACTGTCTATCTCCTTGTTATTTTGTTTGTAGCTATTAATTTGGCCTGATACAATTAGATAAGTACCCTTAATCATTATCTGGAAATCTTTTTTATCGAATCCTGGTGCCGATATTTCTATTATAAAAGATTTTTCTTTTTCTATTATATTCGTTGGGTGCGTCATTCTTGTAGGATTAATAATTGGCTCGACATGCTGCATAAATTTGTCTGCAAGTGAAGAATTGTAATTTATTAGTCTCATAAATTATTTGGTATATGTTCTTATTATTTAAATTGGGTGTTTATTTGTAAGATAACAAATTATATACCATTTTAATTATGCTGGCTTTCTAATAAAAATCAAGTATTTTGATTATTTGCTATAAAATGTGTACTTTTGGTTTTGCTAAAACATAATATTGTTTAATATAATGAAGAAAGATTGTCACCCTAAAAATTATAGATTAGTAGTTTTTAAAGATGTAAGTTGCGATGAGGCGTTCCTTACTAGATCTACGGTTGCAACAAAAGATACTATTGTTTGGGAAGATGGTAAAGAATATCCATTATACAAAACAGAGATTTCGTCTAAATCGCATCCTTATTATACAGGACAGCAAAAACAACTTAGAGTTTTTGGTAGAGTAGAGAAGTTTAGACAACGCTATTCTTTAGATAAGAAGAAATAAATTTTTAAGTGGTGAGGTGCCTGAGAGGCCGAAAGGAGCGGTTTGCTAAACCGTCGTACCCCACAAGGGTACCGCGGGTTCGAATCCCGCCCTCACCGCTCTAGCGGAGTGTAGCGTAGCCCGGTATCGCGCCTGGTTTGGGACCAGGAGGTCGCAGGTTCGAATCCTGCCACTCCGACCACGATATATACAAAGATGTTCAAAACTTCACTAATCCTATGATTATAGGATTTCTTTATTTTTCTTACCTAATCTCTTCAAGTAAAACCAAAGCAAATTAGACATATTCGATTGCAATTTTCTATACCTACTTTTTGGTTACCTAAATAGGTTTAAATATCTAAAAACAGCTAACTAAAAGAGTTTTTATGGCCGTTTGATACTTGTTAGTGATCTGTTATATATCAAAACCAAGTATATAGCACTAAAACATGGTTATATAACAATTCAATTAAGTTGATATTAAAACACAAAATTGCGCATTCGGGCTATTTTTCACCTCAGGAAACAGAAAACAACAGTACAGCGTAAAGCACTTAACTATGTAACGGTGAATGGCAAAAATATATAAATAATATATAAATATTGGTTAAACGTTCGTTAGCTGTTTCAGGATGAATTTAAAAAGGATTTAAGCATGGGATACCAGGGGGAAGACTTAACTTATCAGTGCTGTATCTTTTTGCTGGTTTCTGGCTTTGGCGGTTAAACTCTACTTTCCATGATAGCAATACTAAAATTCGTATGATGAGGTTGCTTTATTTCTGTAAATATTCGGTATAGATTCCGTCTATAACCAACAATTTGAAACAAATTAAGGTTTTAGTGAAACAGGAGGAATAAAGGTTTATTGCCATTATTAGACAAGCTGCGAGGAATTAGCAGATAAATACTAGAGAAATGAATCAATAATAATTACAGAAGACCTAATAGACCAACAGGATATATTTTGATGAGTATGGCACGATTATGTGTAATAAATCGGAAAATAGTAATCCGAAACTAAAGACTATTCCGAATAACCTTCTGGTATACACAAAATTTTAGAGTATAACATAAAGAATGAAACACCTGTCGGACTGAAAGTAATTATAAATCATATTAAGGCAGCCAGTTACATTTTCACAGTAGTAGGATGAACAGAGCTGATAAGTGAAATATATAGAAAATAAGATGGCCATACTATTATTACAGGGTCTTATTGATAGCCGTCTTTAAGCTTCATGGGGCCGCGGCTTTAAACGACAGCGACATCAAAATCCGAATAGTTGAGGCTACTTTATTAGAATATATAATTTTGGTATAGATTACACATGTAATAACAATCTCAAAAGATCTTAAAAATGTGTAAAGCAGGAAGATTAAGTGCGATTAAGAATACAGAAGAATAAATCTGTTTTGGGAACCCGGACATGACTTTAAAACTATTAAACTTACTATTTTTGTTGATGGGGAGTTTTGGCAAGGGAAAGATTGGCATGACCAGAAGAGTGACCACAAAACCAATAAAGAATTTTGGTTTAATAAAATTAAGGGAAATATTGAACGGGACAAGAAAGTAAATTACAAATTAGAACAGCAAGGTTGGCGAGTGTTAAGATTTTGGGGTAAGGACATCCATAAAAATTTGCTAAATTGTGTGTTAAAAGTCGAAAGAGATTAAAGAGTTGAAAATGAATTTAAAAGACAAATTTCTTTAGAAATTTTTGATAGTAAAAAATTTAAAGTGAGTTTTAGTGAGTCTGAAAACAATCAATAATCTGTTTTGACTTATTATTTGCACAACTTAAAGAATGAAAGTATTTAAGTTTTATAAAAAGTGGGAGATAGCCTTTGTAAAAGAAATTATGGAATGTAATTATCCGAAAGAGACAATTTCTAACATAGTTGTAGAGGAGTCTTTAAGAAATGAGATTTTTGGTACTTACGACATCCCGTTTAGACCAATAGAAAATCCTAAATTTAAATTTATAGATTTATTTGCAGGAATTGGCGGGTTTAGATTAGCATTACAAAACTTAGGAGGAAAGTGTGTGTTTACTAGTGAATGGGATAATGAAGCAAAAAGGACATATAAAGCAAACTTTGGAGAAATTCCTTTTGGAGATATAACAAACAAAAAAATAAAGCGATATATTCCTGATGGTTTTGATGTATTGTGTGCAGGTTTTCCTTGTCAGGCGTTTTCAATTGCTGGAAAGCGAGGTGGATTTGAAGATACCAGAGGAACATTATTTTTTGATGTTGCAGAAATTATTAAAAAAAAACAACCTAAAGCTATTTTCTTGGAGAATGTTAAAGGACTAATTAACCACAATGGAGGGAAAACATTATCTACAATCTTAAATGTTTTGAGAAATGATTTATGCTATTTTATCCCGGAACCTAAAATTATTAATGCCAAAGATTTTGGGGTACCACAGAATAGAGAGAGAATTTTTATTGTTGGATTTCATCCAAGTACAAGTGTCAGTAAATTTGATTATCCTAAACCTATAAATAAAAAAGTGGTTTTTGCTGATGTTAAAGAAGAAAATGTAGTTGCAACCAAATACTATTTGTCTACCAGGTATCTTGAAACTTTAGAGAATCACAGAGCAAGGCATGAAAATAAAGGGAATGGCTTTGGATACCAAGTTATTCAAGACAATGAAATTGCAAATGCAGTAGTCTGTGGCGGAATGGGCAGGGAAAGAAACTTGGTCTTCGATGATAGAATTACCGATTTCATACCAACTACTAAAATTAAAGGTGAAGTTAATAGGAATGGTATTCGAAAAATGACACCAAGAGAATGGGCGAGGTTACAGGGATTTCCAGATACATTTGTAATCCCGGTCGCTGATACATCAGCTTACAAACAATTTGGCAACTCTGTTGCTGTCCCTGCAATTCAAGCTACCGCAAATGAGCTACTTAGGTTAATTGGAATAAAATTAAATGATAACAGGAAATAAAGGAGAATGGAGTGAAATTTACGCACTGTTCAAACTCTTAGGAGATAAAGAACTGCACCCTGGAGATGGAGAAATTAAGAAAATTCAAAAAATTGTTTATCCAATTCTAAAAATAATTCGTTCAGAAGCTAATGTAAATTACGAGTATTCTATTCAAGATAATATGGTTGTCATTTCGGGAAATGAAGAAGTAGAGCGTTTTCCCATAACATGTTTTAAAGAGAAAGCAGATTATCTATTAAAAGCAATCAAAGCAAATTCTAAAACATTTCCTGTTCCTGAAATTGAACAATTTATGCAAAGGATCAAGTGTCTATCATTAAAGGCAAATTCATCTGCAAAAAGTGATATAACTATCGTTGTTCATGACCAGCGGACAGGGCTTAAACCTTCATTGGGATTTAGTATAAAATCTCAGTTAGGCAATCTATCTACTCTATTAAATGCAGGACAAACAACAAACTTTATTTATAGGGTCACAGGGGTGGAATTTACTCCAAATGAGATAGATTCCATAAATAATATTTCTACAAGGAGTAAAGTAAAAGACCGTATATTTAAGATCCGAGAAAAAGGAGGTACGTTTGAATTTGTAAAAACGCAAAGATCTATTTTCAATAATAATTTGGTAGTAATCGATAGTTTATTACCACAGATTTTGGCATATATCGTTTTTAATTTTTATACAACAAATTATTCAAATACAGATGTATTGGTAGGTCTTGCGGAACAAGAAAATCCAATGAAGTTTGATGTTTCAAATAATCATCTATTCTATAGTTATAAAATTAAACGTTTTTTGACTGATATTGCATTAGGCATGATGCCTTCAAAAATCTGGGTTGGAGAACATGATGCCACCGGAGGGTACTTAATTGTTAAATCTAATGGCGAGATTCTTTGTTACCATATCTATGACGGAAATGAATTTGAGAACTATTTGTTTTATAATACAAAACTTGATACAGCAAGTACATCTCGTCATTCATTTGGTCAGTTGTATGAGGAAAATAGAGAGCTGTACTTTAAACTCAACTTACAGATACGTTTTAAATAAAAAGTATCAATTTAACTGAATATAAAATGAAATTAAAGACGTTTAAACTATAACAGTTTTATACGTTATAAGTAGTAGGTTACTATAGCCTTTAAGACTTGACAATTTTTGTTGAAAAAATGGTACAGGTAAGTCGATAAAACTGCCTTCGCCTAAGAACCTATTAACATTCATTATATTTGTTAGAGATAATACCTTTTTATATTGTTTAAAACATTCAAAAATTGATTGATATATAAGATATCTATTGTAAGATAAGCCGTCAGATTGTTTGGTATAAGAGAATACAGATACGAATATGTAGCCTTATAGGGTTTTCGAACTAATACGATGACAAATTTATTTTGTAAAGATGTATGTTATGGATAATGAGGTATATCCCGAGATTATACCATATCCATTATATAATTATAAACCACTGGATATTACTATTGTATCTCATGATAGGTAGATTTCTTATCTGAAAGCGCAAATTTGGGAAAATGTTGAATTTACCAAAAATATCAAAAAGTTTGAAATTGGGGCAATAAAAGGTTATCTCTATCCTTTTTTGATGTTATCCATCAATTGCCCGTTTTGTACTTTTAGTAAGAGAATAGAGCTATCTATTTGAGCTGATGATTAGTAAATATTTCAATATCGTTATGATCAAATAAATCTTCATATAATAAAGATTTATTTTCCTTTATAAGAAATAATCCATTCTAATACCCATTTGTTGGCTTAGTCAAAAATAGACATTGCTTCTTCGGATTGTAAGCTCAATGTATCGATGAGGTTGATTTTAGTATTAATATTCTTTGTATATAAGTGGTATCTCTGTAGATCCTAAAATAAAGGCATCTAAATATGAATAGTTATTATTAATGACATTTTTAAAATATTCTATGTGATAATTCCTAAGATTTAAAATTAGTCTATTAAGCTATATTATCACTTGAAGCAAAAACTATAAAAAAGTGTGTTATAATTAGAACAAAGCACGATTTTAAGTCTTAAATCTTCATCAGAAATAAAAAGTATTTTTCACACTTGACACAAAAAAAGCCTATATTTGTTTCACAATGTTTCACCAATGTTTAACAAAAAATGGCAACTTTCAAGGCAATAATCTACCAGCACCACAAAAAAGCTGACGGTACCTACAAAGTAAAAATCAGGGTAATACACAAACGTAAAATCAAATACATCCCTACCGAAATACACGTAAGCAAAGAAGACATAACAAAAAGCCTAAAAATCAAAAACCAATCTATTTTAGATACTTTAGATGCAACAATAAAGAGATATCGTGATATAATTAATTCACTAGGGGAACGGCTTGATGCTATGAGTGTCGATCAGATCATAGAACATATACAAAGCCATAAAAACAATAACAAATCGTTCTCTTTAGACTTTATAAACTTTGGCAGGGAACACGTCAAATATTTAGAAGAGAATAATCAGATAGGGACAGCTAAAGGCTATGCTGTTACGTTAAACTCATTAGAGCGATTTATAGGACCGGAACTAGATATTAATACGATAACCACTAAATTCCTCAACTCATATGTTTCTTGGTTGGATGCAAGTTTTGGGACTAAAGAGAACTCAGTTAGATCGCGTTACCTATCATCAATAAAAACATTACACAACCTGGCAAAGCTTAAATACAACGATGAAGACTTAGGAAACATAAACATACCCCTATCGCCATTCAAAAAATTTGAGATGCCCAAAGCGCGGGCTACTAAAAAGCGTGCCCTGCCCGCAGAGACAATTCAAGCGATAAGTCACATTCCATATGAGGATAACGAAAAAAGAGGGGGTAAGTATTTTAACTTAGCCAAAGACGTATTCATGCTCTCTTTTGGTTTAATAGGTATGAATACGGTTGATCTGTTAACCTGCCCGCCTATAAAAAATGGTCGCCTCACTTACAATCGTACGAAAACAAAAACACGCAGAAGCGACCGAGCCGAGATAAGTATAAAAATAGAGCCTGAAATACTCACTTTAATAGAGAAATACAAAGATCCTGACGGTAAAAGGGCTTTCAGTTTTTACCAAATGTTTAAAGATCATTATCGCTTTAATGCTATAGTTAATAAATACCTTAAGAAGATAGGCTCCATAGAAATTATAGGTATAGATAACTTACAATTCTATGCGGCACGTCACTCATGGGCCACAATAGCAATGAACAAAGCCAGGGTAGACAAATACACTGTACATGCAGCCCTTAACCATTCTGACCCAACTATGGCAATCACGGATATTTACATTGAGAAAGATTATAGCCTAATAGACGAAGCAAATAGAAAAGTGCTAGATTATGTAAAGCTGGAGATTCCTGAAATAGTTGATGTATTACAAGAAAAGTAGAATCACCCAAACAGTTTACTAGTCTTTGCATTAAGCTGTCGGGTTATTCTCTTAAACTCCTTAGGTATATCAATCTTTGCTTTTAGTTCAGCGGGCAGTATTACATTATATCCTTTAGCTTCTACATAGGCGGCATAATTCATACCTGCAACGATGATCAAAGTGTAATCGTTTTGGCACCCTCTTGCAATCCTGTTTGCAACCTCTAGTCCTTGTTTAGCACCACTTATATTTAAACCATCGCTTTTAACAGCTAAAGCTGCGATACGTTTTATATTACCGAAACTACCCGAGCTAATGACTATACCTTTCTTAACCACAACATAGCCGATAGAGTTTTGGAGGTTACCCGTTCTGGGCATAAAAGTAATATTGTCTTTAGCATAGTTGCACAAGCTTTCGCCCAAATACTGCAAAGTTGTAATAATAGATATGTCTGCGCGCTGCTTAAAACTATGAATAGCTTTTCTTATCTGTGCCTGATTAAAATTAGGTATTATGCCCTTGACACACTCCCGCAGCTAAAGCAAGCGAGATTCTTCCATGCAAACGAGAGATGCCAATTGCCTGGTCTTACTCTTTCTCTGGAGTGAGAGAGTGCCCTCCCTCAATATGTTTATCGCAGCATTTACGTCTCTGTCGTGATGTGCGCTGCAGTTCCTGCACGTCCAGGTCCTGTCTTTAAGTGTTAAGTCTTCTTTCTTTTCCTGGCAATTGCTGCATAGTTTTGAAGAGGCAAAGTATCTGCCTACTTTTTTTATTTCGGTGTTGTATTTTGTTGCTGTGTGCTGAAGCCTGGTTGTAAACTCTGAGAAGCACAGATCTCCTATTTTTCTCCCCCATAGCTTTTGCATGGCTGCTATGTTTAGGTCTTCTATGTATATGTTACTGTATTTGCTGCATAGATCGTGTGATAGTTTCCATTGCTGGTCTTGTCTTTTGTCCTTTAGGGTTTGGTAGAGCCTTGCCAGCTCTAATCTGCGCCTTTGTCTGTTGTTGGATCCCTTTTGGGCTTTTGATAGCGCTCTTGCCTTTGTTTTTATCTGTTTATGCATTTGTTTGTAGAATAGAGGGGATTCTATTCTTTCTCCCTGGCTTGTTGTCAGGAAGTGTTTTAAACCAAAGTCTAAACCTATGGATGCAGCTTTATCCGTCTTTCTATAGGTTTGTTTTGTATATATTACTTCTCTTGAGCAGATGATTAGGTGGTAGTTGCCATCGGTTGTCCTTTTTATTCTTATATTTTGGGCTTTGCCATAGGGGCGGGATTGATGGAATTTGAAGGTTCCTATTTTGTTTATTGTTAGCTTGTTGCCCTGTATTTTGTAGCCTGACTGCTTATACACTACTGATGTAAAGTGCCTCCATCTTTTTAGTTTGGGTGGCCTTTTTCTTTGTTTTTTGAAGAAGGATAGTAGACTTGCATAGTAGCGCTCTACTATTTCCTGTACTGCCTGGGATCCTAATTGAGACCAGTAAGGGTTCTTTTTTCTTAGTTTAGCTATATGTTTTTGTAGTTTTCCTTTGGTGGCGCTTTTTTTGTATAGCCTGTAATGTCTATTGCCTAGTTTGACGCAATGGTTCCATATGCAGGCACCGGTATTTATTAGTACGTCTAACTTTTTGTTTTTCTTGTTTTTATATAGTTTGTAGCTGTAGTTGAGCATGCAAATGTAGTTTGTTTCATGTCTTTAAGTTACTTATTTTTGATCGCAAATACAATACTATATGCAGGTTAAAAGATGGAATACTTCCAGGCATGCTGTTTTTAAGTGTCAATACCATTTTATTTGGTGTCCTAAGTATAGACGAAAGGTACTGGTTGATGGTGTAGATACCAGGCTTAAGGAACTTATATTTGAAAAGGCTACAAAAAACGGATGGATTATACATGCCTTAGAGGTGATGCCTGATCATGTACATGTGTTTGCCGAAGCTACAGTTGATGATTCACCTGCTTTTATTGTTAGTCAGCTTAAGGGCTATTCTGCTTTTGTGCTTAGGAACGAGTTTCCTTTTCTTAAGTCCAGGTTGCCGTCTTTATGGACTAGAAGTTATTTTTGTTCTTCTGTAGGGCACATTTCAGGAAGTACAGTGAAACAATATATTGAGAATCAAAAGAGAAGTTAATGCACTTTTTCATCCCCTGACTTAAGCCCAGGGGTTTTCAAAGTGTAAGTGTTTATAAATAATATAGATGTGCCTGGTTTTCGTTTAAGTATATTTCCGCGATTTTTTTTGATCTGCCCAAGGGGTAAGCAAAAAAAATCGCAACCCCCCGGGAGGGACACGATGTTTATCGAATAATATTAAAAGCAAAAAATACTATATTGCTATCCCATGAAAAAACTAAACGAGTTAACACAAAGAGAACAGACAAATTTATTTAGCAAATTGAGGATAAGCTTTACTCATCACTCATCAGCTATAGAAGGCATATCCCTGAGCTTTGGAGAAACCCAAAAGTTATTAGAGCAGGGATTAACCGCGCCTGATAAGACAATTTACGAACAGCTGGTTGTGCTGGGGTTTGCAGATGCTTTCGATTTGGTTGTAAGGAAGGCTTATCAAGATAGCGAACGTCTTAATGCAGGCCTGATTAAAGACATTCATTACGCGCTATTTGCAAAAAGCCTTGAGGTTTCACCAGAGCGAACAGAAAGACCGGTAGGTGCATGGAGAACAGACGAGAGAAAAATCAAAGGATCAAATGTCTCGTTAAGCTTACCGAAATCTATTAACCAGGATATAGAAAATCTGCTATATCAATTTAATACTGAAATGGATTTACAGGATATATCCAAATTCCATATTAAGTTTGAAAGGATACATCCTTTTGCAGATGGAAACGGCAGAGTAGGACGATTGGTGATGGCATATCAGGCTATACGCAATAACTATATACCACCCTTGATTTTGAATGAAAGGCGCAAGCAATACCTTAATAGCTTTGAAGACAGCAGCAGGATGACGGAATATTTGAAGGAATGTATACAGGAGTCTTTGAATATAATAGATAATGGCCTTAATCAAAGTCAGGGATTTAAGATGGGCCTTTGAGACGCCCGCCCCGCCCCGCCTCATTATTTCAATTGCGCTTTTATTTGAATTCCTGATTGGCATACCTGCGACAAAAAGGTGTAAGATATAGATATGTTTTAGTATTGGGCAGCATTAAATCAAATCCACTTTACCGAAAATATTTTGCTGCAATATCTTGCCCTTGTCAGCAATAATTAAGAGATCTTTTCTTAGTTTCTTATATCTCTTGACTGTATTTGAGTGACATCCTACCAAATTAGAAATTTCTTTCAGAGTTAAGCCTTTGTCTGTTAATAGAGAGATTTTCTCCAGCTTCTCCCTGTCGTATCCTTTGGGCCTCCCTATTTGTTTGCCATCTCTTTTAGCTTTTTCTATGCCTGCTTTTGCTTGTTCCAGTATGTTTTCTCTTTCATATTGGGCCAGTGATGCAAATATGTTCATTAGCAGTTTGCCTGCAGGGGTTGCGGTGTCTATGCCTAAGTCTAAGGATTTTAGATTAATGTTTTGTTTTTTGAAGTCTTCTATTATTTTTAGTGTGTGTAATAGGCTTCTGCCCAGACGGTTTAGTTTGGTTACAACAACTGTATCCCCCTCTCGTAATGAATCCAGCATTTTGTTTAGTTCCGGGCGATTGTGATTCATTCCTGATCTTTTTTCTGCATAGATTTTGTCGCATCCGATTTGTTGTAGGGTTTGTACCTGGACTTCCAGGTTTTGGTCGGTGGTTGAGACTCTTGCGTATCCTATTAGCATGGTTATATATTTTTAATTTTAGTAATGGCCTTTTAGGGATACGATTTTTATTATTTTTTCTTCTTCCCGTACTTCGTAAATTAATCGATTTTCCCTGTCTATTCTTCTGGACCAAAGTCCCGACAATTCGTATTTCAATGCTTCGGGCTTACCGATGCCATAATATGGGGTTTCTACAATGCTTGCCATTAAATCTTTAATTTTCTTCAAAGCTCGTTTATTACCGGATTTTACAAACGACACCAGGTCTCTATCTGCCTCGGCTGAATTAGTTATTCTATAATTCATCTAGTTTGTAATACTTCTTGAATTCATCTACACTTGCAAATGTTTTACATTTACCGTCTTTAATTTGCTGTTCTGATAGTTTAATTTTTTTTACAAATTCAGGATTATAGGGGGATTTTTCTGCCTTTGCAGTTTGATCTTTCACTTTGAAAGGAATTTTTAAAGCTTTAAGGACAGCTTTAACCGTTTTTTCTTTTTCGTTGTCTTCGAAATCGATTATTATTGTTGACATAAATAATTAAATATATACTACAAATATACGGTTTTATGCCATATGTTGTATATGGTTTTTTGTGCTTATTTTGGCTCGATTGGTACGTTTTCCTTTATCACCAAAAAGGTATACCTTTTCTGTACCTCTATCCTGGGTTGATTCGGGAACAGTAGTAAGTTTTTGGATACCATGGGCCTGCAAATAGATATTGGTTGATTCTTTTTCAAGGGTCTGAGCATTAATAGCTTCTCCTCTTTTGACACACTCCCGCAGCTAAAGCAAGCGAGATTCTTCCATGCAAACGAGAGATGCCAATTGCCTGGTCTTACTCTTTCTCTGGAGTGAGAGAGTGCCCTCCCTCAATATGTTTATCGCAGCATTTACGTCTCTGTCGTGATGTGCGCTGCAGTTCCTGCACGTCCAGGTCCTGTCTTTAAGTGTTAAGTCTTCTTTCTTTTCCTGGCAATTGCTGCATAGTTTTGAAGAGGCAAAGTATCTGCCTACTTTTTTTATTTCGGTGTTGTATTTTGTTGCTGTGTGCTGAAGCCTGGTTGTAAACTCTGAGAAGCACAGATCTCCTATTTTTCTCCCCCATAGCTTTTGCATGGCTGCTATGTTTAGGTCTTCTATGTATATGTTACTGTATTTGCTGCATAGATCGTGTGATAGTTTCCATTGCTGGTCTTGTCTTTTGTCCTTTAGGGTTTGGTAGAGCCTTGCCAGCTCTAATCTGCGCCTTTGTCTGTTGTTGGATCCCTTTTGGGCTTTTGATAGCGCTCTTGCCTTTGTTTTTATCTGTTTATGCATTTGTTTGTAGAATAGAGGGGATTCTATTCTTTCTCCCTGGCTTGTTGTCAGGAAGTGTTTTAAACCAAAGTCTAAACCTATGGATGCAGCTTTATCCGTCTTTCTATAGGTTTGTTTTGTATATATTACTTCTCTTGAGCAGATGATTAGGTGGTAGTTGCCATCGGTTGTCCTTTTTATTCTTATATTTTGGGCTTTGCCATAGGGGCGGGATTGATGGAATTTGAAGGTTCCTATTTTGTTTATTGTTAGCTTGTTGCCCTGTATTTTGTAGCCTGACTGCTTATACACTACTGATGTAAAGTGCCTCCATCTTTTTAGTTTGGGTGGCCTTTTTCTTTGTTTTTTGAAGAAGGATAGTAGACTTGCATAGTAGCGCTCTACTATTTCCTGTACTGCCTGGGATCCTAATTGAGACCAGTAAGGGTTCTTTTTTCTTAGTTTAGCTATATGTTTTTGTAGTTTTCCTTTGGTGGCGCTTTTTTTGTATAGCCTGTAATGTCTATTGCCTAGTTTGACGCAATGGTTCCATATGCAGGCACCGGTATTTATTAGTACGTCTAACTTTTTGTTTTTCTTGTTTTTATATAGTTTGTAGCTGTAGTTGAGCATGCAAATGTAGTTTGTTTCATGTCTTTAAGTTACTTATTTTTGATCGCAAATACAATACTATATGCAGGTTAAAAGATGGAATACTTCCAGGCATGCTGTTTTTAAGTGTCAATACCATTTTATTTGGTGTCCTAAGTATAGACGAAAGGTACTGGTTGATGGTGTAGATACCAGGCTTAAGGAACTTATATTTGAAAAGGCTACAAAAAACGGATGGATTATACATGCCTTAGAGGTGATGCCTGATCATGTACATGTGTTTGCCGAAGCTACAGTTGATGATTCACCTGCTTTTATTGTTAGTCAGCTTAAGGGCTATTCTGCTTTTGTGCTTAGGAACGAGTTTCCTTTTCTTAAGTCCAGGTTGCCGTCTTTATGGACTAGAAGTTATTTTTGTTCTTCTGTAGGGCACATTTCAGGAAGTACAGTGAAACAATATATTGAGAATCAAAAGAGAAGTTAATGCACTTTTTCATCCCCTGACTTAAGCCCAGGGGTTTTCAAAGTGTAAGTGTTTATAAAGTAGACTACGGGATGCCTGACGGCAACAAAAAGAAAGTAGCTAATGACTGGACTGAAGATAATATTTCCTCTGTAGACTGCCTAAAAGAACTTGTGGAAATTATATACGAGTTTGCATCAAAAGGAGTAAGCTTTGGTGAAACACTTATGTCCCCTGAAATTAAATACTACATGAAACGATCAGGTTTAGTGAAACAGGCAGTACACGGCAGCGATAAAAGTAAATTGGTAGTTACCGATAAACAGTTTGATGCTTACTGGGCTGAGAACAGCTTGCCGCCAATAACACTGGTAACTAAAAAGAATGCCATAGCAACAGATGGTATGCGCTCAGTTATCGACCCCTGGAACCATAACATGATAGTATTAAAGCCACAAGGCGTAATCGGTGAGCTGCAACCCGCATTTGAAGATAATGAAATAATGCCTGACAAAAATGTTACTTACATTAATGCTGATAGTAGTATACGTATAGCCAAGTGGCGTGTAGGCGAAGCCGGCGGGCAGGTAGCAGGTGAATATACACAGGGATCGTGGCGTGTAGTCCCTGTCATTAACTCTATAGAGGCTATAGTTAACCTTGAAGTAAGAAAAACCGCAGATACAAAAAAAATTAAATAAACTCCCGGGGCCGCCCGCAAACAATGGCTTTTTTAAACACAGGGCGGCCTTTTAATTCAAAATGATCATGACCAATTTAGAAGCGCTATTAGCCGAGGTTGAACCCTACACCCCTGGCAGCCTGACACTCGAAAAAGCATTAATAGATGTAGGGCTCGATATGCAAGAGGATTACAAGGATGAAAAATTAATAGCTTTAGCAGCTTTAAAAGCACTGGCAAAGATGATGGTCCTTGGCAGTGAGAGCGAAAGTAAGTTTTCACAAGCTTATAATGAAAAGCTGGAGCAAAGGATACTGTTAATCTGTAATAAGTATGGTTTTGAAGCTAACGGCTACATCGTGCAATCTTCTTTGTGTAATGGTTCAAATCACTGGTAACTTATGTTAACAGGTTTAGATATCTCTACGAAGGTATATCAGGTGCTGGTAACCAGCCCGGTTAAAAGCGAAATTACAGGTATAATAGATTATTGCAGAGACGATTATTCTAAGGAGGATATAGTAATTATTCCAAGAACAGTTATAGGTGATAAAAGCTTACGATTCAGTCAGATTAATGTTAATATACATGTACCGGATATTACAAATGGCAGTAAAACAAAACCCAATCTGGCAAGGCTGGCATATCTTAGCAAATTAGTTATAGCCACTCTTAAAAGCCACTATGAGTACGATGAAGGATACAATTGGTACATAGCTACTATTGACCCTCCATACAAAGAAAATGACATCAACGAGCATTTCGTCACTTTGAAATTAGATGTCACAATAAGGAACAATTGACCATGGCAAAATATAATGCTACTTTTAGGTATAGGTTATCTGAAAAAGCTACACAAAATGATAATGGCTTCTGGGATGTTAGTGGAAGTATTGAGTGGATGCCCGGAGGCCATTGTTATATTGAAAAGTACATCCCCGCAAAAGAAGTAAAAGGAGTTGACGGTACTCTTACACTCTATACTTACGAAATTTTCCTGCCTAAAGAGTTTAAGGTTAAGTTATATATAGGGACTAACCTACTACTTAACATAGGCGGAAATATAGAGAAAGTGACTATTACAGGGGTAGATAACACTGGGAAGAAACATATCATATTATGGGCACTTACACTTTGAAAACCCCTGGGCTTAAGTCAGGGGATGAAAAAGTGCATTAACTTCTCTTTTGATTCTCAATATATTGTTTCACTGTACTTCCTGAAATGTGCCCTACAGAAGAACAAAAATAACTTCTAGTCCATAAAGACGGCAACCTGGACTTAAGAAAAGGAAACTCGTTCCTAAGCACAAAAGCAGAATAGCCCTTAAGCTGACTAACAATAAAAGCAGGTGAATCATCAACTGTAGCTTCGGCAAACACATGTACATGATCAGGCATCACCTCTAAGGCATGTATAATCCATCCGTTTTTTGTAGCCTTTTCAAATATAAGTTCCTTAAGCCTGGTATCTACACCATCAACCAGTACCTTTCGTCTATACTTAGGACACCAAATAAAATGGTATTGACACTTAAAAACAGCATGCCTGGAAGTATTCCATCTTTTAACCTGCATATAGTATTGTATTTGCGATCAAAAATAAGTAACTTAAAGACATGAAACAAACTACATTTGCATGCTCAACTACAGCTACAAACTATATAAAAACAAGAAAAACAAAAAGTTAGACGTACTAATAAATACCGGTGCCTGCATATGGAACCATTGCGTCAAACTAGGCAATAGACATTACAGGCTATACAAAAAAAGCGCCACCAAAGGAAAACTACAAAAACATATAGCTAAACTAAGAAAAAAGAACCCTTACTGGTCTCAATTAGGATCCCAGGCAGTACAGGAAATAGTAGAGCGCTACTATGCAAGTCTACTATCCTTCTTCAAAAAACAAAGAAAAAGGCCACCCAAACTAAAAAGATGGAGGCACTTTACATCAGTAGTGTATAAGCAGTCAGGCTACAAAATACAGGGCAACAAGCTAACAATAAACAAAATAGGAACCTTCAAATTCCATCAATCCCGCCCCTATGGCAAAGCCCAAAATATAAGAATAAAAAGGACAACCGATGGCAACTACCACCTAATCATCTGCTCAAGAGAAGTAATATATACAAAACAAACCTATAGAAAGACGGATAAAGCTGCATCCATAGGTTTAGACTTTGGTTTAAAACACTTCCTGACAACAAGCCAGGGAGAAAGAATAGAATCCCCTCTATTCTACAAACAAATGCATAAACAGATAAAAACAAAGGCAAGAGCGCTATCAAAAGCCCAAAAGGGATCCAACAACAGACAAAGGCGCAGATTAGAGCTGGCAAGGCTCTACCAAACCCTAAAGGACAAAAGACAAGACCAGCAATGGAAACTATCACACGATCTATGCAGCAAATACAGTAACATATACATAGAAGACCTAAACATAGCAGCCATGCAAAAGCTATGGGGGAGAAAAATAGGAGATCTGTGCTTCTCAGAGTTTACAACCAGGCTTCAGCACACAGCAACAAAATACAACACCGAAATAAAAAAAGTAGGCAGATACTTTGCCTCTTCAAAACTATGCAGCAATTGCCAGGAAAAGAAAGAAGACTTAACACTTAAAGACAGGACCTGGACGTGCAGGAACTGCAGCGCACATCACGACAGAGACGTAAATGCTGCGATAAACATATTGAGGGAGGGCACTCTCTCACTCCAGAGAAAGAGTAAGACCAGGCAATTGGCATCTCTCGTTTGCATGGAAGAATCTCGCTTGCTTTAGCTGCGGGAGTGTGTCAAAGGTTCTACCATCAGGGTTGATAGTGCTGGTGAAATCAGCAGTACCGCCATTAGATAAAGCTCTTAGGACGATATGGTCAGCGGCGTCTTTGGTCCCTAAATAAGCGTCTTTAAAGTCTGATAGCATAGTTTTCTTTAACGCTTCAAACTTTTGAGTTTCCCTGAGGCGTGTGTTTTCGTAAATCCCCATTAACTTACGTAGATTTGTTGCTGTAGTTAAGAACTTATGTCCGACTCTTGGTATCTCGCCATGCCAGATGTCAAAGCCATCAGATGGGCGCAGTGGGGTAGCAGCATCATTACCAATGATAGATGCTAAGAATCGTAGGTTGTACTTACCTAAGATGCCATCACAGGTAAGTCCGTATTGAGGCGGATTAACCGTAAACCATTTATCTACATAGGTTGTTTCCCAAAGTATTTTATTAGCTGCTGATGCCTCGTCAAAGGTTATCTGCATTGTTTTTAGGAGGTCTGCAGGTTGTCCTGTAAATGTCAGGTTGGAGTATATAGAGTTCATAGTAGTTATGCTGATTTAGTGAATTTAATGTGTGGGTTATTCTTTAACAGATTGTTATCTATCAGGTCCCCGGGAATAGGAGGTATACGCCTTAAGTACCAGGCCCCCGCGCCCGAATCGGTAGATATATCGATGCCTGTTTGGTCTATCGGATCACAAACGATAGTATCAGTAATAACAAGAGCTGTGGGTTTACAGTTTATATATCTTTTGTTAATATCATCTTGTCCGACTATCATATCCCCTGATTGTAGGTCCGGGCATTCCTTATCCAGCGTAATGTTAAATATGTCATTACAGGCTTCTATCTTTGTAATAGTATAGTTGTCCCTGCCATCGCATACCAGCTCGCCAACAGCAAAAAGAGGCCTGAAGTAAGGGTTTGTTTCCAGCGTAATAACTGTTTTGTCATCACTTATAGATTTCACTTTGCCTGTTTTCAATACTTTTACTTTTCTGGTAATTTCGTTGTATTCTGCCAGTGTGCCTGCAGGTATTACGTCCCCCGGGGTGAAACCGATATCTTGTGTATCCATGGTAAAGCCCCCTGTTACCATAATAGGTTGGTTGGTACAAACAGGTCTTTCGCCTACGTAGGTAGTACGTTTGAACGTTGTCATAGGTTAATTGTAGGTTAGTTGTAATTAAGATTTAACTTCTATATCGCTAAGTAGGGTTTTAGCCAGTTGTGCTGATGCCTGCTCCTTAGCTATCTGCATGCTTGCTGCAGATTCTGTCATTAACCCTTTATTGATGAGGTGTTGTTTGTATTGTTTGAAAAACTCCTCGGGAGCGGTATCATCAGGTATAGCTACGAATTTCATGTCTTCATCGCTGATGCCGTGTTGTTGTTGTAGCTGTTTGATTGCTTCTTTCCTTGCTTTTTGATCATGCAGAGTTTTAAACTGTTCGTTCTCCTGCTTTAGTTCCATGAGCCTGGATTCATAGGTTTGCCTGAGGGCATCTATATCAGCCTGCCACGGCTTAGCATCTGCTGTTTCGGGTTTATCCTCTTGTTTAAGATTTTTTTTAGCTGCTTGTGCCCTGCGTGTGCTTTCAGTCTGGATGATTTTAGCATAGGGTAGTAGGCGCTCTATGTGCTGTTCTAATTCCTGTTGTGAGGCATCCTCTTGTAAGTTGTCGGCGTTTATGCCGGCAAGGTCTGCGATAGCTTTTTCTGATAAACCCATGTCTTTGCATTTAGCTCGGAGCATGTCTGGTAGTAGTGTGTTCATAGTAGTAATGTTAGGTATTTTTTGGAATATACCTTGTAGTTAGTTTGTAATAGTTTAGTTAGATTCCTAATATAGGAAAATATTTTGGTTTGTGCAAGAGTTGGGGAAGGGAAATTTTTTAAAGATAGCCCAAAGGCTGAATTGAAGCCAAAAGTATATTTCAGTCGAAAAGGTTCCTTGTCCCCAAGAATAGCGCTCTGTATCCTTCAGCATAAACGAGAAACCAAAGGAGATCAATATTCCATACCAAGGCTTCTGACAGCATAATTTTAGCTTTAATCAAACGGTAACCTTCAGCTGTATTTTCTGTTACAAGCTCTAGGTCGTCTAGAATATAGAACCCATCCAAATAATACTTTTTCCATTGTTCTTTTGTAAAAAGCCCTGTATCTGGCTCTACAGAAGATATATCGATCCTTTGATACCGCATTCTATACAATGCATCTGTCAAAATAGTATCGTATATATGCAAATCATTAGCCCGTATTATTTTATACTTTTTTTGATCCTCTAAAGTCCATGTGGTTCTATCGATAGGAATTTTGTCAAGTTGATAGCATTGATATGGTTTATATTTATGGTTTACCGTTTTCTCTAGTAAATGTGATAAGTCGTTAGTTACCTCGTTTCTGACCGTTAAATCTATATCTATCCATCTGGGGCCCATAAAGACGGGGGGAGGTAATGCTTTATAATATTCACTTATATAAAGTAATGTAAGCTTTATGGTGCTTTTGGCCATGCCATACTCTTCGAAGCGATCGGATATCTTTTCTAGTATTATTGAATACCTCCAAGTATCAGCATGAAGCTTTTTAAGGTTTTCTTTATCGTTGAGCATTTTCAATGATTGGATATAATTCCCGGG
This sequence comes from Candidatus Krakonobacterium acarorum, assembly GCA_050311575.1. Lineage (GTDB taxonomy): Bacteria > Bacteroidota > Bacteroidia > SolTP2 > SolTP2 > Krakonobacterium > Krakonobacterium acarorum. Next base: position 1,042,484 of record JBNOKO010000001.1, on the reverse strand, counting down.
AAGTTTTATTAATTTATTAAGTCTTATACAACACGACTAAGGTAATAAAAATCATATATAGCAACAAAAGTATTGTGAAATACAACAAATAAAATAGTATTGCCTTGGATTGCTTTTCGTCAAGATTGTCAATATATATTATTTCGTACGAAGTTTATTAACTGCCTGTACCGAAAACAGATCTTGTTACAAAATCAATAACATTATCTTTTTGTGAAGGGGGGCTTTCAGCAAGTAACAAAGCAAGAGCAGCAAGCTTATCAGAGTCCAAACTAACGGTATCTAACTTCTTATTCTTGTCTAAAAAAAGCAGAAACATGGCAGAGCCAATCCTTTTGTTGCCATCAGAAAAGGGATGATTCTTAATTATCAGATAAAATAAATTTACTGCCTTATCCTCTATTGAAGGATAAATATCTTTACCTCCAAAGCTCTGATGCACACCTTCTAAAATAGCTTTAAAAGCCCCTTGTACTTTCTCTTTTCCAAAAAATACATGGTTAGTTGCCTTTGTCTTAAGCTCTGTAATAACTAATTGAGCTTCTTGTAAATCAATATGAACAGCTTTTTCATCTGCATCTGTACAGGTTTCTATTCGGCCTTCGTCGTATCGCTCCAGGTCTATAAAAGTTTTCTCGTACTTAGTTAAAAGCTTAAGTATATCATTTTTGTCTTCCGGTGTCATTATGAAGTTTAATCAATTCACAAAAATAAATCATTTTTAATACATCTCCTCATCTCGTCACCCCGCAACCCGTTTCTTTAAGCCCTTATCGATATTACCGTACCTGTAATTATCTTTAATAAAATAGGGGATTGTCTTAGCTCCCTTAGCCCTATGCCTGTTGTCCTTCATCCACTTCTCATAGCCACCAGGCATACGGGTAACCTGCTTAATAGAAGTTAAAGCGGGCTTGCCTCCGTCTAACACACTATCCCTAAAAGCCTCCATCTCTTTATCGCTGCACAAAATAGCCTTAGCATAACACCTGCATTGCGGATGCCAGCCAACAAACTTAAACCCTTTAGGGTAGGTGCCAGCCAGATCATCGCAAATATCTCTAAATGGTCTGCCGTTACAAGTATGGTTATTAGATAGCCTGACCTCGAAGCCTACTACGAACTCCATCTGCTGCCACCTACTATGGGAGGCTGCATGGTAAGCCATATTCGTTTCCGTGCGTGTGAGCCTCATGGCGTTCTTAAAAGCCGATCTGTAAACTCCCTGCCCCGGGTTATAAGCTTTAGCCGCAGCTGATAATTTGAAACTCTCGTTACCGTCCTCATCCACAACCTTAACCCTCCTAAACAGAGTATCAGGATTGCGTAAGAATTGCTTAACTTTAGTAGCGAGCTGGTGAGCTGCAACCCCCTGTCCAATACCTAAGTTGAGGGCGTTTTCAAGTTCCTGGCGTAGTTGTCCCGTGTATTTCCATACTCTTTGGGAGAGGTTAAGTCCGCCGTAGGGATCCTTACGCCTAAAAAACTCTTTCATTGCCTCCTGATTATGAGAAAAGTATTTGGCCATATGATCGTTTTCTATCACTTTCTTTCCGAAAATATCCTGCACGATGCTGTCGTGAGCTCTGTTTGCGAGGTCCCACTCAGCCTGTATGCCTTTTTGTATCTGAGCGTACACCTTTGAATATAATGCCCGCAACAATCTGGTAACTAAAAAGGAAAGCTGCTTATTCAATGAGAACTTAAAGCTTTTAGCCTTATGTGCTTTATAATGCAATGCCAGCATAATAAGCTCTTCGATTGTATCAGCGTAGATATCCCTAACCCTGCCTGCGTACTCTTCCTGCCGCCCAAACAGCTCCTTAAAATACTTATCCTGATCTTTATAACTCATAGATAATAAAATTAAATGCCTCTGCCAAATATATCATCGCTTCTATCCTGATTAAGGTCCTGCTCCTGCTGTAGGCGTTCCAGTTCACTGGAGCTATCTTTAATAAGCGGGTGCAGCTCTAAGAATGTCTGCGTACTCATACCACCAGCCACTTTAGTATCTATCAGTTGATTAATAGCCTCTCTAATATCTTCCCCGAATGGCTCCTGGAACTCATGACCTATAACCAACCTATCGCATTCCTGTTTCAAAGGATAGTTAAGAACATTACCAATAATAGCTTTGTAAAGCTCTGCAATGCGATCTAACAACTCATCATGTGTCTCTTTATGTTTTGCAGCTTTAATATCCGCCAGTACCATCATTTGCTTTAGAGCCTTACCAGATACGTTAGATAACGACTTCATATTATCAAAATCCAAATTAGGTGTAAAGCTCTTCGATAGAATATGCTTTTGCAACCATTCAAGTTCCCTTTGCTTAGCTTCAGGAGCCGAGTCCCAGGTAAGATAATTAACCTGCCCTTTCTCTTTCAGGAGGTAGAGCTTCGATTCTGATTCTTTATCAGGCAGGGAGTTAATGATGTCTGTGGTAGCTACTACCGCGGGGTCAGCAAAATAATCGTTTACGTCAGCGGTGCGCGATGCAATATATTCTTCTCTATCTATCAAAGGCTGCACCCCGTCCCATTCGGTTTCCTGCCTAAAAATAATCATTGGTATTTTACCGATGAGGTTAGATTCCGTTTGTACCTGCCATGATTGTTTATGGCGTTTGCAATAATGTACCTCGTTTTTAGTATATAGATCAAAATGGTAGCTTACCTCATCGCCATTCTTAGTATAATAGCCCCAACCTGCACACAACAGGTTGCCGTACTGATCCCAACTACTGCGCACTTCATCGCCTTTACCTGCTGCTAATACACGTATCTGAACATCAGGCGTGCCTAAGCTATTTTTGTATACCCTGAAAAGCATGGCGCTTTCTGTCTCAGCACCTGCCAGTCTCTTACACTGCCTGATCTTAGAATCAAAACGTGTCTTTAACAGGAGATGCTTAAAAGCCTGAAAAGCATCATTGGTATCCTGCGATAGCTGTACCCACTTAACAGGCCTGCCATATAGGAACACCAATGCTATCTCATTAATAAAACTCTGATAGGGAATAGGGAGCCTCCATCGCTTTTGTGTCCGTATATAATTACCGTTTTTATCAGTTATAATCTTATCCTTACGCTTCATTATGTTATGTCTTGCGGTATCGTACTGGTTGGTAGCAACCTGTGCTCTGTTACCATTATCCTGCATTAAGCTGATAATCCTGCTTATATCTTTGTTGGCTATTAGTTTATCTATATCCCGGCCCTTATCAATGGCACTGGTCGTTAGAGGTGTGTTGCTTAGTTTCATTGGTTTGGTTAGTTAGATTAGTAGGTTGAATATATTCGTATTCATTCGTAAATATACGCATGTATATATTTCTTATATCCCAAAGCCTAAAGCTTCTTTGGTTATGTATTTGGGCACTTGGATATCTTTATAATCGAAGTATGTGCGCATGAGGAGGGCATCACGCCAATCGGGTGAATGCCCGATATCGGCTTTAATGTGCTCCTTGGGCTTAAGCCTGAGCTTACCGTCTCCATCGCCCCAACTCTGCAGCTGCTCCAGCTCTATGGCTATCCTTTCTTTTTCTTCCGGGCTTATATCAGCGTCAAATCCTATAATGCCGTTATTAATATGTTCGGCTAATTTGTAACCGCATTGTGTCTGCAGGTTCTGGTAATTCTCGTTATTAAAGGGCCTGGCATTGTTCACAAAGCCTAATATGCGGCAGGTATCAACGACACCTCCTCCTACACCGTCTTCGTCAGCTATGGCTCTGCTTTTATCTATGCGGTGCTTTGCTCTCAGGTGTTCTATGGCTGCGTGTAGTTGAGTAATGCCGGAGGTATCAAAAGATAAATAATCTATTACAACGTAACCCTGCCATACGAGTATTATTGCTTTATCGGCCCCAAAGCGTGCAATGTCAGCCGTTAAATACTTATTATCCGTTTTCAGCGCCATATCGTTATTGAAGATGTTTAAAATAGCCTCGTAGCTGCAGATAGCATTTGGGTTGTCTTCGTAATCCCAGTTGCCTTTTAGGAGGCGTTCTTTTTTAGCTTTATCTGTAGTTGACTTCAGGGCTTTGATGTAGTCTTTCTCTATAAAGGGGTTTTCGCTAAGCAGGCAGGGTAGGTATACCATGTGCTTATCTAAAGTGCCCTGGATAGATGGCTTATAGAAAGTGCTGTACATCCAGTTCTTTTTAGGGTTGCATGTAATGAACAGCTTGCGCAGGATATTGTATTTATCGTTTAGATGCCTGCCAATGCGCGTTTTGAGTGTGTCGTAAGCACCAAAGTTTACTTCTCCTGCTTCTTCTATCCATCCTCCTGTGTATTCTATGGAGCCGTAGCGCTCGTATAATGGATCACTAGGCAAGTACCGTAGGTCTAGGAGATCTATACGGGAGCCGTTAGCAAACTCTATAAAATGGTCCTGACCGTTGTATTTGAAGTGTTTGTCTCTTAGTATTCCGTAACGACTGCATACTTTAAAGAAGGTAATAAGAGTAGATTCCCTGAGGCGCTTTAATGATTCCCTTCCTATAAACCATTTGGTTCCGGGATAGGCAAGGGACATAAAGGCCAACCATACGCAGCCCGTCCAGCTTTTAGCGCCTCCTGCAGCTCCACCATAGAGTATTTCTACGTGTGTGCTATCAGCTAGTGTAGTGAGGGCTTGTTTTTGTTTGTTGTGCTTTAGCTCATCTTTACCTGTTATAAAATCGTACTCTTTACGTTTGAAGAGTTCTATTTGGATAAGCAGGAGATCAGAGTATCTGGTTGCTGTCATTGGTTTTATCTAATATAACGTGATAGTTATTGAGTTCTGCCGTTGGTATGTTGTCCAGCCTCTGCGGTAGCAGGCTGGTGCCGGTTACTTCATTTTTTAAGGGTACTTCGTATCCCAGCATTTTAGAGAGTCGTTCAATAGCTCTTGATTTATTATGAAGCTTAAGCTCTATACCGTATTTGCCGTGTTTGATGCTCTCTATAGCTTTTAATTTGTCTTCGTTTAGCCTGCTAAAATCTTTATAGTTGATATCTTTACCATCGAAATCAAGGTAGTTGGTTACTTTAGCGTTTATGATTGTTTCTAGTTCGGATAGTAAATGTTCCTTAGTGATAGTAGCTTTTGATTGTAGTTGCCTCCTTAGCTCTTCTATCTTGGTTTTTATCTCCGGGGTTTGTAATAGTTTGCCTGCTCTGTTTGCAACTATAGTGTCTTTTAGTTTGTTACATGCGAAAGCTTGTTTGTAGGCTTGTGAGGCATTGCCGAGAGATAGATATAGGTCACAGAACCGCTCCTGACCGGCAGTTAGTTTAAGTGTTTGATCCATTAGAGTAATAGTAGTTTGTATATAGTTATGGATATTACTAAGGTACGTATTTTTGTTGTATTATAAAAGGGTAGGGGGAGATTTTTTCAACCAAACATTGCAGCAATTTCGTATATATACAATGTATACAAACAGATCAAACCAAATGCAACCATTCGAACTATTCAGAATAACAGGTATTATCAGAAAATTGCCTAAGAAGGAGTCAAAAAGCTGTTTGTTTCTGCTTGAGTACAAATATTGTGTTGCGCTTGCCCCGGAGCTCGTAACATTTCAAGCAATGACCCGGAGATTACCGGACGGTCTTGAGGTAGGAGATTCTGTAGAAATAGATTTTGGCTTGCGAGGAATAAAGGAGGTAGAAGGAAAGCCTTTGCGGATCACAGCTGTCTGTAACCATCTGCAAGTCCATAAAATAAAGAGGATTGGGGGTTAATCCAAAATCTTGACACCCCATACTTTGAATTGCTTATCGCTTCAACCACATAGTGATTACAAAGAGAGCTAAAGTCACTATCAAGCCCCACAAAAGTTTTTCAAGAGTTCCTATTTTATGGCCTTGGGCATCTATTTTATGATTTTGACCATCTATTTTAACCTCTAAGCTATTTTTAATAGCATCGATTTTGTTCAACACTTTTTCCATATCATTATCTATTTTTTTGTCTATCAGGCCAAGAATAGCATTTGATTGCTTTTGGTCCAGATTATCAGATAGATCCTTAATGTCTTTTAAATCCATAAGCAAAGATAATGCAAAAAGTGCATAAAAGTGTGTCAAAAAAACTGAGCAGAGGCATAAAAGCGCACCCGATTGGAGACTTATAAGTTAATATCAATTATATGTATTAAGAAAATATTATTTGTTAATGATAAAGCAAATTATTGTATATATTATTTATATTTATAGTATTATTATTAACTATAATTATTTTTTAAAGTAAATGTAACGAGTTTATGCCTGATTTTACCGATAGTATTAAAATACAAAACCAATCTTTAACAATTCAAGATATTGAAGGCCTCCTTATTAATAATATAAATCTTAGTTTCAGCAGGATTAGACCTATTGATCCGCGCCTATTCTCTATTTTTGATAGCATAGAAGAACTAATTCAAGAAAAACACAACGATTATATAGTAACTACAAGTACTTATCTAAGTAGGTGGGTAGGCAACCATAATGAAGATCTCAGTAGATTAGTTGGTAAATATAATGCAGAAAAGATAGACCGTGATACAGCAGATTTTTTCATCCTAAAAGTTGAAGAGCAAAAAGATAATCCGAATAAGTATAATATCTTCTTAGTATTAGCCTTAAAATTTGGTAGTAGGTGGGCAAAATATAAAGAGCCTATGTTAATCTCAAACTATAAGCGCAATTTTCTTATGTTGTGTATATCTAAAGAAGTTTGCAATAAAAGGGAGGAAATTAAAGATATAATAGACCAAAGTCTATCTTTAAACGCGATAAGCTTCGATCATACTTTGAAAACAGATTGTGATGATTGGACTAACCGCGAAGAGGCCTACTGTAAAATATATAAGCCTTTAAAAGCTCTGTATTGTAATAGTGATTATTATGACTCTAAGTATAGAATATTATCAGATGTAAATTTATCCGCTTTTATAGAAACGTCTATGGGATCAGGGGATCAGGTATCGCATAAAATAGTAAAAATAACCCAAAAGGTATATAAGATACTAACAATAGATTTTTTAATAATAGATTTTCTTGGCAACCCGGTATTAGGAATAGACTACCATGATACAGAACATAATATAGATAAGCATAGTGATAACATAAAAAGAATAGTTTTACAAAGAGCCGGGGTTCCTTTTAAAATCTTTGAGAATGACAGGTATAAACAAAGGGATGTTATATACGAGGTAGAGAATTGTATAAAACAATATGAAAAATATAGGGTAAAATAATTACTATATACCTTTATTGTTCCTAACAGGTGTCTAAATTCTCTAAAACTGGCAGGTTGCACTTGTCTTTAGTTATTCGAAAATATAGCTAGGCTCTGATCATCATAATACTTATCAAAATAAGTTAATTTCACCGATTTATTAGTATTACTCCAAGAAAAAGCTTCTGACGCTGAACTGAAAATGTCCGGCCTGCCATAAGCTGCAATTAAAGTAGCAAGGAATTTTTCATTGTATTTACGATCTAGTAAAACATGTATATTGGTAATCAGCCCGTACTTAACGTATAGCACTATTCTTTTTAGTTGTATACCATCACCAACAGATAGCAAATTTTGATCAGTGATTTCATACCTCTGGACTTCATCATCTGAAATTAACCTAACGGAATATGTATAGTTACGAATATATGCGCCCAGTTTAAAAATTTTAAAACCATTCTTTACAGAAAGATAATCAGGCGTACCCGGTTGTTGGCTAAAAGCGTTAAAACTTAATGTTAACAACATACTGGCAAGTAACAAAAATTTCTTCATAGAGGTTATATTTTATACCAAATCCTTTATCAAAAATACTTGATTTTAGACAAAAACCATAGGTTATAGTATACTTTTCACACACAAAAACTAAAAGCTACAACTTAAGCGTTATCAACTATAGCCTTAACGGCCTTTAATAATTTCCGCTGCCCTGATTCCTTGTTTTCTAATGCCTGCATTATAATTTCGTCTATGGTATCTTTTGCAATCAGGTGTATAATGGTAACAGGTTTATGCCTGCCTTGGCGGTATAATCGTGCATTAGCCTGTTCATATAACTCCAGGCTCCAAGTGGGGGCAAACCATACTATGACATCTCCTCCTGTTTGTAGGTTGAGGCCATGGCCTGCACTGGCAGGGTGCGCCAGCAATAATTTTATTTTACCCTGTTGCCAATTGGTTATATCTTTTTCGCTCTCTAATTTTACAGGGTTTAAATGTTTAAAAGCTTTTTGTATCCGCTGTAAGTCGTGTTTGTAGTTGTAAAATAGTAAAATGTTTTTCCCTTGCGATTCTTCTATAACCTCTCCAAGAGCTTCCAGCTTTGCCGTATGCAATTCATGAACCTGTTTATTCTCATCATAGATAGCACCATTAGCAAACTGGCTTAACTTGTTAGTGAGAGCGGCAGCGTTAACGGCTGTAATGTCTTTATCTAACCCCAAAGCCAATATTTGTTCTTTTTCAAAGTCCTTGTAGCGCTTTAACTCTTTCGGTGATAAATATACGTCTATAGTCTTATAGAGACGCTTTGGTAGCTGCAAATAATCTTTAGTCTGCATTGATATGCATATATCTGATATTTGTTGTTGTATGGCTTGCCTGCTGCCTTTCTTAAGCTTATAATCAAACACGATCTGTCCATTTGTTCTCCCGGGGGTAAAGTATTTATTTCTGTAGCCTGTGATAGTGGGCTCCAATCGCTTTCCCTGATCTAATAGGTACAGCTGTGGCCATAGATCAAGCAAGCTATTAGGTGCAGGCGTCCCTGTTAATCCTACTATACGTTTAAGTCCTGGCCTAACTTTTCTTAAAGCTTTGAACCTAAGAGCATTATGTGATTTAAAGCTTGAAAGTTCGTCTATTACCAGCATGTCAAAAGGTAGCTTATTTTCGTAGTGGGTAGTCAGCCACGGTACATTTTCTCTATTTACAACATAAATATCAGCATGGTTATTAAGTGCTTTGATCCGTTCCTTTTCTGACCCCAGCACTAGCGACACGGTGAGGTGTTTAAGGTGTGACCACTTGTTAACTTCTGCACTCCATGTAGTTTCAGCTACTCGTTTAGGAGCTATGACCAGTACTTTCTCAATGTGGAAGTCTTCGTACATTAGATAGTTGATAGCAGTTAGCGTAATAGCCGTTTTGCCTAAACCCATATCAAGGAATAAGGCTGAATGCCAATTAGTGATAATGTGCTTAATGGCGTGCTCTTGGTAAGAGTGGGGTTTAAATGTTAACATGAGGCTATAAAATTATAAGGTATGGCGAGTAGAGGTTGCGTTTCTATTAAGGTTTATTCTCTTTTGTTTTAGCATGCTGTGTGACAGCCTTATAATTAAAGATCTTTGACAGTCTCCTTAGCCTTATTTTTTTCGTCTTGTTCCTGTTTATTTGCAATGTTATTATCTTGGAATAATGCCCATGCGTTTCCGTGTAGATGCCCCCCCCCCTCATAGCTATCTATATAAGTTAGAGAAATATCAGTTTTTTTACCAGAGGCATGCCAAGTATATCTTTCAATATATGGGTTTGCTTTAGAACCGGGACCATAAGCCGCCTGCAATGATCTTAATAAGGCTCCTTTATACTTAGCCTCTACCAATACATTTATGCCTGCTATAATACCATTGTATTCTTCTAAAATAATATCATTTATTTCTATGGAATCTCCTATAGAAGCAAAGCCAGGATGCGTACTCGTTAATAGTTTATACAACCTGCTGTCTCCATGCTCATCTCTACCTGCTACTAATACTACATACTTTCTATATTGCTCTATAGGTGTACCCAACTTAAATATTTTAAAGCCTCGTTTTACTAACAGATAATCAGGTGTACCTATTTTATGTGTCTTTTTGTTAGTTGGATTTTGTCCGTAACTGGTAAAACACATAGCAAAAAGTATACTAGGGATTAGCAGGTATTTAATGAGATTTTTCATTTGTATTTTAATTGTTAATGTGTCAATTAGATTTGGTAACTATTTTATCTCCAGCTATAACCTTATTCAAAGCAGTATATACAAACATAGCCCGGCCCACGTCGGTGGCTCTATACCCGTTCGCGTACGATAGTACTATTTTTGTATCGTTTGATTTCCAAAAAGCTGCTTCTTTACCTTTGGTATATCCATAGTTAGTTTTTAAGGTATTTAGCAACGCGTCCTTGTATTGTTTGCTTACAAATATATCTATGCTTTCTATCAATCCTTTATTAACTCTCAGTTCCATGTATTTTATTTTGATGCCATCCTCTGATGGTAGATTTTCCGGGTCTATTGATTTGTATATTGAAATTGAATCGTCATTGTCATAATAACTGTTAAGAGCGAAATATTTGATGTGCTTGTAAACTTACCCGACACCTAAAGGTGTAAGGCTTTAGACGTAGATCGATTATGTATATTACAACACAACAAATCCCATCTTTCATGGCTGTTTACATAGCCCCGATAGGCAATATTCTGAGCAGCATTAACGTCCGCGTCAGCAATATTACCGCAGTTTGTGCACTTAAAACTCTTTTTGTTTCTTATGCCTATGTGCATGCATTTATTGCATGTCTTACTTGTGTAAGCCGGATTAACTACTTGTACATCTATGCCTTGAGCTTCCGCCTTGTAGGTGATATACCGGCGCAATTGCAAGAAACTCCATCTGTTAAGTTCTTGTCTTTGAACTTTGGTTTTGACTTTAGCTCTTTGTCTTATTTTACTGAGATCTTCTATGGCTATCCCTTTATTTTGGCTTTTGGCTTTCTCTATTATTTGCTTAGCTATAGTGTGATTGGTTATGCTTACAAATCGCCTTTCTTTGCCCGATATTTTCTTAAGCAGTTTTCTCGCAGATCGAGTGCCTTTTTGTTGTATGCCGGCTCGTATTTTACAGTAGTGTCTGCGTATCCTTTGGACTTCTTTGGAGGCATATTGCTGTCCGTCACAAAGAACGGCTATGGCTCTTTGGCCAAGGTCTACACCTATATAATTGGATGCTTTGGTAACTTCTGTGCAAGGTATGTCTATTGTTTGGAGAAGATAGAATTTACCTTTTTTGTACTGCAAATCCGCTTCGCCGCGATTGTAAGAAAGGTATTCAGGCTTGTGGGTCACAACAGGTATTTTCATTCTACCTCCTGTGGTCCATATGGATATTATATTGCCTTGTTTGTAGCTCAGTATTCTACTGTCATAGGCCAGGGCTCCGTAGGGCTTGTACACCCTTTGTTTTTTCTTGTCCTTTTTGTAGCTGTCAGAAACTTTTGCTATGCATCTTATTATATTTTGCGAGGAAAGATTGTAGGCGCTCTTAACAGCAGTATATACTTCTTTGTGCAGCTTGTATTTGTAGTAGGTTTTTGTTTGAAATGCTATTTGGGATATGTAATTGCACGCTTTATTGCCTTCTTGAAGAGTGTCAAGGAGATAGTGTTCCTGTTCTTTATCAGGAAGAAGCTTTATTTGCAGTGTTATTTTCATGTAACTACAATTATACAATTAAATATATTTTTTTCAAAGGAAATGGGTAAGCAGGCGCATTCCTCCCCCGCCTTAAGACAGGGCGGTTCCTGCTCTTTTTGATTATGATTTTTGACAGGCCTTAGATGATCTTTAAATGGTCTTAAATGAAATATATGTGTTTACGGTGGTTTGGAAAGGGGAGGGGGTCGATTACTTGAATATCAGGGTAATAACAAGTCCTGCAAGAGCTACTATTACGCCCCACAAAAGAGTTTGTAGCGTGCCTATTTTATGGCCCTGAGAATCCATTTTGTGATTTTGGCCATCTATTTTACTTTCTAAACGGTTGTCTATCGCCCTGATTTCAGTACCCAACGTACTGGAAATAGTTTTTATTTCGCTCAATACCTTTTCCATATCACTATTAATTTTTTGATCTATCAATCCAAGGATAGCATTCGATTGTTTTTGATCCAGATTATCAGATAGATCTTTAATGTCTTTCAAATCCATATAGCAAATATAGTGCAAAGTTTACAAAAAGGCTGGAAATATTGGCACTTGTTTTATGCCGCTTTGCAAAAACACAACGAAATTATTAACTTAACTTCTCTTCTCTTCTGATTCTCAATATATTCTTTCACTGTACTTTCAGAAATGTGCCCTACAGAAGAACAAAAATAACTTCTAGTCCATAAAGACGGCAATCTGGACTTAAGAAAAGGAAACTCGTTCCTAAGTACAAAAGCAGAATAGCCCTTAAGCTGACTAACAATAAAAGCAGGTGAATCATCAACTGTAGCTTCGGCAAACACATGGACATGATCAGGCATCACCTCTAAGGCATGTATAATCCATACCTTTTTGGTGCCTGGAGTAAGCAGGGATCTTTACAAGCAAAAGCAAAATATTTTCGGCAAAGTAGATTTGATTTAATTATAATTGCAAATGGATTCAAACAATGAAATACTGGAAAAGCTGCGGACCTTCTTTGCCAGAAAGGGCATAAATGCAAGCGGGGTATGCGCCGAAGCCAAAGTTTCCTATGACCACGTGAGGAGAGTGTTAACGGGCAAACTCCCGTTAACAAAACAGACATTAAATAAATTGTTGCCTGTTATTGCAGAATAGGGGTTGCAATACCCCCTGTTTCGCACGTAATGGCACCTGTATTCTGTTTTATTTGCCGAGGCTATAAATTATCATCAATGATTTTTGACAGACCTTAGAGGGCTTAAAAAGACCTTAAATGAAATATATGTGTTTGCAGTGGTTTGGAGAGGGGATGGGGGCGTTTGATTAATCCTAATGACCTTTGAAAGAAAGTATTGTAATTAATTTTTCTTCTTCTTGTACTTCATAAATTAGTCGATGTTCCCTGTCTATTCTTCTTGACCAGCATCCGGAAAATTCATATTTTAATGCTTCTGGTTTGCCTATTCCTGAATAGGGGTTGTTGGGATATCTGAAAGCAATTGAGATATCTTTTTTAATATTTTTCTGTTTCCTGACTTAAGGAAATAATCGTAATGTGTTTCTGCAGTGGCTGTAAACCTGACTTTATAGCTCATTTTTTGTTTTCAGGTATTCTTGTAGTCCGTCCATGTTGTTAAATTCTTTGCATCTTCCATTTTTGATATCGTTTTTGCTAGCTCTGAGCTCTTTAACAAACTCGGTATTATAGGGGGATTCACTGGTTTTTGTAGCTAGGGATTTAAGAGGTATTTTCATTGCTTTTATTTGTTCTTCCGTTTCAAAAGAAGCCTTAAACGTTATTTCTTTCATAGGTCAAATGTGTATTTAATATAGCTTTCAAATCTATAAGAAAATATAGTGTAAAATGCAGAAGAAATGTGGCTGCGGTAGTGTGTCAGGCAAGGAGGTTTGAGAAAAAACCAGGTATGTACTCCATACCCTACCCGGCCTGCAATTTTCTTGCAATCTTTAATGCAGAAAAATACGAATAATTGCTTTTTTTCTGCATTAAAGAAACCATTTCTTCCATTAAATCCACCATAGATATTTTTTTGTCTACGCCATCGGCCAAATTTTGAGTATATTTTTTGATGCTATCAATTTTAAGGCTAGTAAATCCTCCTTGTACACTTTTATGGTGGTTTGAATAGGGGGTTTAGATAGTTTAGGCGCATTTGGTATATATTTTGGTCCATTATGGTTGATAGTACCGCTATACTTTGGGCGCGCCATTTCCTGGATTTTCTTCATATCAAATTCCTTTTTTGCCATTTTATTTATTTTTTTATTTTTTTTAAAATTTCTTTTGTTAATTCCAAATAATCCTTTGCTGCGTTCGATTCCGGGGAGTATTCTATTATAGTTTTCTTATAGGCTTGAGATTCCAGAATGGCTACATCTATTCTTATGTCTGATTCAAATAACATGCCCTATAAATGCGTAGATATGGCGTCCTTAATAGTCTTGGCAATTGTTCTCCTTGTATTTGACTTTGCTATAAATGGCCCAGTATCTATTGCTACGACTCCTTTGTATGCTAATGGCTCCGCTTCGGCTGGTATCAATACAAAATCGCATGCAATTAATGCATTTAGTGTTAACGTGTTCTTTGCCAGAGGCAATCGATGATGCAGTAATCAAAATAATCCGCATATCTTTTAGAATCCTATCCAGAATTTTATCACTGGCTATAGAAGCTGATAGCTCTATCTCCAGTGAATCAAGTCGTTCCGAAGCCAGCACCAAACATAAATTGTCATTAATCTTTTCTATTGGCAAGCCATCAATGTTCTTTTTGTAAGAATCATAAATAGTGTATTCTACCTCACCTGTAAAAAGCGTATTTGTCAAATTGCATTGTTAGTCTAAGTCTATCAACAGAGCCTTATATCTCTGATTTGCAAGTATCGACCCTATAGAGGCGGTAGAGGTTGTTTAGCGGTCCCGCCTTTATTGTTGATCATATATATATTTATCATGATTAATTACATAAGTTGAATAAATGCACTAACTAAAATAAATTAAATACTCCAAGGTGATGTACAAACTATACTGGTTGAATTTATTATCAAACAATATATAGCTAATATTAAAATATATTAATGTATAATATTATTAAGCAATATTGAATAACATTAGATAATATCGAATAATTTTTAACAGGTGTAAACATGTATACTTTTTGCAGTATATGTTTTTAATAATTCAAGAGGTACAGAAAATGCATACCTTTTTTAACCAACAAGCTATTAATAAAAGCGGCTTTTGCAGTGAGGCAGGCGTATCGCAGCAATATCTGAATAGTATTTTAAGCGGGAAGTGAGAGCTAACGGAACAAATGACCAGCAGGCTCATGCCCGTTAAAATGATGCCCCCGAGACCGATATTTGTTGGCTCCGGTCTTTTGTTTGATATTAATGTTATAACATTAATATTCGTATATTTATATAACAAACAATCATTTTAAAAACATATCTATATCTTACACCTTTTTGTTTTCAAATTGCACGGGGGCGGAGAAGCGTGATTTTGAATTCAAAATCACGCTTAAAATAGCTTTGATGCAATTTTTATGGCTAATCCCATCTTTCGATAGTCCATATCGTGCTTCTTCCACCATAACAATAGTTATTAAAATTTCCATGCTTCTGGTAATATTTTTCTTCATCGGACCCCTTATATAATCCCCGTGCTATAGCAAACGCGTATCTTCCGTTGTCTGTCAGTTCCAGCATTTGACCGGTATAGTTGTTTACCATCACCCCTCGGAAATACTCAATGACCCCGTTATTTGCAGTTTTCGCGCCTATTAATTCCCATCGTTGGCAAGGACCTCCATGTAACTCGTACACAACAGCATTCACTGATCCGTCACTCTTAGGGTGTCTCCAATCAACATCCAATACGCGCTGTCTTTCAAACCAACCTTTGCCCTTTTGCATCCAAAATTTTACAAGGCCATCGCCAATATACTCCATAGTCCAGGCAAAATTTGAATTCGAGAACTCGCTCTCATTATGCCATATCCGCTCCATATCGTTATTACTCGCCGGATAAATATAGCCATTGCCGTATACATCAGAACAATTGCTGATAAGGTAATTCCTGGTTCTGGGGTAGCCGCGTGTAATCGATTGATTTTCGCTATTAGGGGTTGTCTGCAACGATTGTTCCTTGTTGCAACTTATAATGCCTGTTGAGAGCATTATAATTAGTAATAGTTTTTTCATAATGACTTTTAATTGATTAATTAGATAGTTACACATTCCTTGTATCGCTTGACATAATACGAACAAAGATAGCGCACCTAAATACTGTTTACAAAATTATTACTTTTTAATTATAAATTGACACACTCAAGATACATTGCAGGTATGCCAATCAGGAATTCAATTAAAAGCGCAATTGAAATAATGAGGCGAGGCGGGGCGTTTCAAACGCCCATCTTAAATCCTTGATCTTGATTGAGTTTATTATCTATTATCTTCAAAGACTCTTGGATACATTCCTTTAATATTATTCCATAAACATGATGCCCTCCTCTGGTAGATGGTTGCGGATTTATTTTGCTTACCCTTTGGGCAGATCAAAAAAATCGCCCTAAAAAATAGATAATGCCTTTTAACTCCTCTAATACTTGCTAATTAAATACTATCCGCACCCCAAACCCCTGATAGAATGGCCAGCGCTCATACACAACAAACCCATTATAGCTTAATTGCGCCCTGGCGAACAGAGTAAGAAAATCAAATAATGTCATTTCAGCATTTAATTGTCCATAGGCACCGAACGTGACACCTTGTTTAAATGGCGACTTTATATTTGCATTAACCTCATCGTAATTTTTCACTTCTGTGAATCCGACTAAAGCTCCAAAATCAACAAAAACATTAAAAAAATTCTGCCAAACTGCAATCACTGGGAAGCCGTAACCATAGCTGGCTATGTATTCTTTTATATCAGTTTTATAAAAATCTGTTATTACTTTCTTTTCAGAGTAAAATAATTCACCTGTTGATCTGGTATAGTTATATCCATAGCGTGCAAAGCCAAGATTAAACGCTTTAAACTTATTATCTCTGTAAGCTTCTGTAAAATTGTAATAGGGGTAGATACTTGCCTGCAACCCCCATGATCCGTCCTGATAGCGTTGCCCATAACTTTTCTTTGTTATGATGAGTATTAGAGCCACGATTAATACAAGTAATACAATTAATATTTTTTCTATTTTTAACATGATAAGATGCATCTTAATTTAATACGGTAGGATTTTTAATAGAATTGTATCTAACAGGGATCGTTAACGATCTATCTCCATTTGTCTCTGCAAGATCTAAGAACATAGATTTTTTATTTGCTATAACTACTTTTTTGTAGGCTATAACTATTATTTCACTTTTTCGTGGTCCTATATTGTTGATCTTAGGGTAGATGTTTAATATGGGTATGGGCATTTTTGTTTTTGCTACTCTCTTTTTTGCGTCGTATGCATCCCAAGCATATAGATTGAAAGCATCCAGATCATACTTTAATTTTGTAGTATTTGTGATTTTAACTTTCAAAAACATTGTATCGTTAAAAATATAGCTACCTATTAGGGTTAATCTTATGCCGAAAACTTTTTTCGATACGTTCCATTGGTTGTTTTTCTTAGCAAGTACTAATCCCGAAATATTGTTATACTCATCTTTTGGATCTACTGGTTTGATGTCTTTTCCATGCTCTTTTACTTTAACTGTTTCTTTATCTATTGTGTAAACAAAGTTGTTTAGGGATTTTTTGTAATCTAAAACAAAATTGTATAGTTTGTGATCTTTAGTCAGTATGGTTAGGTTAGGTTCGCTTAAGGTGTTATCATTAGTTTGTACAAAAACAATGTTACTTTGTTGGTCGCTTACAAACGCTGATACTTTATTGCTGGAAACAGAAACCTGTTTTATTTCCCTTGGGAAGATAAGTACAGTAAAAGCATCTTTGTTGATGTTAATGTTGTAGCTTTTGTGCTTACTAATATCATCTATGGGTTTGAACCTATAGATATCCTGGCTGCGGGCAGCCTTAGCGCTCAAAATAAATAAAAAAGCTGCGATTAGTAGGCAAAAGCCCGACCAAAGGAAAAAATTTATATTATGTTTTGCTTTCTTTTTCATTGTAGTAAACGGTTTTTTTATAATATTTAAAACACTAAGAATAGTTTATGACCGGCTTTGATATTAACTTTTTGTTCAAGGATTTTAATTGAGCTTAGGCTTTTTACAGCATTAACGGCACTTTTTGTAACGGCTGCGGTGGCGTTCCCTAATATAGATTCGGCATCTCCTGATACAGAGGCGTTTGTTCCCTCTATGGCCTGTGCGCTGGCATTTTTAGCTATATCAGTTGCTACGGTCCCCGGAGCATCCAGACCAAGTAAGCCGTCATAATCGTATACTACAGCTTTAAAGTCTACGATGCTATTGTTTAGCTCTATAGTTTTGAAATCTACATATATTCTTTCTTTTGCGAATTTTACTATGCCGTAGACGTAATAGTTTAAAGGAACTACGATGCCGGATAGGTTAACATCTTTAAGTAGCCTGATTTGTAAAAGTGATCCTGAGTATAATGTATGGTCTCTGTCAACTATGGCTGGTATGGTATTTCTCCTTGTTGCAACACTTTGTGGTTTAGCGGTACTGGTTATGTAGCCCTGGCCTGCTTGTCTGGTGTAAGCTTCACTAATTTTGCCATCTTCTGTAATAATATGCCCGTTTGACAGGGTCTTTATAGTTCCGTTATGCATTGCAGCATTGACTGCTTGCCCGACTTGGCTGTAGGGGCCGTATGCCTCAACTCCAGCTACGTTAGCGCTGCTTTGTCCTTGCATGGCGCTATGATTGCTACCCGTTGTATTTCCAGTTCTGGTATTATTGCCATAATTATTGCCGGTGCCGTTAATTGACTCGTGTATTTTAAGTTTGTTTTGAGCTAAATTTTTCTCTAGTGTAGTTTTAGCTAACTCTTCTTTTAGTTTTTCTATTGTGGCCTCTTTTTGTTGTTCTGCGGAAAGTGTTTTTAATTTTTCGTCTCGTGTATTGGTTACGCCTAATATGTTGTCAGCTATTTTTTTTGCATTTTCCTGATTGTTGTTCGTGGTTGGGCCTAATTCAGAATATAGGTTGCTTTCAGTGCTACCCGGGCTGGTGACAATTATTTTACTATCAGTATCAACTAAGGTATCCCCATAGTTGGCATCTAGTGTTGAGCCTATCTCCCTATTGCTTACTATGCGATCCTCACGCAGATCATCTTGTAGTTGCCGTTTTGTTTTCCGGCTTTGTTCCAGAGGATCGGGAAGCATTAACCGTTCTGTGGTATTAATTTGTTTGTCGTAAAAGCCTGAAAGGTTCAGGATTCCAAAAATGATCATTGCTAAAGTTGCTACTGAACCAAGAATGCCTATTGCATAAACGGTTTTATTTCTTTTATACTTGTCGTTAACTTTTTTAAGATTTATTAGAAGCTGCATATTAATTTTTGATTGGTTGTAAAAAATCTTCTACTGTTTCTTTTTTTTCTTCTGTGTGTGATTGAATTAAATCATTTATTGCAATTTGGATTGTATCGAAGTGCCTATTAATGGTTTCTTCATTCAGTTCAGGATAGAAGTCGGGCATATTATGTGTTTCTTCCAATGGCTCGGTTATTATTTTGCCAAAGAAAATTCCCTTAGATGGCGATCCTTTGTCATCCACTACTTTCCCTGCAAATTGTCCTGTATCCATAGCGGCAATTTTGTGTGTTGGCAGGATTTGTTCCATGCTAACAGATGTGTTTTTGCCCTCGCTATCCCTATTTTTATTTGTACTAAAGCTTTCTTTAATATTTTTTCTTGTGCCTATTAGCCTGGTGAAACGATCGGCTGTTTCTCCTGCTACAGCTCCTGTGATTTGGTTATTGCAGCAATCTAGCAATGACTCTGCTTTTGTTTTGCCATAGATTGCGTCGTATTGACCTTTGTTTTGTGCGCCAAGCAGGGTTGCTATTTTATTGCTCCTGCATGTGCCGACAAAACTATCCAGGTCCTTAAATTTCATTGTTGGAAGCTCGTCTATTATAATTCCGCAAGGCATCTTGCCCTGCTGATTGGTTAGCTCCATTATTTTGGAAGTATATAGTGCTAATACAGGCGAATAAGCGTCTTTACGCGCAGGGTTGTTGCCTATGCAAAGTATTTTTGGATCATCAGGATTGTTAATGTCTAAGGTAAAGTCATCTCCTGTTAATACCCAATATGCGTTTTTGTCTCTTAGTTGCTCTAAGCAAGAGGTCAGAGTAGCTATTTCTCCTGATGCTTGGGCTGGTGACGAGGCTAATGTGTTAGCGAACTCATCAGCTACAGGCTTAACATCTTGATTTGTTTGCAACACGTGCAATACTTTTTTGTAATCTGAAAGCAGGAATTCTATGACGTGTGGCAGGGTACAATAGGCGCCGTTCGAATAGTTTTTAAAGAACCAAATGGATGCGGCAAGCAATGTTTGAGCTTTTTTAGTGAAGAAATCGCCGTTATTGTTATTGCTTTGCTTAAGGTTTTCTATTAATACGCTGGCAACCTGCCTTGCGTCTGCCATCGTGTCTATTAAAGCCGGACTAACAGGGTTACATCTATGCGACTTTTTTAAGTTGTCGAAATTGATAACCTGAAATGTTCTGGCGCCCTGGTTATTATAATGACAGAAAGCATTATAGGCATATTCTGTTAAAGTTGGATATTTGAAATCGTAGATCAATAAAGAGAACCCTTTTTCTGTAAACTGACGAATAAATTCCAGTACGATGGAATAGCTTTTCCCTGATCCGGGCATTTCAAATAAAGCCGTTGCTCTAAATGGATCAACTATATTTAGCCATCCTTTCCTTTTCCTTCTATTATAGATAAATTCTGTTCCTAGGTTAACAGAGTATGGATTTTCTATTTTTTGTGTTTGCTGTATAAACTGTGATGTCTCATCATTAAAAAAGTATTTTAATAGATTTTTAGAGTAGAACCGTTTTATGCTTAAGCAGGCATAGCAAAACAACGCCAAGACGGTAGCAACCATTAAGAGTTTTATATAATCATTAAGGGAATCAACATATACTGCCTGGAGGAAAAATAAAATAATACCTAATATTAAGCCTGCCACGGTGCGAAGCTTTCTTATAGGATCATAGTTAGGGCTGGTTTTGATGCTGGCAATGTTAACGATCAGAAATGCTGGCGCACATGCTCCCGGCTTATACGTATAGCCTAAGATATTGGCTTTGAAAAAGGCGTTTAAATAACTGGCAAAAGTCATTAAGGTCCCGTAGATATCCCCTAAAAACTCCTTTCCAATGCCTGATATGGTAACCAGAGTATAGTAAAACATTGATACTATAAGCCCCGGAGTTATTAGTATGTAATAGGGTATTTTATACTTTTTCATGCTATTTAGTCTACTATTTCCGCTAAGAATCTGCTTTTTACTTTTTTGTTTGCTATGTCAGTTAGTTTAAAATTTTCAACTAAGAATCCATGCCCGTTAGCTGCACTTCTAAAGGTTTGTCGTAAATAAAAGGTTGCTTTTACATTATATTCAGTTTCGGTTGAAGGTCTGGTAATTACTACTGTGCCAGCTGTGTTTATTAAAAACCCGTTCTTGTAGGGCGCGGCTTTTATATCTTCAATATTTAAAAGTATTTTTTGTGTTATGTTTTCAGCAATTACGCGCTGGAAAAATTTTTCTTTTTCATTTAATGAATGATAGAATACCCTTAAGCTTTTATCGCCTGATAGTTCGATTAGGCGATTGTAATTATTGTTGATTTGGTAAGCATCCGGCGATAAATTGAATAGCAAGTACATAACTGTCAATGCTTGCGCTCTTGCTTCTACTGTCCTGGTTGCCAGCACATCTTTGGTTAGTGATAGTTGGTATGTTTCGCTATTGTCCAGCATGTAGACGTTTAGTTTGCTTTCTCTATAGAATTTTGTTACCAGAATTAGAGAAAAAACTACAGTTAAAGCACATATAGTGCTCATTATTATTAGTGCGATACCGGCTTTTTTGTAAAGTCGCTCCAGCGTAAAAATATTTATTCGTTTCATGGATTAAGGATTAACGTTTTAAGTGTTCGCTGCCTTTAAATAACCCAGATAGGGATTGTAAGCTCTTTTTAAGTCCATGATTTGAGAGCTTAATACTTTGCCCCAATTTACTTTCTTTAGCATGTGTAGTTCTGCCGGCATCGCCAATAATGCGTTGCCCTAAAGCAGTACCTGCTATTCCTTTAGAACCGAATAATGATGCAGCAATAGATGGGACCCTGGTGTATGATAGATATGCTATTACAGACGACAGCACCAAAAATATAACGCTGTTAGCAACAGATGCGCCCGCATTAATATTAGCTGATACTAAGTTGTCAGCAGCAATTTTACCTACAGATAAAGACACAGTAGATACAATATTTAGTAGCGGTATCCATAGTGAAATAGTAATAACCTGAAAAAGCCATGCTTTAATGGAACTCCCTAAGCCTGGCACCATATCCAGGGCTATGATAAATGGGCCCATGATATATAGTATGGATAGTAATATTTTTTGCAAAGCTAATAGGATTATCTTAACGCTTTGGTTTAAGAAATCCAGCACAGTTAAACAGAATTGAGTGATCCCTTTTGCAATTATATTGCTGGTTAATTCTGTCTCTTCCTGTTTCTTTAGGTTGGCTATATATGCTTTAAGCTCCGCTTTTTCTACACCTTTTGCTAACTCTGTATTTATTTTTTCTGTTATCTCAGATGGTTTTTTTTCAAAAATAATATTCACTGATTTGAACAGGAAGCTATAGTTGGTAAGCACTATTATTAGTATTACCGGCTTAGCCCATACATAGGGATCAACTGTAAAGCCATTTTTTAAGTCGACTAGAATTTTTATTATTAGGTAAACCAGCATTGTAATAGCAAAAAGCCACGTTGTGAAATTAGTGAATCCTTTGAGGAATGCTGCCAGCATTGTAGATATATCTATGTTTGATACTATTTCCATGTGTTTGTAATCTTTAATATTGTGGCCTCTTATATAATAATTTTCATTAAAAGAGTTTTATGTCATTAATTTTTGCAGCTATCCTTTTCCAAGCGTCTCGTCTTTCAAAAACTTCTAATACATCATATAGGCGAGCGTTATATACTTTAATTTCTTTTGTATATTCTCTGGCTTTATCATAGACTCTCAGTGCCAAATTTAGCCTGTCACTATCTGAAAGCTCCAGGCTTCCAATATCGTTAACCAGTTCCAGCTCAGCGATTAAGTCGCGTTGTTCTTTTAGTTTTTCGTTAAGTTCTTTTAGAAACATGTCTTTGTATTCTTGTAGTACTAGCCGTGATTTGAAGAAGGCGTCTCCACATGTTTTAGTTTCATCTATGAGTTTCTCAAGGTTATCCATAAAAGCTTCGCCGGAAGTAAAGTTTATAACTGCTTCAGACATTCTTTTAAGTTTGTCTATTTGTCCTTTGGTTAGCTCGTATTGCTGCTTTAATTTTTTATATTGCTCTTCTAGTTGGGCTAGGCTTTCTATAGATTTTATTAAAGTTTTCCCAGATTCTATATAATTCATATTGTCATAAACCGGGGTCCCTTGGCCGAGTGTTATTATAGGTTGAGATAATAAGGCTATAAACGCAATTATAGATATGTATTTCATATTACTGGATGATATAAGTTTTATTTAATTCTTGGGATTTAGCAAGCACTTTGTTTTGCTTAGATAGTATTGCAACATAGAATTTGATAGTTAGCGTAATACCTTTGTCGGCTACAAAGGTAGTTTCTGACCTATACTCTTTGCCAGATATAATGTCTGTAGACACTCCATACAGGGCTTCTATTTTCTTCTCGGAATTTTCAACTATTTTGTAAGGTTTTATTATAAATTCATTTTTACTAATAGGAGATATAATATGGGTTTTAAACTTATTGGCGGCGTAGCAAACAGTTAGAATTGCAGGTGTTGAAGGTTTGCCTGTGCTATCATCCGGCATGTCACGGCTAACAGTTGCCTCTGCTATAGTCGCTGCAAACTCTCCTAAATGTGCATTAAAATAAGGCGTTATGAGTCCTGTTATTTTGGTTACTCCACTTGAAGAAACATTCGATGGCACGCTGGTAAATTCCATAATGACCTTAGGCGTTACTGTGGTGATTCCTCCACCACCTCCTCCATTTCCATTGTCCCCATTGTCCCCATTGTTATTCCCGTTGCCATCAGAATTGACAGGGTCGCTTTTACTGCACCCAAAAGCTAAACAAAAGGAAAATAAGGTTATTAGTATTAAATTTTTCATTATTAATAAAGTTTATTGTATGATATAATTATGGCTGGATTATTTATATCTGGCTGCTAATTTCCACAAAGCTAATTTACCCCCGGTTTCTTCGTTATAGTATATTGATTCGATAGGCGCAGGCTTATTCGGGTCACCATGCTCTCCCAAGTACTTATTAAAATCCTCTGTTATTTGTTTGTATCCGTACTCCGGTATAAAATCTGTAATCAGGAGATTTTCCCTCACGTAGGCTTCATTGATTTTTCTGTTGTTTGTTTCCATGTTGTTTTAGTTTTAAGCTATAGTTGTTTTAATGTTTTATATTTTTTAACGATGGCGATCTGCAAGAAAGCTTTGTGATATACCGCTTATTTTATCGGTCACTGTTATGCGTACCTTTGGCAAGTCACAATTTGAGCCATTACACCCTTTTGTGTAAAGCACAAGTTTATTCGATCCATATGGAGGGTAACCCCATAGGAAATATTCGCAATTTTGTATATTTTGATATTGAACCATATTAATTATTCCTGTTTCTCCTGATTTAATTCTTAGGTCATGGCAACTAGCGTTAACTGCCGAGGTCAGCTCGTGATCACTATAGTTTAGAGGCTCAAATTTTATCTGGAACTTGTCTCCACCAGCCAAGTGTAGACCAAAGCAAGTGCTTGTTTGTATATTAAAGTATATGCCCATATATTGATTATAATGACGATACTCGTATCCCTTAAATTGTAAAGTAAACCATCTGTCAGGTATAGCGCTTAAATGCACATTAAAAGGTTGTGTTAAGATTTGTTCCTCTTTGCCATTTGAAATCCTAAGGTTATAAGCTTGCGTAGTATTGAATGGCTGTAGTACGTATTTAGGATCGCATGGTTTCATTTCTAGAGGTGTATATTCGAAATGTAGATCAAAGAAGCCTTTTTTTCTTCTTATATCCTTTATGTCAAGAGGTACAGTAGCCGGAAATCTGGCATATTGGTGGCCTTGATATCGTAGTTTAATATGTCCTTTTATAGCATCTTGAGACATAGCATTTTCTACCTTTAATTCGTATTTGACGGCTTCATCAGCAATAAATTTCTCTTCTAGGTATATTGTATATCTTATTATTTCGTTTCGGTAATAGTTGTTGTAACCCGACTGCCACATATAATAAAATGTATTTGGCCTCGATGTATCGCCAACGGCATCTGTAACCTTAGCTGTAAACTCAGGATAGGCTATAGTTTTTTCTTTAACTCCTTTTACTTGCATTTCTACCATAGATTCTTGCCCTTGTGAATCTACCAGGGTAAATACTATAGTATGGTTGCCTAGTGTTTGGGGTACATATTGAAGCTTTAAGGATTCCTGTTGAGTAATAACTTCTTTTGGCAGGGTGTCGTTTTCATCCAGTAATTTTCCTTTGCCTGTTTTTATTTCATGACGTACAGTATACGTGCTATCGATGCCGTTGCCCTTATCTAGATTAAGAGTTAGGTAAACAGGGTATTCTTTGTAGTAAGTGTCCTTTTCATCGTACTTAAGGCTTAGCTGTGGTTGGTCATATATGTATATGTCCTTAATCTCTCTTTGGTTGCATGCTGTTAGTAGAATGCATAAGCCTGACCCAAGGGAAAATATCCCTAATAGGATTATTTTTTTCATCGTTAATTTATAATTATAGCTGCAAAACGATTTTATTTTTTGATTT
The DNA here is from genome assembly GCA_050311575.1 of Candidatus Krakonobacterium acarorum. Taxonomy (GTDB): domain Bacteria; phylum Bacteroidota; class Bacteroidia; order SolTP2; family SolTP2; genus Krakonobacterium; species Krakonobacterium acarorum. Next base: position 1,017,008 of record JBNOKO010000001.1, on the reverse strand, counting down.
CTTTTGAATTTTTTCATAACAATAGTTTTAGTTGCTACATAATTCTTTAATTGCTTTTTCTGTGTTGTTGCCATGTTTTGTGGCCAGGGCTTCTATTTGTGCTTTGATGTCTTTGCGCGAGTTATAGCCGTAGAATTCCTCTTTAGATACGTCAATGCCATAGACGGCGCTTTTTGCCGCGCCTAGGCCTATCCAAGTCTCTTTGTATGGGTCAAGCCCTTTTATTTTATTTTGGTTGATAGATAGTACTTGTTGTTTTTGAAAATCTGTTAGCCCTAAGAACGCTTGCACTTCGTCAAAGCGATTTTTGTAGCCGCTAAGATCCATTAGAATTTTACAGTCTGAACTGTTGACAATAGTTTTTTTAACTATCTCTGAGTTTATAATATCGTCGAGTTCCTGGGACACTACTATTGCCTCTCCCTCGCTTTTACGTGCCGTTTTGTACAGCGACTTGATGTATTCGGCCATATCAGATCTGGCAATGGCTTTCCAGGCTTCCTCTATAACCATAACTTTCCTTTCTATGCCTAGCTTAAATAGTTTTGTAGTGAAAAGGTCCATTATCATAAGTAGTACTATGGGCAATATTTCCTGGTTGTCCTGAATGCTTCGCAGTTCAAATACAACAAATCTTTGATTGGCTATGTCTAATTCTTTATCGCAGTTTAGCAAGCCATCATAAGTTCCACCTTTGTAATAATTAGAAAGGATAGTTAGGAAATTTGATATGTCGAAAACGGTTCTTCCTGTATCCATAGATGCTAGTTTTTTCCTAAACTTAGTGTCAGCGTACTCATAGAAATTATTAAATGAAGGCTTGATGCTTTTGTTTTTGCCTAAATAAAATCCATAAGAATTTATAAGTAGTCCTAATATGGTGTCTTCGAACTTAGATGTGGTTTCGCCATCTTTTTTCCATAGCGCTATGATTAATGCTTTAAGGGTTTCTTTTTTATGTAAGCTGTATAGTGGATTGTCAGGGATAAATGGGTTTGTTTTCATTTCTTTTTCGTCTTCGCAATCAATCAATATTGACATACGAAAAGGGAGTTTTCCTTCAAACTGTGTATCTGCATACTCGCAGAAACTAGCTAATGATGGTTGAATAGTCTTGTTGCAATCTAAAAATTTCCCGTAAGAAGTTATTAGGACGTCTAGCATCGTGTCTTCTATATCGGAGGCTTGCTCTCCCTCGCTTTTGCATAGTGCAATAATTAACTCTTTTAAAGCTTCCTTTTTCTCTTCGCTGTAATAGGGGTTGTCGGGAATAAATGGGTTAAACTGCATCGATTTTTCGTCTTCATAGGTGAAGTATAAGCCATCTTTACCATTAGTATTTTCCTGCACTAATTTGCATTGTGTTAGGTAAGAATCCCCAATGTCTACGATAACAGTATGGGCGCCGCCCTCATAGTAATGCCTTAGCATATGGTTCATGAAGAAAGATTTGCCTGAACCTGGCGGTCCTATGATAAATTTATTTCTGTTGTTTATTGCACCTGCTAAATACAGCTCGTCAGATAGATCCACTTTAACTAATTTGCCCTCAACTCTGTCTATGAGTGGCATGGCAAAGGGTCCGTTAGAATGTTTATATGATGTATCGTTGATTAGCATGCATGTTGCCTGGTCGAGAAATAAATAATACATCTCTCCTTTTGGCAGGCTGGCGCCATTTCCCGGCATAGCGCTCCAGTATAGCATTGTATTGTATTTCGATTGCTCTATACTTTCGAAGCCTGATTCTAATACTGCTTTTTGTAAAAGTGCTTTGTTGCGTATGAACTCGTCTTCACTTTTTGTAAAAAGCATTACGTTTGCATGCGATGTTACTGGCACCCTGCCGTTTTCCTGCACCTCTTCTATAAATTCTTCTGTGTCTCTTTTGCCTAGTTCATTATAAATGCTGAAGGGCAGGAAGCTGGTATATTTCTTTATTTGTTTTTTGAATTCTTTAATAGTGTGTTCTTTGTCTTCGATGTTGATGTATAGATTGGTTATATGATCGCAATCTAATAGGCTGCCAAGGTTCGTGCACATGCTGGCAGGAAGACTGGTATTGACGTTTGTATTTGTTGTTTTGATAACATCGGGCAGATCAGTTAGTTTGTTGATGGCAAAAATATTGCACCGGCGTTCGCCTATCCAAACTTTATCACCATGAGATACAAATCTTTCGTAGATGGGCGAGTGATTGAAATTTAATGAAAGCCAATTTTTGTATATGCCCTGACCTCTTGCGTTTAGTATTTCTTTTTCCTGAAGTATCTGGGCTTTAATTGAATTTGAGCCCTCCAGAATGCCTAAGAATGTTAGAATACTTTGCCTGAATGGCTGTATGTATGTATGGACGCCCTTTTTGAATGAAAATACATCTTTAGTGCTTAAACCTAAATTGATATCCAGATTTAATTCTTTGAAACCAAAATTATAGGATCCTCTGGTGGCTTTTGAACTTTGGGTAATGTACAGGTAGCTGGCATGGTCGATGTACTTACGATTAGCAAAATGTTTTTTGTTGGCTTTGCTAAGAAATGTATCGTCTTTAAAGCTATCTAATTCCGGAGATTCGGATATATTTTTTTTAAAGTATATATCTTGTTTGTGCAAACAGGTATGTGCAGGTAAAGATCGTATGGCGTTTGTCCAGCTTTTGTGTATGGTGTCGTAATCTTCTTTGCTAGCTGTATATATTTCGGGCAATTCTAGTTTGATTAATACAGCCAGATCTCCATTTTTTAGCAAGCAGATTTCGTTGTCTATGATGTCTAAGACGGGGATCGTTTCTGCAAAGGTTAAGCTTTTAATGTTATAATCTTTGTAATCCATGATATATTAAAAAGTCATAATTTCGGGGAAATCCTTCCTTTTGGCCTTGTAGTTTGAGTAGTATCTGCCTTGGTATGTATTGACGTATATTAGGCGACCTAAAAATATTATTGCCTCCAGAAACACTGCGAGTATTATTATAGGCAAAGGGAGTCTAAGGCCTGCCATGATAACAAAACTTAGTGCGATTGCTACACAGATAGAGATACTCCATATAACATAGCTGTTTTTTAGGAACCATAGCCTGTAGGCTGTATGGGTGAACTTAAGTGTTTTGTTATTTTGAAATTTCAAATACCAGTTCTAATAAATACACTAATCCAAAAAAAGCTACTATACCCCCAACAATCATAAAAAGCTTCCTTGAGGTTTCCTGGTGGCCGTTGAGCATGGTTATAAAGGCGCCCGCTATTAATGGTACGCTGGCTATCGCAGCAATCCAAAAGATAAACTTTTTGACAGCTTTGTAGAGTCCGTCCATTTTGTCACTTACTCCGTTAATGCCGTTGGTTATGGAGTCGATACCGTCGTTGCTTTGTGCTATAACGACAGAGTTCGTTACAACTAAAAGTACGCACAAGCACAGTAGGATCTTAAAGCGTTTGTTGTTCATATTAAATAAATAGTGATTAATGTATCTATATAGCAATATATGTATCAAATATACACATATTGCGGCAATATATCAAGCAAATTGCAATACAATCGTATGAAATGTATGCCTATGGCGTAACTATTACGAATAAGTATTATGTCTATAGGTTGCACTGATGTCTTTTTGGTTTCGCCTGATTCTTGAAAGTTACAATAGCGCCATATGGTTTGAGATGTCCATTGTTCAATGGCTTGAAATGTTACACGTTTATGTCGTAATAGTCGGACCTGCCAGTTGTTTAAAGTAACTTTTTTGTGTAACTTAATTACAAATGAAAAATTTACAATACTTTAACTATGAGTGACGGAAAGAAAACTACTATTGACCTTGAAGATTTATATACAAAAAAGACGTCGTTGCCATTAAGGCGTACTTTTTTGATAGACGATATTTTATACAATAAATTAAAATTTTTGCTCAGTCAAATACCTTTTAGGGCCGGGCAAAATATATCACTATCATATTTTTGTATAAATATTATAAATGATTTTCTTGAAAAACACAGAGGAGAAATAGAGCAATATATTAAGGACAATCAGAAAAAAGGGCCGTCTATGTTTTAAATTTAAACTTTTTTGTGACAGTGTCAAAATCAGGTTAAATTCGATAAATATTGAGTTTTTACGAATGTAATTGCGAAGTATAGACGAGTTGCACCTCGCCTATACCGGTTTTTGGTTATTAATTAATTGCTTGAATAAATTTAGTTTTTAGCACGTAATAATCTAAGTTGGTAGATTTATCAACTACCCAAATATCTTTGTTTTGATTTGGGATCTCTTCATACTCTTGTTTTGTATACTTTTCTTTTAAAGAAATAGCAGCGGATATTTCAATACCTGAATTCCTATATAAAAAATTAAACAGATTTAAAATTAGTCTGTTAAACGATATTATCACTTGAAGCATAAAATATAAAAAAGCGCGTTTAAATTAACTTAAGGCACTATTTTAAAACTTCAATCTCCAAAATCTCTAAAAGTAAGCTTTAATGTTTTGTATAAAAAGTACATACTTAGAGAAGTTAAAAATCTTATAAACTTTTTGAATATGAATTTGGTTTATAGATGATCGTATTCAAATATAGATATATATAACCCTAAAATGCTTCCTATAGCAAATTAACAGATGATATTTTAAAGTGGTTATAGTTCTAAAATATTATTCCAATAAATATCCTACATATCATCATGGTTATGTTTAGATAGCACGTATTAAGTTAGTTGTTATATAAAATATAATGTATTTATTTAGATATTTCACGTTCAATACTAACTATAATATTGTTGATATTTTGTAATATTGCAAAATTATGTAAAAACAATATTCTATAAATCATTTTAATCAACACAATTTATACAACTATGAACAAAAAAATATTATTTATAATTATGGTTTTGGGGTTTAGTGTAGGTTGCAGTAAAGACGATACAAGCTTGGACAATAGTAAAAGCCGTCTATATAACGATCTATTATTAGAGCCCAATAAAAGTATGTATGTTTTAGATGAATATTGTCAGATGAGGGCAAAATCTTTGTTTAACTCTGAAGAAGTAACATTATACAACCATAAATATCAAAAGTTATTAACAGCTGAAGGAACTTTAGCCGGTACATGGGATGGAGCTCGGGTACGGTTAGATAGATGGTTTGTCGGTGCAATGTGGAAACACGCGCAACAATGGTCTTTTAGGTCAGTATCATTGTTGCCAAAATATGGTGGATTAACTTATGCTATATCTAATAAAATTGGCTGGGGCAAGTGGAGAGATTTGGCTATAGACATTAAAGACTATAGATCAGATAATGGAGAAAGACAGACCTATCCCTTAAAATTATTTAGAGAGCCTGATAACTCAGTTAGCGTAGGCATATTTGAATTTATTCTTATTGAATGTAGGAGAGATGAAAGGCACCCCAGAGGTTTGCTAGTTCATCGAGGTACTGATCGTATTGTAAGAGTAAATGCAGAAGAATACGGAGATAGACCTGTAGTGGTATTTGGAGAAAAATATAATCCGGCTAATAAAGATAAATACGATGATAAATATCTTTGGGAGGCAGAACCTAGAGGCAGGAAATAATTAATATTATGCTTATTCCGGTTATTAATTGGTCTATATAATATTTTCAAAATATAGATAAATACAATAGACATATAAAATATTTTTTAATTAACAAAATTTATATAAATATGAACAAAAATACCTTACTTATAATTATAGTTTTGGCATTTATTGTAGGTTGCAGTAAAGAGGATATAAGCTTAGACAGTAGTAAAAGTCGCATGTACAACAATCTATTATTAGGGTCTGATATATTAGGGTCTGATAAAAGTATGTATGTTGTAGATAAAGCTTGTAAAGACACTACACTAGAAACATTTTTGTATAGGGAAGTAACATTGTACAACCATAAATATCAAAAGTTATTAACAGCTGAAGGAACTTTAGCTGGTACATGGGATGGAGCTCGGGCACGGTTAGATAGATGGTTTATCGGTGCAATGTGGAAACACGCACAACAATGGTCTTTTAGGTCAGTATTATTATTGCCAAAATATGGCGGATGGACTTATGCTATATCTAATAAAATTGGCTGGGGCAAGTGGAGAGATTTGGCTATAGACATTGAAGATTATAGATCAGATAATGGACAAAGAAAGACTTATCCATTAAAATTATTTAGAGATCCTGATAACTCGGCTAATGCAGGTGTATTCGAATTTATTCTTATTGAATGTAGGAGAGAGGGTAAGCATCCCAGAGGTTTGCTAGTTCATAGAGGTACTGATCGTATTATACGAGTAAATGAAGAAGAATACGGAGATAGACCTATGGTTTTATTTGGAGAAAAATATAATCCGGCTAATAAAGATAATTACGATGATAAATATCTTTGGGAAGCAGAACCTAGAACTTATAAGTAAATAATATAATATCTAGTAACGTTATTTATAAGTTGATTTAGTAAAAAACTAATGAATAACGTTACTAGCTTATGTGCTACTGGCGGTTGTATTAATAAAGTGTTATTAAAAATTAGCTATACTTAGTTTTAGAATAATTTTGGGTTAATATTATAAGCAACTTTAACTTGTATCATTTTTGTATTTGTTACATTAAATTATTAAATAATGTAGCATGGGAGTAGTAGAGTTACAAAGTAAAACCCTTTTTTGTACCAGAGGCTGCCTTGGAGTATCAGTTATTTACCATCGTGTTTGTAGAATTAATTTTACAGAAGAATCCTGAGCCGAAGAATTTTCTATTTATTAGAATTTAGTTATTCTGGTTTGTATAGAAAGTTTAATAAGCCTATAGAAAGAATTTTAGTCATTGTAGGGCGCAAATTGTATTTATAGATGGGTTATGTACTATCTTTATAAGAAATTTTTTAAGTAAATAAAATACATTTCCTTAATAATGTTTTGATAATATCTAAACCAATACAGAAATGTATTTTATGGTTTTAAATATTAGATATTCGTCCATATACGCCTAATGGTAGCATGTTACAGTTCTTAATATCTGGTAAAAAAAGTTCTCCTATTTCTAGTTTATCTTGTTTATCTATGTTCGATGCTAATAGGTTATGGATGGATAATGCAGACATACCCAGAGCATAGCAGTTTAAAATAATAAAATATTCTTTATCTAAAACCTGGCTTACTAAAGCTACGAGTTCCTGTATGTTTTCGTTTAATTTCCAGCGTTCTTTGTTAGGTCCTATTCCATAGGCAGGCGGATCCATTATTACCCCGTTAAATTTTACTTGCCTTTTTACGCAACGTTTTAAATATTTAATAACGTCTTCTTGGACCCAATGTATGTTATTTGCCTGAGACAATTTTTCGTTTTCTTTAGCCCAGTTATTTACTTGTTTTACAGCGTCTACATGCCATACTTCAGTTTTTAGCTTACTTGCTACTATGCTAGCAACGCCTGTGTAAGCAAATAAATTTAAAATTTTAGGATTATGGTTTTGTATTTTTGGTATTGTAGTGGTTAGGTAATCCCAGTTACAGGCCTGTTCAGGGAAACAACCTACATGTTTAAATGATGTTAAGGCAAGTTTTATTTTAATGTTAACAATTTTGTTAGCATAGTTAATGGTCCAATTATCAGCTATGTCGCTACTTTTTTTCACCCATTTACCTGTATTGTGCCCTTGGGCTATGTATTTTATATGGTGCCTGTCTTGCCAAAATTGTTCTGGCTCCGTTTTGGGCCAAATTGCTTGTGGTTCGGGTCTTATTAATATATATTTCCCGAAGCGCTCCAGCTTTTCAAAATTTCCACAGTCTATAAGTTCGTAATCGTGCCAGTTGCCAGGAGATAGTGCTTTTATTAGCATTTTAGTTATTTTTTATTTTGTTTACTAAGCAGCCTTTAAGCACGAATTCGCTTAGTTCTAAATTGTTAGAATCTAGGATATTATTTTTGTTGCCTTCCCACCATTTTTGGCCTTTATGCAGGAATATTATTTTATCGCCTATTTCCAGAACGGAATTCATATCATGGGTAATAACCAGCGTGGTTGTATTAAAATCTTTAGTTATTTCTTTTATTAAATTGTTTATGATGCTAGCAGTTAATGGATCTAAACCTGAGTTGGGTTCGTCACAAAATAGATATTTTGGTTGCATTACTATTGCTCGAGCCAGGCCGACACGTTTTTGCATTCCTCCTGATAGCTCGGATGGATATTTTTTACTTACGTCTTTAAGATTTACTCTATCTAAACAAAACCTTATTCTATAAAGTTTTTCTTTTTTGTTAAGATTAGACAACATATTTAACGGCAGCAATAAATTTTGTTGTACTGTTAGCGAGTCTAGCAAAGCTGAACTTTGAAATAGCATGCCGATGCATTGCCTAATCAGTTTTTTATGATTGAAATTAAGTTCTGTAAAATCTGCACCATCGTAAATAATATTCCCTGAATCAGGTTTAATGAGGCCAACCATAATCTTTAATAAGGTAGTTTTGCCAGATCCGCTTGCGCCTATGATATTAGTTACTTCTCCCTGTTTACAGGAAAAGTTAATATTATGTAAGACGTTCTTTTTGTTAAATGATTTATCCAGGTTGTTTACTTGTATCATATCCGTATTTTTGCGTGAGTTATAGTAAGGCTTGAGCAATTAAGTAATCTGCTACTAATATTGTTATACAGCTAACTGCAGCTGATTGAGTTCCCGCTTTACCGACCTCTCTGGCACCTCCTTCTACATAAAAACCGTAGTAAGATGGTATACTTGTTATTAGGAATCCATAAACTATAGATTTTATTATACATACTACTATTATTTTATTGTCGATATGTGTTGTTAGGCCTTGTATAAAAGTATCTGCGCCTATAGCGCCAGAAATAGACCCGGCTATATACCCGCCGAATATACACGTAATAGCTGATATTATGACAAGTATTGGTATCATCGTTACTCCCGCAATAATTTTTGGTAAAACTATATAGCTATTGGTATTTATTCCCATTACTTCAAGTGCATCTATTTGTTCTGTAACGCGCATAGTACCTATTTGCGAAGATATGTTGGAGCCTATTTTGCCAGCTAATACTAATGATGTCATCGTTGGAGCTAATTCTAATATTGCCGAGTCTCTTACAACTACTGCCAGCGTTGTCTTAGATACAAATTCATTGGTTAATTGGAAAGCAACCTGAACTATTGTAACAGCTCCCAAAAATATGGATGTGAATATTGATAAAAATAATGATCCGTATCCTATTGAAACCATTTCACGGGTTATTTCTTTCCAGTATTCCGATAATTTTTCGGGTGGACTAAATGATCGTGCGATTAATAAGCAATACTTACCAAAATGAAATATTAAAGATTTCATAAAACTAAACTAAATATAAGTACTAACTGGAAATAAAAGATATAGATAATTATTATATAGAATGTATTTATTTAACTATACTAATATAACAAAAAAAAGAAAAGTCCTACCCGGGGAGGGTATGGACTTTTCAACAATTAAACCAAACCAATATTGCAAATATAAACAATAATTTTAAATTAAAACATTATTTATAGTAAAAAAATAATATTTTTTATATTTTTTTTTAATTTGTGTATTATATTATAATTAGGGCATTATTTAAGTAGATGGTACGATTTTAGTTAAATAATAACTGGTTGCAATCAAGTAGCATTTTTTAATAAATTATAAATTTGACTTATGCATATAATTTTTAGTGTATTTTGGTATGTCTTTATTTTACCTGTTGTATTAGTATTTTTAGCTTTGTTATTAAGTTTAATATTAAATATTAATTTTTTTAGATCTCTAATAGCACTAATACTCCCGCCTATAGCCGTGATTGATAGAGGCGTTGAAACAGTTCTAATAGTACTTGTTTTATGGATTTTAGGCTGGTTGCCAGGTACTATTGCTGCTTTATATTTGTTAAAAAAACCTATGACAGGTAAATCTATAGACAGATAAACTTATAGGTTTCTATTTTTGAAATAATTGTAATATAGAGTTGAAGTCGCGAGTATAAGATATCCCTACACCTTGGGCATACAGGGCTTCATTAAAAAATAATGAGGTTAAATAGTCATTAGATCGATTGAATACTTTTAACCTTATAGTCCCGGATTTATTTACTAAGTATTCTATTTCTATATTGCCGGTTATTCCGTGACTATTTCTTTTTAAAGATTCGTCTTTCTCGTTGTTATTAGGTTTGGACCCTGCTATAACATTACCGGCTATTATAAGTCTATTATTAAATAAGCTTATGTTGGATCCGATTTCTTGAGAGTAAGACGTTATTTTGGCATTAAATTTTATGTTTTCTATGTTTATTATATTGGTAAATATATTTTTTACCTGCTGGAATAATATGTCTGCCCCTGTTGAATAAAGGGCATCAGTGATAAATTGATTTACAGTATTTGTACTTAGGTCACCAGCTACAAAATTACCTGTCATTATTAGCGATATAGCTTGCTTTGTAATATTATCTTTATTGGCCAGATACGATCCAAAAATATCTGATGATAATTGAGAGTCGTTTGGAAATTCTATAGAAAAATTAGATTCGATATCTCTTATCTTGCCGCGTATATGTATTATTGTGTTTACTTTTACGCTACGATTCTGATTGATACTATTTTCTTCTGTTATTTTTACTTCTTTGTAAAGATTTTCTAGCGGGGTATATAATGTATAAATAGCTTTTGTATTTATTATTGTATTAAAAGGATCCCCTGAGAAGCTTACGGTGCTTTTTGGGGCAAGAGTAAATAGCTTAGATATTATGCCGGAAATAAAATTGTATGATCCCGAGTCTATTGTATATAAACCGTATAGCTGCAAGTTTTCATCTTTAGTGTTGTAATTGACGTTGATACTTCCGCGACCTTTAACTTTTATAAATTCACCAGTCCGGGGATCTAATAATAATACTAATTCAGAGTTATTATCTATATCAAATAGCATTTTTATGCTTATGTCGTTTTTTGGGGCTTTTTTATCGTCCCTTATCGATTTTTGTTTATCTGATTTATAAAATGGGGTAAAGGTTATTAAGTTTTCATTAGATTTAGACGTGTTATTAACTAACATAGTTAAATTACTTTTTTCATTTGAATGGAGGTAGCCGTCTATTTTTAAGTCTTTTACGCTACCTTTTATTGTTATTTTTCCTGTAGCTAGTATCGTCCCATAAAAATTATAGTTTTGTTTTATATCTGGAGATATTACAATAAAATTATTGGCACTGACATTTAAATTTACTTCCGGGTTTGTAATATCCTTCTTTAATTGTATAGTTCCTTGGATAGTTGCTTTATTGCCATTTGTATCGGTTATTTTATTATTATTAAATATAATAGACCCATCTTTTAGTTCTATAGTTTCGTTTATTAGATATTTAGTATTTAAAGAGTTGATTTTAAATGCCACGTTATTTAAATTAATAGAGCCGGTTATGTTTGGGTTTAATATTCTACCTTGTATTAATACTTCTCCGGTTAGATCTCCTGATATTTCAGATACTTCATCTGGTATTAGAGTGGCCAGGATGTAAGCTGGTGAATTAACTAAGTTAAGATTTACATGGATGTTGTTAGAACTGTTATTGGGCATTAGCTTACCTATAAGGTTAGCTATAGTTTTATTGTCTTTAGTTACGTAGCCGGATAAATTTATGCTTTCTTCAATAGGGTTCCATGAACTTATAAATGTAGCTTCCCCCAGAGGTATATTATTATATTCTAAGGCTTTTACATTGAAGTTAGAGTTAACTTTAGCCAATGATAAGGTAGATGCAATCGATGCTTTTCCCGTTATGATTCCTTTTAAATTAATGTTAAGTAAGTTAGGAATCATTGTAAGTTTATAGGCATCTACATTTTTTAATTCTATGTTAATTATATCTTTAGAATTTTTTGATGCTATCCCGTTTATTATTATGGATTGCTCCTGGCTAAGTAAAGATATGTTATTAAACATAATCTTATCATCTAATTTTACTATTGATGATTCTTTATTAAAGTTCCAGTTGTTAGTTGCTATATTTATTTTAGAGTCTATAAAGTTTAATTTAAATCCAGATTCATAAAAATTTATTAGAGTATTAAGATAGATATGATCGTTATTTGGATTTTTGCCAGCAAAATCCAGTATCCATTTTGCCTGATAATCTTTAACATTGAAATCAGTTTTTATGCTATTAATATATGATTTACCTATAAGTATACCTTCAGATTTAATATTTACGTTTAAAGAGTTGAAGCTGGATGTTTGGTTTATTATTAAATTAGATATATAGTTTTGGTTATATTTTATTTGTTTTGAGTTAAAATTAAAATTGAATATTTGATCTTGCGTGTTTACCACCCCTGTGATTTCGGTATTTGGAGCTATTTCAAGTTGTGGTAAAAATATATCCGTTAAATAGGCTATGTCTTTGATCTTGACAATAAAACTAAAGTTTTGGTTATAGTTATAGTAAAGCGCTTTCTCTGGTGACATATGATGATTATATATGTTAGAAATAGCTTTGTATATTTTATTGAAATCGTATGATCCTTGTATTTTGAAGTCTAGTAATTTAGAGCTTAGATTAAAAATTTTATTATTTGTATTGTAACCGCTATCTATGTTGATTTTAATATTATCGATTACGAAATCGTTATCATATGATAGTTGAGGTTTATTGTCTATATATAGGTTATTAACCTGGATGTCGCCATAAATAGAATCGATATCTAGTTTAGAGTAGTTTAATTTGCTATGTATTTTAGCAGATACATAGAGCGTGTTTTTTTTGTATAAATGCAGTTTGTTGATATTAGCATTAGTTATATTGCTATTGATTTGTAAGCTTTGGGTTATTGCGTTAAGCTCTAAATTGCCCTGTATTTGTATATTGTTATCATTAATCTTTGTTTTTAGGTTTGTAATACCTTTATTGTATGATCCTGCTGCAATAATATTTTTGTATTTATAGTTACGAAAGTCAATTTTATTTAATCGTAGGTTGGTATTTAAAACCGCATGATTTTCTGATATATCTTTACCATTTATACTAGCTATAAAGTCTGCATTTTTGAATTCTTTACTATTAAATATATACCCTATGTTAAATTCTGTGGATTTAAATATTCCGTTGTAATTAAAGCTTGCCTGCTCAGGTAGTATCTCTGTGTTAATATCTATATTTAAATTCCCTGGTTTGCTGGTTATAATACCTGTGGTATTGAAGCTTAGCAGCTTTCCTGTTATAGTTCCTGACAGTGAAGCTTCATGAAATTTGTCTAGTTCTTTCGGAATGGCTGGTTTTAAATTTTTACTTATATCAAATAATATTTTACTTACAGATGCTTTACTTATAGAAAGTTTGTTAACGTTAATGTTTACTAATGTCTTATAGATATTTGGTAAGCCATTTAACTCTATAGCTGCATCGAATTTTGCCTGATGACTATCTACTTGTAACCTCTTTGTTTTTAAGTTATTTACCGGCCCATTAATGAGGCCATTAACATTGTCAAGAGTTAGCCTGTTACCATTGAGTGCAAACGTAAAAAATGCAATATCAGCAAAAGAAACTGAAGAGTTAGTAAAATTTACTTTTAGTGATACTTTGTTTAGAAAATCTTCGAAATCAGCAGGGTTGTTGTAGGATAGAGAAGCGTAGTCTTGTATGTAGCTGTTAGGAGTAATTAATAATAGATTTGTAAACTCAAGATTATTTGAAGTATAAAGAAGTTTCGATTTCAGGCTATCTAGTTTAAAACCGCTTTTTTCTTTAAAAGATAAGCTATCTATTGATGCATTTATACGGTCTGTTAAGGTATTTATTGATATATCATGTGCTATTAAGTTTAAGTTACTTATGTTTATATCGTTATAGTTTATATTGTTTTTAGTTAATTCTTTTATTGCCGGGGCATTATTGTTTGTAAATTTAAAGTTTACATTGTTTAGTGACAGATTCTTGATTTCTATTTTGTTTATTTTGTATTTGTTATTTGCATCTGCAGAAAAGTAGTCAATAAGGAATTGTAAGTTTAGTTTTTTTTCGTCTTTTAGTTCCTCGAGATTAAATTCTGCTCCGTTTATTTCTATATTGTTTATAATAAGTCTTCGGGATATTATAGGAAGCAATTTTATATCTAAATTTATACTGTCTGCATATATTAATTTATTGCCGGTTTTATCATTTATGTATACTTTTGTTAGACTTAGGTTGTTTAAAGATTTTATATATGCTTTGTTTACACCAATAGTAACCCCTAAATCTTCAGATATTAGCTCAGCTATTTTTTGTGCTGACCATTCTTGTACTATCGGAATTTTAAATGTTATAATGGAGGCAAATACAATAATTAATAGTATTACTAAAGTTTTTAATAATATTTTTTTCACGCGTTTGGCGTTGTTAATATTCGTTTAAATAATAGATGAATTTTTATAAATGCTAAATCTTTATTTGTATTTTACTGTAAAGTCGCAAATTAATATATAACAATTGATTTCGTAGTTACATATATTGATAAATTTACTAATCTATATCTATAAAATAGTAAATAATTATGCCAAAAATAGATCCCATAATATTAGCAATAGAAACTTCGTGTGACGATACGTCAGCCTCTGTTATTAAAGGTAGAAAATTACTTTCATTAAAAACAATTTCACAAAGCGACCATAAAGATTATGGTGGAGTAGTCCCGGAATTAGCTTCCAGGTTGCACCAACAAAATATAGTTAGTGTGGTTGATAGTGCCCTTAAGGAGGCTTGTATAAGCCGGGAAGGATTAAATTCGATAGCCTTTACAAGAGGCCCGGGATTATTAGGATCGTTATTAGTAGGAACATGTTTTGCAAAATCTATGGCTTTAGCGCTTGGTTTACCTTTAATAGAAGTTAACCACTTACAAGCTCACGTTATGTCCTTATTCGTAGATGGAGATAATGACCCTAAATTTCCTTTTTTATGTTTGTTAGTTAGTGGCGGCAATACTATGCTAATAAAAGTTACCGATTCCCTTACTATGGAAGTTATAGGGGAAACCCTGGACGATGCTATTGGAGAAGCTTTTGATAAAGCTTGTAAATTGATGAACCTAAGCTACCCGGGGGGGCCAATTATTGATAAGTTTGCTAAACGAGGTAGAGCTATATTTGATTTTCCTGAACCTAAAGTCCCTGATTTAAATTTTAGTTTTAGTGGTATAAAAACTTTTTTATATTATTTCCTGAAAAAAGGAATACGTAAAGATCTATATTTTATTGATAACGAAATTTTTAATATATGCGCCTCGTATCAGGCAGCCCTTGTAAGGATTGTTATTAATAAATTAAAAGCTGCAATAGAGCTTACTAATATTACTAATATTGGTGTAGTAGGGGGAGTAAGTGCTAATTCGCTACTGAGATCAGAGCTAGAAGATTTGGCATATAAATATAATTTGGTTTTATCGATACCTAAATTAGAATATTGCACTGATAATGCTGCTATGGTGGCCGTTACAGCTTATTTTAAATATATGAATAACCAATTTACCGATCAATCTGTATCGCCGATAGCTAATTACACTATTTAAATAGCAGTTAAATAAATTGCTCTAATTTTAGTTTTTAAAGATAAGGTATTCAATGTGCCTTTTTTATTATTAAACCACGATTTAGGGATCGATTCAGTGTCTAATATAAAATAAATTCCGTTATCGCTTTTTACCGCTAGGTTGAAATCCTTCCAAATAAGGTTTAAGGTGTTGCCATAAAATAAAATTAAATCGTCTAAAGTCATCCCAACGTGTACCCCGGTATCATAAACTATAAAATTAGGATCCGTAATAGTAATTTGCTTTATGGTACAATTATAACTTGCGTTGTTAGGGCATTTAGGTGTGATTCGTATTGAATGATCCTTATTATTGATATTGATATCTATGTATTTATGCCTTTTTGCTTCGCTAAAAACTATTACCTGATAGATATTTTTTTTAGAGTAATTTTTATATATGCTATTGATATTACCGTTAAGGCGAACCTTCCCAACTAAATCCGGGAAAATTCGGTTTTCGTCTTTGATAAATGTGTACTTGCCGCTAGCCGGATCGAATAATAATTCTGATAGATCATATGCTTTATGGTACAGTAGCTTATTATCAAGCTCAAAGTTTATAGTCGGTTGGGATTCAGCTCCTTTTGCAAAAACAGAAGTTGTATTGAGTAATAATAAAGATATATATAAGTATAAATATTTCATTTATAATCTGTTTTTAGAGTATTTAAATATTTTACATTCGCAATATAAATATTTTCTATAAGAGGCTTGTAATAAATGTCATTTTTTTGTTTAAATTACATTCATAAGGTATCCATGTAATTTTTATCGATGACTTTTCTAAATGTCTTAAAAAAGTCATTTGGCGTTTAGCATATCGGCATATTTGTATGTATAGCTGTTCGTGCATTTCTTTATGGTTAATTTTGCCTAACAAATACAAACTTATATATTTATATTCTAATCCATAATTAATTATTGTATTGTGTGAATTGGTTTTTAGAAGATAAGCAACTTCTTCGATAAGTCCTGTTCCCAATCTAAAATTTAAGCGCTCTAATATTAGTTTTCGTCTGGTTTCTTTGTCTACATTTATAGCGAATACTTTAAATGTGTGCTTTTTATTTATATCGTTAATTTTTATATTATTTTTATAACTCAAAAATTGTGCAATTTCTATTGAACGTATTAAGCGCCTTTTAGTACTTGTATCAGCCAGGTTAGTATATATACTTTTAGTTTTGTTAAAAATTGTTATTAATTCATTAATACTTTTATATTCTAATAAAGATCTTAATTCCTTGTTTGGGGGTATTTGCGTGTATTCATAATTTTTTATTAATGCTTTAATATAAAAAGCTGTTCCGCCACATATTATACTATACTTGTCGTTGTTAATATTGCTTAATATTTTCTCTGCTGTTTCTTGAAATTCCCATACACTAAAATCTTCTCCAATTTGTTTAATATCTATTAAATGTGTTTTTATAATATTGTTATTGATATTATAATCTGATAAATCTTTTCCTGTTCCTATATCCATCCCTATAAATATTTGCCTGGAGTCAGCGCTGATAATTTCTGCATTTATCAGGTTGGCTAAATTGGCTGCCAGTTTAGTTTTACCAGAAGCTGTTGGTCCTGTTAATACTATTACAGGTTGTTTAACCATGTTCTTATATATTTATTTTTAGATCGTTTATGCATTTAAAGTGGCCTTTAGGGCAATAGTTTAATCCGGATTTTGAGCATGGGCGACATTTAAGTAATAGATTTTCTATAAGTATAGGTGTTTTACAATAAGGATATACTCCATTTGGTGAAGTACTTCCCCAAATGGAGTATATAGTATTATGGAATGCACTTGCAATTTGCGTTAGACCAGTATCATGTCCAAATACTTCACTAGCATTTTTTATTATTGCAGCAGATTCATTAATGCTAAGAATATTTACCATATTTTGAATCTTATTAGGGAATTGTAACTGCAATTGTTCACTTAGAGCAACTTCGCTTAGCCCACCTATAAGTACTATGTTATATTTAATTTTTGAGCATAGCTCAATGGCTTTGTTTAGATTTAGTTTTTTGTTAAAAGTACTTGCACTCATTATGTATACGGCGTATTTGTCAAATTTTATATCGTGTAGTTTAGTGTTTTCAGGAATGAAATAGTCTATACCTTTGCCATCGTTTTTTATACCTAATGGTTTTGCAGTACGTATGAATTTATCTACAAAGTGTGTTTGGTCTAAAAATACTTTTGTTTTAAATTTTACAAACAGGTATCGTCCGAGGCTATTTTTTTTAACTTTATAAGTTGTTTTTAATAGCAGGAGTCTAACAATTATGCTTCTTAGTTTGTTGTGTAAATCTATTATATAATTAAAGTTTTCTTTTTTTAAATATTTAATTAATTGGAATAAATTTTTATGATCTTCTAACAGATGAATCTTGTTTATATAGATATTTCCCTCAACAAGGCATTTATATTGCCTTTTGGTTAAATAATGTATTTCTATATTATCTTTAAATTTGTTCTTTAAACATCTGATAAACGGGCTTGTCCATACTATATCGCCTATAGACGAAAATCTTATTACTAGTACTTTAATCATTTATTAGATACGGTTTGTATGAAATTTATTCAATAACTCTTTAAGCCCTAGAGCATTTAAACAGAGATTTTTGTTTAAAAGGCCTTTTTGAGCCATATTTATTCCATATGTAATATTGTTAAGACCATTGATACTATGAGCATCAGGGTTAATGCTGATAAAGACACCCATTTTGGAAGCATCATATATTAAAGTCCAATCTAAGTCTAGTCTTATCGGGTTAGCATTTAATTCGATAGCAACATTATATTTAATGCAGGCTTCGAATATTTTTTTGTAATCTAACTCATAACCTTTACGCTTTAATAGTAACCTGCCAGTAGGGTGAGCTAATATATCAACGTATTTATTGCTAATAGCTTTTATTATACGATTCGTTGCCGTTTCTTTATCCATATTTAGTCCCGTATGTATGCTTGCTACAACAAAGTCAAAACTTTTTAAAATATCATCGCTATAGTCTAATGACCCATCCTGCAAAATATCAACCTCTATTCCTTTTAGGATTTTAAAAGGGTTTAATAGTTTATTAAGTTTATCAATTTCCTGGTGTTGTAAAGTTATAGTTTCTATTTGTAATCCTGAAGCGTAAAAGGCTGATTTTGAATGATCGCATAATCCAAAATATTCGTAGCCCATAGATTTGCATCCGTTAGCCATGTCTAATATAGAATTTTTTCCATCGCTATAATTGCTATGGTTATGTAGCAAACCTTTAATATCATCTTGTCTAATTAAGTTAGATATATCGATGTTTGGGAAGTTTGGTATTGTTGTAAAATATACATCCTCCCGTAAAGCAGAGGGAATATAGGTTATACCGGCTGTTGTAAAAATATCTTTTTCGCAATTGTATTCTCTTAGTTGTTGCGGCGGTATTTTATTTAGTATATAATCTACAAATTTATGACTACCTGTATAGATAAGGGCTTCTTTAGTGAAGTCACTATCTTTTTTTAATATATATATTTGACATATTATATTATGTATAAGAAAAGAAAGGCAATTTGTAGTGCCTTTATCTTCAATGTTTAATTTTTCTGTTTTAAAATATGATTCTAATAAACTAACTAGTTTATTTGGTTCTATATTAGTGCTTATTATTTCTATGCTATTAATTATTTGGCAATTTCTCCTAATTTCGCCAACTATTAATGTTTTAGCATTTTGAAATTTTTCGTTAATATAGTCCGTTATATCTTCTGCTATAATTATGGCTTCCGGATACAATAGCTTGCTTTTGTTTGACTCGTAGAATTTAATTTCTGATAACAATTGTTTTGCTTTTTGTAATGTAAAAGTTTTCTTATTATTTAAAATGTTGTCCTCCAGTAGATGATGTAGGTCTTCGATGTTTGTTATGTTATGATCCTGCCATAGTTTAATTATAGTCTTTATGCCTAAACCATTTATTTTAAGTAAGTCAAATAAACCTTTCGGAGTTTTATTTAGAAGTTCCTGTTTTTCGCTTAAGTTATTAGTACTTATTAATTCTTCTATTTTTTGGGCTATGCTTTTGCCGATGCCTTTTATTTGGTTAATAATTTCTTTGGCTAGACTATTTAGTTCCTTAGGATAGGTCTCTATCAATAATGCTGCTTTATGGATAGAATTTACTTTAAAGCTATCATAATTATTTAATTGCATTAGCAGTGCAAGTTCTTTTAGATTTTCTGATATTTGTTTATTCGTCATCAGCTTCGACTATGCTTATTATTCCTTGTTTAGAGCCAAGTACTTCTTTTAAATCTTCTAAGAATATATCTTTATTGCTTACGTATATAACTACGTCAAGCTCAAAATGTCCATCATTACTGTTCATGTTTAAAGAATGTATTTTTGTTTTGAAGTTGTAAGTTATAGTGTTTGTAATGTCATTAATAATTTTTATACTGTCAAGGCCTTTAATCTTTAATTTTAAAAATTTTTCATTATTATTTGAGTTTGTCCAATAGGCTTTTATTATTCTATATGAGAAATTATTAATTAGTCTTGGGGCGTTTGGACAGTTGACGCTATGTATTTTTATACCATCGTGTATGGTTATGAATCCAAATATATCGTTATCTATTGTCGGTTGGCAACATGGAGCAAAGTTGTATGGCATATTGCCATAGTCGGGTAAAACTATAGTTTTACTAACGGTTTCATGGATTTTTGTAGGTTTATCTGTAGTAACTTTTGTATTTGGATGCTGATTTTCCTGGGTTTTATCCGTAGTAAGTTTTTTAAGGTCGCTAACGTTTAAAGTGCCTTTGTAAAAATTTATGTATAGCTGTTGCAAATTATCAGTTTTATATAAGACCGATAGCTTGTGTAAGTAATTATGGTTAAATGGTAGTTTTAAGGATTTCATTTTACGCTCTAATATGGCTTTGCCTTCTTCAGCCATTATACGGTTTTCTTCCTTAAGAACGTTTTTAATTTTTGTATGGGCTTTAGCAGTTACAGTTATATTAAGCCACGAGCTTTTGGGTTTTTGTTTAGATGAAGTTAGTATTTCTACCTGGTCGCCGTTATTTAATACGTAGCTAATGGGTACAAGCTTGTAATTAACTTTTGCTCCTATGCATTTGCAACCTATATCAGAGTGTACCGAGAAAGCGAAATCCAGAGCGGTAGAATTTTTAGGTAGTTTTAGTAGCTTCCCTTTAGGAGTAAATACAAATATTTCTTCGTTAAACAGATTCATTTTGAAATCTGTTATAAAATTATTGGTATCACTTTCTTTTGGAGATTTTATCCATTCTGATACTTGATTGACCCATTCATCAAGGCTACTTTCTGTTGTTAAATGTTCTTTGTATTTCCAGTGGGCTGCAAAACCAAGCTCGGCAATTTCGTCCATTCTTTTGCTTCTGATTTGTACTTCTACCCATTTACCTTTTGGCCCCATTACTGTTGTGTGTAAGGATTCGTACCCGTTAGATTTGGGTGATGATATCCAATCTCTTAGCCTGTTAGGGTTAGGTTGGTAAAAGTCAGTTATTATAGAGTAGGTCTTCCAGCAATCAGATTTTTCTTTTTCAATAGAGCTGTTTAGTATTATGCGTATTGCAAATAGATCATAAATTTCTTCAAATGTTATTTGCTTGTTGCGCATTTTATTCCATATGGAGTATATAGATTTGGGTCTTCCAACGACTTTGCCATTTAGGTTTTGTTTTTTTAGCGCTTCTTGTATAGGCCGTATAAATTCGTTTATAAAGCTTTCTCTTTCTCCTTTTTTTTGGTTTAGTTTTTTAGCTATAAATTTATATGTTGACGCTTCAGTATATTTTAGTGATAGGTCTTCTAGTTCGGTTTTTATAGTGTTAAGTCCAAGCCTGTGAGCTATTGGAGCGTATAGGTATAGGGTTTCTGATGCTATTTTTATTTGTTTTACTTCCGGCATGTGTCTTAATGTACGAAGATTATGGAGCCTGTCAGCAAGTTTGATTATGATAACTCTTAAATCGTCGGATATGGTAAGTATCATTTTCCGAAAATTTTCTACTTGTGTTGCGCTTTTGTCGTGTTCATTAATTGATGATATTTTGGTTAACCCGTTAATGATAT
The DNA here is from genome assembly GCA_050311575.1 of Candidatus Krakonobacterium acarorum. GTDB lineage: Bacteria > Bacteroidota > Bacteroidia > SolTP2 > SolTP2 > Krakonobacterium > Krakonobacterium acarorum. The sequence goes on along the minus strand of JBNOKO010000001.1, from coordinate 995,285 downwards.
TTGCTGCTGCTTTCCCGAAGTTTTTTTCTATGTCATCAAGCGTTAAGTCTGTATCTTCTACTGTATCGTGCAATAGGGCGCAAACGACAGACGTAACCCCCAGGCCTATTTCTTTTGCACAAATTATAGCAACTTCCAGAGGGTGGTATATATATGGCTCACCTGATACTCTACGCATAGTTTTATGTGCTTCGTAAGATATTAAAAAGGCCTTACGAATAGTTTTTATACCTTCACTGTTCACTGGTATTTTAAATCCGGATATAAGCGTTTTGTATAGTTTTAATATTACTTTATTTTCTTCTGTGCTAAAAAATGTTATCATCGTTTATTTGCAAATAAAGTTAATATTCCGCTTTAGTCCTTTGAAGCCTGCACGATTTAACGCGGAATATTTAAATAGTGTTTTAAATGTTTCTTCGTTTAGATCTAACCAATCTGCATTTTGTAGCTTTAAAGTTTCTTCCCTTATGTCAAATAGGGGTTCGTTATGCTCTACAGAAAATTTATTGTTCCAGGGGCACACATCCTGACAAATATCGCAGCCAAAAATCCAATTTTTAAATTTTGACTTAAATTCTTGGGCGATTTCTGAGCTTTTGTTTTCAATGGTTAAATACGATATGCATTTTCCTGAATCCAATTTTTTAGGTGCTATTATAGCTTGTGTAGGACATGCATCTATACATTTCGTACAATTGCCGCATAGATTTTTTTCTTCATAATTATTATATATAAGTTCCTGGTCTATAATAATTGTTGCTAAGAAAAAAAACGAACCTTTCCCTTTAGATATTAGCAATGTGTTTTTTCCTATCCAACCTAAACCTGCTTTTACAGCCCAGGATTTTTCTAGTACCGGTGCAGAATCTACAAAGTATCGCCCTTGCGTTAGAGGTATTACTTGCTGTATGTAGTTATATAGTTCTTTAAGCTTTGTTTTTATTACTTTATGGTAATCGTATCCATATGCGTATTTAGATATTTTAAGACCTTTAAGTTTATTTGGAGCGTAATAGTTATACGATAACATTATAACAGATTTTGCATCATTAACAAGTTTACGCGGATCTAAACGTTTGTCAAGATTATTTTCCATATAATACATATCAGCATGCCAATTATTTTGTAAAAATTCAGTAATACGTTCATAATCGTCATGTAGATATTGTGCTTTGGCTACACCAAATTGTGTAAAACCAAGCTCTAAAGCTTTTGTGCGTATTTTATTTGTGTGTGAATGTATAAACATAGCCTTTTTATATACAAATATATAGGTATATAAGCTTAACTATATTAAGTTATCATAATTTAAAAGAGTATCAAAAAGTTTTAAAAAGGTATTTTTGTAATAATCAGATTGTGCTAACTGCTGTTCGCTCATGTACAAAAACCATATAGCTTCTGTTAGTAAGGATAGAATAATATAACTATCAAGTTTATTGTGGAAAATTTTGGGTTCTAATTTAGATAGATATGTTTGACGGTGATATTCTAAAAATCTATTATAACTATGAATGTTGAATAGTTTTCTGATACTTGCTAGATCAAAAAATATGTCACTTATGCCACTGTATTCAAAATCTATAAGCCATATTTTATTGTTATTGTCTATTATAATATTTTGGTTGTTTAAATCGTTATGGCAAAAACCAAGTGTAGGAGAGTATAGGTCTATTTGCTTTGTCACAGTCTCTAATATTTTTTTTAGTATTAGACAATATTTATTCCTTACCTGGCTAAGCAATATGCTGTTTGTTTTATAGAAATTTATATTGCTAATATTTTTGTATCTATGGAAATCAATATTATTGAGTGTTATTAAAATTTTAGATAGCGCTTTGGTATTCTCGATGTTTTCAAAATATGTGTTGTTAGGATGTAGGCCGTGTTTATATTCAGTTATGCAATAGTCTGGAAAACTATTATATAATGTTTTTGGCGAAATGTTAAGATGGTCTAATTCCCTGGTAATATCAGAGTTGCTATTTTCTGTTATATCGTTAAGGTTAAATATTTTTAATACTACATAAGTTATATTTAATTCTGATTTTTTATTCTTGTACTGTATTAAAAAGTTATAGTTACTAAGTCCTTTAAGTTTAGTTATATTGACGATTTCTCCAAAATAATCTTTAATATAATTTAAAGCTATAGTAAATTTATTTTCCAGATTTTTAGGGATATGCATCATATTAAATTTTAATTTAATAATTGATGGTTGGGCTAACTATAATTAATAAGGGTTTAAATATAGGTTATTAAGTTATAATAGCGCATATAAAAGTAGTTAGTCTACATTTTTAATTTTTGCATTTTATTACCATATATATCTGTTATGCCTAATAGTAATGGTTTCGCACGCTCCTTTAGTTGAGTTTTATTAATAGGTCCAACGCCCATGGTTTCGCACGCGATGCCACCTGATATGTTTGATAATAATGCAATAGTATATATATCCAGATTTAAAGTAAGTGCTAGCGAGGCTATGCTTATAACTGTGTCACCAGCTCCAGATACATCGTAAATATTTTTTGCATATGTGGGCATTGTGTAATAGTTATGTTCATCTTGTATAAACAAACCCTTTTCGGATAAAGTTACCATTATTATGTCTGTACGAAGCTCTTTTCTAAGTTTTTCTGCGTGGTAGGATAGCAATTCGATGTTATTTGCGTCTATATTTATTTGTAGCCCGTCACAAAATTCTTTAAAATTGGGTTTAAATAATGTTACACCATGGTAATTATTAAAATTTCTGATTTTCGGGTCTACTGTTATGGGGATTCTGTTTTGCTTTGCTTTATCTACGACCTGGCGTATTAGTTTAGGGGTAATTATACCTTTGTCGTAATCTTCAAAAATTATCGAATCGATTTTTTTTTCTGCTAAAAGATTATAGATATTATTTGCTAATAACTCCGTGTCTTCAGGGTCGATAGGATCTGTAACTTCATCGTCAACCCGTAGTATTTGTTGGGACTGAGACAAAAATCTGGTTTTAGTGGTAGTTTTTATATTATCACTATTTAGTATGTAGCTATCGCATAGGTCCTTTTCTTTTAATAAATTTCTAAAACGGATAGAAGCTTCGTCGTTACCAACTATACTACATAAATAAGGTTCGGCTCCCATCGCTTTTATATTAGCTGCTACATTAGCAGCCCCGCCTAGCCTGTATTCTTTATTGTTTATTTCTAATATAGGAATTGGAGCTTCAGAAGATATTCTTTGAACTTTACCAGATATATAAATATCAAGAATAAGGTCTCCAATTATTAGTACATTAAGCTTATTAAAGCTATCAAATAATGAGTTCAAATAGTTATGTTTTTGCTATTTATAGTTATAATTTAAGGAAATATTCTTTTAGCCTGTTTAATCCCTCTACTAAAAGATCTTCGCTGGTTGCATATGACAGGCGTATGTATTCAGGAGCTCCAAAACTTTTGCCAGATACGACAGCTATATTCATGCTATCTAATATATCTAAGGAAAGATCATCTGCATTAGTAATTTTATCATTAAAGTAATCGCTAACTTTTAAAAATAGATAAAAGGCTCCATCAGGGAGGGCAAGTTCTATTTTAGGAATAGTTGTTAATATATCGTAGGCAATGTTTCTACGTCTTAAAAATATATTTTTCATTTCTTCTACATCGTTGCTTTTGGTGCTTAAGGCTGCCAGGGCACCCATTTGCATAATTGAAGCTACGCCTGAAGTCATTTGTCCCTGGATTTTCTCGCATGCTTTTGAAATTTCATCGTTAGCTGCTAAATATCCAACTCGCCATCCAGGCATTGCAAAAGCTTTAGAGAAACCATTTAATACAATGACTTGGTCGAATATATCTTTAAACCAGGCTATGCTTTCGTGCTTATTAACGTAATTAATATGTTCATATATTTCGTCAGAAGCTATATATACGTGCGGATATTTTTTAAAAACATCTGCTAGTAATCTAAGTTCATGTTTGCTATATACTGCCCCGGTAGGATTACATGGAGATGAAAACATAAAAAGTTTAGTTTTACTGCTTATAGCATTTTCTAGCTGTTCAGGTGTAATTTTAAAGTTATTTTCTAAAGTAGTATTAACAAAAATATTTTTCCCGCCAGCAAATGTAACCTGCTCTGAATAAGTAACCCAATATGGTGTAGGTATAATAACCTCGTCTCCTTCGTTAATTAAAGCCATAATTATATTTATTAAGGCATGTTTAACACCGTTAGTTACTATTATCTGATTAGGAGAATAGTTTAGGTCATTTTCTCTTTTAAGTTTATTGCATATAGCAACCCTTAAAGCTTCATAGCCACTTACTGGTGGATACGAGTTATATTGATTAGCATTTATTGCATCTATAGCAGCTTGTTGTATGTGTTTGGGAGGAGAAAAATCTGGTTCGCCTAAACTTAAGGTTATAATATTTTTCCCTTGGGCCTTTAACTCTCTACTTTTTTTAGCCATCAGCAATGTTGCTGATTCTTCCATATTTAAAACTCTTTCAGATAAAGTTTTATTAGTGTTTACCTGCATATTTAATTATAAATTATCATGATTAATGTCAGCTGTATGTGTATTGTCGCTGGTATTAGCATTATCATAGTTATTGTTTTTTTTACTACTATCTTTTAAATATTTAGCATTCTTATTCTTTTTTCCAAATCTAACAGTTAACCCTAAAATAAACCCAAGAGCTGCTAATAGAATCATTACTGCCACTTTAGGAGCGTAGTAAGACCAAACAAATATTTCGAACTGCACAGAGTCAGTATTTTGCATGCATAATACTGTTATAGCTGCGGTAAACAGGATTGCAATAAGAATTTTAATGCTCATTTTTAATTTAAAGATTGGATATAAGTAAATGTTGTTATTTTAAAAATACAAAAAAAAATATCATTTAAATAAATGGCCAAGTCGCCCTATAAATGTATAGGGTAGAATTATGGTATTTGTAAACCTATAGATCTAATTATACAACATTAACTCTATAGCTTAATCTCATACATTAAATCTCCTCATTATCAGTGACTTATGTATTTATGTCAAATCGCACAAAATGCTATATTTGCCGATAATAGCCTTTTTCCTATATTTGAACTGGTATTGTTATTGAAGTTTTGATTTAATCATTATGGCTTAATAGCCTGATAGTCAGAGTATTAAATGTTAGTATATTTGAGCATAGGAAGCAACCAGGGCAATAGCCCAAGTATCTTAAGGGAGTCTTTGCAGGAAATTGAAAAGCGCTTGGGGATCATCAAACATGCTTCTTCTATTTATTGTACCCAGGCATGGGGCAATAAGGATCAAAATGATTTTTTGAATCAGGTGGTTGCTTTGGAAGTGCCAAAAATAGACTATTGCAAAAAAACTTATCAGGAAATATGCTACGATATTTTGCAAAATATAAATGAAATAGAATTATTTTTTGGAAGGAAGCGTACAAAAAGATGGGGACCTAGAACTTTAGATATAGATATATTATTTGTTGAAGATTATATAGTTAATGCTAAAGGCTTAATAATACCTCATATAGAGATACCCAATAGGCGTTTCGTACTTGCCCCCCTTAATGAAATTGCACCTAATTTGGTGCACCCGGTATTGAATCTTAAGGTTAGAGCAATGCTTGATAGTTGTTGTGATAAATCCGATATAGAGATATTAACGAGGAAATAAATTGATTTAAGGCCTTTTCATAGGGGCTAAAGTACTAGTTGAAGCTTGTCCTTTAGTAGAAGATTTTAAGCAAAAATCGTTAGCTAAGTATTCAGAGCTTAGCGTGCCAATGGCATTGGAGATTTAGATTCGTTCATAAGTGCAGAAAGAATGATCAAAATCATTTTTAGCATCCGCTTTATAATCTATTTGAGAGCTTATTTTCCATATATTTTTATTTATTTCAGGGAAAAATGCGTCGGCCTGACTAACTAAAGTATTAACTTTTGTTATATATAGTGTATCTGCTATTAATATGCCCTCGTTAAATACTTTTTGCCCACCTATAATAAATATCTTCTCGAGCGGCCTGGCTATTTCGATCGCGCTGCTTAATGAATGCGCAATAGCCATATTCTGTGGCATATTATTGCTATAGCTGTTATTTTGTGTCAGCACTATATTCAAACGATTTGGTAAAGGCTTTCCTATGCTATCAAATGTTTTTCTCCCCATTATTACAGCATGATTGGTTGTTAATTGCTTAAATATTTTTAAATCGTTAGATAAATGCCATGGTAGCGTATTATTCTTTCCTATAGCATTGTTACAACTTATAGCTGCAATAAGGAATATCTTCATAGTGTTTGTAAATAGTTAACTAGATCTTTAAATGGCAACAGGAGCTTTAATATGGGGGTCAGGATTATAATCTAAAATTTTAAAGTCATCGTAGCTAAAAGAGAATATGTCTTTTATGTTTTTGTTAATTTCTAAAATTGGAAGCTTTTTAGGCAGTCTGGTTAATTGTAGTTTTGCTTGCTCGATATGATTGTTATATATATGTGCATCGCCTAAAGTTATAATTAGTTCTTTAGCTTTTTTGTTTGTTACAAGGGCAACCATTTCAGTAAGGAGGCTATAGGATGCTATATTAAATGGGAGACCTAAAAACACATCTGCACTACGTTGGTATAATTGGCAAGATAATTCATTGCCATTTACATAAAATTGAAATAAAACATGGCAGGGGTACAATGCCATATTTTTTAGGTCTCCAACATTCCATGCACTGACTATTATACGCCTGGAAAAAGGGTCGTTATTTATTAGTTCAATAGCTTCACTTATTTGATCGATAAAATTATTGTTATAGTCTGGCCATTTACGCCATTGCGACCCGTATATAGGGCCAAGGTCTCCATTAGAGTCAGCCCATTCGTCCCATATGCTGACCGAATGCTCTTTTAGATACTTAGTATTAGTGTCTCCATTAAGGAACCATAATAATTCATAAGCAATGGATTTAAAATGGAGTTTTTTAGTAGTCATAAGAGGAAAACCCTCTTGCAAATTAAAGCGTATTTGGTGTCCAAAAATGCTTTTTGTGCCCACTTGTGTTCTATCAAAGCGATCAGAACCAGTTGCTAAAATATTATTTAATAAGTTTAAGTATTGGTACATTTGTCTTAGATCTAAATTCTAAAATTATACAAGTATACAATTATACAACTATTGAATAAAACAATGTTGATAATAGTATTTAGTTCTATAGCATATAAATAATAAATGTTAATTTTAGGCTTACAATATTATAAATTGATGAAGTCCAACAAACAATTTAAGAATAAAAGAATAACACTTAATCCAGGTAATAATGCAACCATTAAAAAAAACAGACCCCCATATTTAAATAAGAGCAAACGAATAAAAATATACGGGTTATTTCTATTATTAATATCAACATTTATTCTTATATCACTAAGTTCATATATCTATAACTACCATAAATATAAATTTATAGACGTTGATGAATCTCTTATTAATACCTTATCATTTGACGATTTTTTTGTACAAAATAAATCTATAATCTATAACGCTATGGGATTAATAGGAGCTAAAACAGCCTATTTTTTCCTTTATAATTGGTTTGGTATTATATCCTATGTTTTAGTGGGAATAATTTTCATGATAGGCTTTAGAGTACTATTTAAAAGGAATTTATTAAAATTAAATCTATCTGCTATAATTTTAATTTTAGTTCTGTTTATATGTATACCTGCTTTTTTCGGATTTCTGAATGTATACTTTAATATACCTTCGTATTTAAGCGGTTATTTTGGATACCAGACAAACAGGTGGCTTAATATTGCTATAGGTGAGGCAGGCACATTTCTTCTGTATGTTTTTATAGCTTCTATAATTTTTATACTAAATACAGATATCAATAAATTAAAATTACATCTGAAAAATATATTAGATTTAATAAGACATAAAAGTGACACAGCAGATAAAAAACTGTTGCCAGGTCCTAATATAGATAGCTCTAATACGCAGGATGCAAACATATATAGCGTAGCTAATCATGATTCACCCATTCAAAAAACAGCAGTAGAGACAATAAATAAAGCAGATAATTCTAATACTCCTGCAAAACCTATAAATGAGGTTGTTAACAACGGCAATGTAGAAATGGAAATAAATATTCCACAAGCCGAAAAAATAGTTTTAGATGCTGATTTTAGCAATAAGATTTACGATCCATGTTCAGATTTAAACTCTTATGAGGCCCCCTCTCTTGAATTATTAAATAGAGGTTCTGAAAATATAGAATATAATAATAGAGAGCTGGATAAAAATAAGCACAAAATCATTAGCTCTTTAAAACACTATGGTATAGATATAGAAACTATTAAGGCTACTGTAGGCCCTACAATAACTCTTTATGAAATTATTCCGGGGCCAGGGGTTAGAGTATCAAAAATAAAAAGTTTAGAAGATGATATTGCATTAAGCCTGTCAGCTTTAGGGATAAGGATAATTGCGCCTATGCCTGGTAAAGGAACGGTGGGTATTGAGGTTCCAAATAAACAATCGCAATTAGTTACTATGCATTCGTTACTTGCTACTGAAAAATATATAAAGTCTAAGGCTGAATTGCCTATTGCATTGGGCAAAACTATTTCTAACGAAGTTTATATTGAAGATTTAGCAAAAATGCCACACTTGTTAATAGCCGGAGCTACGGGGCAAGGTAAATCCGTGGGTATTAATACGGTTATAACTTCTTTGATATACAAAAAACATCCATCACAGCTAAAATTTGTGCTTGTAGATCCTAAAAAAGTTGAGCTCTCATTATTTTCAAAATTAGAAAAACATTTTTTAGCGAAAATACCTGGGGAAGCAGATCCTATTATTACTGACACTAAGAAAGTGATATATACATTGAACTCGTTATGCACAGAAATGGATCAAAGATATAATCTATTAACAGATGCCGGAGTTAGGCATATAACTGAATATAACAAAAAATTTGTTAGCAAAAATTTAAATCCTAATAAGGGCCATAGATACTTGCCTTATATAGTTTTAGTAATAGATGAATTTGCTGATTTGATATTAACGGCTGGTAAAGAAATTGAAAGCTCGATTGTAAGGCTGGCTCAGCTTGCAAGAGCTGTGGGTATACACCTGATTATAGCAACCCAGCGCCCATCGGTTAATGTTATAACTGGTTTAATTAAAGCAAATTTTCCTGCCAGGGTAGCATTTAAAGTAATATCTAAAGTAGATAGTAGAACAATTTTAGATTCATCGGGAGCCGATAGATTAATTGGTAAGGGAGATATGTTATTTTCGTACGGCAGTACTATGGTACGCTTGCAATGTTCGTATCTGAGTGTTGAGGAGGTTGATGATATTAATAGTTTTATAGGCTTGCAACAAGGTTATGCAAGCGCTTACGAATTGCCTGAAGTAATAGAGGGTTTAAGCGATGACGATTCCTTTTTCCAAGATCCTTCTTCTGAAGGTCGGGATCCGTTATTTACAGAAGCTGCAAGGTTAGTGGTTATTAATAAAAATGCTTCTACTTCATCTATACAACGCAAGTTGCAATTAGGGTATAACAGAGCCGGTAGAATAATGGATCAGCTTGAAGCAGCAGGAATAGTTGGTCCGCAAAACGGGTCTAAAGTAAGAGATCTAAAAATAATAGACGAGTATGCTCTTGAAGAGCTTTTTAATAGGTTAAATATCAAGTAATTAAATTATTTTGTATTTGTCCTCAGTTATTAGGTCAGATGGGTTATAAGTTCCATAGTCCTTTATTGTATTAAATAGCGTATCGCGCTCAACAGGATGTTTGCGCGCTTGCTTTATTAGCTTTACCAGATCGTTAGTAGTCATTTTAGGTTTCTTTTCTTCTGCTCCGGCTAGTGAATAAATTTTTGTTGAGTCGTCGATGGTTCCATCCAGATCGTCAACACCCATAGACAAAGACATTTGAGCAGTCTCTCTACCAATCATTGGCCAATAAGCCTTTAGATGCGGAAAATTATTCATGAATATACGTGCAAATGCATAAGTTCTTAGGTCATCTAGTTGTGTCGTTTCAGGTACATGCGACATTTCGTTCATACCTCCATTCCGAAATTTTAAAGGGATAAATACATTAAACCCGCCTGTTTCGTTTTGTAAATTTCTAAGGGTTGCCATATGATGGATTCTATGCTCTGGTTTTTCTATATGGCCATACAGCATAGTTGCATTCGATGGTATACCTAGTTCGTGCGCAGTTTTATGTATTTCAAGCCATCTATCAGTTGAACACTTATCTGCACATATTTGTGAGCGTATTTCATGGTGAAAAATTTCAGCCCCGCCGCCTGGTATAGAATCAAGGCCGGCATTTATCATCTTTGTTAAACCTTCTTTTATAGAAACTTTAGCTTTTCTGAACATATAATCGTATTCTACAGCCGTAAATCCTTTTATATGTATGCCTGGAATTATATTTCTGATCTCATGCAACAGGTCCACAAAAAAATCTAAGTTCAACTTTGGGTGTACGCCACCTACTATATGCACTTCTGTAACTGGTTGGTCTTTATAACTTTTTACAATATTTAGCATTTCTTCTTTATTTAAAAACCACGCGTCTTGCTTTTGTTTCAATGATCGAGAGTAGGCACAAAATTTACATGAAAAAACACATATATTAGTTGGTTCAATATGAAAATTTCGATTGAAATAAACTATATCGCCATGCATTTTCTGCTTTATAAGCGTTGCCAGGCTAGCCAGGAACCCTGTTTCAGCATTTTTATATAGATACAAACCTTCTTGTTCGTCTAAGGCTATATTATCATAAGCTTTAATTGCAATTTCTTTTAGTTTAGCATTTACATTTTTAACGATAAATGATAAAGTTTGGTTGCTATTATTAGTACAGGGTGCCATTGCTAATAAGAATTTAAAAGTTTTTAAGTTTAAATTTATAAATAAAACTTTAAATGTTAGGATCCATTGCTAAAAATGTTTCTATTAAAATTTTTAAATGGCACTTGCTTTGTCGATATTTATAATTCGTTTGTAATTTCCCTAAGCATCAATAATAATTTTAATGAATACATTAATAAAATACCTGTATAGCTACAAATACCTAATTTTAACAACCTTATTTTTAGCTGCAATTAATCAGGTATTTTCTATGCTTAACCAATATGTTTTTGGAAATTTTATTATTGATAGATATATAAATAAAATAAAATATTTTCAAGACAATAATTTAACCAACAGTTTTGTTTTTGGTATTATACAAGCATTAATGATTATAGTATTATTTGCCATGATATCACGGATTGCTAAAACTATACAAAATTATGCTGTTAGTGCTATAGTGCAAAAAGTCGGTACTAAAATGTATACTGACGGATTGAAAAAAACACTATTAATGCCTTATAGTTATTTAATTAACCAATCTTCCGGAGAGACGCTAAATATCCTACAAAAAGTACGTATAGATTGTGAAAAGATAATTACAAATTTTATAAACGTAGTATTTGTATTAATTATCGCTATAATAGTATCTATTGCATTAAGTATACATATAAGTTTTATTATACCAATGCTATATATAACAGGTTCTGTAGCGGTTGGTTTTTTAACTAAATATTTAAGCTATAAAGTAAGAAAAATACAATCCAGGATACTAAAAGATACTAATGTGCTTGCTGGTAGTACAACAGAATCGCTTCATAATATAGAACTTATAAAAAGTTTGGGCTTAACTAATCAGGCTATAGATCGGCTTAATGATACTTCTACACAGTTATTAAAATTAGAGTTAAAAAAGATAAAAAATATTAGGTCATTAAATTTTTTACAAGGGACCTTTCTTAATTTTTTTCAGCAAGTAATACTATTTATGCTTGCCATGTTAGCATTCCAAGGTAAGATGACTATAGGGCAGTTAATGATGCTACACTTTTTTTCTGCGTATATTTTTAATACTTCGCAAGAGTTAGGCAATGTAATATTATCTTATCGGGAAGCCCAGGCTTCGTTAAAGAACTTTAATTTATTAATGCAAAGGCCTGTAGAGATAACTAATAAAAACAACCAGGTACAGCTGGATAAAATAAAAAGCATTGAGTTTAAAAATGTATGTTTTAATTATGGTAAGGGCAAGTTACATATGCTAAACAATATATCTTTTGAAATTAATAACAACGAAACAATTGCTTTTGTTGGGCCGTCCGGGTCGGGTAAAAGTACATTAATAAAATTAATAGTTGGTTTGTATAAACCATTATCTGGGACCATTTTATATAATGGTATTGATTATGACCAGATAGATCTTGAGTTTTTTAGAAAAAAGATAGGTTTTGTTACACAAAATATACACTTATTTTCAGGTACTATAAGGAATAATTTAAAATTTGTAAATCCTGATGCTACAGACGCTGAGATTTTAAAAGCTATTAATATGTCTTCTGCAGATATGATTTTTGATAGATCAAAAGAAGGGTTGGATACTATTATAGGCGAAGGTGGCATAAAATTGTCTGGAGGTGAGCGCCAACGTATATCAATTGCAAGGGCATTAGTAAGGCATCCTGGTTTACTTATATTTGACGAGGCTACGTCCGCGCTGGATTCGTTAACTGAAACAAATATAACTAGCACCATTAAAACTTTAGCTAAAGATAAAAAGTATATGGTTATAATTATAGCTCATAGATTATCTACTATTTCGCATTCAGATAAAATTTTTGTTTTAGATAAAGGGCAGATCGTAGATGTAGGTTCGCACGATAGTTTATTGCAAAAAAAAGGTTTATATTACGATATGTGGAAGCAACAAACATAACTTTAATTTATAAGTGCCAATATAAACTTATATGATTAAGCTTGTTAATTACTATTATTAAATATTTTAAAATTATGGAAAACAATCAATTTAGATCTAGAAAAAAATTATTTTTCATTCTATTACCAGTAACTGTAGTTATTTCGGCCTTAATACTTTCATATGGCCTTATGAAAATTGGCATACAAAGTCAACGTTTTATTTCTGTAAAAGGATTAAGTGAAAGAAAAATTACTTCAAATTTTGCGAATTGGAACTTAACTTTTACGGTTAATGGAAAAACAGTGCAAGATATAAATAAGGGTAGCAAAGCGAATTTTAATAAAATAAAAGAATATTTTAAAAGTCATGGCTTTAATGACGATCAAATACAGCTTAGCTCTAGTTATTTAAATAATCAATCGTACGAAAATACCCGCTCTGGCTATGAAGCCAATATAACAGTAAATGTTTTTACAAATAATATAGATAACATGAAAGATGCTAGCAAAAATGTATCTGATTTGTATAGTCAGGGCGTGCAATTTTCAGCCTATAGCGTACCTAGTTATACTTTTACAGATATTAATAAATTAAAGCCTGAAATGATTGCAGAAGCTATAGCAAATGCTCAGCAGTCTGCCCAAAAATTTATTGAGACATCTAAAGTAAAGTTAGGTGATTTGAAAAACGCTAGTCAAGGGTATTTCGAATTTTTGCCTTCTGACAGAAGTTCCGCTAGTCAAGACTCTTATCCTGATAAAATTTTAAGAGTTGTTGTAGGCGCAAGTTACTATTTGAAATAATTATTGTATAAATTTACATATTATGTAATAATTTTATTTAAGTCTGTGATATGGAATTATTAAAGCTTATAGCACCTGCATATTACGTTATACCTATGTTTATTTTAGTGGGTTTTGTTATGCCATTATGCATTATGCTATATTTTGAAAAAAATAAGAAAGACGATTAGATATTAATTGCAAAGTCTCCTTTGTATTTAGTAAAATAACAAGGAGACTGACCGTTAAGGCTACATTGATTCCTAAAAAATGTTTGTGTCTCATAGTTATTTGTAGAATCAATTATTATAATGTCGGGATGGAGACGTTTTCTAAGTAGCCCTACATCTATTTTTGCATCTCTTGAAATTACTATATAATTTACTTTAAAATCTACAGTGGTTGCTTTAATAGGTTCTTCGTTATCTTTGTTTATTAAAAGGATCGTCTTGTCGTTTAATACCAGAATATTTTTACTTAAATATAGATTCTTAATATTTTTTTCGCTAAAACCAGATTTTTTATAGTATGCTTTTATACTGTTTGTATCTGTATTTGGGCTTTCGTATATAAGTTTATAGCTACCATTAGAAACAACCCCAACAATAGGCGTTTTATAGTTATTGTGCACTATAAGTTTATTTCTATATAGGTTTTTAAAATTCTTTAGCGTTAAATAGTTTAATAATATTAATAATATAATCAAAGAACAAATTATATATCTATAATTCTTTAGCAATAAATATAGTGTGAGTGTTATTAAAAGAGCGTACACTAGTATCATATTTATATGATCAATCCATATAGACAAGCTGCTGTATGGTAGTTTAGCTATATAATTTATTATAGTATAAATTATATTTATTAGATGCTCATTAATCCATATTAATATACTGCTAACTATTGGTATATAGAAAAATAACAATAAAGCTATTAAACTAATCATAGTTATCCAGGCAACAGGGATGATTAATAAATTTGCGAGCAAAAAGTATACAGGAAGTTTATGAAAATAATATAATGATAACAACCCTGTTGCAAGCTGAGCAGATAACGATATATTTATTATTCCTAAAATATATTTTAATATTATATTCTTAGCCTTTAGATAGTAAGAAAAAAAATGCTGAAAAGAAACTATTCCAAGCACGGCACTATAAGATAACTGAAAGCCAATACTATAAATATCATTGGGTCGAGCGCATAGGATAATAAACATGCTGGCAAATATGATATTGTAAATATTGATTTTCCTAAAAGAAGTTGTTGCAATCATACCTATTATAAGCATTAAAGTAGCTCTAAAAACTCCTGGCGAAAGCTTAGTTATAAAAGCATAAAGCACTAATAGAAGGATTATGATCGTAAACCGGGCTGCTTGCCCATATCTGTATTTATATAAAAAAGAAGTACAAAAAGATAATAAAACATACAACATGCCCACATGTAAACCAGATACAGCTAATATATGCATGACACCTGATACAGAGAAATTCTCTTTATCACTGCTATCTAATATATTTTTGCTTCCTAGAATATAAGCATTTGCAAACGATGCACTCTTATGGCTTAAATTCTTAGTAAATATTGACTGTATCCATCCGTTCAATGAATGAATTCTAGAATTAAATGAAGTGCTATTCCCGTATCTATAACAACGGCCACTTTGTATATGCTGCTCATAATAAATATTATTGTTAGCAAAGAATTTATGTTTGTCAAAGCCAGAGAGTACTTTTATTTTGGGTATTAGTTTAAAATTAGATTTTACAATTATTAAATCGCCTATTTTAGGTATATAATCGTCATTACTAGTTATATAAATATTTCCTATTGAGCTTATAAACTTACTTGAGCCAACTAAATTTACCTGCCTCACTTTAGCATAATAAGATGTACTTTTCTTATTAACCTTTATATTATCATAAACCTCAAGTAATAAATATTGAGGCGCGTAATTTGCAAAAAAACGAGGGTGATTTCTATCATCTAATAGTTTAGCATTAACAATACCCAGGAATATTACAGCTATAGCGGTAATGATTGTCCTTAAATTCTTATTTTGGATTATTATTGCTAAAATAAGAATCACAAAAATTATTACTAAAAGTAATAAGCTATAATACATAGATAAATTTATCCATGTAGATAATACTATACCAGTTGCTAATAGTATAACTAATTTAATGAATGGAACTTTATTCATTGAATATTATAAATTAATTGTAGTTTTACGTATGGCTTGGTATTGCCTTTGATCTCTGATAGCCATGACCCTATATTAGTCATATCCTTATAGCTGATTACCGAATACAGTAAATACATATTTATTTTATCAGAAAAGCTATGTTTTGCAAATATAGATAACCGTGAACCTTTGTCGTATAACGTAACGAAAGGCCAGGAATATGGCATAAAGTACTCGGAGATATATAGCCTGGAATCGTATGATTCGGTACTGAATATTCCGTATCTGAGTGTAAGAATTGTTTTTATAAATAATTTAAATTGTAGCTCTTGTCCTAAGTATACTCCTGTTTCTTTATTATATTTGTTGGCCTCAATATAGGTTTTAACAATAATATCATCATTTATTTTAAACATATTCGTTAATTCTAAAGTATGTTTTGTATAATAGTCAATGGTACTAATAATGGACATAGCGTTATTAAATGCTTTTGTTTTATACCTGTATTTTATAGAATTGGAAAGGTACTTAAAAGGGCTATATGTTAATAAGGAGCCTATTTCTAAGCCATCACTAGGTGCATTAACCTGATATTTAAGCCAAGAGAATTTAAATGTATCTAAAAATATACTAAGTTGAAATTGCCTATTAAATATTAATTTTAAGCCTGTATATAATCCTGATTCATCATTATAAGTGCTACTTTCGGATATAGGATGAGCATAGGTAGCAATGTAACCACGAGAAAAATTTCTATATAGGATCCCTAATATTAATTTGGGGTTTAAAACTACAGTAGAACCTAATAATATTGCAGATTCTTTAAAATTTAATGTGGAAACTTCACCAAAAAGCATATAATTACTTTTTTGATAATCGTAGGCAAATGAGATATAATTTTTATTGCGATCGTAGTTTTGAAATAATTTATATGGATAAGTTAAATGAAAAAAATCATGACTATATGATAATGAAGAAACCAGCATACTAACATTAAGTTCTGGCTTTATTCTGTACCCAACACTTAAGCCTGCTGCTAGTTCATTAGCTGAGTTGCGAGTGTCAATTTCAGATTTTGTTCTATAGTAACTGTTAGACGATATGGAAGTTATTTTATAGTCCTTATTAGACCAAATTAAATTAGCATCTACGCCTCTATAAGAAAAAAATGGCCTAATACTAAACTTATTTTTTTTCAATAATACAGTTACCCCTCTGTTAAATCCATATGTTAAACTCGAATTGTATAGAACATCTTCTTGTTGGCTTTTTATAATATTTATTGGGTCATAAGATTTATTGAGACTATATCCTCCCCAAAAAACTAAACCTTGACCAAACTGCAGTTGATAATCTCCTATATGCACACTTTTAAAAATACCTGTGTTTTTAATAAGTACATACCCTGAAGTAAAGCTGCCTTTGCCAAAAGGGGCCCCAGGTACTTTATTTAACTGGATATTACCATATATATATCCTGGAGACCTAACCCTATAAAAAGTTCTAAACCCAAAATTAGGGCCCAGGTATCCATTATTAATATTGTATCCATAAGCTTTTTTAAGGGTTTGATAGTATGATGAAAAAAATTCTTGCTTCGAATTTTTTATCGCTTGAAACAAATCAAATCTTTTTTCTTTATCGCTGGTTAATGTAAAAAAATGTTTTATTATATCTAAGGTGTTATCGTCTATAATATCAATAAAATTTAATTCGTTAATATTGCTAAAACTGCCGTTCTCTTGCCTATAATTTATTATAGCATTAATGTAAATAGGGCTTATAAAAACTAATTTTTCAAAATCGATGCGGGTGGCTGTATTTATATTTATCGGGTTCTTTAGATAGTAATTAATAGTGTCTTTTAATTCGCTTATATAGGCTTCGTCTAACTGATCTTCATCGTTTATATTAATTGTTTCGAGTATTGAGTTAATTACTTGTTCATTGTCAAAATTTATAGCATTTACATCTTGTGCTTTAGCGGTAGCGTTTAATATAGTTATACAAATACAAAACAAAATTATAATGTTTCTATTCATACTAAAAGGCGTAATCTAATGATATAGACGGGTACCCTGGGAGGTTCCTATTCATGTTAAAAGCAAGATTAACTATCATTTTTTTTAGTTTTAATCTTATTCCACCATAGTGGTTAAGCGGAGTAGTGGATATACCGGCACTTAATCCGGCCCATGCCATTATATCATAGCTAATAGCAATAGCTACATCCATAGGGTGCTCTAATGATTTCCTGATTTCGCTAAATAATTTAACTTTCTCCTGATTAAAAGAGTAAGCTAGCCCCAGATTGAAAGAGGAATATTTTTCTGTGACCTTTTGCATTCCATATTTACTACCGGTAATATTTTGCAGTAATACTCCAAGTTGTATATTCTTAGTCAATAGATATTGAGCGGCTATATTTATAGATACAGAATTTTTATTGCTTAATCCAAGAATTTTAAGTAAATGATAATTAAAAGCTAAGCCGAAATTAAATTTTGGTGTTAAATGCTTACCATAAGAAACAGTAAATGTAGATTCTCTATACTCTGGGATTCCATAAGCGTTTACTCCTAAACCAAAGTTGTTATTTTTTACAGGAATTGTTAATAAAGCAACTATATAGTTCAAAGATTCAATTTTATATAAATTAGCAAATGAAGCTCCTAAAAAAACATTATTATTAACTGCTGCTGAGGCTGGATTCGTTTGAGCGTTCCACTGACTATTTGTTACGGTACTTATGTTAGCAAAAGATAAAGAATAAGAATTATTAAATGGCTGAGCATACAGCTTTGCCATATTCATTGAGGACATACATAGCACTAAGGCAATAGAAAATATTAAGATCCTGTATTTATTCATTTTATATTTATTGTCGGTGCTATTTATATTACGGATATTACTTAATACACAGCTATCGTTACTTATAACACTAACATCTATAGCTATTATGTCAAAATTAGTGAAAGAATTAAATATTTTTAAAGAATTTTTATAATTATTCGTTACAATTATAAAATATTTATTTGATACTGCAGAGCCCAAATGCTTTTTAACTATATTAATAATTTTCTGTTCATTTTCGTTATTAGATATAATTAAAAGATTCATTACAAAAGAATTTTATTTATTGCTGTAAATTATATTTGCAATAATAAATAAAATCTCCGCAAATGCAAATAATATTATCAAATGATGCATTGTGCATTTGTTGTTATATAATGTATATTATGTTAAGTAGACATAGGCAAAACAACTATCAATAGCGCATAGAGTCTGTATTTACTTCTTGCGGAAGCTGGTTTTATGGTTATAAATATTAATATAACTAATCTCAAAAAATGTTAAAATAATTTACTTTTTTGATTATATGCTTAATAACTTTAGCGGATTATTTAAAGTTATATCTTGGATTCTTGTTTCTGATAATTGCGCATTACGAAACCATTTATGGCTATTTATTAACCACTCTTGTATGTCCATTTGGCTAGTTTGGCCTAAATCTGAACTATAAATTACGTTGGGAATATTTGCTATAACGTCTACGAAATCCTGATAATTCTGATAGTTTAATAAATAAGTAAGAGCTGTTTGCTCAAAATAAATAAACTTGTATTTTGATAATTGTCTTAGGTCGTTAGCAATAAGGCCTACTATGGGGTTCGCCGGTTGATTTAACAATAGTTTGTTTACACCAATTTTATCGCAATATTCTATAACAGCCATTGTTTCTAACTTGTTAGAATGGCCTGTAGAAATAATAATTGGATAATCTTTTGCAAATAGTAAAATTTCGACTACCCCTTGTTTTAGTCTAAACTTCGAATCTAATAAGCTACTGGGTGCTAGAGCAAATTTTTGTATATATGTATTTGTCGTGCACCTTTTTAATGTGCTTTTATGGTGGCTGTGAACAATAGTTGGAAGATGCACTAATAGTCTAAAACAATCTTTATTATACATGCATAAATTTTGTTGTATAATTGTTTTCCATGTTTCACCAGCAATTTTGTTTAATACTAAAGATCCTAATACCGGCAAATTTTCTAAATATGCTGTTTCAGCTATGGCGACACTGGACCCCAAGTGGTTTTTTAAAACTACCATACCTTTTAGATCCTTATAGATTTTACCGGCTTTTATAGAATTATATCTTCGCCTGTAACTATCCGGATTAACGTGATAATGTATGTCTATAAAATTCAAATTATGCAACATTTGCGATATAAATTATTTTTGAGCCCAGGGTTCAGAATAGTTAAATTTCTTTCTAGCCTCTTGGAGAGATAATCCCTGAATTATAGCTTTTCTTATTAAATTTTCTGTGCGCTCGACGTTTTCAGCTCTTATTATAACTTCTTCTACATGTTTTTGCGGTATAACTATAACGCCGTTATCGTCTGCTAAAACCCGGTCATTAGGATAAACTGCTACTCCATTAATATTTAGAATTGTTTGTGTAGAAACCATTTTAACCCTATTCTTGCCTGAGACCATCGTAATAGCTGCACTGAAAAGAGGATAATTTTTTTTACGGATAAAATTTATATCTCTAACTGAGCCATTGATAATGGTTCCTACAATTCCTTTAGATAATAGCTACCTCAGTTAATATATCTCCCCAATTAGTGCAGTCTTCTCTAGCATCATTATCTATTATGATTATCGATCCATCCGGGACGCTATCAATATAATTACCGGCGTTGTAAAACTTACTGTTATTTCTAATAAAGCTTTCATATTTAACAGTAAAAATTGGTCCCACAATCTTAATATTGTTAACTTGTGCTTTAATATTGTACAGAGCTCCGAAAATATTTAGACTATCCATAGCATCGCTGATAGATGCTGAATCTAAGTTTAATAATCTATTTTTTATGTTTATTAAATCTGTCATTTTTTATAATACATTTGAATTTTGTAAAATAGAGAGAGCTACAAATTCGGTAGCAAAAACCTTAATTTCAACCCTAGATTTAGGTATAGTAATTTTAAAATTTCGTTCGTTTATATTACAATTAAATATTATTTGGCCTATGAAAGGCCCATTAAATGAGGTATCGCTGTCTGTGTATATATTTATTTCTTGAGTTGAATTTTTTCTTTTTATATAATTATTAAATTTCGTGAATAAAAAACCTCCTGTTGCATCTTTGGTTATGGTTATACTAATGTTTGGATTAAGGTCTAAATATTTAAATAAAATTTCTGTTGCTGATTTACCCGTGTTACTTACTATGAATTTTTCTAGTTTGTTATAAATCTTATTTTCTACTGTTTTTTGATCTTTAGAATTGGCAAAAGTAATTTCTAAATCTATATATGGGTATCTCCAAAAAATGCCTTTGTCAGCATCGATATTTTTAAAAATATTTTCCAATATAAATGATAGCTCAGATTCATTTATACCTAATAGTTTATAATTGGTTTTGTTAGGATTTTTTTCAATTTTTTTTAGAAATAAACTATCTACCATTGGTTTGCATTCATTTGGTGGCCCTGGTAAAACTATAACTTCTGTAAACCCGTTTTTAAAACTAAATCCATATGCCAAACCATTATCATTTGTAATAATTTCTGAATCCTGCGGAAAATAAGACTGCTTTTTAGAATTTTTATCTATAGGTATTCCAATATTATTTAGTTTTTGTTCTATTACGTCTTCTATTTGCTTATTATGTATTAAAGGTTTGCCAAAAGCTTTTGCAACGGCTTCTCTAGTTATGTCATCTAATGTAGGACCAAGCCCTCCACTTAATATTATCAAGTCATTTTGTAAACATTTGTTGATACAATTAATGACATCAATTTCTTTGTCTGCAACTACATAATGTCCCTTAACATTAAAATTAGCCTTATCCAATACTTGGGCAAAATAAGAAGCATTGGTATTAACGGTTGAGCCATTTAGTAACTCATTGCCTACACAAATTATACTAGCGTACTTATTGTAATTTATAGTACCTGTATTTATAGCCTCTACTGTATTTAAAATAGATTGAGCCATTTCTTTTGTACCGGCATTCCCACCTATATCGTATGTTGTATGTCTACCCTCTTTAACTACTAGCTTTATTGCTTTTTTTATAGTTTCAGCCTCTTTTTTGAAATTAAAATGCTCTAGTAGTAAAGCAATTGTTAAAAACATTGCCGATGGATTGACTCTATTTACTCCTGCATGTTGGGGGGCGCTACCGTGCACAGGCTCGAAATAAGGAATACTGTTACCTATGTTAGCGCTTGGAGCAAATCCTAATCCCCCCATAAGACCGGCTGCGAGGTCAGATAAAATATCTCCGAACATATTTTCCGCTACTATAACTCCGTAGTTTTCAGGTTTACGCACTAGCTGCAGAGCTAAGGCGTCTACATTTTCTATGTTTGAATGAATATTTTTATATCTTTTGGCTGTACTGTAAAAAATATCTGCAGCCATTTGTCCACTTTCTCTTAGCACATTTGGTTTATCTGCTAGGGTAACTTTACTATAATTATATTTTTGTGCATAGTCAAAAGCATAATTAAATAATCTTTCCAAGCCATATTTAGTTTGTAAACGTATAGCAAAACTTGCTTGTTCGTAACCGCTTCGCTCTATATTTGGGTGTTTTATTAGTTCTTGCAAACTATTAGGAATTCCTTTTTGATCTATACCTGAATATAGACCTTCAGTATTTTCTCTGATAACAGTTAGCCTAAAAGGCTTCCTATCACCATAAATAAGTTCGCATGGTCGTATGTTTGCAAACAAATCTAAATTTTTACGTAATTGTATAATCGGCGAAGTATAAACGTTTTTTTTTGTATTATGTTTAGCAAGTTCTGCTTCGGCTTCTTTTTTGCCCTTAGATGTTGTTGCGCCTGGCAAAATGGCATCATAGTTCTTTATTTTCCCCCAAATGCTATCCGGTATTGGATTTCCATATTTTAACCAACATTCCCACCCTATTTCGTCAACTTCTAACTGTGCTTTTATATCGAATAATTTTAATACAGGCAAAGCAGCGTTACATACATCTTTCCCTATTCCATCACCCGGCAATACTAAAATTTTCATATTAGTTATCATTTATAAAATTTTTGATTAACTTTAAACTAAGATCTGTGTTTTCTTTTAATGGACGCATGCCGCACCCGGATATACCAACAGCTAACTGCTTATTATATTTATCGCTTAAAATTATATTATCAATATTTACTAGTTGAGAGCTAGCGCCATATATGTTAAGTATCGGCCTATCGTAGTCTGTAATAATATTAGATAGATCTACTGTTTGTAACATTCTATAAGCAAGTATGGTTTTATATATTTCTTTAGAATCAGGTATATGCTTACCAATCTGGTTATTAAAACATTTATTAATTGGCAAAACTAATTTTTCTAACATATTAACTCCCTCTTGCAAGCCTTCGTTATTATGTGCATTAATAATATCGTTTAAAGCTTCATAAAGACGTTTGTTTACCTTAATAGGGGCTGAAATTAATACTGTTTTTTTTATATTTTTGTATGCTTTAGCTAATAAACCTATCAGTAAACTTCCTCCAAAAGCTTGGCCAATAGCCAAATATGGAATATTGTTATTTTTGTATATGTGATTATCCCATATTCTTACTAATTCACTGAACGTTTTAGTTTTATCTATAAATTCTAAACTGTTATAAACTGTAACTTTATAATTTAAAGTGCTTAATAAGTCTATAATTTCTTTACAAAATTGTGTACTATATTTAGCCATAATAGGCGAAAATATTACTGCATATTTTTGCTGCATAATTATATTTTATTTTCTAAGTAGTAATTGTTTTATAAGGTTTAAAAAATCTTAGATGTATTAAAAAACCACACCATACAATAACAAGCATTATAAATCCGATCTTCGATGGATCGTTATTAGAAAATATGCCTATTAATTGTGCTGCTAAGGCACCTGCCAGAAGCTGCATGCTACCCAATACACCTGAAGCGGAACCGGTTAATTGAGTATTTACAGTAATGCCGCCTGCTGTACCTAAGGGCAATAAAAATCCGTTGCCAAAAGTTAGAATAGACATAGACATTAAGCTAAAAGTAAATATCTCCGGAAAAGTATTTAAGGCGATACAAAACAGTGTTCCTCCGCAAACAAATATTATATAACCAACCATTAAACTATAATCTAAAGAATATTTTTTTATTAGTTTTCGCGCTGTAATATTACCTAATACATACATTATAGATAAACTAATAAAACTATATCCGAGTGTATGTGCAGTTAAACCTTGTTGCAATAGAAGAAATGGAGATTCTGATATATATATAAAATAAGCAGCATAAGAGAAACAGACACACGATGTATATGCCCAAAATTTAGGGTTAATTACGATATTTTTATAACTATAAATTATATTTATGGCACTAAATTTAACCCTGTTCTTTTTTTCTTTAGTTTCTTTTAAAGAGAAAACTATTAATATTAAAAGTACCAGGGCAAATAAACTAGTAAAATAGAAACAGCTTTGCCAATTAAAGTTAGTATTTAACCAACCTCCTATGGCCGGGGCTATAGCAGGTACTACACCTACGAATGGAAAAATTGTAAGGAATATCTTACCTGCCTGCTCTTTATTAAATAGGTCTCCAACTATAGCTCTACCTAAAGTTAAACCAACGCAAGCCCCTATTGCTTGTAACAAACGCATTGTTAAAATTCCAAAATAAGTGTTAACTGTGGCTATTAATAGAGATGACAGACAAAATATTGCTGTACCTATTATTAAAATGGTTTTACGACCGAAGCTGTCCGATATTGGCCCATAAATAAGTTGCATTATCGCAATGCCAAACAAATAAATACTTATAAGAGATTGTGCTTCTAATTTATTTAAACTGAAATATAATATTAAGTTAGGAATAGCAGGTAAAAAAATATCTGTAGCAATAAGGCCGCTCATCGACATCATAGCTAATATTACTAAAAATATAAAACTTGTTTTTTTATGCTTGTTCATAATTAAATAATTTCACTGTAAGCTTTTAATGATTGTGCTGTATTAAAAATAGTTTGAATTCCCCATTTAGAGTCTAGTTTGTTAATATAAGCTTGTGATAAATTAAAATGCCCCATAATTATATCTGTAGGGTTGGTTACTTTAGAGAAATAGCTTAAATTCTCGGCGTACATTTTAGCCTCTAGCGAAGCACATAAGTTATATTTACTCCCAGGGTTTAATGAGTTAATATACGATATTAATGATTCCAGTTTTAAGTTACCAGTGCCCTTACCTAAACCTGCAATAGATGCATCTATAAAACTAGCTGCAGATTTAATAGCAGTTATACTATTTGCCACAGCTAAATCCAGGTTATTATGTCCGTGAAATCCCAATGGTATATCATAACTTTTAAGAAAATTAAGCAAAACTTCTGTAGTTTCAGGGCTTAAGTTTCCATTTGAATCTGCGATATAAAGAACATTTGGTTTAACAAATAATGCATTGTCTAAATATTTTCTTAAGCTGTCAAAGCTATATTCTGTTATCCTTACAATATTAAAAGAAAACGCGATATTAAGCATCTTGATGTTATGTACTATTTCTATCGTATGCTTATCTAATAGTTTTTGGCATACATACTCTAATTAAATTTACACCGGCTTGCGCCATGTCTTCTATATCTGCTAAAGATACATTCTTAGGATGAAGCATTACAGCTATATTTATTCCTCTATCAGTTAGGAGATTTTTTATATATTTTAAATAAGAGCTATGGCATAATCCCGACATTCCAATGTTTTTGTTTTCAGAAAAAGAGCCATTCCTATAACCGACCTCTATGTAATCAACATTAATTTTTTGTAAAAATTTAATTATATCTTTTACCTCGTTTAGGCTAAAGTTAAAGTTATTTTTGTAGCCACCATCTCTCAATGTAACGTCTAGGATTTTATATGTCTGATTAATATTGTGCAATTGCATGAGTAGTCTTTATTTTATCATATAGTCAATAAAAATAAAACAATCATGTAACTATAATTATAAATATAAAAATTATTTGTAAAATATTAAACTACATTAAATATTTTACAAGTTTTTGCATTAAAAATCTGTAAACTTTTACGCGTTATAGCATTAACTAACTAGATTTAATTTTAAATTAAAGTGATATTTCTTTACTTTAGAGACTCAAAAAGAATAAATGTAAAATGGAGAAAATAGCATTATTGCCAGGATCTTTTGACCCTATAACAACGGCGCACCAAGATATAATAATCAGAGCATCTAAATTATTTGACAAATTAATCGTTGGTATAGGCATTAATAGAAATAAAAATATATTAATACCTAAAGAAAAACGAGAAGAAATGGTAAAAGCTGTGTTTGTAAATAATACTAATATAGAAGTAGTAGTTTATAATGAGCTAACTATAGATTTTTGTAAAAGGATGAATATAAACTATTTGGTTAGGGGCATACGCTCCGTATCCGATTTCGAATACGAAAGTCCTATTGCACAAATAAATTATATAATGGAACAATCGATAGAAACTATATTTATCTTAAGCCGCGTAGAATTTTTACCCGTAAGCTCTACCATAGTTAGGGAAATAATTAAGTATAAAGGCAATGCAGATAAATTTATACCAAAAGAAGCTCTAAATATCCTAAAAACATTAGATCTAAACTAGATATTATATAGTCGCCATTTTTTGGACTTAACAGAGTCCTTTTTTGCCCAAGAGTATACCATATAAAGCAAAAAATATACGTTTTGTCGGTATCTAAATTGTCTTAAGCGCGTACTTATAAGCTTCCAAAATATTGTTTAGCCATTTATGCTCTTACCTGTCCTATTAGCAAATTAACGTACTACAATTGTTTTATTTTTTAAGGAAAAAGTAATATTTTCATTTAAATTATTAATCAAAAAAATTATATTTATTATGAAAAGACTACTAATGTCGACTATATTGTTATTAGCCATTGTTATCGGCTGTAATAAAGAAAAGTCATTAATTAGCGAAACGGCTCAAGATTCAAAGCAATCGCTTAATCGCGGTTTTGGTGGCTCCTATTCTAAAGTTAAAGATTACATGATTCGTAATGATTTTTACACACCTGGATATGGATATAGTTATCTTGCTCCGGCGCTTAAGAATAATGAGGTCTGGTTATATATCGGCTACCACCCTGTTGGTGAATACTGGACCATGGAGTATGCTAAGGGGTTTCTTAAGGGAGACATTGCGAGATTTTCGCCGCAAGACACATATTTAGGTAAAAGCGGCTCCTTAGATATTAATTGGGGTAGTCCTCAAGAGGAAAAAGAGGCTGTTATTTCGCCGCCGAGCTCCAGACTTCGACAATACTGGAGATTGATAGGCGAAAAGAAATATGCTGAAGATGGAAAAACACTTGATTCTTTTAAGGGCGTAATAGTAAACGCAGCTAATAATAAAATGCTAAAGGTTGGCGTACACTATGTGGTACCAGGTTACGTAGAGGTTGTATTAGCAAGCAAAATCTATGCAGGATCTGATGAGCAAAAGCACTATAGTAAGTATGGGAATTTTGATAGATTTGGATGGGTTGGACAGGAGCCATCTGCAAGTACAATATGGAATATCACAAGAAGTAAATAATGCCTATTAATAGAGTTTTTTTCAATATCTGTAATAAATAAAAAACTAAGTTTTTAGATTATTGCCAATTGAGGCCACACCTAAGCCTTTATTAGCTATAGATGTGGCCTCAATTGCAGATGTAATATAACGAAAGCATCATAACCAGTATCAGCTTTCTAAAATCAAACTACACCAAAGTACTACTATCTTATAGCTTTGGCCATGCGAGGCTTATCAAATATATCGTTTTCGATAACTATATTTTTAAAGTTTTTTTCTTCTAGAATACAGCATATCTCGCTAGAAAAATTTTCATTAATTTCTAAATACAACTCTCCTTGTGTATTAAGTAGTTTTTTAGAAACTTTAGATATAGCGTTATAAAATATTAAAGGATCGTTGTCTCTAACAAATAAAGCTATTTCAGGTTCATAGTTTAGTACATTATTGTGCATAAATTTTTTTTCACTAAATCTCACATAAGGCGGGTTACTGATAATTATATCAAACGAATTATGAGGCAATAGATTGTAAAATTCTGGTGATAATACGTCTGCTTCGAAAAAATCTATATTTGTTTCGTTGATTTCAGCGTTTTCCCTAGCTACGTCTAAAGCGGCATTAGATATATCGCAGGCGTACACATCGGTTTGTGGTAAATATTTTTTTATGGCAATAGCAATACAACCACTTCCAGTAGCAATATCTAAAACGCGCAAGGTTTTATTTCCTGCTGGTTTCTGGCTATTAATTAACCAATTAACTAATTCTTCAGTTTCCGGTCTGGGGATTAGTACTGATTCATTAACTTGCAGGCATAAATCTAAAAAGTAAGATTCGGACGTAATGTATTGTATTGGGCAGGATTCTTTTAAGCGTTTTAATATAAAAAATAATTTCTCTATATCCTCGTTTGGAAAAACGTTATTAAGGGAAAGCGATAATTCTAAATTATTTATTTTTAAGATATGTTTTACAGCAATTTTAGCAATGTTGAGGCTTTCATTATGGTTATATAAGTTTGCAATGCCTTTAGCAATTGTATTTAGAGCTTCATTAATTAGCACGATTATAAAAGTGAATTCTCATTAATAGTAAACTGGATAGCTTCCTTAATAACATCTTCGTTTTTTATATAATTATCAATACTCGCCTCTCCTATATCTTTTAGCAAAGTAAAGTTTAAACCTTCATTTGGGCTTCCATTTTTCTTATCGTTTAGCATAAAAGTATATAACAAATCTAAATCATCGCTATTAACTTCGTACTTATTATCAAATATTTTAAAAATATATTTTAAAATATAATAAAGTTGTGCTAAAGTTAGTGAAGAAAGTTTGTAAGATAGGTAGCTTTCAGCAGCTATACCAAAAGCTACTGCGTAGCCATGTAAGATATTTTTACCTTTATTTAAATAAAGGCTTTCTATAGCGTGGGCGATGCTATGGCCAAAATTTAATTTTTTTCTCTCCCCATTTTCATACAGATCTTTGCTTACTATTGCGTTTTTTATAGTTAATGATCTGGTTAATAATTCCGAGATAGAATCTTTATTGATTTCAGTGGTAAGACTATACTTATAGTTAACAAGGTCTTCAAACAAGGCCCTATCGGATACTAAAGCGTGTTTTATAACTTCAGCGTAACCAGCAATAAATTCCTTATTATTTAAAGTGGTTAAAAAATTTGTATCTATGATTGTTGCTAAAGGTTTACTAAAAGTACCTACAGAATTCTTAATATTTAAGAAATTGATACCTGTTTTATCACCTAAAGAAACATCTGTTTGAGCTAATAAAGTAGTAGGGATATTAATAAAATTAATACCCCTTTTATATACTGAAGCTGCAAATCCTCCCAGGTCCAGGATCACTCCCCCACCTAAATTAATTAATATAGAGTTCCTCGGAGCATTATGATTAATAAGAGTTTGCCATATAAGATTGCAACTATTTATAGATTTATATAGCTCTCCATCAGAAATAACGATTAGTTCAATGTTTTTACTCTCAAAGGCTACCTTAATTTTACTGAAACAATTTTTATAAACTTTATCATTTGTCAATAAAAATAGAGGAGCGTCTGTATGATTATGCAAGATATGCTTTAAAGCTTCATTAGCCTCTTGAAAAAAAATATTACTATTATTTGGATTAAACATCAACTTTTGCATAAGTTGCATTTTCTTCTATAAATGATCTGCGTGGAGCAACATCGTCACCCATTAACATAGAGAATACCTGGTCGCTTTCTTGGGCGTTTTCTATGGTTACTCGTCTTAAAGTCCTGGTTTCAGGATTCATCGTAGTTTCCCATAATTGCTCATAGTTCATTTCACCTAAACCTTTATAGCGCTGCACATATACAGATTCTTCTTTCCCAGATCCTTTTAGCCGTTGTATTGCCAATTCACGCTGATCATTAGTCCAGCAATACTCAAAACTTTTACCTTTTTTGACTAAATACAGTGGCGGAGTTGCTATATACAAATAGTTTTGTTCTATTAGATCCTTCATGTATCTAAAGAAAAATGTCAAAATAAGTGTTGTAATATGCGAACCATCTATATCGGCGTCAGTCATAATTATTATTTTATGGTATCTAAGCCTACTTAAATTTAAAGCTTTACTATCTTCAGCCGTCCCTATACTTACACCTAACGCAGTAAAGATATTTTTTATCTCTTCATTTTCGTAAATTTTATGCTCCATTGCTTTTTCTACATTCAAGATTTTACCTTTAAGCGGTAAAATAGCTTGGAAATTTCTATCTCTACCTTGCTTTGCAGTACCTCCGGCTGAGTCACCTTCAACTAAAAATAATTCGCAAGCCTCTGGATCTTTATTTACACAATCCGCTAATTTGCCAGGCAATTGTGTAGATGTCATTACATTTTTACGCTGAACCAACTCTCTAGCTTTGCGAGCAGCGATACGGGCTGTTGCAGCTATAATAACTTTATTAACTATTATTTTTGCTTCTTTTGGGTTTTCTTCTAAATAGTTCGTTAGCACCTCGGCTGTTGCTTGCTCTACAGCGCCCATAGCTTCATTATTACCGAGCTTAGTTTTTGTTTGACCTTCAAATTGAGGTTCAGCAATTTTTATAGATATTATCGCAATTAGACCTTCCCTGAAGTCATCCCCTGTAATTTCTACCTTCGAATTTTTTAATAATCCGGATTTATCAGCATAGCTTTTTAAACTCCTGGTTAATCCTCGCCTAAAACCTGCTACGTGCGTACCTCCTTCGATTGTATTTATATTATTGACATACGAATATATTTGCTCAGTATAAGTGTTCGTGTATAAAAGAGCTATTTCAATAGGAACGATTTTGTTGCTTTCAACATATACAGGTTCTTGGATTAAAGGTTCCTTAGAGCTGGCTATATGTTTAACAAATTCATTTATGCCTTGTTCAGAGTAAAAAACAGCTTTTTTGAATTCGCCTGATTCTTCAACCGAGCGCTCGTCTGTTAACGTTAATTTTATAAACTTATTTAGGTAAGCAAGTTCTCGCAAACGAGTATCTAAAATAGAATATTTATATTCGGTAGTTTGCTGAAATATTTCTTTATCAGGCAAAAATGTTATTTCTGTACCAGTTTTATCGGTATCCCCTATTATTTTAACATCTCCTTGCGGAGTACCTTTATGATAAGTCTGTTCCCATATTTTACCTTCGCGATAAATAGTTGCCTTAAGTACATCAGATAACGCATTAACGCAGGAAACACCCACACCATGCAAACCGCCAGAAATTTTATATGTGTCTTTATCGAATTTACCACCTGCGTGCAAAACAGTCATTACTATTTCCAACGCTGATTTGTTATGTTTAGGATGAATACCTGTTGGTATGCCTCTACCGTCATCTTTAACCGTTATACTATTGTCTTGATGTATTATAACTTCTATATTTTTGCAGAAACCAGCTAAAGATTCATCTATAGCATTATCTACAACTTCCCAAACTAAATGATGCAAGCCCTTTTGCCCTGTATCACCTATATACATTGACGGTCTTTTTCTAACAGCTTCCAGACCTTCCAGTACATGTATATTGTCAGCAGAATAATTATTTTCTAAAGTTATGTTATCCATAATATGGTTGTTTTAATTATAACTATTTTGGTTTTTTACTATCGTTTAAAAACTTTTCCAGACCAATATCGGTTAGCGGGTGCCTTATTAACATTTTTAAAACAGATAATGGCAGGGTGGCTACGTCGGCCCCTATTTTTGCACATTCTAATATATGGACAGGATTTCTTATAGATGCTGCTAATATATTGGTTTCAAAACGGTAATTAACAAATATTTGCTTTATGTCCTTAATCAAATCTAAACCGTTGTTTGAAATATCGTCTAGTCTGCCTAAAAAAGGAGATACGTAAGAGGCCCCGGCTTTAGCGGCTAATAAAGCTTGTGTGGCCGAAAAAATTAATGTACAATTAGTTCGGATACCCTTTTTAGTAAATTCACTAATGGCCTTTAATCCATCTAGAGTCGCTGGTACTTTAACAACTATTTTTTTAGAAATTTTGGATAGTTCCATACCTTCGGCAACCATTTCTTCAAATTTTATGGAGAGTACTTCTGATGAAACATTGTTATCTACTAAATCACAAATTTTTTTATAATGGTTAAGTTGTTCCTCCTTAGTATTTAAAAGAACTCCTTCTTTAGCCATTAAAGAGGGGTTAGTAGTTACTCCATCTAGTAAAGCCATATCAGCTGCCTCTTTTATTTCTTGCAAATTAGCAGTATCAATAAAAAATTTCATATTTATTTAATAAAATATTAGTAGAAAGGTGCGAGCTAATTATATGTATTTTTAGATAAGAAAAAAGGTAAGCTAGACCACATCGCACCGCTACAACCACCTACCCTTGCTTTCTTCCGAACCTGGGGGATTCAGTGGGAGCTGGCCGTGTGGCACTTACCTAAGACAAATTTAAACTATTACTTTAATTAAAACAAAAAATGTTTATATAAAACTAAAATTGTGATAATTTTACAGATGTTAAATCCATAGATTTAATTATTATATTAAATAATCCTTTTATGGCTTCTATAATAGAAAAACCCACAATACAACATTTTCTTACTAAAGAAGTGAAAATTGGTGAAATACCACTTGGCTCCAACAATCCTATAAGAATACAGTCAATGACTACGACCGATACTATGGATACAGAAGGAAGCATAAGACAATGTGTAAGCTTGATAAATGCAGGTTGCGACTATATACGTTTAACAGCTCCTAGTATTAACGAAGCCAATAACTTAATAAACATAAAAAAACGTTTACGACAACTAGGACATAATATTCCTTTAATCGCAGATATCCATTACACGCCAAACGCTGCTGAGGCAGCAGCTCGCATAGTTGAAAAAGTTCGTATTAACCCGGGAAATTATACAAACAATAAACTAAAAAAAAAGGAATACACGAAATACGACCACGAACAAGAACAAGAATTAATAACGCAAAAATTAAAACCTTTAATTAGTATTTGCAAACAATATGGAACTGCCTTACGAATAGGAGTAAACCATGGTTCATTATCTGATAGAATACTAAACACATACGGCAACACACCATTAGGCATGGTAAGTTCAGCGATGGAATTTATCAATGCATGTAGATATTATAACTACAACGAGATAGTTATATCTATGAAATCCAGCAACGTAAGTGTAATGATCCAAGCATATAAACTTCTTGCATCAACTATGCTTAACAACAACTTTAACTATCCTCTGCACCTGGGACTCACAGAAGCGGGAAATGGAGAAGATGGCAGAATAAAATCAGCTGCAGCAATAGGCTATTTACTAGCTGAAGGTATAGGAGACACTATAAGGGTATCTTTAACAGAAAGTCCGGAAAAAGAAGTTAGCCCGGCAAAAACTCTGGCTAATCTATACGGTAAAGAAAAAGTTATAAAACAAATAAAAGACTTTAATAACGAATTCATAACAACTAATTTAGAAGCTAAAGAAACTAAAAACATTAATCTTATGGGCTACCCCATAGTTATTAGTAATCACCAACCAGACACTGATACAATGCAAGCAGCAGACTATAGGTTAGAAGAATCTCAAAATGCAGTAGCTGACCATAAAAACAATTTGTATCATCTTTATAAAAAAAATAATATAAAAATAAATTTTACTGACATTAAATATGTTGATCTAAAATCCAGCATTAATGATAAAGAGCAAACGTTCTGTATAGTTGGGATCAAAGCATCTATAAACTTAAAAGAGGAACTAATAATAAAAGATTTTATTACTAAATCAGAATATCCGGTAATTATAAAAATAATACCTGATAAATTTTACGACAAAGACGAATTTTTAATATCTGCATCTGTAACGGCATCAAGGCTATTCCTTAATTGCAATATATCAGGCATATGGCTGCACTCAGATACCAACGATAACTATACCAGTAGCGCATTTGCCATTTTACAAGCACTAGGTAAAAGAAAAATAAAAGCTGAATACATAGCCTGTCCGGGGTGCGGTAGAACATTATTTAATTTAGAGAGCATAACTAAAGAAATACAAATAAAAACACTCCATTTAAAAAATCTTAAAATAGGAGTAATGGGTTGCATAGTAAACGGTCCAGGCGAAATGGCAGGATCAGATTACGGCTATGTTGGCGCTGGAAAAGACAAAATACACCTATATCGTGGATACGAAATAGCAGAAAAAAATATACCATCTGCTCAAGCAGTAGATAAACTAATAGAACTTATAAAAAAAGATGGTAAATGGACAAACTCTTAATAATTTAAACAAAATAACTTAATAGTGAGAAAAATTAAATTAAAAGTAAGCGGTATATATGAAAGTGGAAGCAACGATAATATTTTTACTCTAATACTTGAAGACTACAAAACGACTAAATACAAACTTCCTATAATAATAGGTGCATTTGAAGCGCAAATGATAGCTGTTTCCTTAGATAATATAGAACTCGAGCGCCCATCGCTATACGATATAGTACTAAACTTAGTCAGTACCTTTAAAATTAAGATAAAACAAGCTTTAATATATAACGTAGAAAACGGGTTGTTTTTAGCTCAATTACTACTAGTGCAAAACAAAGAAAATTTTGAATTAGAAATAAGCATATCCGATGCAATAAACTTATCTATACGAAATAATTTTCCTGTTTATATATACAAAACTATTTTAGAGCGTGAAGGTATAACAGAAGCACAAACAACAATAATAGACAATGATTTATATCGTATATCTGAAGAGCGTAGTTTAGAATCAGGTTTAACAAAAAATAAAAACTCAAGAAAATTCTATAACTTCACTAATGAAGAATTAGAAACGAAATTAAAAGAGGCTATAGAAAATGAAGATTACGAAATAGCTGCACAAATAAGAGACGAAATAAATATCCGAAAGAATAAATAATATTATTTTTTTTATAACTTAACAATAAAGTACTTTATTATTTTTATAATCATTAAAAATTTTTAAAACAAATAAGGTTTGGACAAACAACATACTTTAAAAGATAGTATATCTATGTCTGGTATAGGCGTGCATTCCGGCGTTAAATCTAACATAAAAATACTACCGGCGGATGAAAACCATGGTATAAAATTTAAGCGAATAGATTTGCCGGACAAACCTATAATAGATGCAGATATTAAACACGTATCTAGCACGGAGCGAAGTACAACACTTTCACATAATGGTATAGAGATAAAAACTTTGGAGCATTTACTAGCAGCCTTATATGGCAATAATATAGACAATGCTTTAATAGAAATAGATGCTCAAGAAGTTCCTATATTAGATGGAAGTGCCAAAGAGCTTGTGCAGGCAATAAAAAAAGCAGGCATTAAAGAACAGAAAGCAGAAAAACTATATTACGAAATTACCGAGCCTGTAACATTTGAAAATAAAGAAACCGGATCTTCTTTTATAGCCCTGCCATCAGATAGATACCAAATAACCTCTTTAGTTAGCTTTTGTAAAGATACTCTAAAGCAACATGCGGCTATAGAAGATATTAGTGAATTCAACGAAGAAGTATCTAAAGCACGAACATTCTGCTTTTTAAGCGAAATAAGATATCTCTTAGCAAATAATTTAATTAAAGGTGGAGATCTACATAATGCTTTAGTAATTATCGATCAGGATTTAAGCAAAGAAGAAGAAGCTATTTTAAGGAAAAGTTTCAACTTAAGTGACGACATAAAAATCAATTCTGGTAATACAATACTTGGAGCAGGCGAATTTAGGTATGAAAACGAATTAGCAAGACATAAATTACTCGACGTAATAGGCGATTTAGCTTTATTAGGAAGACCCATAAAAGGTCATATAATAGCAAAAAAACCCGGACATAAAGCAAATACCAGGTTTGCTCAGGAACTTAGGAAGATATTTAATGGGAACGATTATAGAAGTTACGAAAACTATATACCTAAATACGACCCAAATAAACCACCTGTTTTTGATACTAATCAAATCTTTAATATTCTGCCACAAAAACCACCCTTTTTAATGGT
Source organism: Candidatus Krakonobacterium acarorum (assembly GCA_050311575.1). Lineage (GTDB taxonomy): Bacteria > Bacteroidota > Bacteroidia > SolTP2 > SolTP2 > Krakonobacterium > Krakonobacterium acarorum. The sequence continues at coordinate 959,343 of JBNOKO010000001.1, read as the reverse complement.
AGATAAGATAATTGAATTAACCGATCATCATATAGTAGGTATAAAAAATACAACTATAAATGAATCTTTTTATACCGGCCATTTCCCAAATGAGCCCATTTTGCCAGGAGTATTACAAATAGAAGCAATGGCACAAACAGCGGGTATCCTGACATATCATATCCATAAAGAAGCTTTAGGAGCACCTACTTACTTAGCAAAAGTAGAAGAAGCAAAATTTAAAAGAAAAATCACTCCGGGAGATACTCTTATTATATATTGTAGTTTAAAAACTGGTTTAAAACGTGGAATAATTTATATGCAAAGCAAGATATTTGTTGGGAGCAATATAGCAAGTGAAGGAATTATAGTAGCAAAAACTGAATTATAACTTTAATGAGTAATTTAGTAAATATTCATGCTAAGGCACAAATAGCAAAAGACGTTAAAATTGATCCTTTTGCTAGCGTACATGAAGATGTAATAATTGATAGTGGCTGTTGGATAGGGTCCAACGTTACAATTATGCCTGGGGCAAGAATAGGCAAAAATTGTAGAATTTTCCCTGGAGCGGTAATTTCTGCTATACCGCAAGACTTAAAGTTTAAGGGGGAGAAAACTAACGTTATAATTAACGACAATACGACAATAAGAGAATGTGTAACTATAAATAGAGGCACTAGTGCATTCGGTAAAACCATAATAGGAAGTAACTGTTTGCTTATGGCCTATACACACGTGGCTCATGATTGTATAATAGGAGATAATTGCGTTTTAGCAAATTCGGTACAAATAGCAGGGCACGTTACTATAGATGACTGGGTGGTTATAGGTGGAATAACAGCTATCCATCAATATTCAAAAATTGGGACGCATGCGTTTGTAGCTGGTATGTCAGGAGTTGTAAAAGATATTCCTCCTTATATAACTGCGGGTAGGATGCCTCTTATATATATGGGATTAAATTATATCGGATTAAAACGTAGAAATTTTTCTTCTGAATCTATTAATAACATAAAATCCATCTACCACGATTTATTTGCAAACCATTCTACAACTTTATCGGATATAAATTCTGGAACTTACAATATAGATAAAAGCAATATAGAAGCAGAAACCATAATAAGCTTTATTAAAAAATCTGATAGAGGTATAGTAGGAAAAAAATAAACTTTATGCAGGTGAATCTTGTATCTATTTGGCAAAAATATAATTACAATTATTTATTTAAAAACTTAACCCTAAATTTTTATCGAAATAACAAATACGCTATTACTGGTGCCAATGGCTCAGGCAAATCTACGCTAATCAAAATTATAGCTTCGCTTATTAGCCCAACTAAAGGGCAGGTTAATTACTCTATTAACGGCAAAGAAATATTAAAAGAAGATACCACTAGATTTTTAAGTATGCTGGCTCCATATTTAGAACCTGAAGCTAACTTAAATTTAAACGAGCAATTAGAGTTATATAAATCTTTTAGGCCTGTTTGTAACCATCTATCCATAGACAAAATATTAGATCTAATAAGTTTAACTAAGCATAGAGAACAAGTTATTAGTAAGCTTTCATCAGGCATGAAACAAAGATTAAAGCTTGCCTTAGCTTTTTGCTTCAAGTCTGAAATTATATTACTTGACGAACCTACTTCTTATTTAGATAGCATGGGCATAGACCTATACAATTATTTTATTGAAAATTATACAGAAAACAAAATATTAATAATAGCATCGAACCAAAAACACGAAATATCATGCTGCAACCATGTCATCGAGCTTTAGATATATACTACGCAATAAAATATTTCCTTTATTATTTTAAGTAATGAAGCAATTAATTATTATAAAGATTGTTACAATTAACAATACAACTTAATTTTAAACCAAATACTACCTATTCACATTTCAAAAGAGATTTTAAAAACTTCCAGAAAATCTTTTCAATCCTTGTTATTTCATATACTTTATCTATAGCTAGTTAACAAAAGTTATAAAAGGTCGCTAAGCCCTATAGCATTTTTCTCTTTTCTGTTAAAAGTGGCATTTCATGTTCTTTTTTATATGAATTTCTACTATAACTGTTCTAAAGGTTCTTGTTTTACTTCTAGTATGAGCGGAGCCTCCACATTCTAAGTATTTTTGCTATACAGCTCTAATATTTACTTATAAAAACCTCTTTACCATATATAGGAACGATATTAGTTATAGATTCGAATTCTTTAAGTAAAAATTTTCTTTGAGCTATACTTGCCATTTTATCCGCCGAAATATTAAATTCATAAAAGCTTACATTTTTATGTTTAATGCATTGGTCCTCTAGTTGCTTTTCTCCAATAAAAATAAGTTTATAGTCTAAATATTTATAGAATAAGCAGCTGTCTGTTTTAGCTGATATAGGTGATAATATTTCTTTTAATTCAGGATTATAAATAGACAGAAAAAATTCCCCAGAGCGAGATTTTACTATAGGGCATAAAAAACTTTCGCGATCTAAGCCGCCTATTTCTTTTAACATGTTGTACACCGTTATATATAGACTTTTGATAGCAATTAATGGCTTGTTAAGCGTGTAACACAACGCTTTAACTGTTGTTAGGCCAACCCGTAAACCTGTGTATGAACCTGGACCAATATTAATAGCAATTGCTTGAAGATCTTTAAGGTTTATTGAAGCAGTATCACATACTGATTCTATTAAATTAGTTAAAACTGATGAGCTTTCTAAAGTATTAGTTTCTTTAGCATATGATATAATTTTGGTTGCTTGAGATATAGCTGCAGAACATTTCTGGCCTGCACTATCTATTAAAAGAATAAAATTTTCCTGCTTACTTAACATTAGTAAGTTTTTTTTCTATCTCTAAAACCCAATTTCTAATATTTTTATCAGCAGAAACTAAGTCGCTAATTGTATTACATGCGTATATAACTGTAGAATGATCTTTACCGCCATAAAATTGCCCTATACGTTTTAGAGATAATTTAGTATGCTTTTTAGCTAAATACATTGAAATTTGCCTTGCCTGTACAATTTCGCGTCTACGTGTTTTAGATTTTAATTGGTCTATAGCTACGCTAAAGTAATCGCATACTAGTCCTTGGATATGATCAAGAGATATGTCTACAGTAGCTTCCTCTTTTATAGTACTGCTTATTACTTCTTTTACTAAGTTTAAATCTATTTCTACTGAATTAAAGGTAGCATGCGCTATTAGCGAAATTATTATTCCTTCTAGCTCTCGTACGTTACCTTTAACATTGTTAGCAACATATTCTATTATGTTGTCTTGTAGGTCTATCCCTTCAGTTTTTAGTTTTATCTTTAAAATGTTGACTCTGGTATCTATAGCCGGGCTATCAAGCCTGGCTGACAAACCCCATTTGAAGCGCGATAATAAACGATCTTCTAAACCTGCTAAATCTTTTGGAGCTTGGTCGCAAGTTAATATTATCTGTTTGCCGCTAGTATGTAAGTAGTTAAATACACTAAAAAATGTATTCTGAATTTTTGTTTTGCCAGAAAAAAATTGAATATCGTCAACTATTAACAAATCAAATTGTTGATAAAAATTAGTAAAATCATTGATTTTAGATGAATACAGTGCCCTAACGAATTGTTGTCCAAATATTTCAGCTGGTACATACAATACTTTTAAATTAGGATTCAAAGTTTTAGCATTAATACCTATAGCATGAGACAAATGCGTTTTACCTAAACCCGACTGGCCATATATAAATAAAGGATTAAAAGATGTCCCTCCTGGTTTTTCGGCTACTGCCAAACCAGCCGACCGCGCTAGTTTGTTACATGTACCTTCAATAAAATTATCAAAAGAATATTTGTTATTTAAGTTTGAATCTATATTTACCTCTTGTAAACTCTCAATTTCGATATTTTTGCTTGGCGTTATGCTAACATTGCTTATGGTCGGCATGTTTTCATTTTTCTTGGTAATGCCACCAGTAGATAGTATGCCTAAACTATTAGAGTCGCTACTATCAATTAATACATTGTATTCTAATTTAGCATCGTTGCCTATTTGATTCTTTATTACACTATTAATAAGATCTATATAATGTTCTTCTAACCAATCGTAATAAAATAACGAAGGTATGCCAATAGTTAATACGTTATTTTCCAGCTTCAAAGGTTTAATCGGTTCAAACCATGTTTTAAAATTACGCTGTGACATATTGTCACGTATAATTTTCAAACAATTATTCCAAATTTCCTTGTAATTTTTATTCATAAATTTTTCTCGAAGATATGTGCTACGTTGCGAATGTTAAGTAAAGAGGTCCAAGTATAAGGAAAAAAAACTAATAAATAAACTGGATACAAAAATCCTAAAAACTGCCAATAGTGATGTTTAAGCGCAGGTTGAAAATAATAAATGACTCTAAAACAAGATTAAAGCAGGGTCATAGCACCCATAAAAACTTATATTTTTCTTGTAATTTTTTTTATACATTTTACTATCAAAATACATTTTAAATCTTAGTCAAATAATTATATTTTTGCTACTATTAGTTTAATAAATTGATCTGTAATAGACAAGTTGTCATAAGAAATATATATATATTTCAGTTAATATATTTTCTTAAAGATGATTGAAATTGGAAGTATAGATCTCCTTTTCTATTTGCTTGTTCAGCAACGATGTTTTTACTTAGATCTATCGAGCTAGCCCCTTCGGGTAACTTGTTTGCAGCCATATTTATCGAAAGCATTGTTTCGTTTAAGATATGTTTTAATAGCAAAGCCAAATTATCATTAATATATAACTGCCAGGCAATATTATGGTTATACTCACTTTGTATCTCAGTTATAAGTTCTAATCTATATTCTTGCGCATTTTTACCTATAGGCGATATTCTATGAAGTAGGCTTATTGGATTTATACGTTCAGTAAGTAACATAAACCTTTCTGAAGCCTGTATTTTTAAGGATTGTATATCAGATATGCCTCTTGAGTTTTTATAATCTCGTAAAAAGTTATGAATATTATTTTTTAAAGTTATAGCATAAAATATTAGTATTAAAATTAATGCTATAACTAAAATTACTAAGTATGTAATGGTGCTTGTATGCATGTATATAATAGATCTATTGTTCGGTTTAATTGTATAAAGTTACTTTGCGTCTATATAAGACACTTATATTTTTTAAAATACCAGTTAATAGTTGACTCGATTCCGTCATTAAACTTTATTAATGGTTCCCAATTTAAATCTTTCTTAATTTTAGCAGTATTTAGACTGTACCTAAAATCTTCTCCAGGACGCCCATTTATTATGTGCTTTATAAGTTTTTGACTAGATCCAATTTCTCTATTTAATTTCTTATCAACCAAGTTGCACACTATATTAACAATTTCTAGTACAGATAATTCCGTGCCACTTCCTACATTATATACAGATCTAACGGTTCCTTCATGAAAGATTAAATCTATAGCTTCAGTATGGTCTGTAACGTATAGCCACTCTCTAACACTCTGACCATCATCATATACTTTTATATTTAGATTGTTAATGGCGTTTGATATAATTTGTGGTATTAATTTTTCTTCATGTTGGTAGGGACCATAATTATTAGTGCATCTTGAGATCAAAACAGGTAGACCGTAAGTAGTGCCGTAGGCTTGGCAAAATGCTTCTCCTCCGGCTTTAGAAGCAGAATATGGATTGCTCGGATTTATTTTTGTTTCTTCTGTAAATGATGCTTCCTCTCTAGAATTTAAAGCTCCGTAGACTTCATCTGTTGATACATAATAGAATCTGGCCTTGTTGTTAGTCTTATAACCAGAGTGCAATCTAAATGATTCCAATAAATTAAAGGTTCCTGCTACATTAGAATTTAAAAATTCTATTGGGCTATTAATAGATACGTCTACTGACGATTCTGCCGCTATATGTATAACAGAATCTATACTGTATTGTTCAAACACTGATTCTACCAAGTTTTTATCAAATATATCACCCTTTATTAAGGTGTATCTATCGTATTTGTTTAGTTCCGAGACAACATCCTGGCTTACAGCATAATTAATTTTATCAAAGTTAATTATATTGTAAGTAGGGTATTTTTTTAATAATTGCTTTATGAGATGCGAACCTATAAATCCACACCCACCTGTAACAAGTAAGTTCATATCAAATTGATTGTTTAGATTATTATTAATTAATTTTTGTAGGTAATTTCTTAAATTCTTCTATTACTTTAATGGGATTTTGGCTGGAAAAAATTGCATTCCCGATCACTAAAATATCAGCTCCTTGCTTAGCCAAAGCTAAAGAGTTACTCCGGCTTACTCCCCCATCTACCTGTATTAGGACTTGAGACTCTACTTCTTTGCATAATTTCTTCAGATCTACTATTTTATTATAAGTGTTCTCTATAAAACTTTGCGAACCAAAGCCTGGATTTACAGACATTATATTAACAACATCTATTTCGTTTAAAATATCTTTTAACATCCACACCGGAGTATGAGGATTAATGGCGACACCTGCTTTAGCCCCCAGACCTTTAATTTGCCTTACTACCCTATTTAAATGTTTGCATGCCTCTAAATGTACTGTTATTAAACTTACTCCAAGCCTGGCAAAAGTTTCCAAATATTTTTCAGGGTTTACAATCATTAGGTGCAGGTCTAAATCCTTTTTAGCTATATGTTTTATAGATGCTAAAACCGGCATACCAAAAGATATATTGTCAACAAATACACCATCCATAACATCTAGGTGTATATAATCAGCCTGACTCTCATTAAGCATCGCTATTTCTTTATACAAGTTTAAGAAGTCGGCGTTTAAAATAGAGGGAGATATGATAGGAACTTTCATTTTTTATTATTTGAGCGCTAAATATATTAAAATTAGGCAAAATTTAAAGTATTAATTTATTGCAATTATACACAATTTAATTATCCATAATTACTTATTTTAATAGTAGATAACGAATTGTTTAAATTACTATATAAGTAGCGTAAAATTTAGCGTATAAGTAAATATAGGCGTATTTTTCGGTCCTATATATTATATTTGCATTGTTAAACTTACTAAACCTAAGTAATGGTATAAAACAATATTAAAGCAGTTTTATTGTTACAATTTTGGTAAATTTAATTAATTATTTAAATATTAAAGTCAATGAAAACCTTAATAAATTCCGTTATAGCCATATGTACCTTGTTTCTATACAATCATAGTACATATGCACAATTTGATACAACAATTCACAACCAAAATCCAAGACATGCAGAAGCTGAGAGGAAATATGCTCCTATGGCTGATTCTCTAACTAAAAATCAAGGTACCACTATACAACAGACATACAAAGCTTTTGATTGGTACGAAGATAAGATGGAAAGGAAAAGACAGAGAGAATTATGGAGACATTTAGAAAGGATGGAAAGAGCAAAATATGGATATTATTATAACGACTATTATTACAACGGCTGTTATTCAAATTATTATTCGCCATGCCCTACATTTACTCCATATACAAACTATAGAGGCAATTACTGGGGATTTGGTACAAGTTTTGGAACTCGATTTTAATAATCTAAAACAAATAAAATTACAAACATTAATTATCAAAAATTAAAAGAAATGAAAATAAAATCTCTTATAAATAAATTAACATTAATTTTAGCTATAAGCGTATTAGTATTTACAAGCTGTACACGTAAGGTAACAAGGATAAGTCCTAACGAACAATTAGATATAAGTGGAAGGTGGAATAATACAGATTCCAGATTAACGTCGGAAGAAATTACACAAGACGCCTTAAATTCTAATTGGTTATCAGACCATTTAATAAACAAAAAAGGCGGCAAACCTGTTGTAATCGTAGGATTTGTATTGAATAAGAGTCACGAACATATCGATGCAGAAACTTTTACTAAAGATCTGGAACAATCGCTAATAAGATCAGGAAAGGTTAGAGTCGTTCAAGGGGGCAAAAAACGTGAGGAAATTAGAGGAGAAAGAGCAGACCAACAAATGAATGCATCCAGAGAATCCATGAAACAGTTTGGATTAGAACAAGGAGCTGATTATATACTACAAGGATCTATCAATTCCATAGTAGATGCATTTAAAAAACAAAAAGTAGTTTATTACCAGGTAAATTTAGAATTAACAAATATTCAAACTAACGAAATTGTTTGGATTGGAGACAAAAAGATTGCAAAATACGTAAAAAACTAAAATACAAGCACTATTTAAAGCAGTGAAATATAACATAAGACACACAATTTTAATACTGCCTTTATTAACCTTTACAATATCTTGTGGTACTTATAACCAAAGCATAGATAAGTTTTACAAAGGGATAAAAGAGGAACGATACGAAGAAGCTAATAACATATTAGATAAAAATAAATTGCTAAAAGCATCTAGGAATAAGCTATTATTTTTACTTGAAAAAGGCAAGGTTCTATTTTTACTAGGCAAATATGATGAAAGCAATAATGCTTTAAATGAAGCCGATAATTTAATAGAGGCCCAGAATAAAACTCTTGGCGACATTGCTATATCTACTGCAGTCAACCCTATGGTTGACAGGTATCATGCTGCGGACTTTGAAAAGTTTATGATACATTATTATAAAGCCTTAAATTATCTATTTTTAAATAATATAGAAGATGCTGTTGTAGAGGCTCGCAGAATAAGCATACAGACAAACGCTCTGGGAGACGAAAAAGCTAATAAAACAAATAAATATTCTAAGGATGCCTTTTCATTAATTATACAAGGATTAATTTATGAGGCATCTAACGACATAAATAACGCTTTTATATCATATAGGAACGCCGTTGATACTTATCTTGAGCAAAAAAATCATTATTGGTATGGGGTTAAACTACCCGAGCAATTAGTTACGGATGTATTAGATTTATCGTTAGAGAACGGTTTTTACAGCGATTATGAATATATAGCTAAAAAACTTGACAGGCCAATTACCAATAAAATTTCACGCTCTAAATCAAAGGGTGGTGATCTTATTATATTTTTTGAAAATGGATTAGGTCCTGTTAAAGACCAGCAAGAATTTTTCTTTACCCTGGTGCGTGGCGTAGGTGGTAATTTTTATTTTAAAGACGATAGTGGCGCATTAAATATTCCTGTAATCATACCGCTTTCAGCCAATGACAATATCAACTTAAACGATATACAAACATTCCGACTTGCATTTCCAAAATGGGTAGAACAAGAACCTCCTATAAAGCGAGCTTCAGTAAAATTAAATAACCATAATTACCAATTTGAAAAAATAGAAGATATAAACGTACTTGCATCAGAACTATTCAAAGAAAAATTTTTAAGTGAAGCAACAGAAGCTTTATCCAGACTTCTAGTAAAAAAATTAGCAGAATACGGCGTAAAAAGTATAGGAAAGAAGGAGAACAATGATATTTTTATGGCTGCTGCTGCAGCTATACAACTATATAGTCTTATATCTGAAAAAGCTGATACGCGGAATTGGCAAACTCTACCGGCTGAAATATCTTATGTTAGAATTCCACTTAATTTAGGCGAAAATAAAATTACTGTTTCACTAACTAATAATAACGGATTAATAGAAGATAGAGAATTAACCATCAATAGCATTAATAGCAAATTAAAATTTTATAGTTTTTCAATATTTCACTAAATTGGAACTTATTAATATGGATAGCACTATGATGATTGCTGACTATAAACATTTTTATACATAAAATATTTAAAAGCAACTATAAGTGATTACTAAAATAAAGAACTCAAATTTTTTTATAGAAAATAATAGTGTAATAAAAGATTGTATTTTTAATATCTATTTACTTGATAGTGGCTATTTATATTCAGCATACCTGCCTCAAAAAAAGAAGCATATATATTTTGAATCTATAGATGCGGATAATTACAATTCAATAAACACTGATATTATACATGTAATCAATACAAACATATCAAAAAAAAATAAAATATTTGTTAAAACTGGCTCTATAAGCTTAATACCTGATAAGATATTTAATACCAAAGATCTGGGCGTATATGCAGAAAAACTATTAAATGCTGGAAATCAAAATATATGGTATACTAAAGTAAATAGCATGGATGCTTACCTGATATATACTATACCTACGCCTCTACTAAAAACTATCAAAAACTATTTTAGTAATATTGAAATAGTACCTATAGATAAATTAATTTTAGAATCAACTAGTAACTATACCCAAAAAAAAGATAGTAAACTTTTATTTAACATTGAAGATAACGTTGCAATAATTACTCATATTAAAGATAAGCGCATTAAGTTCTATAACCATATAACCTATAAAAATCCTGAAGAGTTTATTAATACCATTCTTAATATAGTTAAAACGCTTAACATAGATATACGTAAAACAGAAGTTATTATTTCCGGGAAAATAGACGTAAAGTCAGAGTACATAAAAGAGACTTGCAATTATTTTACAAAAATAAGTCTTGCAAGACTTCCCGGGACTCTTAACTTTGATATAAGCATGAAAGATATTCCGCAACACTATTTCTATAATTTATTTACTGCTCCCCTGGTATGCGGATAATAGGTGGAATAAAAGGAGGTTTGCGCATTATTGGTACAAATAAATTAAACATTAGACCTACTAAAGATATCGCTAAGGAAGCCCTGTTTAATATATTAAAAAACAAATTAGATTACGCTAATAGCAACGCTCTAGACCTATTTTCAGGTACAGGAGCCATAAGTTACGAATTTGGATCTCTTGGTGTACCAAAAATTACATCAGTTGATATAAGCCTAAATTGTATTAAATTTATATCATCTACCGCCAAAACACTTGATTTAAATAACAATATAACAGTAATAAAAGCAGATGTTATGCAATTTTTAAGGAATTGTAGCCAAAGCTATAATATAATATTTGCCGATCCGCCATATAACTTTAATAATTACCATAATCTAATAAATGGCATATTTAGTAATAAATTACTAAGCCGATACGGTTTACTAATAATAGAGCACAATCATAGTCTGGATTTAGAAGAAATCCCCCAATTTATTTCTAAGCGCAAATATGGTAAAAGTGCTTTTTCATTTTTTGAAAATATAGATTAACTAATATCTTTATCTTTAGCCCATTGTCTTATGGAAGACAGTTGCCTTTTGTTAACTATTTTTAACAATTCTTCATCTTTTGCCTTTATAATATAATTTATAGACAAAAATTGCTTCAATAGTTTTTCCATAGTTATTTTGCCTATAGTAGGGATATTAGTTAATTGTGAATTAATAGCACCTTTGCTCCTACGGTTTCTATGATGTTTTAGCCCGAATCTGTGAGCCTCATCTCTTAAATATTGTAAAAGTTTTAAACTTATAGATGACCTGGGCAATATTAAAGGATCTTTATCTTGTGGAAAATATATTTCTTCTAATTTCTTGGCTAAAGAAATAATGGGTACTTTCGTATATAGACCAATATCTTTAAGAACTTTAATTGCCGATGATAATTGACCTTTGCCTCCGTCAACAACTATTAGGTCGGGCAAACCATCATCTTTATTAATAAAATCTTTATATCTACGCATAAAAACCTCGCGCATGGTTGCAAAATCGTCAGGGCCTTCTACTGTTTTTATGTTAAAAAGCCTATAATCTTTTTTACTGGGTTTGGCATTTTTAAAAACTACCATAGCAGAAACCGGGTATGTCCCCATTATATTAGAGTTATCAAAACATTCTATATGTAGTGGTAAATTTTTTAAGTGCAAATCTTCCCTAAGTTTTTCTAATATTTCTAAAGATATTGTTTCGTTATTAGCAAAAATTAAACTATTTCTGCCAGATATTAGGGCATTTTTCTTAGATAGATCTAATAAAAGTTTTTTATCCCCTAATTTAGGTATGCTAATTTTAGTGCTTAAATCCACGTCTATAGGTATAGGAACTATTATTTCTTTAGGCTTTATATTAAATTTTTGTATAAAATCGTATATGCAAAAACTTAATATCTCCTGGTCGGTTTCGTTAAGCTTCTTTTTTATAGACATATTTTGGCTATTAATAATTGCGCCATTTTTGATTTTTAAATAATTAACATTCGCATATTTTTCCCTGGATACTATGCTAAAAACATCAGCATCATCTATCTTAGTGCTAACTACGGTAGATTTAGCTTGAAACTGTTTTAAAGCTAAATAACTTAGATTTAAGTCATGTGCCTTTTCAAAATTCAATTGCTTAGAAGCATAATTAATCTGAGTCTTTAGTTTTTTTAAGACATAAACATAATTACCTTTTAAAATATCAACGATATTATTTATTGTATCGTCATATTCATCATGAGTTTGTAAACCCTGGCACGGAGCTTTACAATTTTTAATTTGATATTCTAAGCAAGCTTTAAACTTATTCTTATTAATATTATCGGCGCTGAGTTTAAGAGAGCATGTCCTTATAGGAAATAATTTTTTTATTAAATCTAAAACTGTTCTTAAATTAGTAGCTGAAGGATAAGGGCCGAAATACTTAGATCCATCTTTAATCACTTTTCTTGTTACAAAAATCCTTGGAAACCTCTCGTTTTTAATCACTATATATGGATAAGTAGAATCATCCCTCAACAAGAAATTATACTTAGGTTTGTATTGTTTTATTAAAGTGTTTTCTAATAACCAAGCGTCGGTATCGCTATTTACTATCGTAAACTTTATATCCTTAATCTGTTTTATTAAAGACAAAGTTTTTATATCGTGTTGTTTATTAGTTGCAAAATAAGAATAGACTCTTTTGTGTAAATCCTTAGCCTTGCCAACATATAATAAATTCCCGGATTCATCGAAATATTGATATATACCCGATAAATTAGGAATAGTTTTGATATATTCTTTAATATTAATCTTATCTTTCATTAATTAATACCTGCAATTTATTAGCAAATATGCTTTGTATAGACTATAATAATTAATGCACAGTTAAAATATTTGGCTATCAAAGAATACGCCAAACATCTATTTAATATATTTTCTTGCAAATCTATATATTATAATTTTTTTATAAATTATTTTATGCCTCATAACTTGTAATTTACATAATTTTTTTTATGTAAATAGAATCTTCTTCGTTATAGCTAATCTAATTTTAGCATACCATATAGTACGTTTATATGTCATATAACAATATTCCTTTGTTCAAAACTTCAGATCAACACTAAAAGCCTAAATAATCAGTCTTTTTTATAAAATATTCATGAAAGTTATTAATATTCTTAATATGCATATATTTATTGTTTTTTTACATAATTTTATAGATTATAAATAATATTACGATATAAATTATTCTAATTATCAATGAATGGTCATAAAAATACATCTATAAAAACCAGATCTATAAAGTACAAACATTATCTCCTATATATTCTAATATCCATTATATGTGCCTCCTGCGGAGATCAAGATCCTGGTTTTGTTCGAATTAACTATAACAATATCGAGCATGAATTACTAAACAGGTATAATCAACTATCAAATACTACCACTAAACCGGATTACTACACATCCGGCATTTTAATTCATGGCCTAAACATTGGTGAAAACGGCCAAACAGAAGTTTGGATACACAGAAAAATAGATAAAAATATTAGCGTTGCATTTTCATACTTAAGGAAAGATAACCAATTTATAACATCTGCATATTACGATGCTGGCTTTATATTTTATCCCTATGGTTCTTTACCTGAGGGCTTAAGTAATCTAAAGCCTATAGCAGCTTTCCCTTTCGATGCTGGCAGCGATGCGCGCAAATGTAATGATTTTGGTGCGGGTGCTTATTGTAAAAGTGTAAGCATAGGTAAGCTAGAAACATCTGAATTGGAATATTTAAAAGATATTAATTATAAAACCCCGAATCCTGCTACTTTTGACTTTAAAAGCTTGAATATAGCAAGTGCACAAGCATGGTTTGAATATCTAAAAAATGCAAAAGGCCTTGTTTTGGTACCTAAAAAAGGTCGTTATCTTCATCCGGCTATGTTATTTTTATTCCAACCTCCTATTAGATTAGATAAAGGGGATGATGCTAGTAATAAAGAATATTTTGCTTTAATGGGGCCTATAAGGCAACATTTGGAAGATTTTATTAAAAATAATTCTTCCTATGATTATTTAGACGATTTTATTAATGGAAGTTTTAGCAATAACGAAATTTTAATCGAAGCATGGGACGAAACTAAGCCAGAGTTAATGCCAATAGAATATTTCTTTTTTACTATTAATGATCCTAATATAGATGCTTTTAAATCTATGAGAAAAGCAGTTAGTTATCAACAAAGTTTCTTGAAAAAGACTGGTAGAGATATACCTATAGTGGCAATACAATTTCCACGCGAAGATAGAGATGCTAAATTTTTTAGATACGATCCTAATTATTAATAAAGATTACAAACTCTATCATTTATAATTGTTTTCATGCCTGGCCTGGTATAATCACTTAAATTTTACATAACTTTATAGATTATAAATAATATTACGATATAAATTATTCTAATTATCAATGAATGGTCATAAAAATACATCTATAAAAACCAGATCTATAAAGTACAAACATTATCTCCTATATATTCTAATATCCATTATATGTGCCTCCTGCGGAGATCAAGATCCTGGTTTTGTTCGAATTAACTATAACAATATCGAGCATGAATTACTAAACAGGTATAATCAACTATCAAATACTACCACTAAACCGGATTACTACACATCCGGCATTTTAATTCATGGCCTAAACATTGGTGAAAACGGCCAAACAGAAGTTTGGATACACAGAAAAATAGATAAAAATATTAGCGTTGCATTTTCATACTTAAGGAAAGATAACCAATTTATAACATCTGCATATTACGATGCTGGCTTTATATTTTATCCCTATGGTTCTTTACCTGAGGGCTTAAGTAATCTAAAGCCTATAGCAGCTTTCCCTTTCGATGCTGGCAGCGATGCGCGCAAATGTAATGATTTTGGTGCGGGTGCTTATTGTAAAAGTGTAAGCATAGGTAAGCTAGAAACATCTGAATTGGAATATTTAAAAGATATTAATTATAAAACCCCGAATCCTGCTACTTTTGACTTTAAAAGCTTGAATATAGCAAGTGCACAAGCATGGTTTGAATATCTAAAAAATGCAAAAGGGTTTGATCTATTACCTAAAAAAGGTCGTTATTTTCACCCAGCTATGTTCTTTTTATTCCAACCTCCTATTAGATTAGATAAAGGGGACGATGCTAGTAATAAAGAATATTTTGCTTTAATGGGGCCTATAAGAAAGTACTTAAAAGATTTCAGTGCAAATAACACTACTTATGATTACTTAAAATTTTACAATCCTAGCAATAACGAAATTTTAATCGAAGCATGGGACGAAACTAAGCCAGAGTTAATGCCAATAGAATATTTCTTTTTTACTATTAATGATCCTAATATAGATGCTTTTAAATCTATGAGAAAAGCAGTTAGTTATCAACAAAGTTTCTTGAAAAAGACTGGTAGAGATATACCTATAGTGGCAATACAATTTCCACGCGAAGATAGAGATGCTAAATTTTTTAGATACGATCCTAATTATTAATAAAGATTACAAACTCTATCATTTATAATTGATTTCATGCCTGTCCTGGTATGAAATCAATTATAAATGGCCTCCCCCAAAAATATCAGCAAAGCTCTAAATACCACAGACAAAAATTAGAGAGCTACAAAACTTTCAAAAACAATATATTTTATAATGCTAAACCAAGCCCTGGCATCTGACAACCAGAACAGATATCTGCCTAAAAAAAGCCCTATCAAACAAAAAACAAATCGCTAAATACTACTAAAAGATAAAAGTCTCCATAACCAGTAACCTTTAGGTTGTAATTAGATGGCATTCATGTATAAAAAATGCCGTCAATTCGTTAATTTTCATTAAAATCCACTATTTTTGATGTCAAAATATAAACTCAACAATAAAAATAATTATGAAGAAAAACTTACTTCTTATCAACTTTCTATTCATAAGCTTTAGTGCTTTTAGCCAGCAACCCGGCACGGCAGATTATTTACTAATAAAAAATGGCTTTAGCATATTCAAATTAGGCGATACAATCGCCAACTATAGTGACTATATTAAAATAAACCCCTACTATAATGGTGGCGACCAAATCTATGAACTAATAGACCCAGGTATGCTGCAATTAGAAAACGATATCAAAATCAAATATCTAACACTAACAGTCAAACAAGGCCTAATAGAAAGCATAGACATAGTAGTTGAAAAAGAACACAAAAACGCTTTACTGAAGAATCTAAAAACCAACTACGGAGAAGCCAAAGATACAGAATCCACATTTTGGAAAACTAAAGGTTCAAAAATAATACTAGCCTACGCAAATCAATATAAGTCAACAGATATGGCCAGAGTCGTATTTTTACATACCGATTTGGCTACCGATAGAGAATCTAGTGACTAGTTAATATTATACTTTTAGAAAAGTTATTCTAAGTAAATATTAATAAAATATTTATATGGATAGTACTTAGCTATATATTTTAACAAGCTATACTAACAAAGAGAGACTAAACTGTATAATGTACGGATACAAAAAAGTTAAATCCGAAGTATAGAGGAATTTAAAATATACTCTGATTAACACTTAAAGAGATAAAAGTATATTTTAGCAAGAAATGAATAATACAAGCACTGTTTGCTGTTTAAATATAGCTTAACCGTATAGCGCTAAAAGGTTTCTAGTCGCTTAGTTATAAAAATTTAATAATTTGGGATTAAATTATCCGTGCGAACCAACAAGAGTTGAATACTATAGGCACCTTTATTGCAACTAAAAGATTATATTTACAGAACACAAAACAACATATAAAGCATATAAATATGTTTTGAATCATATAAGTTTTAGTAGATTAGTATAATCATGACTGTAAATAATCGATTACATAAAGGCTACATATGAAAACTATTGGTAAATATTTGTTTCTTTTCAGTTTATTGCTTTTTATAGGCTTCAGTACTTGGGGACAGATAATAGGTAGACAAGAATCACCTAAAATAGGTACACCGGATTACCTTTTAGTAAAAAGAGGATTTGGTATTTTTAAGTTAGGAGACCATATTAATAATTACAGTGAATACGTTACCCGGAACAGTTTTTATGATAACGATAGAACAAATACAATATATAATTTAATAGATCCTGAGCTACTCCCTGAAGAAAACGGTATAAAAATAAAACACGTAGAACTAGTAGTTAACCAAGGGCTAATTCAAAGTATAGATATATTTGTAGATAAAGAATACAAAGAGGCATTACTCACGGCACTAAAAACTCATTTTGGTGATGGCGAATCTGGAAATACAGAATCTGCTTTCTGGAAATCAAAAGGGGCCAAAATAGTATTATCCTACGCTAACGGATACAAATCAACAGATATGGGTAGAGCAATATTTGTACATACTGCTTTAGATGAAGTTAGAGATGATATTGAATAATTATATAATTTATATAAGCCCAAAATTTACAAAAAATCTAAATTGTAGATTAGAGAACTTTTTACCTAACTAACAATAATTGGAATTATTCTAGCACTAGGACCATAAAGCCAAATACCTAATATTTTGCAATAAATAATTAAAGCTGAGTACCTATGCAGGACATAATAAAAACGACAATATAGATAAATTTATTCCATGATCAATGAATGAGGATAAAAGTTGCACATATGCTGTTACTTTTATCTTTATTTTACTGGAAATAATAGAAAAATATTTGGCTACAAACTATCTGGCGTTGCTATTGCTGTTGTTACTTTGTTATCTGAAAGACTTTTCCAATTTTTTACCTTAGCATACCAAACAAATATCGTACAGACACTTTTGAAAAAGCCTGATATAAAAAAATAACTAAACTAATACAAATTATATCTATTTTATATTTTATTATACCGGGATTTATCCCATATTTAAGTGAATATTGAACAATTATTAATAGTCAAAAAATCTATTTAGCGTCTTATTATTGCTTTATGGGGTCTGTTACCCATCATAGTTTGCATTTTCATTGCTTTTTGCGCACCAGCCATATTAAGTTGAGAACGCACCATTTTTATCTGGTCTGCAAACATCTTATTCTTATCGTTTTTCTTTGCATCACCAAGCATAGCTTCTGCCTCTCTCCTATTACCTTTTGCTATCGCTATGCTTGCTAAACTTAAATAAGAAATAACCCTATAATAAGACAATCTTAAACCTATAGCAAGGGCTCTTTTAAAAAATTTTTCTGACTGAAAAAGTTTATCTTGTCCTTGAGCCGACCCTAACATAAAATAATAAGTTCCTTGCTGCCTAGATGTAAGTAATTTTTCAGGATTTTTAATGCTCTCTAAAAGCTTACGCGCTTCGTTCATTTTATTCCTTTTTAATAAAAGAAATGTTAGCATTATTTTCTCATTAAAAAAGTAAAATACTATCAATAACACTGATATAATTGAAGCAACAACACCTAGAAAATTATATCCTAAGGCAAATAACCAAATAGCAATAACAACGAATAATATCCCCAATAATGGTCGTACAAATTTTATCATATTTTTAATTTAAAAATTTACATATTTTATAATATTAACGAATTTAGCTTACTATTTTATAGCTAAATTTCTTTAAATTTTTGCGGGTATGCTTCTGACATTATTTTATAAATATGTTCAATTATATCATATTTATTAGGTTTAGAAAAATAATCTCCATCAGAAGCATAAGCGGGCCTATGGGCCTTTGCAGTTATAGTAGTAGGTTTAGAATCAAGGTATTTATAAGCATCTTGCTCCTGTATTATTTGCTGTAATATATATGCCGATGCGCCACCCGGCACATCTTCATCTAATATTACTAATCTATTGGTCCTTTCGATAGATGCCTGTATCATTTTATTAGTGTCAAAAGGTAATAAACTTTGGATGTCAATAAGTTCTACTGATATTCCTAAACTATCAAGTTCTACAATTGCACTTTCAGCTATTCTACAGCAAGAACCATAAGTAACAAGAGTTATATCGTTACCTTTGCTTAATATTTCTGGTTGACCAAGAGGCAGGCAATAATCACCTATGTTTATAGGCATTTTTTCTTTTATTCTATAAGAATTTAAACATTCTATTAATAAGGCCGGTTCGTCCGATCTAAGTAATGTATTATAAAATCCTGCTGCTTGCGTAAAATTTCGTGGTACTAGTACATGCATTCCTCTTAACGCATTTATTAGCACGCCCATAGGAGAACCCGAATGCCAAATTCCTTCTAAACGATGCCCTCTGGTTCTGATTATTACAGGTGCTTTTTGTCCACCTTTAGTCCTATATGATAATGTTGCTAAGTCGTCAGCCAGAGCTTCTAAAGCATAATAGATGTAGTCTATATATTGTATCTCTGCAATGGGCCTAAAACCTCTCATAGCTAGCCCTATAGCTTGTCCTACTATGGTTGCTTCTCTTATACCTGTATCGAATATTCTTGCCTGGCCGTATTTTTCCTGTAACCCTGCGAAACCCTGGTTTACATCTCCTATTTTACCTACGTCTTCTCCAAAAGCAATTATACCTGGATCTCTACTGAAGTTTGCATCAAAACAAGCATTTATAATTTTGTAGCCCTCAACATCAGTTTCAGAATTATCATATACAGGCTTAGATGGTTGAATACCTTTTACAGATTTATTGCTATCTGTAAATAAATAGCTGCTGTATCTACTTTCCTTGTCTAATAAAGTATTATTAAGCCATAACTTAATATTTTCTACCATACCTGTCTTAGTTCCTCTAAGTGTTATTAGTAATTCTCTAGCAATAGAAATTGTTTGATTAAAATTACTTACATCTGTATTTTTTAAAAGCTCATATTTAAATAGTATCTCTTCTTTTATCGTATCATCATTTATAGCATTAATATTTTGGCTAATTATGGATAGAAATTCTTCTTTTTCAGCATTTATAGGTTCCATATATGCTTGCCATGCTTCATTTTTATCTTCAATAACTTTATTTCCTGCTTCTTCCTCTATAATTTGTAATTCTTGCTCGGATGCTAATTTTTTCTCTAGTATCCATTCACGCATTTTTTTGAGGCAGTCATGGTTTTGTTCCCAATTTAAACGCTCGATAGTTTTATAGCGCTCGTGTGAGCCGGAACTTGAATGTCCCTGAGGTTGGGTGAGTTCAGTTACATGAACTAGTACGGGTATATGCTTTTCCCGACAGATGTTTGCAGCAGCATCATAAGTTTTACATAGTTGTACATAATCCCAGCCTTTAACAGTAAATATTTCTATACCATTAGTATCTTTCTGCTTTTTAAAGCCCTGCATTATTTCAGATATACTGCTTTTTGTAGTTTGATAAGATTTATCTACAGATATTCCGTATCCATCGTCCCAAACAGATATTAACATAGGTACCTGCATAATACCTGCAGCATTTAAACTTTCAAAAAAATATCCTTCAGAAGTACTTGCATCGCCTATAGTACCAAAGGCTACTTCGTTTCCTTTATTTGTAAAGTTTTTATTTTTATTAGATAGTTCTGGTAATGTTCGGTATAATTTTGAAGCTTGGGCTAAGCCTAGAAGTTTTAGCATTTGAGCCCCGGTTGGTGATAAATCTGCGGCAGAAATTTTAAGTTGCATCATATTCATAAAGTTGCCATTTTCGTCCAAAAAACGAGTTGCAAAATGGTTATTCATGCTTCTACCAGCAGTTGCAGGATCCAACAAGTCATTAGTAGTCCCATACAGCTGCGAAAAATATTCTACCAAGCTATAATCTCCGCTAGCTAACATAAAAGTTTGGTCTCTATAATACCCTGCCCTATAATCGCCTTGTTTAAATACTTTCGACAAGGCAACTTGTGGTAATTCTTTACCATCACCAGTTATTGCAAACTTGGCTTTGCCTGCAAATACCTCTTGACGAGCAGCTATACTTGCCTGCCTGCTTAAATATGATATATAATAATCATCGATTACTTGTCTTTTAAATTCTGTAAAACTTATTTTAGAGCTACTAATTCCTGTGTCCATATATTCATTAAGATTTATCTTAATACCTAAAACTATACGATAATATATAAAAGTACAATAATATGTTAAGATAGCATAACGTATTTTTTTGCCTAATAATTAATATTAACTATAATATTTGAAATAGTTAAAAAAATAACTTAATTTTATATGCTGTTTTTTACAGGCCTGTTTTCAATTTTAACAATTTATAATGTAGTTTTTATAGATCAGGGTACGCGCTTTTAAATGTACCATTGGTTAATATTTTATAAAGACTTTTAACTTAAAGCAAGTAATTTATTTTCATACGATTAAAGTAAATAAAAACCAACGCTAGTTTTAAATTACTATCAACTTATCGATTTAACTTCATTAAATTAGTAATATGAATCAATACCATATATTTATTTTTAGAATATGTTTGTTTTTAATGCTATTTATAGGTCTGGAAAGCAATTTGTATGCTCAAAACGATAAATATAATACAGAGGGTGAAACTTTTGATTTACAAAAATGCATAGAATATGCATACAAAAATAAAAACGAAATAATTAATTCTGGTTTAGATATAAAAATTGCGGAAGCTAAAACACGTGAAACCATAGGCTCTTACATGCCGGAAGCATCTATTAGTAGCTCGTTAAACAACTATCCTGTTATTAAATCTTCTATAATCTCGGTAGATGGCAACGAAACAGATATGAAAATGGGGACCAAATATGATTCTAATTTTAACCTTAGAGTTAACCAACTGATATTTCAAGGCGAAACTATAATAGGTATAATGTCCGCTAACATATATAAAGAATTGTATGTTAAACAACACGAGCGTACAAAAATAGATACCCGAATAGCAGTATCAAAAGCCTATTATAATTTATTAGTTAGTAAAGAACAGATACAAATGCTTAATGCAAGCATAAAACGTATAGAGCAAACATTAAGGGAAACTAAAGCATTAAAAGATCAAGGTATGGCTGAGGACATCGAAGTACGAAGAATAGAGGTTTTATATAATAATACTGTAACAGAAAAGAATAATGCTTTAAAATATCAAAAATTAGCGCTTGAGATATTAAAATATCAAATGGGAATGCCTTTTAGCGAATCTTTGATGGTTACAGATACGATACAGGCAAATGATCTAAAAGAAATTAAACCTTCAGTAAACGAAGATTATACTTCTAAACGTATAGAATACTCATTGCTGGAGACTCAACTAAGTATAGAGAAAAGCCTACACAAAATTAATCTTTGGTCTTTTTTACCCACAATATCAGCTTTTGCTAATTTTGGCAGCTCATACATGAACGATATATTCTCTCAGCTATACTCAAAAAACTATCCGGGTACACAAATCGGACTATCGCTAAGCCTAACTTTATTTAATGGCGGTAAGCGTATAAATAAGATTATCCAATCTAAGTACAATGTACAAAAAGCCGTTAATAACTTGAGTGCAATGAAGAAAACTATTGATATGGAAATAGAGGATTCATATACTAAATATTTAGCTGCTTTAGATGAAATTAAAAATCAATCACGTAACAGGGACTTAGCTAAAGAAGTCGTAAGAGTTTCTAATATAAAATATATACAAGGACTTGGGTCGTCATTAGAAGTAACAACAGCTGAAGAATCTTTACGCAATGCGGAATTAAACTATATCAAATCTTTATATAATGCTTTTATAGCTAAATTCGACTTAGAAAAAGCTATGGGCAACGACAACAAAGAATAAATTATAAATTACATATGAAAATACGTATTAACTGTATATTATTACTTATAGTATTTGCAAGCATGCTTTTTGGTTGTAAACAGGAAAAGAAAAAAAACGTGTCTCCTGATAAAAAAAGCCAACTGCTTTCGTTAAAACAAGAGCGTAACGAATTAGATAAAAAGATAAAAAAATTAGAAGCGGAACTTAATTTAACTGCAAGTAGTTCAAATCAGAGAGAGTATTTAGTAGTTACTAAAACATTAACGCCACAATATTTCGAGCATTCTATTAATATACAGGGAATGGTTGAATCTGATGAAAATATACTAGTAACAGCTCAAACATCCGGGATAGTAAATTCTATACATGTATCAGAAGGTCAAAAAGTTGAAAAAGGGCAAACGCTAGCGCAATTAGATAACTCCATTCTAGAAGCATCAATTGACGAAATACAAACTTCTCTTGATTTAGCTGAAACCAAATACAAACGCCAAGCTATATTATGGAACCAAAAAATAGGCACTGAGATACAATATATAACTGCAAAACACGAGAAAGATGCTCTGGTAAAGAAACTTACAACTCTAAAGAAACAACTTGCCCAAACTAGAATTATTGCTCCTGTAAACGGAACAATAGATAACATAATAATAAAAATTGGCGAAATGGCATCTCCTGGAGCTGCAACATTTAGAATAGTTAACGATAGTAAACTAAAAGTAAGAACTAATATACCTGAGCGTTACGTATCCATGATAAAGAAAAACGACAAAGTAATCATTAGCTTTCCTGATATCAATTTAAATACAAAATCAAGCATAAGCTTTGTATCGCGCTCTATAGATTTAAAATCACGTACATTTATAGCTGATGCTATGTTAAAGCCTAATGCTTTAATAAAACCTAACATGGTTGCAGTAATGAAAATTATAGACTATACAAACAAAGAGGCCATAGTAGTTCCTTTAAACATTATCCAGCACCTTAACGAACGGAGCTACGTTTTAATCGCAGATAAAAACAATATTGTTGATATACGATACGTAGAAACAGGAGCAATAAATGGCAACAAAGTAGAAGTTAAGAATGGACTTGAAGCTAACGATATTATAATTGTTCAGGGCTTTGAAGGCCTAACTAAAGGCGATATAATAAAAACAACTAACTTATAAATTTCACGTTAATTTATTTAATCTATATTTATGAAAGATATAGAAAAAGAATTTAAAGGCAGTAGCTGGGCTATAGACAATAAAACCAGTATATATGTAATAACTATTATAATAGCTATAGCTGGCCTATTTGCATACAAATCTTTATCAAAAGAGCAATTTCCAGAGGTAGTTTTTCCTCAGATATATGTAGCTACTGTATATGAAGGTGTGTCTCCTGAAAACATAGAGAATCTTATCACCAAACAAATTGAAAAACAAGTACGATCTATAGCCGGAGTTAAAAAAATAACCAGTAGTTCCGTACAAAGCTTCTCAAGCATAATAGTAGAGTTCAATACTAACATTGTGCTTGCTACGGCCCTGAACAATGTGCGTACAGCGGTAGACAGGGCGCGTATGGATCTACCAACGGATCTAAAGCAAGAACCTCAGGTTATAGAAATAGACGTATCTCAAATACCAATAATGAATATTAACCTATCGGGCGATTTAGACCTGTCTACTCTAAAAAAATATGCTGATAACCTTAAAGATTCAATAGAAAATTTTTCTGAAATTACGCGTGTAGATATTATTGGTGCTTTAGACAGAGAAATACAGGTTAATGTAGACATGTATAAAATGATGTCTTCCCAAATAACATTTGATGATATTATAGGTGCCATAGCAAGAGAAAATATAAATATTACCGGTGGTTTTATCACATCTAGCAATATAAAACGTACAGTTACAGTAAATGGACAATATAAAAGTGCTGAAGATATAGCCGATATAATAGTGCGAGGAGCTTCAGGAGCAAATTTTTTTCTAAAAGATATTGCCGAAGTTAAAGACAGCTATAAAGAAAGGGAAACTTTTGCCAGGCTAGATGGGAAAAACGTTATAACACTTAACGTAATTAAGCGCAGTGGTGAAAATTTAATAGAAGCATCTGACAAAATAGTTGCTTTATGCAATAAACTTAAAGCAACCGATTTACCCGATGCTTTAAAAATAACTATAACAGGTGACCAATCAGAAGGCACGCGCACAACTTTGCACGACTTAATAAATACTATTGTAATAGGATTTACCCTGGTTACGCTAATATTGATGTTCTTCATGGGCACAGTAAATGCTCTGTTTGTAGCTGTATCTGTACCTTTATCGATGGCTATTGCATTTTTGGTAATATCAGTATTAGGCTTCAGCTTAAATATGATTGTTTTATTTGCCTTCCTGCTGGCTTTAGGTATAGTTGTTGACGATGCTATAGTAGTAATAGAAAATACGCATAGGATATTTAATAATGGAAAAATTCCTATTATTAAAGCAGCAAAAATAGCAGCCGGAGAAGTGTTTATGCCAGTATTGTCAGGTACATTAACTACTCTGGCACCTTTTGTTCCATTAGCATTTTGGCAAGGAGTAATTGGTAAATTTATGTTTTATCTACCAATTACCCTAATAATAAGTTTATTAGCTTCTTTAGTAGTTGCTTACATAATAAATCCTGTATTTGCTGTAAGTTTTATGAAACCTAGTGACCCTACACAGAAAGATCATAAACTAATAAATAAGAAATTTAAAAAGATATCTATAGTATTTTTTATCCTTATAATACTAGGTTATTTAATATCGTTTGGGTTTGGTAATTTCGTCTTATTGCTATACATACTTTATTTATTCGACAAATTTCTACTTATTGATATAATACACAAATTTCAGTCAAAGACATGGCCTAAAATCCAAGATTTTTATAAAAAGATTCTTATAAAATCTCTGACGGGCAAAAGGCCAATATATATATTTATCTCAGCTATATTATTATTATTATTTTCCGTAGTGTTAGTTGGTATCAGGGGACCTAAAGTTGTATTTTTCCCGGATAGCGATCCTAATTTTATCTATACTTATATACGCTTGCCTATAGGAACAGATCAATTATATACAGATAAAATAACCCGGGAGGTAGAACAGAAAATATATACAGTAATTGGAGAGAAAAATCATATAGTAAAATCTGTAATATCAAACGTTGGATTAGGCGCAAGCGATAGTGCTATGGATTCTCAACAAACCCAATCTCATCTGGGAAAAGTAACAGTAGCATTTGTTCAGTTTGCCGACCGACAAGGTAAATCAACAAGTGTTTATCTGGATAAAATTAGAGCTACGGTTAAAACTATTCCTGGAGCAGAAATTTCTGTTGAAAAAGAACAAAATGGCCCCCCTACAGGAAAACCTATAAACATAGAAATTAGTGGTGACAAATTCTCTGATATTATAAGTACTGCTCAAAAATTAAAAGAATACTTAAATAAATCTGACATAGGCGGTATAGAAGAACTTAAATCTGATTTTGAAAGTAACAAACCGGAAATAATAATAGATATAGACAGAGAAAAAGCTGGTCGAGCAGGCATCTATACAGATCGTATTGGTAAAGAACTAAGAACAGCGATTTTTGGTTGGGAAGCATCTAAATTTAGAGAAGCAAAAGAGGACTACCCTATCAATGTACGGTTGCAACAAGATCAAAGACAAAACATAACAGATATAATGAATATGAAAATAACCTATACTGATCCGTCGGCTGGAGGCTTGCGCCAAATTCCGCTAGCATCACTTGCGAAGGTTCAATATTCATATAGCTACACAAGCATTAAACGTAAAAATCAAAAAAGGATGATTACTCTATCATCGAATATATTAGGTGGTTATAACGCTAACGAAGTAGTAGCGAATATATCAAAATCACTCATTGATTTTCCTAAACCTACAGACGTATCTATAGCTATGACCGGCGAGCAGGAGGATCAAGCTGAAACCGGTAGTTTTTTATCAACAGCAATGCTTATATCTATAGGATTAATATTTATAATATTAGTAACGCAATTTAATTCTCTAAGCAAACCTATAATTATTCTTTCAGAAATCTTGTTTAGCATAACAGGGGTATTACTAGGTTTTGCTATATTTAAAATGGATATATCAATAGTAATGACTGGGATAGGTATAATAGCTCTAGCTGGTATAGTTGTTAGAAACGGAATTATACTAGTAGAATTCGCCGATCTGTTAATATCTCAAGGCCAGGATTTAAAATCTGCTGTTATAGAAGCTGGTAGAACCAGAATGACGCCTGTAATCCTAACAGCACTCTCTACTATACTAGGCTTAGTTCCGCTTGCCGTAGGACTAAATATAGACTTTATAAAACTATTTACTGATTTAAATCCTCATATATTTTTTGGGGGCGATAGTGTTTCTTTCTGGGGTCCACTATCTTGGACAATGATATTTGGTTTAATATTTTCTACAATTCTAACCTTAATTTTAGTACCTATAATGTATTATCTTGTTGCCAAAATAAAATTATATTTAAAAAAAGATAACACAATAAAAATCTAACTAAATATGTTAAATAGGCATAGCCTAAGAGTTAAAACGATGCAGCAACTGTACGCTTATTTTCAAGATGGAGCTGCAAACAACAAAAAATTTCAAATAGAGCTTAACAATAGTATTAATGACGTATACAATGCATATGTTTATGTATTGTATACTCTAAAAGATATTGTTAATTACTCAATTAAAGATTCAGAAATTAAGAAAAAGAAGTTTATACCTACACAAGAGGATTTAAATATATCAACAAAAATAAGTGCTACCCCTATCATAAAATCGCTATTTACCTCTTCAAGCTTCGTTAGTTATTGTAAAGAGCATATTAAAACGATTAAATCATGGGAAAAAGACGAAGAAATCGTACGAGCAGAATATTATAAACTGATTAAAACACCTGAATATAAGAATTATATAGTATCTAAAAATACATCTATAGATGACGATAGAGAGATTATTTTAATTATAACTAAAGCGTTACTTAAAGATTCTCCTTTATTTGATAGTTATATTAGCAAGTTCTATATCAATTGGCAATATGATAAATCTGTAGTATCTGAATTAGTATTTAAAACTTTAAAAAGCAAGATTCCAGAGCTTAGAAATCTGGTTAGATATCCGGAAAACATAAATTTCGCTATAAATTTATTTAAGCTGGTAACTAATTCCTACACACATTTCGATGAAATAATAAAATCTAAAACAATTAATTGGGATTTTAATAGAATTCTATTATTAGATAAAATATTAATACGTATGGCTATAGCAGAATTCATAAATTTCGATTCTATACCGCACGTATCTACTATCGACGAATACTTAACTATATCTAAACAATTTTCTTCTTCAAAAAGTTATATATTCATAAACGGTATACTAGACGCAATATTAAAAGATATAGACAAATTAAAAGTAAAATTAGCTAATTAATAAACTGCTATTTAATTAACAATTGTTATATTTGTCTTTATTTTGTATTAATTAATAATCCACTTTCACATTGCAATCATGAGCGTATTGAATTTACTACACGTATTACTACAAGCAAATACAGGAGACAAAGGGTCTAACCCACTAATGTCGATGTTACCATTACTATTAATTATAGTTGTCTTTTATTTTCTTATGATTCGTCCACAATCTAAAAGGATGAAAACACAAAAGAAATTTCTTGAAAATATAGCAAAAGGAGACAACATAGTAACTGCTGGTGGTATACACGGTGTGATAAAAGCTGTTTTACCCAACTATATAGAATTAGAAATTAGCCATGGTGTTATCGTTAAAATTCAGCGTAATTCGATATCTCCGGAAGCTTCACAAGCATTAAATGCACAAGCAACTAAATAAAAGATAAAATTTTTTGTGCTATTTCTTTTATAACTGAATAATGGCATTATAAATGCATATTATTCAGTTTTGATCCTTTAGATCCTTAAACAAGGGATACTTATGCTTTCTAATGAATTAAAATATCTTATTCATCATAAAAGATTTTTCTCGCTTCGTACCTTAATCAAGGAAAAACATCCTAGTGAAATAGCTCATTTATTCAACGAGTTAACCACTCAGGAACAAGGAGTTACATTTAGATTATTACCAAGGCAACTTGCAAGCAGTACTTTTGAGTATCTTAATATACACATACAAAAAAACCTGCTAAAAGCTTTGGGTAATGAAAAAGTAGCTGGTATACTTAATGAAATGTCCCCTGATGATAGAACAGCATTATTTGAAGAGCTACCATCTGAAGTCGTTGAAAGTTTACTGAATTTACTTAGCGATAGAGAAAAGAAAATAGCTACATCGTTATTAGGGTATCCGGAAGATAGCATTGGACGCTTAATGGTACCTAATTATATACGTGTAAAGGCAACCTGGACAGTTGCAAAAGTATTAGACCATATACGTAGTTATGGCAAAAAAATTGAAAGTATCGTAGATATTTATGTAATTGACGATAATGGGCAATTAATAGGTACAATAAAGATACGTAATATATTAGTTGCTGACCTCAAGATCTATGCAAGAGATCTTATGGATCATAGCCTTATAAGTTTATCTGCTTATGACGACAGAGAAGAAGCAGTGCATATTTTTAAACAGTACGACAAAACATCTTTACCTGTAGTAGATAGCTTAGGTAACTTAATAGGTATGGTAACTGTAGATGACATAATACACGTTGCAGTTGAAGAAGATACGGAAGACATACAAAAATTTGGAGGTTTAAATGCTTTAGATTACCCGTATATATCTACTCCTATCATAAGTTTAGTAAAAAAACGTGCCGGGTGGTTGATAATATTATTCTTAAGCGAGATGTTGACTGCATCTGCTATGATACATTATGAATCTTATATAAACAAATATGTCGTGCTGGCATTGTTTATACCACTTATAATATCTTCTGGTGGTAACTCCGGGTCGCAAGCTGCAACACTTATAATACGCGCATTGGCATTAGGCGAAATAAAGCCTAAGGACTGGTGGAGAGTTATAAATAAAGAGCTTATCTCGGGCGTATTGTTGGGTATTGTATTAGGTATAATAGGTTTTACGAGGGTAACAATATGGTCTTTAGTTAAACCCGACATATATGGACAAAATTGGATACTAGTTGCTATAACCATAGGCCTTAGCTTAATAGGGATAGTAACATGGGGCGTTATTTCTGGATCAATGATACCAATAATACTTAAAAAATTCAATTTAGATCCTGCTACATGTTCCGCTCCATTTGTCGCTACATTAATAGATGTAACAGGAATTGTAATATATTTTTCTGTGGCAATTTTAATTATGCCGTAATTTCAAGTATACAATTTTAAAATATACTCTTAATACCAGGATACTTTTTAGTAATATATTCTACGAATATTAGGGCAATTAAAAATAATACTAACTTTTTCATACGATTGATTGATTTATGTTATATAATTTAAAATATGTTCTTATAAATTATATACGAAAAAATGCTACCTATAGTTAGCATCATTTATATATTTTTATAATATCTGTGTTATCTACATAATGTTTCTTCATATCTCACTAAAATAAATATGCCTATAGATTGCTTAATACTTTATTAATTTTACTTGATTCTAAAGTTTGAAACCAACGGTGGTTGTCGTTATAATAAATATTTATATATTTATAACTTCAGGTACTTTATAACCAAACTTTAAGTTTCATAATCTTTTAAAACATAACAATTCTAATGGTATATGGAAGAGAAAGAATACACCGAGGCGTTGGAAGCAATACTAAAAGAAATGAGGATAAACCTTAATAAAAAAGATAGTAAGCTATTAATAGATAATAACGGTAACTACAAACACCCACCTGTCAGACCATACAATTTCGAGCGTCCAAAACAAGATAAAATAGTTGCTCTAACATTTATAGTTGAAGACGACATGACTAAAGAAGAATGCGAAATTGAAAACATACATAAGTTTTTAAAGCCATTATATAAAAATGTAGAGATAAGTAGTATTAGTTATCCCAAGCTATTTCTAAAGCAAGTAAAAGATTTGGATAGTATCAGCACAGATAAATTATACTTTGTAGAAACTAAAGAGGGTATGAAAACTTCTGTAGTAATGCTATCAAAAAATGACAAAATATTAAAAATAATATCATTAAGAGCTGATGAAACAGATATAGAAATTCATATTAATGATATAGATATAATCTATGAAATCATACATTGTAAGTTTTAAAATGTATAAGCTATATCTACTTTATAACTATAAAAAATCTTACTAAATATCTGAATCATACTGCTTGATAGTTTATTATTAATTCTAATATCTAATAACTACTCTACATGAAGGTTGAAAAAACAAAACTTACCCTCTAAGTATACTATTTATAAGGTCTCTTAAACCCGACTTTAGGATTAAAACTACGAAGAAACATAAAATTTATGAGCGCTACTTTATTTAATTAATCCTAAGGTTTTATATATATATTTATTAGTTAATTGATACTAACTATTATTATTTTAGATATCCAAATATAAAAATGTATTAAAGCTAGATTGACATAACATATAACGTTACAATAGTATTTGTAATTACTGATTTACTATGTTGATGATACATACTAAATTTATATTAAATATTATAACACAATTAATTATTAGATTAGATATAATATTACGATATTATAGACAAATAGTTCGAAACGACAAATTGAGAACCCTTGTCAACTATTTCAAATTAGGTTTTTCATAAAATAGCTGATGAACTGAATTTAAAATCTTTGTTTGTTATACTAAATATAGCTACTATTATTAATTAAAAGTAACTTTTAATTTTTGGTTGAGTATATGGCAAAATAAGTAATACTTTTATTTACTGAAAATACCAACTATTACTATTAACTAAATCGAAATTATGGACAATAGTGAAATAACTGAAGAACATATAAATACTCGAAATAAAGTATGGGTTGAAGAAATTACAAGGAAAGATAAAGATTTTTTTATAAAGCAATCAAATGGCCAAAAACCTAAACTTTTATGGTTATCTTGTTCAGATAGCAGAGTATCACCAGCCTATATTATAAAAGCCGAGCCAGGAGAAATATTTGAATACCGTAGCGTAGCAAATATCATTTCAGCTAATGATATAAACCTAATAGCTATTTTAAAATATGCCGTAGAGTTTTTA
Source organism: Candidatus Krakonobacterium acarorum (assembly GCA_050311575.1). Classification (GTDB taxonomy): domain Bacteria; phylum Bacteroidota; class Bacteroidia; order SolTP2; family SolTP2; genus Krakonobacterium; species Krakonobacterium acarorum. The sequence goes on along the minus strand of JBNOKO010000001.1, from coordinate 927,309 downwards.
AATATCAAAAAAATTATTATATGTGGCCATTATAATTGTGGTGGTTTATTAACTATTGTGAATAACGAATATATACCTATAGTTAGCGAGCATTTATCACCTGCTAAAACCGTTTTTGAAGACAACAAATCTATTATTGAAAAAGCTATCTCAATAGCTCACAAATGCAACTTGTTATCAGAATTAAACGTAGAAAAACAAATTAGTAACCTAAAGGAGATAAGTATTATTAAAAATGCTCTGGATAATTTAGATGACCTTTGTATATGCGGATATATTTACAATACTAATAATGGATTATTAAAAAAATTATGCGAAATAAGTAAAGAAAAAAATCTGAAAGACAAATAAAATAGCAAGATTAATATAGCTTCTACACCCACAAATATTAATACTAGATTTTACTACACTCTAAATATTTATTTTCCTATACAAAAGCTTGAAAAAATCTCGCTTAAATAATCGTCGTTTGTAATTTCACCTGTAATAGATTTTAATTGCATTATAGCCTCGTTGATTTCAAAAGCAATTATTTCGTAAGCAAAATTAGATTTGCTTAACATATTAATAGCATTATCCAAATTATTAAGGGATGCCGATAATATGTTATAATGCCTGGCGTTTATAAGTATAGCCGTACTTTTGCTAAATCTTTTATCAACCAAATTATGTATTTGATATTTAAGTTCCTGTATTCCTAAATTTTGTAGCGATGATACGAATATTAGTTTAGGAAATTGTTCTTTAAATATAGAATAACGGGCCTCTTCGAAGGTATCGGCTTTGGATGCTATAAAAATGAGCTTACTTTTATCGAAAGTATCTGTTTTAATGGTTAATTCCTGAATATTGGTATTTTCTATATCAAATACGTATAAAATGATGTCTGCATTTTTAGTTTTCTGATAAGCTTTATCGATACCAATGCTTTCTATTGTATCTTGTGTTTCTCTTAACCCGGCAGTATCATTTATAGTAATTTCTAGACCATCGTGTATGATGGTTTCACTTATTATATCACGAGTGGTGCCAGGTATATCTGATATAATAGCTCTATCTTCGTTTATTAGAGTATTAAATAAGCTGGATTTCCCTACATTTGGTTCGCCAATAATTACTATTTGTGGTTTTTCATTAGATCTAGAGTTAAAACCGTCTATTAGATTAATTATTTGGCTTCTAACAGATTTAACTAATAGTTGTAAATTATTTATATTATTAACGTTCAAATTATGGTCCTCCATAAAGTCGATTTCAAGCTCTATTAGGGATTTTACTCGAACCAAACTGTCTTTTAATTCTTTAATTTTTTTAGACAAATGACCTGTTAATACTTTAAGGGCCGCTTCATGTTCATATTTATTATTAGCTCCTATTAAAGCTGCTATGGATTCGGCTTGTAATAAATCTAATTTACCGTTAAAAAATGCTCTTTGAGTAAATTCTCCTGCAACCGCCGCGCGTCCGCCAAGAGATATTAAAACATCTATAATTTTCTTAGTTATAAATGGCGAAGCATGACACGATATTTCGACAACATTTTCTCCGGTATAAGAGTTAGGTGATTTGAATATCGATACTAAAACTTCATCAATTATATGTTTTTTAAAAACTAATTTGCCAAAATGCAAGGTATGCGAAGCCTGATTTTCTAAGTTCTTAGAAATAAAAATTTCATTGCACAACTTTATTGCATTTTTGCCGGAAATTCTTATAACAGCTATTGCAGAATTTTTGCTTTTAATATCTGTAATTGGAGCAACTATAGAACGATTATCATCATACATAATTTTTACTTTTCTTTATTTAGAATGCAAATTTAAACTATTTAATATCAGATATACTTTTACCATTGTCACGACTAAATAAAGTATGCTTAGCCTCCCCTACCCGTTGCTTAACATATATGCTATTATGCCCTGATACTAAGTAGGATACTACGCATGCTATTGTTATATATACACTAAATTCAATATCGAATATCTCCAGCCCTAATACTATACATGCTAATGGTGTATTTGTAGCCCCAGCTAACACAGCTGTAAAACCCATAGCCGCTAATAGCGCTATCGGCAAAGGCATAATTATAGTTAGAGCACTCCCCAGAGTTGCCCCAATAAAAAACAATGGTGTAACTTCACCACCTTTAAACCCACAAGAAAGAGTCAATATTGTAAAAGCCATTTTAAGGGCGAACACATAAAAAGGCATCTGTACAGAGAAAGACTCTGAAATGGTACCTAAACCCAGACCTATATAATTACGACCAAATAAAAATATTGCAATTATAATAATTATACCCCCTACAATAGGCCTTAATAAAGGATTTTTAATTTTATTCGCAAATAACCGAGTACATAGGTGCATCATTTTACTAAATAATGCCGAGCAAATACCAAAGATTATACCTGCTAATACACTATAAATTATAGTTAGTAAACCGAATGTTATTTCCGCTTCAATAACATAGTGCTCGTAAGAGACTCCCCATAAGTGTGTTACCCATACAGCTAGAATAGAAGCCGCAAAAGCCGGAAATATTGCATTATATCTTATGTTACCAATTAGTACAACTTCTAAAGCAAATATAGCACCTGCCAAAGGTGTCCCAAATACAGATCCAAAACCAGCAGCAATGGCTGAAATTATTAGCACTTTTCTTTCACTATCGTATATTTTAAATATTTTGCTAAACTGACTTATAATAGCACCAGCCATATGTATTGCTGTACCCTCACGGCCAGATGAGCCTCCAAATAGATGCGTAATTATAGTTCCCAGATACACAAACGGTGCTATCTTTAAAGGAATACTTTTATTAGTATTGTATATACCATCAATTATTACATTGTTACCATCTTCTATACCTTTACCAAAATGATAATAAATTAAAGCTATAATAACGCCCCCTAAAGGCAGTAATAAAATTATATAACTATGAGATTCGCGAAATAATGTAATCTTATCCAGGGAAATTAAGAATAAAGATGAAACTGAGCCTACACAAAACGCTATGATTATACTAATAAAAAACCATTTTATTATATACAGAATGGTTGGAACTTTTCTTAAAACAGCTGCCGCTTTTATGCTAACATACTTGTTAAATGGAGCTGGATATTTAAACATTGAACTTTCTTAAATCTAAATTTATTATAAATACAGGCTACTAAAAATTATAGAAATGTTATATGGTGTATCAAAAACTTAGCTTAGAATAGCTATACTCTGCCTATTGACTAATCTATTAAATTTAATTATAAGAAATATATTAGATACAATATTATACGTAGCTTTTAATTAAATATTTATATATGGAAATTACTAAACTGTAGTTTTATTTTTTCGGCAAAAATAGGTATAATAATTTGATTTATTACGATTTTGGAATTTATCCTGCACTAATTCTAAAATCAATAAAAAGTAACGTATGTTGATTTATTTCAAAGGATAATAAACCTCGTAAACGAGAGGCTTTAGATCCCCCACAACTATTTTTAGGCGGCGCGTTCCTGCTTTGTCAAAGGCTGACAGGAACCCTGATACAGTCTCAAAGAATGATTCTTTCCCCTCAGCTGATATGAAGCATTCAAGAGTTATTTCTCTTGCCTCGTACACAGGCGCAGGCAGGTTCATGGCTTCACCGTGATAGTCGGGCCAGCTGACAGAAACAGGTTTCTTTGGTTTGAGGGAGGACGTAATGCCTTTGCTTGCCGATACGTGTACCCCGTAGTCAGTCAGGTTGATGCCATCCAGATAATAGATAACATCGCTGTTTGGTGTTGCCATGGGTTAGTAAGTGTTTGTGCTTGTTTGAATAATTTTGATACCTGCCTGAGGGTCTTTTTTGATGGTTTTAGCTTGTGCCATGCCTCGCAGGTGTATGATCGCTTTGCTATTGTCTTTGACTGTAACGCTTAGTTTGCTGTCGTCAAAAGCATCAATAGTCAGGATAGCATTCCCTATCAGGGTTATGTTTGCTTTGCTATTGTGCCGTACATACAGGCGGCTAACGCTGTAGTTGTCATAATTGAGACTTGCAAGGCAGGAGCCGTTTAATACAACAGATTTAGGGTTAGTGAGAAGCAGGTTTGTCTCGTCTATAAACAAGCCGTAAGGCTCCCCTTTGCCTTTGAATTCCTGACGCAGGAACTCCAAGCTAGGATAGTTGTTGTTGATGCAGAAGTCTATGCCCTGCACGTACATGGTTATTAGCTCCTGTGTGCTTAGGGTGTCTGTGAATTTCCTTTGCCATGGCTTGCACAGGCCTTTGGCTATCCCCTCAGATTTAAGGGCTTGTATCAGGTTGGTAGTAGTCTTGACACACTCCCGCAGCTAAAGCAAGCGAGATTCTTCCATGCAAACGAGAGATGCCAATTGCCTGGTCTTACTCTTTCTCTGGAGTGAGAGAGTGCCCTCCCTCAATATGTTTATCGCAGCATTTACGTCTCTGTCGTGATGTGCGCTGCAGTTCCTGCACGTCCAGGTCCTGTCTTTAAGTGTTAAGTCTTCTTTCTTTTCCTGGCAATTGCTGCATAGTTTTGAAGAGGCAAAGTATCTGCCTACTTTTTTTATTTCGGTGTTGTATTTTGTTGCTGTGTGCTGAAGCCTGGTTGTAAACTCTGAGAAGCACAGATCTCCTATTTTTCTCCCCCATAGCTTTTGCATGGCTGCTATGTTTAGGTCTTCTATGTATATGTTACTGTATTTGCTGCATAGATCGTGTGATAGTTTCCATTGCTGGTCTTGTCTTTTGTCCTTTAGGGTTTGGTAGAGCCTTGCCAGCTCTAATCTGCGCCTTTGTCTGTTGTTGGATCCCTTTTGGGCTTTTGATAGCGCTCTTGCCTTTGTTTTTATCTGTTTATGCATTTGTTTGTAGAATAGAGGGGATTCTATTCTTTCTCCCTGGCTTGTTGTCAGGAAGTGTTTTAAACCAAAGTCTAAACCTATGGATGCAGCTTTATCCGTCTTTCTATAGGTTTGTTTTGTATATATTACTTCTCTTGAGCAGATGATTAGGTGGTAGTTGCCATCGGTTGTCCTTTTTATTCTTATATTTTGGGCTTTGCCATAGGGGCGGGATTGATGGAATTTGAAGGTTCCTATTTTGTTTATTGTTAGCTTGTTGCCCTGTATTTTGTAGCCTGACTGCTTATACACTACTGATGTAAAGTGCCTCCATCTTTTTAGTTTGGGTGGCCTTTTTCTTTGTTTTTTGAAGAAGGATAGTAGACTTGCATAGTAGCGCTCTACTATTTCCTGTACTGCCTGGGATCCTAATTGAGACCAGTAAGGGTTCTTTTTTCTTAGTTTAGCTATATGTTTTTGTAGTTTTCCTTTGGTGGCGCTTTTTTTGTATAGCCTGTAATGTCTATTGCCTAGTTTGACGCAATGGTTCCATATGCAGGCACCGGTATTTATTAGTACGTCTAACTTTTTGTTTTTCTTGTTTTTATATAGTTTGTAGCTGTAGTTGAGCATGCAAATGTAGTTTGTTTCATGTCTTTAAGTTACTTATTTTTGATCGCAAATACAATACTATATGCAGGTTAAAAGATGGAATACTTCCAGGCATGCTGTTTTTAAGTGTCAATACCATTTTATTTGGTGTCCTAAGTATAGACGAAAGGTACTGGTTGATGGTGTAGATACCAGGCTTAAGGAACTTATATTTGAAAAGGCTACAAAAAACGGATGGATTATACATGCCTTAGAGGTGATGCCTGATCATGTACATGTGTTTGCCGAAGCTACAGTTGATGATTCACCTGCTTTTATTGTTAGTCAGCTTAAGGGCTATTCTGCTTTTGTGCTTAGGAACGAGTTTCCTTTTCTTAAGTCCAGGTTGCCGTCTTTATGGACTAGAAGTTATTTTTGTTCTTCTGTAGGGCACATTTCAGGAAGTACAGTGAAACAATATATTGAGAATCAAAAGAGAAGTTAATGCACTTTTTCATCCCCTGACTTAAGCCCAGGGGTTTTTAAAGTGTAAGTGTTTATAAATAGTTATAGTTAGTAGTTTGGGTTTGGGTCGTTACATGTTAGTGTGTTTTTGTGTTATGGTATTTAGGCAAGTCTTCGCTATGGAGGCTGCTTTTTAACATTGGTTATTAGTGATCGGTTTAGATATATTTTGGTTTGGTTGTTACGTGTTAGTTAGTTTTTTAGAGCTCGTATAGAGCTGGTAGTTTTAGTTTTCTTCTCTTGCAAATTAATCCATCGTCCAATCCAAAGCGGGGCAATAAGAATTTCCAACATATAAATCAGCTAACTGATATGATTGTTTGCAATAGGCCGATATCAGGACCAAAATCTGCCCAAACTTTGTTTGTCGGTTTTTTTACTCGTAGAAATTCTTTTTCTTTCACAATCGTTGTGGCAGGCAAATTTCTACGAGCAAATTCCTGATATATTATTGCTCTCGTTTGTTAGGTTTCGATCTGATTTATAATTTCTGTTAATCTTTCTTTTGCATCTGCTTTGGCGCGCAACGATGCGCCAATCTCTTCTTTTTTATTGTCTTGTACGTGGTTCGAAAAAATAATTCTTCTATCGCCTTTTTCGACCCAACCAACAAACCAGCCGTGGTACAAATCAGGATTTTTTGTTCCGTCAGCATTTAACAGACTGCCCATCCCTGTTTTGCCATAAAGCTTCCAGCCGTTTTTTAAGTCCATAACAAAGAGAATATTTTTTGTCATTGCTATTGCATGCGGCTTAACAGGCAATTTGCCAGCTAACATCTTCTCTAAAAAGGCCACTTGCTCTAAGCCTGATACTTTAAGGGAACCGGATAGCCATGAATTCGTAAGGCCGTTTTGTTTCCCCCTGTCTCCCGAAAGGTCCTTATTTCCGTAATCAAATTTCGTTACATAATCTTGAAATTTTTTCATTCCAAGTTGTTTAGTTAAAACCTGACTATACCAGACACAGGATTCTTTGATCCAGCTTTTTGGAGTCTGGTCCTGCTTCCAAACATCTCGCCAGTCGGCATAGCCTTCTTTAAAAGACCATACAGGGTGCGTTTCATCGACAAGAATGCCAGAGTCAAAACCTATTAAACTAAGCAGTATTTTAAAAGTAGACATGGGGGCATATGCCACTTGGCAATTACCCTCACTTTTTAAAACACGGTCTTTTTCTTTTGCAATAAAGCAGCTATCGGCAAATGCTACGTTGGCCGATAGCATAACAGAAAATAACAATAAAATAACTTTTTTCATACATTGCCTATCTAAAATTGAATAATTAATTTTTGAGTTTCATATTTAATTCCCCTGACTTCCCGAATCCCGCAAACCTCGCCTTGCCGGCTTCCTGTTAATAAAAATAACCTGAGTACCATCGCTTAGGCATGGACCACTTTCATATGGTTGATTATATATTGTCACAAAGCGCAAAATACTCAATCCCTGATTCATTGGGCAGGGATACTTATCTACTATCAGGCTAAATAATCTTTGATGGCCTGTCTGAATAAAGCCTTCCAAACATCATAGAGTGTTGCACTTAGTTTTAGGAATCCCTGATATTAAGAAATACTTTGCTCGTATTCAACTATGGTTTCTTTTTTTGCAGTTCGCAACGCGCAAATAAAAGTGTTTCTCTCAGATTAAATAAATCTCCTGTTGTAGAAAGATCCACTTTCTTCGGCCACGCCACAGAATTGTTTGTCTACTTTGGATATTGCCTGTTACTAATCACGAAAGTATACATCAACCTCAAATGCATTTTGAAGAAATTAATATTCGATATTTTTGGTGCCATAACCATTGATGATGTTCAGAGCGACCGTTTTTTATCTTTTTTCGCCTTAATTTTTTTTATTGGTATGCTTAGGGGATCTCTATTGATTTTTTAGCGTTATGTTTTATGTGTTGGTCTTGTCTATGTATAATATGCCTGTCTTTAAATATAGTTCACAAAAATTAATATTTAGGTGATTCTGTTGGTTATAATCATCACTATAGGCTATATCATAATATTTATCGCCGGAAGGATCCCTGCCGTATTTTTTAATATATAAGCTTCCTTCGTCCAATTTAACGTATAACCTTACTTTAGATGCCCCACAGGCTGCCTGCATAGATTTTAGGAAAGGCTTTTCGTATTTACCATTTACAAACACACTTATGGATATTATAAAGCCCTTATGTACATCTAAATGTATATCGTTTATGATTATAGAATCTCCTATAGTTGCAAATGTGGGGTCTGTATGTAAGAGTACTTTGTATTTTTTAATACCACTCTTTTTATTAGCTATTAATAGCACATGTTTTTCATGTTTTTCAATGGGGTCGCCCAGTTTAAAAATTTTAAAACCCCCTTGTTCTATTAAATATTCTGGCGGGCCTTGTTTATATGGCTGTTCCTGCCCCCTGCCGGTAAAACATAGATTCAATAAAAGGCTAAATAGCAACAAATATTTAGTGCGATTTTGCATATTGATTTTGTATAGTTATTGTATCATAAATGTTTTAAGTATAAACCAGGGTTTTATCCCGCCTATTTTCTAAACAGTCTAAAGATCTTTTATAGCCTCGTTTTTCCTGTCTTGTTCATGTTGATTTATAAGATTGATATCTTGAAACAACGCCCATGAATTACCATGCAGGCGGCCGATAACCTGGTAATTATTGCTATAGCTTAATACTATCTTGGTTTTTTTGTTTGCAGCTGCCCAAATATATTTTTCAGTATTTGGGTCTGGTTGACGCCCTTTGCCGTAGGCGGCCTGCAATACCTTTAGGAATTCTCTTTTGTATTTTTCCCTGACAAATACACTTATGGATGCCACAAGGCCGTTATGTACATCTAAATGAATATCGTTTATTTTTATTGAATCTCCTACAGTTACCAAATCCGGGTCTGTAAAAGATAATAGTTTGTATGTACTGTGGCCTGCATGTTTATCTTCATTAACCAGTATTATATCATTTTGATATTTTGTAATTGGATCTCCCAGTTTGAATATTTTAAAACCTTTCTTTACTAGTAAATATCTGGGCGTGCCTGGTTTGTATATTACTTCAGTACTTTTGGTGTCCTGATTTTGTGCCGAAGCATTGTAACCAAATAGTAGCAAAAGGCTGGCAAGCAACAAATGTTTAGCGAAACTTTTCATATCGATTTTTTATAGTTATTTATATCGTAAATTATTTAAGTATAAAGATATAAATATTTTAGCTTGCACAAAGAGAGCAGCCCTGTAATCTTATAATTAAAGGTCTTTGACAGTCTGCTTAGCTTGATTTTTTTCGTCTTGTTCCTGTTTAGCAGCAAGATTAGAATCATAGAACATAGCCCATGCATTACCATTTAGGGCCCCCCCTCTCTCATAGCTATCCGTATAAGTTAGGTAAATATTGTTTTTTTTATTAGAGGCGTGCCACCTATACTTCTCAATATATTTGTTTGGTTTATTTCCAGGGCCATAAGCAGCTTGCAAGGATCTTAGTAAAGCATCTTTATATTTAGGCTCTACGAACACGCTTATAGCTGATATAAGACCATCATATACCTCTAACACGACATCATTTATTTCTATTGAATCTCCTATAGATGCAAACTGAGGATTCATACCTGTTAATATTTTATACATTTTAACGCCGCTCTCCAAGTTATAATATCCTAATACTACATATTTTTTATATTGCTCGATAGGTGTTCCCAATTTAAAGATTTTAAAGCCGCGTTTTACCAGTAAATACTCTGGTGTACCTATTTTAGATGTTGTTTTAGTAATTTTAGTACCTTGGTTTTGTGCCGAGACGCTGTAACCAAATAATGATAAAATACTGAGTAATAGTAAATATTTAGTGAGATTTTTCATATTATTTGTATTGTTGTTTATATCATAATTTTCTGAAAGTAAAGATATAAATATTTTAACTTATGCCTTGTGATAATAACGGGTTTGAGTTTATTTTGTCTTCTATGCGCTTCAGTGTGGCGTTGGTGACTCTTATAGCTTCATTTGTAACAGCTATGTTTCTCGTATTGGCAGCTGTTTCTGCATGGTGGATCAGGGCCTGACGCATTATAGACAAACCGTCTGTTTGGTACAATACGACCTGATTAAGCCTGCCGGCCAGAGCGGAGGCTGTCTCCTCTGTTATATTTTTTATACTGCCGCTTAACGCATCCTGTCCTCTGGCTTCCGGGTCTTTGATCCAGCCTCCCAAGCTCTCTAAGGCCGCCTGTGTCCTCTCCCCTGCCGCATTTACTATGCTTTGGAAACGCTCGCGCTCAGACTCACTCAGCACACCATCGCTCATGGATTGCCCAAGGTAGTTAACGGCCTCTTCTATCCCTTTAGCCAGAAACTGGCGTTTAATAGCATCTACTACAGCTTTTTTCATTACGTTTTTTGTTACCTCCCCCAGCTTTTCGGCTGCATTCTCCCCTTTGAGGTAGGCCTCAACTAAGGCGTCACCAAATTGGTCGATGGCGGATTTTACGTCGGTACCAGCTAACATTTCCTGCCGTTTACGGTGGCTGTCAGCTATTTTATCGTCTATGTCTTGCTGTAGTTGTTCCCATTCTGATATTTTATTCCTGTCAGGGCGCTTTTTTTGTTCTTCTATGGCGGCCATTTGCTTTAATTGCTCTTGCTGCATGCGTAGGTTAGCGTCCTGTTCGTCCATCATGGCCAGAGACTTGTTTGTGTAGGTGGTTTCTATTGCTTTGCCCAGCCTGTCATAGTCGCGCTGCAGGCCCTGCAAGCCTTTTTGCAGGTTCTGTATTTTATCTTCTTTTTTATTATCACCTGTAAAAATATTGGTTACGAAGTCGGCAACACCCGCTAATAACTGCAGGCCGCCTGCTATAACACCAAAAACGTTACCTGATGCTAGTGAGGCTCCCAGTGTGGCTGCCCCCTGCATCGCTTTGTCCAGATCATGAATACCATTTAATACATCTTCGGCTGAGTCTCCAAGTAGGTTTTTTATAGCTACAGAGTCCGATATTATGCCGTGCACAAAACCAAAACTTCCTTTGGTTGCTAAGGCCAGATTGGCCCAGTCGCTTTGTACCTGTGCTGCTGTTTTTTTGCTTTGCCCTTCTCCTTGTCTGAATATTTCTGTCAGGGCATAACCCAGAGCCGCAAAGGGGCTTTTTTCTACCAGTTTAGCTTTGGCTTCGTTTAGGCGATCTAAGATGGCTTTCATGTCGGCAGGATCCATATTAAAGCTCGCATCACCCATTTTAGCCTCTATGTCATTGATCAGCTTGTTTATGGCATCCACGCTTAGGGAATCTAAATCGCTAAACAGGTTCTTCCAAGCCTCGGTTTCCATTAGCTGAGAAGCATTAAGTGCAGACAGCTCTGTTTCTTGTGCTTTTTTTACCTCTGCCATGCGCCCTGCGTTGCCCTCTTTTTCGGCTATTTCAAGGAGCGCAGCATAGTATTTTTCTATGCTTAGCTTTTTTTCCTGATAGGTCTTGAAGTCCGTTAGTAGTTTCTGTTGCAATTGTTTTTCTTTCTCATGTTTTTCAGCGTCTAGCATGTTTTTGGCTGCCTCCAGCTGCTGAGGGTTTGTTATGCCGCTTTTGCCTTCCTCCAGATCTTTTTTCTTTTGTAAAATTACTTCCAGCTCTTCGCCTAAGTTAGAAGCGCTGGATAGTTGTTGTTGCAAGTCGTTAGTGAAGGCATCTAAGGGACTTACTTTACCGTTTATGTTATTATTTATTTCGCTTAGTTTTATATATCTGTTTAGCTCTTCCTGAGTTATTACCCCGCTTGCTTTTTTCTGCTCTAAGGAGGCAATGCTGTTCTCTATAAATTGTTTATAGGAATCGCCATTCTTTAGCAGGTCTGCAAATTGGTTATCCGCTGTTTGTTCCCCCAGATGCTCAACCCATTTGTAGTAAAGCTCGTATTGGTGTTTTTTGTACTCCAGCTCGTCATTAAAGAGGGCGTTTTTTTGTTGGTTTAGTAAGGCTTCTTCATTTACCCTGCGCTCGGCAAAGTCTGCTTTGTCTTCTTCAGGCATTTTGCTGCCGTTAGCCTTGTAGAGCTTTTGCAGATCAGCCTCTTCTTTGTTTATGGCCTCTATGTTCTGTTGGTGCTGGAATGTGGCTTGCGCTACACGTTTTTCGTAGCCCTCCTCCATTACCTCTATTCTGGATTGCTCTAGTTTGAGGGTTGCATCTAATTGCTTTTGGGCCAGTTCTTTCTCTCTTCTGAGTTCTTCTTCGCTTTTTTGGGTTTTGGGTTTTCTTCGTTTATGTACTTCGTCAAAACCTTTAAGGCTTGTTATGTCGTCTACCTTTTTATTTTGATCATCGTAAATAGCTTTACTACTGTCCAGATGTTTTTGGACCGGCTTATAAAGAGCGGCCCGCGCTTTTTCCATTAGTTCTTCTATAGTGCCGCTAGCACCTTTACTCTTAGCTGTATAAACTATTGTGCCAAAATAACCGTCCAATCCGTCTTTATAGGTTTTATCATGTTTCTTTTTAAGATCGTTTATTTTCTTAAGGGTAGCAGGGTCTTTCTTCTTCTGTTTATCATATTTCTGTTGTTCCCGCTCTATATCATCCCGCATGGATTGTAATGTAGCCGCCAGATCTTTTAGGTAGGCAGTAAAGTATTCAATGTCTTTTTCCTCTAACCCTTTTGCCCAGTCTGCCTGTATGTCCTTATAAACAGCCCTGCCGGTTTTACTATACGAGCCATCCCATGCTTTTTTACGTGTACTTTTTTCGATCTCCTTTTGCGTGGTTTGAGCTAATTCGTCCAGTTGTGCGTTGGTTGCTTTATTGATTTTTTTTATTTCCTGTTCTTTTAGCATTGCAACGTTATTTGCCGTAATCGCTGTTTCTAATTTTCCGTACTGCTCTACTATTTTACCCAGTGCATCACCTTCTTTTATTAACTCTATGTGGTGTTTGCTTAGCAACGGATTCATTTTCTCTATTACCTGTTTACGTAAGTAGGTGCTGTCTTTTGCCCCCTCTAATGCGCGTACTAAGCTGGTTACATGTCCAAGTTCTTCTTTTACCTGATCGTTTATTTGCTTGTCTACGTTTAGGATTTCCTCTTTCTTTTTGCTGAACATGGTAAAGGCGCTCACCGCTAAGCCTACCAGAGATACCAGCCAGCCGATCGGGTTAGCTTTCATGGACGCCCAGAGCGTACGTACTGCTAAAGAGGCTTTATTTGTTGCAGTTGATAGCAGGGTTGTTGCCGTACTCTGCCCTGTTTTGCTAACGGTATCTACATTACTTGCTAAAGCACTTTGGCGCGATGCTGCTGTTTCCAGTGTTTTCTTTTTGGTAAGGAAGTCGGTATGTGCTGCAAGGGCCGCCTTGCGCGTGATAGATGCTTCCTCTTTTACCAGTAAAAGGTTCTTTTCTGCTCGTTGCAGGCGGGTTGCATCCCCTAAGCGTTTGGATACCACCACCTCAGCCTCAGCAGCTCTTAGCACATGTATGGATGTCATGGCTCTTGCCTTATCATCGGCGAGTTTTACTGCCGCAGCTTTTACATCACTGCGCATAGCTTCTAAACTGGCTGCTCCGCTTTGTTCTTTGGCTGAGACTTCCTGCTTTAGCAGGCGTATGTAGTCCCGGCTGTTTTCGGTTAGGTCTGCTTTTTTAAGGTACTGCTTTTGTTCTACTGAGAGCACCTCCATAGCTGCCCTGCTGTATTCCCTGCTGCCTTTTGTTAGTTTTAGGTTGCTTAGGTATTGTTGCTGTTCAGTAGTTAGTATGGCTTGCAGGGTTTGTGTTTTTAGTTTGTTAAGCAGGTTTTCCTGCTCTTGAAGCGTTAGCTTAGCTTTTATGGCGCTGGTGTTAGCGAGCTCAGCCGCTGTCATTTTAGCTTGTATGGCCGCATTAGCACCTGTCAGGCTCGCCTCAGCTTTTAGTAATGCTAACTTAGCCTGCTTTACTGTGTTGTCGATTAGTGATATGCCTGTTTGCTGTTTGGTAGCTAAGTTGTTCAGCACTATGGCTGCACGGTAAGAGCCGTAAGCCATGGAGATAGACAGCAGCACCTTCCCTATTTCTTTGTAGTTTTCTACTAAGGTGTTGATGCCCAGCAGACCACCTTTTAGATAGTCCTGTCCATACTCTCCTACTTCGTTAAACATCTTTGTCAGGGAGTCCTTGAGCTGCCCTACCGTGTCTCCCAAATTACCCATCTTTTCCTTCATCATGCCAAAGAACATACCCCCCGAGCTGGTTAGTTTCCTTAGCACCTTTTCTATCTGACTGAAGCTGATAGAGCCTGTTGAGGCCATCTCCCAAATGGCCCCTTCAGTGGTTTTGTACTCTTTTGCCATCTCCTGTACTATGGGCACACCTATGCGTTGCCATTGCTGCAGATCCACCGTCATTAGTTTGCCTATGGATTTGGCTTTGTTGTAGAGGTTGGCTAAGTCTTCCAGGGGCTGGTTAGTACCACTGGCTATGTTAGATAGCTGCTCAAGGATAGGTATAACGGTGCTTATGTCGTTGCCGTAGGCTAATAGCTGCGTTGATACTTTTGCCAGGTCTTTGAACTCAAATACGTTGTCTATGGCATAGTCTTGCAGCTCTTTCATGAACTCTTTGGCTTTCAGGCCACTCCCAAGGAATACTTTTAGGCTCGCTTCGGTGTTCTGAAACTCAGAGCGTACTTTGATAAGGTGGGCCGTAAAGGATTGCAGGTTGCTGACCGAAAAGTACGACAGTATGCCTGCACCTATTTTTTTTAGTGCACTTTCTATCCTGTCTCCCTCTATAAGGGTTACCTGCCTCGTATTCCTTATCCTGTCTTCCAGCTCTGAGATGTTTTTGTTGAAGTCAGTGTTGTCAAGGCTGCTTTTGAATACCAGCGAGCCCTCTATGTTTTCTGCCATTAGTATTGGTTGTTAATGTAGTTTAATATGCTTTCTTTGGTGTCAAGGCGTGTTGTCTCCTCATCGCTGTCGTAGTTTACCTGAGGCGCATCTATCAGCATTAGTTGTATGTTGATCCAGCTGATCCCCCAAAGCAGGTAATCGTAGCGCCATGAGAATTTCTCTAGTATGGAGCCGCGGTTACCCCAAGGGCTTCTAAGCCCTTTTACTCTACCTGATTTGCTTTGGGCATTGTTGTCCCGCTCATCTGTACCAATCTGATAGAGTTCGTAAAATCCACAGGATTGCTCATGAAGTTTATTAACTGCATCAGCTGCAGCAGAGATGTGGATGTCATGTGATCTTTATAAAAGTGTGTTAACCCGTCTAGTTGTTTTTTGTACTTTTTGGTAGTATTTACAGGCGCGTTTATTGTTGCTATCGCTGCTATCCGTGCCATTGTGTTTGTATAGTTAAATAAGCGTCTGCTTTCAGCTATTGGGTCCTGTTGTAAGTCTTGTTCGTTGTAGTTGATTGTTAGGCTTAGCTGTCTTATTTGATCTATCGTCCCAAGGTATAGCGGGCTTATGTACATTGTGCGTAGGTAGGTAGTTTGACCCTTACTGTCTGTTTGTGTTTGTACGTCCCAATGTTTGGGAAATAGTTTGTTTGTTACCCAGGGTAATAGTTTGCTTAGTAAGCTTTTTAACTTGTTATGTTGTAAGGCTTTTATGTTTAGCGCTACCTGGAATGATTGGCTGTTCTCCAGTAGTGTGTCCAGGGCTCGCGATTCAGCCTGCTTAGCTTCCTGTTGCGCTATATGAGCTTGTACGGTCGGTTGCATACGATTTTAGTTTGGTCGTAATAAGGTAGCCTGAGGAGGCATAGGTTATTATACCTCCCCTGCTTACCTCTTAATAGATGTTTAAAAGATTATTTATTCTTCGTCAGCTTCAGGCATACTGCCAGCTACAGGCAGGGCTGCCCCCTCTTCATAGAAGATGCCACCTACAGGTGAGATTTGTAATTCTACCAGTGTGATGCCCTGACTTGAGTAAGTGCTGTTTTTCTTTGCTGTGATTACTCCTGCAGGTATGTTTAGGCACAGACCGTCCTGAGGGTATACTTTGATTGCGTATTCTTTGTCGTTGCTTACTGAGGGTTCGCTCCATCTCCGTTTGCCTGCTTCGCCCTCTATCTTACCTCCGAATAGTTCGCATAGCATGTCTAAGTCAGGATCCATTAACGATAGGTTAAGGGTTGATGAGCCTTTTGTGCGTTGTACGATTTTTCTGGCTGAGGTTTCTGAGATGTGTTCGGTGATTGTCGGGTCTGAGTCAACGAACGTACAGGTGTCTTTGTAAATGTCACCTAAGTCTTTCCAGCCTGTTGTTGGGATTTGTGTGTTGTCTGTTGGGTTTGCCGGGGCAAAAAAGATCTTTTTTAAACCCATTGTTGAGCGTATTGCCATGGTTTGTAGTAATAAATAGTTTGGTTGTGTAATAGTAGTTTTGTGTTTAGGACCAGCCTTTGCCTTTTTATAGCTCACTGGTATCTTTGTAGGTGCTTTGTTTAGCTAAAGATTGGTGGTGGTTAAGGCTCAGGGTTGTCTAAACAGGGTACAATTTAAGTATTGTTACTGAACTTTGCAAGGGATGTGGATAAGTTTTTCGTGGTGGAAATAAAATGTTAAAGCCTATTTTGTATTAACAAATGAGAATACAGAAACAGAATATTCTTTAACATACTTGTCGTAATACTTAAGCTCTATTTTTTTATTACTATATATCGTTAATATTGCTTTTTGCTTGATCTACTAGTTCTTCACTTGGTTCTGTTTTACCTATACGTCTACTAAATGTAGCCCCACCTTTTTTAGAGCCATATCTTTCTACGTTATATATTACAAGGAGTTTGGGATGCTCTCTAAAATACCAAGCATATATTTTCTTATTAGGTTCCTTTTGCTCATCTCCATAAGCCTCTATTAATAAATCAAGAAATTTTTCTTTATAAGGGTCTGATACAGTTACTGTTATACCATCAATATAGTCATCCCAAGTATATAAAATAATAGAATTAACCTTCAATCCTTCATTTATATTTAATAGATTGCTATCTGTAACTTCGTATGACGCTTTATGCATTCCTTCCTCAATCACTTTTACCGATTTACTATAGTCTTTAATATTGGAGCCTAGTGTAAAAATGCTAAAGCCATTTCTTAGGGGGTGTAATTTCTCGCTCTTTGATGTACTAGCGTTAGCACTATCTTTTTTTTCAGCAGAATTATTACAACTTGCTACTAACAGTAAGCTAGCTATTAATAAGAGTTTAGTAATATTTTTCATATAGTATAAAATAGCCTATATATCATTAATATTATTTTTTGCTTGATCTACTAATTCTTCACTTGGTTCTGTTTTACCTATACTTCTAATAAATCTGGCTATAGCTTTTTTAGAACCATAATCGTCTAAGTCATATTTTACAAATAGTCTCGGAATATCTCTAAAATACCAAACATTTAGCTTATCACCGGGCTTATTATTGCCCGTACCATAAGCCTCTATTAATAAATCAAGAAATTTTTCTTTATAAGGGTCTGCTACTTCTACTTCTATAAGATCAATATAACCATCCCAAGTATCTACTGTAATAGCATCAACTTTCAATCCTGCATTTATGTTTAATAGATTGCTATCTGTAACTTCGTAGGACGCTTTATGCATTCCTTCCTCAATCACTTTTACCGATTTACTATAGTCTTTAATATTGGAGCCTAGTGTAAAAATGCTAAAGCCATTTCTTAGGGGGTGTAGCTTCTCGCTTTTTAATGAACTAGCTTTTGCACTATCTTTTTTTTGAGTAGTATTATTGCAGCTTGATATTAGCAACAAGCTAGCAAGTAATAAATATTTAGTAAGATTTTTCATGTTTTTATAACGTTAATTTTATAATAGTAAGTTATTTTCTTGACATACAAAGTAGAATCCGATAAATAGCATAGATGTTTTCAAACCCAACCTCAAATGGTGGGTATTCGGGATTAATAGAAACACACTTTATCCTATCTTTACCTCCATCATCGGGAGGCATTAATTTTTTTATAATATATCCCCGCTCTTGCAAGCGAGGGTTTACGCCGCTTGTGCTAATGTCTACATTAACGTCTTTCTCCACATTTTTATATAACGGGTTCAAGTGCATATCTGTGTTACCAATATCTAAGTCTTCTTTCGTTACATCATCTTTAACTATAAATGTTAGATACATTAGGCCGTTTTCTTCCGGGCGTTCGAAGTTGTAAGGTCTCATAGTAGGTTGTTGGTAGATGTCATTATCCTTGGTTAATACCCTACTATCTTTTCCATTAAGATTTATTCTCATCGCTTTTAACATTTCTTCTAGTGCTTTGTCATACTCGTTTTCTTTCATAGTTTAAGGGGGTTTGTTTTATATAAAAACTGATATGGGTACAATATTATTTTTTCGGAAAACGTTTATTTACAAGTAGAAATATCTATTATATATCATTAATATTACTTTTAGCCTTATCTACTTGTTCTTCGTTTGGCTCAGTTTTACCTATACTTCTGATGAATCTGGCTCTAGCTTTTGGGGATCCATTTTTATATTCATAATCATTTAACTTGTATGTCACAAATAGTCTGGGAGCATCTTTAAAATACCAAGCGTATAGTAACTTTCCTTTCTCCTTTTTCTTGTTGCCATAAGCCCCTATTAATAAATCAAGAAATTTTTCTTTATATGGGTCTAGTACGGTTACGTCTATAAGCTCAATATAGCCATCCCAAGTATTTAAGGTAATAGCATCAACTTTCAAATCCTTATTTATAGTTAATAAATTGCTGTCTGTAACTTCGTAGGATGCTTTATGGAATCCTTCCTTAATCAATTTTACTGATTTACTATAATCTTTGATATTAGAGCCTAATGTGAAAATACTAAAGCCGTTTCTTAGCGGGTGTAGCTTCTCGCTTTTTAATGAACTAGCTTTTGCACTATCTTTTTTTTGAGTAGTATTATTGCAGCTTGATATTAGCAACAAGCTAGCAAGTAATAAATATTTAGTAAGATTTTTCATGTTTTTATAACGTTAATTTTATAATAGTAAGTTATTTTCTTGACATACAAAGTAGAATCCGATAAATAGCATAGATGTTTTCAAACCCAACCTCAAATGGTGGGTATTCGGGATTAATAGAAACACACTTTATCCTATCTTTACCTCCATCATCGGGAGGCATTAGTTTTTTAATAATAGACCCATTGCATGTATCAACAATATATGCTTTACCCCAATCAATAAAAGCTTTTTCATTAATCTTCTTGATTACCACTTGAGACCCACTGGGATATTCAGGAGCCATACTCTCACCAGATATGGTTATAGCCATATCAGCTTCTTTAATAGGCGATATAATTTTTTCGCAATCTTTTAGCATTACCGAATCCCCAAACCCGCTTAGCGTACCTCCCTCTGCTGATACCGGTAGAAGGGGGATAAGTATAGCCTGTTGGTCATTATGGTTATCGGAACTGCTTTTTAACATAGTACCCTCGCCTGTCATTAGCCAGCCCGGGCTTAATTCTGGGTAATGACTAGTTATCCTCTCCAATTTATCTGGCTGTATAGAGTTTACTATATTGCTTATATATCCGTGGCTTAAGCCAATTTCTCTTTCAAAAGCCCTCTTGCTTATACCTAAAGATTTTATAAAAGTGTTGAGTCTTTCTTTAATAGTCATACTATTTTTAGTTTTATATAAATTTTATTCTCCACTGTATTGTTTATTGGAGAGTTTTACTTTATATTCGTATTAATGTTACTCAATCATGGCTAATATATTAAAACATGTTACCATAAAGAGCGACAAATAATGCTAATTAGCAAATATAAAGATATGAAGTAATATCAAAGTAAATTATTTATCACCAAAATATTAACAATTATGACGATACAAGAATTCTACAAAGACCTAAAAACAAGGTCAAACCCCCGAAAAGCTTTTAAGCTTAAGATAGCACAAGAGTGCGGCGTAACGGAAACTACAGTAAGAAAATGGTTGTCGGGGGACAACCTGCCAGGCAAACTACCCTAAAGGGTTTAAGTTTGTCGGCTGGCATCCGCAATGCAGGTGTTATGCTAAGGCTATTTTGTGTACCGATAAAGAGATGGAGGCTTTTAGGGATAGTGTGTTAGACCGAGGCAAGCCCGCTTTAACTTCTATTAAGCAGGTTACCCGTATGCCTGGTGGCTACGAGAAGTGGATGAATGACAACAGGCATAGGGCTAAGAGCGCCAGGACTATCCCCTATTTTATTAAAGATAATTACAGGTACGGTAATATTGATAAGGGGCTAAAGAAACGGGTTGCGGGGATATAGTTTAAAAGTTGATAAAGCTGTTAATTTTAGTAATTTTCCAGATATATTTATATTTTTACTTTTGCTCAACTAACAGTATGGTACATAATCATAAAATTTCATTTTGTTGTTTAAAAGTAATAAATTAGCTATTATATAAATAGTGGTATTACAAATATTTTTCAAATGAAATGCGAAAGCGGGCGCACTTCTAACCGGGCTAAGATCTGGTATTTCCTGCATTTTTAAATCTATGAAAAAAAAAATTTCCACCCTATTCATAACAGCTATAGCCCTTATAGTTGTTATTTCAGCTTGTCAAAAAGATGATGCTCTTAAATCAGAGCAACAATTACAAAAATCTGGTAATATTCAAAAAGAGGGACTTGCTAAAGAAGTCTCTGACTCCACTCCACCTGATAATTTACCGGGGCCGCATAACAATGTGCAATCACGGGGTCCTATAGGTGAGGTTATGATGTTTTGCAGCCTACTTGATAAAGTAGAAATTTACAACAAAGACGGCCAGCGACACATATCGGTTAAAATGAAGAAACTAAGCCCTGTCCCTAATTTTTCTAAAGGCAACGAATTTATTATTGAAGTATGGGATTATGCTGTAGAACGCAATTGGTTATTTTTTAAAAATTGGCACAAAAGACACGTTGTTACGATGGAAGTCAAACAAAACTATATTGCCTCTACGTCTATCTTGCCTGGAGATTTGTTTACTGGTAAGGGTACCGGGCGCAGAGAACTATGGGTTTATTTAGGCAGAAAATTCAACGGCACACTTCAATATAAAAACCTACATTCAAAAGAATATTCTGAGAATAATAAAAATATATTTGACGACTACAAATTTATTTCGCCCCTGTGGTTTGCAGAGGACCTTTGCCGTTGATTTCATTAATGAACTCAACTTGGTAAAATAGAATCGCAATCCATCACTTAATAGGATTTTTCACTTTTAATCTCCTGCCTTAATCTCACAGGTTTTCAAAGTGAAAAATCCTATTTTTGCAGGTTAATAAAGTATATAATAATAAATTATGCTGGAGACCGTCAATTGCTACGCACTTATCGGGGCCTCTGCGTATTTCTTTCTTTTTGCCAGCTTACAGCGGTATGTGTATGAAAAGTGGTAGTAAGAAAGCTCTCAAATTAACAAAGGTAGCATCGAGAATAATGGTTATAACCGCATTAGTAGCTTTATGCAGGGTATCATCGTACTGTTTTTACAAATACTATTAACGCGTATGCATTGCTTTTAAATAAAGGGATTGATTTTACTTACTTTTTTAAGAGCAAATCTTTACATGTATAACTTCTAATATGTTAAAGTAAATATAAATTAAGCCATATATCTTTTTGTGGCAGTAAAACAAAACCTAATCCGGATATATCCTGCCAATTTTTAAGCTCCGGACGTTATAGAGCACCCTTTAGAGAGTAGCATAAAGGCAAAAAGTATGTTTTGTATTGGCATCCAAATTGTCTTAAATCCTATAGTTCAGCCTATAAACTTTTGTCAGCCCTTTAAACCATTGGGATGTTCTATTAGCCCAATTAATGTATCCTAATTGTTTTGTTTTTTAACTAAAAAGTAATATTTTGGTTTGTATTATTTATTAACCTAAACATATTTTTTATGAAAAAATTATTGTTATTAACTATACTGTTTTTAGTTAGTATTATAAGCTGCAACAAAGAAAAGTCATTAACCATTGAAAACTCTCAGAGCAAAAAACAATCTATTGAGCATGCCGGGGCAATCAGTGTCAAAAACTATGTCATTAGCAATTGTGTTTCCATGGACGATAAAGTTAGCTATATTTTCCCTGTTAATAATGAGGATATGGCAATGGTATGGGATTATGAGACTCGGGACGTTACTTTAGAAATGGGATGGTACATGGAGTATCTTAACAACGGTTATATGAGATTTTGGGCGCAAAACAAAGGATTTTTAGAATACTGGCGTGTATTGGATATTGACTGGAGACACCCTAACGAGGATAATTCCATAACTGCTGTTATGTGGCGGCCCAACACAGGCGCTAATCAACAATGGGAATTAATAGGTAGTAAAAGATATACCAATGATGGAAAGACAATTGCAGGTTTTAGAGGTGTAATTGTAAATAAATACAGCGGTAGAATGCTACAGCTGAAATATCATTATGCCCAAAACGGTAGAAAGTATAGATATGTTGTATCGGGGGACTTGTATGATGGATCTGAAGAGCAAAAATACTATAATACGCATGGAAATTTTGAGACATATTGTTATACTACGAAAAAAACTACCATATGGTATGTCGAGAAGTTCGATTTCATCTTATAAATAGGCAGGCCTTGGGCCATTAAAAACGTATCAGACATGCCTGCTTTAGCAATGTATGCCTGATACCTTGTATATATATAGCCCAAAGCATCCATAAACCAATCCACCTACAAGGGTAAACGCCGTTTAAATAAACTATCAAGCGGATTTCCAACTTATAATTCTGTACTGAAAGCTTTATAAACACTATACTTTAACAATTGCGTGTATTAAAATATTATTAATGAGGCGCCTGTCAATACCAACACAATTTCTCTAAAACCAAAGCCTGAACCGAACATTTAGTTATATAACAAACCTAAGCTTTTACAGCGATGATTTTAGGATTCCACTATACTCAAAAAAAATAACTTTTAATACTATCCCCTGAAATTCTTCAGGCAAATACCTTTTCTATTCTTAATATTGAATTCCAGGCAGCTTTTTATATGTACGAAGCCTACCAACTTTCTAAATAAGTAAATACACCTTTTTATTATAGGTTCTGGGCTCTTAGGGGCAACCATAGCAGGTTATTAAACGATATACACTTATAGTAAATATAATCTATACCACATAAATATATATGCACGCATATATTAATAACATTACAACTAAGATTAAACCACAAGTTAAATAACGAACAAAGAACATGCAGACAAAACAAAACAATTAAGCTATCCAATTAATATATCCTAATTATTTTGTTTTTTAGTTAAAAAGTAATGTTTTGGATTATATTATTTACTAACATAAACGTATTTTTTATGAAAAAACTATTGTTATTAACTGCAATTTCTTTAGTCAGTGTTATAAGCTGCAACAAAGAAAAGTCATTAACCACTGAAAACTCTCAGTTTGCAGAACAATCTCTCAAGAGTAGTTATAAAAGTAGTTACATGCTTAGTAATCATAGGAATTTCAGCAACGGGGATAATTTGGTTGCCCCAGGCACCAATGAGGATATGGCCAGGGTATGGTATATTGATCCTCTGCCTGAGTTCCCTACCTCCGAATTATACTGGTACGTTGAAGTCTTTAAGGATGGCTATGTGAGATTTTGGTCGCTAAACAGAAGTTTTTTAGAACACTGGCGTGTATTGGATATTGACTGGAGGCACCCTAACGAGGATAATTCCATAAATGCTGTTATGTGGCTGCCAAACATAGGCCCTAATCAACTATGGGAATTAATAGGTTCTATCGATAAAGAATCATCAGGACAACTGAATTCTTTCTATGGTGTAATAGTAAATAAATACAGTGGTCAAATGCTGGAATTAGCCAACTCACGTACAACACCCGAATATGCTATAGCAAAAAAATTATATAAGGGATCTGACGAGGAAAAATACTATAATAAGCATGGGAACTTTGATAACTACCCAATAGATACAACTACCACAATATGGCATATACGGTAAAATATCCAGACTTGTACTATATTATTACAATTGCCACACTTTATATGGGTGTATCAATTTATTATTTATAATCCGGGCATATATAACAATAAGGTTCTTTTTTTATTAAAACTATAGGGTTATTTTTACTTAAAGTATTTATAAACAAACGTATTTTTTATGAAAAAACTATTATTATTAACTGCAATTTCTTTAGTCAGTGTCATAAGCTGCAACAAAGAAAAGTCCTTAACCACTGAAAACTCTCAGTTTGCAGAACAATCCCTCAAGAGTAGTTATAAAATTGGTTACATTCTTAGGAATCATAGGGATTTCAGCAACAAGTCTGAGTTCGTTGCCCCACTCATCAATGAGGATATGGCCATGGTATGGTCTCTCGGGTGGATGTCTAATAATTTCCCTCCCTCCAAATTCTACTGGGAGATTGAAGCCTTTAAGGATGGCTATGTGAGATTTTGGTCGCTAAACAAAGGTTTTTTAGAACACTGGCGTGTATTGGATATTGACTGGAGGCACCCTAACGAGGATAATTCCATAACTGCTGTTATGTGGAGGCCACACTCAGGCTCTAATCAACTATGGGAATTAATAGGTTCTATCGATAAACCATCAGGACGACTGCATTTCTATGGTGTAATAGTAAATAAATACAGTGGTCAAATGCTGGAATTAGTCAGCTCAGAGACAACAGCCATACATGCTGTAGCAGGGAAATTATATAAGGGATCTGACGAGGAAAAATACTATAATAAGCATGGTAACTTTGATAACTTCCCCGGATGGACAACTACCACACTATGGCATATACTGTAAAATATACAGACTTATACTAATTATTACAATTGGCACACTTTCCTGTTTTATATAATGGTGTGTCAATTGATTATTTATAATCCGGGCATATATACAACAATAAGGTTCTTTTTTTATTAAACCTCTATTCTATTGCAATTACTAAATTCCACTTTTTAGTTTCTCTAAATAATGTGTTGTAAAATTAATTTCTAATAACTTACCCCCATCCTTTATTCTCCTTATAAGCGCATACAAAATTCTCTGTATCGGCTGCCTTGCCTGCAACCACTTCCTTTTGCCTCCAATAATTGTATGAAAGCATAATCCTTTCCCCGAAAAATTAAAAATTAAAGGTTTCACATACTATAAAACATTATATGCCAAAACTTATACCGAAAGCACAAAAAGCGTATTTAATAAAATGGCGCGTGACTAATATAACCCAAGAAACTAATTAACAAATTTGTACCCCCCAAAACACCTAAAAGTGTCAAGGCTTCAGATTTTGGGGGATCATTATATATTAAAGCCAGCCAAAACCTATCTTTCATGCACTTATATAGAGTCCGTTGCGCAATATTAAAAAGGCATTCAAATCATCCCAATCAGTAATATTAACGCAGCTTTACATTCAAAGTTTTTGCCCTGTATCTATTGCACTTACTTCCGGAAACGAGTTTAGACAAAACAATAATCTCTCCTAAGAGTAATTAACTAATTAATACAATAAAACTTCCATATTACAATGGAGCCTTTAGGACTATGGCAGGTAATACTTAGGTTGTACTTACAAAATTTTATGTATAAAAATCAGAATATATTGTATTCTTTTTATATAAAATCGAGTATTTTTGATTTACTATAATATTATGTTAGCAGCTATATAACCCAACATAAATAACAATAATTATGGAGAAATTTTTACTAATCGTTATTTTTTTATCCAATTTAAGTTTTAATGCTACGGGCCAAAAACCGGGCACTCCTGATTATCTTTTAGTAAAAAAAGGATTTAGTATTTTCAAACTGGGAGAATCTATCAATAAATACACTAAGTACGTTACACTTAACAATTACTACGATAACGATGATTCAATTTCAATATACAAGCTAAAAGACCCTGCACACCTACCCCCCGATAGTGGCATTAAAATAAAATACATGGAACTAAGAGTCAACAAAGGCTTAATAGAAAGCATCGACATATTTGTAGACAAAAAATATAAAAGTGCCCTTCTAAATAATCTAAAAACTGATTATGGTGAAGCCAGAGGTAAAGGATCCTATTTTTGGCAATCAAAAGACACAAAAATAGTATTATCCTATGCAAACGGATACAAAACAACTAGTATGGGCAGAGCCATATTCGTACAGACGGCTTTAAATGAAATTAAAGAAGCGGGTAAAATAGTTAGCAAATCCCGATAAAAATTCAGAGAACCTGTAGATCGAAGACAAACAGACCCGGGACACTAAAAACAAAGCTAAGGCAACGGCAGTGGACCTTTAATTGTATAATAACAGGGCGCTTTATTAATAAATGAAGTCAGGGAATCGCTCTTGCAGGAAAAGTTATGAACAATCCTTGCAAACATCCAAAGGTATATCTATCTTAGGGGACCGTTTAGAAAAAGCCAAAGCCACTCCAACCACCAATCTTTAGCTTACAAGCGCCACAAAGATACTCTCAGCTATCCGTACAATAGCTTACAACAGGCAAAAGGCAGACGCTAAACACAACTACTATTACACAACCAAACTATTTATTACTACTAACCATGGCAATACGCTCAACAATGGGTTTAAAAAAAATCTTTTTTGCCCCGGCAAACCCAACAGACAACACACAAATTCCAACAACAGGCTGGAAAGACCTGGGGACGTATACAAAGAAACATGTACCTTCGTTGGATCTGACCCCACAATAACAGAACACAAAAAATACCCGGGTTATTAAAATCCATAACTATATACTAACTACTATAAAATGGATCAAACACTTAAACTAACTGCTAGCCGCGAGCCATTTCTGTGACCTGTAACCTAACACTAAGGAAGACCTCACAAGCCTGCAAACAAGCATTCAACTGCTACAAACGAAAAGACACTATAATTGCAAACAGAGCAGCTAAACCAGCGCAAACACCACAAATACAAGCAGGGATAACGAAGCTTAGACAACAACAAACAAAAGCTAATATCTACCAAAGAGCAAATAATATACGAGCCGGTAGCCATCATAAAAGCTAAAGTAAATAATTACCTAAACCTTAACAGTACAAATATTAATTACAAAGATTTCAGTAAAATAAACCACGACAAACTAAAAACAATCGGGAATATCAAAAATGGCAAAGGCAAATATGGTATAGAATTTAAGATGTACAACAAAGCGACAAGCCATCGGTGCCTCTCAGCTACCAAGGGTCTGTAAAATCAAATAACAGACAAAAACGGTAGCGACATAATACCACAAACTGAGCAAACTAACAACAACAGAACCAAATAACTATCATACTATACTTAGATAAAACAAATAATGCAAGCAAATAAATACTCTCCTTTACTGCTTATCCAAATAGAACTCTTCAAACGTAAGAAGTACGATTTTATAACCTGTAAAGATGAGCAAAAGCACAACAAACAAAAACAAGCGCTAAAACTTCTAACAGACAGAAGCCACGTAGAAATACTCTATGGCGGAGCTGCCGGAGGCGCTAAAAGCTGGACAGGTTGTGTCTGGTTAGCTTTTATGTCACTGGCATACCCTGAAACCAAATGGTTCATAGGTAGAGAATCACTAAAGCGCCTCCGTAAATCTACCCTTATCACTTTTTTCAAAGTATGCAGACATTACGGCATCCTAAAAGACCAACACTTCAAATACAACGGCAAAGATCATTTCATAGAATTTACTAACGGTTCGCAGATAGACCTGCTGGATCTACGCTATTTGCCCAGAGACCCGCTGTACGAACGCTATGACTCCATAGAATATACAGGCGGCTGGATAGAAGAAGCTGGCGAAATCAATTTTGGTACTTACGACACACTCAAAACACGCATTGGCAGGCATCTAAACGACAAACACAATATCCTGCGCAAACTATTCATTACCTGTAGCCCTAAAAAGAACTGGATGTACAGCATTTTTTACAAGCCCTCGACCCAGGGCACTTTAGATAAGCACATGATATACCTGCCCTGCCTGCTTAACGAAAACCCATTCATAGAAAAAGATTACATCAAAGCTCTGGAATCTACTACAGATACGGCAAAAAAAGAACGTCTGCTAAAAGGTAACTGGGATTATGAAAACAATACCAATGCTCTTTGCAGCTACCAGGACATCCTAAATATTTTTACTAACGACCTGGCACCAAAAACACAGGACAAATATCTAACGGCTGACATTGCGCGCTATGGGGCCGACAAAGCAATAATACTAGTCTGGCAGGGTTACGTTGTAATAGATTATTTATCTTTTGATACCTCCAGCACCATGCAATTACAAGGAGCCATACAGCACCTAAGAGCAAAGCACCGAATAGATAAAAACAGATGTATAGCCGACGAAGAGGGCATAGGAGGCGGCATAGTTGACAACTGCAAAATATTAGGATTTACAAACAACGCTAAGCCTTTTAATAATGAAAATTACCAGAACCTGCAGACACAATGTGGCTACAAACTAGCTGAACATATAAACAATGGCATTGTAGGCTTTAGGGCTGATATCAGCAAGGAAAACAAAGAAAAAATATGCATAGAGCTACTGCAACTGCAAAGCAGAGGCGATGGAGACGGCAAGCTTAAGCTAAAGCCTAAAGAGCAAATAAAAGCCGATATCGGACGCTCACCAGACTGGCGCGATGCTCTCCTCATGCGCGCCTACTTCGATTACAAAGATGTCAATATACCCAAACACATTACCCAGGAAGCTTTAGAGTTTAGGATATAATCCTACTATAAAACAAAACTACCAGGGCAAAATACCATAAAACCAGGCAGCACAAAAGCGCCAAACATTACTATGGATTAAAATAATATCAACCAAACATATAATCAGTCAACACATGGGATAATATAAAACAATCTGTAGTTTCTCAATTAAAAAAGGACTATTTTTCTAATCCTGTTTCTTAGCCCATATTCCTGTATCTCCAGTCTTGGCCATGGCTAAATTTAAGCCTTTACTATTTAACTGAAGTTATAAATTCGTTAAATCTGAAAACAAAATATTTGTGATGTATCTTTCTATCTGAGCGTTAATAAAAAAGTAAAAACAGATCTTTAAGGGCCATCAAAGCAAAGTGTTTAGTTAATCGCTATAGAAAAACTTATACATATAATCATAAGCCTGCTTTAATTGTCTTTCTTTATACAAATAGCCACCCAAAGCATAGAAGAAATGATAGATGCAAATAAACTAATGATTAACATATTAGAAACTATTACAAGAACCAATATTTAAGTGCAAACAGGTTTAGGCTACCTGATATGTAGCCTAAACCTAAAGAATTTTATTCTTAATATTTGGAAATAAATTAGAAACAGATATACATTATAAACGCTGCTCTAAATAAAGAATGGTAAGGTTTTTTATCCATATTAATTGATTAAAGCAAAACAAAATAACAGTAATATACTTTTAAAACTCAGTGCTTTAATCCTAAGATACCAAAGTACATGGCCCTTACAGCTTTAAATTATTTAATCTAAACCTGCCATAGCAATATTTTGACTAATATTATTCATATTATATTCCATATTGGATGCACAACCAAGCCCCACAAATATTGTTGATCCAAATCCTACGGCTATGTTAGTTACCCTGTAGAAATTCTCATTTGCTAAAATTTCCTGAACAAACTCACCGAAGAAGTTAGATTTTAATTTATCATAGCCTTTTAAACTCTCTACAAATAATTTATTATCTGTATAAAAATTAGTAGACCCAAATACATCCGATTGTTTTAAATTTCTGGTTTCAACAAATTTTATACTTGAAACCAGTGATAAAGCTATTATAGCTATGCCGACAACTTTCTTTTTCATAAATAATGGTATTTAATTATTTAATTAGAGTAATTTATTACTTTATATATAGCACAATATAACCAAAAAATATAAAAAGTATTTATATATACAACTATATGATGTACCTGCAAAGTTTCCAGTCACTATATTTTTATAGACAGGTTTGTGCTTTTTATTTTGCTGAAGTAATAATAATTGTTTGCATGTTCAGGCAAATTGATATTAAAAAAAGGAAAAGAATCAAATTATATCTGTTGCAATGAAAAAACCAAGTCATTCAGATTCCAAGACAATTTTAATCTAAACCTGCCATAGCAATATTTTGACTAATATTATTCATATTATATTCCATATTGGATGCACAACCAAGCCCCACAAATATTGTTGATCCAAATCCTACGGCTATGTTAGTTACCCTGTAGAAATTCTCATTTGCTAAAATTTCCTGAACAAACTCACCGAAGAAGTTAGATTTTAATTTATCATAGCCTTTTAAACTCTCTACAAATAATTTATTATCTGTATAAAAATTAGTAGACCCAAATACATCCGATTGTTTTAAATTTCTGGTTTCAACAAATTTTATACTTGAAACCAGTGATAAAGCTATTATAGCTATGCCGACAACTTTCTTTTTCATAAATAATGGTATTTAATTATTTAATTAGAGTAATTTATTACTTTATATATAGCACAATATAACCAAAAAATATAAAAAGTATTTATATATACAACTATATGATGTACCTGCAAAGTTTCCAGTCACTATATTTTTATAGACAGGTTTGTGCTTTTTATTTTGCTGAAGTAATAATAATTGTTTGCATGTTCAGGCAAATTGATATTAAAAAAAGGAAAAGAATCAAATTATATCTGTTGCAATGAAAAAACCAAGTCATTCAGATTCCAAGACAATAAAAAAATTTAACTATTAAGATAATGTATGGCATTTAGTCTATGCAACCTGATTTCATCATTTTTAAAATTTAGCATAAAAGAAATATTAGTATCATGAATATTGAAGCAAACTATATATTTAGTGCAACAACAGCTCCTGAAGACCTATTTGCCAGAAAGAGCAGTATTAACAGGGAGCTTTGGTTCTATTTAAGTAAAAGTAGAAGCAGACATTGCTTAGAATTTGTAAATAAAATCGCAAAATGATGTTAAAGTAATTATACCATAACTATTTGTCCCATACATAACCTGATGCCGGATGCCAACATTTATAATTTGATATTGATATTCTTTAGGAGGCAGGAAAATATCCAAAGCTCAATACTATGATTAGCAAACTCTTGAGGCAGGTTTATAAAACAATACACTTTTTCATCCCATAACTAAACCCAAAAACGCTTGCAAAGCGTATTAAAAATGTTTTGTTTTTTAGCAGATAAGTAATAAATTTAAGGGTACATAGTTTCATTATTATAGACCATAGACTTGTATAAGTTAAGCAGGTATGCGGTCCGGACCTATTATATTGCACAATGTATCAAAGTATTTAAAAAAATGCAACATTGTGTATATTTATACCTGAGTTTGCTATTTGTAATTTTATGTAATTTAATATATGAGAAAACTTTTTACTATAATTATACTATCTGTAATTATCTTTTCAGCTACAAAATTTGTTGAAACCAGAAATTTAAAACAATCGGATACTTTTGGGGCAGCCAATATTTATACTGACAATAAATCATTTGCAAGTAGCGATATAAATGCTTTAAGCTCTACTTCTCTTCTATTTTATGCTGTTGTGGCTGGACTGGAACATATCATGGCAACTGACACAGATGCAGTAAATGATGTATTAGAAGCTACAGGGGCAACCGCAGATGTTTACATAACAGCTGGTGAGCTTGCTGCCGGCGCTGCCGAGTTTGCGGCTGAAACCGCAGCAGCAGCAGCAGAAGCTACAGAAGCTATATTAGGATTAATAAGCAAAAAACACTATCTCAGTAATATTAATGCAAATATTGCTATGGCAGGTTTGGATTAATTATCAACCCCATAGCGGGTTGATTTATCTACAGGGGATATGTCAATTTGCTCCTAAGGCGTCAAATATAGTTGGAATCTCCAGCTTTACATAGTACAGCACTTTTCTGTTCGCTTCGTCTATTAGGCTGTAGTCTTTTGCAATGTAAATATCTGTGATAGACATCGTAGGATCTGAATGGTTTAGGGCAGCGTGTACTGTGTATTTGTCTACTATGGCTTTGTTCATCACGATTGTAGCCCAGGAGTGCCAGGCAGCATAAAAAGTTAATCTATCTATGCCTATAGCCTCTAATGCCCCCAAGCCTCTTAAGGTATCGACCTGTACATTAAAGCAATAATGATCTTTGAATATGTGATAAAAATTGAAAGCTCTTTTGCCCGCAAGATCTTTATATTTTTCTATTAATGGTACTATCTCGGGTTCTATTTTTATGCTTATTTCTGCCTGGTCTCTTCTACGTGTTTTTGTTTTCGTACGGTTGTAAGTAAGCCTTCCATTTTTTATAGGCGGGCAGGTTAATAAATCAACAGTATTTATTCCTATTAAACCAAAAGATAGCAGGGATACATCTTTTGCCAAGTTGAAGTATTTATTACCTCGCTTTGTTTTATCTATGTATGGAACTTTGCTTATCGCTTGAATTGTTTCTGCTTGTAAGGCACGCTTTTTAGTAGGCGGAAGTTTGGGAATCTTAAATTTTTTGAACGGAGAAAAAGGTATGTTTATCAACGCTATATATTCGTCATTGTATTTCAGTTTGTCTATGTTCTGTAAGGTTTTTATTAACGCCAGGTAACGCGATCTAACTGCGTTATCTTTAGTTCCTAAGTTATCGCCCAGCCACAATAGATACGTTTACATAGAAATGCTATAGCTTTAAGATAAAGCTTGTATACCCGTGCTATATAAAAATTTTAAAATCCACTTGAATCTAATTTATAATTATCTATAACTATTAACTTAATTATATAGCTATAGGTATAGCACACCTTTTAGACTACATACTTAGATAAAGCATCTTAATTATTACTATATTTTTTTAATATATACTATGACTATGATTATTATTATGGTTTAATAAATAATGATGGCAGGCTTTTTTATTCTATTAGTATTAGAAGAAGTTAGAATAAATACAAAACATACAATGGATACCAATAAATATTTTAATAATTATTAGCATCCATTGTACAAACTATAAATTAAAATCAGATTGACACTTATAGATCCTTCAATATAAACCTATAGAAACCTTTATTTATTATGATTTATAGAAAACTATTTTGGCGCTGCTTGCCAAAGGTAATCATCACTATAGCTTTGAAGTTTACTAGGGTTATAGAAGTCTCCTAATACTACATCTGTTATGTCAATTCCTTTATTATCTAAATGCAACATACGACCAGTATCAATATTAACTATAACACCCCTAGGTTCAGTACATTCCTTCAGAATTTCTGTAGGGATAAATTCAAAGTTATAGTGTTCTGGATTAATATAGAGTGCTGCGTGCAATTCCTCTTGATTTTTATCATCAATTGGCTCCCCTTTCTTAACTCCCAGATATCTCGTTTCGCCTGCTCCAACTTTATTTGACATATAAAAAACCCATCCACCATTTTTGGGAGCCTGGTTATCTGATAGATGAAATGTCCATTGCTGAGCATTTTTCCATATAATATCACTATACCAACGATCTGCAAAAACTCCGGCACCGTCCCAAGTTCCGGTTATGCCAGCACGTGCAGTTAACCATCTTTGTATTGCCTGGTTATAAAATGATATATTGGGCTCACTCACAAGCATAGCTAAACCTTTCAATTTACATTGAGGATTTAACCCGGTAATATGATTAACGTTATTTGCTAACACAGAGGAATTCTGGATAGAGCTTGGATGGCTCGAACTTTTATTACTATTTAAATAGCTATTTTCTTTACTACAATTTGTAAGAAACATTACAATCATAGCTGCCAATAAATACTTTTTCATGATTATGATAATTGCTTAATTAAAATACTTTTAATAAGATTATAGATTTTGAATTTCTTAAATCAAATAGGATAGAATATCTATTAAATTATATACTTACTATTTCCAAATTTAATTTAAGTAGTCTGCCATATTTTTGCCTCCCAAAGTATGTTAACCGCCCTATAGCTATTAATTTTATTAGGATCCTATTTTCCTATAATAGCAATTTAGTCTTAGTCTGTACCGTTGCTCTTAGCAACTGCCTACTATACGTAGGGCACCTGGACCTTTAGGCTGCTAATTGTACCTTAAGTAACAATTAAATTAGGCAAGGCTATCAGAATCGTCCGGATCATCATAATCATGCAAACATATTTTCTGTCGTATATATGAATATCCACTTCTGGCTAAATACCTGTGGTACAAATGGTTGTAAAATGTTATCCCTTTCTTATTAAGCCCACTGTGCATAATATTAACTATGCGACATTGTTGCCAATACTCACCCACACTAAATAGGCCGGCAAACGGGTTTTCTTGACTTGCTAATAATAATGGATTTTCAACTTTTAATAATGTGTCAATAGATAAAATAGAACTTTTATAACTATACACATGATTGTCTGAACTCCTAAAACTAACAAGGAATACGAACGTTGCACATAACAATAACAAGTGTTTTTTCATATAAAATATATTTATTTTATAAATATAATAATTAAACATAAACTTATATATACTTATTAAATATAATTACATTAAATAATTAAAATAAAAAAGGCTCTTAGAATAAATATTATTACAGATATATTTTCACTAACATTAATATGAATTTATAACAATGCATTACATATTCATATTAATAATTCAGGCACAATATTTATAATTAAAATATAATATTATAACTATAATGCACGCACTAATATTAAATAATAGCTTATTTAATATTATACTATTAATTTTATCTTATTATTGTTATAAGACAATCTGGCATAATCATCAAAGCGCAATATCTTTTTCAATAAATTATTTATACTATAATAATAATTGTTTTAGTTATCGCAATATATAAGTCTAACTTAATGAACCTTAATAATAAATGCCCTCATAATAACGATTATTTATATAAGCACCTCTTTTTATTAAGATATATAATTTTCTATATACTAGAATAACTACTGTATAATATCTATTTTAATTAAAGAATTTAGATACAATAATTTTTCGCACTTATATTTAAATTTTATTAAACAAAAAGCGGGTGCTTTTCTTATTTAAGAATAAATTACAAACAAGATTATTTACATAAGCATTGTTTTGTAATTGAAAGTATAATTTTATAATTCTCTTACTTTTATAATAATTATAATGAGTACAAAAAGTAAAGATGCACACTAATAAGTATCTCAAAGCTTACTAATGTGCATCTTATAATATCTTTAGCTATTAACTAACAATTATCTTGGGGCTGCTTCCCAAAGATAATCATTACTATAACTATGAAGTTTATGAGCGTCATAGAAATCGCCTAATACTACATTTGTTACGTCATTTCCTTTACTATCTATCTGTAACATACGACCTGTAGCTGTATTAACTATAACACCTCTAGGTTGCGAACAATCTTTCCTAATTTCTGTAGGGATGAATTCAAAAACATAGTTTGAAGGATTCACATATAGTGATACACGCACAACACGCATACTAGCATCATGAATTGGATCTTTTTGATTAACTGCCAGATACCGGGTTTTACCGGCACCAACTTTGTTTGATACATAAAAAGTCCATCCGCCATATTTTGGAAGATCTCTATCAGTAACAGTTGGATAAAATGTCCATTGCTGAGCATTTCGCCATATGAGACCGCTATACCACCTATCTATAAACACTCCTGCACCTTCCCATGTTCCTGTTATGCCGGCACGTGCAGTTAGCCACTTTGTATATGTATGATTATAAAATGATACATTTTCATGCATAAACGTAGACAGACCTCGTAATTTACATTTACTATCGAATTTGGCATTACTCTTAATCATACCAATAGCATCGTCCCTGAGTGATGAATAATCATTCATAGAGCGTGAATGTATCGAACTTGTATTGCTATTTAAATAACTATCTTCCTTACTACAACTTGTAAGAAACATTAAAATTATAGCTGATAGTAAATATTTTTTCATAATAATTTATTTAATTAAAACGTTATTCTTAATAAGATTATATATTTTTAAATTTCTTAAATCAAATAGAAATAGTATCGATTAAATTATATAATTTCTATTTCTCAGTTTAATTTAAGGTTTTAGGCTATTTTAATCTTGACTCCCAAAAATATGCATCGCCGTAATTATTAATTTTATTAGGATAATATACCTCTCCTAATATTACTTGATTATTATTTACCATTACTAACCGCTTGCTAGCTTTATGAACTATTAAGCCTATAGGTTGCCTACAGTTATTCTTACTTTTAGTAATAATAAATTCGAAACGCCCGGCAGCTTCCGGTCTATTATGGTGGTAATCTGGTAACGTCACCAAATCTGCATTATATTCCATGGGATATCGCGGATGCGCATCCACATATGCTCTTCCTGGGGCCAAAATCCATGTATCTAATTTAAATGGCCATCCTCCGTACTCAGATTCCTCTGCCCCAAGAAAGATAAAATACCATGATTGCTGAAGTTTAGTGATAATACTAATATAATTATCATCTACAAAAACTTTTACCCTCTCGTTGTAGCTAGGTAAAACGCCAGATCTAGTTAAATACTTTCGGTGGGCAAGGTTATAAAATATTATGTTGTAGTGATCATTACCTTGATACAGAATATTAGCTATACCAACTTCCTGGCAATACCTACTAACACCACCAAAAGAACTTGCCTGACCCTGCACTAATAATGGATCCTCAATTTTTAACAATGGGTCTCCAGATAAAATAGAACTTTTATGACTATACAAATAATTGCCCGAACTCCTAAAACCTACAAGGAACACTAACATGGTACTTAACAACAATAGGTGCTTTTTCATAATCCAGTATAATAATTTTTACAAAAAATATAATAACTGCAAATACAATACATTGTCAAGACATATTATTGTAAAATAATTATAGTAAAACTGTATGAATAACAAAATATAACATTAGAAATTAGTTGCTATAATTGTTACGCATATCCGATTATTTCCAATATCATGTGCTTAAACTTATATACTTAACTATAGATTTATTAATGAACAATTTAATTCTTAGCAATCCATATAAACAGATAGCATTGATATTCGGGATCGATTTTAAGGCATTGCATTACTTCTAACTAAATATTAGCGATCATTATTATACAACTTAAGATGATTCCGCTATATATTAAATTTTTATGCAAACGGGCAAACCTTATAATGACCATAACAATTCGCACAATATTTAAATATATCTCAATTTTTATATTTGGAAGCTTTCAAGATAAAACCCTCAGCAGACCTAAAATAAAAAGGGTTATTTATGACCCACATGGTGAACCACAAATAACCCCGTATTCATAATATACAAATTAAGCTTATAAAGCCTACTTGCTGATTTATATTTAAACTATCCTCTTATATACATGTAACCTATAAAAGTGACAATATACACTAACTTTAACCATTCCTCAACTGTTTTATAAACATGAAAAAACTATTGTTTTAGATTATCATTAATATCAGACTCGCCACCATTAATAATTATAATTTCCTCTGTATTAGTATCAATATCGTTCATTAGATTAGAATCATCATTGCTCATTACCGCTATATGTGGAGCTATAATTAACGAAACTATTGACATCAACTTTATCAAAATATTCATAGATGGACCCGAAGTATCCTTAAATGGATCTCCAACTGTGTCACCCGTAACAGAAGCTTTATGAGCATCGCACCCTTTATACATCATTTGGCCGTCAATCTCTACACCTTTCTCAAAAGATTTTTTAGCATTGTCCCAGGCACCACCTGCATTTGACTGAAATATTCCCATTAATACTCCTGAAACAGTTACGCCGGCTAACAAACCACCTAACATCTCAGCCGAACTAACATTATCAAAAACACCTTTAAACCCATAACCTACAATAATAGGTACCACTATAGCTATAATACCTGGCAAAATCATCTCTCTAATAGATGCCTTAGTAGAAATAGCTACACATTTATCATACTCAGGTTTATTTTCGTATTCCATTATACCTTTTATCTCTCTAAATTGCCTACGCACTTCTTTAACCATTTCCATAGCAGCCTTACCAACTGAAGAAATCACGAGTGATGAAAATAAAAAAGGTATCATACCACCAACAAACAAACATGCTAATACAGGTGCCTTGTAAATATCAATAGCAGAAATATTAGAAACACCTACAAAAGCGGCAAATAAAGCCAACGAAGTTAAAGCTGCTGAAGCTATAGCAAAGCCTTTACCTGTTGCTGCAGTAGTATTACCAACAGCATCTAATATATCAGTTCTTTCTCTAACTTCTTTAGGCAGGGAACTCATTTCCGCAATACCGCCGGCATTATCAGCTATAGGACCAAAAGCATCTATTGACAATTGCATAGCCGTTGTAGACATCATTCCTGCCGCAGCTATTGCAACACCATAAAGGCCTGCACACATATAAGATAAAATTATACCTGCAGCAAGTATCAGTATAGGTAACATTGTTGATCGCATACCTACAGACAACCCACTAATAATATTAGTAGCATGTCCGGTTGAACTTTGCTGAACAATACTATTTACCGGTTTTTTAGACATTCCGGTATAATATTCTGTTACTGTGCTTATTAACGCGCCAACTACTAAACCTACTATAATTGCGCCGTATACCCCTATTTGAGAAAAACTTACTCCACGCAACACCATGCTATCGGGCATAATAGATTTAATAACAAAAAACGAAGCAACTAAAGTAAGTATTAATGAAATCCAGTTACCTCTATTTAATGCAGACTGAACAGAAGATTTTTCGTCATATATTTTAACAAAAAAACTACCTATTATAGAAAAAACTAATCCTAAACCTGCAATTACCATAGGTACCAAAATCGGCGCATAACCTGAAAATTTATCTGCGCCCAAACTCTGTACTTCCTGACCAAGAACCATTGTAGCTAAAATAGTTGCTACATACGAACCAAATAAATCCGCGCCCATACCTGCCACATCGCCAACATTATCACCAACATTATCAGCTATAGTAGCAGGATTTCTAATATCGTCTTCAGGTATATTAGATTCTACCTTACCTACTAAATCGGCTCCCACATCGGCAGCTTTAGTATAAATACCACCACCTACCCTTGAAAATAAAGCTATAGATTCAGCTCCCAGGGAAAACCCTGTTAGCACCTCTATCGCAACACGCATTTCGTGGCTGGCAACTGTAACAACATCGAAAACGTGCAAAATAACTATAAACAAACTTCCCATGCCAAGCACAGCAAGACCTATCAAACCAAATCCCATAACCGTACCTCCTACAAAAGATACTTTAAAAGCCTGCATTAGGCTTTTTGTTGCGCCTTGAGTAGTTCGTACATTGGCCTTAGTAGCCACCTTCATACCAACAAAACCTGCAAAAGCAGACAAAACTGCTCCTATTGCAAAAGCAACAGCGATTAACCAATGCGAATCCGAACTGCTAATACCTAAATAACCAAGCAACAGCATTGCTATAATAGAAAAATATGATAAAATTTTCCATTCAGCCTTTAAAAATGCCATGGCGCCATCGGCAATATAAGAAGCTACCTCGCGCATCTTTTCATTACCATCTGGTTGTTTTACAACCCAGGAATATCGTACTACCGTTATTAAAAGAGCTAAAATTCCTATGATAGGAGCTATATATAATATAAAAAAATCCATAGCTTATAATTAAAAAATAATTAAAGATTAGTTATAAAATGCAAATATTGCCTTTAAAAGAAGTAAATGTACGGAATTTATACAAATTTATAAGATTTATTAGTATTATTAACGTAGCATTAGTAGTACATTATTGTATAAATATGTTTAATTTTTTGTAATCGTACCAAAAATACTTTTTAACGCTCAACGATTTATATTACGTGCAATCAATATGTTTAAATACAAAAAAATAAGTTATCGCATTTACTTCATCGTGCTACTAACAACCAGTTTTAGCATAATCCTAATATCGAACATCGGGGGCACAACCATAAACATTCCCTACAAAATCGCAAACATAATTAAAAGCGTTTCTATCCAGGGATGGGGCTTTTTCACAAGAAACCCCAGAGAAGAAACCATAGACATTAAGAAACCCCAGAGAAGAAACCATAGACATTTTTGCTTTCAATAACGGCAATCCAATAAACATTAACTCTCCTAATTTTTCTGCTGCCAACTATTTTGGACTATCGCGCAAAAGTAGAAAAATCGGTTTTGAAACTTCTTTGATTCTACAGGCAATTAAAGAAACCGAAACTAAATGGCAGGCAATAAACACAAAAGATGGTTTAGATCATCTCTTATTGCAATCTAATGATATTTTATTGCCATATAAGCTAACTACTATAAAAGATGGCTGGTATATATTAACAAAAAAAGCCATAATACCATGGGCATGGTTTAATAAAACCAATAATTTTATTCCATATGAAGCAATTCGCATACATCTTAAATCAGGGATTAAAAGATAACATAGAGCATTATTTAGGTAAAATTGATAAATACGCCACTACCAGTCCTTTTACAATAGTATATGGCCTGGCAAGAAGCTTTTTGGCAGCTAGTTTACTTATAACCTTGTTGTTTAATAAAACAGACTATTTATATGCTGATTTTATGTTCGAAAAGGCCAAAAATACATCGACATTTTTTAGCGATTATAACCTGTTTTTTCTGTTTAACTACCAAGACCTGTGGATAGCCAAACTAATATCTATAATCGTTTTAATATTAGTTATCATCGGATATTTTCCGCAGATAACATCTATAGCGCACTGGTGGATCAGCTACAGCTTCTTTAACTCTGCGCTTCTTATCGAAGGTGGGGACCAAATTTTCACAATATTAACTTTACTATTAATACCGATAGCTTTACTTGACACGCGCGCTAACCATTGGCAAGGCGTACGAAAAACTTCAGCTTTTAGAAACCTTACTGCTTGGGTATTTTTTATATTGATAGAAATTCAGGCTGCCGTTTTGTACCTACAAGCGGGAGTAGAAAAACCTTATAAAGTAGAAGAATGGCGCGATGGCAGCGCTATATACTATTGGTTTAGCCACAATATATTTGGTGCCAACAGCTTCATATTCAAACTATTAACCCCCCTACTATCAAATCAGCTAAGCGTATTTTTAATTAACTGGTGTGTAATAATATTCGAACTAACACTATTTGGAGTATTTTTCATGAAGCCTAAAAATAGAATCGTATTATTTTTCTGCGCGGTAATTTTTCATTTCGTTATAGCGCTGATACACGGTCTGGGGAGCTTTTTTGTTTCCATAACCGGTCTGTTAATTATTTACATGCTTAACCAATATGTTGTTTTTCGACTAAACAATAATTATTTTTATACCAAATAAATTACATTAGTTAAAATTAACATTGCAAATGAATGAAAAACATTACTACTTTAAAAAACTAATTTCCACCCTGCTATTATTGATTTATATAATAGGGGGCAGCAGCATGCGAAAAAGATAAAACAGAAGTTCCAAATCAGGAAAAACTAACAGGTGAAGAACTATTTAGGCAGATAGTTTTAATAGAAGGTAACGATATCGATAAGAAAATACCCGAGTACGCTCCTATCATAGACGAATTAAACAAACTAACACCAGAGCAGCAAGAAGCTGGAAAAGTTTTAACGATTATATAATACAGCAGGTAAAAAGTACTAACCCTGACTATTTTAATACCCTAAAAGAAGCCGTAGATTCAAAGCAATTATATGCAATAAAAGAAGTAATCAGCCAGAGCCATGACGTTATTATCAATGCTCTAAAAAATTCTAAAGAACACGGCCAATTAGTGCAAGCCGTAGAAAACTTTATAAATGCAAATCCTGATAAATACAATTTTAATTCCGAGCAGGACAAAGAAAAGCTTATGAACGATCTAAAGAAATATTTGTCTAATGAGGGGTTAGTAGGGAATCCTATGACTAGGTGGTTAATTGGAGGAGTGTTCGTAGCCGTAGTATCTATAGCAATTGTAGGAATATATGCTATTGTGCTTGCTAAAGCTATAACCGGAATAGAATACGCACAAAATCAAACTTCTATAATGACAAGGGATACTAGAGCATCCTTACTGCAATTAGAAAAAATAATATTATCAATAGTGGAAAATTATTAATAATAGATTCTATAATGAAATTTGTTAAATTAATAAAACCATCAATAATATGGCAAAGTCTGTTAATAACGCTTTTAATATCAATAGCTATATCAACGGCTATAGCTATTATTAAAAATGAGTATTTTAAAGATAATATAGCCCTTTTTATAACCCTTGTTATAGTAAATTGTGCAGCTTTATACTTTATAACCTTTTATTTTAGGATAAAACTTATA
This sequence comes from Candidatus Krakonobacterium acarorum, assembly GCA_050311575.1. Lineage (GTDB taxonomy): Bacteria > Bacteroidota > Bacteroidia > SolTP2 > SolTP2 > Krakonobacterium > Krakonobacterium acarorum. The sequence continues at coordinate 884,915 of JBNOKO010000001.1, read as the reverse complement.
TTCATGATAGATAATAACGCAATATATTATAAATTATACCCTTGGCATAAAAGGTTTAGAGTAATTAATAGTAAAGACGTTACAATTATACATCCTGTATATTATAGCAATTATATTCATATTGGGATAGGATTTAAAAATACTACGCATTACATATTAGGCAATGGTTATTGTTTATATATTAAAACTAAAGACCTTAATGATTACCTCCTGTCAACAGGCTTAGAAAAAGACGAATTAGTAGAGGTATTAAACAAATATGGATATAAAGTATCTTAATAAAGATTATAAACTTATGAACGATCTAAAGAAATATTTGTCTAATGAGGGGTTAGTAGGGAATAACGATAATACTAAGGGTATAATATTTAGTGCAGTAGTATTTACATTTGTAGTTATATCACTTGTTATTGTAGTAGTTTATGGAGCTACTCATGATACAGCCTCAGCTACAGAATATTATTATCGCAGTTACATCAATGACCATAATAAAAATTCACTAAAATTTGAACGCATAGTATTATCTATATCTAATGCTTATTAAGCTATATGTTGGTATTAAAGTTTATAACAACTACTAGAGTTCCCCCAAACTTTTGGATTCATTATATTATCATTATGCTATGTATAATATTATTGGCTTTAGTATTTAGAGTTGTTTTGGCAAAAAAATACAAATTTAAAAAAAGTAAAAAATACGTGTCAAGCATTATCATATTAGCAATAACGATTACAATATTTTATACCTTTAGTCAATTAAGGCTTAACTTAAATATTAACGAAAATTATATAGAATACAAGCTAAATCCTTTGCAACCCAAACTATCAATAATTAACAAAAACGACATTAAGAAAATCTATGCAGATGACATTATTAACTATAACAAACCTTCTTTAGGTGGCGATATTAACAGCTATAACTGTATTTTAGGTGGAAAAAGCGTGCTAATAATACAAACAAATAAAGACGAATATATTAGATTATCAACTAATATAAATAAATTTGAGTTAGACAATATCCTAAGCAACTATCAGTATATAAAAAATCAATAATTTTGTTATTGGCACGTATTAATTATTAATCCACTATCAATAAAATTTATTAGTAATGTTCTATAAAGTGGTTGAACCTGATGGCTTGCTAAAATTTATATTTGCAAGCGTTTTGATTTCTTGCGCCGGGAGTCTTGTTTTTACTACAATACAGCTAATATTTATAGATAAATTACATTACATAGAATCATATTTATGGAAAATCCTTATTACATCGGGTTTAATTTTAGGATTTTTATCTTCTCTATATGGAACCTATTTTATCATAAAACTGAAACTCATATTAAAAATAAATTCTGTAAGCATATTTTATAAACCAGAACCTATACATAAAAAATTTAAAATATTAAATAAAGATCTTATAGATAATATACAAATATCAGGAAGCCATTTTCATATAGGGATAGGCGCTACAGGCACAAGAGATTACGCAATAGGCAATGGAAATTGCATTACAATACACACTACAAGGGGCAAAAAATATCTCCTGTCAACGGGTTTAGATAAAGACAAATTATTGGAAGTATTAAACAAATATGGATATAAAATCTCTTAAAATTATGGGTTACAATCAGAGCAAATTGTTTTATCAGTAGTAAAGAATTATTAATAGTGAAGTTTATTAAATTGATAATACCATCAATAATATGGCAAAGTCTATTAATAGTACTTTTAATATCAATAGTTATATCAATTACTGCAGTCCTTTTTAAAACCGACTACTTTAATATGAATCTACCTTTATGTATAATACTAATTATAATCGCCTTTACAGCAATATATTTCATAACCTTTTATCTTAGGATAAAACTTATATTCATGATAGATAATAACGCGATATATTATAAATTATACCCTTGGCATAAAAGTTTTAGAGTAATTAATAGTAAAGACGTTGCAATTATATATCCTGTATATTATAGCAATTATATTCATATCGGGATAGGATTTAAAAATACTACGCATTACATATTAGGGAACGGATACTGTTTATACATTAAAACTAAAGACCTTAATGATTATCTGCTATCAACAGGTTTAGAAAAAGACGAATTAATAGAGGTTTTGAACAAATATGGTTATCAGGTATCATAAAGATTTTAATTTACAATTAGAAAAATTATTTTATCAATATCCCAAAACTATTAGATAATACTAAAACAGTGCATACAATACAAAATAAACTATCACTCACATGGAAATTAATATACTCCATACTCTTTGCTTATTTAATATATATTTTTAGTCGTCTAGGATATTTTAAAATATTCAAAAATTATGAATTAACTACCATTAACAAGATGGTTTTTTACATAATTTTAGGAAGCATATTAGCATTTTTAGTTTTTACCCTATACACCGTATTAGTTGCAACATTGAAATTAAAAATAACAAAAGATGCCATCGTTTATCAATTTATACCCTGGCAAAAACGAGCTAAAATTATTAACAAAACTGACATAAAACATTTGGAAATTGTAAAAAGCAATATACCAAGGATTGGGCCTAGCATACAAGCAACGAACCACTACGTAATAGTTACTGGATACTCATTATACATTAGAGATTCAAATTCCGATTACCTCCTGTCAACAGGCTTAGAAAAAGACGAAGTATTGCAGGTATTAAACAAATATGGATATGAAGTATTTTAATATTATAATATATTTGCAGAAAAAATTAAGAAAAAGTATCTATATATATTGCATACGATACTAAAAGTAGATAATAACTAATTGGCAAATCGCAAGACTATGACAAAAACCATAAAGCCATCATTACTAGTAACAGCAATAATACTGATAGTATTATTACCAATTCTATTTAATACAACTTATGATAACATCAATAGTTATGAAACCACTACAAATATATCTGGTATTGACTCAAAATACATCTTAAATATTACAATCAATATATTATTGTTCTTATTAGTACTGTTTATAATAACAATTAGATTAAATATTAAAATCAGTAAAGATTGCATACAATACAGAATACGACCATGGCACAAAAAATTTAGAATCATAAATAAAAACGATATACAATATATATCGATAGAAGGTAAATATTTTCACGTGGGTATAGGTATAACAGGCGCTATAGATTACGCAATAGGCAATGGCAATTGCCTTAAAATACAAACTATATATGGAAGAAAATATTTACTATCAACAGGTTTAGAAAAAGACGAATTAATAGAGGTGTTAAACAAATATGGGTACCCTGCAATATCTTAGCTTCATAAAAAACTCCTGACACAGCCCAGCTGCAGTTACAGAATATTACTACAGCTACATAAATAATTCTAATAAAAATTCAATAAAATTTGAACGCATAGTATTATCTATATCTAATGCTTATTAAGCTATATGTTGGTATTAAAGTTTATAACAACTACTAGAGTATTGCCAAATTTTAGCTTTGCTTACATTCTAGTTATGGTATTTATTTTAGCTATGCTTTTAGCATTAATTGCATTTTTATTTAAAAAAAATCGTAACCATAGAATACTCAATATAGCTATATTAATAATCATTGGACTAGGACTATACCTTATTACACAAGTAGCACTTATTGTAGACATTAACAAAATTGCTATATCATACAGGTTAGCGCCTCTGCAAACAAAACTATCAATAATTAACAAAAACGAGATTAAGAAAATCTATGCAGATGACATTATTAACTATAACAAACCCTCTTTAGGTGGCGACATTAACACCTATAACTATATTTTAGGTGGGAAAAGCGTGCTAATAATCCAAACAAATAAAGACGAATATATTAGATTATCAACTAATATAAATAAATTTGAGTTAAACAATATCCTAAGCAACTATCAGTATCCAAAAAAAGAATAATATATGCAGGCAAGTATCAATTATGGCAACATAAGCATAGAACAAGCAAAACAAATACAACAAGAATTACTCAAAAAATTACAAATCAAAGAATACAAAGACCCTATAAATACTATAGCAGGCGCAGACATATCATTTAATATTTCATCTAATGTTGCCTACGGTTGCATAGTTATATTAGATTTCGGCACTCTAAAACCCATCTATCTAAGTTTAGCAAAAGGTACACTCAATTTTCCCTACATTCCAGGATACTTAGCTTTTCGAGAAATGCCTATTTTATTCAAAGCATGGGAGCAAATGCAGGTAAAGCCTGATATTTTAATGGTAGATGGCCACGGTATATCCCACCCGAAGCAAATGGGCATAGCAACGCAACTAGGCATATTACTTAATCAGACCACCATAGGATGTGCTAAAAATTTACTATGTGGAAATTACTCTGAGCCGAACCCAATCAAAGGATCTATAAAATATCTGGAATATCAAGATACAATATTAGGAGCTATAATGCGGTCTAAAACTAATGTTAAGCCTATTTATATATCGCCAGGCCATAAAATAAATTTAGAGGCAAGCATTAAAATCACTGAGAAATGCATAACTAAATACCGGATACCGGAACCAACAAGGCAAGCACACAAAATAGTCAATTTGTTTAGACAGGGTATACTAAAGAGTGGATTTATTGCGCTAAAAGACAAAGATTTAAATATTTAATTTAATAGGCTCTAAACTTATTAATAACAAATAGCAACATTAATTATCTAGCAGCTTAACCAAATACCAGGTTCTTAATTTTATAGGTTAACAATTTATTCCGGATTTGAAAATAATTTGGATTATTGCTTGCGTTGCCTATGCATTTCGTATATAGCTATACCAGCTGCAACAGAAGCATTAAGAGATTGTGTTTTACCAGCCATAGGTATTTTTACTAACTTATCGCAAAGGACTTTACATTTTTCAGAAATTCCGTCAAACTCAGAACCTATTACTAAAGCTGTTGGCAAGCTTAAATCCACTTCGTAAACACTAGTATCGGACTTCTCATCCAACCCTACTATTTGTAATCCTGATAACTTTAAAAAATTTATACTTCTTGATAAACTAGATACCCTGGCAACTTTTAAATGAATAAGTGCTTTTGTAGATATATCAATAGATTCTTGATTAACCAACGCCCTTTCGTTATTAGGTATAACTGCTATATCAATACCCATCGCTTCACAAGATCTAGCTATCGCCCCAAAGTTACGTACATCTGTTATGCGATCTAACAGAACCACAGCCGGAGTTTTAGCTTTCTCAAACAAACCAGGTATAACGTTTTCTAAGCTTTCATAATTGATCAAAGAAGGAATTGATATTACTCCATTATGGTTTCTGGCAATTTTATTAAGCTTATAAATCGGCACAACCTTTATTGGAGTTCCGTTGTTACTTAACTCCCGCTTTAAATCTCCCAAGCCATCGGTTTTAAAATCTTTATCGATATATACACACTCTAGTTCTTGTCCACTATCAATAGCATTCTTTAATTTATCTATTCCTAACAGAAATATTTGTCTACCGTTTATCAAATTAATATTTTTTATACTAGTAACTCTAGTGGTTCTTGTAATATATTTTTCAAGGTTTGTAAAAATATCGCTCCTTTTACACCATCCACAACGCGATGATCAGCAGATAATACTACAGTAAGCATATTAGCGCTTTTTATATTATCATCATCATCTACAACAGGAATTTTTGTAATAGCACCTATAGCAAGAATACACGAATTAGGAGGATTGATAATAGACGTAAATTCTTTTATTCCATACATACCTAAATTTGAAATGGTAAAGCTTGATCCCTGCATTTCCAACGGGGTGATTTTTTTTTCTCTTGCCTTAGCTGCTACACTTTTAATTTCTGTAGATATTTGAGAAATAGATTTTTCATTAACTTTCCTAATTACAGGCACCACCAAACCATCATCTACAGCTACCGCAACACCTATATTTATATTTTCATAGTATCTGATTTTATCCCCTAAAAAACTAGTGTTTATTTCAGGGTGTTTAGCTATCGCGCAGGCTATAGCTTTTACTATTAAATCGTTAAATGATATTTTTATTTTTAGTTTTTCGTTTATTTGGAATCGTAAGGATACCAGGCTGTCGACATTGATTTCCTGCTTTACATAAAAATGTGGAGCTGAAAACTTTGATTGGCTCAAACGCTCAGCAATTACTTTTCTCATTTGCGTTAGTGGTTCATCTTTATACTCAAGATCATCACTAACACGATTTAATTGATAATTTATATTTTCTGTACCAGAAGTATTTAACGGCGATAGTGCTTTTTCAATATCCCGTTTTATTACTCTGCCGGATGAAGTTGATGCTTTAATCGTAGATAAATCTAAACCTTTGTCTTTAGCTATCTTCTTAGCAAGTGGAGACGCTTTTATTCTATCTAAATTATTTTCCTTATCTAAATCCTTAGGCTGGCTTTTAACCTGGTTAGCATTTTTACTTATGCTATCTATGTTGTTGCTCTCCGAAGATTCTAAATATTGTTTTTTAGGGCCGCTAGCTTCTATAAGGCTTTTATAGTCTTCACCTTTTTCTCCAATTACTAATATTGGAGCATCGATTTTTATTTTATCTCCTTCATTAGCTCCTAGATATAGGACTTCTCCATCGTAGTACGATTCCAAGTCCATAGTAGCTTTATCTGTCTCTATTTCAGCAAGTATATCTCCAGCTTTTATATTGTCTCCCAATTTAATGTGCCACTTAACTAGTGTACCTTCTTCCATGGTATCACTCATTTTAGGCAATGTAATTATTTCAGCCATTTTGTTTATTTATTTTGCAAAAGGATAATCTTTTTGTATGTATATATCTGTAAATAGTTCTGATTCATCAGGATATTTAGATGATTCTGCAAATGTAACTGAGTTTAATACTTCTTCTTTAATTTTTGCTTCTACACTCGCAAACCATTTTTCATCTGCAAGTTTTAATTTAACTATTTTCTCTTTAGCATAGTCTATCGGATCGCTTTTTTTGTATAGTTCTACTTCGTCTTTATCTCTGTACTTTGCAGGATCCGACATAGAATGTCCTTTATATCTGTAAGTTTTCAATTCTATAAAACCAGGGCCATTCCCTTTACGTGCATTCTCTACTGCATTTAATACTTCTTTATACACATCGTCACATTTCATTCCATCTACTTTTTTAGATGGAATATTAAACGCTTCCCCCATTTTATATATGTCTACTACCGCACTGGACCTTGCAACAGAAGTACCCATAGCATACTGATTATTTTCACATATAAATATTACAGGCAATTTCCATATGGATGCCATATTTAGGGTTTCTCCAAATGCTCCCTGGTGTACTGCCCCGTCACCAAAAAATGTTAAACAAACATTTTTAGTTTTGTTATATTTTTCAGATAAAGCTATACCGGCACCTAATGGTATTTGTGCTCCTACTATTCCATGGCCACCAAAAAATTTATGTTCTTTAGAAAACATATGCATAGAGCCACCTTTACCTTTAGAGCAACCCGTTTCTTTTCCATATAGTTCAGCCATTACAGATTCACTGGATACACCCTTTGCCATAGCGTAGCAATGGTCTCTATAGGCTGTAATTACAGAATCTTCTTTAGTAATAGCACTAAAGGAACCAGCTATTACGGCTTCTTGTCCTATAGACAAATGGCAAAATCCTCTAATCTTTTGTTGTCCATACAGCTGAGCAGCTTTTTCTTCGAAACGCCTCCATAATAACATCTCTTCATACCACTTAAGCCACAGCTTATTAAGCTCGTCTGCCCGCTTTTCATTTTTACTAGTTGCTAACTTATTATCCACAGTTTTATTTTTGATAAATTTTAGTGCTTATTATTTTTAATGAAATTATATCTAATATATCTACAATTAATCTTAAAACTATTTGCTTTTTATTTAGATTCTAATTTTTTCCTTATTAAATTTAAGGCGCTTCCAGCTTTAAACCATTCTATTTGTTGATCGTTATATGTATGATTTACTTTAAACATATCTATGGATCCGTCTGAGTGTGTTAATTTAATGCTAAGTTGTTTATCAGGTTTTAAATCCTCTAAACCAATAATATCTATATTATCGTCTTCCTGTATTAGATCGTAATCGTTAACATCATCGAATGTTATGGCTAGCATTCCTTGCTTTTTTAAATTAGTTTCGTGTATTCTGGCAAAAGATTTTACTAATATAGCCCTGACTCCTAAATACCTGGGCTCCATTGCAGCGTGTTCCCTGGATGACCCTTCACCATAATTTTCATCCCCAACCACTATCGAGCCTATAGAAGCTTTTTTATAGGATCTTTGTACATCCGGAACCGGCCCATATTCTTCCGTTAATTGGTTTTTTACGTAATTAGCTTTATCATTAAAAAAATTTATAGCACCTATTAGTAAATTATTAGATATATTGTCTAAGTGGCCTCTATATTTTAACCAAGGCCCGGCCATAGATATATGGTCTGTAGTACATTTTCCTTTGGCTTTTATTAATAGCTTTAATCCTATTAAATCCTTACCATCCCATGCAGGAAATGGATCTAACAACTGTAATCTATCGGAATTAGGAGAAACTTTTATTTCTTCATTGCAACCATCTAAAGATGGAGCCTTATACCCTTGAATGTTTGTATAAAACCCCCTTGGCGGAAGCTCGTAACCAGACGGTTCTTTAAGTTTAATTTTATCTCCTTTGCCATTAGTTATTGTATCAACTAAAGGATTAAACTTAAGATTACCTGCTAATGCTAGCGCTGTTACTATAACTGGAGAAGTTACAAACGCATGTGTATTAGGGTTTCCATCGTTGCGTTTAGCAAAATTTCTGTTAAAAGATGTTACTATCGAGTTTTTTTCTTGCTTTTCAGCACCTTTTCGCGCCCATTGCCCTATACATGGACCGCAAGCGTTAGCTAAAACCTTTGCGCCTATTTTATAAAAAATGTCTAAATATCCATCGCGTTCTATAGTTTTACAAACCATTTCCGAACCTGGTGTAATTTCAAAATCGGTTTTTGATACTAATCCATTGTCAACGGCATCTTGAGCAATCGATGCAGCTCGCGAAATATCTTCATAAGATGAATTTGTACACGATCCTAGTAAGCAAGCCGATATAGTTTCCGGCCAATTATTCTCTTTTACTGCTTGAGCAAATTTTGATATTTCCCAACCCAAATCAGGAGAAAAAGGACCATTTATATAAGGTTGTAATTCGTCAAGATTAATTTCTATTACTTTATCAAAATAAGCTTGAGGATTTTTATATACTTCTTCATCTGCATTTAGATGCTCTGTATTCTCATTAGCTAACGAAGCTATTTCAGATCTATCAGTACATTCAAGGTATTTAGCAGTTTTTTCGTCATATACAAATACAGAAGTTGTGGCACCTATTTCAGCGCCCATATTACAAATTGTAGCTCGACCAGTGCATGATATGGATTTTACTCCTTCACCAAAATATTCTATAACATACCCGGTACCACCTTTTACCGTAAGTATCGATGCCAATTTTAGTATTACATCTTTTGCTGAAGTCCATCCGTTTAAACTACCGGTTAACTTAACACCTATTATTTTAGGGAATTTTAACTCCCATGGCAAGCCGGACATTACATCGCAAGCATCGGCACCACCAACCCCTATTGCTAACATACTTAGACCTCCGGCATTAGGTGTATGAGAGTCTGTACCTATTAACAGGGCGCCAGGAAAAGCATAATTCTCTAATACAACTTGGTGTATAATGCCAGCACCCGGCCTCCAAAAACCTAAGCCATATTTATTAGATACCGATTCCAAAAAATCGTAAACTTCTTTGTTTGTTTCACCAGCATGCTTAAGATCCGGAGCAGCTCCTTCTTTAGCTTGTATTAAGTGATCGCAATGGACCGTAGATGGAACATGCGCACTAGGTTTACCTGATTGCATAAATTGCAATAATGCCATTTGTGCTGTTGCATCTTGCATAGCAACACGATCAGGCAAAAAATTTACATAGTCATTACCTTTAATAAATTCTGATGTTATTTTATCATACACATGCAGATACAATATTTTTTCTGTTAAGGTCAAAGGCTTATTTATACATTTTTTTATGTAACTAATTTTATCGGGTAATAATTGATAAAATTTGCTTATTATATCAATGTCAAAGGCCATATAAGTAACGTTTTAAAACTTAGTAAAGGTGAAAAATGTTTTTCGAAAAATAAATTATTTACCGAAGTAATAACAATTAAATTTAGTGATTTTGTTGTTATTTTTTTAATGCTTGTTTTATAATTAGCTCAATATTGAATCATCTTAATTAAGGTAATATTTTATGGTATGTCTATATATTTATGAGTTTGTAGAGACAACCTCCATTTAGGATTATCTTTTATATAATCTATTATTGTATTCATTATTATGTTTTTTTTGCTCCATTCAGGCTGCATAAATAACATGCAGTTATCAGAAACTTTTTGCGCCTGCTGCTCTGCAAATTTAAAATCATCATTGTTATATATAATCATTTTAAGCTCGTTTGCATGTTTGTATATATTATCGACAGGTAGTTTTGTTTTTTTAGGTGATAGCACTACCCAGTCCCAAAATCCACTTAGCTTACCTGATCCGGATGTTTCTATAAACGTTTTTACATTACGCTCTTTAAATGCTCTACACAAATAATCTAAGTTGTACATTAATGGCTCTCCACCAGTTATAACTACATTGCTTGCCTTAGACCTGCTTACTTGTTCTATTAAACTATCGATAGTTAGTCTGGTGTGTTTGGTTGCATCCCATGATTCCTTTACATCACACCAATGGCACCCCACATCGCAACCTGCTAAGCGTATGAAATAAGCCGCAACTCCGCTATTACGCCCTTCTCCTTGAAGCGTATAAAAATGTTCCATTATAGGAAATTCTGTCATAATATTTTAAAATGGATAACCTATAGCCACATTAAAAGTAAACATATTATATCTATCGGGCAAATTTCCTCTATTAAACAATTCTGATACAACCCAACTACCTTGGTTTACCTGGGGATCATAAATTTTTAACCCGAGATCGACCCTGAAAACTATAGCAGAAAAATGAAATCTTAAACCAAACCCAGATCCTAGGGCTATTTGCTTATAAAAGTGATTAAATTGAAATTTTGCTTCTTCTGAATTACCAAATTCAGTACTTGAATTAAATTGCCAAATGTTACCTGCATCCATAAAAAAAGCTCCCTCTAATTTATTAGATTTGCCAAAAAAATGCGGAATTAAAGTAAAGCGATGCTCCATATTCAGCTCTAACTTCATATCGCCATATTGTTGATTAATCAGCAAAGAAGTCAAATTTTCATTAAGATCATATATATTAAAGGATCCAGGCCCCAGGCCTCTGCTCGCCCATGCCCTTATGCTATTGGATCCACCAGTACTAAATTGTTTATTGAAAGGCATTATTTTAGAATTACTATAGGCTAAACCAAAAGCCAAATTAACTCTAAATATTATTTGACTAATAGAATTTATATTTCTATACATTCTAAAATCTATCTCGGGCCTTACATACTGAGAAAATGGCCTGCCAGCTATTAAATAAGACCCTGAACTATCTTTAGGAAAAGATGCGAAGTGGGCTAATAGCCAAGCTAAATTACCAGATAAATCTAGACTCGCCCTTAAATAATTAAAACTAATATTTTTAAAAAGTAAATTTGAGTTATAATCATAAGCTACCTGAGAAGACAACAAAACATATGGCTGATATCTTCTTCGTAACTGCCTGGCTGTCTCTACATTTCCTGAACTGATAAGATTATCTATAAAACCAGTATTCAATTCGCTATTCATTAAACCTATAGAAATAGGAGCTATAGTAAAGTTTTTATTAATACTTGTTGCAAAATTAAAGCTATGGAGGTACGTGTAACTAGTATAGGCTAATTCAGGACGTTGTCCGTAATTGATATTAAAATTTAGGTTTGTGCTTGTATTATAATTCCTATCAACATTAATATTCAACCAATGGCTTATTCTGGGGAATCTAATGGTTGCCAGAAAATCCAGTTGCAATGCTGTTACTAAATTCCCTTTTACCCTATAAAAGCTTTTTCCTCCCTTTAAACCCATATTTAAATATGTCGCCGATCTAAATATATTTCTGTTAGCGTAACTAGCTGACAAAGCTGCATTATTACCACCACTATAGGAATACTCTCCTGATACTGATAAGCTTTGCTGTTTTAATGCAACTAAATTAACGTATATATTTAGTTTAGTTGTATCCTCTTTTAAAGGCACTACCTCTATACTTGCTGCTTGGAAAGGGCCTAAATTTATTAATCTGTCGTATGTAATTAAATAGTTTGACAAACTATACAAACTACCTTTTTTAAAAAAATTATATTCGGTAAAAAGATTAGGGTTAAATTTATGTAAGGAATCTACAAGAAAAAGTGAGTTGCCAATAGGCGAAATATCGCTCGATTTAGGGCTATACCTCAAATCGTTATAATTAATGGTTATATATGTATTATTAATACTATAGGCTGTATGGTACAGTCTACCTAACGGGTTATTAATAACCATCCGCAAAGCAACTTCACTATCGCTAAAAGTTGTGTCAGCTTGAAAGTTTATATATTGTTTTGTAAAGTCTTTATAACCATTATTGTTAAACAATGTTATAGTTTTCGAAACTATAGAATTTATACTATCTACATCATAATATTCCTCTTTTTTTAAATACAATTGGCTATCATGTTTTCTATACAAATCAGCTAAAACAGAATCTTTGATTATATATGAAAAATCTTTTATTTTATATCTGTTGCCAGTATCTACGATATAATTAATATTTGCAATTTTCTTTGCACTAACAATATCAATGTTATACTTAACACTTGCTTTAAAGTAGCCTTTGCTTTCTAAAAATTCTTTAAGTTTATTTGAAGATAAATCAACATCTTCTTTATGATACAATACAGGAGCTTCCCCTATATTAATTGGATCTTCTTTATATTGACCATCCTTTATATTAAATGCATTATATAAACCCAATAAAATTCCAAATAATTTATTAGGTTTAACTAAAAAGGATTTGGCTTCAGCAGACAATTCATTTGGAATGCCTTTTAATGTAACTTTGTTTAATAAATATTGGTTATCATTAATATACCTTGCGCTATTACAAGATTGTAATGATACGATTATTATAATAAATAGTAAAGTTCTAATTAAATACATGCTCTCAAGAAATACAAGCAAACTAATATACTCTTTACGAGATAAAAAAAATAGAGATGAACAAAAATTATTCGTAGCTGAAGGCCCCAAGATTATTAATGAACTGATCCTAAGTCCATACCTCAGCTATCTAATTGAAATTTTTATAGAAAAAAGTTTTCTTGAAAACGACAATAATGCTAAAGTATTACTAGAGAAGATTCCAAAAAACGTTACAATAACGATTGTTAATAATAACGAGTTAAAAAATATAGCACTTACAAAAACTCCAAATTCTATAATAGCACTTTTAAAAAAACCAAAAGATAATAAATTAAACGATATCGATTCAGAAATTTGGAAAAAATGGTTTCTTATACTAGAAGATGTTCAAGAACCAGGTAACGTAGGAACCATATTAAGAACTGCAGAATGGTTTGGAATAAAAAATATTGTTTGCTCTAGATGTACAGCAGATATATTTAATCCTAAAACTATTCAAAGTACTATGGGAGCAATATTTAATTTAAATATACTACAAACGGACCTTAGTTATTTTATACAAACAACTAAGCCATATTTATATGCAACATCTTTACAAGGCGATAATATTTATAAAACTCCATTTAAGACTCAAGGAGGCATAATATTAGGAAACGAGTCTAAAGGCGTGAAACTAGAAACTATAAAATCAGCAAATAAAATAATAAGTATACCAGGTAAAGGCAAAACCCAATCTCTTAACGTAAGCGTTTCTTTTGGCATAATTTGCTCTGAAATATACCAAAATTTTTTTTAAATTAATAAACTAATATTATTACATTTGCAAGAATATTAGCCTATAAAATAGCGTTTAAAAATCAAAATGAAATTATCAGAATTTAAGTATAACTTACCGCCAAACTTAATTGCATATCATCCAACGAACTATCGCGATGAATCCAGATTAATGGTTTTACATAGAGAAACAGGTAAAATTGAACATAAAACATTCTCAGACATAATAGATTACTTTGATGAAGGTGATGTATTTGTAAAAAACAATACTAAAGTTTTTCCGGCAAGGTTATTTGGAGAAAAAGAAAAAACAGGAGCCCAAATAGAGGTATTTTTACTAAGAGAACTTAATCCTGAAATCCACTTATGGGATGCATTAGTTGATCCTGCAAGAAAAATACGTGTAGGCAATAAACTATATTTTGGTCCAGATACAGACAATCCTATTTTAGTTGCCGAAGTTATAGATAATACTACTTCTCGCGGAAGAACAATAAAATTTTTATTTGAAGATTCGCGAGAGAAACTCTGGGAAATATTAGATAAACTAGGCGAAGTTCCCTTACCAAAATACATAAAAAGAAAACCTGTTCCGGAAGACAAAGATAGATATCAAACTATTTATGCTAAAAACGTAGGTTCAGTAGCTGCTCCAACAGCTGGTCTACATTTCTCACACCAATTACTAAAACGCCTTGATATAAAAGGTATAATATCAAGCGAGGTTACTATACATATAGGTATAGGCACATTTAGGTCTGTTGATGTAGAGGATCTAACAAAACATAAAATGGATTCAGAACAATTCAGTATAACTCCAGAAACTGCTGATATAGTAAATAGAGCTCTAGATGCTAAAAAAAGAATATGTGCCGTAGGCACTTCAACCACAAGGGCAATAGAAACTTCAATTTCAGCTAACAATAGGTTAAAACCAGCTAATAAACAATGGACTAATAAATTTATTTTTCCTCCATACGATTTTGCTGTAGCAAACTCTATGATTACTAACTTTCATATGCCCGAATCTACTTTATTAATTTTAGTAGCTGCTTTTGCCGGCTATGAAAATGTTATGAATGCATATAGTATAGCTATAAAAGAACAATATAGATTCTATAGCTATGGCGATAGCATGTTAATTATATAACCGTATGTATAATATATTTTATTGCATTTTCATATCATTAATATTTACAGCGATACTATTTATAACTAATACTTTAATAGTAAAATATAGACAAAAAGAATTAAGCAAAGTTAATTTATCCAATTATGAATGTGGGGTAAATAACAATGAAAATCCTTATTATATACACGAATTTAAATTTTTTCTTATAGCAATAATATTTTTAATATTCGAGGTAGAGGTTATATTTCTTTTACCATTTATTACAATATTTAAAACCAATAATCTAACCGTTGTAGATGATAAATTTCAAAATTTTATTTTTATAGAAATGTTTATATTTATATGTGTACTAGCTTTAGGATTAATCTATGCTATTAAACGAAAATATTTACATTCAATACTAACACAATAATCAGTTATTTTAATATCAACTGATCTTATGGATCCTAGTTTAATAACAACAAATATTGATAGTGTTTTAGATTGGGCTAAAAAATCTTCTATATGGCCATTAACATTTGGCTTAGCCTGCTGTGCAATAGAGATGATGGATACCTTTTCCCCAAATTATGATACTGACCGCTTTGGAATAATACCAAGATCATCCCCAAGGCAATCCGATTTAATGATAATTTCAGGTACAGTAACTTTTAAAATGGCTGAGTATATTCGAACTTTATACGAACAAATGCCACACCCTAAATATGTTATCTCAATGGGCAGCTGTGCTAATTGTGGCGGCCCATACTGGCAGTATGGATACCATGTTTTAAAAGGTATAGACAAAATTATACCTGTAGACTTATATATACAGGGTTGCCCACCGAGACCTGAAGCACTTATTGGAGCTCTAAATGAATTGCAAAATAAAATATATATTAAAAAACAAAATAAAGAATCATGAGTAAATCCATAAAAATTGGTATAAACGGTTTTGGTAGAATTGGCCGGATTAGTTTAAGAAGTGCACTCCTAAATCATGAAAACGTATCGATAAGTCAAATTAATGATTTATCAGACCTTGAATATATAATATATAAACTGAAATACGATTCGACACACGGAAAATTTCCTTTAGATGCTCATATATCAGATGATAGAAGATTAGTAATAAACGGGAAAAAAATAAAAATTTCCAGCGAAAGGGATCCGGATAACATAAAATGGGAGGACACAGATGTAGTTATAGAATCAACAGGAGCTTTCCTAACGAGTCCTCTAGCGCAAAAACATATTAATGGAGGCGCAAAAAAAGTTATAATGTCAGCTCCAGCTAAGGACGATACTCCCACTTTTGTAATGGGTGTTAACCATAAAGAACTAAGGCATGATAATTATATTATGTCTAATGCATCATGCACAACTAATTGTCTTGCTCCTATAGCTAAAGTTTTAAACGATAATTGGACTATAGAAGAAGGACTAATGACAACTGTACATGCAGCAACAGCTTCTCAGAAAGTTGTAGATTCTACTTCTAAAAGAGATTGGCGCGGAGGCAGAGGAGCTTATCAAAATATTATACCAACTTCTACAGGGGCTGCCAAGGCGCTATGGTTAGTTATCCCTGAACTAAAAGGGAAATTAACTGGTGTATCGTTTAGGGTGCCGCTGGCTAACGTATCTGCTGTTGATTTAACAATACGACTACAAAAATCAACAAGCTATGAAGAAATTAAAAAGCACATGTACAAAGCATCACAAAACGAACTTAAAGGAATATTAGGTTATACAGAAGATGAGGTTGTATCAAGCGATTTTATAAGCGATCCACGAACCTCTATATTCGATGCAAAAGCAGGTGTAGGTTTAAACAACAATTTTTTTAAGATTATAGCCTGGTACGATAACGAGTATGGATATGCTAGTAAACTTGTAGATCTAGCCAAATATGCAATGAGCATATAAATTTACTTCAGTACAAATTTAAATATGCTTATCAATTAAGAAACCATATAGATGATGACTATAAAATTTATCATCCACATGGTTTCTTATCCATATTTTATTATTAAACTATTTCGTCTATAAGTGCTTCGTGAGGCTGTTTTTTATCTAAATCTAAAAGACCTACGTTTGCTATAAATATAGAAGAATATGTGCCTGCTATAACACCCACCAACATCGCAAAAGAAAAAGATGCCAGAGTTTCTCCACCAAATAGAAGCATTACTACCAATACAACAGCGGTAGTTAAAGCGGTAACCAAGGTTCGGTTTAAAGTACTATTTAAAGCTAAATTTACAATCTGTGGTATCAATTTTTTATTAGAAAATTTACTATAATACTCGCGTATACGGTCAAATATAACTACAGTGTCATTCATAGAATATCCCATTATAGTTAATAAAGCTGCAATAAAAGTTTGATTAACATCTAATTGGAACGGCATCAACCCATTAAATATACTATATATAGAGACCATTATTAGCACATCGTGAATCAGTGCTACCACTGCTCCAACACTTAATTGCCAACGCTTAAAACGTAATAATATATAAGCATACATTACCAAAAGAGATATTATTATAGAATAATAAGCACCTATTTTTATATCTTTAGCTATTGTAGGTCCTATTTTTTGCGTACTTAAAATTTCAGACTTATTATTAATTTTAGACAAACCTATTTCTAAAAGTTTTTTAACCTCTCTATCGGCATATTCACTTTCATCGTCAATTAAATAAGAAGTAGTAACTTTAACCTGATTTGTCGAACCAAAAGTTTTTATCTCTGGTGTTTCTTTAGCAAATAAAGGTGTTAACACTTTTCTTACCTCAGATACCTTTACATTATTATCGAATCGTACTACATAACTACGACCCCCTTTAAAATCTACACCTATATTAAGGCCTCTAAATATTAAAGAGATCATACCTATAATAATGATTACTATAGATATGCTATAAAATAATTTTCTCTTTCCTACAAAATTAAAATTTACGTTATTAAACCACGACTTAGTTATCTTAGTAGAAAACGATAGATCTTGCTTCTTTTTAAGAAAACTCTCTATCATTAACCTGGTCATATATATAGCCGTAAACATGGATGTAAATATTCCTATAATTAGTGTAGTTGCGAAACCTTTTACTATTCCGCTACTGAATATATAGAGTACTATTCCTAATAATAAAGTGGTAACATTTGCATCTATAATAGCTGAATAAGCGTGTTTAAATCCTTTATTTACTGCAACTGACAAAGAATTATTCAAATTAAGCTCCTCTTTTATCCTTTCATAAATAATAACATTTGCATCTACAGCCATACCCATAGTCAGTATTATACCAGCTATTCCAGGTAAAGTTAACACAGCTTGAAAAGAGGCAAGTATACCTATCATAAAGAACAAGTTTATTATAAGAGCTACGTTAGCAATAAGGCCAGCCTTATTATAGTAAAACCAAATAAATACAAATACCGCAAGTAAACCAAATATGCATGATACCAAACCTGCTTGCATAGATTCTTGTCCTAGCGTAGGGCCAACAACTGCTTCTTCTTCTACATAAACAGGCGCTGGTAGTTTACCCGCTTTAAGAATATTTGCCAGATCAGTAGTTTCATCAATTGTAAAATGTCCAGTAATAGAAGAAACTCCATTTGGTATTTCATTATTTACTCTGGGTGCTGAATAGACAACCCCATCTAATACTATAGCTATAGCACTCTGATTTTTAGCAGCTTCAGATGTAATACGCCTCCATATATTTGCGCCTTCACTATTCATAAACATAACAACCTCAGGTTGTCCGTTCATCTCATTTATACCTGCTCTGGAATTTATTACATATTCTCCATCTAATACAGCACTATTATCAAAGCCTTTACCTTTTAATGCATATAGAGTATATATATCTTTTTGATCACCAATGGTATTTGCACTCCAAGAAAAATGCAAATTAAAAGGTAATAAATTTTTATTTTCTTCCTCGCTTAAATACTTATTAATTTGTTCTATATTATTTGCTTGAGCATAACCTACAATAGGTCCATTAATAGGTCTTCCATAGGTTTCAGGATCAAAAGATAAATGAGGAGTCAGTATATTAAATAAAGGATTATTTGTCTTTTCTGTTTCCAGTTTGGCTATATCACCAGAATTAGCTAATTTATCAACTAAGCTCTGCTTAGAATTAGACGATTTATCAGTTTTTTTAGTTTTAGCCTGAGTCTTGCTTTTATCTACGGTTACTGTATCGCTTGCAATTTTCAGCTTGTCTTTAAGCCGGCTATTAATATTATTTAATAGAGTAAATATTTCTGCATTGTCGTAAGTTTCCCAAAATTCTAACTTAGCTGCTCCTTGAACAAGCTTCCTTACCCTAGCTTGATCCGTGACCCCGGGTAACTCTATTAATATACGTCCGTTCCCGGCCTTTTGAATGTTTGGTTGAGCAATACCAAATTTATCTATACGAGTTCTTAAAATATTAAATGTTCTATCTATAGCTGCATCTACTTCCCTATGCAAATACGCAACAACCTGTGTATTATTTGCATTTAAATCTATTTCATTTTGATTTGAACTAGTTGCAAACAAAGGTGCAAGTCTGGCATCAGGTGATTGAGCCTGATAAGACTCTGCAAAAACATCTACAAAGTTTTTTATACTACCTTTAGCTCTTTCTTTTGCTAATCTTAGAGCCTTAATAAATTTGGGATCCCCTTCATTATTACACAATGATTTAAGCAAATCTTCCATAGATACAGCCATAGTGATATTCATACCACCTTTTAAGTCAAGGCCTAAATTTAACTGACGCTCTTTAACCTCGTTATAAGTATACCTGGCAATACCTAAATTGTAAACTGTTTTATTAGCAACAGAATCAAGATATTGCGTTTTCTTTGCCATGTCTCCATTAGAGAATTTTGTCGCATCGTTTTCAACTTTTCTAGCAATAAAAGTAAACGACAAATGGTATAAACACGCAATAGTAAGGAAAAATGCTATAGTTTTTATTAAACTCTTTGAATGCATTATATTAAATTTTAATTTATATGCTTAATTAGGTTTTTATGGAAACAGTAAATCTAAAGCTTTTTTTATTTTCAGCAAAATTTTATAAAATTTAAAATTTTAGTTTAATTTTATTAGCCTTTAATAAGTTATATCTAATTATAAACCGTGGATCTATTATCTCCTTTAATATCTATATCGCCAATTGATGGACGATACTATCAAAAATGTTCTGAATTATCTAAATATTTTTCTGAAGCAGCCCTTATCAAATATAGAATATTTGTAGAAATAGAATATTTCATTGCATTAAAAAATCTAAATATTCCAGAATTACAAAGCTTAGACATAAGTAAGTTAACCAAAATCAGAGAGTTATATGATCGAGACATGCTCAAAACTGCTAAGGAGGTAAAAAAAATAGAGGAAACGACTAAACACGATATAAAAGCTTTAGAGTATTTTATAAAAAACTATTTTAAGGAAATAAGCTTAGAAGAATATAGTGAATTTATTCATTTCGGTTTAACATCTCAAGATATAAACAACACAGCTATCCCATTATTGTTTAAAGATGCAATAATGGATATTTATCGCCCTTTATTAGATAACATAATAGATAAACTTAGTAAATGTAGCTACAACTACAATAACACTGTTGTATTAGCCAGAACACATGGTCAACCTGCATCTCCAACTATTTTAGGCAAAGAATTTCTAGTATTTATTAAACGGTTAAAAGAACAATTAAAATTATTTAGCCAGATACCGTTTTCAGCAAAATTTTCTGGCGCAACAGGAAATTTTAACTCTCTTTATCTAGCTTATCCGGATATTGATTGGTTCGATTTCGCTGATAAATTTATAAATGACAATTTAAAACTACATAGATCACACCCTACTACCCAAATAGAGCACTACGATAATTTTGCAGCTCAATGCGATACACTTAAACGTATTAATACTATTTTAATAGATTTTTGCCAAGATATATGGTTATATATTTCTCTAAATTATTTTAAACAAAAAATAAATAAAGACGAAGTTGGCTCCTCGGCTATGCCTCATAAAGTAAACCCTATCGATTTCGAAAACGCTGAAGGGAATCTAAAGTTAGCTAATGCCATATTTAATTTTTTGTCTGACAAACTTCCGGTATCCAGATTGCAGCGAGATCTTACTGACAGTACAGTTCTAAGAAATATAGGGGTTCCAATAGCCCATACTATAATATCCATGAAATCTATATTACAAGGATTAGACAAACTAACGGTTAATAGAGAAGCAATAAATATCGATTTAAACAACAATGCTGCTGTAATAACTGAAGGCCTACAAACCATGCTGAGAAAAATAAAATATAAAAACCCTTATGAAAAATTTAAAGAATTATCAAGGGTAAATAAAAACATAAAATTAGAAGATATTTATAATTTTATCGATACTTTAGATATAGACTCTGAACTGAAACAAAAATTAAAAACCATTACTCCTAATAATTATTATGGCAAGCATTAAATAATTTTGATTTTATAATTAAATAAGTAGATTTGTAAACAAAATTATTTAATAATGGTCAGGTGGCCGAGTGGTTAGGCAGAGGTCTGCAAAACCTTCTACGACGGTTCGAAACCGTCCCTGACCTCTACTTTCTAATCAATAACAGAAATAAATTTTTACAATAGAAATGGCTATAACAAGATTAAAAAGAAAGAATAAACGTAATAAACGTGCTGTTTTCTTACTGAAACAAAGAATAAAAAAATTTACAGACGTAGAGATTAAAGACCGTGCTGTAAAACCGAAAAACAATTACATTAAAGAAAATATAAAGTTAATATCAGAGCTAGAACAATCTCTTAGTAAAACAGCATAATTATTCTAAGATTTTTAGTCCATAAAAAGATATAAGAGAGGTATTATTATTTATCCTATCTTATATCTTTTTATATTTTATCTATTTAACAACCTGTATAAATCCAGTGTATAGAGACGGGCACTGACTGTCTGTGCTGTTTAAAACATTAACTCCTAAATCTATAGTGTAGTAATATGTCCCGGGTATTACTTGTCCGCTTTTATGCTCCCCTTTCCATGGATAATCGTAACCTTTAGAAGCCCATATTAATTGTCCTGACCTATTATATATTTTAATGATAGAGTGATCGTACTTTTCAATGCCTTCTATCACCCAAGTGTCGTTTATCCCATCTGAGTTAGGTGTAATATAATTACTAATCGGACGAACTTTATCAATACATGGTATAATCCTAAAGGTAATTATCTTTTCTTGAATACAGTTATATGCATTATCGCCATTTATAACTTTAGCAATTAATTTATATGATATATCATTGCTAATAACTACTTCCGGGGTTAATTCTTTAGGGTTACTTAAACCGATTACAGGCGACCATTCATATTCAACTAATCTGTTTTCAGGATCTTGTACACGTATATTCATTTTAGTTTTATACATGCTTTCTCGTGTATTTATTTGCACTTCTTCCTTACCTTCTATTAATAAGGCAGGGTGAACTCGTATAGTACGGCTGACAATTCTTTTACAGGTGCTACCCTCCATTAAAGATTTAACGCTATAGTATACCGTTTGCTCGCCTACGCCTGCTTTTTCAGGATTAAAAAAGTATATGCCATTTTCAAATTCAACTCCAGGGCCATAGTATTCCTCAGCAACTTGCATTCCAAGGCTTTCATTGCTGCTTCCAAATTGTAAAGGTTTTTTAGGGGTTAATATACATCTATCCTCTAAACTGACATCTTGAATCACTACAGATGGAGTTTTATATATTACCTTAGTTAAAATAGCTTTATTTTCATAAATAATTTTCTTGCCCAATGTATCAGTGATAGCAACATATAACCCTATGTCGTAGCTAGTAGCAGTGCCATCCTTATTTATAGACCCATCGAAGTCATTAAATTCCAGTATTTTTTTATAAGCAACTTTTCTAGGAGGAACAGCTTGACTACTAGGACCTATTATCCAATATGAATCAGCAAACATAATCTGCCCAATGTATCTACTATTATCAGTAAAATTCAACCCGGTTAAACTACAATTAGCGTTTGGTGCTAAGTCAACTACCCTAAAACCTCCTGGTGGTTCTGCCATAGGATTGATTATAGGGACATTATTATCTTTAACTGTATTAATATTTATTTCAATAGCCCTATTAGTATTTATCGCCATGAAAATAAAAAAAATACCTAAAATGACTCTTTTTAACATATTTAAAAGTTATTACTTCCGCTAGCTGGCTGCACATAAATTACCATACAAACTTTGGACATTCTATTCTGTCCTTAGATATCTGGAAACCTAAAACAAATTCGTGAGCACCGCTACCAAAATGATTTAAATCAAAAAAATTAAAGTCGTAAGCGTAAGCAAAATTTAAGAATGAGTTAAAATATATTCCTGCCATAGCAATAAGACTATTATTACTCCTATATGATGCTCCTACCCAAAATTTTTCTTCAAACAATAATTTTAGATTGTAGTCTATTGATAAAGGTTGCGTAGGTGTCGCTCTTATAAGAAGGGAAGGTGCAGCTTCAAAAAAATCTAAATCTTGCCTATAGCCTAACGATAAATAGGCATGCATTGTCCTTTTGCCTTTCATAAGTACTACATCTCCATTTTTGTCGTGCATTTCCCCTGTCATCTTATATAATGACGATGGCAATAATTGCTTAAGCGATAAGCCGATGTAGTATGATTTCGAATAAATAATTCCACCTAAAGCAATATCCATAGCAAGGCTACTTCCCAGATGTTGAAGAACTTCATCTGGCTGCAGTGAATGTAGAATCTCTGTGTTTAAACGATAGTAGCTTAACCCTACGCTTGCACCCAGAGCCAATATATCTTTTTCCGTGAGATTTTTATGATATGCATATGATCCTGAAGCGTTCATCTGCATGGCAGCTCCTGCTTTATCTACCCATAAAAAACCCCCTACACCATGACGAAACATTTCTATTATACTATCTTTACTTACCAGGGTATTTAAAGACATATAAAAAGTCTCAGGGCCTCCAGCAACTCCCATCCATTGCCTTCTGGCAGCAACTTTCAAATCCATAAAATCTTCCATGCCAGCTAAAGCAGGATTCAATATGTAAGGATTCTGCATATTTAAAGAATAAATTGGAAGCTGCTGTGCTTTAAGACTGCTATTATTCCCCAATAAAACGATCAACAATATTACTATACTAGCGTTATAGAATAGTATTTTTATAATATTGCAAACCTTACCATTTAATGACATTATACCGTATAGAAATATTATTTAATTATTAGTTTCTTCTTGTCTGTCAATCTTTTCGTATTACTAAAGCAAAACTCTAAGATATTTAATTAAAATAGAAAATATATAATTATAGGAATTAAGTGACAAATACGCTTATTAAGTGTTTCAAGTGCGTTACGTCATCTTTGGCGCTACAAATAAAATCCTCGCTTTTATGTTTGTTTAAAACTATTTGCATTTCATTAACATTATCATATGTCATTTGTCTAAACTTCGATTCGTAATCTTTCTGACGCGACAAAATAATGTTATCATAAAATCCATCTATTACGTTTAAAACATCACCTTTTAAACTTATAAGCGATAAATATAAATTATCTTCTACATTGAAAAAAGTATCCAAAACACTCAATGCATATTGTGCTTTATTATATAGATAGTCCCGAGACATTTTTACATAATAATTGTGCACGTCATCCCAGCAATTTATTCTTTGTTTGTATATAGAGTTTTTTAAATTATCGACTTCACTTGATAGTAAAAGCTGACCTCCTAAATTATACCATTTAGTATTAATGGTAAGAGTATTAGGTTTATCTATCAACTCTTGTAAACCAATTTTCGCATCCGAAATATAACAACAAATAGCATCAAATATAAACATTAATAGCATTTCTTTATAGGCCTTTATTGCTTTATAGGGTTTTAATATAAAAACAGGCCTTTTAGAATTTTCAAAGCTAAATACATTATCAGCTCTTACCTTATCAATATCTTTATCTTTTATACTATCAACAATTTGCTCCATTATTTTTAATCCATTTACTATTTCACTTACTGTATCCGGAGCTAAAAATTTATGCTCTATATTATGTTTTTTATGTATGCGCTTATCTCTTTCTAAATATTTATATTCATTTCTTTTTAAGGCATATGCATTATACATCCACCAATAAGCTGGCATTATGCATAGCTCGTTGTCAATGCTACTTACTAAACTAAATGGCAATGGAATATCGAGTTCGAAATTATACAGAGCTTTAGATATAATAGTAAATGAAGCAAATTTACTATTATATTTTAAACTTACTGACAACCCTGGCCAAAAACCTCTAGATGCAATAAGTTCTCCATCGGCAGATCTAGAATTATGATTCGATCCTATAGTTGCACCTGCTGCTATATTACTTTGGCCCATTAGCAGCGCCGATACTAAAAATGAATTGTTATGATGCTGCTCATGGAACGGGTATATCAAACTATTTAAGACTTCACAACAAGATATTGTAGAATTTTCACCCATTATAGAATTAATCAATCTAGCTCCATATTTTAAGGATGAATTATCACCTATTACAAATCTAACTGCCTTAACTCCATAAAATATCTTACAACCATAACCTATTATCCCGTTAACTAATTCGCAACCTTCTCCTATTTGTGTAGGATTTTTAATAGAACTATTTATACTAAGATTCTTTAGCTTATTGCTTCCTTTAATATAAACATTAGGACCTATTAATACATCTTTTAAAATTTTACAGTTTTTAATTGTAGAGCGCTCCCCCACTTGTCCATAGTAACCAAGATAAGGAGAAGATGTTTTATCAGTAAAACTTAAAAATTTTTGCATTAAAATTTTATCGTCTCTGAATTTTGACCACAAGAAAGCATCTGATGTAAGCATTCCATTAAAAGGCGCTACTTTTCTGCCCCCGTTTTCATTACATAACTCTATAAAAATACGATTGTCGTTTTCTTCAGATTCTTTTATTATGCCTATACCAAATTTAGCCTTTATGGAGGTCTGCATTTCGCAAATATTAAATAATATGCATTCTTTAGAAATTACAAAATGGGATAGATATCTAACGTTCCTGATAACGCAATTACTACCTATATCAGATTCTATTATTAAAGAATCGTATATACCAACGGGTAATCTTAAATTATGGTGTTCTAAAAATGCATCCTCTATTGCTTCTATTCTAACTAAACCATAAAAATGAGAATTCCAGATTTTAGTAATATCAAATTTTTCTCCGACCTGTATTAAATTCCAATTTTCTGCAGTATTCCCCTGCTGTTTTAGCTGCTCAACTTCGCTACTTAATAAAGTTCTAACCTTATAATCTATCTTAGGTCGTAACCACTTTATATTATGGGCATTAATATCGTCTTTATTAATTGAATTCGATGATAAATTATTATTAAAAACTATATTTGTAGGCATATATTATTGTATGATTTTTTTCTTTGAGTCAGCAGTTGGTATTACACATTTATCTTTTTTAAAAATTTTATTACGCCTCTTAGCTATAAAATTATAAATATAGTCTAGCAACTTAATGGGGAACGCATTAAATATACAAATTAAAGTATAAGGAAAAGATAAATTAGAGAGTATATACAATATAGCTTTGCTTCGCTTTAGTAGTAGATTATGATGTTTAACAACTATAGTATTATAATCAACATCACCTAAAATATCTTTAGCGAATGTAGACTGTAAAGATGAAAACCTAAATTTATCATGCTTATCTTTTTTAATAATAAAATTTACAAAAGAATTACAAAAATTGCATGGACCATCAAAAAAAACTAATATCTTTTCATCTATCATTTGGTAGTAGTTTAATATTAAAACTTATCTATAATTTAATATTTACAATATATAAAAGATCTTTTTAGAAAATGAATTTTATTATAAACAATGCTGTTATTATAGATAAACATTCACCGTATAATACTAAACTTTGTAATTTATTAATACAGGACGGTATAATAAAGCAAATATCAGAAGGAAAAATTGCGGCAAGTACTCAGGCTATTTTAGA
The DNA here is from genome assembly GCA_050311575.1 of Candidatus Krakonobacterium acarorum. Classification (GTDB taxonomy): domain Bacteria; phylum Bacteroidota; class Bacteroidia; order SolTP2; family SolTP2; genus Krakonobacterium; species Krakonobacterium acarorum. The sequence continues at coordinate 857,719 of JBNOKO010000001.1, read as the reverse complement.
CATAAAGGGAAAAATGCTGTCTCCTGGGTGGGTAGATATGAATACAAACGTCACGGAAACAGGAAGCCAATGGGATGAAACTATAGATAGCTTGCTTATGGCAGCTTGTGCAGGTGGCTTCACAGAAATTGTATTGATGCCGAACACCAATCCTATTATAGACACTGCAAATGCTCTTTGTAGTTTAAAAAATTACGCGTATGAAAAAAATAATATAGTAGACGTACACTTTGTTGGTGCTTTAACTAAAGGCCTTAATGGCAAAGAACTGGCAGAATTATACGATATGTCTAAAAATGGAGCCATAGCTTTTTCAAATGGCGTTAATTGGTTAAATGATTCAAATTTGATGCTTCAGGCATTAAAATATACTAAAATGCTCAATAACGGCCTGATAATCTCAATTCCTCAAGATCCTAAATTAACAAATGAACCCATAGTTAATGAAAGTATAAATACTCTTAAACTCGGGTTAAAAGGTACAGCCTATATATCGGAAAGCATAGCTATAAAACGAGATCTGGAGCTTACAAAATATACGTCTTCTAAGATTCACTTTAGTTGTCTAAGCACAAAAGAAGCCATAGACATAATTAAAGAAGCTAAAACACATAAATTAAATATAACTGCAGATACTACGAGTCATCATATTTATTTAGACGACAGTTGCTTAAAAACTTTTGATACTAATTATAAAGTCAATCCACCTATCAGATCGTATTTAGACATGTACGCTTTAAGAGAGGGGCTAAAAACGAATATTATTAATACAATAGTATCGCAACATATTCCGTCAAGGCAAGAAGACAAAATGGTAGAATTTACTAAAGCATCTTACGGCATTAATGGTATAGAAAGTTCTTTTTCATGTATAAACACTAGTTTATCTGAAAGTATGAATATTAGCGATATAATTGAAAAAATAACTTATGAGCCAAGAAAAATATTAAATTTGCAAAAAACTATTATATCTGAAGGATACAAAGCTAAAATCACGATATTCGACGTAGAAAAAAAATATACCTTAAATGACGCAGATTTTAAATCACACGCACGCAACAATCCATTTACTAATCAAGGTTTAAATGGCAAAGCTATAGCTGTAATCAACAACAATCAAATTATTATCAGCGATAATGATTATAACATGAAATAAAATGAGAAGTATATATTTTAAAGTCACTATAACTTTTGGATGCCTTATAGGTTTAATAAATATTATTTTAGCACAAGGACTCAAATATATGAAAATAGACATATTCTCATATATTAATTATATAGCCTATATTCCTGTATTACTTCTTTTATATTTTGCAATTAAAACTTATAACAAAAAAGTAAAACACCCAATAAGCTTAAAAAACGCTATTTCTGTCAGTTTACTAACTAATATAATTTCTTCGTTAATAATTAGCATTTTTAGTTATTTATACTTTAATATATACACAAACGAACTAAATTCTATAAAAGAACAAAGCTATAAAGAATACATAAAACGTAGCGATAAGGCTTCCAATAAAACTGCAAATATACCTGACAATGAAGATTTTGAGGAATACATAAACACACAGTACGAACCTTACAAATTAGCTTTATCCAACTTTACATTAGGTGTATTCTTAAGTATGGTATTATCCCTTATTATATCCGTTTTTTACAAAATAATAAATAGAAAACTTAATGCACAATACAATTAAACAACAGTCAGATTCTTTAATTATAATACCAACATATAACGAAAAAGAAAATGTAGAAGCCATCATTCGCCATATATTTGCCTTACAGGAAAGATTTGATATACTGGTAGTTGACGATAATTCACCGGATAAAACCTCAGAAATAGTAAAACTTTTACAGAATGAATTTACAAATAGGTTATTTTTAGAAATCAGAGATAAAAAAAATGGCCTTGGCAAAGCATATATCCATGGATTTAAATGGGCATTGAATCACAATTATGACTTTATATTTGAAATGGACGCAGATTTTTCTCATAATCCTAACGATCTTCCTAAGCTAAAACAAGCCTGTTTAGATGGTGCAGATCTTGCCATCGGATCTCGTTACATAAACGGCATAAACGTAGTAAATTGGCCAATGCAAAGAGTATTATTATCTTATTTTGCCTCTATTTTTGTAAGGCTGGTAACTAAAATGGATATTAATGATACCACGGCAGGGTTTAAATGCTACAAACGCAAAGTATTAGAAGGCATAAATCTTGATAGAATAAAATCGTCTGGATATGTGTTCCAAATAGAAATGAAATTCAAGGCTATAGAACATGGTTTTAAAATAAAAGAAATACCTATAATATTTATAAATAGACAAAAAGGAAAATCAAAAATTAAAGCAAACAAAATAAGTGAGAGCATTTGGAGCGTTATTAAACTCGGCATCCGCAAAAGGTTAAGGCTTATGAAATCATAAAATAATTATATGATAACAATTGAAGATGGTATTAATAACTGTACAATTATTAACGTAGGTTCTAAACATAATATAAATAAACTAATAGCATTTATAAAAATTTATGCATCTCATAAGAAGTGCGTAGTAATTATAACCGACCCTTCAAGCATACCAATATACCAGCTCATATCTGAATTTATAGATATTAATCTAACAATAAGTATTGCCAATAGCAATGATATTTATAGAAACAACAAGCATTATTCTAACATAGACCAATTTATAGGCCAAGCTAAAACCATATTTAATAACGACTTAATCGTAATATTAAATGACTGTAATGAAAGCATAGTCAACCATTTACAAAAGCAATTACATGAAGCGAAATTGCTAATAAATCTTAACAATATAGAATACAACCTTGATTATTTTAAATCGAAAACAGGTTCTAATATTAAAATAATGGCTATGGTAAAAGCTGATGGTTATGGGCTTGATAACAACTGCGAAATAGCTGCTATGCTACAAACATCTAATATAGATTATCTGGGAGTAACCTACATAGATGAAGGAATATTTTTAAGGCAAAAAGGTATAAAAATACCTATAATGCTATTAGTTACAGATCCTAAATATTTTAACGAGTTAGTACAATACAATATAGAACCTGCCATTTATAGCTTCGATATACTGCATAAAATATTAGAATTCGCTAAAAAAATTAGCCAATATCCAGTCCATATAAAAATAGACACAGGTATGCACCGTTTAGGATTTTTACCACACGAATCCAACGAATTAATACGTATACTCAAACAAAATCCAAATATTGTAGTCAAATCCATATTTTCGCATTTAGCAGCCAGCGACGAAATAACAAACGATAGCGAATCATTTAGCAGAAAACAAATTAATACTATAACAACTATTGCTAATAATTTAGAACAATCTTTGGGGTATAAAACTATTAAACATATAGCCAATACTGAAGCTGTAAGCAAATACCCGGAGGCGCATTTAGATATGGTACGAATAGGCAAAGGATTATACGGTCTATACAGCTATAACGATTCAACAAAGAAAGTGGCTACATTAAAAACAACTATAGCCCAAATAAAAGATATCCCTAAAAACGACACTATAGGATACAATAGAGCTACAACGCTAACATATAATACCAAAATAGCCATTATAAAAATAGGCTATGCTGATGGTTACACGTACAAATTATCAGAGAAATCCTATGTATTAATAAAGAACCAAAAAGCTAATTTGCTAGGCAAAGTATGTATGGATTTATGTATGGTCGATGTAACCAATATAAGTTGCAATGTAGGCGACGAAGTTATATTATTTAATGAAGATGATCTGTCAATCGAACAAATTGCTGATTGGAAAGGATCTTCTGCATACGAAGTTATAACATCTATTTCCAGAAGAGTAAAAAGAATTTATATTTACAGTTAATCAAATAAAACTATATCTTATTTAGGATCTAATTTTATGACTCCGGGCCTATTTTTAACTCTATTTATAAATGCTATCAATACTCCAAGGCTCATTATTATCGTGCCTAACCAAAATAAATTTATATAAGGGAATATTATAGCTTTTAAAATTATATAATCCAGATCACCAGCTTTTTTAGTTCTAACAGATATACCAAATGTCTCTTTCTTAGGGTCTATTGTATTAAAATATAGTTTTAATCCAAGCTTATCTGATTTCTTACTGATATTAAATTGATTCTGATTTTTTATAAAGTATATAGGTTCTATCATTTCCTTGTATAAAACGTCCTTTTTATCGCTAACCTCTGCTATCAATGCTATAGCAACATCTTTTTTAGCAGTATCTATATCGATGTTATATAATGAATTTAATGGCTTAATACCTTTAATTTTTATTGTCTTTCCATTTAACTCTATAACATCGCCAATTTTTACTGAATAGTTCTTAGCTTCTTCATAGTCGTCATCGTCGTTCATATGCGTCTTATTTTCTTTAACAGGTACAGAACTTACATGAACATACAAATTATTTAAAAAATTATGATATCTATCCGGCTCTGCAATAAGACCTTGCATGTTTTTTTCTACAATTGCAATTGGAAATAAATTGAATTCTGTTTTAATATCGCCCTTCTTATCTAATTCTTTAAAATTTACTTTATAAAATGTTTTTTCCTTAACGGCATTTTCTTCAACATAACTAACTAAATACTTAGACATTTTTTTAGTTTGACCCTTTATTAGCAACATATTCTCACCCCTGCTTTTTTCATCAAAGCCATCACCGTAATCGTAATTTTCGGCATTAAAAGATATTACCTGCCTTGTAGATGTAGAAATTAAAGCGCCTAAAAGCATCACAGCAAAACCTATATGAGCGGTAATAGCCCCGGTCTGTAAAGCTTTTTTATTTTTAAAATAATTTCTTACAAATCTAATATTTGACAATAAACATAAAGTAGCAGAAAAAATCAGTACTACAAAAAATGGATTCTTATAGACACCAACATAAAAAGAAAACAATAGACTTATAATTAAAGAAACCACAGCATAAACACCTACTCTAGAATAAAACTTAGACATATTAGTAGTTTTATAGTTTAAAAACTGAGCAAATCCGGCTATAAACATAGCCATTATCGCAAACGGTATCTGAAATTTATTATAGTGGGAAATTATATCAGTTGGTGGAGCTATATTAGTAGAAAATAATTTATTTATAACAGGTATAGATGTTACTACTATAATTTGGAAGCTGGACAAAAATAATAGTACAGCTCCAATAAAAAGCCAAAATTCGCGCGAAGATATTTTTTCCTCACTAATTACAACTGGTAACTGTTTAAAACGCAATGATAAAACTATGATCGAAGCAATTAAAAAAGTTATCACAAAAATAGCCAATTGCATAGACATGCCCAGATCTGTAAATGAGTGTACCGAAGTATCACCCAAAATACCGCTTCTGGTTAAAAAAGATGCATATAGCACTAATATATAAGAAAGCAGAGTAAGTATTACTACCGTTTTATACGAGCGGGATGTTTTAGTAAAAGCTATAGTTGCATGTAGGGCACCTACTAACACCAGCCACGGAACTAAAGAAGCATTTTCAACCGGATCCCATGCCCAGAAACCTCCAAAGCTCAAAGCTTCATATGCCCAAAAGGCACCCATAATTATTCCTATTCCTAAAGTTAATACGCTGAATAATAACCATGGCATTACTAAGCTCACTAATTCCTTGTATTTACGCATTAGCAACCCGGCCACAACTATAGCAAACGGTATCAAAGTAGAAGCATAGCCTAAGAATAAAACCGGCGGATGAATTACCATCCAATAATTCTGCAACAATGGATTCAAACCATTACCATCTATAACGAATTTCTTTATATAATTAGGATCTTTAAATACAGGAACAGCAGACATTATATCTCTTAGTAGCATAAACGGGGATGTTCCTATTTTAGTACCCAAAATTTCCACACCAAGTATCATAGATACTATAAAAGCCTGAGAAATACTAACAACGATCATGAATTTAGGCCTCCATATATTAGGCAAAAACCTTAAGACTATAAAAGTTAATAAAGCTTGCCAAAAAGCCCACAGTAAAAAGCTCCCTTCCTGGCCTTCCCAAAAGCACGAAACTATAAAGTGCAAAGGCATTTCCTTTGAAGAATGCGCAAAAACATAGCTATATTCAAAATAGTGATTATATATTATATAAAATAGTACAGATATAGTTACTAATAAACATATAGAAGCTATAGTAAAAACGTATTTAGCAATATTTATGCATCTAGCAGATTTGCTCATATGTAGCAAGGTACTGACCAAATACATAACAAAAGATATATAAATAGAAGATTTACCTATAACCCCAGGTAGCAAATGCTCACCTATATATTTAATATTTTCCATTAAAAAAGAATTTATTTTTTTATACCTGAAGAAAATTCCTGTTCAGCAAACTCGCTAGGCATTTCCTCGGTATATTTGGATGGACACTTTAACAATAATTTTGTAGTTATAAACGCATTTTCTTTTTTGGAAAACTTACCTAGCATAACCACCTGCTCCGATCTTTCAAAATCCTGTGGTTTTGGCCCATAAAAAATTACTTTAGACTTATGGTTATCGGAATCTATAGCATAAAAATACATAAAATTAGGATCCTTAAGCGGTTCATAATGAATTTTAAAAGAAGTATCCAATTTAGATAGAACATAAACTTCCTTATTAACCTTAGATGCTTGTGTAAATGTATTATAAGTACTGCTTTCCGTATAAGTATAAATTATAACAGATATACAAATTATTATTATTACAAAGCCTATTATATGAGCCTTTTTCATAACTTGCAACTTATTAGTATGTTATTTGTCAGTATATTAAAACAATAAAAAATATAATATAGGATAAAAATTAAATAAATAAAACTTAAAATTTATTTCTTAGATGCAAAACATAAAGGTTTTTAAATTTGGTGGCACTTCTGTAGGTCTGCCCGAGCGTATGCATAAAGTAGCAAATATTATAAATACACAAGAAAAAAAAATAGTAGTATTATCAGCCATATCAGGAACAACTAATGCTTTAATAGAAATACGCAACGAAGAAGACACTTCTAAGGCATTAGAGAAAATAAATACGCTTAAAGATACCCACATAAATTTCGCATTTAAACTCCTTAATAGCCAAAATTTAATAGACGAAGCAAATACTTACATCGAAGAGCGTTTCAAACAAATTGAGCAGATTAAGAAGGCCCCGATTAACCAGGAGGAAGAAAATATTATTTTTGCTCAAGGCGAATTGCTATCAACCAAACTATTTCACCTATATCTTAGAGAAATTGGCATTAAAGCCAAACTAGTATCAGCACTAGAGTGTATAAAGCTAAATGATCAAAGCCTGCCCGATAAAGATTTTATTAAAAGCAAATTAACCAGCCTACTAAATAAAGAAACCGAAACAACAGTTTTTATAACTCAAGGTTTTATATGTATAGATAGCAATAACAAAATATCTACATTACAACGAGGAGGGTCAGACTATAGCGCTTCTATAATAGGGGCCGCTGTAAGTGCATCCATAATAGAAATATGGACCGACATTGATGGCATGCATAATAACGACCCCAGGTGCATAAAAAATACATATTCAATAAAGCAATTATCATTTGATGAAGCTGCTGAGCTAGCTTATTTTGGTGCAAAAGTATTACATCCACAATGTATATTTCCTGCTCAAGAAGCCAATATACCTGTTAAAATACTTAGTACCATAGAATCAACAGCAGAAGGGACTTTAATAAATAACGAACACTCAGCTGGTGTAATCAAAGCCATAGCTGCAAAAGACAATATAACCCTAATAAATATTCATTCTATAAGAATGTTAATGGCTTATGGCTTTCTAAAAAAAGTTTTTGAAGTTTTCGATTTATACAAAACATCTATAGACATAATAACAACATCTGAGGTAACAATTACTATTAGTATAGACGACACAACATACTTAGAAGACATAACCAAAGAACTCAAAAAAATTGCTACAGTCGAATTTTCTTATAATAATTCTATAATTTGTATAGTTGGAGATTTAATTTTAGAAAATAGAATGGTTCCGGTAAAAGTACTTAAATCTCTAAGAGATGTTCCTTTACGCATCATTTCATATGGTGCCAGCCCAAATAATATTTCCATAGTAATAAAGTCTGAACACAAGCAAAAAGTTTTAGAAAGACTACATAACAACCTATTTAATTAATCCACATACTTATAAGAAAACTTATAATGTTCAAAAAAGAAGACTTGCTAAATATAGATTTTAGCGAAACCCCTTTTTACTTATATAACTTGAATTTATTAAGGGAAACCTTAAAAGTTTGCAAAAAAGAAGCTGAAGATTTTCACGTACACTATGCCATAAAAGCGAACTCAAATCCTGAAATCTTAAAAGTTATAAAAGAATTTAAATTTGGGATAGATTGTGTTAGCATACATGAGGTTCATAGTGCTTTAAAAGCTGGTTTTTCAACCCAAGATATTGTATTTGCAGGTGTTGGCAAGACAGACTACGAAATATCAGACGCCATAAAACATAATATTTTATCACTAAATGTAGAATCTATACAAGAAATACAGGTAATCAACGATTTAGCAAAAACTATAGGCCGAAAAGCTTCTATATGCTTAAGGATCAATCCCAATACAAATGCACATACTCATAAACATATAACAACAGGATTAGAAGATAATAAGTTTGGGATAAACTTATGTGACATAGATGAGGCTATAGATAATTTAAAAAATAGTCCGTATATAGAGTTTTTAGGATTACATTTTCATATTGGTTCACAAATAATTGACCTAAGCGTCTTTGAAGAATTGTGTAACAAAGCAAATAATATAATACAATATTTCAATACCAAAAACCTTAACTGTAAGATTATTAATATGGGCGGGGGATTAGGAATAGATTATCACGAACCAGAAAAATATCCTATTGCTAATTTTAAATCATATTTTAACATTTTCAGGAAAAACTTACAGGTAGATTTAACTAAACAACAAGTCATTTTAGAATTAGGCAGATCCTTAGTTGCGCAATCAGGAGCTTTAATAACAAAAGTATTATATATAAAGCAAACCGGAACAATTATATCAGCAATAGTTGACGCAGGAATGACAGAATTATTGCGACCAGGTTTATATGGAGCTTTCCACAAAGTTGCATTATTGTCAACCATTGAATCTAATCAACAATTAAAAGATCAAAAGCTATACAACTATAATATAGTAGGGCCTATTTGTGAATCAAGCGATTATATAGCACAAAAAATTCGCTTGCCTGAAATTAAAAGAAATGATACCCTTATAATATACAGCACGGGTGCTTATGGAGAATCTATGTCACTTAATTACAATTTAAGAAATAAAGCTAAAGCCTTTTATATAGACAAATAAATTCTTACATTTAGGCTATAAATCAGTAATTATATATAAGCCAAGGAAATATCATTTTATTTAATATATTATAATTGTGAATAAAAATAATAGCTATATAACAGTAGCAAGGAGCGAGTCGAACATAAAGAAAGTCTCTAATAAACTTATTAGTGATACCATGGAGCAAGCTGGGCATGTTCCATCCAAAAGGCTCTCATTATTATTTAATAATTACGAAGACAGACCCATTAGATCTATAAAATGTTTAGATACTAATGCTTATATACGACCACACATGCACGAATACCCGGATTTGTATGAAATAATGGTGGCTTTATACGGTGAATTTAAATTATTCGTGTATAATTCAAAAGGTGTAATTATAGATATAGTAAATTTATCAGGCGACTCATCTAACCAAAATAATTTTAAAGCTATTGAGATGTCTCCATTTACTTACCATTCTCTTGTATGTATTAGCGACAAAGGCACATTACTAGAGGTAACTAATATTACTAAGGACCCAAACATACCAGATATGACTTTTCCAAATTGGGCACCTGAAGAAAGTTCTACTAAAGCTACTGAATTATTGCAATTGCTAAAAAAAGCTTCTATAGGGACTGTAATTAAATAAATTTTTAAGATATAATTATAGAAGATATACTTGGCTTTATATCTTCTATAATTATATCTTACCTTATACAATTGAAAATTAAGGTTATGCTAGGCTGTTATTATGTTATTTAATATTAATTTATCATTAGATAATATATCTTTCCCCACTATAGTAAAAGATAAAAACTTAAACTTTATAGCCTGTAATAGGCCATTCATAGAAATAAGCGGTATAAACAGTGAACAGGAATTAATAGGTAAAAGCGACATACACTTCACTTGGGGACAACGATATCCAAACAACACTTATAATTACTATAGTGACGATATGGTGGTATTAAATGATAAGTCTGTTATTTTAAGGGTTGAACCTGTAGTTTTTTACAATAAAACCTTGATTACACGCACTTTAAAACTTCCTGTATTTAGCTATACTAATAAAGTGACAGGGATACTTATTATGCTTTTAGAAGTATCGGAGGACATTACCGGGAAAGACATCAATGAAATAATGAAGTCCTATAATGCTATAAGCGAAGAAAAAGCATATTTTAATACTATCACTAAAAAAGTCGTTCACGACATTCAGTCCAACTTAAGCATACTAAACATATTAACTAATAAAAACCAACAACAAATAAATAACGATGCTTTCAAGCTAATAAACAACACTGTTAACAAACTTGGTTCTACACTTAATATTTTATTAGAAAGTCAAAAAAATTTAAGTAATACTATTACTGCAGTTGATAATGTACGGAATAAGACTATAGATCATAGATCACAAAAACAGAAAAAAACAACCATTATATTATCGCTATTTATATTTACAATATTACAAGAAAAACTAATAGAATACGAAAATCTGGATTATAAAATCAATTTACAGTTAACAATTAACGACAATATATATAACACCCCAATTTTTGTTGACGAATTAGGCCTTTCCAGATCTATATCAAATCTAATTAATAATGCTATAAGAGCAGTCAAAAGTGCCAAAGACAAAACTATAAATATCATTATAGAGAAAAATAATGCTAACCAAATTTCCATTATAATTAAAAACAATGGCGATAGAATACCCCAAGAAGTATTGGAGTATATAAACTATGATGCATCTATTCCATCATTTAGCATAAAAAATCAAGGTTTAGGTTTAAAGCAAACTAAAGAAATGCTGCAACTAAACGAAGGTACCATATTTGCTAAAACTAATAAGAATAATGAAGGATGCATTATCAAATTGAGTTTTCCTACTATTATAATCCCAAATTGGTTAACACAAAATATACAGGTAACGAAAGATAGCTTTTTAATTTTTCTACATTATAATGAAGACACTTTACAAATATTTAAAAATAAATTTGAGAAATTTATAAAAAACCATAACCTTAATGCCAAAATTGCGTACTTCAAAGACCCATCTAAATTAATATACTGCATAGCCAATTCTAATAAACATATTAAGAAGAACATCGTATTATTTATAGAAACTGATTTTACAGACAAACAGGCTCAGTTAGATAATCTATTAAACTACTTAAATATTAAGAATATTAACTTAATAGCCTCGTCATTCCAATACAAAAAACCAGATATATATACTAATAAGAATATTAAAATATTGCCCAAATTATTTATTGAAGACATTTACTTATATACTGACAATGAAACATTAATTATGACCAAAAATAAAATTGACATAATAGTAATTGACGACGATAAAAACTTTTTGTATGCGATGTCAAACTTTTTCTTTAAAAATAAAAACATCGAAACTTACGAAGACGTTGTTCCATTTATGAATAATATCGATTCATACATCTCAAATACTATAATTTGCATAGATAATAATCTTAAATCGAGCTCTGGAGTCGAGGTTGCTAAAAAATTGTATAAACACGGATTTAAAAGATTATTTATATTAACAGGTAGCAATAAAGAAGATATAGACGCCCCAAAATATATTACAGTCTTAAATAAGCTTCACGATCTACATTTATTAAAAATCCTGGTTAACTAAAGTATAAGTATCACCAGGAAGTTGAATAATTAAATTATTCAGTTCCATATTTAATAAACTAACCAGTATATCACTTGTATCGATTTTTAAAGAATTGGTAATTGTATTTAAATTAGTTTTTTTATTCTCAGATATTAAAATATATATGCTCTTTTCGGTATTGGTTAAGTTATCAATAATATGAGTAGGCGGAGTAGTAACTAGCTTATTATCTACTAAATTATCCTCCTGCCAACCCATTATATAATTAATATTCGCTCCTGAAGTGGCTATATGCGCCTTATTATTAAATATTAATTTATTGCAACCAGCAGATAATGGATCATCTACTCTACCAGGGCAAGCAAATACTTCCCGGTTATATTCATTTGCCAGATTAGCTGTTATCAACGCTCCACTTCGCTCAGCTGCCTCAATTACAATTAAAGCATCTGATAAACCCGCGATTATTCTATTGCGTTTAGGAAAATTTATCCTATTTATTAAAGTGCCGCTAGGAAATTCTGTAACTAAAGCCCCATTATTAACTATTTCCGAACTAAGTTTAGAATTAAATTTAGGATATATAGAATCCAGGCCATGGCCCAAAACAGCAATAGTAGGTATGTTATTTATTAATGATTCAGTATGTACAATTGTATCTATACCTGCAGCAAGCCCACTAATAGTTACTAGTTTAGATTTAAATGAAGTTAATAAGCTTCTACATAATATTTTGCCATAATTAGTTGCATTTCTGCTACCTACCATCCCAAGTTTCTTGTAATCCGAATAGTTACAACTACCCTTACAGTATAAGACTATTGGAGCATCAGGACATTCTTTTAAATTTAAAGGATATTGATTATCATGAATAAATAAGACCTTAATCCCATTTTTTTGTATAAACTCTAATTCTTTTTCAGCTCGTGCTATAGCTTTCGTCTTATTAGAAATAATATCCATAGCTAACTTTTCGCCTATACCGGTTAAGGCAATTAAATCATTTTTTGACGCTTTAAATACATCATCAAGAGTTTTAAAATGCTTAAGTAATCTTCTTGTTATTACACTGCCTATATTGGGGAAAAAGGTTATAGCAATTTTATATAGCATACGTTATTAGATAATATTTCACTATATAAATATAAACATTTAACTATCACAAAAAATATTAAAATCGAAATGGTTCTTTGCGTTAATTAATATTCTTTATGGGTGCATGTGTATTTAAACGACCCAAAGAATACTTATAATTTTGAATAAGTTAAGTATTAAAATAAATCTCTGGTATATACAAAGAATGTATTTAATTATCCTATGAGGTATAATTAAATACATTCTTTGTTAATCGCGCACAGAGAAAAAATATAATCAAGAAATATATAAATCTACTATAAAGGATATTAAAATATATTTACACTGCACAATTAGATAAATATAACTAACCTAAATTAAACTGTTAATCCAGATCAATTTCTGTTGGATTATTAATTTTTTCTATTGATGCAATTTCGTCAGAATTATCTAATTTTATTAATCTAACACCTTGAGTAGCTCTACCCATTAAACGCAAGTTACTAACAGCAATTCTAATAGTTATACCAGACTTGTTAATTATCATTAAATCATCAGTATCTACAACATCTTTAACCGCTACTAATAACCCCGTCTTAGGAGTTATATTAATCGTCTTAACACCCTTAGTGCCTCTGGCCGATACTCTATATTCGTTTATAGAAGTTCTTTTACCGTATCCTTTCTGCGAAACTACTAGTATAGACGTTTTACTTGGATCGTCAACTATAGCCATACCTATTACCTCATCGTCTTTATTTAACTTCATGCCTCTAACGCCGGTAGCTGTCCTTCCCATAGATCGTACCTGCTCTTCATTAAATCGAACAGCATTACCAAATTTAGATGCCAATAATACTTGAGATTGACCAGTAGTCAAACGTGCTTCCAAAAGCTCGTCCTTATCCCTTATGTTTATTGCTATAACCCCGCGTGCATTTACATTGGCAAATACAGAAAGTGTCATTCTTTTTACTACACCTTCTTTAGTAGACATTATTATATAGTTGTTTTGCGCATCGTTGAAGTTTTTAACTATTAAAACTGTTTTTATCTTATCGTCAGAATCATATCTTATTAAATTAGGTAACGCTCTCCCTTTAGCATCGCGGCCTCCTTCAGGTATTTGATAAACTTTTAACTTAAAGCATTTACCTTTTTCTGTAAAAAATAAAATATAGTTATGGTTGGTTGCTACAAATACATGATCAATAAAATCTTCATTTCTAATTGAGCTTCCTTTCATACCCCTGCCACCTCTTATTTGCCTTTTATATTGGCTCAAAAGGGTTCTTTTTATATATCCGGAATTAGATATAGTAACTATAACTTCTTCGTCAGGAATAATGTCTTCAAGAGTTATCTCGCTTTCCTCCTGCATAATTTCGGTTTTCCGAACGTCGCCATACTTATCTTTTATCTCAGTTAATTCATCTATTATTAATTGCATCCTTAAACCGTGGTCAGCAAGCAATGCCCTTAGAGAGGTAGCTTTTAACTCTAACTCCTCATGTTCTTGTTTTACTTTATCGTGTTCTAGACCAGTTAACCTACGAAGACTCATGTCTAAAATAGCTTTTGCCTGTATCTCACTTAAATCAAATCTTTGTATTAACTGATCTGAAGCTTGAGCCGGTGTTTGAGATGCTCTTATTATTTGTATTACTTCATTGATATTATCTATAGCAATCAGCAAACCTTCTAAAATATGTATGCGTTTTTCCGCTTCTCTTAATTCAAACTGAGCTCGTCGTGTAATTACCTCGTGCCTATGATCAACAAAATTCGATACCAATGCTTTTAAATTAAGCAGCATTGGGACCCCTTTTACAAGTGCAATATTATTTATGCTAAAATATGTTTGTAAGGAAGTATATTTATACAAATTGTTAAGCACAACTGAGGCGTTAGCATCCCTTTTAATTTCATAAACGATCCTTAAGCCTTGTCTGTCTGATTCATCACGCAAATCAGATATACCTTCTATTTTTTTTTCGTTAACTAATTCGGCTGTCCTTTCTATCAAAGAAGCCTTATTAACTTGGAAAGGAATCTCTGTAACTACAATTTTTTCTCTGCCGTTGTGCTCTTCTATACAGGCTTTCGCTCGTATAGTTAACCTACCGCGACCTGTTCTATAGGCTTCTATTATACCATTATAACCATAAATATGGCCTCCGGTCGGAAAATCTGGTGCTTTTATGTGCGCCATTAATTCTTCGATTGTTATTTCCGGATTATTAACATAAGATATTATACCATCAATAACTTCTGATAGATTATGAGGAGCCATATTTGTTGCCATACCAACAGCAATCCCACTAGCCCCATTTATTAATAAATTAGGAATTTTGGTAGGTAAAACTAATGGTTCTTGAAGAGAATCGTCAAAGTTTAAACCAAAATCTACTGTTTCCTTATCAATATCAATAAGCATATCTTCAGCTATCTTATACAGCCTAACTTCTGTATAACGCATTGCAGCAGGTGCATCCCCATCAACGGATCCAAAGTTTCCTTGTCCATCAACCAGTTGATATCGCATTGACCAAGGTTGAGCCATACGCACCAAAGTATCATATATGGAGCTTTCGCCATGTGGATGGTACTTACCAAGTACATCCCCTACTACACGAGCAGATTTTTTATACGACTTCCCGCTTGTAATATCCGTCATACCATAAAGCACACGCCTGTGCACTGGTTTTAAGCCATCTCGCACATCAGGCAAAGCCCTAGATATTATAACCGACATAGAATAATCTATGTAGGCTGATTTCATTTCATCCTCTATGCTTACCGGAATTATTTTATCTCCTCCGGTATTATTTATATTATCAGACATTTAAAACAACTGTTTATAACCAGCAAAATAGTTTGCTTAAAACTAAAAAACGAATTTTCGATAATACGGTTTGTTAGCAAAAACAACAAATATAAGTAATTAAGAAAGATTTTAAGCTAATTGTTTGTTTAGCAATAGCCATTATATACGTTTATTGAATCCATAAGCTTATTTTAGCAAAGAAATAAAAAATAATAAGTTTCCCACTCCCAATTGTTAACGCTGAAACCACAATAAAAAATCAGTTTACAATAATCTTGGAAGAACACAAAAAATTTGGCATTTATTAGATTAAATCTAAATAAAATAACTAATTTTGCCTTCCAACTATTAAAATCTAGGTTTAACAAAATATGAAAACTATAATTCTTACTTTAGCACACTTCCTTGGTTCCATTTTTAACACAGGCCCTACATATAATAATAGTAACAATATCCGTATAGTATCTGTTAACGGCACTATTAGTGAAATATTAGTTGACTTAGGACTTGAAAAAAACATTGTAGGTGTAGATGCAACAAGTACTTACCCAAAATCATTACTAAAAGAAAAAACTAAAATAGGACATAGACAAAATATTTCTATTGAAGGTATATTATCTTTATCACCTAACGTAGTTTTGGCACTAGAAAACGAATTAAGCCAGAACGCTTTACAACAGCTGAAAAATGCAAAAGTTAAAGTAATGCTATTCAAACAAACTTTTTCTGTAGATAATACAAAACAATTAATAAACGATATCGCCCATAGTTTCAATAGAGACAAGGAAGCAAAAAATATTATAGCCAAACTAGACAATGATTTATCCAATGCTAAAAAATACATAGGTAATAATAAAAACATAAAAATATTATTTATTTATGCAAGGGGTACAGGGACTCTATTAGTAGCAGGCAAAAACACACAGGTAGATAAAATGATAACGCTAGCCGGTGCAACTAATGCTATTAACAGCTTCGATAATTTTAAACCATTAACGCCCGAAAGCTTAATAAGCGCAAATCCAGACGTAATATTATTATTTGATTCTGGACTTAAAAGTCTAGGTGGCGAATTGGGTTTACTTAAGGTGCAGGGTATAATGCAAACTAAAGCAGGTAAAAACAAAAAATTTATTGAAATGGATGGACAACTTCTTACGGGCTTCGGGCCAAGACTTGGACAAGCAATACAAGAACTTGCAAAGCACATCAACTAAATCCGGCATATACAAAAAACATAGAATAATATTGGCAAGCCTAAGTATTATTTTAGTTGTAGTATTTATACTATCGCTTTGTTTAGGCGCTGTTAAGATATCATTTCCAGAATTTGCTGACATTATAATGTATAGAATAGGGGTATTAGATATACATATAGACAAAGAACCCATACTATTTGCCATCCGACTACCGCGAGCAATATGCGCCATATTAGTTGGATCTTGCTTAGCCATAACAGGAGCTTCTATGCAGGGATTATTTAAAAACCCTTTGGCTGAACCAGGATTATTAGGAATATCTGCTGGTGCAAGCTTATTTGCTTCATTACACATAGTTATCCTGCATAGCATATTATTTAACCTTAGCTATATCTTAGGAGCCTACAGTTTGATAATAACAAGTTTTATAGGAGCAATATTAACTACTACAATAGTATACAAACTATCGCTTATACAAGGCAAGGCTATGATTACTACTTTGCTTATCTCTGGTATTGCAATAAACGCTCTTGCAGGATCGTTTACTGGTTTATTAAGTTACATATCAACCGACGAACAGTTGCGCAGTATAACATTCTGGACTATGGGAAGTTTAGGTGGTAGCAACTGGACTACAGTAAATGCGCTTATTCCTTTTACACTTATCCCAACTCTTATACTGGCTTACTTAGGAAAATCTCTAAACGCAATATCTTTAGGAGATGAAGAAGCAAACTACCTGGGCATTCGTGTTAATAAAATAAAAAAACTAATTATTGTACTTACATCTTTATCTGTTGGCGCTGCAGTATCTATGACTGGCGTTATAGGTTTTATTGGCCTGGTAACCCCGCATATATTACGCTTATGCTTTGTATCGGACAATAGACTTATTCTACCTGCATCAGCGATATTAGGAGCCATATTACTAAGCCTGGCTGATTTGCTATCCAGAGTAATAGTAGCACCATCTGAGGTCCCAATAGGAATAATAACAGCCCTGGTAGGAGTCCCTATATTCATATATATAATACTTAAAGACAGAAAAAAATACTTGTTTACTTAAATTTTATATGCTTAAAGTTAAAAATATATCCTACAATACTCTAATTAAAAACATCAGCTTTTCTATAAGAAGCGGAGAAATACTAGGTATATTAGGAGCAAATGGAGCAGGGAAAAGCACATTACTAAAATTATTATGTAAAGAACATCTATTGACAAAAGGAGACATTATTCTGAATGAGAAAAACATAAATGATTATAGTATAGAAGAATTAGCAAAAACAAGGGCTGTACTATCGCAAAAGTATTCTACAAATATTCCATTTTCAGTGGAAGAATTAGTAATAATGGGTCGATATCCACATTTTACTAACACTCCTAAAAACTACGACATAAGCCTGGCACACCAAGTGATGGAAGAAACCAAAATCTTGCATCTAAAAAATCGCAACTATGCCCTTTTATCTGGAGGCGAACAACAACAAGTACAAGTAGCCAGAATGCTAACTCAGGTGTACGATATGCCTAATGCCTATTTATTTCTTGACGAACCGACAAGCAACCTGGATATATTTCGGCAACGTACCTTACTACAATTATTAAAAAAATTTAGCCAAAGAAAATTTACTATAATATGCATATTACACGACATTAATCTTGCAAGCATATATACAGACAAAATTTTATTTTTACAACAAGGACAAGCAGTCGCATTCGGTCCTCCAAGCAAAGTTATAACCTGTGATATAATACACAAAACTTACAAAATACCTGTAGAGCTAATGATACACAAAACTTTTCAATGCCCATTGGTTATTCCAACATAAATTATAACTAAAAACTATTAAATATTAACATATGAAAGAAAATTTAAAAACGCTTTGGGAAACTTTAAAAAAAGAAAATCCTAAAATGCGCATAAGAGAAGCTGCCAATAAATTAAATGTTAGCGAGTTAGAGTTATTATCAACCAACATTGGTAGTAGTGCTATAGTGCTAAAGCCTGATTGTAAAGAAATACTTAAAGAAGTTCATACTTTAGGTTATGTAATGGCCCTAACACGTAACGAAGATTGTGTACACGAAAGAAAAGGGATTTACAAAAATATTTCCTTCGAATCCCCTCATATCGGTTTAGCTGTAAATCCAGACATAGATTTAAGAATTTTCATTGGAAAATGGAACTTTGCTTTTGCCATAATTGAAGATAATCGAAAAAGTTTACAATTTTTTTCTAAAAATGGTACAGCTATACACAAAATATATTTAACTGATAAAAGCAACATCGAAGCTTATAACAACTTAGTTGATAAATACAAAGATCCCAATCAAAACACTGAAATTAACATTATAAAAGACGAAAACACAACCGATACAACGAAACCAATTGCCGATATAGACATAGTAAACTTTCAAAAAGAGTGGACAGAGCTAAAAGACACTCATGACTTCTTCTTACTACTAAAAAAATTCGGTGTATCGCGCACGCAGGCTTTAAGACTAGCTCCTGAAGGATATGCACAGCAAATTTCTATTGATTCAATGAAAGATATTTTTAAACAAATATCACAAAAAGAAGCCGAAATAATGGTATTTGTTGGGAATGAAGGCATCATACAAATCCATACAGGTAAATCCTCTAATATTCTGGAAACAGGGAAATGGTTTAACATATTAGACGATGAATTTAATATGCATCTCAATGAAGACGCAATTGATAATATTTGGTTAGTAAAAAAACCAACTGATGATGTACAAGGTGAAAAAACTATTATACATAGTATAGAAGCTTACAATAAAGATAACCAATTAATAGTGCAAATTTTTGGTAAACGTAAACCAGGTATTCCAGAGAGCATTTTATGGCGAGAGATTTTAAATCCTTGGTTAGAAAAGTGCGATACGGGAGCTTGCTAAGTTTATCCTGATTATATAAGAAGTAGATTATAACAAGTATAGTCTACTTCTTATATAATTGTTTCGTTTTAATAAAATTCAAAACTTCAATAGTAGTAAAATAATCTAGGTATAAACCTTGCGAAATAGCTTTACGTATAAAAGTTGAAGATATTTCTATAATGGGAGCCTTAGTCATTATAATCGATTCGTGTTGTTCTATGCTATTTTTATAGTGTTCATTGGATATACGCGGATAAACATACACTTTATATCGTTCTAATATGTTATTGTAGTCTTTCCATTTATCAAACGTGACTATATTATCGTAACCTACTATCAAACTAAATTTATATGAACTATACTTTGATTTTAAGACATTTAATGTATTTATTGTATAGGATGGCCTTGGCAAGCTAAGCTCTATATCTAAAGCTTTAAAATTATCTTGATTGCAAATAGCCATTTCTACCATTTTCAACCTTATCTGCTCGTCAAGCAACTCTGCATCCTCTTTCATCGGATTATGAGGGCTTATAACAAACCATATTTCATTAAAATTATAATAATGAAACATGTAACTAGCAATAATTAAATGTCCATAGTGTATAGGATTAAACGAACCTAAAAATAATCCGATATGCATTTAAAACAGTATATAATTTATTTTTAACTTATTTTAGTAATCCTTATAGAGTTAGTACGCAATTTAGCTTTTAAAGGTGCTGCAAAGGTGTTGATTATTATATCTTCTACCTGTATTAATCCCATTTGTTGTAAAAACGCATTTACCTCTTGAACAGTAGTATCCGTATTCGCATCAATATTAGAATAGTTAAACGTCCGTACTCCCCAAACTAAACTCAGGGTTCGCAATAATTTTGAATTCGCAGTAAATATGTAAATGAATGACCTTGGTCGATGACTGGATAATTTTAATGCCGTATACCCAGACCAAGTCATCCCTACCAGTGCAACTGCTTTAACCTGATCAGCTATCTGACAAGCAGATGCAC
Source organism: Candidatus Krakonobacterium acarorum (assembly GCA_050311575.1). Taxonomy (GTDB): domain Bacteria; phylum Bacteroidota; class Bacteroidia; order SolTP2; family SolTP2; genus Krakonobacterium; species Krakonobacterium acarorum. The sequence continues at coordinate 836,694 of JBNOKO010000001.1, read as the reverse complement.
ATACCGAATCTGCGCTGGTATCAAGCGATACTTTAGCAATTGAATTTATGTTTATATTATAATTATAATAGTCTCTCTCTATACTTTTAATAGTTGTATACATTGCCTCTACAGCTTTTACCGGATACAGGCCTACTGCCGTTTCGTTACTCAACATAACTGCATCCGAACCATCTATTACAGAGTTGGCTACATCGTTAATTTCAGCTCTACTAGGCGTTGGATTCTCTAACATACTTTGCAACATCTGCGTTGCTATTATTACTGGTTTAGCAGCTTTAATACATTTTTGAACTATCTGTTTTTGGACTATAGGTACTTGATCCATGCTCATCTCTACACCTAAATCGCCACGGGCAACCATTATACCATCACTTACCTCTATTATCTTATCAATATTTTTTACGGCTTCTGGTTTTTCTATTTTAGCTACAATTTTTATGTCAGCATTTCTTTGTTTTAAAATATTTTTTAATTGAATTATATCGTCCTCTGTTCTTACAAAGGACAAGGCAACCCATTCTAAATCATTTTCTATTATGAAATCTAGATCCTTAAGATCTTTTGGCGTTAGGCAAGATAGCTTAGTGATAGTGTTAGGAAAATTTACTCCTTTATTAGACGTTAGCATTCCCCCATAAATAACCTTAGCCTTTACTATATTATTATTAACCTCTATAACTTCCAAATTAATTTTTCCATCATCAATTAGAATTTTTTCACCAACTTTAACATCGTTATTCAGTCCCTCGTAAGATATATATAAACTATTAACAGTTGATTTATCTTTACCTGACATTAAAGTCACTTCGCTATTAGCTTTAAGCGCAATAGCAGAATTTTCAACTTCTCCTATTCTAATTTTAGGCCCTTGTAAATCAGCAAGTATAGCAACATTTTTACCAGTAGCTTCGTTTATTTCCTTGATATGATTAATCGTGCGCTTGTGAGACTCATGTGTATCATGAGAAAAATTTAACCTTGCAACACTCATGCCAGCAGTAATCAGCTCGGTAATAACCTCTTTAGTGCTCGAAGCCGGACCTATGGTAGCAACTATTTTAGTTCTATTATAACGTGTCTTCATTATTAATTTGTATTATTGTATGAATTTTAATATAAGTATATTTTTGTATTATTTAGAATTTCTTTTCAGATTATTTTTAATATTTATAATCTATAGTAGGCATAGTATATTTAATAGTTAAGACCTTATAAATAATTAAATACACAAATTCAATTATTTGCATGCTTTTTTAGTTACCCTTAGGTTTTTATATTTACTTGATCCTGGAGCACATTAAAAGTTAATGATTCTTATAAATGGAAAATAATAATTATCAATAAACACCAACGATGAAAAAATATTTAACTCCATTTTAGTATTTGAAAAGCAAATTATTTAAAATTTTGAGTAATTATTTTTGCAATAGTTTTATTTTTGCTAAATAAATAATTTAGTTGCAGAATCTTAAAGTTATCCATATATTATAATAATCAAAAATGTTAAATATTCCAAAAAACTATCATCCAGCATTAAATTTTATAGAATCAGAGAAAGCTATAAAATTCATTAAAGACTCTTTTCAAAAGTCGTTATCCGAGCAACTAAACCTAATAAGAGTAACAGCTCCTTTATTTGTACTACGAGAGTCTGGTTACAACGATAACTTGAATAGCGTTGAGCGCCCAGTTGAATTTACAGTTGATGCTCTAGGTGGAAAGATTGCAGAAGTTGTGCATTCACTTGCTAAATGGAAGCGTATATGCCTGGCTGATTACGACTTTAAAGAAAATGAAGGGTTGTACACAGATATGAATGCTATAAGAAGAGATGAAGAGCTAAGCAACATACACTCAATATACGTAGACCAATGGGACTGGGAAAAAATAATCAATAAAAATGATAGAAATATAGGAACCTTAAAAGACATAGTTAATAAAATATATACAGCTATAAGAAACGTAGAAATTAATGTTATTAATACTTACCCTAAACTAGGTAAAGCCGTATTGCCGGATCAAATAACATTTATACACTCGCAAGAACTTTTAGATATGTACCCCAACTTATCTCCTAAAGAGCGCGAGAGCGAATTTGCGAAAAAGCATGGTGCTATTTTTATAATGGGTATAGGTAGCAAACTATCTAACAGCCAAGAGCACGATTTAAGAGCTCCAGACTACGACGATTGGACAACAAAAAACGACGATGGATTCTTGGGATTAAATGGTGATATAATTTTATATAACCCGGTATTAAATAATGCTTTCGAGGTATCATCAATGGGTATAAGAGTTAACAAAGAAGCTCTTGAAAAACAATTAGAATTATGTTCTGCAACCGATAGAAAAACTCTACCCTGGCACAAACGTTTGTTAAACCAAGAGCTTCCACAGACAATAGGTGGTGGTATAGGGCAATCTCGATTATGTATGTTTTTCTTACGCAAAGCTCACATTGGCGAAGTACACTCAAGCTTATGGCCTAAAGATATGATAGAAGAATGCAAAAAAAATAACATTCTAATATTATAACAACATATGTCGATTTTAATCTATTTTTAATATTAAAAATAGATTAAAATCGACATATAAATATTACAACAATGAAGATACTGTTAACTCTACTATCTCTTTCTTTTATTTATCAAACAGATACCAATCCCGATAGCGATCCGCATGCTGTTGCTACTATAACTAAGGTATCGGACAAATATTCTTTATACAAAACATTAAAAATTGAATTTACATACAAACAGGTAGATATAGAAAGCAAGCATACAGACGAACAAAGTGGTACAATCTTTTTAAAAAAAGGCTTAGACAAATACAAAATAGAGAATGAAAAGCTGGAAATATTCGCTGACAAAAGCATTATCCAAACCCGCATAAAAGACCAAAACGAAGTATACATAAATACCATAGACGAAAACTTTAAAACATTAAATCCTTTCGATTTAATTAATATACAGGCCCAAAGCAAAAACTACAAAGTAATAGACGAAAGCAAGCCAAATGATTCTAACTATACAATAACAATATTCGTTCTAAAAAACTCACCATTTTTTAAAATTCAATTTATAATAGACAAAAAACATTACACGATTAAAAAAATTAACTTTAGTGATAAATCAGGCTTTCAATATGAATACAGCATATTAAAAGAATCTCATAACATTAACCTGCCTGATGATTATTTTTATTTTAATAAAACACAATACCCTGATATTGAAATTATCGATTACAGATTATTAAACAAATAAAACCTGAACTAAAATATTTCAAACCAAGCATACATTATAACAAACCAAACTACAATGAAAATCTACTTAGAACTATTAATAAGAGAGCTTAAATTATTCTCTAGAAATACTACGGTAATAATAATTTTCTTCCTTGCCCCTATTATTTACGGAGTATTATTTGGTTTTGTATACAAAAAAGGTAAAGTTACAGACCTACCAATCCTGGTAATAGACAAAGACAACTCGCCCTTAAGCAACCGCTTATTAGACATGCTAAACGATAATGAAACTTTAATCGTAAAAAAAGTTTTAGCGGAAACAAGCAACCTAAAGCAAGAGATAATAGACAATGGTTTCGATGCAATAGTAATAATACCAGAGCGCTTCCAGGCAAGCATACTACAACGCAAAAATACTAACATAACCGTTGACGTTAACCTGGCAAATATTTTAACAGCTAATTATGCTTCAAAAAACATACAGGTAGTACTTGCAACGTTTAGTGCAGGTATAAAAATAGAGACCATGAAAAAAATGGGAGTGCCATTAAGCAACGCAAGTACAATATACGACCCATTTACAGTTAGCTACGTAAAAAATTTTAATAACTCTAGTAATTACATGTATTTCTTATATCCGGGGTTGCTAGGAACCATACTACAACAAGTATTGCTATTAGCTATAGCATTAAGCTTTTCTAGAGAATTCGAACAAAACACATTTAAGACTGAATTTTTAAATAAACTACCGCACAGATGGCAAGCTTTAATTATAAAGCCCTTAATATTTTGGATTGGGGTTATACCGATTTTAATAATTTATTTATTGTTATTCTCTGTATTTAAAATACCATTTAGTATCGATTATGGGCCTTTAATAGCACTATTATACTTATTCATCTTTGCTGTATCGTATCTAGGAGTAATATTTAGTATACTACTACCATCGCAACTTAAAGCGACAGAGTTTTTAATGGTAATTGCAACGCCGAGTTTCGTTATAGGAGGGTTTACATGGCCTATAGACCAAATGCCTATAATAATACAATATATAGCCCAAATTATACCACTGACACCATTTCTAGCCGCATTTAGAAAATTATTTATGTATGGGGCATCACTGCAAGACATCAAGCCCGAATTAATACATCTAAGCGTTTTAACTGTTATATATTTTTTATTATCCTACATTGCTTTATTATTAAAAACGAAAAAATTACGATAAATTTATTAAGTTTGAAAATTATGGAATTACTAAGGTTCTTAAGTTCTTTATTTACTCGAAAAATATAATATATTAATAAATGAATATTCACGAATATCAAGCCAAAGGATTATTAAATAAATTTGGGATTAATACTCAAAAAGGAATATTAGTTACTGATGCTAACAATGCATTAGAAGCTGCAAAAAAGCTTCAAGGCGAAACTGGAACAAAATATTGGGTTGTTAAAGCTCAAATCCATGCTGGAGGTAGAGGCAAAGGCGGTGGTATAAAATTAGCCAAAAGTTTAGATGAAGTAAAAGCAAAAACTTCAGAAATACTAGGGATGCGCTTAGTTACTCCACAAACAGACAAAGAAGGCAAACTTGTGCGCAAAGTATTTATAACTGAAGATGCCTACTATCCAGGCGATTCAGAACCTAAAGAGTTATACATAAGCATATTACTAGATAGAGCCAAAAACTGTAACGCTATAGTATACAGTACCGAAGGTGGGATGGACATAGAAGAAGTAGCTACAAAAACGCCTGAGCTTATCCATAAAGAATATATAGATCCTGCTGTAGGCCTACAGATGTTTCAAGCAAGAAAAATTGCTTTTAACCTAAAGTTAAATGGCACTGCCATGAAAGAAATGGTAAAGTTTATAATGCAACTATACAAAGCCTATGTTGCAAACGATGCCTCTTTATTTGAAATTAACCCTGCTTTAAAAACTAGCGACGACAAAATTATTGCAGTAGACGCAAAAGTTAATATAGACGACAATGCTCTTTACAGGCATCCTGATATTATCGAATTACGTGATAAAGACGAGGAAGACCCCACTGAAGTTGAAGCAGGAGAAAATCATCTTAACTATGTAAAACTAGATGGTAATGTCGGTTGTATGGTAAACGGTGCAGGTTTAGCGATGGCAACCATGGATATAATTAAACTTGCTGGTGGCGACCCGGCTAACTTTCTTGACGTTGGAGGAACAGCTAACGCCGAAACTGTGCAAGCTGGCTTTAAAATAATTTTAAAAGACCCAAATGTAAAAGCAATATTAGTAAATATCTTTGGTGGGATAGTTAGGTGCGATAGAGTTGCTCAAGGTATAATAGATGCATATAAAAATATGGGAGACGAAATAAAAATTCCTATAATAGTTAGATTACAAGGTACAAACGCCAAAGAAGCTAAAGAATTAATTGACAAATCGGGGTTAAAAGTATTATCTGCAACTTTACTTAAAGAAGCAGCTGAACTAGTGACAAAAGTTATAAGCAAATAAACTAATCCTTACTGTATTTTGTTAAATATAACTTCCCAATTACTAAAAGATGTAATTTATCAATTATCAAAACTGCCAGGCTTAGGTTATAGATCATCGCTGCGTCTGGCAGTCTACATTTTAAATAATAATGACAGTGACGTAGACAACTTAATTAAGGCTATTACAAAACTTAAAAACGACATACATATATGCGAAATATGTGGAAATATAGCTGATGAAACCATATGCAATATATGCAAATCAAATAAACGTGATGCGCATGTTATTTGCATGGTTGAAGACATATTAGGCATAATAGCTATAGAAAATACCAACGAATATTTCGGCCTATACCATGTACTTAATGGCGTGATTGCGCCTGTAGACGGCGTTGGTCCGGACAAACTAAACATTCAGTCACTATACAACAGAATAAATCCAGAGGTTAAAGAAATAATATTTGCTCTAAATTCTACACCTGAAGGCGATACCACAACTTTTTACATTTCTAAAAAAATCTTGGAAATAAATCCTAACATAAAAATAAGTGTTCTATCTCAAGGTATCTCACCTGATTCAGAAATAGAGTATACTAATTCAGTAACTTTAGCTAAATCTATAGAAAATCGTATAGAATATAAAAACACAAAATTTAGCACATATGGGCGATAAAACTCTCCAAGAGTTCAAAACTTTAATAGATATAATACAAGATTTGCGCAAAAAATGTCCATGGGATAAAAAGCAAAATCTGGAGACTTTGCGTACTTTAACACTGTCGGAAGTATATGAACTATCACAGGCAATATTAGACAATGATGTTAAGGCTATTAAAGATGAATTAGGTGATTTACTGGGACATATACTTTTTTATACTACTATTGGGAGCGAAGAAAATCTCTTCAGCTTATTAGATATAATATTAGAAATAAAAAATAAGCTCATAAGACGGCATCCTCACATATATGGAGACCTGAAAATCTCAACCGAGGAAGAAGTAAGGCGCAATTGGGAGCTAACAAAAATGAATAAAGAAGGGAAAAAATCTATATTTGGAGGACTTCCAAAATCATTACCTACACTATTAAAAGCCAAAGTTATAAACGAAAAGTATAACAATATAAATGCCTGTAAAAACGAACAACAAACTAAGGACGAACTATTTAAAAATTTAGATAAATTTAAACTTGAATATCAGCAGTACACAGCTGGAGAAACTACCCAAAATACAATAGCAAATACCATAGGAGACGCCCTATTTTCACTAGTACAACTTACAACACTACACAAAATAGATATCGATAAATGCCTGGAGGTAGCAAACACTAAATTTATCAATAATGCAGAAAATAATGCGACATAGCGATTAAAAGAAAGATTTAACTATAAGTTTACGAGGCATACCTCAGTTATATATCCGCACTCCCAAACATCGAAGATATAGGATCAAACAAGCTTATTTGTGCTTAGGGTTATTTCTATTTTGCGCTGTTTCATCTTTATTGATAATTTTAATGTCTGCCTTGCCACTTGGATCTCCAATGGTTTTACTTACTTTTCTGCAATACTTAGTTTGGCGGTATCGGAAAGTCATCTATAGTAACTATTGCCCACATAGGTATGTGCTTTGGCTAGCGTGGCCTACACAAGACGTCTAACAGCCGTAAACATCCCAACTTTAACGTAGTCCAGGAAAGCCAACGTTAAGTACTACCGCCTTTCGTAATTGCTAAGAAAGTAGTTGCAATAGCTATGAATAACACCGTACGCTCTGCTTTGCCTTTAAACTCACTCCGCAAGAAATCTAAGCTTCGATAATTATTTTTAATGAAAAAGTCGGTGACATAAACATACACAGTTATTAAGTCCTTTATACCAGGTTTGCTAGTTAATTTTAGTTTACAGACTTTACAAAGGCCTTTGGATATCCCATAGGTTTTTAAGATTTGTAGTAAATAGGTTGGGCTAGTTATATTGTTTGGGTCTAATGTATAATTTTATAGGTCTCACCTCATAAAATTATTCCTATAATATATTTTTTATGTTGCCAGCTATAGACACATTTTAAAAGTCATTTATGTCCTTTTGTTCTTCAGCCTCTTTTGTAAGATTAACGTCTTGAAATAAAGCCCAGCCATTACCATTGAGGTGATCTTCCTGCCCATCATAATTATCTCTATAAATTAGTTCTATATCATCTTTATCATTAGAAGCAAACCAGTTATAATTTTCAGTATACGGGTTTGGTTTGTGCCCACTACCATAATCTGCCTGCAAAGACCTTAAAAAAGGTTTTTTATATTCACCATCTACAAATACATCTATGGATATTATAAGACCATTATATTCACTTAAAATAATATCATTTATTTCTATGGAATCTCCTATGGTTGCAAACCTGGGGTGTCTGTAGGTCAAAACCTGGTAGGTTTTAATATCGTTATATTTATCGTCGTCATCTAATAATAGTACATATTCTTCATATTTATCAATAGGATCACCTAACTTAAAAATCTTAAACCCTCTTTTTTCTAATAAATACTGGGGTGTGCCTCGTTTATATGGTGGCTGCTGTCCCCAGGCAGCAAAGCATATGGTAAATAAGAGGATATGTAAGAACAAATATTTAGTAAGATTTTGCATATTGATTTATAGCTATTTCTATAGTAAATGTTTTAATTATAAATATAGCTTGTGCCATGGGGCACCTTCTGTAAACAGTCTTAAGATCCTTTCTAATCTTTTTTTTTCTGTATTATTCTGGTTTATTTGTAATATTAATATGTTGGAATAATGCCCAGGAATTACCATGCAAGCGGCCAACACCGTCATAATTATCACTATAACTTAACACTATCTTAGTTTTTTTTATTTGAGTAATACCAGATATATTTTTCAATCTATGGGTTTGATTTACGCCCTTTTCCATCGAATGCCTGTAATATATCTATGTATCCCTTTTATATTTATCATGAACAAATACGCTGAATCTTATGAGTCCATCTATAATTTTAGAATAACAGCAGCCATTTAGCACTCTCCAATGGAAGCAAATGCAGGGGGCTTCTATCAGTTAATAGTTTGTATAACTGATTGCCTCTTTGCTTGTTATAGTTTACTAATAACACATAATTTTTATAATTTTCAATAGATGTTACCAGGTTAAAGGTTTTAAAGACCCTTTTTACTAGTAAATACTCTGGCGCACCTATTTTGGAGGTTACTTTGATGATTTTAGTACCATGGAGGCTAACCTCAGCGTAACTAAATATTGATAAAGCACCAATAAGTAGTAAAAGTTTAGTACAGTGTTCCATAAAGTTTGTATGGCTATTGATATCTCAAATGTTTTAAGTATAAAGATATAAATATTTTATCTTATACCTTATGGATATTAATAGGTTTGAGGTTAGTTTGGCTTCTATGCTTTTTAGTGTTAGGCTAAGGGCATGTAGAGGGCGATGGTAAAGGGAGACCAAAGAAGCTAAAGAAATTCTAAAAATGAAGAATAGGAGATAACAGATGGGTCTATAAAACCATGGCAAACGCACATAGATACCCAAAAGCAAACTTACGCAGTTAGCTTAATACTACTAACACCACAAAATATAAACAGTTAAATACAAAGTGTCAGCAGCAAGACAAACAAGGGAAGTAGATAGAAAAGTGGTATGGTATGGCACCTGATTTTAAGTAAATGTTTGGCGATGCCTAATTATTTTTTTAAAATCATGCATATAGGGGTTATAAAAGCAAATATTTTTCAAATTCTTCTACTGTTATGCTTTTATACAGTTTGGTGATTTTGCTTTAAATCATTGTCAGTTAATTCTAACTCAATAGCAGTACTTTCTACGTTATAATCAATAGGCACTAACAATTTCTCTATTTTAATTTTTAAATAGTTGATTGAGGCTTCCAAGAGAATTACATTTTGAGCTATACGCATAGCTGCATGCTCTAGTAATCTAGATTTGATTTGCATCTGTAGATTAATAACTTCAAACACTTTTTCATAGTTAAGAGTATCGGCTAGTGAATCTGTTTGCGCACTTTGTAAAAAGTTTAAACCTATTTTTAAATTTATTCTAAACCAATTACCAAGTTTTTGCTCTTCATCGTAAAAACCATGGTAAGCAAATATTTTAAAGTTATTTATTTCTATAAATTGCTTAATAGCCATATTAAACTAAGGTTTATTAAGAACAGGCGCATCCTGTACTTTATATGTAGATTGTTTTAAGTTTAATTTTTTACCAAAAAGAGAGAAATGGAAAAAAGATTGCGGATTGTTACGTATATCTACCAACAAGCGATCTAAATCAGCAGTGGTTTGTATAAGATTATGGTATAATTTATCATCGTTAAATAAGGCGCTCATAATATTATTATGTGCAACGAAAGATGCATTTATTTTATCTAAAGTCTTTTGTGTGTTCATTAAACTAGTCTTAAAATTGACACCTTTAAATTGAGAACTCAGAGCTTCAAAGTTAGCTATCGTATTATCTAATTTAGGGAACGTTTTATTGAGAGATCTTGTAAACGATTTAGCCTCGCTAATAACACTAGCTATATTTCCACTTTGGTTATTTAAAGTTTTACTAAATCTCTGGAAGTTATCCAGAGTATTTGCTAAACTTTCCACAGATTTTTTTAAGTTTTGCTTAGTGTTGTTGTCTAAAATAACATTTATAGAATCAATGGCATTATTTAGATTCCTTAAAGTTATATTTAAATTTTCTTTGATCGGGTCTAGTTCAGCAAATATACCTTTAGCTTGCTCTACATTAAACATTGAACCGTCCTTTGCTTCTTCTAAACTATTGCCAATTACCAGGCTTAATTGTTTTCTACCAAACAGGTTCCCCCCATCGATATTTACTACGCTGTTATCAGGAATTTTTATTTTCCCATTTGTTTCAATTGCTACTTTTACACTATTATCGTGAAGCTTAAATTCTTTTATTACACCTATTTTTATTCCTCGTACACTTACCGGATCAGAAACAGATATACCCGAAACATTATCGCATAGTATATAATAAGTACGATTAGTAGAAAATATATTTTTATTTTTTATAAATGCGTAACCTAAAATAAAAAGTATTAATGCAGTAATTACTAAAAAGCCTATTTTTAGCTCGTTATTCATTTTCATGTTTATATTGTTAATTTAAAGTATCTCTATCAATAATACCATAACAAGGTAATAAAGATATTATTAAATACTACTTTTAACAAATTCTATATATTTGCTTATTGCTTTATATATACTAGATGCGGTTTCATTTCGCCCGTGGTCGCTATGTAAATAGGCTTCTTCTTGAATATTTGTAATAAATCCTGTTTCTATCAATACCGCAGGCATAATTGTTTCCCTTAATACTAAAAAATGACTTTGGTGTACTCCCCTACTTTTACGCCCTGTGCTAGCAAATTCAGCTTCTATTAGTCGTGCTACCTGGTAGCTTTTTTTCAATCTTTCGTATTCTAATTCAAGCGCTAGAGGATTGTACATTCTTCCAAGGCCTGTAAGGCTTCTAAATACATCTATAGGGTCTGGCTCTTCTGCTTCGTAATTATACCCTACTGCTAAATAATTATTATTAGCTAGTACACTATTATTTGCTTGGGAGCCTAACATATATTTATTGTCTGTATTAATAATATTTTCTTCTAACACATAGTCGTTATCTAATATATATGTCTCTGTTCCGTTAGTTTTTGTAGACGATGTTATGTATTTACTGAAATATGCCCTGCGCCTTGCTCGGCGACTATGTTTAGCAGTATGCACACCATCAGAATTACAGTGTATAGATATAAACAAATCCGCCTCATTAGTATTTGCTATATCTACACGGTCTTCCAGAGGTACAAAAACATCTGTTGTACGCGTGTAAATAACTTTTATATAAGGATGATATTTTTTTATTATCGCACCTAATTTTAATCCTATAGCTAAAGTATTTTCTTTTTCTAAAGAATACTGACCTTTTGTACCACCGTCTTTGCCGCCATGCCCTGGATCAATAACTATAGTCTGTATATGGCTGCATACTTCGTTTGTTAATATACTTTTATCTATATTTTTATTAACAAATGGATTTTTCTGCGCATTCACTAAAAATAGAGCTTTAAATATATATATTACAACTCCAACGATTAATATCGCACTTGCTACATATACGAATATATTAGCTCTCCTAGCTCGATTGTTATTAGTATAATTAAATCTTTCATTCATAATGTATAAGAATATAAATTACTTATACATTAGTTATACTATTTTACTATCAATTTAGTTTTTCAACTGAAGATTTATATTCTTTAAAAGCAGAAAAAATAGATTGAGCTATTTGATTTCTACCGCTATTACTTGTAAGGATTGCTTCTTCTTTAGGATTAGTCATAAAACCTACCTCTATTAATACTGCAGGCATGGATGTCTGTACTAATACTAAAAATCCGGCTTGCTGAACGCCCCTACTAAGTCTGCCACCAGCCGTAAAATTTTCTTCTACCTTTGAAGCAAATAGTATACTTTTCTCAAGATTTTGGCTAGCCATTAGAGAATACATTATAGCACCTTCAGGGGTATCAATATCAAATTTTTCATATTTTTTCCCTTTGTCTTCTTCAAGTAGTATAACTTGGTTTTCTCGGGATGCAACTTCAAGATTGTCTTTTGTTCTATGTAAACCTAAAACATATGTTTCAGTGCCAAAAATACTACTGTCTCCAACCCACTTGGTTGTATGAATCGATTTTTTATTTACCTTCTTTACGACTTTAATTTTTTTTAAACGTGTAGAATTACAGTGTATAGACATAAATAAGTCAGCCTTATTTCTATTTGCTATAGCAGCACGTTCCATAAGAGGAATAAAAACATCTGTGGTTCTAGTATAAATTACCCTAATATTTGGATAATTACTTTTTATCAGACGACCAACTTTCAAAGCGATAGCTAAAGAATTATCTTTTTCTAAAGAAAAAGAACCTTTAGCGCCTGTATCGTGGCCACCATGTCCGGCATCGATAACAATAGTTTTTATTTGGTAGTTGAAAGCATCCTGCTCAATATCATCAATACTCCCTTTTTTACTTCTTAGTATTTGATTATTTTTAGGTAAATATAAAGAAGCACAAACAGAAGTATTTATAAAAAATACACATATAAGTAAGAAATATAGCTTAATAAACTTGTAGCTTCGTAGCATAGCTTAAACTTAATAATTTAATCCTGTTAAAATAATTAATATAAAATTGTCTCATAAGCAATTAAAACTAAAGTTAATATTATTTTCCTATTTTCTATTGGGCATTAATAATACTATAATCGCTCAAAGCAGCGAAAATGGAGAATTAAATAAGCCTATTATAGTTGAGACTAAGGATATAAAAAATAAATCTGGCAAAGCTAACGTTCTAGATTCTGCGATTAATTATAGCGCTAAGGATTCGATTATTGTCGATAACGACAAAAAAGAAATTTATTTGTACGGGAATGCCATAGTTAAATACAAAAACTTTACTATAGAAGCCGGGTTTATAAAAATAGATGAACAAAACAAACTAATTTCTGCAACCGGGTATAAAAAAGATTCTCTAAATAAAAATTTTGTAGATGTACCCATTCTAAAAGAAGGTTCTGAGGAAGTAGCTGCAGACACTATTTTATACAATTACAAAACAGAAAAAGGTAAGTTTTGGCAAAGTTTTAGTAAACAAGACAATGCATATTTAAGCAGTAACCAGCTAAAATTATTCTCAAAAAAGGAAGCTTTTATTAAAGATGTTGTATACACAACCTGTAATATACCTAACCACCCACACTTTGGTTTTCATATAACTAAAGCTAAAATGACTGACAACGTTATAATAGCAGGGCCGGTATATCCGGAATTACTGGGCGTCCCTGTACCTATTTTATTACCTTTTGGTATATTTCCTAAAAATAATAAAAGGCAATCGGGTTTAATTTTACCTAAACCAGGGGAAGATTCTATAAAAGGTTTCTTTCTTAATGATTTTGGCTATTATTTTGCATTTAATGATTATATAGACTTAATTGCTACCAGTTCGCTTTACACCAATGGTAGTTTAGGTATGCGATTAAATTCTAGGTATAAAAAACTGTATAAATATAATGGCAATTTGCTCTTAAATTTTAGCAGACAAATAAATGGCGAAAAAAACACTGATACCTATACGCGCTCGGATGATTATCGCTTTACCTGGACACATTCGCCAATAAATCTTGGTCAAGAGAGCTCGTTTAGTTCAAATGTAGATATAGGAACCAGTTCTTACTTTGCTAATAACGTAAATAATATAGGCATAAACGATAGAGTTAACAGTACGTTAAATTCTTCTATCAACTACAGCAAAACCTGGAAGTACACACCTTACTCAATGAGTATATCTTTTACTCATTACCAAAATTTACAAACTCGAGATATTAACTTAGCATTACCTAACTTAAATTTTAACGTATCAAAATTCTACCCATTTAGAGACATAAATAAAAATGCGAGTTTATCTGTTTGGTATAAAAAAATAAATGCGAGCTACTCTGCTAACTACAATAATCAGATATATACAAAAGATTACCTATTACTTAAACCTGGTTGGCAAGATAGCTTAAAAACAGGTGTGCAACAGCGCGTTCCTATTTCTGCAGATCTAAAACTTTTTAAATTCTTTAACGTAAATCCATATGTTAATTATACACAAACATGGTATATAAAAACTATAGAATATAAATATAACTCTTCAACAATGGCCATCGACACACTATGGAATAATGGTTTTAAAATTGCTAATAACTATCAATCCGGGATAAGTGTTAATACTAACATATATGGTATGAAGGAGTTCAAAGAAAATAAAATGATAAAAGCTATAAGGCATGTAATTACGCCATCTATTAGATATAGCTTTTCTCCAAGTGGTAAAAAATACTATAGGGAATACTCGTATAATATGGGTAGTGAGATTATAACTAAATATTATTCTATATTTGAAAACTCTTTATATGCAGGCCCTAGTAAGAACGCTAGCAACCTGCTTAGTATAGATATATCTAATAATTTAGAAATAAAAGTACCATCTAAAACTGATACTTCTGGATATACTAAAGTACCTATTTTCGAGGCCTTATCTTTTTCATCAGGGTACGATTTTACTGCAGATACAGCAAAATTACAAAACTTCAACTTAAATGGGCGTACTACTTTATTTAAAGTTGTATCAATAAATTTTTCTGGATATTGGGATCCTTATATATATAAGAAAAGAGCTGATGGCTACTACGAAAATACTAACATACTAAGGTTCCAAGATAAGATGTGGCCCGAATTACGTAATTTTAATTTTAGCGTTTCAACAAGCTTAAATTCAGTTAAATTATTTAATAACAAAAATCCAAATACGCTTACTGCCGAGCAAATACAGACTCTTAAACTAATAGATGATCGTCCGGAAGATTTTGCTGCTTTCAATATTCCATGGGATTTTAGCGTTAATTATAGCTATAATTACAATAAGAGTCCTGGCAGACCATCTATATCTAACCAAACTTTAAATTTCAGCGGTACTCTAACAGTAACTACTAATTTTAGCGTTAAATTTACTTCTGGCTACGATTTCAAGAATAACGATATAGCACCAACGCAAATAGGTATAACTAGAAATTTACACTGCTGGTCTTTGTCTATAGATTGGGTGCCTTTTGGGTATTATAAAAGCTATTTTATTACTCTTAGAGCGAATTCATCTATGCTACAGGACATAAAAATAACTAAACAACAACCATACTACATGAACGAAATTTATCATTAATCGATATAAACTATTTTATTTATGGAAACTATAAATTCCAATGATGCTCCAGAAGCTATAGGCCCATATTCTCAGGCTATAAAATTAAATAATGGGATGTTATTTGTATCAGGTCAACTTCCAATAAATCCTAAAACTAATCTTTTAGTCAACGATGGTATAGAATCAGAGGTCCATCAAATAATGCAAAATATTAAATCTATCCTAAAGAAAGCTGATTTGTATCTAAATAATATTGTAAAAGCATCAATATTTGTGAAAAATTTGGGAGATTTCGATAAAATTAATAAAGTCTATGGTAGTTACTTTAAAGAAGATTATTTCCCTGCGCGCGAGTGTGTAGAAGTAAGCAAACTACCTAAAAATGCTAATATAGAAATCTCTGTAATTGCTTATAAATTTAACAATAATCTTTTATAAGGAAAAAACTACCACATACTATAATTAAGTCGTCTTTATTTGCAATGCTTTTAGTAGCACTTATAGCTTCCTGTAAGCTACTGCAATAAGTTGCTTTAAGATTATTTTTTAAAGCTTGATAATAAGAATCTTCTTCAGAAGCTGCACGTTTATAATTTATAGCAGGAAAATAGCATATAGCCTCTTTAGGGAGAATTTTTATAATAGATCCGATATCCTTGTCTTTCATCATATTAATGATAAAAAATAATTGATTATAATTTTCTCTGTCTAGTTGTTTCAGCAATTTACGTACTCCGGCGATATTATGTGCGACATCTAAAATAATTTTAGGATTAGTCGAAACTATCTCCCATCGGGCCTTAAGGCCACTTAAGTTTCTAACATCTGCTAAGGCTTTTATGACTGCCTCATGTGCTATGTTTAAACCTAATTGTGCGTTTAATACGTCTATACTCTTTAGGGCAGTTGCTATATTTTCTTCCTGATATATTCCCCCCAAATCTGTATTTATTATTTGATATTCACTATTGCCAGGCTTTAACACTTTTAGCTGATGATCGTTAATAAATTTAAGCTTATAGTATTTATCTGCGTAATAGATATTTGTGTGTTTTTCTGCAGCTGCGTTTTCAAAAACTTCATTATATCGCTTACTATATTTTCCAACAATTACAGGAATTTTATCTTTTATTATACCGGCTTTTGCCATAGCAATGCTATTTAATGTCCTGCCTAAATAATTTTTATGATCATGGGAAATATTAGTTATTATACTTAATATCGGTTTGATTATATTAGTTGAATCAAAAGTACCACCCAAACCAGTTTCAATAACAGCTATATCAACTTTATTATCAGCAAAATACTTAAAAGCCATTGCAACAGTAACTTCGAAAAAAGATAGTTCGAGATTTCTAATTTTACTTATATTCTCATTAACAAAGGAGCTTATATATTCTTTAGAAATTTTAAAGGAGTTAATACGTATCCTTTCTCTAAAGTCGTATAAATGTGGCGATGTATATAAGCCAACCTTATATGATGCAACGCTAAGTACAGATTTAAGTATAGAAGAGACAGAACCTTTACCATTAGTGCCTGCTACATGTACAGTTTTATATTTTAGATGTGGATTACCTAAGTAACTACAAAAGCCTTTTATATTAGATAAATCATACTTTTTTATTTTACCAGTATCAGAGAAATTAGATAAACCATTAAAAAGGTACTCTAATATCTGCTCGTAGCTATCAAATTGATTATTAACTTTATTTGACATTATCTATACCTCCTTTAAATAAAGAATTGCATTTTAGTAATCTTACTAATGCCAGATAACAACCTTTTATTATACCGTGTTTTATAATTGCTAGCTTAGCATATTCAGAGCAACTGGGATAAAATCTACAGCTTATAGGTAATAGTGGAGAGATTATTATTTGGTATAATCTTATAAATTTTATCAGTATAAATTTTATAATATTGATCATTTATGATCTTTTGATAAAAAAGAAAGGAAATATTGAATAAGTTTCTTAATCTCTAACTTAACATCATTAATATTAATAAGTTTATGATTAATATTCCTATTAATAAAATTAATTACAAGCAATAGCTGTAAGCTGGGATAATTAGAAGATATATGACTGTAAAGATCTAACTTATTAATCCGGTATGCTTCTTTTATTAATCTCCTTATACGATTACGCTTAGCTGCTTTTGGTACAATCCTTTTACCTATAACTACTGATGCTCGTACAGGATAAAAATTAAGTTTGGTACCAGGTGCATATAACCAATATATTTTATATGGTTTAATATAAACACTCTTACCCGTTAAAATAACTTTCCTAACTAACGATCCACTTAACCTTTCTCTTCTATTATAAGAAAAAGATTTATCTACGACCATTAAATTATATATAATATGTCTAGAATATATTTAGTTCCTAATTCCAATTTTCCTTAAACCAAGGGTATAAGGTGCTTTCTTCCTTTTGCTCTACGAGCTGATAAAACTTTTCTGCCAGCTTTTGTTGCCATGCGAGCTCTAAAACCGTGCTTATTAGCCCTTTTGCGCCTCGAAGGCTGATATGTCCTTAACATAATGGTTATATATTAAAATAATATTACAATCTAAAGTCTTACACTAACTAATTTTACTTAGTTGCAACTTTATAAATTGATTCTATAACTTTAGGTTTAATAATAGCAAGTTCTGCTAAAACTTTACGATTAATAATAATGTTGCTATTAGTTAACTTATTAATATAAGTTGAATAAGAAATATCTAAATGCTCCCTTACAGCAGCATTTATTCTCTGTATCCATAAACCTCTAAAGTCGCGTTTTTTATGCTTCCTATGTACATAAGCGTATACTAAACCTTTTTCAAGAGAGTTTTTAGCAACAGTATATACATTTCTCCTTGCTCCTATTTGTCCTTTAGTAAGTTTTAATACTTTTTTTCTGCGTGCTCTTGAAGCTACTGAATTTACTGATCTAGGCATCTTTTATTTATAATCTATATGGGAATTAATAAATATATAATTTTAATTTACAAAACATACTTACATTGCCCTTAACATTCTTTTTACGTTAGGTACATCAGCTCTATCTACTAAAGCAGTATTACTTAAAACTCGTTTCCTTTTAGTAGTTTTTTTTGTAAGTATATGATTTTTAAACGCTTTTTTCCTTGTAATTTTTCCTGTCGGCGTTATTTTAAAACGCTTCTTAGCGCTAGAATTAGTTTTTACTTTAGGCATCTATTAAAAATTATAAATTATTTTTTTGATTTTGGACTGATAGTAAAAATTAGCCTTTTCCCCTCTAATTTAGGCATTTGTTCCGGTTTACCAAAATCTTTTAGGTCATCTGCAAATTTTAATAACATTTCTTCAGCAGACCTAGTAAACTTTATGGTTCTACCTTTAAAAAATAGAGATACTTTTACTTTATCACCTTTTTCAAGAAAACCCTGAGCATGTTTCAATTTAAAATTAAAATCATGTTCATCAGTGTTAGGCCCAAAACGTATTTCTTTAACTTCAACTTTACGCGATTTTAGAGCTTTCTTCTTCTTTTTTTGCTGATAAAGAAACTTATCATATTCTATAATTCTACATATTGGGGGATCTACGTTAGTTGATATCAAAACCAGATCCAATTCTCTTTCTTTAGCTAAAGCAAGAGCTTGTTCTATTGGATATACTCCTTGTTCAATATTATCGCCGACTAACCTAACATTAGAAGCTTTTATAGCTCCGTTTGTTAAATGCGCTGGCTGATTCCTCTGAAACCTTCTCATAGGATTATATCCTTTATTATTGTAGTTTGCTATAATTATTATACCCTCCTTAGATAATGTTTAAATACTGTTCTTTATTTATTTGTTTTATAAAATTGTCTAAACTAGTAGAAATTAAATTTTTATCTGTACGTTTTCTTACAGAAATTGTTTTGTCCTCAACTTCTTTGTCCCCTATCACTAATATATATGGTATTTTCCTTAATTCCGCATCTCTAATTTTTTTACTTAATCTTTCTGCTCTAATATCTAAATCAATTCTTATGCCTGATGACTTTAACTGCTCTTCCATCGCAATAGCGTAAGAGTTATGCTTCTCTGATATCGGCAATATTACGACTTGGACAGGAGATATAAATAAAGGTAAATTACCATTTGTATGCTCTATTAATAAAGCCATAAGCCTTTCTAAAGATCCAAATGGTGCTCTATGTATCATAACCGGGCGCTCTTTCGTATCAGATGGAGATATATATGTTAAGTCAAAACGCTCGGGAAGATTATAATCTATTTGTATTGTACCAAGTTGCCACCTGCGCCCTATGGCATCTTTGACCATAAAATCTAATTTTGGTCCATAAAATGCAGCTTCGCCTAAAATAATTTTTGCTGTCAACCCTTTCTCTTTACAAACTTCTTCTATTTGATTTTGCGCCAAATTCCAATTTTCTTTAGAACCTATATACTTTTCTTTATCATCTGGGTCCATAAAAGACAATTGCGCTTCAAAATCTGTAAAACCCAAATATTTGATGACATAAAGAACTAAATCAACTACTTTTGCAAATTCATCCTTTATCTGCTCTGGCATACAAAATATATGAGCATCATCTTGCGTAAATCCTCTGACACGCGTTAGGCCATGTAGTTCTCCACTTTGCTCGTATCTATATACCGTTCCGAATTCAGCCAGCCTTAAAGGCAAATTTTTATAAGTCCTAGGTTTACTTTTATATATTTCGCAATGATGAGGACAATTCATGGGTTTTAGCAAAAATTCCTCCTGACCATCAGGACTTTTAATACTTTGAAAAGTATCTTTACTATATTTTTGATAGTGTCCGGATGTAACGTATAATTGTTTAGATGCTATGTGAGGGGTGACTACCTGATCATACCCTAATTTCTCCTGAGCCTTAGTTAACAATTCTATAAGTTTATTCCTTATTATAGTGCCTTTAGGCAACCACAAAGGCAGGCCTGGCCCTACTGCTGCAGAAAAAGTAAACAACTCTAATTCTTTACCCAATTTTCTATGGTCTCGCAGCTTTGCTTCTTCAAGACGCAATAAAAACTCATCAAGCAGAGAAGCCTTAGGAAAACTTACACCATATATTCTTGTTATTTGTTTGTTAGAACTATTAGCTTGCCAATAAGCACCTGCAATAGATAACAATTTAAATGCTTTTACTAAACCTGTGTTTGGAATATGCGGACCTCTACATAAATCAATAAAATCGCCCTGGCTATAAAGAGATACTGTGTCTGTGTTAATAGAATTTAATATAGCAACTTTATAATCAGCTTTATGGCTTGTAAAGAAATCCTTAGCCTTTTTTATTGGCACGTCCTCTCTAATAAAGTTTTTCTTTGCTTTTATTATTTTATCTGCTGCATTTTCGATTTTTGAAAGATCTTGTAAAGAAAATTCATAATCGCCAAAATCTACATCATAATAAAATCCCTGCTCTATAGCTGGTCCGGTTGCAAGCTTTGCATCCGGGTATACACTTTTAATCGCTTCAGCTAATATATGGGCGCCTGAGTGCCAAAATACCTGCTTGCCAACGTCGTCAGTCCAAGTAAATATTTGTAAAGAGGCATCAGCGTTAATATTATAGGCAAGGTCTACCAATTTTCCATTAACGCAAGCTACCAAGGCATTCTTAGATAAGGAATTGCTAATCTGTCCTATAATTTCCATTGGGCTAATACCACAAGGAAATTCCTTTACATCGCTATTATTAAAAGTTATTTTTATTAGATCCTTGTTCAAGTACTAACAGTATAAATTGTTACTAATACAAATAGTTATTTATTTACTTTCTGCCTTTGTTCTTTATCATTGCGTCAACTGAATACTTACCAGGACCTAATAATGCAACACTTAAAAAAGCTGTTATATACATAACCGGCATTTCTACACCCTTAAAAGTTTCAATGCCATGTATTTTAAATATTGCAACAAGCATAACTATTATTAAAGGCACAGTAGCAATCCGAGTAAATAATCCAAGAATAACAAGCAATGCGCAAAAACCTTCACCAAAGATTGCTAAGGTTAAAGAGGTTTTTGATCCCAAATTTAAAAAGTTAACGAATTTTTCAGACATCATCGAAAAACCCTGTATCTTAACAAGTGCATGCGTAAACATGTAGGTACCAAAACCGACACGTAATATAAGTTTACCTAAATTTGCTATCATAGAGACTAATTATACTATTGTTTTGATTAAACCCAAATATAAATTATAGTTTCGATTTTTTATATATAAAAATCGAATTTTAATACAATTTCATGAAATTAATTAATGAATAAATTAAGTTTTACAATTTAATCGCTACCTATTTATATTGTAAACACCAGGTATTAGATATTTATCATATAAATTTCTAATTTTATTAACTAGTAACTAATAAACATTTAACCAATTAATAATTTATTTAATAAGCATGAAAAATCGTAAAAATAAAATATACAACAAAGTAACTTTATTAATATTATTAATACTAACACCTATAATTTTAAATAGTTGTGGCTATAACACCCTTGTATCGTTAGACGAAAATATAAAACAGCAATTTGGGCAAGTTCAAGCAGCATATCAGCGCAGAGCCGATTTAATACCTAATTTAGTAGCAACAGTAAAGGGGTATGCTACGCACGAGCGCGAAACCCTAACAGAGGTTGTACAAGCAAGAAGCAAAGCTACGCAAGCTAATATCAATCTAAATAGCCTATCTAAAGACGACATTAGCAAATTCGAGCAATCTCAACAAGCTCTTACTTCAGCTTTAAGCAAACTATTGGTCGTAGTAGAAAAATACCCTGATTTAAAAGCAAACCAAAACTTTCTAGAACTTCAGGCTCAACTAGAAGGCACAGAAAATCGTATATCTGTAGAAAGGAGAAAGTTTAACGAAGTAGTAGGAGAATATAACAGAGCCGTAAGGAGTTTTCCTCGTAATCTAATAGCTAAAATGTTTAATTTTCAGGAAAAGGCCTATTTCGCATCTGAGAAAGGCTCGGAAAATGCTCCCAAAGTACAATTTTAGTTAACAATAAAGAACATGGCAACTATATTACAAGCACACGAAGAAAATTCTATTAAAGAAGCTATTAAAAACGCCGAACTAAATACAGACGGTGAAATACGTGTTTGTATAGAAAAATATTGTAGCGAAGATCCTTTGCACAGGGCTGCATACTATTTCGAAAAGCTGGAAATGCATAAAACCGATAACAGAAATGGAGTGCTTATCTACTTAGCTGCAAAAAGCCGAAAATTAGCTATTATAGCTGATAAGGGCATTAACAACCTGGTAGATGTTGCCACATGGAATAGGATAAAAGATGATATGATAGAAAAAATTAAAGCAGCCGGTCTAGTTATAGGAATAATCAAGGGCATTGAAAATGCCGGCAAAGTTTTAAGTATACATTTCCCAAAAACTGAAAGTAATATAAACGAATTATCTGATGATGTACATATCGAAGAAAATTAAATATTTAACCAAAATAATAGTATTAGCGCTTGCTATAATTATTTTTGCAGCACCACAAAAATCTATTCTAGCTCAGGATATAGTAAAGCCTTTTGACCCACCCAGGCTAGTAAATGACTATACCAGCACCCTAACATCAATACAAAAACGGGACCTTGAAGCAAAACTACTAGATCTAGAAAAAGCAACATCTGTACAAACAGTAGTAGTTATCATTCCTACCCTTAATGGATACGATGCTAGTGATTATGCTGTACGCTTAGGAGAAAAATGGGGGGTTGGAACAAAAAAAGACAATGGCATTGTATTTCTAACATCTCTAGGTGATAGAAAAACATTTATAGCTACTGGTTACGGCATAGAAGATATCCTGCCTGATGCCTACACTAAACGTATATTGACGCAGTATGTTACTCCGAACTATAAAAATGGTAACATATATGCAGGTGTCAGCGCTGGTGTTGACAATATAATATCTATAGTAGAAGGAAAATATGAAGGGACCGGACAAGAAAACAAAGCAATAAAAACTATAGGCATACCTGGTATTGCTATTGCATTATTTATCATAATAATGATTGTAGTTATCAAAACAACAAGTAGCCAATTTTATCATTTAACTTCACCTAAAAATAACCATCATACAGCTGGTGGCGAAGGCAAATTAATGTCTTGGTTATTACTAAGCATGTTTCTTAATAAAAACAGGGGTCATAAAAATATATGGAATGATTTTAATTCAGGTAGCGGAAATAGCTTTGGGGATTCAGACGGGTTCGGTGGATTCGGAGGAGGACGCTTTGGTGGTGGTGGCTCCGGGGATAATTGGTAAAAAAGTCGATAAAGATGTTAATAATCTTTATCGACTTTTTGCTGTACGCATTTGATTTGGTTTAATTGTGCTGTTAAGATCTTTCAATACTATAGTTATACGAACTTATTAACACAATGTTTCAAGTTACTAACATTTTATTAACATTTTTTTTGCAAAAGACTAAAAGTTTAATAGCACAATCCATACCAGACATCTCAATAAAATATTAGACATCAATTATTAAACCAAAGATTACAAACCTGCTTCATCGTAAGCCTTGACAATATCTTTAACTAATTTATGTCTTAAATTATCCTTAGCGCTTAAAGTTATCACGTCTATCCCTTTTATCTGTTTAATAATCTCTACAGTTTTGTATAGTCCTGAAAAAGAATCTTTCTTAAGATCAATTTGAGTTAGATCTCCAGTAATAAAAAACTTTGAATGCTCCCCTATCCGTGTCAAAAACATTTTTAATTGGGCAGTAGTCGCATTTTGAGCCTCGTCAAGAATAACAAAAGCGTTGTTTAATGTTCTGCCTCTCATAAAGGCAAGAGGAGCAATTTCAATTATATTAGACTCCATATATTTTGCTAATAACTGGACAGATAACATATCTTCAAGAGCATCATACAAAGGTTTTAAATAAGGATCTATTTTATCTTTCATATCTCCAGGTAAAAATCCCATATTTTCTCCAGCTTCTACAGCTGGCCTGGTAAGAATAATTTTTCTTACCTCTTTATTTTTTAAAGCCCTAAGTGCTAAAGCTACTGCAATATAAGTTTTGCCTACACCTGCCGGCCCTATTGCAAATGTTACATCATTATCTTGTATGGCTTTTACTATTTTGTATTGGTTAATAGTTTTAGCTTTTATTAATCTATTATTACCTGCATAAATCAGCGAATCTTTGTCGAATGCATTATTCAGATCCTTAGAATCCCTAATATCGTTATTAGATATATCTTTTGATGCCTTTTTTCTACCGCTTTTATATGTATTAACAAAATCAGAAAAATGTTGTGTAAAAGTATTGACATCTACCTCTTGGCCTTTTAAAATAATTTGATTCCCCCGAGCAGTTATATTCAGTTTAGGAAATTTATTTATTAACAATCTAAAATTTTCGTTATTGACACCCCATAAAACTGAAACATCAATATCTTCTATTTCTATAGTTGCTCTATATTCTTTGTATGGCATTATTTAGTAGTTAATTATATAATGTATTAGATAGTGTATATGAATTATTATTAATACATACAACGTATATGCCAAACAGACACAAACATTCGCTCAATGTTAATTCTATGTATTAAAAGTTAACTTTCGTAAATAAAGTAAACCAAAATTAAAACCATATCGAGTACTTTATCGTATTCAGATAAGTAGGACTTATATTTCAATGACTGCTATAAGCATGTTAAAATACAAATAAGAATTTAAATCTTTTTTACAAAAACTAACCATTTATGTACAGTATAAACAAAGTTGATAACTCCATTTTATTACCAATTGCAATAGATAATTTATGTTTAATAAAACCATTTAAGAAAGAAAACAAATTGAAACTACCACTAGAAGTTTATCTAAATGACGAAAGCTTGCTCGAAATGGGAGATCAAATATCTACTTTTTTATTATTACAATATTTAAGTCACTCGTGTATAAAAGATAAAAAAATATTAATTTATGAGTGCCAAAGTGGTTTATTAGCTATTTTAGCAAGTATACTGGAATCAAAAGAAATAAAATTAGTGACAAGTAATTACGATAGTTTGCTTAAAATTAAAAAAAACATTATTTTAAATAAGGCAAATAAAGTACAGTTATCGAACATTAGCATAAGGGAATTTAGCGAAACCGAATATTACGACATAATTATAGATAACTCGACTACACAAAATTTCTTAGAGAAAATATCTATTTTTAAAAAAATGCTTAAGCCGCAAACAGGTGAACTTATTATAGGCGAAATAAGTAAGGCACGTAATTTCGATACTGTAAAACATATAGCGAGAGCGTGCAACTTGCTTTATATAAGCCACTACGAGCAAAATGGCTTTATAGTTGCAAAGTTTATGATATAACCTTAAATGTTAATAAAAACTAAATTAAACTTACAAGTAGAAATAGACGAAAGATCAGGATTTTGTTTTGGCGTGGTCTATGCTATAAATATGGCTGAAGAAATACTGCAGACCGACAAGCATCTATACTGTCTGGGAGACATCGTACATAACGATGAAGAAATTTACAGGTTACAGAATCTTGGGTTAGAAATAATAGACCATGAACAACTAAAAAATATTAAAAATAAAAAAGTACTTATTAGAGCTCACGGCGAACCTCCTGAAACTTATAAAATAGCTTTAGACAACAATATAGCTTTAATAGATGCATCATGCCCTGTTGTATTAAAGCTTCAAAATAGGATAAAACAATCTTCATTAAACCAAGAAACTATAATTATTTACGGAAAGCCTGGCCATGCTGAAGTTATAGGCTTAAAAGGTCAGACACATAGTAACGCAATCGTAATACAAGATATTGAAGATCTAAACAACATTACTTTACCAGAAAATATCACCCTGTATAGCCAAACTACGCAAAACACAGATGGCCTGTATAAAATTAAAGATGCATTAGTGCAACTAGGATATAAGCTTAATTTTAAAGATACTATTTGTAATCAGGTAAGCAGCAGACGCCATTTAGAAGATTTTACAAAAAAATTTAATAAAATTGTATTTGTTGCAGGCAAAAAATCATCAAATGGGAAAGTACTATTTAATCTATGCAAAAAAAACAATATAAATAGTATATTTGTATCTCAATCTAAAGATCTTGATATGGATTTTTTTGAATCTAATGATACTGTAGGGATATGTGGAGCTACCTCTACTCCTATGTGGTTGATGTTAGAGATAAAAAACAAGCTTTTAACTTTTTAAAATTACTAAGTGGTATATACAAAAGGTAACAGTCTCCCACCTTTAGCCGAGCGATTGCGACCAAAACAAATATCTGAAATAATAGGACATAAAGAGTTGTTAGGACACGATGGTATTATTACGGAACAAATCAAAACCGGGAATATACCATCTATGATATTTTGGGGTCAAGCAGGTATAGGTAAAACAACGCTGGCTTTAGCCATAGCTAAAACTCTTAATAGATCTTTTTATATTTTAAACGCCACTTCAGATGGAGTAAAAAGCATTAGAGATATAATTAAAAAAATAGATGACCAAAGCGATACTTTATTCCAGGATACTCCTATAGTATTCATTGATGAAATTCATAGATTTACTAAATCGCAGCAAGACTCTCTATTAAGCATAGTCGAGAAAGGCAAAATAACTTTAATTGGGGCAACAACAGAAAATCCTAGCTTTGAGATTATAAACCCGTTGCTATCCAGATGCAATATTTACGTATTGCAGCCACTAACTGACAACGATTTAATTGCAATCATTAATAATGCTGTTAAAAACGATATTATTCTATCGAAACTTGAAATCGAAATAATCGAAACGAGCGCTTTATTACAAATAGCCTCGCACGACGCAAGAAAACTTTTAAATATACTTGAGTCAACTATTAATATTCAAGGCAAAAACAGTAAAATAATTATTAATAATGAAACTGTTGTTAAAGCCGCAGGGCATAAAGTAGCTATATACGACAAAAACGGCGAATACCATTACGATATAATATCTGCGTTTATAAAATCCATTAGAGGTAGCGACCCTAATGCAGCTATATTTTGGCTAGCATGTATGCTAAATGGTGGAGAAGATATAAAATTTATCGCCAGGCGTTTAATAATTTTAGCATCAGAAGATATTGGCAATGCTAACCCTATGGCATTAGTAGTTGCTAACAACTGTTTTCAAGCAGTAAATGTAGTAGGCATGCCTGAAGCCCGTATAATTCTCGGACAATGTACTACTTACTTAGCAAGCTCGAGCAAAAGCAATGCTTCTTACAGAGCTATAGACAAAGCTTTAAGCCTTACGAAAAATAACGCTACCTACACAGTACCTGTGCATTTACGTAATGCTCCAACAAAATTAATGAAAGATTTAAACTATGGAAAAGATTATAAGTATTCTCATAGTTATGATAACAATTTTGTAGACCAGGAATATTTACCCACAGAGATTTCCGGGACATTATTTTATGAGCCACAGGACAATGATATAGAAAATTCTTTTAGACTGTTTTTAAAAAATCGATGGGGCAAAAAATATAATTACTAATCATTATAATAATTACTCAATTTTAACTGTTAAGACACACTCCATATGTTAAATATTTTTAAGTATAACTTGAACAAAAAACTACTTATTGTAATTTTATTGCTATCTGTTGTATATATCAATTATACTAAGGCATCTACATTAGCTGCTCCCATAGGCAAGATTTATGGAAAAGTTGTTGACAGTGCCAATAATCCTATAGAAATAGCATCAGTGTACTTAACACCATTAGGTAGTAAAATTTCTAATATGGGAACATATACTAAAGAAGATGGAACGTTTATATTAGAAAATGTTAAATACGGGAAATATCAATTAATCGTATCTTTTATTGGGTATAATACATTTACATCTCAAGAAATATCGATTGATGAGCATAATACACAAGTTAATACAAATTTAATACGCCTTACAGACTCTAATAAAAAATTGGAAGACGTAGTCATTACAGATCAAAAAAAGCTTGTTGAGATTAAAACAGATAGAATAGTATATAACGCTGAACAAGATATAACTAACGCAGGGGGGTCAGCTACGGACGTGCTACGCAAAGTCCCTTTGGTAAATGTAGATGCCCAAGGCAATGTAGATTTGCGCGGTAATACCGATTTATTAATATTAATAAATGGCAAGCCATCACCTATATTTACTAACAGCCTTTCTGATGCACTAGAAACGCTGCCTGCCGATCAAATAAAAAAAATAGAAGTTATAACAACTCCATCAGCAAAATACGGATCAGAAGGTTCAAAGGGTATAATAAATATTATAACTAAGGAAGAAAAACAATACAGTGGCATAAATGGCAATATCAATCTGTCTGCAAGTAAAAGATCAAGAGCTAATCTTGGCCTAAACTATTACAATAAAAAATTTAGTGCTTCATTAATGTCTAGTGTTTATGGTTCATTTAAAAGTTACGGATCATATAATTTCAACAAAAACATATACAACCCTACAAACAACAACAAATACATAAACACATCTGGCAAAACAGCATCTCATAGATTAGGGATATTGCCTTATTTAACTTTAAACTATAATTTCGATAATCTAAATACTCTATCCAGTAGTTTAATGTTTGCTAACCGTAAAGGTTTTAATAATCAAAATGTAGAACAAAAAATACGTGGCATATCTAATAATATCATAAGCGAGTACTACAATCAATCTGATAGAGACACTAAATCTGATGGAGTAGATTGGACATTAAGCTATGTAAAAAGGTTTAGTAAAGAAAACCAAGAGCTTAATCTTGACTATAATTTCAGCCATAGCACATCAAACACAGACTTAAATGGCAATAGTTTTATCGATGCAAACTTAGATACTCTACTAAACAATGCTTTATCTAATAATTTGTCTAATAATTTAGATAATTCACTAACAATGTTTTATTCTCATCCTATTAAAAAAACTATAAAAATTGAAGCTGGTAGCAAAGCTACTTTAAGAAAAATGGATACAAAGTATAATTATACTTTGTATAAAGATACGAATGCTAATAATGTTATAGGCAGCATAGTTAATAAATTAGATTTTAACCAAAACATATATGCCGGTTACATAATGTTTAACTATAATATAAATACAAAAACCAGCCTAATTGCCGGTTCAAGAATAGAATATACCCATAACAAAGCTGCCTTTACAAACAATAATCTTAACCATAGCTTAAACAACAACTACAACAATATTATGCCTAGCCTGGCACTAGTTTACAAACTCAATGATATGTCTTCTGTTAAATTAAATTATAGAAGAGGTATTTACAGGCCTACAATTAAATACTTGAATCCTTATGAAGACAGAACTGATAGTTTGAATATAAAACAAGGAAATCCGGATTTATTGCCAGAAAACAACGATTTAGTTGAATTAGGCTATAACCTTTTTTTCAATAATATTCCGATTGCAAACATTATAGCTTTTTATCAACGTACCTCCAATGCTATAGAACCCGTAACAAACAATCTTGCAAATGGAGCATCGTTAACCACTTACTATAACATAGGCACACAAACTAATTTAGGCCTAAGCCTACTATCATCTTATAGATTTTTTAAGACCCTTACTCTACGGGGAGAACTATCATTGTTTAACTCCAATTATTCTAACATAAGTAATAAAGACATAAATTCTTCAAAATATATATCCTATAAAGCAAATTTAATGGCTAGCTACTCTATTATTAATAATCTGAGTGCCGAACTATTTTTTATCTTTAATTCGCCAAGGTATATAGCACAAGGTAAACGCCCATCGTTTTCGATAATAAGTTTAGGGCTAAGAAAAAATTTCACTAAAAACCTTAGTATGAATCTTTCCGTATCGAATCCGTTTAAAGAAAATATAGATTTTATAACCGAGAGTAAAACTAACGATTTTGAACAAACAGCTATTAACTCTATACCTTTTAGATTTATTTCTATAGGAATAAGATATAAATTTGGAAAATTAAACGAAGCAAATATAAATAAAAATCAAAATAAGGATATTTTTAGTGACAATAAAGAAACTAATAGCACGGAAAATGCATTTTAAGAAATTATTATTTATATTTTGAAATTTAAAATGTTTTTTTGATCTTTGTTTTAATAGTAGTAATAAATAGTTAGAACGCCTAGAGCTTAATTAAGTTTAATCCTAGGCGTTTTTTATTAAACATATGAGTACTTTTAGACCTCATATGTTTAATAAACTTAACATTAAACGCACAAGCCTAACACCCTTAAAAAATGAATTAACAGATACGAGCACGCATACCACACCAGACAATATACCAACGGCAGAACTCAACAGCTATCATGTTATATTAGATAAAACCAATGAATGACAGCATGGTGGAAGATATTTTTGGCAAGCAAGTGATCATATGGCTAAATACTTCTCTCATAATCAGGAGGCAATGAAAGAGTTTTTTAGGCGTAAGGATCCTTACGGCGGCCTTAACCTCTCCCAAAGAGTATGGAAATACATGGGACAACTACGCCAGGAACTTGAAAACGCCCTCAACTTAGGTATTGGACAGGGGGTTGCAGCTCACCAGCTCGCTACTAAAGTTAAGCAATTCTTACGCAATCCTGATACTCTGTTTAGGAGGGTTAAGGTTGTGGATGAGCAGGGTAAAGAGAGTTATAAGCTATCAGAGACCTCTAAGGATTATAGACCCGGGCAGGGTGTCTACAGGTCGGCTTATAAGAATGCTATGAGGCTCACACGCACAGAAACGAATATGGCCTACCATGCAGCGGCTCATAGCAGGTGGCAACAGATGGATTTTGTAATCGGCTTCGAGGTCAGGCTATCCAATAATCATACTTGTAACGGCAGACCATTTAGAGATATTTGCGATGATCTGGCTGGAAGATACCCTAAAGGGTTT
Source organism: Candidatus Krakonobacterium acarorum (assembly GCA_050311575.1). GTDB lineage: Bacteria > Bacteroidota > Bacteroidia > SolTP2 > SolTP2 > Krakonobacterium > Krakonobacterium acarorum. Next base: position 805,189 of record JBNOKO010000001.1, on the reverse strand, counting down.
AAGTTTGTTGGCTGGCATCCGCAATGCAGGTGTTATGCTAAGGCTATTTTGTGCAGCGATAAAGAGATGGAGGCTTTTAGGGATAGTGTGTTAGACGGAGGCAAGCCCGCTTTAACTTCTATTAAGCAGGTTACCCGTATGCCTGGTGGCTACGAGAAGTGGATGAATGACAACAGGCATAGGGCTAAGAGCGCCAGGACTATCCCCTATTTTATTAAAGATAATTACAGGTACGGTAATATTGATAAGGGGCTAAAGAAACGGGTTGCGGGGATATAGTTTAAAAGTTGATAAAGCTGTTAATTTTAGTAATTTTCCAGATATATTTATATTTTTACTTTTGCTCAACTAATATCTAATATCATCCAATATTATAAACAATGTTCAGGTTTATATATGTATTCTTAAAACTAGGTTTCATTATCTTTTTTACCGTTTCTTCTATAAATTTTACTCTTGCTATTGTAAATGAAATTATAAAGTGCGGTTTAGATGCCTTTTCTCAACCCCTGCCAAATAATGCTAAATTTATAGATATTGCTCCCATACTCCTAGGTATAATTATATTATTGGTAGCTATGGTAGTGAAAAAAAAGGAGTACAAAGCCAGAGTAAAAAAAGCTGTATTGATTGAACAAAGACACCTGATGACAATAATAGAACAATATAAACAAGAAAAATTGGACCGAGAGGAAAGAAATAAAAAATTTCAAAAAGAGCGAGAAGAAAACGATTTATCAAACCATGATAACCAATTACGCTTTATAAGTAACCCTTATCTTAGATTTGAATTATCTAATGTAATTAACCGCGAAGCCTATCTAAATGCCTTTAGGTATATTGAGACAGCTATTAATAATGTTACGTCAACATATAATATTCCACACAAATATAGGGTGCTGGCTGAGGTTCCTCTTATTGCTTGCATAAAACTTAACAAAGATTATGGTACTAAAGACGCTAGAACAAAAGCCACACATTCCTATAGTGCTAAGCGTATAGATTTTTTAATTATCGATCCATATGGTTCCCCTATTCTAGCTGTTGAATATAATGGTTCAGGCCATTCGTTAGGCTCCAGTTCTCAAATTAGGGACCTTATAAAAGAAAAGGTGCTAAAAGCTGTAAACCTTAAATTATATGTTATTGACTTTCATGCAACACCTAGTATATTTACAGGAAGAGTAAAGGATTTAATGGCATATGTTCACAATGAAATTATACGACATAACTCTATTATAGTATTGAATAAGCGGCCTATTAATGCTTATACCCCTTTATATTAACTAACTCCTCCTGTTAGGCGAATCGTCTTGCTTCACCGACCTACGCTCGCTTGCCTTAGCAAGTCTTAATATTCTGGGATCAATTGCAAAGCTTGGCGAGCGTATAAAGAAAAGCTAAAAGAAGTTAATACGCTTTGAAACCTCCATGATTTAAGTCTAAGGTTTCAAAGCGTATAGATCGTCAATATTAATTATTTAGTCTAAATCTGCCATAGCAATATTTTGATTATGATCAATATTATCTTCTGCCTTTGCCACAGTGCCTGTTAATGTATGAGCCAGAACCTCCTCATTTGTTATCAATGCTGCGGCTATGAATGTAACCATCTCACGGAGCCACTTAGATTCTGCTAATTTATAATCACTTGAGGTATCTGCAAATGATTTATCATATGTATAAACATTTACGGATCCAAAAGCATCAGATTGTCTCAAATTTTTAGTTTCAACAAATTTTACAGTTAAAACCACCACTATAGCTGTAACAGCTACAATAAAAGTCTTCTTTTTCATAATAAAAAACAGTTATTTAATGTATCAAAATATTATTTTATATCAGCAAATATATATAAAAAATCATATATTCAAATCATAAAGGCCCATAATCATTACATTAATTTCCACCCAAAAAAAATATCCTCCCTAGGCTTGCACAATCCAAAATATTTTCCTATATTAGAAATCTAACTAAACTATTACAAACTAACTACAAGGTATATTCCAAAAAATACCTAACATTACTACTATGAACACACTACTACCAGACATGCTCCGAGCTAAATGCAAAGACATGGGTTTATCAGAAAAAGCTATCGCAGACCTTGCCGGCATAAACGCCGACAACTTACAAGAGGATGCCTCACAACAGGAATTAGAACAGCACATAGAGCGCCTACTACCCTATGCTAAAATCATCCAGACTGAAAGCACACGCAGGGCACAAGCAGCTAAAAAAAATCTTAAACAAGAGGATAAACCCGAAACAGCAGATGCTAAGCCGTGGCAGGCTGATATAGATGCCCTCAGGCAAACCTATGAATCCAGGCTCATGGAACTAAAGCAGGAGAACGAACAGTTTAAAACTCTGCATGATCAAAAAGCAAGGAAAGAAGCAATCAAACAGCTACAACAACAACACGGCATCAGCGATGAAGACATGAAATTCGTAGCTATACCTGATGATACCGCTCCCGAGGAGTTTTTCAAACAATACAAACAACACCTCATCAATAAAGGGTTAATGACAGAATCTGCAGCAAGCATGCAGATAGCTAAGGAGCAGGCATCAGCACAACTGGCTAAAACCCTACTTAGCGATATAGAAGTTAAATCTTAATTACAACTAACCTACAATTAACCTATGACAACGTTCAAACGTACTACCTACGTAGGCGAAAGACCTGTTTGTACCAACCAACCTATTATGGTAACAGGGGGCTTTACCATGGATACACAAGATATCGGTTTCACCCCGGGGGACGTAATACCTGCAGGCACACTGGCAGAATACAACGAAATTACCAGAAAAGTAAAAGTATTGAAAACAGGCAAAGTGAAATCTATAAGTGATGACAAAACAGTTATTACGCTGGAAACAAACCCTTACTTCAGGCCTCTTTTTGCTGTTGGCGAGCTGGTATGCGATGGCAGGGACAACTATACTATTACAAAGATAGAAGCCTGTAATGACATATTTAACATTACGCTGGATAAGGAATGCCCGGACCTACAATCAGGGGATATGATAGTCGGACAAGATGATATTAACAAAAGATATATAAACTGTAAACCCACAGCTCTTGTTATTACTGATACTATCGTTTGTGATCCGATAGACCAAACAGGCATCGATATATCTACCGATTCGGGCGCGGGGGCCTGGTACTTAAGGCGTATACCTCCTATTCCCGGGGACCTGATAGATAACAATCTGTTAAAGAATAACCCACACATTAAATTCACTAAATCAGCATAACTACTATGAACTCTATATACTCCAACCTGACATTTACAGGACAACCTGCAGACCTCCTAAAAACAATGCAGATAACCTTTGATGAGGCCTGTGCATATAATAGAATCCTATGGGAAACAAACTATGTAGATAAATGGTTTACGGCTAACGCCCCGCAATACAGCCTTAGATGCGATAGTATATTAGATAAATACAACCTACGATTCTTAGCATCTATCATTGGCAATGATGCTGCTACCCCACTACGTCCATCCGATGGATTTGACATCTGGCATGGCGAGATACCGCCTGTAGGCTATAAGTTCTTAACCACAGTAAACAAGATCGATCAGTTAATGGGGATTTACGAAAACCCAAGACTCCGCGAGATTCAAAAGTTTGAGGAGTTAAAAAAGAATATACTTGCAGACTTTAAAGACGCTTATTTAGGCACCAAAGGCGCCGCTGACTATATCGTACTAAGGGCTATATCTAATGGCGGTACTGCTGATTTCACCAGCACTATCAACCCCGACGGTAGAACTTATAAAGTAGACTACGGGATGCCTGACGGCAACAAAAAGAAAGTAGCTAATGACTGGACTGAAGATAATATTTCCTCTGTAGACTGCCTAAAAGAACTTGTGGAAATTATATACGAGTTTGCATCAAAAGGAGTAAGCTTTGGTGAAACACTTATGTCCCCTGAAATTAAATACTACATGAAACGATCAGGTTTAGTGAAACAGGCAGTACACGGCAGCGATAAAAGTAAATTGGTAGTTACCGATAAACAGTTTGATGCTTACTGGGCTGAGAACAGCTTGCCGCCAATAACACTGGTAACTAAAAAGAATGCCATAGCAACAGATGGTATGCGCTCAGTTATCGACCCCTGGAACCATAACATGATAGTATTAAAGCCACAAGGCGTAATCGGTGAGCTGCAACCCGCATTTGAAGATAATGAAATAATGCCTGACAAAAATGTTACTTACATTAATGCTGATAGTAGTATACGTATAGCCAAGTGGCGTGTAGGCGAAGCCGGCGGGCAGGTAGCAGGTGAATATACACAGGGATCGTGGCGTGTAGTCCCTGTCATTAACTCTATAGAGGCTATAGTTAACCTTGAAGTAAGAAAAACCGCAGATACAAAAAAAATTAAATAATCACCCTCTTAGGCCCATTCCTTTTTATGCTCTATAATGGGGATGGGCCTTTAATTTAAAATCATCATGACTAATTTAGAAGCGCTATTAGCCGAGGTTGAACCCTACACTCCCGGCAGCCTGACACTCGAAAAAGCATTAATAGATGTAGGGCTGGATATGCAGGAGAACTATAAAGATGAAAAATTAATAGCCCTGGCAAAAGCGGCGCAAACCCCTTCGCTTGTAAAGCCGGGATATAAGCTGCTAAACTGTTTTTACTTTTAAAAATTTATCAAAACCATTTTGTTTGTGGACCAATTAATTAATAAATAGCACCAGGCAGCCGAGACTTCCCTTAAGCTTGCGGAGACCAAATAAGACTTATTCTAGGATAAGCATAGGTATGTGAAGCAAAAGGCTTCGTCTATAAGGCAGAGTTGAGTCACGAAGCGAAAGAGGTCAAGCAAGTTTTCACAAAGCTATAGATATAAGCTTGAGCAAAGGATTACAGCAATATGTAGTAAATATAATTTTCGATCTAAGTATTTTACATGCACTCTAGAAAATTTTATGAAGTCTGGAGAAAATATTTTATTATTGCTTTTATGGTTTTATATATGCTCTATGATATGATCGACACCTACAATATGAAGCCATTCATCTGGAAAATTGCATATATCCGGGTATTTTTTTATTGTTGTATCTAAAAAGTATCTAAAATATATTGTTTTTTTGATCTTTAGGCTTTTTGTTATGTCTTCTTTACTTACGTATATTTCTGTAGCGATATGTTGTATTTTACATTTGTATCTATCTAATTTTACCTTGTAAGAACCGTCAGATTTTTTGTGATTTTGGTAGATTATCGCTTTGAAAGTCGCCATTTTTGTGAAACTTTATGAAACACAATATAGGCTTTTTCTGTCTCAAGTGTATGAATTTATTTTACAGTATTTATAGCATTAGGGCTTGAAATCGGGCTTTAAACTAACTTCAAGGCATTTTTTAGAATTTTTGCTTTAAGTACTTTAGTTTGTTTGATATGCTGATTTAAAAACAAAAAATATGGTTAATATACTGAATACTTCTATCAATGATGCAATACCTAATATCCCTAAACAGCATCTAAATGCCTTAAAGGAATTAGATATATCTACATTAAAAGACCTTTTGTATTATTTCCCTGTAAAGTATTTAGACAAAACTAAATTATATAATATATCTGAATTATACGATCCTAACCTCACAAATAAATATGTACAAGTAAAGGGAATTATACAATCTAAGAGTATTATAAGCAAAAGCAATAAGCAACGCTTAGTTGCAAAACTACAGGACGAAACTGGTTTTTTAGACCTTATTTGGTTTAACTATGTAAAAGACCGTAATAAATCGCTACAAATTGGCAAATCATACAAAATTTTTGGGCAAGTTAATATGTTTAATCATAACCCAAGCATAATTCATCCGGAAGTAGAATCTACAGGCGATACAAATAGCCTGGCTTATTGCCTGCAAAGCTTATATAAAATACCAGATAGCCTGAAAAAATATAAAATTAATAACAATCATATTTCTGGATTACAGCGACAAGCATTAATGGCTGTTAATGGAAAACTAACAGAATATATACCGCAATATATTATAGAGGAAAACCAATTGATAGGAATACAAAATGCCCTATACAACATACACTTTCCTAAGGATAATTTTTTACTAAACGAATCAATAAAGCGTCTAAAATTCGAAGAACTATTTTTATTACAAACAAAATTATCGCAATCAAAGCGATTAATTAAAACCACAAACATTAATAATTTTATATTCAAGACCCTGGGCGACAATTTTTATAGTCTATATAATAATTTACCTTTTAGCTTAACGACCGGGCAACAAAAAGTTATAAGAGAAATACGAAATGATCTTAGGCAGCCTACACAAATGAATCGTTTATTACAGGGAGACGTAGGAAGCGGCAAAACTATTGTATCTCTTTTTGCAGCTATGTTTGCTTTAGATAATAACTACCAAGTGTGCATAATGGCACCTACTGAAATACTTGCCCAACAACACTACGCATCGATAGCTACATTACTCAAGAATGCAAATTTAAAAGTAGATTTATTAACTGGTTCTAACAATAAAAAAAGTCGGGAAGAAATCCTTACTAAATTAAAAAATAACGATACCCAAATACTAGTAGGCACGCATGCTATAATCCAGCCGAATGTAGAATTCTATAATTTGGGCCTGGCAATAATAGACGAGCAACATAAATTTGGAGTAAAACAGCGCGCCTCACTATGGGCAAAAAACAAATTCCCTCCACACTTACTTATAATGACAGCTACGCCAATACCAAGAACACTGGCAATGACAGCATATGGCAACTTAGATATGTCTGTAATAGATACAATGCCAACAGGTCGAAAACCTATTATAACAATGCATAAATACGATACATACAGGAACGACGTGTACAATTTTATAAGATCCGAAATTAATAGCGGCAGACAAGCATATATCGTATATCCTATAATAGAAGAATCGGCATCGCTCGATTACCAAAATCTAATAGAGGGACACAAACATATATTGGAAGTATTTAATAAAGATGGATATGCAATAGGGCTTGTACACGGTAAAATGTCTATAGAAACTAAACAAGAAGAGATGCAAAAGTTTAAAGATGGCAAAACTAATATTTTAGTAGCTACGCCTGTTATAGAAGTGGGTATAGATGTTCCCAATTCTACTATTATGCTAATAGAGAGTTGCCAACGGTTTGGGTTATCGCAACTGCATCAAATAAGAGGTCGAATAGGAAGGTCTGATAAACAATCCTATTGTATTTTAATGACACCGTATAATATATCTAAAGAAGTTAAATACAAATTAGATACGATGGTTAAAACTAACGATGGATTTCAGATTGCCGATGCAGACTTGAAGCTTCGTGGCCCCGGCGACATAGAAGGAGTTAAACAAAGCGGAATAATGGAACTAAAAATAGCAAACCTAATTACTGACAATACTTTAATAAACCAAATAAAAATATATGTTGAAAATATATTTAAGCAAGACCCCAATCTATCGGATATAAAACATACAAATATTGCCAAATATCTATCGGATATAAAATATAACACAATGGTTAGCATCTCCTAAATTAGTAGATACTAACCATTTAATAATTAGCTTAAATCAAATAGCTAAAACTATTTAGATTTTAGCTACCACTTTTTTCTGTTACTGTTATCTCTACTGTAACAATTCCTTCTTTATCTTTTTTATCTCTAGCTTTTAATACTACATCATACTTTCCAGCAGTAGTACTAGCTGGTATAGTAATAGTTTTATTAACAGAAGCTGCTTTCGAATTTCCTGAAGCAATATCTACAGTTACAGGAGCTACAGTATTAGTACTATGATTGCCTTTAGGATGTACAGAATAAGTATAATCTTTAAGGTTTTCTTTATCGCTTTTTAACTCAGCGGTTAAAGTTACATCTTTGCCTGCAGCAACTGAAGTAGTAGATGTTGGTGACGTAATCGTAATAGTCGGTGCCTTATCACTTTTGCTGCACGCAAAAACTATAGCACTAACAGCTAATAAGCTGAAAAGAGTAATAAAACTTTTTTTTAATGATTTCATAATTTAGGAATTTTTAAATGTTAACTGAATTTTAATTAATAATTTTTTATTTATACAAGCTATGGTAAGCCTATATTATCTATATAATTTTAAAATAATTATGATATTTAAAATTAAGTAAATTTTTGCTACCAAAAGAAATATTTACATTAATTTTATTAACCAAGATATTTATATCCATGATGGATCTTTAAATATATAGCGTTATTTTCAATTTTACAATTGATAAAGCTTAATAGTTTATTAAAATTAGATAAAAAAAGTTTCTGAACGTAACCACATTTATCAAACCCTCTCAATTTTTCTACCATTTATTTTATCCAAAGTATCTAAACGCTATATAATATATATTTTTATTCGCTGTCAGGCTTTAAATTGTTTAATGATTAAGGGAAAATTCTATATTACAAATATCACGGGCATTTCGCCTTAAAGCATTAACCTTACAACTTTTATTTATATGAAGGTATTTTAGTTTATTGTAATACTACTTAAATTATAATTGTTAAAATAATTACCAAGGGTAGCAATATAAAGATTGCTGTTTTATCTAAATCAATTATACCCACTAACATATTATGCCGGGTAATTCTTAAATTAAACATCTATACTATAATACCGACCAAAACCTTAAGACAACCAATTTATTTTATAAAGATCTAAACTTATAATACTAAGTATGTTTTCACCGCACTATTATTTAATCAATGATGATCTCCAATTTATACTTCATTCTAGGAAATTTATAGCCAAAATTATCTAAACACATGTTCGTTTTAAAACTGTGTCTTCGTCCTTAGATCCCTTAACTCGCGGCTCAAGCGCTATTCTTGTTATTTTGAATTTGTCTATTTATAAAGCTGCTATCAAATATACCAAAAGTGAGGCCCATAGGCAAAATCGTTGATGGCAACAATCATCCTATAGAAATAGATTCGTATATTTAACCCCTTCAGGAAGCAAATTTTAAATGGGTACCTATACTAAAGAAGTATAGAACTTTTCTAATAGAAAATATTAAATATGGCAAATACCTGCTAATCGTATCTTTTATCGAATATAATTCTTTTACATCTCAAGGAATCTAGCTTAACTAAGATAACACGCAAGTGAATGCGAACTTTATACATCTTACAGATTCTAATAAAAACTGCAAGATGTAGTAGTTACAGTAGTTACAGATCCGAAAAAGATAGATCAGGCGTAATATTAACTTCAATAGGCAAACTCAATCTACATTTTAATTGCCGCCGACAGCCACTATTTCTATATTTCTTAGAGCACTGGATTCATTTCCCAACACATCTGTGCAATGTATGTGTAAATGATACTTTCCCGGATTTGCGTTGGCAGGGATAAGGATATCTTGAGTAGCCTTATATGTAGTTACGCTGCCTGCAATAGGAAAATCCTTATTTATAATGTCTCCTGAATGGTCTTTTTTATAATCTCCTTTAGCAGCATCTGTTAAGCTGGATGGATGTTCATGAGAATCTGAGTTAGAGTGTATATTAATTTTATAAGATTTCAGAGCCTCTTTACTGCCGGTTAAAGTCATTTTTATACTTAGAGTTTGGCCTGCAGTAACTTTCGCATTCTCTTGCGGCGCTTCTATTGTAATAGTTGGTGGATGATCTATACCGGCTTTTTTGTTACATGATACAATAACAAAGCAAACAGCCAAAAAACTAAAAATAGTAATAAAACTTTTTTTTAATGATTTCATAGTTCAAAAATTTTTAAAGGTTAAAGGAATTTTAATTAATAATTGTGCGTTTCTACCAGACTCAGGTAAGCCTATAGCCCTGTAGAAACTTAAATGATTATAATATTTAGTGTTCAATAAATTCTTTATGCTAAAAGATATAGTTGCAATGGTCTTGTTTAACGGGATATCTATAAGTACACCAAAGTTTAGCAAATTTGCACCAGGAGTAGGTTTCTCATTTCTAGCTACCATGTTTTGATCAGCTATGCTATGCAACTCGAAATATATATTCCATTTTTTTAGGCTATAGTTAATGGTATTGCGCATTGAAGGAGGCGGAGAAAAAGTTAGAGCGGTAAAATCGTTGAGGTTACATGTATATGTATACTCTGTAGAAAGGTTATAACTTAATTGATTTAACAGTTTTATATTAAAAGTTAACTCGCCACCAAAAATAACAGCTTTAGTATTTGTATATACATAAACTTGACCTGCATCTGGCAATACAGACCAAACTCCGCTTGGCCTTAAATATATATAATTACTGAAATAATTAAAGTAAGGAGATATAGATAAAAACAACGTTTCGGTTTGGTGTAGAAATGATAAATCAGTTTGCAAACCTTTCTCAGAAGATAAAGTGGGAGTTCCCTGCTCGTGCCTAAAGGCTCCATGATGTAATCCGTTCGAAGCCAATTCGTTAGCTGACGGTAACCTGAAACTGTTACCGAAATTAAATTTTAATAAATTATTACTATTTATAATCCAAACTACACCTGCCGAACTAGAAAAATTCCCGAAATCACGATTAACTTTATAACTGCGCCATTTATACTGATCGATCAATTCTTGATCATAGTTCATACTTTTTAAATACTCTATAAGGTACTTATCTATATACGGTGCAATATTTATTCTGCCATAATCGTAACGTAACCCGGATAGAACAGCAAAGTTTTGTTTGACTTGCCATTTGGATACAACAAATAGGCCCATAGAAAATTTATTATATTCAGGTAATAAAAACGAATAACCTCCAATATTATTTTTTTGATATTGCAGGTCGTTACCAACTGTATAATTAACTTTATCCGATATAAATTTTTTTAGTTTAAGACTGCTGCTATATGTATCTAAATTAAAAACCAACTCCTGATTGGGATTTTCCTCAGGAGGCTTTTGAGCGGCATAATGTGTATGAAATTTGCTGTTCTCTTCTCTATGATTATTCTGATACCCAATATCTAAAGTGGCAATTAAACTCCCGGTTACATATTTTTGCTCGCTGGTTAATTTTAAATGATTTACGCGGCTATAAGGTAATTCTATATTGCGACTGCTTCCGTCATCTTGCACTAAATAACTGTTAGGCAACCCATGTGCGCCAGGGAAAAATCCTGCTTTCTGATAAACATTACTTATACTATAGTTGAAAGAATATTTACCTATCTTATATTCAGTGTAAAAATTGAAATTCCTTTCTAAACCAGCCGTATTTTTTAATCTTTGATTATAAATAGGTATCATTTGGGTTAAATATATAATACTGTCAGTTAAAACTTTGTAATCGCCAAAACTCTTTTCTGTGTATCTAAATTTCGAATAAGAAGCATCTTTTTTCACAGCTAACATTATAGATCCTGACAGCCCTTCATTTACACTAGTCCCTAATAAATCTATGACCAAATTTGTTTGATTATCTATTGGTGCTACCGGTTTTAAAATTTCTATTACACCCCCGATTGCATCGCTTCCGTATAGTAACGAAGTCGGGCCTTTTTGTATTACAACTGCATCAACATTAAAGGCATCTATTTCCAAACCATGATCGCTACCCCACTGCTGACCCTCCTGCTTTATGCCGTCTGCAATAACCGCCAAGCGGTTAAAGGCCATACCTCTAATCATAGGCTTGGCAAAACTCGATGCTATATCAATGGATTGTACGCCGGGTATATTGCTTATAGTTTTAGATATATCGCCGGTAAAATTTTTAGTTAAAAAATCTTTTTGAATATTGTTTACTGTTAAGCTCGTTTGTGTACTATTTTTTATGGAATTTTTATGTGAATCTATGTTTACTTCATCTAGATTTATAGGTTCCGATAAATTTCCGTCTTGAGCTTGTGTATAACTATTGGTCAAAAAGATTGCTGCAAATGCAATTGCAGCAAAAGTATTGCGCATGATAGTTATTTATATTAACTTTTGATAGAAATAAGATTATACTAAAAATGGAGTGTTAGATATATTTGCAGGAGGGCCTCTTAGATTGTTGCTTAGTTTATAATTATATACATATACTGATGATTTATATACAATTATAGAGGAATTAACAACAGAAATAATTCTATATGCGTTTAAATCAAGATTATGCACATAGAATATATAAGAATTAAAATTACAAATCTGACATTTATTTTTATCGTGCCCTAAATCGCAATTATAATAATTATAAGATGCGTTAAGCTTACTGTCAGATATATGATTATGTGTATGCGTATGTGTAACCTTTATAATAAAGGGACACAGGAATATTATTATAATGAACCAAGCACGGATTATATTGTTATTGCTATACATACATTCAAATATACAGTACTAATATACGTTTTAATTTGTTAACGTTTATACGTTGAACCTAAATAACATTATATCGCCGTCATTAACTATATAATTTTTACCTTCTTGCCGAAGTCTGCCGGCTTCTCTGACAGCTTCTCTAGATCCATAGTGGACAAAATCACTATAAGCTATAACTTCTGCTTTAATAAAACCTTTTTCAAAATCTGTATGTATTTTACCTGCAGCTTGTTTAGCTGTTAAATTTTTTTCTATTGGCCAAGCTCGCACTTCCTGCTCGCCCACAGTAAAATAAGTTATTAAGTTTAGTAGTCTATAAGCTGAATTAATAAGTTTATTAATTCCTGATGTTTCAAGGCCTAAATCTTCTAAAAACATTTTTCTATCTTCATAGCTTTCCAAAGACGATATCTCAGACTCAGTTTGTGCAGATAAAACTAATACTTCTGCATCGGGTTCAAATTTTTTTATGTAATCAAGTACTTCTTCAGAGTATTTATTACCACCATTTTTTATAGAAACTTCGTCAATATTGCATATGTACATTACAGGCTTGATCGTAAGTAAGTTTAAATCTTTAATTAATTCAAGATTTTCCGGTTCTACTTGAGCGCTCCTTGCAGATAAGTTTTTTTCTAAATGCTTTTTTATAATATCCAGAGTTTCATATGCTGCTTTTATATCTTTATCGCCTGACTTTAATTGTTTAGATAGCTTTAATAATTTAGCATCTACGGTTTCCAGATCCTTTATTTGTAGTTCTGTATCTATAAGGTCTTTGTCTCTTAAAGGCGCTACTGAGCCTTCAACATGTACTATATCTCCGTCGTCAAAGCATCTTAGTACATGTATTATAGCATCTGTCTGGCGTATATTAGCTAAAAATTTATTACCCAGGCCTTCGCCTTTACTAGCTCCTTTTACAAGACCGGCTATATCTATAATTTCTATATTTGATGGAACAACACGGTTAGGATTTGCCAACTCTTCTAATTTTAATAATCTTTCGTCCGGAACATTAATACTGCCCAAATTGGGCTCTATTGTACAAAACGGAAAATTTGCTGCTTCAGCTTTCGCATTTGACAAGCAATTAAAAATTGTAGACTTCCCAACGTTTGGAAGCCCTACTATCCCACACTGTAAAGCCACTATATATTATTTATTATTATATTTTTCTATGTAATTAATAAGCCTGTATATTACTTTTGCTAAAGTATACTCAGTTATAATGCTGCCCTCTATAGGAGCACATTCTACAACGTCGAAACCTATTATATTTTTATTTTTGGCTACAGCTTTTAGTAAACTGGTTACTTGTTTAAAGCTTAAGCCATCAGGCTCCGGAGTACCCACCCCGGGGGCTATTGACGGATCTAGTCCGTCAGCATCTATAGTTATATAAACTTTATCTGTTTTTATGCATTTTACTAACTCATCTATCCAACTATTTTCACTTGCCGATATATCGTAGCCATAGAAAGTATCTATATTGTTCGATGTTTCTATAAGCTTATCTTCCTCTTTTGATAAAGCTCTAATACCTGCTTGTATTATAGGTATGTTAATATCATGAATCCTATGCATTACACAAGCATGTGAATACTTATTTAATTTATTGCTGGAATCATAATATTCGTCTCTTAGATCCGCATGAGCATCTATTTGTAATACAGAAAAATCTTTAAATTTGCTGGCAAATGCTTTTACTATAGGGTAAGTTGCAGTATGTTCAGCAGCTAGTGATATAACAAATTTGTTGTTCTTCAGTATCCTATCCGTATTTTCATATATCAATTCAAGGGCTGCCTGATTAATTTTATTAGTAAAATCCAAGGCTTTTAATGTTGCAATACCCTGAATATAAGCTTCATTTTTAGTTTCTTCATCGTATAATTCAACGTAATGGGATGCCTTTAAAATTGCTTTGGGCCCTAAATATGATCCTTGTTTGTATGAAGATGTATATTCATAAGGCAATTGTTGTAATACATACTTAGAACTTGTATAGTTCGTGTATTCAGACGGTAAATCTAAAAATTGTATTTTATCTAAATTATCCATTTTAGAATTTTATATGATTTAAGCTTGTTTAAATGCTTCGTTCCGGGCAACAGATGGATTTTTTTCGTGTATATTATCTACCAACATTGCAATAGCTGCATCCCCCGTTACGTTACAAGCTGTGCCAAAGCTATCTTGAGTTATATAAAGCGCTATCATTAAAGATATTGCAGTATCGTTAAATCCTAACATAGTTTGCAATAACCCAAGTGCCGACATAATAGCACCTCCAGGCACTCCGGGAGCAGCCACCATAGTTATTCCTAACATCATTATGAATGGCAAAAATACGGATATATTTAATTGCATGCCTGTTAAATATGCAATAGCAATAGCACAACTAGTTATAGTTATAGCACTCCCAGCCAGGTGTATATTTGCAAATAACGGTATAGCAAAGTTTCTAATACCCTCGCTAATACCATTAACTTTAGCCCTGGACAATGTTACAGGTATAGTAGCAGCTGATGATTGTGTCCCTAAAGCAGTAACATATGCTGGCAACATAGTTTTTAACAATCGCAATGGGTTACGCTTTGTTACAATACCAACAATTGTATATTGTATTAACAAGTATAAAATATGTAAAAGGATTATCACAATAAACACTTTTATAAAGACTTGTAATAGATGCCATATTTGGCCTACATGTGTCATATTAGCAATAATACCACATATATGTATTGGTAATAGTGGCACTAATACTTTAGCAACCAGCTTATCTACTATAATTTGAAAATCATCTATTATACCTTTTAAAAATTTTGCTCGCGCTATAACTGCTCCCATGCCTATAATAAAAGACAACAGTAAAGCAGTCATAACCTGCATTACAGGCGGCATATCTATTTTAAAATAAGGCACCAACAATGACTCTTCAGGATTAACCTGGGAGGCAATACTTAAATGCTGACTTTTTAATAAAATAGGGAGTATACTACCATTAGTGAAATAAGCTATTAAACCTGCTATTATAGTTGATAAATATGCCAGAAGGACCGCAACAAAAAGTATTTTGCCTAAATTTTTGCCTAAAGCTGTGATGCCACTCGCAACAAAACCTAAAATTATTAATGGTATAGCAAAACTTAGAAAGTTATTAAATATACCGTTAAATGTTACTAGTATACGCGTTAAGATTTCAAATTTTAATAAACCTATTATTATTCCTAAAATAATTGCAATTATTAACCTTTGTATTAGTCCTATCTTCTTCATTAATTATAACTTACCATTCGTAAAATCAATTATTGATACCTTAAGTATATACTTAAGGTTATTTAAGAATATCTATACCAAAAAATATTTGTAAAATAGTAATAACTATTACGCACGATATTAATACAGGACAAATATATTTTAAGGCAAAAATAACAAATTTCCCCAACGAATTACTTACAAAATTAGGGAAACCCTTACTTAATTCTTTAATTAAGTTAGGCATCTTCCATGCGAAGATAGCATATATAACTATAAGCAAAGCAGAAATTGGCACTAAAGTATCAGAGGCTAAATTTCCAATAAAATCCATAAACGATATATAATGATCCGAATATGAATATTTTACAAAATGAGTTAGAGTGTCAGATGCCCCATTGGCTCCAACTGATAAAAATCCTATAGCTAAAACTATAATGGAACATACATAAGTAGCTTTTTTCCTGCTCATTTTATATTTATCAACAACAGAAGCCACCAAAGATTCCAACAAAGCTACTGTTGATGTTAGTGCTGCAAAAAACAGCAATAAGAAAAACGCCAGACCAATAATTCTGCCTCCTATATCTCCAAAATTTGCAAATAATCCTGGTAAAACTGTAAATATTAACCCGGCGCCCCCGGCAGTATCTTGTAACCCTTGAGAATATGTAATTGAAAATACCATTAAACCAGATAGAAGAGCAACAGATAAGTCAGCCAGTATAACCATTATAGACATAAAAGCAACATTGGCATTAGATTGTAAATAACTTCCATAGGCAACTGTAATACCCATACCCACAGATAACGAAAAAAACGCCTGCCCCATAGCAGAATATATCGTCTTTAAAGTAACCTTGGATAAATCCGGAACCAGATAAAATTTTAATCCTTCGCTTGCTCCTGGTAGAGTTATACTATAAATAACCAGCGCAAAAATTAAAAAAAACAATGCCGGCATTAATAACTTAGTATATCGCTCTATACCAGATGAAACACCCTTTATAACTATAAATACAGTTATAAGCATACTTAAAATCGAATACCATCCGGAAATTTTAAAATTAGATGCAAAAGAGCCAAAATTTTTACCGGCTTCAAAGTTACCTTTTGCAATTTCAACAGAGTAAAGTATAGTCCATCCAGAAACAACATTATAAAATGAATAAATTAATACTACGATCACCATACTTAATATTGGTATAAAACTCCATTTTTTATGGCCCAACGATGTAAAAGCTGCAATACCACTTAAATGATTCCTTCTACCTATAGCAATTTCGGTCATAATTAAAGGGAGGCCCAAAATAGCACAGAAAATAATATAAATAAATACAAAAACACCGCCACCGCCATTAGCGACCTCAAATGGAAACTTCCAAACGTTCCCAAGGCCTACAGCTGATCCTGCAGCGGCTATTATAAATCCCATTCTACTACTAAATCCACCTCTCATAATATCAATGTTTTAATTAACAAATCTTACAATTAATACTTTATAATTAATAATTCGTGCAATACACACCGAATCTATAAAAATGTTATAAAGATAAAGTTTAATAATTATATTTTAATTTAGAATCCATTGCATAAATTATAAGTAATTATAATTTTACCTCATTAATAGTTAACCAATGAAAAAATATTCTGCTAAAAAAATTTACACTTTAGACACAGCTCCTATAGATAACGGCGTAGTAATCGTAGATCAAAACAATACAATCACAGATATTCTAGATAGCTCAATTGGGCTTGAAGATGTAGAGCATTTTGATGGATATATATGCCCTGGCTTTATAAATACCCATTGTCATTTAGAACTTTCCCATTTAGCAAATAAAATAACACAGGGGGCGGGGCTAACAGAATTCATAAAAGAGGTCCAACTTAAACGAAACATTTATAGTAAAGACGAAATTACTAAAGCAATTGCAGATGCAGAGCAAACAATGATAAATAACGGTATAGTAGCGGTAGGAGATATTACAAATTCTGATGTAAGCTTCAACCAAAAAAACAAAAAGAACTTAAAATATCACAGTTTTATCGAAGTATTTGGATTACAAAAAACAACTGACACTATAATAAAAGAATCAAACGAACTTCTTAACAAAGCTCCACAAACATCAAGCATAACACCTCATGCCCCATACAGCGTATCAGAAGAACTTTTTAAAACTATAAACACTATATCAGATTCCGGAACATTAATAAGTGTTCACAATCAAGAATCAGAGGAAGAAAACAAATTATACCAACATAGGCAAGGGAAATTTTTGAATCTATACGAACATTTTAAAATAGATCTGACAAATTTTAACACTTATAATAAAACTTCTGTTAAAACATACCTACAATGGCTAAAAAATGGGAAAAAACTATTAGTGCATAACACTTACACAAACAAAGACGATTTAGATTTTATAAAAAAGCAGAATAATATATACATATGTCTATGCCCTGGCGCTAACTTATACATAGAAAAAAAACTGGCAGACATAAAAATGCTACATAAAAGCAATATACCTATAACTATAGGAACAGATAGCCTGGCATCTAATAATAACCTATGCATATTAAGCGAAATATTAATCATTTTAAAACAATATCCTGAAATTACGTTACAAGAAGTTCTAAGTTGGGCCTGTAAAAATGCTGCAGAATATTTTGGGTATACTCAATTAGGGACGTTAACAATTGGAAAATCTCCTGGTCTATTAAGCATTGACATAGAAAAAAAAGAAGTTTTTTTAATTACCAAAGCAAATTTTTAGATAATTTAGCACTATAAAAATTGCATAAAGTATAACAAGTACCTTATTAATGGAAAACAAATTACAAATAAAAAGGGCTCTCATCTCCGTTTACGATAAAGATGACTTGATACCGATACTTACTTTATTAACAAAGCATAATATCGAAATAATTTCAAGCTCTGGCACTAGTAAATTTATAAAAGCAAACGGCTTTAAAGTAACGGAAATTGAAGACATAACAAAAAATCCAAGTATTTTAGGAGGCAGAGTAAAAACATTACACCCTAAAATTTTTGGACCTATATTAGCTCGCAAAAATAATCCCAGAGACCAAAACGATTTAATCAATACAAATGCAAGCCATATCGATTTAGTAATAGTAGATCTGTATCCATTTGAAAAAACTATACAAGATGGGGGCTCGCACGATGAAATTATAGAACAAATAGATATAGGAGGCCAATCTCTAATAAGGGCCGCCGCAAAAAATTATGCAAATGTATTAATCGTTCCAAGCAAAGAACAGTACAAACAATTAGAAGATATTCTTAAAAAAGATTGTTTTACAAATATTAACCAGCGCATGGAATTAGCTGGACAGGCTTTCGAAGTTGCTAAAAACTACGATATAGCAATAGATGGGTACTTTAAAACCTTAACCCAAATTAATACAAATGATAATATCATAAATAAAACCAAAAACTATATATCTAAAAACTTTACTCCTAAACATTTAAGATATGGCGAGAACCCGGATCAGGCAGCAGCATTTTATAGCGACAATAGTACAGACAGCCTAATTAACCAAATAAATGGCAAAGAATTATCTTACAACAATTTGTTAGACGTGGATTCGGCGCTTAATCTTATAAATGAATTTGACGACTCTAAAGAAGCGATTTTTGCTGTAATAAAACATACCAACGCTTGCGGTATCGCCCAGTGCAAAGATATATTAGTAGCGTTTGATAAAGCTCTGGAAGCTGATCCCATTTCCGCTTTTGGAGGCGTCTTCATAACTAATAGAACTGTAGAAATAGAAATAGCTGAAAAATTAAACAAATTATTTTTTGAAGTAATATTAGCACCGAGTTTTTCGCAAGAAACCATCAACTTGTTTAAGGGGAAAAAAAATCGTATTTTAATTACATATAAGGAGCCCTTAAAATTTAATGGATATCAGATCAAAAATTTATTAAATGGTATAGCGATACAACAACAACAAAACATTAAACCAAATAAAGATAATATGGTTGCTGTAACCAATAAAATACCAGATGAGCTTGGTTATACAGATTTGACATTTGCATTAAAAGTGGTTAAGCACTTAAAATCAAACGCTATTGCTATAGTCAAAAATAAAATGCTCATAGGGAGTGGTACAGGGCAAACTTCACGTGTAGACGCGCTTAAACAAGCGATAGAAAAAGCAAAAACTTTCAAATTAGATTTAAAAGATGCTGTTTTAGCATCAGATGGATTTTTCCCGTTTCCCGACTCCATAGAAATTTCAAAGGAAGCAGGCATAATAAATATTGCTCAACCTGGAGGCTCTATACGGGACAAAGAAGTTATACAAGCATGTAATAATAACAACATTGCTATGGTATTTACTAACACCAGATACTTTAAGCATTAATAATATAACAATATTCAAAACATTAGTATCAATAAAAATAAAATATGGGATTATTAGATATTTTTAAAAAAGAAGTAGCTATTGATTTAGGGACTGCAAACACGCTTATAATACATAAAGACAAGTTGGTAATAGACGAACCTTCAATAGTAACAATAAATACGCGTACAAACAGACTTATTGCAATTGGAAGAGAAGCAATGATGATGGAAGGAAAAACCCACGAGAACATAAAAACCATACGTCCATTAAAAGACGGTGTAATAGCTGATTTCGATGCGGCAGAATATATGATACGCAGTTTTATTAAAATGATTAATGATGGTAGAAAATGGATAATGCCGTCATTGCGCGTTATGATATGTATACCTTCGGGAATAACTGAGGTCGAAAAACGAGCTGTTAGAGATTCTGCAGAAATGGCCGGGGCCAAAGAAGTATATTTAATACACGAACCAATGGCAGCAGCTCTTGGCATAGGAATTGACGTAGATGCTCCTACAGGCTCAATGGTTATAGACATAGGCGGCGGAACTACAGAAATAGCTGTAATAGCATTAAGTGGCATAGTATGTGATCAGTCAATAAGAGTAGCTGGTGACGACTTTAATACAGACATAATAAACTATATACGGAGGGAACATAACATATTAATAGGTACTCCAACAGCTGAAAAAATTAAAATAGAAATAGGATCAGCACTAACAGAATTACCTGAGAACGAAGCGCCTAACGAGCTCGATATACAAGGAAGAGATTTAATGACTGGTATACCTAAACAAATAACGATATCGTACAAAGAAATATCCTTATGTCTGGACAAATCCATATCCAAAATAGAAGAATCAGTGCTAAAAGCTTTAGAGATGACGCCGCCAGAATTATCTTCAGACATATATAAAAATGGTGTTAATTTAACTGGTGGAGGAGCTTTATTAAGAGGCCTTGCAGCAAGAATATCTAACAAAGTTAAATTACCTGTTATAGTAGCAAACGATCCGCTAAAAGCGGTAGTTCGTGGAACAGGAATGGCTTTAAAAAATATATCTAAATTTAAATTTTTAGTAAAATAATACAATAATAATTAACCAAATACACCTGTGCGAAACCTCTGGATATTTATAACTAAATACAAAGCATTCTTTTTATTTATATTATTTGAGTCTTTAGCAATATGGATTATGTTTAAATCTAACGATTACCACAATTCTATTGCATTAAACGCCTCTAATAACATAATTGGGAATATATACAAAAGCACAGATAAAATTGAAGAATACTTTCATCTATCAAAAACAAACGACGATTTAGCTACAGAAAATATGCGTTTACGCAATTTACTATCTAACAATTATCATACAAACAATACTAAAACTCAAAACAATAGCTACGACTTACATAATAGACAAAATCAAGATAATTATAAAACCATACGCTATTCTTACGTAAAATCTAAAGTTATTAATAGCACAACTGCATATAAAAACAACTTCTTAGTGCTAGACAAAGGATACGCAGATGGTATAACCCCTGGGATGGGAGTTATCAATGGTACAAGTATAGTTGGTATAACAAAAGATGTTACTGAGCACTTCTGCACAGTAGTTTCATTACTAAACTCTGAATCTAAAGTAAGTGTACAACTGGAAAACACAAACCATAAAGGATCCTTAATCTGGAAAGGGAATAGTATAAATCATGCAACAGTTATTGATATTCCTAACCATATTAAAGTAAAGACTGGAGATTGGATAGTTACAAGCAATTATTCTTTATTTCCTGAAGGTTTAAAAGTAGGGTACGCTTACGATACATCGATTAACGAACACTTGCTAAACATAGATATAGTATTATTAACAGATATGTCCAGATTAGAGTACGTATATATTATCACAGACAAATTCGCAGAAGAAAAAAAATACTTAAACCAATTAATAGAAAATAATGAAAACAGTGATAATTAATGTAATAAAATTTGTATTGCTAATAATTATACAAATTTTTTTCTTAAAAAATTTATCCATATACGGTGTATACATACCTTTTCTGTATATACTTTTCATAATTTTGCTACCTATTAGCACTCCATATATAGTTGTATATCTATCCTCTTTCCTATTAGGATTAACTATAGATCTATTTTTAAACACTCCGGGCATAAACGCAGCTACTTGTGTAATAAGCGCATTTGTGAGAATAATATTGTTAAATTTTATCGAACACGAAGATAAATCTGATAAAAACATATCTATCGCCTATTCTAAAAAAAATTTAAAAGGATTTTTTGTTTATATAGTCGCCCTATCAATAATACATGGATTCACCCTTTCAATACTAGAGGCTGCCAATTTTAGAAACTTTCTAATAACTATAAAAACCAGCATATACAACATACTATTAACAGTATCGATAATAATTGTTATTCTGTATCTACTTGGAATTAACAAACTAAAAAGTGGAAAATAGATGAATAATCCTTTCTTTACGAGGAAATACATAATACAAGGTATAATAGCTTTATGTGTTACTATATTAATATCAAGGTTAGCCTACATGCAGCTGATTGATAAACACTACATAATATCTTCAGAAAATAACGTTATACGAGAAGTAACAGTATTCCCGGCTCGAGGCATAATATATGATAGAAACCACCAAACATTAGTAGAAAACGAACCTGTTTACGACCTAATGGTAGTACACAACAAATTAGGGAAATTCGATATTGTAAAACTAGCCAACTTATTACAAATATCCCCAGAGGATCTTAAAGCCAAACTAGAAAAATCAGCCGCCGAATCAAGGTACAGGGGCGTAGTTGTAGAAAAACAAATCCCTACTGAAGTATATGCCGCGCTGCAAGAGAAACTTTTTATGTTCCCTGGTTTTTATGTCCAAAATCGTATGCTTCGCAAATACCCAAACAAGGTGGCTTCTCACGTTCTAGGTTATATAGGTGAAGTAAATGAACACGATCTGAAAAACGATAAATATTATAAACAAGGTGACTACATAGGTGTATCTGGAATAGAAAAATCATACGAAGAATTTTTACGTGGCCAAAAAGGAGTTAAAAGGATATTAGTTGATGTAATAGGACGCGAGAAAGGTCAGTTTGCTGATGGCGATTTCGATGAACCATCAATATCTGGCAAAACGATGACCACCACCCTCGACCTTAGATTACAATTACTTGCAAAGGAATTAATGCAAAACAAACTGGGATCAATAGTTGCTATCGAACCTGAAACTGGCGAAATCCTAGCATTCTTAAGTAGCCCGGATTACGATCCCAACATGTTAGTTGGCAGAAACAGAGGTAAAAACTACAATCTACTACTAACAAGTCAATTCAATCCACTATTTGTTAGGCCTATACAAGCCTACTACCCTCCTGGTTCCGCATTTAAACCTTTTACCGGACTGGTTGCCTTAGATATGAACGTTATTAATAACCATACACGATTTGCCTGTAATGGAGGCGCACGTGTAGGTCGCGCTTTTGTGAGGTGCGAACATAGACATCCGCCTTTAAATATAATTCAAGCAGTACAAAAATCCTGCAACCCATTTTTTGTATACTCCTTTCAGCATATGATAGATCTAAATACTAAATTATCCAGAGACGAAGCATATACAGTGTGGTACGACAAAATGCTTAGCTTCGGTTTTAGTGAAAAACTAGGGATAGACATACCAAATGAAAGTAAAGGCATTATACCTACAAAAGATTATTTTAACAAATTATATAAAGGCTCATGGGGTGCATCCACTATAATATCTCTATCTATAGGACAGGGAGAAATAAGCTTAACTCCATTACAGCTTGTAAATGCTGCAGCAATAATCGCAAATAGAGGGTATTATTACAGGCCACACTTAGTAAAATCTATAGGTGCAGAAAACTATATTAAACAACAATATAAAGAGAAAATATATTCTGATATAAAACCTAAAAACTTTACTCCTATCATAGAAGGGATGCAATTATCAGTGGATTCTGGTACATCTTGGAGAGCACGTATACCTGGAATAGAAGTATGTGGAAAAACAGGTACTGTACAAAATCCACATGGAGAAAACCATTCAGTATTTATAGCCTTTGCTCCAAAAAATAATCCTAAAATAGCTGTAGCAGTAATAGTTGAAAATGCAGGTTATGGCTCAACATGGGCATCTCCTATAGCAGGACTATTAATAGAAAAATATTTGACGAATAATATAAGTAAACTAGACGAATACGAGAGGGTAAAAGATGCAATAATTTTACCAAAAGGTACTAAAAAACAGGACATAGAAGATCTTCAATATATTACTTCAAACGCCCCAATAAACAACCTGAATAAAAATTTTTAAAACACTTTGAATCACCTTTAAACCAAATTAGTGATGGATCGCCTGTACGAACGCAAAGAAAAAACGATATTATTAGGGATAGATAAAACCATATTTTTTACATACTTAATATTAGTGTTCATAGGATGGATAAATATTTATGCTACCACACAAGGCCATAGCACAAAATTTTTAGATATAAACTCAAACGTCACAAAACAATTAATATGGATTCTGCTATCATTTGTTGCAATCATAGTAATTCTACTAGTAGATGGTAGATGGTTTAACTTATTTTCCTACACTTATTATATAATTACATTAATACTTCTTGTAGGAGTTATTTTTATTGGTCACACTGTAGCTGGTAACAAAGGCTGGTTCGATATCGCAGGTTTTAGGCTACAGCCCGCAGAATTTGCTAAAGTTACTACATGTCTGGCTCTGGCAAAATATATAAATACACAACGCATTTCTTTAGCAAAAAATAAAAAAATAATAGCTTATTCGCTGTTAATAATTATAATACCTATGGCCTTAATAATCCTACAACCAGATGTAGGATCAGCTATAACATATATATCGTTAATATTAGTTCTTTACAGAGAAGGCTTAAGTTCATGGATATTAATATTACTGATATGGATTGCTTTATTATTCGTGCTAGCTATAACAATACCACAAGCTACATTGATAATTTTTTTAACAATAATATTTGCTTTAGGTGTTTATATTGCACGCAGACGAACTAAATCTATGATTTTAGCTGCATTAATAGGCATATTATCAATTTTCTTTACTATCTTTCAAAATTATGTATTCAATAATTTACTTAAGCAACATCATCGAGACAGAATTGAAGTTTTATTTGGCAAACGCATAGACAATAAGGGCATAGGATATAATATAAATCAATCAAAAATAGCTATAGGTTCAGGAAGGTTATTTGGAAAAGGATATTTAGAAGGTACCCAAACTAAGTATTCTTTCGTTCCGGAACAAAGCACTGACTTTATATTTTGTACAATAGGAGAAGAATGGGGGTTCATTGGTTCAACAATTACAATTTTATTATATACTATAATGTTATTTAGAATTATAAATATAGCTGAAAAACAGTACTTCATATTTTCCAGAATATATAGCTATGGCGTTGCCGCCTTTATATTCTTCCATGTAGTTATCAATATCGGTATGACTATAGGCATATTCCCAGTGATAGGCATACCATTGCCTTTTATAAGCTACGGGGGCTCTTCTTTATTAAGCTTTACAATTTTAATATTTATTATGTTAAAGTTAGATATAATAAATAAAAAGCATCTTTTTAGTTAAAAAAAATATAATTAGTAATGCCATTAATAAGTATTAACCCTACAACCACAAGAGCATGGGATAAACTAAAACAGCACAAGATCAAGTATAGTAATTTAAACTTACACGACGAATTCAGTAACACAACTGACAGATTCAAACGTTTTAGCATCCAATTCGATGATCTATTGTTTGATTATTCCAAAAATTTGATTAATACAGAAACTTTTGAAACATTAATAGAACTTGCAAATGAAACCTATTTAAAAGAAAATATAGAAAATTTATTTACCCTAGACAAAATAAATATAACCGAACAAACATCTATAATACACACAATATTTAGATCAGATACATATAATAATAAAAATTTTAACATTAAAAACGATGATTATAACATACTAAGTACACTTAATAAAATAGAAGATTTCAGCAACAAAGTATTAAACAATATATACACTAGCTATACTGGCAAACCAATAACAGATGTAGTTAACATTTGTATAGGTGGGCCTTTGACGGGCACACAGATGGTATGCAAAGCTCTCGACCATTTAAAAATTGGCAAAATAAATGTGCATTTTGTCTCCAATATAGATGGACATAGTTCATTAGAAGTGTTAAAAAAAATAGACCCGGAGACAAGTTTGTTTATAATTGCTTCTAAAACTTTTACCACTATAGAAACCCTAAACAACGCACAAACTATAAAAAACTGGTTTTTATCCAGATGGCCATCAGATGCTATGTTTAAGCATCATTTTATCGGCATAACTAGCAATAAAACAAAAGCTTTAGACTTTGGCTTAACAGATGAAAATATATTCCCGATACCCCAAGAAATCAATGGGAGATTTTCTTTGTGGAGCGCAATAGGGTTAGCTATAAGTTTATATGTAGGCTTTGATAACTTTAAATTACTATTGGAAGGGGCTCGAGCAATGGATGACCATTTTCGCTATACCCATTTTAGTAAAAACATGCCTGTTATAGCAGCTCTCCTAAATATTTGGTATACTAATTTTTACAATGCTATTACTTGTGCGATTATACCTTACGACGAACGCCTAAGCTTGCTCCCTGCCTACATACAACAACTAGCGATGGAAAGCAACGGCAAATCGGTAGACAGATTGGGGTTTAAAGTAAATTATAATACATCACCAATAATTTGGGGCGGGATTGGCACTAACGTGCAGCATTCTTTTTTTCAATTATTACATCAAGGTACTCACACCGTACCGTGCGAATTTATCGCTTCAACAAAAAATGAAACTAACTTAGATAACCATCATAAAATATTATTATCTAACCTTATCGCACAAATAAGTACACTTAGCTTTGGAAACACTTCTAAAAATACTTTTGAATATATACCTGGAAATAAACCAAGTAGTATTTTATTACTAAAAACCCTTACTCCACAAACTTTAGGTAGCATGCTAACTTTTTACGAACATAAAGTTTTTACCGAAGGAGCCATTCTAAACATATGCAGTTTCGATCAATTTGGTGTAGAAACCGGCAAAAAACTTGCACTAAACTTTTTTATAAGCTTAAACAGCAAAGACAAAGACTGTTTAGAAAATATTGACCCGTCAGTTAAAGGATTAATAGAATTTATAAAAAATAACTCTAATAGTTGTGTTAGAGAAATTATTTAACTAATATAGCGCCTTTATATTTAAATACTTAACATGCAAAGCTATCAGGAGTTTATTAGCCAAAGTGTAGATTTTCCTCAAGATGGATTTTCTGTAGAACACGATGAGCTTTATTTTCATAATATTAACTTAATGGAACTAATAGAAACTTATGACACACCTCTTAAGTTCACATATTTGCCATTAGTGTCTAAAAAAATACAACAAGCAAAGTTGCTTTTTCAAAAGGCAATACGAAATAATGATTACAAAGGGAAGTATATCTACTGCTACTGTACAAAAAGTTCTCATTTTAAACACATATTAATAGAAGCATTAAAAAATAATATACACCTAGAGACTTCAGCTGCTTTTGACCTGTCTATAATAGCTGCACTTGAAAAACATGGTGAGGTAAATAAAGACATATATGTTATATGCAACGGTTTTAAATCAGCACAATATAAACAATATATATGTGACCTTATTCACGATGGATTTTCTAACATAATACCAATATTAGACAACAAAGAAGAATTCTATTTCTATGATGATGAGCTAGAATTTGGATGTAATCTAGGAATAAGAATAGCTGTTGAAGAACAACCTAATTCCCAATTCTATACTAGCAGATTAGGAATAAGAGCAGAAGATATAATAGATTTCTATAACCAACGCATAGAGCCTAAAAATGTATTCAAAGTAACTATTTTACATTTTTTTATATCATCTGGTATAGAGGACTCACCGTATTATTGGCAAGAACTGGAAAAATGTGTAATACTATACTGCAAATTCAAACAAATAAACCCTCACCTAACAACATTAGACATAGGTGGAGGATTTCCATTTAAAGATTCATTAGTCTTTGATTTCGATTATGAATACATTGTAAACGAAGTTGTAAAACGTATAAAAGAAATTTGTGTTGAGCATAATGTGCAAGAACCGAACATAATAACTGAATTTGGTAAATATACTGTTGCTGAAGCATCAGGCATATTATACAAAGCCTTAGGCCGCAAACAGCAAAACGATAGAGAAAAATGGCTTATGCTCGATGGATCTTTTATAACAAATCTTCCTGACGTTTGGGCATTAAATCAAAAATACATTTTGTTGCCAATAAACAATTGGGATTCAGAATATGAAAGAGTTAACCTTGGAGGCATGACGTGTGATGGACAAGATTACTATAACCAGGAAGCCCACACAAACTCCGTTTACATGCCCAAAACACGTAAAATACAATATCTGGGATTATTCCATACAGGAGCATATCAAGAAGTACTTAGCGGATATGGTGGCATCCATCATTGTTTATTACCAACCCCTAAGCATATAATTATCAGACGAAATAAAGACGAGTCTTTAAGCTACGAGGTTTTTGGCGAAGAACAAAACAGCAAACAAGTTCTAAAACTATTAGGATATAACTAAGCATTTAACTAATACCCTCTTATACTGAGGCATATGATAATTGATTGCCTTTTAGTCTATAGTACAATCCAAATATTATAGTGCTAAAAAGCAACGTGCTTATAAGTGTATTCCAAAAAAATGGTATTGCTAAATAATAACATTCAGCTAACCCTGACAAATCTTTAGAATAAAAGTTTGAAGTAACCCAAACGCCAAAATTTGTAATTATAAAAAACGATAACGAAGAAGCTAGTGAAACAGATAAAATAGATAACGAACTATTAAAACGACCTTTAAACAAAAAGCCTATAAAGGTTATAATTATAAACGCTACATACACATACCAAATCGGGTTAAAACCCCTAATATAATCGCTAACCAGCATTATTAATATAGGTACACATAAAGCTGGTAATCTAGGAGAGACTATAGCTACAAATAAAGTAATAGATCCTATAGGTGTAAAATTAGGAGGCAAAGGAATAATACGCGCAGCTACACCTATACTCACTAATAACAATACACTATCAAAATTATTTATTTGAAATAATTTTTTATTCGCAAAGTAAAATTTATGTAGTTTATTAATCATATAACTTATTTAAGAAAATTATTATAAATCTTGGCAGATATTTTGTCACTTACTTTAATGTACAATATTACAAAATATGCATATATTTTATCTAAGTTTTGTATATCTATAAATCAATTTTATAATTAACTATTAATTTTTTAATAACTATGTTAACACAAGGTTCAACTGCGCCTGATTTTAAAGGCGTAGATCAGCACGGAATGGAACGGTCAATGAAAGACTATGCAAATAAAAAACTCGTACTGTTCTTCTATCCAAAAGCAAGTACCGGCGGTTGCACTAAAGAAGTTAAAAACTTTCAAAAAAATATCGACGAACTACAAAACCAAGGTTTTGCCCTTTTAGGCGTAAGTGCAGATGATCAAGATGCTAACAACACCTTTTCTTACGATAATAATTTATCTTTCCCACTATTATGTGATGTTAATAGAGAAGTTATCAAAGCCTATGGAGCAGACCAAGATGGAAAAACAAAAAGGATTACTTATGTAATAGAAAACAATAAAATATCAAGAGTTATAGACAAAGTTGATGTAGATAACGCTTCAGAACAGATTTTAAGATAATCACCGGAATCAAAGTGAAGCTATAGGTAGAAAATATTATGATTTTTGCTTATAGCTTTGCTAATTCTTTTATAAGAGCCGGCCCTTTATATATAAAACCAGTATATATTTGTATTAAATCAGCACCGTTCATTAATTTATCTTTTGCATCTTCTACAGAAAAAATACCTCCGGATGCAATTATTTTCAATTTTTGTGAAGACTTAGACGCTATATATTTTATCAATTGAGTATTTAAAGTACATATGGGTTTGCCACTTAACCCCCCTTGTTCTACGGCAAGTTTTGTTTCCTGGAGTGTATCGGGTCTTGTAGTAGTTGTATTAGAAACTACTAAACCTGTAATATTATTCTTAATAGCAACTTCAATAATTGCATCTACTTCTTCAAAGTCTAAATCTGGAGATATTTTAAGAAAAATTGGCTTTTGTACAGGATAATTATAATTTTCTTCTTGTAATTTATTAAGTAAACAATCCAGAAAATCTGATTGCTGTAAATCTCTTAAACCTGGCGTATTAGGCGAACTAACATTTATAGAGAAATAATGGACTAGCTGGAATAGGTCTTTAAAACACTGTAGATAATCTTTTATAGCTTGTTCATTAGGTGTGGTTTTATTTTTACCTATATTACAACCTATTATTAAATCTTTTCTACGACTTTTCTTCAGATTTTTTTTTGCTTCTTCCAGGCCTATATTATTAAACCCCATCCTGTTTATTATTGCCTCATCTTTTTTAAGTCTAAAAATACGAGGTTTCGTATTTCCTTGTTGGGGCTTTGGAGTTATAGCTCCAACCTCTATAAAAGAAAAACCGAACGTAGATAATTCGTTAAATACCTCTGCATTCTTGTCGAACCCGGCTGCCAGACCTACTTTATTTTTAAAAATTAGGTTATCTATTACTACAGGGTTCCTTTTACTTCTACAATAAATATTTCTTATAATAAAGAATACTCCTGGGATATATTTGAATATTTTTAAAGAATTTATAACTATTTTATGTGCTTTTTCAGCATCAAAGGTAAAAAGTATAAATTTTATAAATTTGTACATTGGTCGCTTTATCTACTTAGTGGATGCTTTCTTAGCCCTCATTACTTGAAAATCGCCCATAGCTATTTTATCGTAATCATAGAGTTTATATTTTTCAATAATTGCTATAAGTCTTTGTGCATAGGTTTTAGATGTAGCATACCCTTTAGCCTGTAATCCAAGGGCCCAACCTTTATAATCTGTAGGTTTTAATTTAAATAAATCTGTATAACGAGCCCTTTTCAAGAATATAGAATGATCATTAAAACATTCTTCTACACATTTATATTTACGAAACCGATCTTTTCTTTGATCATCTTTCCTAATAATATATTGCCCATCCCACTCACTATTAACTTTGATACCAAAATGATTATTGCCTTTGCGCGCCAAATAGCTGTTACCACTAGCTGATTCTAGAATCCCTTGAGCTAAAGTTATACTTGCAGGTATTCCGTAGTCACGCATTTTTTTCATTGACAACTTAGCGTACTGATATATATACTGTTCTGCAGGAGATGGTTTAGGCGTATTATATATAGTAGCCGGCTTTGGTTTTCTATTAAGATGTTGGCTATTTATTTTTTTTGAACATCCAACTAAAGCTAATAATGGCATTAACAATAATATTATATTCTTATTCATCGTTATAATTAAAGTAAGTAAAGTATATTTTTTATTATATATAAATATTATTTATGAATATTTTATTTTTATTGCATTTACTGTATTTTTTAAGAGAGCAAAAATAGTCATAGGTCCTATTCCTTTAGGTACTGGCGTAATAGCAGATGCTTTGCTTGCAACCGAGTTGAAATTAACATCTCCTGTTATTATATTTTTCTCTCCTTGTTTTACCCTATTGATGCCAACATCTATTATTACTACTCCTTCCTTTACCATATCCGCAGTTACATAATTACTTTTACCTATCGCAACTATTAGTATATCTGCTTGTTTTGTGTAATTTACAGGATCTTTTGTGCTACTGTGTACTAAAGTAACTGTAGAGTTAGCTTTGGGATTGTTTCGAGCCATTAATACGCTTATTGGCGACCCTACTATTAAGCTTCTGCCTAATACAACACAATGTTTCCCTATTGTTTCTATACCGTAATAGTCCATAAGAAGGGTAATACCATAAGGGGTCGCAGGTAGAATCGCTGTGGGGTCGTTACGCTGCATTTTACCTAAATTTAACGGGTGGAATCCATCTATATCTTTATCTGGAGATATTAACTGTACCAGAGTTTCTTCATTTATATGCTTAGGTAATGGCTGCTGTATAATAATACCATCTATTTGCTCGTCTTTGTTCAGTTTATTAATAACGGCTATTAAGGAATCTTCCGTAATACTGCTGTCATAGCTATACAAAATGGCTTCTATGCCCACACTCGCGCAGGTTTTTTGCTTATTGGAAACGTATATTTTACTAGCTGGATTATCTCCTATTAGGACAATAGCTATTCTTGGCCTTCTATTAATTAGGTTGCCAGCAATTTCTATATCTTTTAATAATTGACTCTGTAAATTTTTAGAGGCTGCAAGCCCATCAAGTATCTTCATTTATTAATTTTATTTTGTGCTAAAAGATATATTATCGCCATACGTATGGCTACCCCATTTTCTACTTGTTGTAATATTATAGAATCGTTGGAGTCAGCTACTTCACTAGTGATTTCAACGCCTCTATTAATAGGTCCAGGATGCATTATAATTATTTGCTTTTTTACTTTTTTTAGTAGATTCTGATTCAAACAAAATGCCATAGTGTATTCTCTAAGCGAAGGAAAATATCGACTTTGGAATCTTTCATTTTGAATTCGTAAAACATTTGCAGCATCGCACCATCTAATAGCTTCTTCTATGTTATATGTTATATTTACGCCTAGTTGTTCTATATTTTCAGGTATCAAAGTGCTAGGGGCACACAATGTAATTTCGGCTCCAAGTTTCTTTAAACAATATATGGAAGACATGGCTACCCGAGAGTGTAGAATATCTCCTATTATCGCAATACGTTTAGATTTTAAATCGCCTAAATGTTGTATCAATGAATAAGCGTCTAATAACCCTTGCGTAGGGTGTTCGTTTGCGCCATCGCCAGCGTTAATTACAATAGCATTGGTATATTTAGAGACTAATTCGCATGTACCTTCAAATTTATTTCTTATTACCAACATATCCACTTTCATTGCCAATATATTTTTGACTGTATCTAGTAAGGTTTCGCCTTTACTTAGGGATGATGCTGATCCATTAAAGTTAATAATATCGGCAGACAAGCGCTTTTGCGCCAACTCAAATGATACTCTGGTGCGAGTAGAATTTTCGAAAAATAAGTTAGCGATTGTTATGTGTTTTAACGAAGGTATTTTTTTTATTGGCCTTTGTAAAACTTCCTTAAAAATATCAGCTTGTTTAAAAATTGTATAAATATCTTGTGGGCTTAAATATTTTATTCCTATAAGATGTTTTGCTTCTAACATGCAAATTTTATTTTTTTCAAATATAGCGTATTAATCTAAAATTATTATGGATTGATTAAGTTAATGATACGATATTTTGTGTTTCGTTGATCCTAACCTTTACTTTCTGCGATGCTATGGTATCTACTTTTAACCCTGTATAATCACTTTTTATGGGTAGATCTCTGGCAAAGCGTCTTTCTACAAGACATAAAAATTTTATTTTACCTGGTCGGCCATAACTTAATAAAGATTCCATAGCGGCACGCACCGTCCTACCAGTGTACAATACATCGTCGATTAATATTATCCTCTTGTTTTCTATATCTATATCTAAACTACTTCTATTTACTTGTACCATATTATTTGTATGTAAATCGTCCCTAAATAGTGTAGGATCGAGCATGCCAAATGGTATTTTCAGCGCTCCTGTCTCTTGCTTTAGTATACTATGGATTTTTTTTGCTACTTCTATTCCTCTAGGTTGGATGCCAATAATCACTAAGCCGGATAAATCGTCTTCATCCTCTATAATTTGATATGACAAACGCTTAAGGACAACTAAAAATTTGTCCCCTTCAAGTATAATTTTTTCTTCCATTCTTATATTTATTTTAGTTTCATAGGCTTATTTAAGCTACAGCTGAGCATTTTTATTTCTTAGGATATGGTCAACTATAACGATAGCTGACATAGCTTCTACTATCGGTACAGCTCTGGGAACAACGCAGGGATCGTGCCTTCCCTTTGCCTGTATCGTAGTTTTGTTACCATTGATATCTATTGTTTCCTGCTCTTTCATTATTGTTGATACAGGTTTAAAGGCTGCTTTAAAATAAATGTTTTCTCCATTACTTATCCCCCCTTGTATGCCTCCAGAGTTATTTGTTTGTGTCCTAAAACCCGTACTAAATATATCGTTATGTTCAGAGCCAAGCATTGTTACGCTATTAAAGCCTGATCCATATTCAAACCCTTTAACTGCCTGTATACTCATTATCGCTTTGGCTAGATCGGCGTGCAGCTTGTCGAAAACCGGCTCTCCCAGACCAACCGGAGTTCCTTTGATAATGCATGTTATTATGCCTCCAACACTGTCCCCTTTATTTTTAATATCTAAAATATAATCAATCATTTTGTTAGCTATTTCTATATCCGGGCACCTAACGATAGTTGCATCTATTGCATCTAAATGAACGTTTTCTATATTACTTTCCATGCTTATCTTTCCTACAGTACTCACAAAAGCATTTATAGATACACCATATTTTTTGAGTATTAGCTTAGCGATAGCTCCTGCTGCTACTCTGGCAGCTGTTTCACGGGCCGATTGCCTTCCTCCACCTTTAAAATCTCTAAGGCCGTATTTTTTATAGTATGTATAGTCAGCATGCGATGGCCTAAATTTATCTTTATTAAAATCGTAATCCGCAGGTTTTTGATCTTGATTATAAATAATTATAGCGATCGGAGCACCTGTTGTTATATTCTGATCCGTACCTGATAATATAGTTATAAAATCTTCTTCCTTACGCGCGCTGGTTATACTCGATTGTCCAGGCCTGCGCCTGTCAAGCTCGCTTTGTATAAAATCTATATCTATTTTTAAGCCTGATGGACAACCATCGATTACTACCCCAATAGCCTTACCATGCGATTCCCCAAATGTTGTTATAGAAAAAATTCTACCAAATGTATTCCCCTGCATACACTAATAAGAGTTTAATTGTTTATAGTATATTTCCTAAAATCGTTTTCTTATTAACGAAAGATACTAATTATTTAAGATTATAGCCTTTGCTAATCCAAATTTAGGTTTTAGAATACAACTAATTAACATGATGCATTTTTTTACAATAACTACATATTATTTTAATATATTAGTGACAATTTATTTACCTGCCAAGTTGCACAAGCCAAATTAAACAAACTAATATGCAGATGATCTTTAAATCCATTTTAGTGTCAATAACTTGTATATTGACAATTTGTATTAGATTATTAGCGCAAGAGCCTATAACCTTAAACCAATTGCTAAGCTCTGCCTTGAATAAAAATTACGATCTGGAAATTTCTAAGAACGAAATAACAAAACTTGATCTTAATAATAATTTATTAAAATATAAATATATACCAACTGTTAGCATTAGTATGCTTGGTGCATATAGCAACGAAAAGGTACGTATGGCTTTGCCGGAATATATACCTTTCCCAAATAATTTTCCCGATATTAAATTATTCTCTAAGCCTATTACCATACAAGCCAACAGCCCTAAAATTGGCGGCTCTTTAAATGTAAAATGGCTTATATATTCTGGCGGTAAAATCCCTATGTTAAAGGAAAGCCTAAAACATAAGATACAAGTCCAAAAAAATATGCACACTAAAATACAAGAAGATATAATACTAGAGGTAACAGAATTATATTATAAAATTGCATTGCTAAATGAAGCTAAAAAGGTACTTCTAAAAA
The DNA here is from genome assembly GCA_050311575.1 of Candidatus Krakonobacterium acarorum. Lineage (GTDB taxonomy): Bacteria > Bacteroidota > Bacteroidia > SolTP2 > SolTP2 > Krakonobacterium > Krakonobacterium acarorum. Next base: position 769,332 of record JBNOKO010000001.1, on the reverse strand, counting down.
GCAAAGAACGCTTAAATTCTGAACAAAAAAGGGTTAAAAAAGCTGTAGAAGTAGGACTAGCTATAAATTCCGATTTACAAAAATTAAAAGTTGCTCAGATAAAATTAGAATCCAAGAATATAGAGTATCAAAACAATAAAATGCTTCTTTTTAAACGTTTAGAGCAACTAACGCACTACAGCGAAACGGAATTAAAAAACATAGAAACAAAACTATTACCATCTAAATTACCAACTGAGATTGAAATTAATACGGATAACAGACCCGAAATTAAAGCTTTAAACGAAGCTATAAAGGCTTATAGTTATTATTTAAAAGCATCTGAGACATGGGTAATACCGAAAATACAACTACTTGGACAAATAAATTATGCTCAGTCTTTTAATGGAAAATTAACTGGCCTGGTTAATGATATAAGTTTTACAAGCAAATATATATCAACCGGCCCAAATATGTTAATTGGAATTGGATTAAAATGGGATATATTCGATGGATTTAATAGTCGTATAGAAATTCAACAAACTAAGGCAGACATAAAACAGGCTGAAACTAAGAAAGAGAAAGCTAAAGAGCTACTGCAGTTAAACGTATATAAAACTAAAGGAGACTATGAATTATCCGGTTCAAAATTAAAACTTAAAGATGAAGAGCTTCAACTAACTAAAGATATTTTAGTTATAGAAACGAACAAATATAAATATGGCTTAAATAGTATTAATGATAGACTGGAAGCCGAAGCCAATATGCAACTATCTGAACTCGAATATTTACAGGCTATTTATGACCAGCGATTAGCAGCAATAAAATTTTTTCAATCAACAAATCAATTATCTATAGAAAATATTAACCTATGAAATATAAAACTCTGTTGGTAGTAATTCTACATTTATATGTATTGTTCGGAATTAGCTGCAAGAAGCAAAATAATAAAGAAAATTTAATAGAAGCTAAACTTAAAAGAGACACTATTACTATAGCATCCAAAATCCCGGGCCGCATTGTAAATATACTTGTAAAAGAATCGGACGTGGTTCAGAAAGGAGATACTTTAGCTGAAATTAGCACACCTGAAATCGATGCTAAAATATTGCAAGCTCAAGGTGCTGTTGAAGCTGCACAGGCACAGTATAATATGGCAAAAAAAGGAGCAACCTCGTCCGATCTAGATCAATTACAAGCAAAATACAGGGGGATTAAAGCTCAGTTTGATTTTGCTAAAAAATCTCTCAATAGAGTAAAAGCTATGTTCAATGAAAACCTTATACCTGCACAACAATACGACGAAGTATATGCAAAATATCAAGGCGCTAAAGCGCAATTTGACGCCGTTAATGCACAACTTAAATATGTTAAAACCGGAGGAGTACGCTCCGAAGAAAAAACTATGGCATTAGGACAGCTTAATAGAGCTCATGGCGCCTTAAAAGAAGCTTTGGCAGCAAAAAACGAACGATTTATCATTGCCCCGGATAATTTCAGTATAGAAAGTATCGCTTTGCAAGCAGGTGAATTGGCTCTGCCCGGGTATGGCATTTTTACTGGTTATCTTCCAAATAAAATTTATTTTAGATTTACTGCACCTGCATCAAAAATTAACAAATGGCATATTAAAGACATTATAAAATTAAAAACATCTTATAATGCTAAGACTACTATAGATGGAACTATTACTTATATTAAGCAATTAACAAGCTATGCAGATATCACAACTGCTTATCCTAATTATGAACCAGGTCAGGAACTTTACGAGGTGCATGCAGAACCAGTTAATATTAATGAAGTCAGCAATATACTAACCAACGCAACTTTGTGGGTTTTAGATAAATAAGCGTTAATCCTAAAATACATTTCTTTAATGTTTAGTCCTTGAAACATTAAAAGATTAACTAAATAGGCAGCATATTAGGTATCAATCAGTTGATTTGTGTATAACTAACTATAAATTCTTTATTAAATTTTCTAATGACAATGCTCTAGAAGCTTTTATTAGTACATGTGAGTTATATATATTGTCAGCATAAGATTTGGCTAAACTAATATTCTTAAAGAATTCCAATTTGTTACTGCCTTTAAACAATTCCCTAAGACTATAAAATTCTTCTCCTATAAATACTATAGTTTTAATATTAAGGTGTTGGACTAGTTGTATAATTTTTTCATGCTCTTGAAAGGCATATTTGCCCATCTCTAGCATATCCCCAATTATTGCTATTTTTTGTTTTGCCTGCATCGACGAAAAAGATTTTAATGCTTCGCTCATGCTTAATGGATTTGCGTTGTAAGTATCATTTATTACGGTGTTGTTTTTATTAGTATGTATTAACTCAGATCTCATATCGGTAGGTTTAAACTCCGATAAAGCGTAGTTAATTGAGTCGTCAGGGACCTTAAAATGTTTGGCAACCGCTATAGATGCCAGGCAGTTTAATAAATTATAAGTGCCTGTCATATTGGTATTAACGCTATGGAAATTTGGACTATTATCGCTGGAAGCTTTCCATTTTATCTGTATTTTATTTTCAACAAATTGAACTTGGCCATATATAGTATTTATTTTATCAGCATCTGTACCATAAAATATTTTTTTATCTATTGTTTCAGACAAATCCATAAGCATTTTGTCGTCGCTGTTTACAAAAGCCAGGCCTTTATTATCTAACAAATATTTATATAATTCTGCTTTGGTTCTTTTTATATTATCTAGCGACCCAAAACTTATTATATGAGCTTTACCTATTATTGTTATTAGCCCGTGGGACGGTTTAGCGATATTACATTTATTTTCTATATCCCCTATTTGGTCGGCTCCCATTTCCAGCACTACTATCTGGTGCTCCGGCTTAATTTTTAGGATAGTTAAAGGTAACCCTATATTACTATTTAAATTCCCTTTTGTGGATAATAATTTATATTTTGTTGATAATAAAGCAGATATTAAATTTTTTGTTGTTGTTTTTCCAGATGTCCCCGTTATCGCAATAACCGGTACTTTTATGTGGTCGCGATGTAATTTTGCCAGTTCAACTAAACTTTGCAATGAATTTTCTACAAATAATATTTGATCTTTGTTTTTATAGTTTATAGAAGCGTCATCAACTAAAGCATAACCAGCCCCTAGTTTAATTGCTTGGTCAGCAAATTGATTTCCATTAAAATTTTTTCCTTTAATTGCAACAAATATACTGTCTTTAACTATACAGCGCGAATCTATACTTATCTCTGTATTTTTTAAGTATATGTTATAAAGATCGTGTATAGATATATATTTCATTAAAACTATTTATCTAGAAAAATAATTTGGCGCTTCCTTTGTGATTATTACACTATGTGGATGGCTTTCCCTTATACCGGCCATAGTAATTTGTACGAATTTAGCCTGTTGAAGTTTACTTATTGTTTCTGCACCGCAATAACCCATAGACGCTCTTAGACCCCCTACACATTGATGTAATACTTCTACTAAACTCCCATTGTAAGGAACTCTGGAAACGATACCTTCTGGAACTAATTTGCTTATATCCTTTTCGTTATCTTGAAAATATCTATCTCTTGAACCACTACTCATCGCTTCAGAAGAACCCATACCACGATATGCTTTAAACTTTCTACCTTCATAAATAATAGTTTCTCCAGGAGACTCTTCTACGCCTGCAAATAACGAACCTATCATTACAGAACTTGCTCCGGCTGCTATAGCTTTAGCGATATCTCCGGTTTGGTTAATACCACCATCGGCTATTATAGGAATTTTATATTTACCTGCTACCTGCCCGCACCTGTATACGGCACTTAACTGCGGCATACCTACACCAGATATTATCCGTGTTGTGCATATAGAGCCAGGGCCTATACCAACTTTTACAGCATCTACACCTGCCTGGATTAAAGCTTCAGTTCCTTCAGGAGTTGCTACGTTACCAGCTATAATTTGCAAATTAGGATATTGTTTTCTTATAGATTTTATTTGCTCTAATACCAACTTACTGTGTCCATGAGCAGTATCTATTACAATTACATCCACATTGGCATCTACCAGAGCTTTTATTCTTTTTGCAGAATTGACATCTGTACCTACTGCTGCGCCTACTCTTAGCCTGCCGTGGCTGTCTTTACAAGCGTTTGGATTAGACTTATACTTTTGTATGTCTTTGAACGTTATTAATCCACAGAGCTCATTATTATCGTTAACAAGAGGCAATTTTTCTATTTTACTTTTTTGCAAAATACCTTCAGCCTGCTTTAAATCTGTATCTATAGAAGCTGTTATAAGCCTTTCTGAAGTCATTACATCTTTTATCTTAAGTTTTAAGTTAGATTCAAACCTAAGATCTCTATTAGTTATTATCCCTATTAGTTGATTAGAATGATTTACTATAGGTATACCCCCTATCTTGTTTTCACTCATTATCTTTAAAGCCTGCTTAATTGTAGCATCTTCATGTAAAGTTATAGGATCTAAAATCATCCCACTTTCCGATCTTTTTACTAATCTAATTTGCTCACTTTGCTCGTCAATCGACATATTTTTGTGGATTATACCTATACCGCCTTGTTGAGCCATTGCTATTGCCATGCTAGATTCCGTTACGGTATCCATAGCAGCCGATAATATTGGTATATTTATTTTTATATCTTTAGTAAGAAAAGATCTTATATTAACATCTCTAGGAAGCACTTCCGAATAAGCAGGTATAAGTAATACATCGTCGTAGGTTAATCCTAAAAAAGTGAATTTAGATTCATTATTGCTCATATCTGGGTTTTATATTTATCTGGTAAGAAATAACTAATTAGGCAAAGATATCAATTTTAGCCCTTTTTGACATATTTTATATGACACAAAGCCGAGATATATTATTTAATGTTATAGTTACATCAATTTTATATTGATTAATTATTATATTTAATAATGTTAGTTAGCAAACCAATTATTTTTAGATAAAAAGCCCAGATATTTTTTTTCTTTATTATTTTTATAAAATAATTATAATTATCAGTTAATATAAAATCCGTATAAATTTTATTTAAAGTAATAACTAATATAATTTTGTTAAATTTCAATAATGGATGCCGTTAAAGAGGCCGCTAATTATATTAATAGTGGTAAAGTCATTTTATATCCAACAGATACAATATGGGGGTTAGGATGCGATTTGTTTAGTTACACTGCTATTAATAAGATTTATAAAATAAAAAAACGACCTAATAATAAAGGTTTCATATTGCTTATTAATTCTATAAACGATATTAAAAAATACATTGTGAAAATACCGCCTAATATATATTCTATTATCAGTAAATTTAAGAAGCCAACTACGGTTATTTTAGACAATCCTAAGAATTTACCTGAATATATTATTGACAATAAATCTTTAGCCTTTAGAATAACTAATAATTTATTTTGTAGTCAAGTGATTAATCTTATAGGAAAACCTTTAATTTCAACTTCAGCCAACATTGGCGGGGAACAAAGTCCAACGAATCAAATATCGAGCGTTTCTGATATAATTAAACAGCAAGTGGATTATATAGCTTTGAGTGAGGATAGAAGTGGAAGTGGAGCTGCATCAGGCATAGTACATATAAAGGAAAACGGAGAGTTAGTTATAATAAGAAATTAAATAAAAGCGTTATAAACTGTTGTGAGCAAATTAGAAAATTTACTAAACGATCCTATTTTTGAAACTATTTCTAAACATGCTGATAAAATAAATCAGCCAGCTTATGTTATAGGAGGTTATGTTAGAGACAAATTATTGAATCCTAATAATAATCCAAAAGATATAGATATAGTAGTTATTGGAGACAGCTTAAATTTCGCTCAATCTTTGTGCGAGGATATGGGATTAGATTCTTCTTCACTAAACGTATTTAAAAATTACGGCACTGTAATGCTTAATTTTAAGGATTTACAAATAGAGTTTGTTTCGGCACGGAAAGAATCCTACAAAAGCGATTCCAGAAAGCCTCTAGTTGAATTAGGAACTTTTAAAGACGATCAAAATAGACGCGATTTTACTATAAATGCTCTTGCATTGGGATTAAATAAAGTAAACTATGGTGACTTAATAGATCCTTTTAACGGTCTAAACGACTTAAAAAACAGAATTATACGCACTCCTTTAGACCCGGAAATAACGTTTTCTGATGATCCATTACGTATGCTACGAGCTATACGTTTTTCATGTCAATTAAATTTTTCTATTAGCGATAGTACTCTAGATGCTATTAGGAACGTAAACGATCGTATCAAGATAATATCTAAAGAACGCATCTGCCAGGAACTCAATAAAATTATCAAATCGAACTACCCTTCAAAAGGGTTTGTTTTATTGCATATAGTGGGTCTATTAGAATTTATAATGCCAGAATTAGCTGCTCTTGATATTATAGATACATATAATGGTAAGTCTCATAAAAATAATTTCTACCATAGTTTAGCTGTTTTAGATAATGTTGCTATAAAATCTGATGATTTATGGTTAAGATGGGCAGCATTACTACACGATATTGCTAAACCTTTATGCAAACAATATAATGAAAAAACCGGATGGACTTTTCATGGACACGAAGTAAAAGGTGCGAAGATGGTACCCAAGATTTTTAAAAATCTTAAGCTCCCTCTTAATGACAAGATGAAATTTGTACAAAAAATGGTTTTATTGCATATGCGACCTATAGCACTAACACAGGCTGAGGTTACTGATTCTGCTATAAGGCGTTTGTTACTGGAAGCTGATAGGGATATAGACAAACTTATGCTTCTATGCAGCGCAGATATAACGACTGCCAACCCAAATAAACAAAAATTATATACAGAAAATTTCGCTTTAGTGCATCAAAAGTTACAGGAAGTAGAAAGTCGTGATCAAATAAAAAACTGGAAATCTCCTCTAAATGGTAACGAAATAATGAACTTATTGCAAATAGACCATGGTAAACAGATAGGGGCGTTAAAAACGTCTTTAAAAGAAGCTATATTAGAAGGTTACATTACCAACGAGAAGGAAGCTGCAATAGAATTTATTCTAAAAGAAGCTCTGGCTTTAGGCATTACAACTAAAAAAACGGGTTAATTATATTTAACAGTTTGATTATATAAAAGAGAATCTGTACTTGTTGGCCTGGATTCTTCTCTACAAGCAGTTTTATTTTCTGAACACGCTAAACATATTGTAGATAATAGTATACTAAGGGCTATAACTAAAGATTTTTCCATAACAAATTTTGGTTTTGGTATTATTAAAAATAATATATTAAATACTAATTAAATTAAAATTAACTCAGCTATAATAACATCAATACAATTTATAATATAATTTGTTAAAATTCTAAATTTTTATATTAAATTAACACAATTAATACGCTTTATTCAAGTTATACAAACTTATATTTCGTCCTACTAACTTGTACGAAGCTTGATATTAATATATGTATTTACTAACCAATTGAAATATCGAAGTATATGGGAAACGTAAAAAAAAATATTACTACTTCTACTAATAATAGTAGCTGTAATAATCAATCAACAGCAAAGCTTACTATTGGAAACGAGCATTACGATCTACCAATAGTATGTGGTACTGAAAATGAAAAGGCTGTAGACATATCAAACTTAAGAGATATTTCAGGATACATAACCCTTGATATCGGATATAAAAATACCGGATCTACACAAAGTGCAATAACCTATTTAGATGGCGAAAGAGGTATACTTAGATACAGAGGTTACCCAATTGAGCAACTAGCGGAAAAATCATCATTTTTAGAAGTTGTTTATCTGCTAATTCATGGAGAATTGCCATCTAAAAGTGAACTTGATACTTTTGAAGAGCGCATTAAAAAACATGATTTAGTACATGAAGATTATAAAAAAATTCTAGATGGGTTCCCATCAACAGCTCATCCAATGGGCATGATAGCTTCGATAGTTGGTGCCATGCCTGCCTTTTATACTCAGGAAGAAGAAGTAAATTTAAGTCATTCTGGTAAATACGAACTGGAGTTAGATATAATAAGATTAATAGCTAAAATGCCTGCCTTCGTAGCATGGACTTATAAAAAGAAAAAAGGCCATCCAGTAGTATACCCTAGCTATAAATTGAACTATGTTGAGAATTTTTTACATATGTATTTCTCAACTCCATCAAAACCATATGAACTGAACCCTACAGTGGTAAAAGCTATTGATTCCTTGTTTATACTACATGCTGACCATGAGCAAAACTGTTCTACATCTACAGTTAGAATAGTTGGGTCGTCACATGCGAATTTATTTACATCTATATCTGCTGGAATATGTGCACTTTGGGGTTCTAGGCATGGAGGTGCTAACCAAGCTGTAATAGAAATGCTTTCAGAAATAAAAGAAAATGGAGGCAGCATAAATAAATACTTAGAAAAAGCTAAAGATAAAAACGATCCATTTAGACTAATGGGCTTCGGACATAGAGTATACAAAAATTTTGATCCGCGCGCTAAAATAATAAAAGACAAATGCGATAAGATATTAAAAAGCTTAGATATTAAAGATCCGCTTTTAGATATTGCTAAGCAATTGGAAGAAGCTGCAACTAAAGACAGTTACTTTGTTGAAAGAAAACTATATCCTAACGTAGATTTTTATTCTGGAATAATACTTAAGGCTGTAGGCATACCAACGGATGCTTTCACTACAATGTTCGTATTAGGTAGGTTACCAGGATGGATTGCTCAATGGAAAGAGATGATTGATAACAAAGAACCTATAGGTAGACCAAGACAAATATATGTAGGTAATACCCTGAGAAATTACAACAAATAATATACTTATAATAAAGATAGAGCTTCTTTTTACAATACTCTCTATCTTTATTACCTTACATTTAATTGTATTTAGAAGTATTTAAGATGCATAAACAATTCGAATTCCGCGGCACAGGTCTATCATTTATCGGTCCTGCCATTATAGGATGGCTAATAATAGTTATTTCATTCGGGTTAGCTACTCCTTGGGCCATAGTTATCTATCAAAAATGGAAAATGAGTAACACCTATATAAACGGCAAACAACTAAAGTTTACCGGTTCCGGGATTGACTTATTTTTAAGATGGATTCTGTGGTGTGTAGCATTATATATTACACTAGGTATATTTTATTTTTGGCTAATACCTATGTTACAAAAATGGATAACAGAAAATACTTGTTTTTTTGATATAGAATATAATACAGCATTGTAATACTAGTATATTCAATACCTCCTTAATATAATGTAAAAAGCCAATTTATTGATAGAGTTTTATTATGTAACTTAATATATAGAAACGGTAGCGTACATACTAAGTGATGTAGATTTAATCCTATTAATAAAACTATTTATCCTGATGCTAGTTATACTAGCATCAAAAAGTAGCATTATACGTATTTATAATATATAAACCCTTATTTGGATTACAATTAACAGGCGCTTATTGTAGTTTTTACTATAATTAAACCCCTGTCATTTTTAGTACTACAATAAGTTAGGGTAATTAAATGTCGTATGTTACTATGCTTATACTATTACATATCTCGAAAGTGTGAGTAAAATGATGCAATAATATATTAATTAAAATTGCCTGGCTAAACTTTCAACTTCTGATCTTTTAAATATTCATCAAAACTTATTGGCTTATCTATAATACCGTCAGGCGTTATTTCAATAATTCTATTAGCTATTGTTTGTATAAATTCATGATCGTGTGACGAAAATATAATGTTACCCTTAAAATTAATCAAAGCATTATTTAGAGTTGTGATAGATTCCAAATCAAGGTGATTAACCGGATCGTCTAATAACAAAACATTTGCTTTGGATAACATAAGCTTAGATAACATACAACGCATTTTTTCGCCCCCTGAAAGTACTTTACAACTTTTAAGCGCTTCTTGACCACTAAATAACATTTTACCTAAAAAACCCCGTATATAGGTTTCATCTTTTTCTTCTGAAAATTGCCTTAACCAATCGATTAGAGTTAAATCGTCTTTGAATTCTTTTTCTACGTTTAATGGTAAGTATGCCTTAGTTATCGTTTGGCCCCATTTCGCTTTATCTTCGCTAGCATTTACTATCGCATCAAAGAAAGCATTTATAGCCAAACCATCCTTTGCTATTATCGCTATTTTATCATTCTTATTTACAGTGAAGCTTATATCATTAAATAAATTAGGTACACTTAAGTTTGTTACAGTTAATATTTGATCGCCGACTTCACGCTCAGGGGTAAAAATTATCGCTGGATATTTTCTAGTAGATGGTTGTATTTCGTCTACATTTAATTTTTCTAATAGTTTTTTTCTGCTAGTTGCTTGTTTCGATTTAGACGCATTTGCACTAAATCTGCTTATAAAATCTTGTAGTTCTTTACGCTTATCTTCAACTTTTTTGTTTTGGTCCATTTTCTGTTTTGAAGCAAGTTGACTTGCCTGATACCAAAAAGTATAGTTACCAGTATAGATTTTTATTTTGCTATAGTCTATATCTGCGATATTAGTGCATACTGTATCCAGGAAGTGTCTGTCGTGGGAAACTACAATTGCAAGATTTTCAAAATTTGCTAAGAAATCTTCCAACCATGCTATAGTTTCTATACTAAGGTCGTTGGTTGGTTCGTCAAGTAGTAAAATGTCTGGATTGCCAAATAGGGCTTGTGCCAATAATACTCGCACCTTTGCAGTTGGATCAAGATCCTTCATCAATTTACCATGCAAGTCTTCCTTTATTCCCAGAGAGCTTAGAAGGTTTGCAGCGTCACTTTCGGCATCCCATCCACCAATTTCTGCAAATTCGGTCTCTAATTCAGATGCTTTTATTCCATCTGCTTCACTGAAGTTTTCTTTTGCATATATGGCGTCTTTAGCTTTCATAATATCGTACAAACGTTTATGACCAATTAAAACGGTTTCTAAAACCTGGTATTCATCAAATTCAAAGTGATTTTGCTTTAAAACAGCCATTCTTAAACCTTTAGGTATAGAAATAGTCCCGCTTGTAGGTTCAATTTCTCCTGACAAAATTTTAAGAAATGTTGACTTGCCCGCTCCGTTAGCTCCTATTATACCATAACAATTACCTTGATTAAATTTAAGGTTAACGTCTTCAAATAAAATTCTTTTACCGTATTTTAACGACAAGTTGCTTATTGTTATCATGGCTATGCAAACTAAATAAAAATGTAAAAACTATTAGATTATATAATTTGTATGTCTTTATAGTTTTTAATTATGTTTCAATATATGAGATTATAATAGTAATTATATTTTTGTGATATAAAGCTCCTTATATTATGATTAGGATATCATAATTATTTAACCTTCTTATGAATATCAGATAAAGAAAGATAAAAAAGCTTAGATCTTATTATATATATAATTTAGACAAAGCAAATATATGTAATTATTAGATAATTAAGTTATAGTGCTTAACTTTTATAGCTACCGTTTTTAGCTTAATCTTTTAAAATAGCTATAAAAATGTCAGTTTGGGATGGGGCGTTCAGTAGTGAATTAAGAAAAGATAAATTTAAAAGTATCTGGCTTTTGCTTTTATCATAAATAGGTGTATTAATGACCTAAAGAAATTTTCTATATTCATTATAATAGCAAAAAACTTTAGGTCATTAATTAGCATTCAATCTCAAACCAAGGGTATTATACCTGGTTATATGGGTTAAGGGAATATGCCCAAATTTTTATAAGAGATCGCTATTTTATTTATAGCTAGTACAAATGCAGCTTCTCTTAAACTTTTAACTTTATTATTTGTAGCTTTTATCTCTCTGATTTCCCTATAAGCTTGTATCATTGTTTCTTCCAATCCAGAGTTTACTAACTCTAATTCTGATGGACCTCTTACTACATGCTTATATTGCTCCGGGGTAACGCTTTTACCAGTTAATGACTCTATAGTTTGTATTATGTTACTTACAGTTGTTTCTTCAAAGCGCTTATTGATTCTACCCATAGCAACATGAGATAAATTTTTCAGCCACTCAAAATAAGATACAGTTACGCCTCCTGCATTTGCAAAGGTATCCGGGACAATTATTTTATTTTGGGCGATAAATGCATCTGCAGCTTCGTTTGTAGTTGGTCCATTTGCTCCTTCTACAATTATTTTGGCCTTTAGATTCTTTACGTTGTCTATAGTTATTTGGTTTTCTAAAGCTGCCGGGACTAATATATCGCAATCTTGCTCTAAGCCCTCCATCCTATTTGTAAAACTTACAGAGTCTTTATAATTTAAAATAGAGCCTGTTTTATTTCTATGTGCCATTACGTCTAGGATGTCTAAACCATTCTTGTTGTAAATAGCTCCTTCGTATTCGCATAAACCTACTATAATGGCTCCCCCGTCTTGTAAAGATTTAGCAGCATGGAATCCTACATTGCCTAAACCCTGAACTATTATTCTTTTGTTTTTTATTCCTGGGGTAAGACCAATATTTTTCATGTCTTCAGCCACATCGCAACATTCTCTAGCAGCAAAATATACTCCTAAACCGGTTGCAGCTGTGCGTCCGGCTATTCCGCTTAGTGCTAATGGCTTGCCTGTTACACAACCAATAGCGTCTAAGTCTGGCTTAAATGCTTGATATGTATCCACTATCCAGGCCATTTCACGCTGCCCTGTACCATAATCTGGAGCTGGAACATCTATGCCGGGGCCTATAAAATTTTTCTTTATAAGCTCAGTAGTGTATCTACGCGTAATGCTTTCTAACTCTCTCTCTGAATATTTTTTAGGATCTATCTTAATACCACCTTTAGCTCCCCCAAAAGGAACATTAACTATAGCACATTTATACGTCATTAAAGCTGCTAAAGCTTTTACTTCATCTTCATTAACGCTTAATGCATAACGTATACCGCCTTTTGTTGGTAATTTATGATGTGAATGTTCTATGCGCCATGCTGCAATCATCTCTATACTACCATCATCTCTTTTTAAAGGGAAATTTGTTTGGTATATGCTATGGCACTGCCTTATCATATTTAAAATATCTTTTGGATGATTAGTAAGGGCTGCTGCTTTATCAAAATAGCTGCATACGCCATCAAAAAAGCCTGTATGTTCACCGTCTTGCGGCGTTTTATTTATAATATTGTCCATATCTTAAATTCAATCATTTTTATTAATTGATGATTTTATTTTTTTTTCTATTTTTTTGATTTTTTTCTCTAATGAAAATAAATGTATTGCTATTATTATAAATATAATTAAAAGACTAATAACTACTACAAATATTTTATCGTATTGAGTTAACATAAATTTAATATACAATCTTATTTTTTTATAATTTAAAATCTTATTTATAAAAAATCAATCTATTAAGCAGAAATATTTATAAATATTATTGAATACATAATTCCTACAATCTTGCAATCTTGAATATATTTTAGCCGGAAATATAGTTAATTATTAAATAATAATTCAATTTCTACCCGTGCGTACTAAATGTAGATATTATATTTGATTATATGTTATACATATACTAATCAATCTGTTACCATAATGCCTTTTAGACCATAAAATTTAAATAACATCTAATATTATAACAGGGCTATTATGTGTTGGTGTCATTCCTGGTGCCATTATACCGTATTTAACAATATATCTTCCTGTCTGGTTTGGCGCTTCGAATTCTACATCTAATTTCAGATTATTCAAAGCTGCATCTAAGCTAATCGATGTACAAATTAATGGGCCATCGGATATAGTATATACAATTTCTGTATTTTTAGCTATGTGGGTTTCTATAGGCAACTTGTATGGATTTTGCACTTCTAATCTAAGATATACTTTTTTACCAGGTAATGCTTTTATGAAACGCCGGGTAGGGTTCAGCTTTATCATTGAGAAACTATAAAAGTTATTTTTTATGTAATAATTATATAAGATCTTGCCTTTTTGCGTAGTTCCCAACGGTTGTGAATTCAAATAATTTTCTTGTCCCTTCGGCTCAAAAATCATAACTTTTTTCCCCCAAAATTTTTCTTCGCTTAGAAGATAGTTGTATTCATTTTTCCTATCGTATAAGTTATTTATGGAATATGATTGCCTGCCTGTATAAAATTCGTATAATGAAGGCCCTTTCCAGTCGTTAATAAATATAGCCGGCATATTAGCAGATAAGTTGGTTATAGTCTTTAAATCTATAAAATCTCTTAATAATGAAGGCTGTTTGTTAAAATACGGCGCATACGCTAATGATATTCGTGCTATTACGGAAACGATAACAGAGACAATTGTTAATATGTGTAATAACCTATAAAATTTTTTACTATATATGGCACCTTTGTAAGCCAGCAAAATTATTGGCACTACTGCCATTATCGTCCACTGTGCAAGTATTAAGCTTTTATAAGTATATAATAAAAAAAATATTAATATACCGTACAAACAAAATTTTAATGATTTATAAAACAAGTTATATGTTTGACTCCGCAAAATATAATAGAATAATAATATAGCGGATACAGGCCCATAAAATAATAATTGAGTACCGATATATGCTAAGGTATACCTTATTTCGTAATGCTCACCAGTATAAAATTTATCCCGCTCCCATAAGTGAAACATTATCGAAGGAAATCCGTTTTCGTATTGCCAATATAAATGTGGTAGATATGCTATAAGACCTACTAAACACGCCAGGTAAAATTTAGGTGAACTTAAGAGCCTGAGATTCGATAACAACACGAACAATATAACTAAAAGGCCATTATATTTACTATAAAGTAATAACGCCATTACCACTCCTAAGCATATTCCCTTTCCATAGGACTGTTTTTCAATAAATTGTTTGTATACTAAAAAGAATAAAGCTGTAAAAAATATTAAAGGAATATCAGGAATTGCAAAAATACCGATTAAACCAACTACAGATACATTAAGTATAATAGCGTAGAACACATAATAATTCTTAACATTCAATATTCTGAATATAATCTCTACAAACCCTATGTATAAAATAATAAATGGCAACCTAATTCCCAATTGATTGGGTAATATATAATATCCCAATTTTATTAGCAATGCAACTAATGGAGGGTGGTCATAATAACCCCAAGACAAATCCTTAGACCATATCCAATAATATGCTTCATGAGGATAATAAGTGTTGAAACTAGTAAAAATAGCTTGCAACACGCTAGCTAAAAATATTACAAATAAAAATGAATTCTTGTGCCCGTTACGAGTTAAGAAATCAACAATACTATTCATTATAAAATATCTATAATTATATAATTATATACTTCTTTCGTGTTTTAGTCTGGAATATATTATACACCATTATATAGCCTATATAGTTTAAATGCATAATTAATATATAATAATTAGATTCCTAATAGTATAAACTTACTGAAATTATACTAATGGTACGTCAAATACATAATCTTAACGTAAGTATAAAAGTCATTAACCTAATAATTAATTTTTTGTATCGACTTGTGTATGTAACTGCCAGAAGCATTTTTTATGTTCAATGACGATATATTAATTTACTGTAAAGCTTAGTGGATACATAGATGTTAATATTACGAGTTATATATATTAACATCTACAATTATTATATATAGATCTATTGTTAAAATCAAACATCCAGGTACTTGATCTATGGCTATCCACCAAAATTTCAAATAAATAGATCATAAAATTCAAACAAGATATAAATATCATTATTTAATCCTGGATCGTCGAATATTTAGTTACACAAATGGCAAAAAGACAGCAGAATTATTGCAATTAAAGGATTATCCCTAAATATTGTTTTTATTTTTTTAATACTTAATAATAACAAAACTTATTATTAAGTAACTTAATAATAAGTTAACTATTTTATTTATCTAACTAAATATATTCATGAAATATTATACTTTTAAACTATTTAAATTATGCACAACATTACTCTTAATTATATCATTCTTAACATTATATTACGGATGCTCTAGACAAGATATCTTAAGCCTGGATGAGCAATCTGCTAATGAAAATTGCCTTGTAATTGACTCATTGAAAGACGAGGCTACTAAATCTGTCGTAAAGATTTTAGACGATTTAGTAGTAGATATCAGCAATGCATATATTAAGGATATTAATAGCCTGGAGCCTAAAGATAATAATCTATACCTGGTCTCTAGAAAATATTGCAATGTCGATATGGGCCACATAGCTATGACATTAATAGATCATCCAAATATAAATGATCTTAAGCCAACGTATCATACAATACAAACTTTTGCAAACAATACTGGCCAAACACAAATATATTCATCATTAGAGCATGCTGAGATAATAACTAATACGACTTCTTCAACAGTTAGCAAGAGCTTTGGAATCGGAATTCAATTGGGAGCTGATGTAGATATACCATTTGTAGGTGAGGGGATAAATTTTGAATTAAATTTTTCTTTTAATCTTACTTCAACAAACACTAAAGTGAATACTAAAACGGACACTGATACATTGAAAAGCATGTCAGTATCTGTTCCAGCGCATAAAAAATACGAACTAGCTGCTGTGCTATATAGACAAAAAATGGATGCTGAGGTTTTCCTGGAAATCCCTGTTAATTTTACAAATATTTTATTTGCAAAAAATGCGAGTCATAATAACGCAGACGTATACTTTAATCAACATGAGATAATGAGTGGTATAAAAGCATATAAACCAGGTTATTATGATGAATATCCTTATTTTACTACTAATAAAAAAGGTCAATTTGTTTATAGAAACAAGGCTACGATAAACGCCGATTATGGTCTAAACTTAGAAACACAACTTAACGACATTACTGATCCTAAAAATCCTATTTTAATAAAAAGATTTGGCGCAAAAGTATTGCCTATAAAAAAATAATTTCCCATCTAAAACAACACTATTTATGAAATATTCTATTTTTAAACTAATTAAAGTATGTGCTATTTTACTTTTAGTTACATTAGTTGCTACAACTCTCTACTACCAATGCTCTAAACAAAACGATTTATTAAATTCACCAAAATCTAAAGTTAATAATGTAGAATCCAGCGCTAAACGTAGCGACTGCATGAAGCTTCAAGACTTCGAAAATGAAAGAGATAGAGCTATAATGAAAGTTGTAGACTCTTTAGTTGTAGATATTGCTACCGCATATATAAATGATAACAATGCTAATAACCCTAATAATAACACGATATTATCATTAATTGATAGAACATATTGTAATGCCCATGCTGATTCAATGGTTATAACGCCCCTCCATGCCCCGGTTATAACCGACCTTGCACCAAAGTTTTCTTCAGATGGGATTTTCAAAAACATTACTGATGTAACACAAACAATGCCATCAGACGGCTATGCGCATTCAGAGGCTGTTAATACTACTACAGCATTTACCAGAAGCTGGGGGGTCGATTTAAAAGGATCAACTGATGTAGGCATACCTTTTACAGGTACTGACGTAGATATCACTTTAGAATTTTCTTTTAATAATAGTTCTACAGAGAGTACTTCCAAGGATACAAACAATATCTATACAGTGCCATCTATGAACGTGATTGTTCCGCCTCACAAAAAATACGAACTAATTTCTATTTTCTCTAGACAAAACATGCATAATGAGGTTTTAGTAGATATCCCTATTATTTTTACTGGCATTTTGTTTGCCCAAACTCCTGACTGGGAATCACCGACATACTTTAACCCGGAACAACTAATATATAACATGAATAAGTATGACCCGGATGAGAAGAACAACGACTATCCTTACTTTACTACTAATAACAAAGGTCAACTTGTTTATAGAAATAAGGCTTATATAGAAGCCACTTACGGTACAAAAATAAATAGAGAAATTAAGGATATTACTGATCCTAAAAACCCTATAACGATAAAAACCTTACCTACAGAATTATTGCATTTAAAAAAATAAGTTCTGTTAAACTTATAAATATTAATTTCTATACCGTTATATGGTTAAACTTAAGTTTAACCATATAACGGTAATTTATAGAATCGCTCCTATAATCCCTAAAATAAATAACATAGCTGAAAGTCTATATTACTACGGTACCAATTAACCTCAATATTACTACTTTAAGTATAATTATATAAAAGAAATAATAATACACAAACATCGAATATTCCAATCGAATTACTATACGTATATGATGAAAGATAAAATTGCCATTAATATGTATTAATTTATCATAGCAATACGCGCATTAATTTTAACGATAAATCCAGACCTATTTACGATTAACTCTCCTAAATTATTATAAACTATTTATATTAATTTACACAATATCTTTACTTGATTTAGTTTGTATCGACTTCGCTGTTTTAACTAAATATTATAACTATTTATTATTTAAGTCTACTTAAATGATAAATATACTTTGCCAACAATACTGTTTATTTGGATTTTTACATAAATTTATCAATATCGCATCATAAAGCCAAATAATGCATATTTATATATCATTTCAGATATTGAACATGCAACAAATACAAGAATAGTTACACAAACACTACAATTTCATGGTAAATTTTGACTTTTAATTAATTTTAAACAACTATTTTGATTTTATTTGTTAAATATTAGTAATAATAAAATTATATTATTACTATTGCTTATATGCTGGTTTGCTAACAAACCAGCTTGTTTTATTAATCTTAATAAATTTTTTTATGAAATCTTCTATTTTTAAACTGCTTAAAGGACCTGGAAGGTTACTTGTAGTTTTATTGGTTTCTGTCGCATTTTATCAATGCTCTAGATACGAGGCTGTATCTAATTCGTCACAATTAAAGCCTAACAGTATAGAATCTAAATCTACACTAGGAGGCTGCATTCAAATTGACGAGATACAAGACGATACAGATAGAGCTGTAATGAAGGACTTAGACGATGTAGTAGCAAAAATTGCCACTGCATATATAAATGATCATAATAAGGATATTCCGCCTTATAACAATAACCTGACATTGCATTTAGTAGACAGGACATATTGCCAATCCTCTGTTGAACCGATGAATGCAAAAATTTCAGGCAAGCCGCGTAAAGAAAATCTAGAAGCATTTTACCATTCAATAGGAACTTTTGTAAACGATACTGATGGACCCCAAACATTTACTTCATTAGCATATACTAAAAAATTAGCTAAGATTACTTCTACAACAGTCAGTAAAACTTGGGGAATAGCATTACACGGATCAAACGAAGCAAAAGTAGCTATACCGTTTATAGCTGAAGACGGAGTAAAGATTTCTTTAGATTTTACTTTTAGTCGTACCTCTACAAATACTAAAACTGTAATGGATGAAGATATTTATACTTTTCCATCTCAGAAGTTAATTGTACCCCCCAAACACACATACGAGCTAGTTGCTGTTATAGACCGACAACATATGGAAAGCAAGGCTTTTTTAGAGTTTCCTATTAAATTTAATAGCATTTTCTTTGCTAAAACTCCTGATAATCTGGGATTCGGCTTCTTTAATAATAAAGAAGATCTATTAAAGAATATTAGAAAATATGATCCAGATGCTGCTAATGATTACCCTCACTTTGTCACTAACGATAAAAAGGAATTAGTTTATAGAAATATGGCCAATATAGAAGCTACCTATGGCATAAATTATCGCGTAGAACTTAAGGATATTAGTAATCGCCGAGCTCCTATTTTATTAAAAACTATAAGCATTAAATAATAAAAATTAATAAGCGCATCTGCGATAGCTCTAAATTGAGGTATTTAATGCTTATAAAATGATTAATTAACCATTTTATAAGCATTAAATATATAAAGAATAGTTATTTTTATGCCTCTACTTAAATAAAAATTTACCTGTATAACTATTTAGAACTTTGCCTAAACCTCTTGGTTCACCTTGATATATAACACAACCTCCCCGATTCCCAGCTTCTGGACCTATATCTATTAAATAATCCGCCGATTCTATAACCTCTATATTATGCTCTATCATTAATACAGTGTTTCCAACAGCTACTAATTGCTGAATTAACTCTAATAATATTTTAATATCTTCAAAATGTAGACCTGTAGTTGGTTCATCTAAAATATATAAAGTTTTGCCGGTAGATTTTTTACTCAATTCAGTAGCAAGTTTAATGCGCTGAGCCTCGCCGCCAGATAAAGTACTTGATGATTGCCCTAACTTTAGATATCCTAACCCTAAATCATTTAAGGTTTTTAATTTATTTAATATATGAGGCTGATTCGCAAATAATTCGCACGCTTGGTCGATATCCATGTATAAGATATCAGATATCGATTTGCCCTTATATTTAATTTCTAAAGTTTCGTCATTATACCTTTTCCCATTACATACATCACAAATAACCGTAACGTCTGGCATCAACTTCATTTCGATCGTTCTTACACCTGCGCCTTTGCATTCCTCGCATCTGCCTCCTTTAATATTAAAACTAAAATGACCTGGTGTATACGATCTAATTTTAGATTCTAATAACTGAGAAAAAAATATGCGTATATCTGTAAATAAACCTGTATATGTTGATGGATTGGACCTATAAGACAATCTACCTATAGGGCTTTGGTCAATCTGGATAACCTTGTTAATATAATCTAAACCTGTTATACTTTCATAAGGAAGCGGTTTTTGTTTAGATCTATAAAAATAGTTGCTTAATATAGGATATAACGTGCCATTAATAAGGGTAGATTTTCCGCTACCAGAGACACCAGTTACACATGTAAAAGCTCCCAATGGTATATCTATGCTCGCATTTTTAAGATTATGCCCATTTGCGCCCTTAAGCGAAATTTTTTTTAAATCTTTTATATCGTTACGTATAGATTCTTTTGCTACAACAAGCTCCTTATTTAAATACTTAGCTGTTAATGTACCCGATTTTAATATATCGTCTTTATCCCCCGAAGCAATTATCTCACCTCCATGTACACCAGCCTTAGGACCTATATCTACTATATAATCAGCTTCTAAAATCATATCTCTATCGTGTTCTACAACAAGAACTGTATTGCCCAAATCACGTAGTTTTTTTAGAGAATCTATCAATAATGTATTATCTCTTTGGTGTAAACCTATACTAGGTTCATCCAAAATATATAGTACATTGACAAGTTGTGATCCCAGCTGTGTTGCTAAACGTATGCGTTGAGCCTCACCGCCTGAAATTGTCGTTGACGACCTAGATAGAGACAAATACGACAAACCCACGTCTAACATAAATTTCAACCTCAACTTAACCTCTTTTATTATCTCTTCAGCTATTTTCTTCTCATTAGAGTCTAAATTATCATAAATATTATCAAACCACACATAAAGCTCTTCTATTGTTAAATTTGCCAGCTCATAGATATTCTTTCCTAAAACCTTAAAACTTAAAGATTCTTTTTTTAGCCGTGCTCCTTTACAAACATGACATACTATGATATCTAAATATTTAGTATATATATCTTGAGCTGTTTCGTTACTATCGGATGTACGACTCAAGATGTAGTTTATAAGGCCTTTATATTCTATCGTATCGTAGGAACTCTTATTATTGTAATTTTTATGTATGGGCACTTCTATAGGATGATCAAATCCTTCTAAAATTATTTTTCTTACTTCTTCAGGTAAATTTTTATATGGCTCGTCTAGAGAAAAATTATATTTTTGTGAAAAAAAGTTTATTATCTGTTTTTCTAAGGAATTATCTGTCCTGGTTTTAATAGCTTCTATAGCACCCTGATTAATAGATAAGTTTTTATCTGGCACCAAAATATCTTCATTTGTTTGCATTTTATAACCTAATCCTTTGCAATAAGGACAAGCGCCTTTAGGAGAGTTAAAAGAAAAACTACTAGGTTCAGGGGTTTCATAAGAGACCCCTGTTGTAGGGCACATAAGTATTTTGCTATAAGCAGTTATATTACCATTATGCATTATATTAATAGCATCTTTTGATAGAGAAAAAGCTGTTTTAATTGAAGCTGCTATTCTTTGGTTATCTTCATAACTAATATCCAGATCGTCTATTACAATCTCAATATTATGAATTTTGTGGGGCTCTAATTTAGTGCTAGAGCTTAGTTCGATAATATTTCCGTCTACATATGCTTCAAAAAAACCTTTACGCATAAAGTTTATAAACAAATCACGGTATGCACCTTTACGCTCCCTTATAACTGGGGCTAAAATAATTATGTTTTTATTATTAAATCGTTCATATATATCTTTTATAATCTTTTCTTCTGAAAATTGCCTCATTAACTCTCCCGTATTGTAAGAGTATGCCTTTGATATTTTACTAAATAAAAGTCTTAAAAAATCATATACTTCTGTAATCGTTCCTACCGTTGAACGAGGGTTCTTTGAAACTGTTTTTTGATCTATAGCAATAACCGGAGACAAACCATCAATTTTCTCTACATCAGGACGTAAACCGTTCCCTATAAAATTTCTAAAATAGCTGCCTAAAGTATCTAAAAATCGACGTTGTCCTTCTGCATATATCGTATCGAAAGCTAAAGAACTTTTGCCTGATCCCGATACGCCTGTAAATACGACTAATTGGTTTTTGGGAATTTTTAAATTAATATTTTTAAGGTTGTGCTCTTTTGCACCATAAATTTCTATATACTCCTGATCGTTATCGCTCATGTTGAAACAGTATTTACTTTGTTTTAGTTTTTTCTCTCTTTTTATTTATTACTTCTATAGCTTCCTGCTCAGTTATTGACATAGGATCAAGATTTTTAGGTAGCGAATAATATTTTTTATCGTGTTTTACATATGGCCCAAATCTTCCTATTGCAACTTCAAGTTCTTTTGATTCAAAAGTACCTATCGTTTTAGGCAAACTAAAAAGGTCGATAGCTTCCTGTAATGTAATCGTTTGTATAGTTTGTGATGCTTTTAGCTTGGCATATTTGGGTTTTTCGGTTTTAGTTTGTTCTCCTAATTGTATAACGGGTCCGTATTTGGCAATCCTTGCTATTATTTGCTTGCCCGTTTTGGGATCAGAGCCAAGGATTCTAGCATCGATTTCTTTATGATTTAGGTTTTCAATTGCTTCATCCAAAGTCAAGGTGTCAAATAGTTGCCCTTGTTGCAATTTTACATACGTAGGCTTCGGATCGTCGTCTTTAGCTTGTTCGCCAAGTTGAATATAAGTGCCATATCTACCTATTTTGACATATATTGGGGCTCCGGTTTTAGGATCTGTACCTAAAAGACGAGCTTTGTTTAATCTGCCCTCATTGTGAGCAATTTCTTCTATATTCTTATGGAAAGGTCCATAAAAATGTTCTAGTAATTCTACGTATTGCTTGCTTCCTTGTGCTATTTCGTCGAATTCTTTTTCAACATTTGCGGTAAAGTTATAATCGATAATTTTAGGGAAGCTTTTTAATAAGAAATCTGTTACTACTATACCTATATCGCTGGGGAACAATTTAGATTTTTCGGCACCGTAAGATTCGCTTTTTTGAATTTCTGTTATTTTTCCTCCTTCCAGCTTTATTATAGTTACATCGCGCGTTTTGCTATCTCGGCCCTCCTTTACTATATAACCACGTTTTTGTATGGTCGATATAGTCGGAACGTACGTTGATGGTCTACCTATACCTAATTCTTCTAATTTCCTTACTAAAGTTGCTTCTGTATATCTGGCCGGAGGCCTTGTGTAGACTTCCAGAGCTTTTATAGATTTATAAATTAGTTTCTCGTCTATGCTTATTTTAGGTAATATTATATCTTTTGAGTCTTCATCTTCACTTACTTCAGGTTTATATTGTTTTAAGAAGCCGTCAAATTTTATTACCTCGCCGCCAGCACTAAAATATTCATCTTTAAGTGTGGATGCTTTAATTTGTATAGTGGTTTGCTCTAGGATTGCATCAGCCATTTGTGATGCTAATGCACGTGAATGAATTAATTTGTATAGTCTGTTAAGGGAAGCGTCACTGGTAATTTCTGATACAGCAAAATCTGTAGGCCTAATGGCTTCGTGAGCTTCTTGAGCCCCTGCTACTTTAGTTTTATATTGATTTTTTTTATAATATTTAGTTCCAAATTTATCTACTATAACTTCCTTTGCTGCATTTATAGCTTGCCCGGATAGGTTTAGGGAATCCGTACGCATATATGTTATATGCCCTAATTCATATAGCTTTTGTGCTATTTGCATTGTACGAGCTATAGACATACCCAGCTTAGCGGAAGCTTCCTGTTGTAAAGTAGAAGTTGTAAACGGGGCTCCGGGTTTACGTGTTTTAGGTTTAGATTCTATGTTGGTAACTGTAAATTCTGCATCTATACACTTTTCTAATATTTCTATTGTTTCTTTTTTATCTAATTTCTTTTTAGATAGCTGGGCGATAAAACTACTACCATCCTTAGAAGTAAATTCAGCTAGTACTTTATAAGTCGATACCGATTTAAATTTATTTATTTCTCTTTCTTTTTCAACTATTAATCTTACAGCAACTGATTGTACTCTACCTGCAGATAAATTTGTTTGTATTTTTCGCCATAGAATTGGCGATACTTCAAAACCTACCAGCCTATCTATAGCGCGTCGAGCTTGTTGTGCATGCAATAGATTATAATCTATATATCGTGGATTATTTATTGCTTTTATAATGGCTTCCTTTGTTATCTCGTTAAATACTATACGCTTAGTTTTTTCTTTTTCCAGCTCTAATACTTCTGATAAATGCCATGCTATAGCCTCCCCCTCTCTATCTTCATCTGATGCCAGATATACTATTTCAGCTTTTTGAGCGCGATTTTTTAGATCTTTGATTATAGCTTTTTTTTCTGGAAGGATTTCATATTTATGCTCAAAGTTATTGTCAACATTAATACCCTTGTCTTTTTTTACTAAGTCTCTTATGTGCCCATTACTGGATTTTACTTCAAAATCGTCTCCTAGATATTTTTCTATAGTTTTAACTTTTGTTGGTGACTCAACTATTAGTAAGTTTTTTGCCATATAGTATTTTGTTCTTATAAATTAGATTATGTTTATTACAAATTTAGCCCTTATTGTTTCTTAAAAAAGAATTAATGGATTATAAATATTTTTTTTAAGTCCTCCCAAAATTCTGGGTAAGATTTGACTACAACACCCTCATCTTTTATGCTTATCCCGCCTAATTTCAAAGCTAAAGGGGCAAATGCCATTGCCATTCTATGGTCTTTATAAGTATCTATTATAATTCCTTTTTGGTTATGGCATTGCAAATACGATAAGTTTTTATGGCTATAATATGTTTTTAAACTATAAGGCATGCTAGCAACGTTATAGTTAAGTTTTTTCAATTCATTTTTAATAGCTTGGATCCTGTCTGTTTCTTTTATTTTCAGTGTGTGTAATCCTGTAAATTTAACTTTATAATCTAGCATTGCAAAACATGGTATAATTGTTTGCGCTAAGTCTGGATAGTTTGTAAAATCAATTATTGAGGTTTTAAAGGATTTCCGGTTGCCACTTTTTGTTATAATTATATTAGAATCCCTATAAGTTGTTGCAACCCCTATTTCAGACATTATATCCACCACCGCCTTATCAGCTTGTTTTGACGCAATGTTTAAATTTTTAATTATAATAGTTGCCTGATTGGACAATGCTGCGATCGAATACCAATAGGATGCCGACGACCAGTCAGCATTAATACTTATATCCGATTTTTTATATTCTTGGTTATCAATGCTTATATAATTATCAGATATACTATAAAATATTCCTGCCTGCCTCATTATGTCTAAAGTCATCTCGAGGTAAGGTTTAGAAGTTATAAATTTTGGCAACGTTATTTTGATACCATTTTTAATACAAGGAGCAATTAATACTAAAGACGATAGGTATTGACTAGTTAAAGATGAATCAACTTTTATATCATCTACCTGTTGTAATAATTCAACGCCTGTTATTATTAATGGAGGAAAACCAAATTTTGAGGCGTACTTTATATTAGCACCTAATAATGACAGAACATCTACAAGCGGTCCTATCGGCCTATCTTCCATCCTGGTATCGCCAGATAAAACATACTGACCTTTTTGGATACTTAAATATGATGTAAGAAAACGCATAGCAGTTCCGCATGATCCAACATCCAAACATATATAATCACTAAAATTACCTTCTCTCTGATAATTATGTATTTGTTCGAGTAATTTTTTTAATATTAATGAATCTGAACATGTAGAAGCATTATGTATATCTATTGGAACTGTGGATAGAGCTTGAATTATAAAAGCCCTATTGGTTTCACTTTTAGACGTAGGCACTGTAGTTGAACATACAATATTTTTAGTTTTTGGCCTTAAATGTATCAAACTTATTATTTCAGTTTAAGCATTATTGGTAATTATGCTTTGTTTAAAAAATATAGGTAGCTAATATTATGTATAACTAATATCAGAATCTATATATTATGTCTCTATAAATATAAAATTATTAAAATTCACGTATATCAATATGAATAATATCACACTAAAATATAAAGAATACCGTAACTATGTATTAATTTAATTTTGAAAATATAGTACTTAGCATAGCCAGATAACTTACCACTTTGTAGCCACTAATCGAAGACTGTAGCCCTTTACTTAGTGCTTTTTTAATATGACATCAAATTATATCTAACACATACAACTCTATAAATCATTAGTATTGAAAATTAGCTTTTGATAGACAATTATAACTATACTTTTAGTCAGGTATACCTATAGTACCATGAACTCTTAAATTTAACATGTCTATCTCTTTTAGATGTAATGCATATATTTTAGTATATATAGACATTAGAAATAATAGCTGATAAGGACTTTGCCTCATCAGCTATTATTTCTAATAAATTAAGAAAGACATTCTAATTATTTTTAGACGTTACTTTTTTTTTGCACGCCTACTATACGATACATAAATAATTAAACCTATAATCATCCATATAATTAATCTTAACCATGTTTGGTAAGGCAAGGCTAACATTAAAGCTATACATATTAAAGTTCCTAAAATTGGTATAAGAGGAACTAAAGGAACCTTAAAGGGACGTTTTAAGTCTGGTTTAGTTTTACGCAATATAATTACACTAATTGACACTATCACAAATGATAACAATGTTCCTATACTTACCATATGTCCAAGCTCTGCAACAGGAACAAACCCTGCCAGCAAAGTAACTGCCAATGCAAATACCATATGACTCTTATAAGGGGTTTGGTATTTAGGATGTATGTCACTAAACGTTTTAGGCAATAATTTATCTTCTGACATTGCATAAAACACTCTGGTTTGAGCCATTAATTGTACTATTATTACAGACATAAAACCAACTAGTATAGCTATTGTCACCCCACTTTGTAACCATAAAAACGGGGTTTTCATTATCGCTACGCTTATTGGAGCAGCATTACCTGAAAATTCTTTATAATTAGCCATACCAGTTAATATCCATGAAAACACTACATATATTACAGTACATATAAGAAGTGCTAACATTATAGCTCTCGGTAAAGCTTTTTGAGGATTTTTTACTTCCTGAGCTGTAGTCGATAGTGCATCGAAACCTAAGAAAGCAAAAAACAGCACAGCTGCACCTCTAAATATACCTGACCATCCATATTCTCCAAATACACCCGTATTTTCAGGAATAAAAGGAACATGGTTAATCGGATTAATATAGAAAAAACCTATAGCTATAAAGATAAATATCACTAAAAATTTTATAGTAACCAGTATATTATTTACAAAACTTGTAAGAGTTATTCCTCTAACTAATAACAAAGTTATACCTATAATGATAATAGCAGCAGGACAATTAAAATAACCTCTCACTATTGTTCCATCAGCCAAAGTTACTGTCTCAAATGGAGACATTATTAACTTAGGCGGTAAGTATAACCCAAAACTTTGTAAAAATCGAACTAAATATTGAGACCAACTTACTGCTACTGTAGCTGCCCCTAGAGCATATTCGAGCACCAAATCCCACCCTATTATAAATGCGAGAAACTCGCTCATAGTATATTTTGTATATGAATAAGCACTTCCTGCTAACGGTACCATTGCCGAAAATTCCGCATAGCAAAGTGCTGAAAAGAAGCACGCTACTGCAGCAAGTGCAAAAGATATTATAATTGCCGGGCCAGTTGATTCTGCTGCAACTACGCCTACTAGTGAAAATAAACCTGCACCTACTATACAGCCTATCCCCATCATTACTAAATTTGAACTATTAAGTGTTCTTTTTAAATGTGATTGCGAGGTTGTCGCATCGCTTACAGACATAGTATTAATTTCCTGCATACGCTTTGAATGATTTGTAACTAACGATAACTACATAACTAAAAAATAATTGTATAGCCACCTGTTAGTCAGGTTAAAACCATAGGTTAAAAATTATAAATTGGGCTAAGTTAAAGATTTTTGCTCTTAATACCATCATTAATCGATATAAAAGCTAATTTTTATTAGATTTTATATACATCACATTAAATTTTAATAATTAAGTGTTAATCTAAAATTAATACAGTATTTAATAATCAAAAAGTAGCTGTTTTTACTATAATTCTTTAGTAATTTTGAAATTAGTATTATATAGCTATTTTATAGATACAAACTATACAACATCAAAAATGAGTGAAACCGTAATCCTAAATTCGTCCCAAATAAACCGGAAATTAGACCGAATATCTTATGAAATTATTGAAGATAATTTTGACCAAACGGAAATCATCCTTGGAGGATTACAAACAAAAGGCAAAGTAATAGCCGATCGCATTTGCAAAAAAATAAACAATAGTTCTAATATACAAGCGAGCGTAATATCAATAAATTTATCTGGTAGCGACTTCAAACAGGCATTTAACCATCTTGAAAATAAATCTGTAGTATTAATAGATGACCTTTTAAACACTGGTAAAAGCATGCTGAAAGCTTTATACAATCTATTTCCTATTAACGTGTATAAAATACGAACAGCGGTATTAATAAATAGGAGTCATAAATTATTTCCGATTAACGTAGATTTTTTTGGTTTAGAATTATCGACAGTTAAAGAAGAATATATAGATGTAAAACTCAAAGAATTAGACAACATAGATTTAGCTGTATTAAAATGGCTCAATTAATAAAATTTTACAAAGCTTTATATTTTAACCTATATGGATAACAAGAAGCCCGATTTTTGGTCCTTACTACCATTAATAATCTTTATAATCGTTTATTTAGGAGGATCCATTATAATTGGAGATTTCTATAAAATTCCGGTTCACGTGGCCTTTCTAGTAGCTGCATTTTTTGCAGTTGTTATGAATAAAAATTCTTCTGTTAACGAAAGAATTAAAAATTTTACCAAAGGCATGGGCCATCCCAATATAATGCTTATGTGCCTTATATTTATACTTGCTGGTGCATTTAGTCAATTATGCAAAGATATTGGCGCTATAAAAGTAGTAGTCGATTTAGGTCTGGCTACGCTTCCAAAATCTTTGTTTATAGTTAGTCTATTTATGATTGCTTGCTGTGTATCGCTATCAATAGGCACTTCAGTAGGGACTATAAACGTACTAACTCCTATTGCTATAGCCTTATCAAGTGAAGCAAATATTTCTTTAGCTATGATATTAGGAGCTGTAATAAGTGGATCTATGTTTGGAGATAACCTATCAATGATATCAGATACAACAATAGTTGCTAGTAGAACGCAAAACAGTAAACTCAGTGATAAATTCAAAGCAAATATTTTAATTGCATTACCTGCAGCTATAGTTACTATTCTAATATATATTTTTATTTCCAGCGATATAAGTTATAGCCAACAAACAATAGACATTAAAACAATACCATGGATTAAAGCTATACCATACCTAATAGTATTAATGACTGCTATAGCAGGTGTTAATGTTATCATAGTTCTTTCACTGGGATGTTGTATCGCCGTTACTATGGGTATACTTACAAACGACCTAACTATATGGTCAGCTATGCAAAGCATTTCTAAAGGCTTTGAAAACATGGCTTTACTAAGCGTACTTTGCATGATAATAGGAGGGGTTATGCAGTTAATAAAGCTAAATGGAGGAATTATATTTCTAATACAATTTATCTCAAAATACGTTAAAGGCTCAAAAACAGCAGAATTAGGTATAGCCGCTCTGGTAATAATCGTAGACATATGCACAGCAAATAATACTATAGCAATACTTCTAACCGGCGATATAGTTAAACATATTTCAAATAAATTTAATATTAGCGCAGCTAGATCAGCCAGCTTATTAGATACATTTTCGTGTTTTGCACAAGGCCTAATACCATATGGAGCACAAATACTAACTGCAGTAGCTTTAACTGGCTTCATAATCTCACCTATTGAGATTATGAAATACCAATTCTACACTTTTTTATTAGGAGCTTCTGCCCTTATGTTTATTTTATTTAAGAAAAATCGGAACTATCTGAGATAACCTGCTCTAACATATCGCCTGTTGCATTCTGTTTAACCCGGGCTTCTATTTCATTAAGAAGCTCTATGTTATCTGACAAGAATGCTTTAACCGCGTCTTTACCCTGACCTAATTTTATATCGTTATAACTAAACCAAGATCCGGATTTTTTAACTATATCTAAGTTAACTCCCAAGTCTAAAATTTCGCTAGTTTTAGAAATCCCTTGTCCATAAATAATATCAAACTGGGCAACTCTAAATGG
The DNA here is from genome assembly GCA_050311575.1 of Candidatus Krakonobacterium acarorum. Lineage (GTDB taxonomy): Bacteria > Bacteroidota > Bacteroidia > SolTP2 > SolTP2 > Krakonobacterium > Krakonobacterium acarorum. Next base: position 738,609 of record JBNOKO010000001.1, on the reverse strand, counting down.
AGGGGCAACTTTATTTTTTACAACTTTAACCTTTGTTGGTACACCTAAAACTGTATCTCCATCTTTTATAGGAGTGCCAGCCTTTCTAATATCTAGTCTAACAGAAGCATAATATTTTAAAGCATTCCCTCCGGTTGTAGTTTCCGGATTACCATACAGAACACCTATTTTATCTCTCAACTGATTTATAAATATACAACAGCAACCTGTCTTATTTATAGTACCAGTTAGTTTACGGAGTGCCTGTGACATTAATCTAGCTTGCAAACCCATCTTAGATTCACCCATCTCGCCTTCTATTTCACCTTTTGGCGTTAAAGCTGCAACAGAATCTATAACTATAATATCTAATGCTGAAGATCTTATTAAGCTATCAGCAATCTCCAAAGCCTGCTCGCCGTTATCAGGCTGAGCAATTAATAAGTTATCTACATCTACGCCCAATTTACGAGCATAAATTTTATCAAATGCATGTTCAGCGTCTATAAAAGCGGCTAAACCTCCAAGCTTCTGTGCTTCAGCAATAGCGTGTATAGCAAGAGTTGTTTTCCCCGAAGATTCCGGACCATATATTTCTATTATTCTCCCTTTAGGTAGCCCTCCTACACCAAGAGCTATGTCCAGGCTTATAGAACCTGTAGAAATCACTTCAATTTGATCTAATACAGCTTTATCGCCTAGTTTCATAACGGTTCCTTTACCATATAATTTGTCCAACTTACTTAAAGTAGCCTCTAATACTTTCAATTTTTCTTCCTTATTTTCCATTGCTGTTATATTTTTCGTATTTAAGTTAATTATTTATATCGATTTTTCACCAAACCTACATATGTTTTTTATTACACAATTTTTACAATCAGGGCGCCTTGCTTTACAAACATATCTTCCATGCAAAATAAGATAATGGTGCACTATAGATCGGCTTCCCACAGGTATATATTTAGTAAGCTGCTTTTCAGCATCAAGTACATTTTTAGCGTTTGTTACTAAACCAATGCGCTGAGAAACCCTGAAAACATGAGTATCAACAGCAATAACATCCTGGTTAAATAATTCGGCTAATAGCACATTTGCTGTTTTCCTGCCAACGCCCGGAAGCGCTATTAAATCATAATAATTAGACGGTACTATAGAATTGTAGTTATCTACAATTAAACAAGAAGCTTTTATCAGATATTTTGTTTTACTGTTCGGATAATTTATGGACCGTATTAACGTAAAAATTTCGTCAAAATGTGCGTTGGCTAAATCCTTTGGTTCTGGAAATTTTTTAAATAATTCTTTAGTTACTATGTTAACCCTTTTATCTGTACATTGTGCAGATAAAATTACTGCTATTAATAACTCAAAAGGAGTTTTATAAATTAGCTCTGTTTTAGCTGAAGAATTAACAGAAGAAAAAAGATTTATTATCTGTATATAAAGCTCTTTCCTGGATAATTCTTCAGACATACAAGTACTCTATACCCTTAATTATTTATCAAAAAATGGAGTTATTCTTGATAAAACTTCAGGAACGGTGCTTTTTTCTATGTTCTTGCGTTCAACTACAGTAAGTAATCTACCATCTTTAAATAGCCCTATACATGGGGAAGAGGGTTGATAATCACTAGTTAATTCACGAAATTTATTGACTGCCTGAATATCAACACCTGCAAAAGATGTTATACCTTTAACATCTAAACCTTTAGTTTTTGCCATATCAAGGGCTTGTACAGCAGCTGGTCTAGCATTATTAGCTGCACAGCAACAAACAGAATTGATTACATATATAACAAAACCTTTTGTATTTATAGTTTCTTCAACTGCATCCACTTCGGTAATTTGTGAGAAGCCTGCATTTGTTAACTCATCACGCAAAGGTTTAATCTGCATTTCTGAATATATAGCTTGCATCATAATATTTTATTATTTAATTATTAAAACGGATTTGAACTTTAATGCAAAGTTAAGTATTTTATCCTTTAATAACCTTAGATAATATTATGTACTTATACACAAAATATATAGTTGCTCTTCTAATTTTATGCTATTTAATTCAATCTGCAGTTTATGCTCAACCTTTAAACAGCGATGCACAAAAAAATCATGATTTAGAAGCTATAACTATAACATCTAAAGCTATAGACGAGAATTTTTTTATTGATTTAATACTAAATGATAAATCTTTATACGAAAGCTTCACAAATATGAAAGCTTTTAGTTTTATCGCCGAGAACGAAATATTTACTTTTGACAAACAAAATATAGAAGGGCATATATATAAAAAAATTGCTCACTGTAATTCTAATAATAACTACGCACAAATAATTTTAGATAGTTTAGATAGTGGAAAAGTCTATAAAAATAACGGTAAGTATAGATTATTTACAGTACAGATGTTCAACTATATGTTTGAAAACATTCACAGCACCGACTTTACTGCTCATATACCAAATAACAAAAAAAATATCTTTAATAAAGAACTATACAAAGCAAAGCTAAAAATTCTCATTTTTAATCCTGGCAAACAGATAACAGATATACCTTTTATAAGTAGTAAATCAGAAATCTTTAAACCTAAGCTAAAGCGATTATATCAATCTAAGATTACCAAAATTTATTACAACAACCAGGAAGCCTACAAATTTGAATATTACATACGCCCGGAATATGCAAAAGATAATTCTTTAATTATTCAGCGATTAAATACTATAATAGACAAACAAAATTCAAAAATTTTATCTAGATTCATACACTTAAAATACAAAAACTTTCTTTTTGATTTCGACATTAATATGAATATTGAAACAACTATCATAAATAATTTATACCTGCCAAATAAAATTATTTATGATGGATCATGGAATATTCTATTTAAAAAAACTGAGAAAGCAAAGTTTAGCATACACCACTATAATTACATTAAAAACAATAGCTCAAATCCTATAGGATTTTGCAAACAACACACTAATATAACCAAATGACATATAGTTTAGTAGTAATGGCTGCAGGAATAGGCAGTAGATATGGTTCTTTCAAACAAATAGACGGCATTGGCCCAAACAATGAATTTTTACTCGAGTACTCTATTTATGATGCAATAAAAGCTGGATTTAATGATATAGTACTAATAGTTAACAAAAACATTAAAGACCATCTTTCAAAATTGCAATCAAAAAAAACTTTTAGCCATGTAACCTTTAGATGTATAGAGCAAGGTCCCCTGAATACTACTAATTTCGGCATAAAACCATTTGATAGAGAAAAGCCATGGGGTACGGGACATATAATAACTTTGCTTGATGGTATTGTAAACAACCCATTTTGCATAATTAATGCTGATGATTTTTATGGATTAGATTCCTATAAAATAATTTATAATAATATTATAAATTCGGATAATTCTACTTCTAAATATTTTATGATAGGGTATAATATAGAAAATACCCTATCTGATAACGGCAGCGTATCAAGAGGACTTTGCCAAGTAGATGAAGATAATAATTTGATTAAAATTGAAGAAAAATTAGATATAAAACGTATAAATAATACAATAACATCCAAAGACCTAAGAAACAACACAGAAGAAACGATTGATAATAACGCAATAGTTTCTATGAACCTATGGGGATTTAATCCTACTATCTTCCCTTTATTTGAAAATTCGCTAAAACAATTTTTAGATAACAAAAATACTGATCTACAAAAAGATGAATTTTATATTCCTCAAACAATTAATGAATTGTTACAAAACAAACTAATAAATGTCCAGGTTAACTGTACTCCAGATCAATGGTATGGTGTAACCTATAAAGAGGACAAAGCTTTATTAAAAAAACAAATAATGTCTTTAATCACTAAAGGAAACTACCCTGGTCATATACACTAAAAATATAAGACAAAAATAATCCTATAATGTTCAACCTATTTATTGGTTCAAATACTTTAAAGTAATAATTGAAAGATATATAACAATTAGCTATTTTTCCCTAAAATATAGACGAATAGGTACCCCATGAAAATTAAAATGTTCTCTAAGTTTATTCTCTAAAAAGCGTTTGTAATTTTCCTTAATGTGTTTAGGTTTATTAGCAAAAAATAAAAAAGTCGGTATAGCCCCCTTTATTTGGGTTACATATTTTATTTTGATAGATGCACCTCTAATTTGTGGAGGAGGAAAACATTCTATTATATCAAGCATTATCTCATTAAGCTTAGAGGTTGGTATACGCCTAACTTTATTTTTACTAATATCAATAACTGTATCTAGAGCTTTTAACAGTTTTTCCTTTTTTAATGCAGATACAAATATTATAGGGACATCAGTAAAAGGAGCTATTTTATCTAATATCTCCTGTTTCATTTGATTTTTACTAAGATTATATTCTATAGCCAAATCCCATTTATTAACTACAATAGCTAAGCCCTTGTTATGCTTATATATTAAACTGAAAATTTTTAGATCTTGAGCTTTTAACCCCTCTATCGAATCTATAACAAGAAAGCATACATCTGCTTTTTGTATAGCCCTAATCGATCTTAAAGTAGAATAAAATTCTATGTCCTCATGTACTTTTGTTTTACGCCTTAATCCAGCTGTATCTAGTAATATTATATCGTACCCAAATTTTGTAAATGGCACCTCTATCGTATCACGAGTTGTGCCAGCTATATCAGATACCATAACACGTTCGTCACTGATAAAAGTATTCAATAATGTTGACTTACCTACGTTAGGCCTACCAACTATGGCTATTTTAGGAGGATAATGAATCTGTAAATCTTCTGGCTCCGGATCCGAATCGTTTATTTCCGAATCTATTTCTAACTCAGCTTCCTGGTCACTGGTGTCAAAATCTTGCACTATAGCATCTAAAAGATCTCCCGTACCAGAACCACTTGTAGCTGATATTTCAAAAATTTCGTTGCTTAACCCTAGTTTATAAAATTCAGATGATTGATTGATTTGGTTGGCATTATCAACCTTATTAGCAACCACAAAAACTTTCTTATTACTTTTTCTTAAAATTCTAGATATTATCAAATCTGTATCAGTTATGCCTGTATATACGTCAACAAGAAATATTATAACATTTGCTTCTTTTATAGCTACTTCAACCTGTCTGGCTATCGATGCTATAAAGATATCGTCATTAGCTGGCTGATATCCACCAGTATCTATAATATTAAATTCTTTGCCTTGCCAATCAGATATCCCGTACTGTCTATCGCGTGTTATACCAGGCTGATTATATACTATTGCGTTCTGACTGCTGGTTAACCTATTAAACAATGTGGATTTTCCAACATTGGGTCTCCCTACTATTGCTACCGTATTTTTCATAATTATTTATTCGTAATTTCTTGAGTGTATAAAGTTCTTATTATTTCTCCAATTAGGCATCACTTTTACAAATATTTCTAAAAATACCTTCTTTTTGCTAAAGTTTTGTATATTTTTTCTAGCATTTGTTCCTATTTTTTTTAAGACATTACCACCTTTACCTATTATAATTGCTCTTTGAGATTCTCGTTCAACTATAATTTTTGCAGATATATGGTCTATATCTTCTTTCTCTTTGTATTCATCTATAATTACTTCTACAGAGTAAGGTATTTCCTGCTTAAAATGCAGTAGTATTTGCTCTCTAATTTTTTCTGCAGCTATAAATCGTAAGTCTTTATCTGTATACATATCTTTTTCGTAGTATGGTGGATGGCTTGGGCTATTCTCTAAAGCAAATTCAATCAAACAATTAATATTATATTTATGCAAAGCAGATATAACAAATAAACGCTGATAATTAATATTACTGCTAATAAGCTGAGTACTCTCTTGAACTATATCTTCCGTTGATGTATCTACTTTATTAAAAACTATAGCTAATGGTTGGCTAATATTTTTACAGTACTCAAGAATAAAATTTGTACTTTTTTTGTACTCCTTAGGATCTAGAGAAGCTATTGCGAGAACTATGTCAGCTGCCTCCATGGATTGTTTTACAGCTTTCATCATAGCTCCCTGCAAAGCATATTTAGGATCTATGATTCCAGGTGTATCACAAAATATAAGTTGATAGTCGTCTCCATTAAGTATACCCAAAATATTATGACGTGTTGTTTGAGCTTTATGTGTTACAATAGAAATTTTTTCTCCAATTATTTCGTTTAATAATGTTGATTTTCCTACGTTAGGTAGCCCTATAATATTAATAAATGCTGATTTATGCATAATTAGTCTTTTTTTATTGTAATACTTATGTTTTTATCGTTTTGAAAACTTGCTTATGTTTTTTAATATAAATATATTTGTTTTTATTGTTAATATCGCGGGATGGAGCAGTGGTAGCTCGTCGGGCTCATAACCCGAAGGTCGATGGTTCGAATCCGTCTCCCGCTACTAATTTCTTCGGCCCATTCGTCTATCGGTTAGGACGCAAGATTTTCATTCTTGAAAGAGGGGTTCGACTCCCCTATGGGCTACTAGATATCAATTAAAATTATTGCAATTTCTCTCAGTTTTATTTTTATTGTTTATTCTAAAGATAAAGTTTGCAGTTTTTTACGCTATAAACTTCTCCAGACGAAGGACAAGCATTTGAAAAACCCTCATTTATACCAATTTTCCTTTTTGCTTTTTTTAATACATGCCCATTATGGAAGGGTTTTTACTACAATAAATTAATTTTCAGAGCAAATTAGCTGAGTATTAAAAATATGACCAAAAATGTGCCAAAACATACATTTATCAACTTAAATTTGAATTTAAACTAACAGTTTGTTTTGAGCTTATATACAAAAATCTGTATTTTTAGCTTCACATAACATTCAAAAACTAAGTTGAACGCGTAAAAAGCAATATTATCATTTTGGAAAGATATTGAAATCTAATCCTATAGATTTGCCTTCCAACGCCAAATCTATAGGATTAGATAATAAATTACTTTGGGAACTTACCTTTTAAGATTATGGTCAGACTGTAATTTCTTTTCAGTATTAGCTGAAAAATTATAGTAATATATAAGTTTGCCAGGGGTTATTTAGGTTCAGTATTTTGTAATTTGGCTTATCTTACCAAATTGTTTTTCCTTGCGAATATTTAAAAGCAACCTTCATTTGAGACTTGACATTTTCGGAACTATAATTAATTTGTCATTTGGACTATTTTTAATAATCGTTTCGATCGGTCTTTAAAAAAGTGATTAAGGGTTCAAAATTCCCCTAACTGCTAATTGACTTATTCGAATTTCCCGCCCTCTTATTTTATAGCCTATGCGTTTATTAGAAATAATAAAGTTTAAAATAAATTATTATAACAGTACTACAAATATTCCACCAACCGAGAATCATTGATATAATATCAAACAAGCAATCCCCCTTTTTGTATAGATTTCAAACTACTTATACGTTTTTGAAATATTTTTCCTATAGTAGCAATCTTTATTTAAATGCTATTTTGCCTAAAATTAGCCCGTTAAATCCACAATATTTGACAAAAACAAAGTGTTTTTCAAAAAATTAGTGACTTGGTAGAAAAATATAAAGGTGTGGGAATTGAACTTTAAATGAGGACATTAACTTAAAATAATTCAGTAGTTGAATAGCTTAAAAAAGCTGCTGAAAACGAAATGAAGAATTAGTTTTTTTGAAAACAAAAACTTCCGAAATGTTGAATTATATAAAATAGCTATCTTAGTATATTAATAACCGTTAAAATTTTATCATGAATACTGATAAAGAATTAAGTCAATATGACTATGAGAGTCTGATACAAAAACTAAATACTAGATTTTTAGCTAATATGCATCGCCATAGGGATCTGGATTTTAACAGCATAATAAATAAATTAAAATCCAATAACGATAAGATGCGGTCGCTTAACGAAATGGAAATAAGCGGTGGCGAGCCTGATATAGTTAAGTACGACGTGGATAAAGACGAATATATATTCTATGATTGTTCAAAAGAAAGCCCTAAAGGTAGAAGAGGCCTTTGCTACGATCGCAAAGCACTAGATACAAGAAAAGAACATAGACCTGAAAATAGTGCTATTGACCTGGCAAAGTCTATGGGGGTAGAAATTCTAACAGAGCAAGAATATAGGTATTTACAGACACTAGGTGAATTCGATACCAAAACATCCAGTTGGATAATGACTCCAGATAAAATAAGAGCCTTGGGCGGGGCCATATTTGGCGATTATAGATATTCTAGCGTATTTATTTATCATAACGGTGCATCTTCATACTATAGCTCCAGAGGATTCCGCGCATCACTACGAGTTTAAAATATATTATTGTATCAAAATAGGAAACTGCTCTTATTATAAGTAACCATGCAAAATATTATTAATCTTTGCTATTAAATAGTTTTAAGCGACTTTAGCTGTTTTTGGCATAAGCCAAACTATAAACTAGTAGATAAGGCATTATAAAACCAGAAGTTATATTATTTTAAATAGAATCATTTTAATTTATATAATTCTTTATAAAATCCAGCCTATACCCTTCTTTTTTTAATAAGGCTATAAGATTAGTTAAATTTTCTTTGCCGCTAAATTTATCCATAAACATTACATCATGCATTATTAGTATACACTTATTCGGCATAACAGTAGTGTTTTCTTTAAATTTTTTATTAATTCTGCTTACTATTTCTTTAGGCGTTAGTAAAGGTTTTCCTTTATTATTAAAGTCCCAATAGACATCCCAGCCATACACATAGTATTTTCCATTATCGTATACTTCATCATAAATAGCTTCTTCTTGCTTAGGATTTTTGCAATGCTTCGTTACATAATCATCGTTTTTTCTCAAATTAGGAAGTCTAAAAACATTTCGTGCAGGGAATCTGCTGTGAATAGGAGAAGCGTTACTGATACCTAATTCCTGAGTATTTTTTTTAAAATCTTCGTAGGCAAGTTTATCGGTATGATAAAATTTACCGTATCTGCCCCAGGCATGTGAATAACTATGATTACAAATCTGTATATACGGATTATCTTTGAGTTGTTGAACTACTTGCTTTAAATTATCGTTTGCCTTGTAATATCTATAGCCTATAAAAAATAAACTTATTGGCGTTTTTGTTGCAGTTGCAACTTTAATAATATTTTCTGTACCAGACCATGGGCCATCATCGGAAGTAATATATACGGTCTTTACATTAGCAACGCCAGAGTCGTTATTGTCAATGCCAAAACTATAAACATTTATATTGTAAGCAAAAATTATATATATTAAACATAACACAAATAGTGCTGTTTTTAAATTATACTTGTACATATGAATATTAAATTTCTTTTTGTTTAATTTATGTCTTTATAGTAAATATTTACAAATCAAGATTAATGCCATAATTAATTGTATTTTTATATATTAATTATACAATTAAACCATGCGAAAACTCAAAACAATCTCCAGAAGAGAATTTATCTCTTCTGGTCTGGCATATTTTACTTTTTTAACTAATAGTTCTTTTAATCTCAAACTCACATACACTTTAGATGAGTTAATGGGGATTAAACCCAAGAATTTAGTCAGCGGCAATGGTTATACATTGCATAAAGATGCAGCTGGAGCTTTTGAGAAAATGCAAGATTACGCAAAAAAAGATGGAATATTAATAAAAGTAGTTTCTTCATTTAGAGATTATAACCATCAGGTAAAAATATGGAACAACAAATTTAATCGATATATCGCTAAGGGGTACGGTCATGAAGATGCCATTAAGGAAATTATTAAATATTCTACTTTACCAGGAACATCCAGACACCATTGGGGAAGCGACTTAGACATAATACAAGGTAATGTAGATAACAAATATTTTTCTAAACACGATCCTTTACAAGAAAAGTATTTTACACAAAGTGGAATATTTTATCCTTTAAAATCGTGGCTAAACAAAAATTCAGCAAAATTTGGGTTCTACGAAGTTTATACTAAAGATATTAATCGTACCGGATTTAATTATGAACCATGGCATTTTAGTTATATGCCACTTTCTAAAAATATGTTGAGCGATTTTTTAAAATATAATTTAGAGACAGAAGTATTAAAAAATAATATCAATGGCATAAAATATATTAACGAAAAATTTATTAAAAACTATATTAATCAATATATATTAGGGATCAATAAAATATTAATATAGATTAAACAATGATTTTGTTATAAATTAGCTTTTAACTAAACAATTAAAACACATCTACCTTTTATTACATTTTTTTATGAAACAAAAATTATTTTTTTACCTCGGAGCTTTATTAATAATATTCTGTATGTCATGTAATATGGATAAGGAAGAAATAAGGAAAGCTAAATCAAGTATCAAAGAAGCTTTAAATAATATTAATGCAGCTAAAAACGAATTAGGAAAAGCACGAAAAGCTGAACCCAGCCAATATAGCGATAAATCTTACAAAACATTATTAGCTTATGGAAATAGTTTTTACAAGAAAATCATAAATCTTAATACACAATTATCAAATTTTGACAAAGAGCAGCTCGAAAACTTAGTGTTACTAATGGAAGATGTTAACAGTGGCACTAGAGATATTATTAATTTTCTAAATAATAAAAAGACACATAAAGTACCATTTGATAATACAAAAGGAGAGCATATAATTAAGCAACTTGCTTTAATAAAGCCATTTTTCGATTCGTATATAGCTAATCAATTTAGTATTATAGATTAGGAAATTAGTATATAACAATCATTGGTTAGTTTTTTGATTGTATTTAAACATATCAATTAAAATTAACCAATATAAAATAATGACTTCTAAATGGCAGTGGATATTAAGTATAGTTTCACGAAAACTATGGATCAGGGTTGCTTTATTTGCTTTGTTAGCTGTTATAGTGCCTTTCTTCTCAATGATATTGCGTCCTATTATACCAGATAATACCTACACAAATATTGGTGGTAACTCTGTTGACGAAATACTGAATATTCTTGCCTCTAGCATGCTTACTGTTACGACTTTTTCCTTAAACATAATGATATCAGCATATAGTTCAGCAACAAATAATGTTACCCCCAGGGCGACGCGATTACTAATGGAAGATTCTACCACACAAAATGTACTTGCAACTTTTATTGGCTCTTTTTTATTTAGCTTAGTAGGTATAATTACTATAAATGCCGGCATTTACGACCATAAAGGCCGTTTTATATTATTCATTGTATCAATAGTAATAGTAATTTTAATCGTTATCACCTTATTAAAATGGATACAGCATTTATCCTTACTAGGTAGAGTAACAGAAACATCTTCTCGAATAGAAAAAACTACTGCCAAGGCGCTTATTGAGCGTGCTAAAAATCCTTACCTTGGAGCAAACCCATGGTATAATCCCAATCAGAGACTAAAAGATGTTTACCCAATATATTCTCAAAGTGTTGGTTATGTTACGCATATAGATATGAAAGCTATATCTGATTATGCTGATACAAATCAGATCAAAATTTATATTAAGGGCACTCCTGGTATTTTTATACACCCAAGTAAACCGGTATTATTAATACAGTATAGCAAAGATTCAGGCTCTATAGATATCAACTCTCTTTTAAATGCTATAACTATTAACTCTACACGATCTTTTGATCAAGACCCTAGATTTGGTTTGGCAGTACTTACAGAAATTGCATCTAAAGCTATTAATACTAACGACAAAGGAACTGTTATAGATGTTCTTGGAAGGGCTATGAGATTATTAATTATCTGGGATAAAGAAACTACACAATACAATCATAAAGTATTATTTCCTTTATTGTATGCGTGTCCAATATATTTGTCAGATCTTTTTGATGATATATTTACGCCTATAGCAAGAGACGGAGCAGCAAACATAGAGATACAGATTATATTGCAGAAAACTTTGATGGGTTTAGCAAAAAGTAGCCCTGGTAAATTTATGAAAGAAGCTAAAAAATGTTCTATTAACGCCTTAACTATATCAGAAATATCTCTACCTTTTGAATCCGATAAACAAAGATTAAGGCATTTAGTAAAGCATTTTTAAAGTATAATCTTTTAAAAATCAATACTATTGTATATTTAAATTAATGCTAACAGATTATACTGTGTATTACAGCGATTAATGTTTTTTATAAAAACAAAGCTGGAATTATGAACAGTGTTTCTATTTTATAGTTAAGATTTCTTGAGCATTGTTATCAGTATTTAGGTTAAATATTTCATTTATTAACACATAAAGTAGAGAATTTCATTTACTAGATAAAAAATCTTAATTATATAGGTTTTTTATCTAGTACAACTAAGTTTTCTATATGATAAGTTTGCGGAAAAAAATCATATGGTTGCACGTGTACAACTTCATAAGATGTTAATAAATCGATATCGCGTTTTTGAGTATCAATGTTACATGATAAATAAATAATCCTTTTTGCTTGCGATAGGTTTATTATACCAGCTGACTGTGGAGATATACCGCTGCGAGCTGGATCTAAAATTATAGTATGTACTTGTAAAATATCCCCATTTTCTACAAGCCACAAATTAGCATCGGCCTTTATAATCTCTACATTATTAGCTTTATTGATTCTTTTGTTTTCTAAAGCATCCTTAATAGATTCCGTATTAATTTCTATAGAATAGACCTTATTAACTATATCCGATACAAATATGCCTATGGTAGCTGCTCCTGCAAATAAATCAAATACTATAGTATTAGGTGTTATAAAAGTTTTTATAGCTTTATAAACCTTTTTTGCCATATTGGTATTTACTTGGTAAAACGAGTTAAGATTAACGCGATAAATTTTATTTAAAAATGTATCGGTTACATATTTTTCTTCGCCCGGTTTACCAGATATTTCATAATCTAGACGCCTGATTATTGTATCACCTTTTTCTACGGAGTATTTAGAAAAGTCTATGTCCATTAAATCAAACTGTTCTTTAGTAGGTATAATAGATAATTTACGCTTCCAACCTGGTGGCTTGAATCCGCCATCAGTTAATACAACCTTATTACGGTAGTAGGTACGATCACCAACAATAATAGATTTAGTAATGGATCCAAACAAAGAATAAGCTCGATTTTGTTTGAATGCATCCTGAGCCTGATCAGTTAAATGTGCTATATGATAAACTCCTAATTCTAACTTAGGATGGTCTAAAGGCAGTTTTCTATCAACAGATGGTTTTAAAAGCATTATCGCTCTAGCTTCACCATAGTCTGGGAATTCGGCAAAAACTATTATACGCGCACTCTCTCCAATAATTAAGCCATTTACATAAAAAGGTTTATCGTTTCATATTACTATACCTTGACCTTTGTAATTATACTCTATACATAGTAAAAAATCTATAGTGCAATATTTACGAGGAAACCTTTTAGATTTACTTTTTCTAGCCATAATAACTTTAATTAATATCAACCAAAGTTATTATTAATTAAAATAAAAAATGGATTTTAGAATTAATTAATTCTAAAATCCATTTTTTATTTTTTGCTATAATTGATATTTTATCTGTTAAACATATTTAACCCTAATTTATTAACTATATGCGCTATTGCCTTCTGAGCTTTTACACTATTGCCAGCTTCATCTAATGGTGGTGCAAACGCTGAAATTGCCATAACACCAGGTATTACTGCAATTACGCCACCGCCTACTCCACTTTTTGCAGGAACTCCAACATTATACAACCATTCTCCTGATTTTTCATACAAACCTTCTGTTACCATACTAGCTAGTACTTTAGGTACATATTGCTCGTCTATAACACGTTTTTTCGTTATAGGTTGTATCCCTTTATTAGCAAGTGTAGCTGACATAACAGCTAAATCAGTAGCAGTTACACCCCATGAACATTGTCTTGTATATGAATCAAGGGCTTGTTCCGGATCCCCTTCAAGGCCGTTGTAAGATGACAGCAACCAAGCTATAGCTCTGTTATGAGAGTTTGTAGCCGCTTCTGATTGATATAAAATATTAATAACCCTTATTTTTCTACCTGCTAATTGGTCAATAAAAGCATTAATTTTATTAAATTGATCCTCCTTACTACTACCTTTTATCAAACTATTGGTTGCCATAGCTCCAGCGTTCACTAATGGGCTAATAGCCTTTTTACCTTCTAATTCTATAGGTAAAATACTATTAAAAGGAAATCCTGTTGCATTTACTCCAATTTTTTCTTCTATTACCTTAGACCCCCTTTCCTGCAAAGCTTTTGCTAAAACAAATACTTTAGAAATAGATTCTATGCCAAATTCATATTTAGTATCCCCTATCTCGTATATTTTACCATCAACAGTAGCCACTGCTATACCATATAGATTCGCATCTACGCTACTTAAGTAAGGTATATAATCGGCATTGCGACCTTCATTAATATATTGAAAATCTCCATGAGCTTCTTGCATCGCAAGTTTTATTTCTGCTTCGCTAGGATATTTAAACTGCGCTTTTAAGGAAACATTTACACATATAAATAAAATTCCTATAGCCAAGGCCTTAAACTTTAAGCTATTATTAGTTTTTTTCATGTAATTTTTTTATAATTAAATTTTTATTACTTAGGTGATACTATTATAAAACTACTAAAACTTGTACATAATTGACAGCTGCAATCTATTATTAGTGCTGCTATCTTTATGTTTATCCATTAACATTCCATATAAGTATTCTAAACCCACTTTTATAGGATCTATTGGATAGTATATAATGTTTGCTACACCATAATGACTATTGTTAAATGCGTTATCCATTTGTAGTTTATTATTCTCCAAATTTAAATAACCCCAGCCTAAAGCACTGCTAAATTTAGAGCTCCAACTATGATTATAAAAAGCCATGATAGACCATACCGGCAATAAATCAAGCTCAATCTTATCATTAGGTTTATTAATAAAACCATCATAATTTAAACCGGATATATCATTAAAATAACGAGCTATACCATTACCATAGGTAGCCTGAAACATAATACTATCATTTAATTCAGTACCTATATTGTATAATCCTGTTAAATTAAGTCCCCAGCCCGTACTATTAATTTTCGTGCTATTATTCTGATATCTAACTGAGTGTAATATACCGGCAAGTTGCATATGTCCCCTTGTACCTGCATAACGCAAATGTAGAGCAAAATCAGGGACAAGACTTTTATTTTGGTATTCTGCAGCTTGCTGAACACCGCTATATGGCTTCTCTATACTCAAAGCTATTTTAAAATTCTTACCAATCTTATGGGTGTATCTCAATTGCACCTGTCTTACAAATACCATAGCATTAGGCCCCTGATAATCAAGTATATTAGGGAATACATCTATATCCATAAATGCCGACCAATATTGACCTACACCAAAGCTACCAAGCTCACCCCAAGCATGACGCACGTGGAACCCAGGAGACATACCATCACTAAATAAGTCATATTCAAATAAAGTTTTCAATATCCCTATACTTGTATTTGACTGGGATGTTAATGTAAATCTACTTTGTAAGTAACTAAAAGTTAATTTAGGATCTAAGAGCGATTTAATAGGGATAGATGAAGGTATAAAAGAACCTCCCATACTAGATACGTTAAAATCGTATATAAAATCTGACTGTACAAAACCGCCTATAGTAAGTTTAGTATTTGCAATGTTTAATTCTATAGGATTAGTATAATTTTCTTTTTTAGGATTATCATTTGGGCCATTAAGATCTTGCAACTCCTCAAGCAAATGTCTAATGGCCTCTTTGTTTTTATCTTCCTCTATTTGTAATATATCTAAACGTTTATCGAACCTATCGACAAAAGGGTCATCCTTATTAGTTTTATCCAAATCCTGAGAATATACATTGCTGTTATAAGCAGTTAGTAAAAATAATACTACAACAAAGAATTTTTTATAAATATTTTTTACCATCGTATTGTTATTTAGTTAGAGTTTTTAGATGTTTGGTTAGTTTTAACAATTATAAATGGTAAAGCTACAAATATTATATTTCCTAAAGCAACTAATGTTACATATAAACTAACACTGCCTATTGGTAATTGAGACGGAGGGAAAAAACTAACTATAAATGAAAATATTACTGATACAAGACCAATACCTGCAATTATTATCATGCCTTTTTTACCTCCAGGTACTTTGTAGGAACGTGGTAAATCAGGCTGTGTATATCTTAGCTTAATACCTGCAAGGTACATAAGCATATACATAATCAAATAAAGGCCTATGGTTAAAGCAGATAGCAAGAAGAAAGCCACACTAACATTATCTATAACAAAATATAAAGACGATAAAATTGTAACTATAACTGCCTGTATTAAAAGAATGTTTTTTGGAACACCATTTTTATTGGTTTTAGCTAAAGTTTCCGGCAACAAACCTTCTTTAGCGGTCCATAGCAAACCTGAACTAGGCCCGGCTATCCATGAAGTAACCCCGGCAAGTACACCAAAAGCAATTAGTAAACTTAATATAGGCATTAGCCATGCCAGATGAAATTTAGCTAGTAATATTTGCAATGTAACTAATAAACCCGATTGTAAATCTATTTGATCGTAAGGTAAAACTACTGCTATAGCTAAAGAACCTAAAGTAAATAATATAAAGATTATAATCGAAGCTAACAAAACCGACTTTGGGAACTCTTTTTTAGGATCGGCTAAGTTTTGTGCATGCACAGCATGTACTTCTACACCTGCAAACATTAACAATATACCTGCCAAAAATGCTATATCGCCCATACCTGATATATGTGGGAAATATCTAGGGTGCAACTTTCCCTCTATTTCTTTGGCTATTGATACATCTGCACCTTTAAGAGTTAAAAATTCAATAGGGTTACCCTGCACTAAATATATTACCGCAAGCAGTATAATTATTACCCCTGGTATTATTGTTCCGAGAATAAATCCAAAACTAGAAACTTTTGTTATAAAGCTTGTTCCTTTGAGAGTCAACCAGGTAGCAAAATAGTATATTAATATGGAAAATATTCCTACAAAATAACCGTTACCGGCAAGTTCTGTTTTACCTATTAAATAACTTATCGCTGCTGCTGCAAACCCTAGCACGGTGGGGTACCATACTACATTTTGTATCCATTGGAGCCAAATAGCTGTAAAGCCTAATTTTGTTCCAAATGCTTCTTTAATCCAAGTATAAACGCCTCCTCCTTTATTAGCAAACGCAGAGCCTAATTCTGCACTTACTAATGAAGCCGGTATCAAAAACAAAATTGTTGCGAAACCTATGTAAAAAAACATAGTCAGCTCTTCTTTTGCCATCATAGGCAAGGCTCTTAAGCTTATTACGGCTGCTGCTGTCATAAGAGCCAGGCCTGTTACAGTAATTGCAGATTTATTGTTTGATGACATAAAATTGGTTTGGTTTGGTTTAATTGGTTTGGTTGTATAATTTTATATATGCGAAAACGGCGTTTTTTTAGCTGAGACTTCAATCGGGTGCTTTATACAGTGATCTAAAGCTGCCCTAAAATCATCCAGTAATAAATCGGCCATATCTTTACTAAATCCTTGACGAACTAAAATACGCTGGATTATTACATTATTTAGTTTAGGTGGAAGCGGATATGCCGGCACTTGCCAACCGCGTAAACGCATACGCTCAGATAAATCATAAAGAGTAAAATTTACTTTTATATCCGGGTTTATTCTCCAGGAAACTGCAGGTAGGCCACCTTTACCTTCATAAAATAATTTAAAGAGACTTTTACCATGTAATTTAATTTTTTTTATTTCTTCTCCTATATACTGTGCATGTTCCATACAAGCTTGAGTTATATTTCTATAACCTTCCATTCCCAGACGCATAAAATTATAATATTGCGCTATAACCTGACCTCCCGGACGTGAAAAATTTAAAGCAAAAGTAGGCATGTTTCCACCTAAATAATCTACAGTAAAAATTAAATCTTCTGGTAAATCCTGAGCTTCTCTCCAAATGATCCAGCCCACGCCTAAAGGCGATAGTCCGTATTTGTGTCCTGAAGCATTTATAGATTTTACCCTTTTTAATCTAAAATCCCAGTTAAGGTTCGGATAAATAAAAGGTGCTATAAACCCGCCGCTAGCAGCATCCACATGTATTGGTATATCCCATCCTTTTTCTTTTTCTAATTTATCAAGAGCTTTGCTTATTGCCTGAACATCTTCAAACATGCAGGTAAATGTAACTCCTAGTGTTGGTACTACACCTATAGTGTTTTCATCGCAGTATTTTATTACATCTTCCGGTGTCATTGATAACTTATCTTCAGTAACAGGTATTTCCCTTAACTCGACATCAAAGTATTTTGCAAATTTGTGCCAACATATTTGAACAGCACCACATATTAGGTTAGGTTTAGCAGTTGATTTGCCTTCTTTCTCACGTCTTTTTCGCCATTGCCATTTCATAGCCAGACCACCAAGCATAGATGCTTCGCTTGATCCAACAGTAGAGCATCCAATTGTTTCAGCTGCAGATGGGCTATTCCAAAGTTTGGCTAGTATATGTACACACCTATTTTCTATCTCAGCAGTTTGAGGGTATTCATCTTTGTCAATCATGTTTTTATCTATGCACAAATCCATTATGGAGTGCACTTGGGGACTCAACCAAGTCTGACAAAAGGTTGCTAAGTTTTGCTTAGCGTTACCATCTAACAATAGTTCATCTTTTATAAGATTATAAATGATTTCAGGATCCTGCTGTTTTTCAAGCATTTTATCTTTTGATAAACTGACTAAAGATGCCGACGAAGCATATATAGGATCGTATTTCCCTGCCCGCCTTTTGCTCTCGTCATTAGAATTTGTATTATGGATAAAAGCCATTAGTTTTTCTAAGGTTTGGTTGTTGGTTGTTAATTTTATTGGTATTGGTATTAAATTAACCTGGCTTTAACCAGTATTAATTTAATGATTCTAATGTAATCAAAATCTATAATATATACAAGGCTATGTAAATATTTTTTTATAATGTGGATTTGTCTGCAAATTTGTAGGCTAATTGTCCGCATGCAGCAGCTATATCACGCCCTTTGCTGTATCTTACTGTAGTAATTATGTTACTGTCAATTAAAAATTTTTGAAACAATGCTATTTTATTTCTGGACGAAGGGCTTAGATCTTTGAAACTATCGATTGGGTTATACTCTAATAAATTAACTTTAGACGGAACTTTTCTACATATGTTCAGTAATTCTTTAGCATCTTGCAAACTATCATTAAAGTTATTAAATAGTATGTATTCTATTGTAATTAAGTTTTTTGTTATAGAATAATATTTATTTAATGATTCTACGAGCGTGCTTATGGAATTCGAGTCGTTTATTGACATTATTTGCGAACGCTTGCTATCGCAGGCTGCATGCAGAGACAATGCTAAATTACTTCTGGGGCTATCTAATGCTAAACGCTCTATTATTTTAGCTATACCAGAGGTAGATATAGTTATTCTTTTTGAAGATAGTCCCAGGCCTGCTTCAGACGAAGTTATATGGTTTATAGAGTCTATAAGGTTCTTATAGTTTAATAAGGGCTCCCCCATACCCATATAAACTATATTGCTCACAGGCTTGGCATATTTACTTAAGGCAATTCCGTTTAGAACATATACCTGTTCGTATATTTCGCCTGCATAAAGATTACGCTTATAAGGCAAGTATCCGGTTGCACAAAATTTACAGTTTAAGGAGCAACCTACTTGTGACGAAATACAAACAGTAATTCTATCACCGGAGATCATTAATACACTTTCAGTAAAATTTCCATCGCTTAGTTTAAATACATAACGAATGGATCCATCAGCACTATCAAATTTAAAGTGTTCTTTTATAGGTATAATTTGAAAATTATCATCTAAAATATGTCTAAGCTTAGATGATAAGTTTGTCATTTGGCTAAATTCAGATACATTCTTACTAAAAAGCCAATATTGTATTTGCTTTAACCTAAATGTGGGTTCATTATGTTGTACTAAAAAATCAGCTAAAGCTTGATTTTCTATAATTTTTATATTTCGTTTAATATGCAATTTTTTATATTAAAATGGTAAATCTGAATCATCTTCAAAATTAGTATTAGACTGATTATGAGTATTTGCAGACCCTGACTGTGCTATATTATTTGTAGATTGCATAACAGGTGCCTGCCCTCTGGCACCATTATTTTGTAATGTAGTATTTACAGGATTAATCTTCCAAATTTGTAAGGTGTTAAAGTAGTTAACACGGCCGGTTTTAGGGTCGTTCCATGCTCTACCTTTGATATTAAAACTTATATTAATAGGGTCTCCTTTTTGCAAGCTATCAAAGGCTGAACAATTAGCCTGTATTGCTTCCATTTTTAAATATTCCGGGTAGGCTGGATTTTCAGCATATTCAATTATTATTTCTCTTTTTCTAAATGTATCTGTTATTTGTACCGTATCGTATATTTCGTGTACAACGCCTTGTATTTCCATAATGATTTATATTTTGTCGCTTTTAATTAATAGTAATGGATTTTATTGTGTTTAGACTATTGCTGCAATTTACAAATTTTTTGTTTTCTATATGTAATTTTAATTATTATTTATAAATAACTATATCGCAATAACCGGATTAGAGTGCAATATAATATAGCTTTGCTATTATCCAGAGATATTAACTACGAAGGTCAGATAATTTATTAAAACTAGCAGATTAAATACCTATTGCTTATTTTTCTATATAAAGTAGGCTAAATAAAATTTCTGTTTACATACCCGTATTTAATTAATAATTCTAACAGCTCACTTTTATTTAAACCAGTTGAAAGCAAATATCTTTGTCCATCTATATTTTCTATATTTAAACAATATCCGTTGCCTATAGCATAATTTATATTGCTTGTTAAAATAGTACCAATGTGAAAGTATATGCCCATAATTTTTATACTTTTTATATCAGTTTTTTTTATTTTTCTAAACTTTATATGCCATGGTTTTAACTTATAACTTATTACTAAATCGCTAACTCTTATTATTAATCTTATTTGTAGGACAAAGTATATTAAGTATAGCAGTAGCAAATTACAAAGTATAATTAGAATATAGTTAAAGGTAAATATAGCTTGTATATCCCCTGTTAATGTTTTAAGATTAACACTGGTGGTATATATAAAAAGTCCTGTTAATAAAGCTAATATTGATATTTGTAAAAATGTAGATGGTCTAATAGTCTTTTGCATATATTATTTTATTTTATTGTCAAATTTACTGCATTAAAATATTATTCTGGAGTGTTGACAAACGTTGAACCAATAATACAAATGCTTTATACAAACGGTATATCAAGAGACTAAAACTAAGTTATTTTAGCTGATGATAGTTTCCTAAATATAAAATTTCTATTATTTTTGATATTGTTTTGCTACTTAATTTCCATTATAGTTATTAATGTGTTTTCATAAAATACTATAAAGTAAAATACTATAGAATAAAGATTATACTTTATAATTACTCTTTTATATTGTATAGGCACATTATTGGAAAGTCTTAATACAATTATTACCATTTATTGTTAATTTACTAATGAACGCTAAAGATGCTATTGAGATATTTACCGATGGGGCCTCTAAGGGAAACCCCGGCCCTGGTGGCTATGCGGCGATACTAAATTTTAAGGATTACCAAAAAAAAATATACGCCGGATTTAGATTAACAACAAATAATAGAATGGAGTTAATGGCAGTGATCAAAGCCTTAGAATTAATAAAACGGGATAATATAGCAATTGTAATATACACGGATTCTAGATATATAGTAGATGCTATTAATAAAAAATGGATGTTTAGTTGGAGAAATAAGAACTGGAATAACGCAAATCCAGATCTATGGCAAATATTATATAACCTTTATAATAAATTTGACAACATTCGTTTCGTTTGGATAAAAGGTCACAGCGGAAACCCTAAAAATGAAGAATGTGACACGTTAGCTGTTAGCGCAGCTAGCAAAGCACCTTTATTAATAGACGAATTTTACGAAAAGCTTAAGCATCGGAAATATAATTAATAGCTATCTAACATTTCTATTGATTTTAGTCTATCCAATTTAAGTTGACGGATCAAAGCATCTAAACCATCAAATTTTATATCGCCACGCAAGTAATCAAGAACATAAACTGTAATTTCCATACCATATATATAGTCATCAAAATCAAATATATTTACTTCTATATTATGTGTGAGGCCGTTTACGGTAGGTCTATTACCTATATACATCATCCCGTTAAATATTTGATTATTTACTTTTACCTTAACAACATAACACGAATCCGGCAATATTAATTTAGCTTTATCCTGTATAACTAAATTTGCTGTTGGGAAGCCTATTTTTCTACCGAGTTGATCACCATAAATAACAGTTCCCACAAAATTATAATTATATCCAAGCAATTTGTTTGCTCCTTTTATATCACAGTTAAATAATTTCTCTCGAATTTGACTAGAACTGACTTTATCTGCATCCAAGTTAATCCTAGGGATTTGAGTAACTTTAAATCCATATTTTGAGCTAAGATCTTTAAGTAAATTAAAATTACCTACTTTGCCCTTTCCAAAGGTATGGTTATATCCTATAACTACCCCTTTTATATCCAGATACTTTAATAGCAGTTCTATAAAATCAACTGGCGATAAGCTATACAATTCCTTATTAAATTCTGGAACTAATAAGTAGTCAATATTCAATTTGGATAATTTATTAATTTTCTCGCTAAGAGTAGTTAATATTTTAAAATCATCATCTTTTTTTAAAACTAACTGGGGATGGGGTTCAAAGGTTATAACTAGTGAATTAGAATCAGATTCCACCCCCTGTCTGACCACTTCCTCAATTATTGGTACATGTGCTAAATGCACCCCATCAAACGAACCTATGGTTAGTACTACTGGTGGCTTATCCCTAAATTCATTAATATTATTTAAAATCTTCATTAGTAGGTAACCTATTTAGAAAACATTCTTTTAAAATTCAATTTATTTACTTAATAGTTTATTTTTACAACAAATATAAATCCGGTATTGTATGTATATATTATTAAAAAAAGAACTAAAATTATTACTATATAACACACCAGTATATATAGTTATAGCGCTAATTTTATTAAGCGCAGCTTTATTTTTATGGATATCCCCCAACGCCGATACTAACTTATTAAAAAATCAGTATGTATCTATGGACAGTTTTAATTATATATTGCCTTGGCTTCTACTATTAGGTATACCTGCTATTTGCATGAAAAGTTTTGCCGAGGAAATAAAAGATGGAACTTTAGATCTATTAAAAACTTCTAATGTCAATAAATTATATATATTACTAGCCAAATTTATCTCTAATTTATTAATTATATTATTATGTTTGGTCCCCACTTTAATTTATGTAATCAGTGTTAACCAACTTACTTTAAACGATACCCTACACCCAGATGTTATTATTAGCTCATATTTCTCATTAATTTTATTATCAATGTGTTTTATAAGCATATCTTTATTTGCATCTATAGTATCGCCGAGCCAAATAATAGCTTTTATTCTTGCTTTTTTTATATGTTTTTTATTTTTTAGTGGTTTAGATAGCATAAGCAATATAAACTCTGTAGAGCAATTAGACTGGATCATAAAATCTTTATCTCTTAATGAACACTATATGAACCTTAATAGAGGACTAATAAAAATTTACAGTTTAATCTATATGCTGTCCTTAGTCTATTTATTTTTACTATTTAGTTATATTATATTACGATTTAGAACCTAATACAGCAATTTACTTTGAAACTAAAAATATTAAAAATTATAGCGTCAAACCTAATAATTATATTAGCTATAAATATTGCTTTCTACAATAGCCCTATAAGTATAGATTTAACTCACGATAAACGCTATACGCTTTCTAAGGCAAGTCGGGAAATTATGGAAAATCTGGAGGAAGATGTTACGATAAACTTGTTTTTAGACACCCAGCTCCCATCCAATTTCAAACGCCTGCTAATTGCAACTAAGGATATATTAAATCAGTATAAAAACGCATCTAACAACAATATAAATATTAATCTTATAGACCCATTTAAAAATAAAAGCATTGCTGAACAAGAAGAAATGGTTAGCTTCCTTAGCTCAAAGGGGATTGATATAATGAATATAACTACTGTTGAAGACGGCCAGAAGAAGCAGAAACTAATAATACCAGCTGCAATAATATCTAAAGGCAGCAAAAACTTAGGGGTTAATCTATTATCTAGTGATATCAAACTGGTTACCAATAATCAGGAAGAAATTATTTCAAAAAGCATAGAAAATTTAGAATACACATTTTCAATAGCTTTAAAACAAATAAGTATTAAAAACAAACCTTTGATTGGTTTTACTTTAGGCCATAGCGAATTAAATGACAATAACGTTAAAGATATTAGTTTTACGCTAGCAAAATTGTATAACGTGTTAAGAGTAGATTTAAAAAAAATTAAATTATCCGATTTATTAAAATTCGAAAGTATTATAATAGCTAAACCACAAACCGCCTTTAGTGAGATAGAAAAATATAAGCTGGACCAGTTTTTAATGAATAATAAAAGCGTTATGTTGCTTGCCAACTATAACAATGCTTCAAACGAACTTCTTATGGCTGGTCAGGGTAATCTCTTAACAACACCTATAAATATTAACCTTGACGATATGTTGTTTAAATACGGATTAAAGCTAAATTATAATATAGTCCAAGACCTTATTTGTAGTTCTATATCTGTAATAAGTGGGTCACAAAACCAAAACAATACGCAAGAAATTATGCCTTGGGTGTACTATCCTTTATTAATAGCTAATAAAAATCATATTATAAGTAAAAAAATTGGATCGGTTAAATCAGAATATATTAGCACTATCGACATATTAAAAGATAGAGAAAGCAGAAAAACTGTTCTGTTAACTACATCTAAGTTCAATAGGGAAAGCGGATTGCCAGCCTTAGTATCTTTAGAAGTTTTAGGACAAAAGCCTAAGGACAAAGATTTCGATAATACACCTAAAATAGCAGCCCTTTTGCTTGAAGGAAAGTTTAATTCTGTTTTTAAAAATAGAAACAATATATTTATTAATGAAGGTGGCTTAGATGCTAAATATATTGACAAAAGCCAAGATGCAAAACTAATAGTAATATCTGATGGAAACATCATAAAAAACGAACTAGCATCCGATAATAGCATATATCCACTGGGGTTCGACAAATATTCACAAATAACTTATGCTAATAAAGATTTTATCAGCAATGCAGTTAACTATATAAGTGGTAACGCCGATCTGGTTAAGTTAAATGCAAAAACTATAATTTTACCTTTATTAAACAAAGAAAAAGCTGCAAAAGAAGAATTAATTTGGCAGATTATTAATACTGTGTTACCTATAATATTAATATTACTTTTTTATACAACTATAGCCTTTATTAGAAAAATAAAACTTAATAATTATTAGTACTTGATTATTCAAATAAGTTTTAAATATTATTTATAGCTATTTAATCTTTCTATCAAAATATTTGAGACTTCTTTTGGATTAATTCTGCCTTTAGTTAAGTGCATAATTTCTCCCATAAAAAGACCTATCAGGTTTTTTTTCCCGTTATGGTACTCTTTGATTTTATCCGGATATTTGGATAGTACATCCTCAATGTAAGTATTTATAGTATCTGCATCTGTATCTATTATCAACTTAAGTTCATTTGCAGTGATTTGTACATTGCCAGCAGGGTTATGTATTAGCGCACCAAACAATGTAGATGCCGCTATACTGTAATTAACTTTCCCGGTATCTACAAAATTTATTAATTCTGCAATTTTCTCGGGAGGCAATAAGAAATCATTTATAGCTATGGCTTCTTTATTAAGGTAAGATTTTATAGGACCCATAAGCCAATTATAGGCTGCCTTAAAATTATTAGTATATTTAATTAGTTTTATATAATAATCAACTGTTTCTTTATCCTCAGTTATTATTAGAGCTTCTCGTAAACTAAGCTTACATACTTTGCAAAAATAATCTACCAGTTGGCCCGGAAGTTCGGGAAGCTCGTTTTTTACAGATTCTATGTATTCATCTGATAACACAAAAGGGCTTATATCCGGCTCAGGGAAATATCTATAATCATTACTATCCTCCTTTGTACGCAAAACAAAAGTTTGACCAGTTATAACGTCAAAACCTAAAGTATTTTTATCTATTACCCTGCCATCTATTAACGATTGCACCTGCCGTTTAAATTCGTAATTAATAGCAGTTTGTAAATTGCTGATCGAATTTAAATTTTTTATCTCTGTACGGTTACCTAAAGCTAATGATCCTTTTTTTCTAACAGAAACATTTACATCGCAACGCAAGTTACCTTCTTCCATATTAGCTTCGCTAACATTTAAATATCTAAGAATTTTGCGCATTTCAGCAACATATTTGCCAGCTTCTTCTGCACTACTCATATCCGGCTCGGAAACTATTTCTACTAAAGGCACTCCTGCTCTGTTAAAATCTATAAGGCTTTCTGTAGGTAATTGATCGTGCATACTCTTACCTGTATCCTCCTCTATATGAATACGGTTAATACGCACTTTTTTAATAGTTTCATCTCCTAAATAGTACTCTACATAACCAGATGTTCCCATAGGAGTAAAATACTGAGTTATTTGATAGCCTTTAGGAAGGTCCGCATAAAAATAATTTTTTCTGTCGAAATGGTTCGTTTTAGTTATTTGGCAATTTGTAGCCAGGCATAATGTTAAAGCTTTGCTTACAACTTTTTTATTTAGTACAGGTAAAGTGCCTGGATATGCTAAGGTTACAGGACTTATTAATGTATTAGGAGCTTCTCCAAAAGTATTAGCTTCACAAGAGTAAATTTTACTATTAGTTACTAATTGTGCGTGCAACTCGATACCTATAACCAGTTCGTATTGGTTGTTATCTATATCTGATTCACTCATTGTATAAATAATAAATATATATCTTCAGGCATTAATTCTTTAAAAAATTTTTTAAAAGAGCGTATATTTTTGCAAATTTAATAAACTCCATTGCCGGGGTGCCCATATAGCTGCCAGCTTCATTTATGCTTTTAGCAACTCCTGATTGTGGCCCTATGCTTACGTTATCTGTTATACTTATATGTCCACTTATCCCGGCTTGGCCACCTACTCTACAATAATTACCTATTTTAGTGCTACCTGCTATACCTGTTTGTGCTGCAATTACAGTATTTGCACCTATAGACACATTATGAGCAACCTGGATAAGATTATCGAGCTTTACACCTTCCATAATTAAGGTAGACTCGAACTGAGCTTTGTCTATAGTAGTGTTAGCGCCAATTTCTACGTTATTTTGTATTATAACGTTGCCAATATGCTCAATCTTCATAAATTTACCGTTGTCTACTGCAAATCCAAAGCCGTCTGACCCTATAACAGCACCAGAGTGTATTATCACATTATCGCCTATAACGGTATCATCATATATTTTAACCCCTGGGTATAATATACAGTTATTGCCAACACGCACATTATTACCTATATATACATTAGGTAATATTTTACAATTATCACCAATACTAGAATTTCTACCTATGTACGAAAATGCACCTATATACGTGCTTGGTGAGATTTCTACGGTATCATGTATGCAGGAGTGAGGGTCTATACCAGCTTCTATATCATCTTTTTTTAGGCTGTTAACTATTCTTGCAAAAGCTACATAAGGATCTTTAACACGTATTAATACGCTTTTTATTTTATCGTTAAGAACCAGAGTATCACTAACTAATATTATAGATGCTGACGTTGTATATAAAAATTTAGTATATCCAGGATTTGAAAGGAACGTTAAACTATCCTTACCATCTGTAGAATCTATTTTAGAAAACCTTAGAGCTATAGTATTTCCATCTCCTTGAACTTCTCCATCTACTATTTTAGCAATTTCAGATGCTGAGTAATGAAATTCAACCATTGTTTATAATTTAATATGTTTTAATTCATGTGGTTTATTTTGCTCTATATCCTCGCATCTGGTGTAATAAACGGCCTTTTAAAGAGCTCCCGTTTTTCATTAGTTTACTCATTTCTCCAAATTGTTTTAAAAATTTGTTTACATCTTCTAACTGAACACCCGCGCCTTTAGCTATACGCGATTTTCTACTCAAATCTATATCTTTAGGGTTTTGTCTTTCATAAGATGTCATAGAATATATAATAATTTCCATTTGTTTAAACATATCTGTCGATACGTCTAAGTCTTTAACTTGCTTGCCAACACCTGGAATCATAGATACTAAATCCTTCAGGTTGCCCATTTTTCTTATCTGCTCTATTTGTTTCAACAGATCGTCAAAATCAAACTTGTTTTCCCTTAACTTTTTTTGCAGCTTTAACGATTCTTCTTTATCAAAATGTTCTTGTATACGTTCTACAAATGCTACTATATCTCCTTTACCTAATATCCTACCAGCAATTTGCTTTGGTTTAAAAATTTCTAATCCAGATACTTTTTCGCTTATACCAATAAATTTGACAGGCTTTTTTACCACTGCACTTATCGACAATGCTGCTCCACCCCTGGTGTCACTATCCATCTTTGTAAGTACTACCCCGGTAATATTTAACTTTTCGTCAAAAGATTTAGCTGTATTTACTGCATCCTGACCTGTCATTGCATCGGCAACAAATATCGTTTCGTGCGGGCTAACTTCTTTTTGTATGTTAATTATTTCGTCCATTAATTTTTCATTAATTGACAAACGCCCGGCCGTATCAATTATTATTGTATCGAAGGAATTTTGTTTTCCATATTTAACGCCTTCGATAGAAACTTTTATAGGATCTTTTTCTCCATCTATACTAAATACCTCAACACTTATTTCAGCTCCTAACATCTTTAATTGATCAACCGCTGCCGGCCTAAATGTATCGGCTGCTATCAATAAAATTTTTTTATTCCTTTTGTCTTTTATATACTTAGCAATTTTAGCTGAAGTAGTAGTTTTACCAGAACCATTTAAGCCTACCATTAATATTATTGATGGCTTTAGGCTTACATCTATATCTGCTTCGCTGCCACCCATCAAATCTATTAGCTCGTCATTAACAATTTTAGTAAGCAACTGCCCTGGCGAAACAGAGTCTAAAACCTTCATGCCTAGAGCTTTGTTACGTACAGTATCAGTTATTTCTTTTGCCAGCTTGTAACTTACGTCGGCATCAATTAAAGCTTTTCTGATTTCTTTAGTCGTCTCGGCAACATTTATTTCTGTTATCTTTCCATTACCCTTTAGTATTTTAAAAGCTTTCTCGAGCCTATCTGATAAAGATTCAAACATCGTTTCTTTAAAATTTTCTTAAGTTTATAAGGATTTGTATTACATTAAAGATAACAAAAAATAGTTTTTTTCAGATCAAAATATCCCAATTAGGCAAGATTATTATCCCCACACTAATATATATTAAAAGAGTCATCGGTATATAATCTAGCTAGATTATATACCGATGACTCTTTTAATGACTTACTATATATTTTTATAATAACTACTATTATATAATACTATATAATAGTATATTAATAAATAATTTCTATGTATCCGGTTAAATCCTCTACATATTTTTCAGCTGTAGCATCTGTTGCATCTTGCTGGAATTCTGATGATTGTTTATTCATTTTCAGTATATAATAGTAAGTACCTATTTCTAAAGGTTGCCCGCTTTGATCCATACCATCCCATGGAGTAGGATACCCTGGTTCGGATTCCCAAACTTTTTGACCGAATCTATTAACTATTGTTATAATAGCATTAGGATACTTTTCTATGCCGCTTATATGCAACACACTATTTGATGCCGATCCACTATTAGGCAATATAACATTAGGTACATGTAAATTTGGTATAACCACAACCTTTACTTTGTAATTGTATACGCAGTCACTACCATTGCTTATTGATAAATTGTATACTATGTCCCTTTGTGGGGTAACGGTAGGTTCGGCAATATCGTCACTACTTAAATAAGTGTTTGGCATCCATTTATAGGTTAATGTTGCTCCATTATCAGAATGAACATCGTTTCTTATAACAGCCGAGTCGCCCTCTTTAACTTCTATAGTTTCTTGTACTGAACCATCCAGAGTAATCACTTTTATGATTTTACTTTTAGAATCTTTGCAACCATTAAATGAAACAAATTCGTAAATCACTTCTACATCTCCACTGTATTTAGATGGATCGAACATAACTATTTGCTCAGATTTTTTACCATCTCTCAATACATAATAGGCTTCTGTACCTACATTTTCACTAGATGCTGGCGTTATACTGCCAAACTCCAGCTTTATTGGCTTAGAGCTCTTACATAACTCTATAGGTTTTGGATCTATAGCAACACGATAGCTAGAAGAAATATTAATTTTTAATTTCGTTTCAGTTGCGCATCCACTTCTATTACCCATAGAAATATGAACTTCATAGGTTCCTGGTTCGTGTATGTCTATAATATCGCTCATAGCATTGCTAATAGGCACACTATCTTTATACCAGGTATAAGTATATGCTTGTTTAAGGGTTGCTTTATCTACGTTAACACGTAGCCTAAGGCCATCACTATCGCATAAGTCAACCGTATTGCTTCTTGTATCCCCTTTGATTTCCCTATTATCTTTAGTTATAGCTACTATTTCTCCATGTGGTTCAGCTTCAATTATTATTTCAGCTTCATCTACATTGCTACAAGAAGTAGAATTATTTTTATATTCTAAGAGAATTTTATATACCCCTGGGAGCAATTGACTAACATCTAGTAAACCATTATCTATAGTTTCTTTCTCTCTTTCGGTTAACCCGGGTTTGATTATATACCAAGTACCCCCTACAGCTGGTGTGGCTTTTTCTCTTAAGTTTATATAATGAGCCTGGCTACATACTCTCATTTGTTTAAAACCTATACTCACATCAGGCAATGGTTTTAATACTATAGGAAGCCTTTCTGTAACAACGCATCCTTCGTCTGTAGTTAATTTTAGTTCTAGTTCTAATTTACTATTAGCATATTGCTTAGGTATTAGATACTTAAACTTTTGATCGCTGTTGTTATATGTTTGATGCTCTATGGCACTACCATCAGCATACAATGTCCATTCCATGGTACCTACATTGCCGGTTACTAGATGTACTTGAGCTTGCGCCTCAACAGGATCAACTATACAGGCTGTTATAGGCATAAATTCTATTTTAGGTTTTATTTTACGATAAGAGAAATTCTGTTTTATAAATGCAGAGCATCCGTCTTGGTTCGTTACTTTAAGGGTTATATCATAGTCACCAACTTCTTGGTAAGCATGCTCTGGATTCTCTTCCTCAGATTTACCTCCGTCACCAAAATCCCATTCATATTTAACTATAGGGCTTTGACTAGTACTATTATTGATAAACCTGATTTTCTCGTCTTTACATTCCAACTGATCAGGGAAAGTAAATTTGGCTGTAGGCACCCCAAATACTGTTACTGATAGCGCGTTAGATTGTTTCGTTCCACAATACTTATAATTAGTAACTACATGGTAAGATCCGGTCTGTTCCGCCTGGAAAATTTTATTTGTTGCATGCGGTATCAATTCACCATCTTTATACCATTGGTAATTATCAAAGTCTTTAGTTACAGTTAGTGTAATACTATTGCCTTCGCATACCGCATCTTTATCATTTCCCTGGATTTTTATAACAGGCAGTTGATAGTCATGTATGGTTATTGTATGTTTCCGTTCCTCTTTACACATAGAGGCACTGGTACTGCCATTATTACTAACTTCTACTCTATAATATATATTATAGGCTCCAACAGCTAAGTCTTTTACAGGCAGCTGGTTACCATTAATCCGGGTTCTGGTGCCTGACCCAACCTTTTCGTACTCATAGATTTCTTTGACATTATTTTTACCTGAGTATTTATAATGTCCTTTAAATACTATTGGATCATGGTCCTTGCATATATCAGTCGGAATATCATCAAAATCTAATTCCGGCTGAGCTGTAATTTGTAGCGTAGTAGTAGTATCGTCTTGGCAATTGTCTCCATCAACAGTATTTGTTGAAGTAAGCGTTACTTTGTATTCAACGTCTGTACTAATGCTTCTAAGTGGTTGTATAGTTATTGTTTCAGTATTATTTGCTTTTATTACTTCATCGGTTATATCTTCTCCATTAGCTTCTACTTTCCATTTTGCGCTATATTGGCTTGACATTTTATATTCCGATACGTCCTTAATAATAATTGAGTCCAATTGACAATAGCTGTTCTTTTTATTCTCTATCTCTATTTTAGCATTTGGCCTGGTCTCTCCTTTATAGTCTATAGAGAACGTATTACTAAATCTACATCCATCTTTTGCTATAACAGTTAATGTTAATTTGTATGTACCCGGAGCGCTATATTTGTGATGCACTAGTGTATCACAACTGCTTAGGGCCGCTGTTCCGTCACCAAAATCCCATGTACATGTTTGTGGCTCGATTCCATTGTAATTAGTTGTATTGTGTATTACCAGCTCTTGAGTTATGTCAGGACATTTTTCAACATGTATGCTTGGTTTTATATTTATCTCAGATTTATCTACATATACAGGTTCTGATTCACTTTGGCAATCTGACTGTGAATGTAGAATTACTCTATAATAACCAGTTTTTGTAACAGAATGACTAGTCCGGGCAGATTTTGCTAATGTTGACCACTTATCGGTTTTATTATTATCCTTTGAATACTGCCACTCGTATTGCAGGTTTTTAAAATCTTTAGATGGGCTCGCATGTAAAGTCATTACCTCGTACGAGCAAAAGTTAGATCTATTTGGATCTTTATTTATCGTAACTACAGGAGGCTTAATACTTATACTTAATTCGTGCTCAGAAGTTTTTGTACATACTTGTTCGTCTTTTACCTGTAACGAAATTTTGTACCTGCCTTCGTCTTTAACTTTGTAACTAAAACTTGCTGCTGTAGATGTTTCTTTTACGTTTGTTGCTAAATCAGTAATAACCCAATTGTATGAGGCTGTTGCTGATTTATAATTAGCTTCGAAATTTATGCTATCGGTATCCAAACAATGTATTTCGCTTGTTTCTGTATAATTATGATCAGCATTTATTTCTATTCTTCTAATTGTAATAGGCGTTGATGTTCCTACACAAGTTTGAGCAGCGCCTTTACCCTGTAATTTGTATGTAACCTCTACAAAATATTCCCCTGGTTCTTTTACATCTATCTCGGTTTCTTTGCTTACCGGTATATTTTTGCCATCAACTTTTTTATACCATTGATATAATACGTGTATATTATCACTCGTATTCGTATTATGCCTATCTAATTGTGGATCTAATATAGACACGTATAACCTAACACTGTCATCTTTATTACACAAAATATTTTTATCATAGTCCTCTATAGAAATCCTTGGATGGTATAGTACGTAATATTTATGGGTAGTTGTATCCGATACGCATTTATTTTTCTCCAAACTTAATGATACCTCTAAGTAGCCTTGTGATGGGTTTACTATAGTTATTACATCCGTACTAATGTCACCTGTTTTGCCGGTAGGAAAGGTCTGATTTTGTGCTTTCTTATCAGGCGAATTTTTATAATGCCAATTATACTTTTTAGCTTCTTTATCTTTAGCAGTAAATGTTATGGAATCACCTTTATTTATACATAGCAATATATATTCGTCATCAGTACTGTCTTCGATTGAGTGTATACTATTAGTAAACCCAGATGCAACACGGCTTTCTGTAATAGTTACAACTTCAGATTCTCCTTCGCAATTATCGTTATTCATTGCTAATACTTTATAATTACCAGCTTCTTTAACCTGGTAGTCTTTGCCTGTAGCTCCTTGTATATCGTCCCACATCCACATAGGAAGCCTTTGTTTTTGCCATTTATAGCTTTTATAATTTACTTCTTGCACGTCAGTTGTCATGGCAGTTAAAGTAACTGAGGTTCTGCTTACTTCTGTGCCTTTACTGTCTTCAACTATACAAATTTCTTTTATGTTGTCTTTAACGCTAATATGAGGATGCGATGAATAGGTTATAGTTTTGTTTGTTACGTCATAGTATCCTGTACAGCCATATTTATTTGTTACGGTTAGCCTAATCATTAGCTGGTTATATACTATTGCCTCGTGTCCTACAGTTAGTTTTGGCCCATAGAATTTTTGTCCATTTAATATGTTCCTCCATTCGTATACATTGCCCTCCGCATTGTCTTCAGCTGTTAATACAAATTTTTGATCGTTATTAATACATAAGGTATTTTCCGGATCCATTGTAAATTTTGGATTTACGGTACTTTTAATAGCATTAATTACGTTAGTTTCTGTTTTGCATCCATCAGCACTTGTTACTTCAGCTTTATATACACCAGCCTGATTTGTTTCGTACACATTAGTATTAGCATTATTTTCTATTTTTTGCCAAGTGTTGTTTACCTGCTGATACCAAACGTAAGTAAATACACCTGTAGCATTGGTTTCCTGATCTAGTGTAACTGTTAATTTTATTTTACTGTCGTTACATATTACATTATGTTCGTCATTGCTGCTAAGACTCGCTTTAGGTTTCCTGGTTATACTAAATGTTTTAGTAGAAGTAGCTGTACATAAACTATCACGTACGTTTAGGGTTACTGTATATTGGCCTGGATTTAGGCTAACGGTACTTAATTCAGCCTCATTTTTAGCATTTTTAACATGTTTTATACTTCTTTGATTGCTATCCTTTATTGTCCATTCATAATTAGTTCCCACAGTATCTTTAGCTGTAAATTTTATGGGCTTGTTATTAGCCGGGTCTATACATTCGTTGCCTGATATTTCTATGCCGGCATTTATAGTGCTTCTCGTTATTATTATATCTCTGCCTATTACAGTACATACCGGTAGTTTGTTGTCAATAGGATTAATAAGTTCGAGTTCTACGTGGTATGTTCCTTCTTCTGTAATTTTAATTTTATTAGCAACCGAATCTGTTTGAAGTAATGTTGTGCCTTTATACCATTTGTAGTGTAATGGCAAATTGGTATCGTAGTTTGTTTGTAAGTTAACTTCTATGCTATCAGATTTTTCTACGCATAGCATATCTTTACTTCTATTATATTGTATATCTGGTTTTATTAAAGCTACTATCCTTTTTTCGCTTTGTTCTGAACAACCGTTTTTGCTTACTATCAATTTTATTGTATATATACCGCTTGCTTTTATATCTATATCAATACTTTTGGTGTTATTAGTGATCGTCTTTGTAGGTGTTGTAATTGTCCAGCTATACTGAGCATCTGCTTGTGATGCTTGGAGGGTTATATTATGGTTACCTGTAGCATCGAAGCAATAAGCATCCTTGTTTGGGGTGAAATCAGCTGTTAAAGTTTGCTGTTTTACTTCAATAGAATTACTTGTGTTTTCGCAGTTATCTGTATTGACTACTTTTGAGCGATATTCGCCAGCTTCTGTAACTTGTAGTTCAGATGATGTTGCGTTAGGTATGTCAGTCCATGTAGTACCTTGTTTGGTCTGCCATTGGTACGATTTGTAGCTTATCGCAGGACTAACCGGGGTCTGTACGTTAATAGTTACAGGTTGATCGTTGCATATGTATGATTGACCCGATCTTGCTATTTTCGGCTCTGATTTGTGAGATACTGTTATTGCCTTTTCCAGCGTTTTTACGCAGCCTAGAGAGTCTGTTAATTTTAATGTTATTTTGTTTGTTCCGCTTGGTAGTTTAACATTTATTTCTGCTTCATTGCCTATTTGTGTATCACCGTTGAACCATGCGTATTTAGTTATTGTCCCTCCGCTTGTATTTGCTGTTAGCTTTGTTGGGTGTTCGGTATCTATGCAATTTATTTCATCTTCTTTAACATTTATTTCTCCTGTTGTTACTGATTTTTTTACTTCAATAGAATTACTTGTGTTTTCGCAGTTATCTGTATTGACTACTTTTGAGCGATATTCGCCAGCTTCTGTAACTTGTAGTTCAGATGATGTTGCGTTAGGTATGTCAGTCCATGTAGTACCTTGTTTGGTCTGCCATTGGTACTTACTAATTGTATCATTAGATTTTTTTATAACTTGTAAGACACTATTTTGGCTTTCGCATATTATAGATTGAGATGCATGTATTTCTATACCAGGCTTTTCGGTTACATATATTGTTTGTGTCAACCTATCAAAGCAATGGTTTGCGTCGGTTACTACTAACTCTATACTATGGTTGCCCGGCTCTAATGCCACCTCTATTTCAGATTTATTTCCTATTTCCGACCTGGTACCATTTTCTTCTTTATACCATTTGTAAGAATTATTATTATTAGGTTGCTTGGCGGTTAATTTTACTTTGTCCCCTACGTTTATGCATAAATTATTAGCTACAACAAAATCTGAAGTTAGATCGCTTCTATCTTCTTCTTTAATTGTAAATGTAACGGGTTTTAAATTAGAACCTAAGGAGTCGTTACCTTCAATAGGTTTTAATACCTTTGCCTCTAACCTATAAATACCCGAGCCACTTGCCGTAATCAAAGGTTCTTTCTCAGATATAGTAGTTGATACAACTTTATTGTCTTTATATAATACATATTTTATTCTAAACTTAGTATTTACAGTGTCGTTGTTATAAAGCTCGTATAGCTTAGTTTTTATATTTACTGTATCGCCTTTACATACTTTATAAACATTATTCGTAGGAACCAATTCATTCTCGCCTTTATTAACTGTATACTTAATTTCTTCTCTGTACACCAGGTAGAAATCATGGCTTTGCTCTTTTGTACAATTATACAAGCTATCTGTTAACGATAATATATAATGACCACTTATGCTTCCAAATGTATTTTGAATTGCACTAATAGAGATAGCTTGTGGCGAACTTGTATATTTAATAGGCAATTGCTTTTCAGAACCTACATAGGTTACTTTCCATTTATACCGATTCGTGTCGGCCTGAGGAGCTTCTAACCTTACCGTTATAGTTCCACCTGCCCCTCTCGTTATTAAAAATTGAGTAGTATTTATCGCGCCAAGATGATTGATTTTAAACCCGGGGTTGAGAGTCACGTCTTTTACTATGTATTCATCAGATATATTTTTACATTGCGTAGATTTATTTATTACCTCTACTGTGTACAGACCTACAACATCTGTTTTGTACTTACTATTAGTTGCACCCTTTATTGGTTTTTGTTCTAAGTACCACTGATAAGTAAAATCTGAACTGTAAGGCTTACTAGCGTTTAAAGTAGAAAAAGCAGAAAGCTCAACCGGTGAACCTTTACATACACCCTTGGTGTGGTCAGCTCTTATTATAGGTTTTGAAATAGGGGGGGATATAGTTACAAAAATAGACTCTGAATAATCTGTTTCGTCCTGTAATGGTTTTTTCGTTTTAATATCGGGATAAGTAGGATATGCGCTTGCTCTATAATATCCCGTTTTAGTAGCCTTATAACTAACCAATCCTCTAGCCTTGAGGGCTCTCTCCCAAGAGGCATTCTGCGTCTTTCTATAGTACCAAAATCCATCTGATTTGCGATTTATTATATCTTCACCTTTTTCGGTTAGAGCTTCCATTCTAAGAGTTACTGCTTCATTATTGCACGATATCGCAGGGAGATTATTATCCGTTTTAACTGATATTTGAAAATTAACTACTGTAAGCACAGGGCTTTCTATATGACAATTATACCCACTGGTTGAGTCAGTATCTATTGCATATTTGTAATAACGTACGGTGTTTTTCTTAAAACCATTCGTGTCAATCTTTAGAGTTGCCTGGTTAGCTCCACTTATTAGTGTGAATCCTGTTGTCGGGTTGTCAGATACATACCAGGCTATCTTAATGTTTTTACTAAATTCAGACACACCAGAACCGTTTCTATATCTGGCATATAAATCTTTTAGATCAGCCATATAATTGCTGTCAGTTTTAATTTCCGCTATCGCCCCTTTAGAATCTCTATAACCTATGAATGGGTTATAGCTTTGTATGCTTAAATACAAAGTAGTATGCTTTTCTTGTTTCGATAATGGTTCTTTTTGCCCTACAATATTTTTATTAACAATCGCTTTTACCGATGCTTTATAATATCCTGTGCTAGCAGCATCGTATGTTAACCTGGTAATAGGGGCAATCCAGTCGGATTGTTGTGCTGGTTTGTAGGTCCAATATACCGCATTAGTATCTATTATATTTCTATTTTGTGGATCTAAAGCTACTACCCCAAGAGATATCCTATTGCCATTACATGATGTTAAAAGTTCATTTTTTGATGAAGCAATCCTATTGCCATTTGATGTTATATAATAACTAAAATTGACTACCATAATTGCAGGGCTTTCCTTAGAACATTTTTGTTGCCCATCTAAACTGAGCTCTACGGTATATTTGTAATACTTTATAGTATTTGGTTGAAAGCTACTAGTATCAATATTCAATATTGGTTGATTAGCTCCGGTTATTGGTTTGAATTCACCTGTAGGACTATCAGATACGAACCACGTTATCTTAGTATTTGCAGGAAATTCATTTACCTTAGAAGTATTTCTAGCGTATAATGGGACTTTTGGATCAATTGAATAATACTTACTGGTATTAACTTCTGTTACCTGCTTATTAACAGTATTTGTATAAGCTATAACAGGATCAATTTTATCTATATGGACATAAATAGAATCTGAAAAATAAGTTATAGCATCTAATGCACCCAAATTTTTTAATGGACTAAAAGTAGCACCTTCTTTATGCGAATATCCACGCGCTCTATAGAACCCTGTTTTAGTAGCATCGTATAGATTTGTAGGGTTCTTAGGAGACGGAAGCTTCTGCCATGGAGCCTCAGCTGAGGCTTTGTATTCCCAATATGAACTCCGCGTACTACTTATTATATCGTTACGACTTGGGTCTAAAGCTTCCATCCTAAGCCTTACTGCTTTACCATCACACGATACTGCACCGCTATCTGCTACTACAGAAGGCCTAAGATTAATTACTGCAAGCGCAGGGCTATAACCAGAGCAACTATTACTATCCGAACCTGCATTTTCTACTTGATATTTGTAATATCTTACAGTATTTTTTGGAAAGCTATTAGTATCAATCGTCAATGTTGATTGATTAGCTCCTTTTATCTCGTTAAATCCCGCTGTAGGATTACCAGATTGATACCATTTTATTCGGGCTTTTGCAACAAAATCTTCTAACTTAGCTCCATTTTTGTTTTTAGCATATAAGTCTTTTATAACAGCCATGTAATAATTCCCTGTAGAAATCTCCGCTATGGTACTTTTAGGGTTTGTATAAGCTACAACCGGTTTAACATTTTCTATCTGTACATAAACAGAGTCTGAGAAATGAGATAAATCATCTAGCGCTGTTAGGATTGTAGTAGGTTTAAAATTGTGTCTAGTCGGGTACACTCGAACTCTATAATGCCCTGTTTTACCAGCATCATAAGTAATTGCTGCAACACTGGCAACTTGTTGCCACTGGGTACTATTGGGCGCTCTATAGTACCAAAATGAATTGGTCCGGGGGTTTATAAAACTTTTACCTGCTGCATCTAAGGCTTCGACTTTAAGCGTTACCGCCTTGTCTTTATCACATGATATTAGATCGCCACCTTTCTCTACCTTAATGGTTGGTTGAATATTAGCTACTAAAATTATAGGGCTATCCTTAAAGCACTGATTTTGACTATTTGTGTCGGAATCCGGAATGTAAGTATAAGTGTATTTGTAGTAGTATATGGCATTTGGCGTCAACTTACTAGTATCAATAGTTAGATGTTGGTTGTTATCAAATCCCGGTACCTGGCTAAAATTGTTTGGCGTATTTTCAGATACATACCAGGTTATTTTAGCTTTTGCGCCAAATTCATTTAACGTGCCATTACCGGTAGAATGTCTAGCATATAAATCTTTTATATCAGCGATGTAGTTTGCTCTAGGATCAATTACTGCCAGCCTATTTGCAGTATTGGTATAAGCTATAACCGGAACAAGGTTTTCTACATGCACATAGAAAGGTTGCGAAAAATCAGATAATGAATCTAATGGTGACAAACTACTAAAAGAAGTCTCTTTAACAGGAAACCCACGTGCTCTATAGTACCCCGTTTTAGTAGCTCTGTATATATTTGTAGGGCTGGCACTCTTGGTAGCAACTATAGACCATGGACCATTCTCTGATGCACTATATTCCCAATATGTTATGGCTGTAGAATTTAATATGTCTTTATTTTGTGCGTTACG
Organism: Candidatus Krakonobacterium acarorum; assembly: GCA_050311575.1. GTDB lineage: Bacteria > Bacteroidota > Bacteroidia > SolTP2 > SolTP2 > Krakonobacterium > Krakonobacterium acarorum. Next base: position 698,303 of record JBNOKO010000001.1, on the reverse strand, counting down.
AGCTACTATTTTAAGCTCTATTGGTTTGTTATCGCAGGATGCACTTCTGCCAGAAGTAGCTTCTATAGCTGGCTTAATATTATATATTGGAATTACCGGGCTATACTTAGTACATTGGTTATGACCATTTGAATCTGGTCCTAATTGGTAAGAATATTTGTAATACTTTACAGAATTGTCTTTAAATGTAGTACGATCAATAGTTAGTTTTTGTTTGTTATCTCCAACTTGCGTGAAGTTACCTGACGGGGTTTCAGATACTAACCATGTTATTTTACCTTCGCTAAATTCATTTAAATCGGAAGTATTTCGGGCATATAAATCCATTATAGTAGCCAAATATACACTGTTAGATTGGATTTGTTTAATTGCATCTTGAGTATTTTTATAGGCTACAACCGGATCAATATTTTCTATACGCACGTAAAAATCCGACGCGGGAACCTCTTGTAGCGTAGATATCCGTGTATCACTACCAGGTTTTTTTAGGTCAAATTTTCCATATGCTGCATAATATCCTGTTTTAGCAGCTTTGAATGACTGCCCCGCAGTGACGGTTGTTCCTCCTGACAACCCACTGGTACTTAATTCCTTGTAGTACCATAAAGTTGGAGCAGTATTAAATAAGGTTGTATATCCATTTGTTGGTTCTGTATATTTTATCTTAAGTTCTACTGGTTTATTTATATCGCACGATAATGTATCTTGGCCAACTACTTGTACAACAGGATTGGGATTGTATGCGATAAGCGTTAGGCTCGAATTAGTACATACATCCGGATTTTGGGCATCTATAGAAACTTTATACTTATAATAACGCACTTCCCCGGGTGTAAATTTGCCAGGGTCAATGGTTATGGTTCGGTTTGTAGCCCCGGATATTGGAGTGAATTTGTTTTCTGAACCTATAGATTCATACCATGTTATTTTAGCGTTTTGATCAATATCGGTTATATTATATTTGTTGTCAGCAAGCACAATATTTTTAGCATATACATCTGTTTTAATAGCTATATATTTCTCAACAGGAGAAATTCTTGAGAAATTTCCTGTACTATTTTTATAAGCTAAACCTGTAAATATATGCGGGTAGATACGCATTTTTATGGTTGTAGCTTCGCTTTGGCATATTATGCCGTCTTCTGTTTTAGAAAACTTTACTTGTATCGTATACTCTCCTAAAGCCTGGTTTGGTAATCTCAAAGAATCAGCTGTAATCTTTGTAGTGGTACTATCAGGATTAGTTATCTCCCATAAAGCACTACCGTTGCCTTGCAGATTATCTAACTTTAGGGTATTAACAGGTATGCTTTTAGTACTGTCCTGACAAATATGTATAGTCTCCCCTTCATTATAATCTTGTATTTTAGGTTTAGCTACATTGACAGCTTTTACTTTGACTCCCTTAATAGCTTTAGCATTAGTATCTATATATATTTTTTTAGCTTTAGTAGTTATTATTATACGGTAAAGGTTTTTAGAATCGTTTTCTGTAATTGCCGGTGATTGACGCTTGCTTCTATCAGATAACCGGCTGGTAAGATTTGTCGTATCCATATGGTCCATATTCCTAATCCATTGAATGCTTGTATTTGGATCTTCTTCCAGCATTAAATCTATAGCCGTCTTACCCTTTTCTAATGGTTGCGAATCTGTTAATGTTAAGCTGGTATTTTTGGGTATTTCTTTGCAAAAAGAAAATATATTATCACTACGCACGCCACTATTATTAATAGTAAAATCTGGAGCGTATGTATAGGCTGGTTTGAAAATTACGGTAGCTATTCCTGAACATTGGTTCGCTCCTACAGTATGGTTAGCCACTACTTTAATCGTATCGTTATCTTTTGGAGTAGAACCGAATGTATATATAGAAGTGCTATTTTTTTGTAGAGCATTATTAGCGTACCATTCGTATTTATCAAAATCTCTACCATCTGAATCTTTAGCTTTCAACTCAATTTTCTCTCCCGGTTTAAAGTAATATATATTTTGTCCGGGTTTTTGATCTATTTGAGTATCGCCTGCATATAGCTTAGCTTCCGGAAGCTGAGTAATCTTTACATCTATTTCATCGTAAGGCAGTATAGCTTTACAATTATTATCTTGCTTATCCGTTTCTCTTTGAGCAGTTACTTTTATTTTATGCACGTTACCAGGTGTCTCTGTTATATGGTTAGACAGAGTCAACCTGCCATTATAGTTTGTCTCTACATTTATACCATCTATATACCATACATATTCTACCATTAGCCTGGTCCTAATAGCTATCTTAGTTTGTAATACTAGTCCAGACATGTCACAAATTTCACTAGGTACATCTTGACCTTTATCCGTTTTGATTACAGGATCTAAAATCTGAGCATTGCCTTGAAGAGGGTCGCCAGGTTCCCGAGTTAGGTATTGGCCTGGATTAGTTTGTATATTATCATTTACACTACGAGGTGGCGCGCAATCTAAACCGACAAAAGTTATAAGCGCTCTATAATAGCCGGGGTGTGTAACATTAAAATTAAGGATGCTATCTCCATTAGATGACGGATCTGGAGATATATGAGTTTCCACTACCCTATAAGCTTGATTTGGTTGATAGGAATGGTACAAGTCTATACGCGATATGTTTTTTAATAGACCGCCAGCACCATCATATATACCATTTAATTTTAATTGAAGGGTACCACATATAGCACCATTACTCTGTAAACTTATTTGCGAATTATATCTATCAGGGTCATGACAAGGTAATTGCTTACCAAGTTGCAACACCTCCAGATTTTTATCTATAGCTAAGAAGTCGTTTAGCCCGAAAGATTCGTTTTCTATAGTCTCAAAAAAAGCTTTTAGGTTATTTAACGAACCTGGTAGGTTATGATAACTGCCTGTAGCGCTTTTACGTTCTGCAGACTGCGTGTTAAATACTATCACAAATAGAGATATAGCGCTGAACAAGCCTATTAAAAAATAGTTGTATCGCTTGGTTTTAAGCTTTACCAATAAAGAACTGATAAACTTTTTAATGGTAGCCAACATATAATTTGCTTAATAATTATTGGTGTAAGATTACTGCTTAGTTTAATTTGTTAAGTTTTATTATTATTAGTTTGTGCTTTAGTCGGTTTATTTCTTTTAAGTGTCCAACAAGATAATAAATAAATTTATCAATTAATTAATAGTTACCAAACATTTCTTGGACATCTGATGTTATCAACATTATTTAACTGAAACCCTAGAATAATTTCGTGCGATCCCTTATTATAACTGGCTAATTTATTAATTCCATAATCATAAGCATAAGCTATATTAAATAAAGTACTTACATGTATACCGGCTAATATCGAAAAACTATCTGATCGCCTATAGGACACCCCTATCCATGCCAGGTCTTGATACATAGCTTTAACATTTAGATCGAGTGTTAGCACTTTGTTTGCCCTATTAAAGCGCACTAAAAACGATGGTGTTATACTTATATCGCTATAATAAAATCTATATCCAGATGTTAAAAATATGCTATTGCCATATATGCTGTGTTTTACATTATTGCTTATGCCAAAAGTAACCTGAGGGTGTATTATTTGCTGTACAGATGCTCCGACAAAAAAGTTATCCGTATACAACCAAGCCCCTAAACCTAAATCCGGGATAAATTGTGATAATTGAGAAAAGTTTAGTATTGCATCGTCCGGATCATCCGGGTCTAACTTCGATTTGTCTATCCTGTATTGCGTAAACCCACCGATAATTCCCAGTGCCAGCTTTAAACTATCGTTTATAGCCAGATGATACGAATAGGCTCCCGATAACGAGAACCTGATGGAGGCACCCGTCTGGTCGTACATGATTATGCCTCCTACCCCTGAGCGTCTACTATTATCGCTATCGTAACCAATAGGACCTTGTGCTGTAAGATAATAACTTTTAGGTGCCCCTTTTATACCCAACCACTGATTGCGTATCGATGCTCGCACGTCGATAAAATTTTCTATTCCGCTGATAGCAGGATTAATAAGAAAATTATTTTGCATATATATAGTATATTGAGGAAGTTGTTGAGATACTACACGCTTGTTCCCAATAAAGACAACAATTATTACAATACAAGGTATTATTAATAACTTTAAACAATTATATAAAACACATCTTAATAGATTGTACATTGAAAAGTAAAATTATTTTTCATTTATATAAGCATTGATATGCCTGCATAACTATATGCTTAATCTATAATTATGCAATTGACATACCAGATATTAAATAATCGCATAATTAACACATGTTTTGTTTTAGTTAAATGCAATTTCACTTATTTTACGTTTATATTTTTAAATTATTAGTTAATAAACATGTCTATAAATAAAGCAGAATTCATAAAAAGCAGTTCTGAATTCAAACAGCTTCCACAATCAGAACTACCAGAATATGCATTTATTGGGCGGTCTAACGTTGGTAAATCATCTTTAATAAATATGTTAACTAACAGTACTATCGCCAAAACCTCTAAAACTCCGGGTAAAACGAAACATATTAATCATTTTTTAATAAACAGTTCGTGGTTATTAGCCGATTTACCCGGCTATGGCTATGCAAGCGTATCTAAAAAAATACGCGCCCAATGGACTCCTCTTATAAAAGATTACCTTTGCAATCGTGATAATTTGTGTTGTATCATGCTGCTTATCGATAGTAGATTGCAGGCCCAGGCAATTGATTTAGAATTTTTAGAATTTCTAGGACTAAACGACTTAGCATTTGTAATAGTGTTTACAAAATCTGATAAATTATCCACTGTGTCCTTAAATAAAAACATAGCTAGCTATAAAGAAGTACTATCAGAACAATGGGAGGTTTTACCTGACATTTTTATTACTTCTTCTAAAACTAAAAAAGGCCACGCTGATTTATTAAAATTTATTGAATTAACGAACAACAACTAACTATTTATCATAATTTTATACAATACAGTCCTAATAAAAATCTGAAAATTATTATGGTTCATTCAATAGTTAATAATATTCGTAAATATTGTTCGTTAATAAAATTTAGCCATACAATTTTTGCTATGCCTTTTGCCTTTATAGGTTTTTTTCTTGGCATAAAATCAGACATCTACATTTTTACAACAGAAAAGCTGGTTTTAGTTATTTTATGTATGGTATTTGCACGCAGTGCGGCTATGGCATTTAATCGTTATTTAGATAGGCGGATTGATAGTTTAAACCCTCGTACAGTAAAAAGAGAAATTCCTATGGGAGTAATTAAAGCTAAAAATGCTCTTTTATTTACAATTATATCTTCAATATGTTTTATTGTAGCTAGTTCTTTTATTAACAAAGCTTGTTTTTATTTATCTCCTGTAGCTTTAGGTACTATTTTATTTTACAGCTACACAAAACGATTTACCGCGCTATGCCATATGGTATTAGGATTATCGTTGTCTTATGCGCCTATAGGAGCTTATTTATGTGTAACTGGTTATATTAGTATTAGTAGTTTACTGCTTGGAATTGCAGTTTTAACCTGGGTAAGCGGTTTTGATATAATCTATGCCATGCAAGATAAAGACTTTGATAAATCAATGAACTTAAAATCTATACCTGCAAAAATAGGTCTTAAAGGGGCTCTTAGGTTATCGTCCATCCTGCACATTATTACTTCCTTATCAATAATATTAGTAGGAATAATTGAGCATATGCACGGTATATATTATATAGGGGCTTTAGTTTTTATTGCGATGCTTGTATATCAGCATTTAATAGTAAAACCAGATGATTTATCCAGAGTTAATATTGCCTTTATGAATGCTAATGGTTTAGCCAGCATTTTTTTTTCTATTTTCTGTATAATGGATACATTAATTTTTTGAATAATGATCGTTTGTTTTCTTGTATAGGACTTAAAAAGGATGGTCATTATTATTTTCTTGGTTTAAGAGACTAAATTTTGGATCATTATTAGTGCCTTCTTGTAGTTGTGCGTTAGGCTGATTACGACCGTTAATACTAGACTGTAAATTTGTAAGCGCATTTTCATTATCAAATTTAACATACTGCGAAAGGAATCTAAGCACTGCCGTACCAACGGGACCATTTCTATGTTTAGCAACTATAACTTCTGCTAGCCCTTTTAGCGATTCGCCATTTTCATTTTGTTCTATTTTATAGTATTCGGGTCTGTATAGTAATAAAACTAAGTCGGCATCCTGCTCGATGGAGCCCGATTCGCGCAAATCCGAAATTATTGGTCTTTTATCGTGCCGGGCCTCAACGGCCCTACTTAATTGCGACAGGGCAATTACTGGCACCTCAAGCTCTTTAGCCAGAGCTTTAAGCGATCTGGATATATGGCTAATTTCCTGCTCTCTATTAAAGTGCTTTGTACCAGAATAGCCTTGCATTAACTGCAAGTAATCTATAACTATAAAATCAATATTATGTTTATGTTTTAAACGCCTGCATTCTGCCCTAAGTTCAAATATATTTAAAGATGGGTTATCATTAATAAATATTGGTAACTCGCTAAATATATCTGCCTTGTTTTGCAAACTTTCCCACTCTTCTGGTTGGAGATCGCCCAAACGAATTTTTGAGGCTTGAATATTCGATTCAGCTGCAAGCATACGGTTTACAAGCTGTAGTGCTGACATTTCCAAAGAAAAAATTGCAACTTTTTTCCCGTATTTAACTACAGCATTGCGTACTGCAGATAGCATAAAAGCCGTTTTGCCCATAGACGGCCTTGCTGCAACTATTATTAAATCTGAATTTTGCCAGCCAAAAGTTAGTGTATCTAGAGCGTCGAAACCAGATGGAATTCCATTGCTTATCTCCTGTGATCCTTTAGCTTTTTGAATAGCATCGAGAGATTGCATGACTATGCTTTGAAAATCAGTAACTGCTATTTTATTTTCAGATATATTGAACAATTTGTTTTCAGCACGCTCTAATAAATCAACGACATCAACAGTACTATCATAAGCTAATTCGTTTAAGTCATTAGAATAGTTTATTAACTGCCTCTTTATAGATAATTCTTTGATTAAGTAGGCATGCGTTTCTATGTTAACAGATGATATTACTTTATTAGTAAGCCTGGAGATATATATTAATCCACCAGCTTTTTCAAGGTCGCCATTTTTACGTAGCTTATCTGTAATTATTTTTACATCTATAGTTTTGGCTGCAGCAAATAGCTGTATGGCCGCTTTGTATATTAACTGGTGCTTTTCTAAATGAAAATCACTTGGGTTTAGGATATCGGCGATTTCGCCGATGGCTCCTGATTCTAAAATTATAGCTCCTAAAACGGATTCTTCTATATCTATAGCATGCGGAACTTGTTTTATATCTAAATATTCCGAGACACTATTATTTTTAACTGAATTAAAATATTTGTTTTTATAATCTACAAATTGTTCGCCAGGCTTAAAAAAGTCCATCTAGTGGTTTATTAATATTTAAAAGTTTATAAACCAAAGATATATAGGTTATATGTTAAAGCATCCATCATTTTATCTATAGTTTTACACACGCTAATGTTAATAACTTTTAAACACTTTAATTAAAAATTAATTGATCCTGTTATATTTATTTTTTAGCAGTGTTAATTTTATTCATAAATGATGGATTAATCCCAATTGTTAACGAATCTAATAAATTTCCGTTTTTACTGTATCTAAGAAGTGCTCCGTTACTTTGATAATCTTTAGCGTCAGTTAAATATATATCGTTAGTATCTACATATAAACCATATAATGTTTTTGTGCCGTTAACAGTAAGCAAAGTAGTTATATTCGAAGCATTGGTAGATGTTATAGGCATTTGCATAACCTTAGAATTACTTGTGCTTAAGAAATATAGTGTATCTAACGATGAGTTAATTCTTAAGCCGGATATCCATTTAACGTCTGTAGGCATATCTATTTTAGATTCTATAGAATAGTTTTTAGTATTAATTTTATAGAGACTCGGGGTTTCCTGACCTAAAGGGTGCCCTTCGTACCCACCTGTGCATAATACCCATAGACTACTATTTTTATCTATCACCATACTGGCTGGTGTTATACCAACTTCTATTAAACCTTCTTGTTGGTCGCTTTGAGTATTAATTACAAGTACTGTATTGTCATTAAAATCGCATGCTACAAATAATTTGTTATTTGTTTCCAATATAAAATTTGGAGCATGGGCCTTATCATTAATTTTAGTACTTATAGTTTTTAATAAAGTCATGTCTTTATTAAAAACCAAAATATTATTTGCCTTATAATTACTTACATAAAATTTATTATTAGCACTAATCATATACCTGGGTTCCATAATGCCATTTTCAGTTATGCTCTTTTTTTGTTTAAAGTTGTTTTTATCTATTTCCAATATTTTCCTGGAATTAGTAACCATTATAAACAAAGAACTGTCGGATTCATAAATACTTTGTGCAACATCGCCAATAGGTACTTTATTGGCATCATAAAATATATTGTTAATAATTTTTTTATCTGTAGGGGTATAAAACGATAGTGAAGAGTTAGCTTTTCCCATAACGCCTTCGCTTAATATTAATAATCCTTTATCTTTTATATCTATATCTACAGAATTTTTATCGTCTTTTACGCATGAAAATGCTAATAAAATAGCGATGATACTAAAGCAATAAGCGATACAGAATTTGTTAAGTTTTTTTTTCATAATCATTAAAAAATTATAAATAAGTTATTATAGATAGTCCGTAATTTCTACCCGGCATAGGCATATATTCTACTGCATAGTAGTTTTCGTTAAATAAGTTTAATACTTTTATTTCTAATAAAATATTTATTTTTTTAACATTTACTTCATAGCCTATTATAATATCGTTCATAAAATACGTGGGCAGTGCATCTCTAGCAGTAGTTTTATCTAATGATATATACCTTTTACTATAATTGGTAAATAACCATTTAAAATAGCTATGCTTATATGCTATTGCTATATTAAAATTTGAAGAAAATTTTGGCATATAAGGTAATTGTTTGTCTTTAAGGGTGTCGTTAAGATAATTTTTGGTAATTACTGAGTAGTTAACAGATCCTGCAACGGTCATCTTTATTTGCCTTATCTCTTTTGTATAATTTAAAAACACTTCTATACCTTGGGATTGTACCTGGCCTATGTTTTGTGGCCTCCAATACAAAGATCCCTGAGGCATCCATAGTACCCAGTTATCAGTTTTAGAGTAATATATGGAAGCATTTACTGCTAAAGCTTTTATTTTCATAGAAGTAGACAGCTCTAAACCTGTGTTGTGCTCTGGCAATAAATCAGGGTTGCCGCCAGGGGAAAAATACAAATCGTTAACCGTTGGAAATCGTAACTGCGACCCGAATCCAAATTTTAAAAACATATCGTAATCAGGTAGCAATAAATAGTTTATTCCCGAATAATGTAAAAAATAGTGCTTGTTTCTATAAATATTGTCAGCTACAAACACTAATGATAGTTCCTGGTTATATTTAACTTCTAATTGTGTTGTGTTCTCTATATCAAAAAAACCAGTATTTATGGTTTTATTTTTCAGCTTGTTAGTATTTAAGGCATTGTTTAGTGTGTAACTTAGATTATTACCTATATATAATTTTTTGGTTAATTGAGCATTATTTATACCCAGACCTAATTTAACTGCATTAGTTTTAGCGTAACTATCGTTATCAATAATTATGGGAGCTCCAAGAACATATTTTTGTGAATAAAAATTTAAAATCTGATGCTCTAAAGCTAAAAAACTTATAAATTCTATTTTATTCTTATAGATTTTGTAATTAAGAGCATTCCTTATTTGTAAATCTGTCTGTTTAGCAAAATTATTATCGTTATTAACTTCTATTAATGCATTGTCTGGAATTTTCCTATTAGCCTTAACCATCCATAAATCGTTTGTCAAACTGCTGTAAGGTTCAATATAGTAGGATATATTATGTAGCAGGCCATATATATTATAGGCAGAATTTTTATTTTGTGCTATTGGATGGCTGTAATTATCGTCTAGTACACTTAAGTTTTTGTAATAAAAATTGTTTTTAGAATATTTATTAAAGATTTTTAAGCTGCTTTGTATAGATTTTTTTCTGTAGGATAAATTTAAAAACTCACCAAAAGTATAAAATGATGCCAGCTGTTGTAGGTATTTTATAGACAATCCTTCTTTAACTCTTTCACTACCATTGATTACGATTGTTCCTGCTACTCCGCCTGATCCATAACTTAGGGATGATGGACCCTGATATATCTGTATATTACTAGTAAAGAATATCGGTATAAGGGATAAATCTATTGTTCCATATAATGTAGAATTCAGTTTTAAATTGTTCCAGATTATTTGGGTATGGGAAGGCAGAGAGCTTCTAATACTAATGCTACTTGGCGATCCAGAGCCATATTGTTTTATAAAGGCGGGCGTATGGTTAGATAATGCATAAGCAATATTTTCACTATTATAGCTGAGCATATCTTCTTCTTTTATATTTATAGTATTATTGCCTATAGTGCTTTTACCCGAATCGCTTTTGATTATTATTGTTTCTAAATCATGCTGATTTTGGCCATGTATATTTACGTTGATAAATATTAATGGTACAATTAATAGTAATATTTTTATAATAGTATGCATTTAGGTGATCTTCTAAATGGCATTCAAGATGCTAATAATAGTTGCGCATACATTCTTTATTTCGTCTTCTGTTATTATTAAGGGCGGAGCTATGCGCATTGTTTTATCATTATGTAAAAACCAATCAACAATTATATTTTTATTTATGCATCTATTTATAACATTCATATTTAGCTGCGTATCATCAAAATCTACCGCTAGTAAAAGACCCATGCCGCGAACCTCTTTAATTTTATTATGCTTTAGCAATTTCTTAAATAGTTCGGACTTGGATACTATCGATTTAGTAAAGTTATAATCTATCAGATTAAACGCTGCTAAAGAAGCTGCACAGCTTACAGGATGGCCGCCAAAGGTCGTTATATGGCCTAATGGAGGGCTCTCTTTTATACAGGACATAATGTTTGTAGAAGAAATAAAGGCTCCTAATGGCATTCCGGCTCCTATACCTTTTGCTAATACTAATATGTCGGGCTGTACATTGTAGTGTTCAAAAGCACAGAAAGTGCCGGTTCGGTACATTCCTGTTTGTACTTCATCTATAATTAATAAAGCGCCTGTTTCTTTGCATCTTTTATTTAAAAGCTCTATGTAAGATTGATCGGCTGTTATAACACCTGCTTCTGACTGAATAATTTCTATTATAACGCATGCTGTTTGTTTGGTTATTTGCGATAATTCAGCTTCTTTATTTAAGTTAATAAATTTTATATTAGGCAATAATGGCTCGAAGTGCTGCCTGTAACTGCTTGAACCTAATATGCTTAGTGCCCCATGGGTACTGCCATGGTAGCTATTGTTTAATGCTATGATCTCGTTTCGACCTGTAAATTTTTTAGCTATTTTTAAAGCTCCTTCTATAGCCTCGGATCCAGAGTTTACAAAGTATATATTATCTAATTTTTGACTTTGTTGTATTGCACACTCTGTTTTGTTTATGGTGCTAAGTATTTTTTCTGACAACAATGTTTGAGGCGATGTTATATATTCGCCATATACCATTAGATGTGTAAAAGCGTCAACTTGGTCTTTTATTGCTTGCTTAATAGATGGATTAGAATGTCCAAAATTACTTACGCTGATGCCAGATATTAAGTCTATATACTTATTGTCGTGAAAATCATATAAATATATTCCTTCAGCTCTGTTAAATCCTAATTTAAGCGGGTTTGTACTAGTTTGAGCGAGATTTTTATTAAACAATCCTTTTAATTTTTCGAACCTGTCCATTAATGCTTATTTTTTAGATTGTGGCTTGTATTTAGATGCGTTTAAAATTTTTATTGGGTTTTGCTCTTCCATTAATTGTGGCAAAGTAATATCCGGATTGTTAGCCATATACGATCTGACAATCTGTAATCCGGTAAACGATGCTAACCTTGGTGCCGAGTCGCTATAGAACCCTGAAGAAAAAGGTGCCTCTTCAATATATTTATTGTATTTGCGCTGATCGGATGTATAAAGTACGTCTTCATCTATAAAATTAGTCCAAATTTCCGGCTCGTATTGCAAAGCCCAATTTAGTTGACTTTTGGTATAACCTAATTTCAGATCATCGGGCAAATGTGGTAGCATAGCATCAACAAAATATAGTATTTTGCCTTCATAAAGCATCTGATTTATGAAGCTTTTATCCGTGTCGTTGATAGAAAATTCTTGTTTGCCAAAGCCTTGCATGGCAATAGGAACAATATACTCTTTGCTTAATCTATTAATAATATATTTAGGAAATCCTACATGTAAATATGTCTTGTAATCCTTCCCAAGGAACATATCTAACCCAATAGCTAAAATATTATCTATGTTAACGATAGCATTCTCAAAACCAGATATAAATGTTACAACTGTAGGTAGTTTTTTTTCAGGGAAATAGTATTTATAGTGTTTGAAAGCTTCTACAAGGTTTTGTTTTAGGTTTTTTACATCTGGGTATTCTTTTAAAACATCGTTATTTAAATTAATAAAATCAGAATTTGTTATAAATTTTAAAACGGTATTTTTATGTAAAGTATCCTTACTTCTATCTACTATAATGTTATTAAAAAAAATATCATAAAATTTATCATATTTTTTTTTTAAAATAGATAGGGAAGCTTCTATGCTATTAGTATCGACAGATAATAAATCTTTTTCGAATCGATAAATAGTAATATCAACGTTTATGTTGCTAGTATCAATATCTAACTTGTGCTTTCTTTTGCATGCAAATAAAGATATAGTTAATATACTAATACTGATAATAGCTAATATTGAAAGCTTATTCATATATAAATTATATTATTAACTAATTAAAATAAAAGGAACCCAAAAGGCGATTTGTATTAAAGCTTTTTGCTATAATTTAGAAACTTTTTTATAAAGTTAGATATTTTGATGAAAGTTAGCTATTTTAACATTGTTTTATAAAATGTCATAATTTATAAAAGTTGGAATAATTTGAATAAATACAAAAAATCATTTCAGGTTTATTGTTAATTAAGAAAACTAAGCTTAAATTTGACTTGAATCTATATTTTAATTATGTAGATCAGCTATAAAATAATAAATTAGAATAATCAATTAAAAATTGATACAATTTGTTTAATCATTAAATAATAATTTAAATTATGCGTTTTGGCAAAAAGATTTTCACAGTTCTTTTATTTTCTATCCTAACATTTAGTGCAGTTAGCATTAATGCGCAAGAAATTAATAAAACTTCAATTGCACCTACTTCTTCACCTTTCAATTTCGGTATAGAAGCTGCCTTTATGGGTCAGTATTTTACTATTAAAGGCGGAGATGTAAAAAATAATGGATTAAGACCAGGATTTGGTATTAACGTACTAGCAGAATATGCTTTTACCGCTGATGGTAGTTTCCTAGGTACTATTGAGCCTGGTATGTCATTTACTTCAGGTAGATTCTACCGCAATGCTGCTAGCGGATCTCATTTCCATACAAAAAAATCGCTAACTAACCTGAATATACCTATTACTGCAAAATATATAGTATACGATTCCGTTCCAGTTGGTTTATTTGTTCAAGGAGGTATTGTTCCAGGTATTAACTTAAGCCAAAAATCGGATAATCTTACAAATGGCGAAGACAAAGCTCAACCGCATGTACCATCGCACGAAAAATCTTTTTACTTAGGAGCTATTGTTGCTGTAGGTATCAACTTGCATGTTTTACCAACAGGTAGTTTACAAGCCAGGATTGGTTGGGAACCGACGTTTACTAACATAGGTAACGGAGACTCAACTGCTAAATCTTCTCTAAGAGCTACTGCAGCAAATCCTAATGCTAATCTTAATACAGACATTAAACAAAACTTTTTATTCTTTGGTTTGGCATACAAATTCTAAAGAAAAAGCATAGTTTTTATAAAATAAAAAAAGCGACTCATATAAATATGAGTCGCTTTTTTTATTTTATAACCTTCTTTCCAGAATGGGTGTAATATAATTTTTCCATTTATTAAAAGTTCCATCTAATATTTGCTTTCTAGCTTCTTTAACCAACCATAGATAAAAATGCAAATTATGTAAGCTGGCAATCTGAGCGAATAAATATTCTTTTGCATGAAATAGGTGCCTTAGATAGGATTTACTATAGTGCCTATCTGCGAACAAACTGCTACCCTCATCTAGTGGAGAAAAGTCGTATTTCCACTTTTCATTCTTGATGTTGATAATACCATTTTTAGTAAACAACATTCCATTGCGTGCATTTCTTGTAGGCATTACGCAATCCATCATATCAACTCCTCGTGAAATACTTTCCAATATATTTGCAGGTGTGCCTACGCCCATCAGATATCTAGGAGAATCTTTAGGCAAAATATCGCAAACATACTCTGTTAAATCGTACATAATACTTATTGGCTCACCAACTGAAAGACCTCCTATCGCATTACCAAAAGCACCATAACTAGATATTACCTCTGCAGATCGCTTACGTAAATCTTTATAAACGCTTCCTTGTACTATTGGAAATAGTACCTGCTCTACCCCATATAATGGATCGGTTTTATTAAATTCCATCATACACCTATTTAGCCATCTATGAGTTCGTTCCATTGAATCTAAAGCATATTGGTAATCGCACGGGTAAGGAGTACATTCATCAAAAGCCATCATTATATTAGATCCGATGTTTCTTTGTATGTTGACAACTTTTTCAGGCGTAAAATTATGTTTAGAGCCATCTATTATAGATCTAAATATTACTCCTTCTTCATTGATAACTCTACTTTTAGAAAGAGAAAACACTTGATAACCGCCGCTATCAGTTAAAATAGGCCTTCCCCAAGACATAAATTTGTGCAGCCCGCCGGCTTTATTTATAACGTCCATACCTGGGCGTAAATACAAGTGATAAGTATTTCCAAGTATTATTTCAGCTTGAATATCATCCCGTAGCTGCTCTTGATAAACAGCTTTAACTGACCCGGCAGTACCAACAGGCATAAATATAGGAGTGTGTATTTTACCAGAATCAGTTTCAATAACACCAGCTCTAGCTTTTGAATTTTTATCTTCTATAACTAACGAAAATTTCATAATAAATTAATTATACGTAAATAACATATATTGTAATCAACAAATAAATTCTATATTATATTAATATTAATAGCCTCTTTATTCTACATCAACTTAACCAAAAGTTAAAAATAGCTGTTGTACATATGAAGATTCAACTATGATGTTATTAATTAATATACTTAATAGCATAAAAATATTAATTAGTTTATTAAATTAAATTTATCGTTATAAGTTTATAATGGCATAAAGATTGCAAAACTTTATACTATTGTAACCATAACAATTATTAACACTACTTTTAACTATCTGTTAGTAAAATTAATAGTCACACAATTATTACTTAAATGAAAGAGACTACCTATAATAATACATCTGCGAAAAGAAAAAAAGATCACTCCTTAGTCGAGTGTGCACTAAATGGAGACCAAAACGCTTATACTTTATTAATGCGACAATATCACTACCCTATATACTGTATGATACTTAAAATTGTTCAAAATAAAGATGACGCACACGACTTAACTATGGAAGCTTTCACAAAAGCCTTCTGCAATTTAACAAAATATGAAAAAAAATTTGCTTTTAGTACCTGGCTATATAGGATTGCTGCTAATCATAGCATAGATTTCATTAAAAAGAAAAAGCTTGTTACAATATCTATATACATACGCGATGACCAAAACAAAAGTGACGATATTTTAGAAATAGAAGAAGCAAATTCATTAACACCAGAAGACAAATACCTAAGAAAAGAAAAGAATGAGTTTATGCGGTCCATCATTAATAAACTTCCTGAAAATTATCAAAATTTAATAAAATTAAGATATCTTAGCGAGTACTCTTATAATGAAATTGCCGAAGAGCTTAAATTACCTCTTGGCACAGTCAAAGCTAAATTAATGAGAGCTAAAAAACTACTATTAAGTATATTCAAACGCAGTGGAAGTACATTCTAATAACATCATACAAAAATATTTTCCTAAGCTTTCTAGCAATACCCTATTAAAATTCAAACAATTATATTATCTACACAAAGATCTTAATTCCAGAATAAACCTTATTTCACGAAAAGACATTGATAACTTATATTTACATCATATTCTGCATTCATTAAGTATAACTAAATTTTTTTCGTTCAACGAAAATTCTAAAATACTAGATATCGGGACTGGTGGTGGTTTTCCAGGAATACCACTTGCAATATTTTTTCCTAATAGCACATTTTATTTAGTAGACTCCATAAAGAAAAAAATAGATGCTATTAAACACATTACCGAAGAATTAGAATTAAAAAATGTTATTCTATGTAACGATCGCGCTGAAAATATAAAAAACAAGTTCGATTTTATAATGTCAAGAGCAGTAGGCAAACTCGATTACTTAATAAATATCTCTATGCCTAATATAAATAAATCCATTTCTAAGTCTGGAGGCATTATATCTTTAAAAGGTGGTAATATTACAGATGAACTTAAAAATATAACGAATCACTATAAAATTTATAAAATATCAGATTTTTTTAGTGAGAGTTTCTTTGAAAATAAATTTATAATTTACATACCGGTCTAAAATCTGGGGTGATAATTTTTTATTACTTTATGCAAATGACTAGTTTCAACATGTAAGTAAATTTCAGTAGTAGTTATACTCTCGTGGCCAAGCATATCTTGTATAGACTTAAGGTCCGCTCCATTATCCAACAAATGAGTCGCAAAAGAGTGCCTAAAAGTATGCGGGCTAACATTTTTCTTCAAGTTAGAATCTCTAACCAATTCCTTAATATTATTAAAAACTGTTATACGCGATAGTGGTCTACCATATCTATTAATAAAAATATGATCTTTAGCATTATCACTAATTTTTATATTTGCTCTTATCCTGCTATAATCATTCAAGGCTTCAATAAACTTATTGCTAATAGGAACCAGTCTTTCTTTATCCCCCTTTCCAATAATTCTAACATATAACTCCTCATAATAAATATTATTATATTTTAAATTACATAATTCGGAAATACGTATCCCACTACCGTATAACAATTCAAGAATTGCTTTTAATCTTATTCCATCTTTAGCACTAGTAGCATTATTAATTAAAGTCAACACCTCTTGAACAGTTAAAGTATCTGGCAGTTTACGCTTAAATTTCGGAGCGGCTATAAAATTTAGCACATCCTCTTGTACTATCCGGGATTGAATCAAAAAGTTTAAAAAAGATTTAAGAGAAGAAATAATTCTTGCTTGTGATACAACAGCTATACCTATAGTATTTAAATAACTAATAAAATCTCTTATATGACTATATTCTAAAGTATCTGGTCTTCTATATTGCTTGTTAATAATAAAGAAGTCTCTTAATTTATTTATATCGCATAAATATGCTTGTATACTTAATTTTGAAAGTCTTTTCTCAAATGTTAAGAAATGCTTATATTTTACAATAATACTGTTCCACATAAATTAATTTTCAAGCTATGAAGCAATTATCTATAATTAATGGTCCTAATTTAAATATGCTGGGCAAAAGAGAAACCAACATATATGGCACTCAAGACTTCGATACTTTTTTAAAGTACCTAACTAACAAATACAAACAAGTTACAAATATAGATTATTTCCATAGCTCATATGAAGGAGCTATTGTTGATAAAATACATAGCTTGAATAATTACAATGGTCTTATAATAAATGCCGGAGCCCTAAGTCATACTTCTATAGCTATAGCAGATGCACTTAAGTGCATCCAAATAGATGTAATCGAAGTGCACATATCTAATATTTACAAACGAGAAGAGTTTAGGCATCAATCATTTTTATCGGCATCATCATCAGGTATAATAACTGGCTTAGGGTTAAGAAGCTACGAGTTAGCATTAATATACTTTATTAATAAAGATAACTTACCAGAAAATGGAAGCAATTAGTTTTATAGCATATGCAACTATAACGCCTCCACATATTTTACTTATTACTGTTATATAAGAAAGTTTTATTTTATTTCTATAATGACTTATTATATATGATTTTAAAATATCTGAAGAATACATTGTTAACACAGTAACCAAAAAAAACAATATTGAATCAGCCCTGGTAGTTAATTGATGCACAAACCTGGTAGATATGGCCATCCAGTATAATAAAACAGCAGGGTTTAGAAGATTCATAAAAAACCCTTTGATAAAGTGCTTTATATATGTTGAGGGGACTTCTCTTATATTATCTGTTCTTTCATCAATAGAATTCTTTTTAAGTAAGTAATGCAAGCCTATAACTAATAAAAACCCGCCACCTACTAAACTAAATAAATTATGGTATAAATGCTGAATAGATTTTATCAAGTAAATACTATAGATAGTAATTATAATATATATAGTATCTCCAATAAAAATACCTGAAGCAAAATATACTCCTGCCTTAAAACCATATCTTATATTAGTTGTTATCAAAGCAAAAAATCCCGGACCAGCTAAAAGGGATAACACCAAGCCCACCCCTATTGCGGTAAATATTAGTTCAATCATAGAATAATGCGATATGGATTATCTTTTTATATGTTTATAACCCATTAATTTTTACTTCATAATAGTTTTTTATTGTATAGATAAAAAAGAAACACAAATATTATTCCAAAAAGAGATTGAAGAACAAACAAATTGGCAAGACCTAAATGATGAGTTATTATACCTACTATAAGGCTCCCTATAGGCAAAACACCTTGGGTAGCTATTACATAATAACTAATCATGCTTGCACGATACTTACCGCTGGAATGCAATTGTATATAGGTATTTGTTATAGAAATTAAAGACATTAGCCCGGCCCCAGATAAATATATAAACGTTAAAGTTAGTGGTAACCACTGACTATAAGCTATAAAAAGCAAACTTATAGACAGGACAACACCAAAAATAATCATTATATTAAGTAATCTTTCAGTGCTCTTAACCATAGACAAATAAATAGCTATTGACAAGGCCCCCAAGCCATCAAAAGAACTTAATAAACTAAAAAGGCCAGCGCCGCCCTTAAAAGTCTCACGGGCAAGTACAGGTAACATTGTAATAAATGGAGCTACAAATAGGCTCATCAAAGAAACAAAAATTACTATTATCAAAATATCCCTATTACTAATTAAATATTTATAACCTTCAACCATGGTCCTGAAAGTATTTCTAGACGCTTTATCATTAGGCATAATAGGCACTCTAATAAGAAGTAAGGTGCTAATAACAGCAATAAAACTTATAAAGTTTATTAGAAAACATATACCTTCACTAAAATGGTTTATTATAATCCCGGCTATAGCCGGACCAATTAGCCTGGCAAAATTTAGCATCGAAGAATTAAGCGCAATAGCATTCGCTAAATATCCGGGGTCATCAATAAGATAAATTACTAAAGACTGCCTGGCTGGTGTATCAAAAGCATTTATAATACCTAAGCATACACTTAAAGTTGCAATAGTAGCTATATTATAATGTCCTGTAAGAACTACAAAGGCAAGTACACCAGCCTGTAGCATAGATAGAACCTGAGTAATTAATAAGATTTTATATTTATTATAATTATCTGATATAGCGCCACCATATGGCGATAATATCATTATAGGTATTAGAAAAGCAAAAGTAATAATACCTAACATAAAAGCCGAGTTGGTGATTCTATAAACCAACCAACTTGTTGCAGTACGTTGTATCCAGGTACCTAATAAGGATATTGCCTGACCAAAAAAATATAGCCTATAATTATGAAAACGAAACGAACTAAATGGAGAAATTTGTGCCAAAAGTTTCTAAAACTTTAAAGTTATCTTATAATTATAAAATTAATCTCAAAATGAAATCAAATTAAGACAGTAATATAACTAAATAAAATCATTTTTACGAAAAGGCCCTTTCTCGACAATTAATGCATTTACATATCAAACAAATGTTTTTCTGCATGATAAGAAGACCTTACCAATGGCCCGCTTTCTACATATTTAAATCCTCTTTTCAAACCTTCTTCTTTATAATAAGCAAATGTATCTGGATGAATATATTGAACAACCGGGTGATGATCTTTTGTTGGTCGCAAATACTGACCTATAGTTAGAATATGCACATTTGCGCGCCTCAGATCGTCCATAGTTTCTAAAACCTCTTTAGTTTCTTCGCCCATGCCCAACATAATACCGGTTTTAGTTCTACAACCAGATTTACTTATTTCAGATAAACACTCAAGACTCCTTTCATATTTTGCTTGTACTCTAACCTGTTTAGTTAAGCGTTTAGTAGTTTCTATATTGTGCGAAACGACTTCAGGTTTAAGGCTTATAGCTAAAGCTAAGTTATCCCAGTTACCTTTAAAATCAGGCAATAGCGTTTCTAAAGTTATTTTTTCAACTTTTTTCCTTATAGCCTTTATTGTTTGATTCCATATTATAGATCCCCCATCCTTTAGATCATCTCTATCTACAGATGTTATTACACAATGCTTCACCTGCATCAAAAATACAGATTCAGCAACTTTATATGGCTCATGCCAATCAATTGGTAGCGGCTTACCTGTTTTAACCGCACAAAACCGACAAGATCTGGTGCATATATCTCCAAGTATCATGAATGTCGCTGTGCCTGCTCCCCAGCACTCGCTCATATTAGGACAATTACCACTTTGGCAAATTGTATGTAAGTTGTATTTCTTAACTAAAGACGCAACATTTTTAAAATCCCCACTAGTAGATAATTTAACTCTTAGCCAAGAAGGTTTTCCAGTTTCGTTTATATCTTTTTTTTCAATTTTTTCCATTTTATTCTATATTTATTTAACAAATAAATATTACGTAAAATTAATACATAGTTATATAAAAATGCATTTTTGGCTAGTTAAAAGTGAGCCTTCATCATATTCATGGCAAAACTTACTACAAGATAAACAAACTGTTTGGGACGGTGTGCGTAACTATCAAGCAAAAAAATATTTAGCCGGAATGAAGTTAAATGATATTGTATTATTTTACCATAGCAACACTAAAATAAAAGGCGTAGTCGGAATAGCTAAAATTACAAAAGAAGCCTATCCGGATCCCAATGATAATAACTGGATTGTGATAGATATTGCGCCAGTTAAAAGCCTGGACAATATTGTAGAATTAAAAACTATAAAAACAAATAAATTATTACAAAATCTAATGTTGATAAAACAATCCAGATTGTCAGTAATGCCTGTATCTGAAATAGAATTTAACCAAATAATACGATTATCAACCCATAATTAAATGGCAAGATTAACTTGCAAGCAGGAACTTAGTAAACTCACATACTAAATATTGCCCAGGCTTGCCCCTATAATCAGGAGACTATGAAATAATTCCATGAACTAAGGCTGTGGAGTGGAAGTGTATTAAATATTAGTTACTTAATTCAAAGTAATTGATTGGCTCATACGATGAAATATAACTAAAAAAATACATAGCTAAGGCATTTGTATGAATATATCAGCTACTTTTAGAACGTTGCATATTTTAGTAATTCTCTAGATATTACTTAACTATTCCAACTAATCCAGAAACCGTAATACTTCTTGCTTAGAACCGGCAAAGATTGCAGTTTTCTGATGTATATCATTAATATCTATTTCCATAATATTAATACTTCCATTCACAGCTGCTCCATTTGCTTTATCCATAATAAAAGCTATTGGGTTACACTCGTATAATAATCTTAATTTACCGATTCCAGGCGAATTAATGGTCCCGGGATAAACAAAAACACCTCCATTAATTATTATCCTATGCATATCGGCAACCATTGAAGCCATATATCTAAAACTATAATTGTTGGCTATAAAATAATCAATGTTCTGTTTTACTTCTTCAGTCCATTTATTATAATTGCCCATATTTACAGAACATATAGACCCTTTTTCCGGAATTATAATATTTTTTTTACTTAAATAAAAGTTATTAGATTCTATATCTAATGTAAAAAAATAAAGACCTTTATCTATAGCAAGCGCTAGGATTACACTTGTACTATAGAAAACATACCCGGCAGCTAACTGAGAATTCCCTTTATTAAGTGCATCTTGAGCTGTCTTTACATAACCATCATAACTATATATAGAAAATATACTACCTACAGGGGCGTTAACTTCTAAATTAGAAGAACCGTCCAAAGGATCTAATGCAAATAAATAGTTTACCTGGCATTCGTTTTGGTTTAGCATTATAGCTTCATCCAGTTCTTCCGATACAATTATATTACACGATTTTGAGCTTATAACTTTTTCTACAAAAATATCGTTTGCGATCATGTCAAGCTTCTGAGTAGTTTCCCCATGAATATTGTTTCTGTTAATGCCACCTATCAGGTTATCATCTAAAAATGCTAACTGCAACTGCTTATAAGTTGCTATAGATGCACTGGAAATTGCATTAATTAAGCTTTTTATACGATCATTTTCTATATTTTCTTCCAAAAAATGCTGTAAAGATTCCTTTTTATTCATAACTTAAAAATAACTTTATTTTTAATCACAATAAAATTTAAAAATTATCTAATTGCATGTTTAATAAATATATTTTTATTAAAATTATTTCCATAGCATGTATAATATATAGTATTTATACAGGATTTTTAGGGCAGGTTGTAATGTTACCTATATTGAGAGAATCGATAAGGAATCTATATTTCCACGTGCCTATGTGGTTCGCAATGATTTTTTCTTTTTTAATATCTATAATATATAGTGGTTTATACCTGGCAAAAAATAATTATAAATACGACGCAATTGCAAAAGAAGCCGTAATTACTGGGATTTATTTTGGGATAGCTGGTCTTATAACAGGTATGTTATGGGCCAGATATACTTGGGGGTCTTTTTGGAGTAGTGACCCTAAACAAAATTGTGCACTAATTGCTTTGATTCTATATTTCGCTTACTTATTGTTAAGAAATTCCATAGCACTTACTAAGTCTAGAGCTACCTTATCAGCTGTATATAATATTTTTGCATTCCCGATGATGGTTATCCTTCTATTTATACTTCCCAGGATAAGCGATTCTCTACACCCTGGTAATGGAGGCAATCCGGCCTTTAACACTTATGATTTAAATAAGCATATGCGCGTAGTATTTTACCCGGCTGTATTGGGATGGATACTTATGTCTGGCTGGATTATTAATATTAGGTATAGAATATCGAGGATAAATCAGTATTTAAACGAGAATACTTAAACTTAATTTATATATTATTTATACAGCTTTAACCTATACGATAGAAAATAATCTATAAATATTTCTGCATCTGTAAATGCTTTTGAAATCATTTTATTTTCTATAATTATATCAAATTTATGCATAGATCCTATTTCCTGCTCTGCTTTTTTTAATCTATCCTCTAAATCATTTGCATTAATTTGCCCTCTATTCAAAATTCTTTCTTTTAATATTTCTATCGACGGCGGCAATATAAATATTAACAATGCTTTATTAAGAAAATATTTTTTTAGTTTTAGACCACCGGCAACGTCTACATCAAATATTGGATACATACCATCTTGCCATATCCTATCAACTTCAGATTTTAAGGTGCCATAAATAGTATTTTTATAAACTTCTTCAAACTCAATAAATTCATTTTTTGTAACCTTATTTAAAAATTCTTCTTGAGATAAGAAATAATAATCTTTGCCGTGAACCTCGTCTGCTCTGGGTTTACGCGTAGTTGCAGATACAGAAAATTTTAAGTTAGGGAATGTACTTAACAGGTGCTTTACTAAGGTCGTTTTACCAGCACCTGAAGGAGCTGAAATTATTACTATTTTTTTATTGTCAACCATTATAAAACATTAAATAATTGCTCTTTTATATTATCGACTTCTTCTTTAGCATCAATTGCTAGTTTTTGTATTTCAGGGTCTATAGACTTAGCATTTATAGTATTTAATTCTCTTAGAATTTCTTGTATTATAAAACTTAGCTTTTTCCCTTTTGATTCGCTAGAAACCAGATTGTCTTTAAAAAACTTACAATGATGTTGCAAACGTATTATCTCTTCAGTTATTGAACATCTTTCGATATAAAATAGCATTTCTTGCTCCATACGGATGTTATCAATATCCAGGCTTAAATCCAATATTTTTTTATTTATTCGTTCTTTTATATCGTTGCGTTGGTTTACTTCTAATTTACTTATTGAAGTTCCTATATCTTCAATAATGCAAATTCTTTTTATTATATCATTGTATAGACTTTCTCCCTCGTGGCTACGATATTTATTTATCTCTACTAAAGCATCCGCTAATGTTTTTTTTAAAAGTTGCCAGTCACTGTCTTTTTTATCTAAACTGGCAGTTGTTGATTTAACAACCTCTGGCAAAGCTAAAACGGATTCAAATAGATTAGCTGTCTTTGCATTTAACTGCTCAGCTAATTTAGAAAGGGTATTATAGTATTTAGAGATAAGATCAATATTTAAACAGGCAGAAGTTTCTGCATTGGTATCTTCAATATTAATTGTAAGATATATTTTGCCACGCCCCAGGCTTTTTATACATTCATTTTTTATCTCTAGCTCTTTGTCTGAAAAGATATTTGGCATTTTAACTGTTGTTTCTATAAACTTATGATTTAAGCTTTTTATTTCAACAGTTATTTTTTTGTCTTTAGTTTCAGTAACAGACATACCGAAACCCGTCATAGATTTTAACATTATTAACTATAGTATCTTAAACTATAATAGATAAAATTATAGTTTGTGTCCCATTTGATTTTTTTTTACTTCTAAATAACTTTTATTATACATATTGGGCTGTATTATTAATGAAATTAGTTTTGTAACTGTTATTCCATTTTCTTGCAAACCCAATTGTTTTTGGGGGTTATTTGTTATCAACTGCACTTTAGTTACATTTAATAATTTTAATATTTCTGCACTAACTTCGTAATCTCTATCATCTGCAGAAAATCCTAAGTTCAAATTAGCAGCAATTGTATCCATACCCTGGTCTTGTAATTTATAAGCCTTTAACTTATTTATAAGACCTATATTACGGCCTTCCTGATCCATATATAATAATATCCCCTGCTTATTTGCCTGTATCATCCGCATAGCTTCATGTAACTGATCTCCACAATCGCATCTATTGGATCCAAATATATCGCCGGTTACGCATGAAGAGTGCACTCGCACCATTACTTCGCTTTCAGGAGAAAAATCGCCAAGCGTTAAAGCTAAATGTTCCTTATTGTTATAATCAACGAATGCAGTCAAGCCAAATGTACCCAAACCTGTTGGCAATTTAACCGGCTCAGTGATTTCTTTTATTATATTGTTACTAATCATTTATATATTCTAATATATTTTGAACACTTATAATTTTTAAATGGTGTTTTTTAGCTATATGTTGCAGATCACTCAGGCGAGCCATAGATCCATCTTCATTCATAATCTCACATATTACAGCTCCTTCTTTTAGTCCCGCCAGCTTCATAAGTTCTATAGATGCTTCGGTATGCCCTTTTCTAGCTTTTAATCCACCCTCTGCAGCTATTAAAGGGAATATATGACCCGGACGTGCTAAATCTTTAGGCTTTGTGCTATTATTTACTAATGCCTGTATAGTTTTTGATCTGTCATAGGCCGATATACCGGTTGTACATCCATGGCCTATCAAGTCTACCGATACAGTAAAATTAGTACTATGTAAAGAAGTATTTCGATCAACCATAAGAGGCAAATTAAGCTCTTGGCATATACTTTTAGCTAATGCTACACATATTAAGCCTTTACCATGTATAGCCATAAAATTAACAGAAGAAGGATCAGCATATTGAGCTGCTAATACAAAATCTCCTTCATTCTCCCGGCTTTCGTCATCAATTATAATAACTATTTTGCCTTGTTTTATATCATCTATAATTTGCGCAATAGGGCTTATCAATTTATTTTCCATATTTTATATTAAAATGCAATTATACACAATTAACTAGTTTCGTTAACTCTATTGCCAATTAAACATAATCCGTTTAATATTCGGTTGATGCATATGATCTTCTCTATACCTAACCTTAGAGCCGGATATTCCGGTATATGCTTGCATTACATCATAAATTTTTGTATTATATTTTGAATAAATTCCATTATCATGTATTGCTCCTAAACTATGGCCCACTTCGTGGGCTAAAGTTTGCATGGCACCACGATAAAATTGATCGGCATAGCCAACTATAACGAACCTGCCTAAGCCAAATTTATCAAGTACATACGCTCTACCTATTGTTTCCCCCGAATCCCATTGTTTATCAAGGTGCATATTTACAAATATAGTATTATCAGATTTACCCTTAAATTCTGGATACATAGCTAACGCATTACTTTTCCAAGATTTTAAATATTCTTCTGAATCATCATTCCAAGGAGTACGATCCTGCCTATTGCTATATATATATATATTAATCCGTAAATTAAGCCCGCCATCTTCTTGAGTTAAGAATGCAGAATAAAAACTATGAACCATAGCATATATTTTGTCATATAACGAACCATTATAACTATCAGGGTAAGTTCCGGATACATTAACTACTACATTTAAATCTTTAGACAATTTACTTTGGTTCAAACTTGGGATTACATTACTATCAGCTTTTGTATACTTCTCATTTTTATTATTTAAAAATTCAGGTGTTACAAATATTGGCTCTTTGTTTTTTATTTTATCTGTAATTACTGATTTATTAAGAAGGTATCTAATGTCTGGTTTTTCTTCATTTTCATTAAAATTTATAAGTGAATACTTACCGGATCTCGATTTTTTTATTATATAAAAAATATTGTCTAAAATAAAGTGGATATATAAATCTCCCTGCTTTTTGATAAACATGTAAAATCTATTTTTTTTATAGTTATTAACATATCCTACAGCAGTTAAGACTTCTTCATCGTTATCTAAAACGTTAACATTTTGATATTTTTTTAATACAAACTTAAGCTTTTGTGATCCAACACTTAAATTAATTTGAGTATCAGATGCTGCGCCTCCTACAACATCTTTAATATGCAAAATTTGCGTTGTATCCAAAACCTCTAAATTAGATATAGCTATAGTATTGATGTTAGGGTCATCTTTTATATACTCATTTCCATCACTATGATGCATATCCTGGGCGACTTGATTATCTTTTTTACATGCAGATAGTAAGCTTAATAATAAAGCTAACATACATATGAAGAGTAAATTACTTTTCATCCTTTTTAGTCTAGTTTAAAACGATATTAATAATAAAGATATTTATTGGGTTATTAAGCATTCGTATGATTGTATAGCTATTTCTAACTCTTCATTAGTTGGTATTACTAATATATCAACCTCGGATGCTTCTAAGCTTATATTTTGTATGTTTTTGGACCCGATTTTATTTTTATCTTTATCAATAAGTATTCCAAAATGATTTAAATTATCACATACCAACTTACGCATCAATGGATCGTTCTCCCCAATACCGCCTGTAAAAATTATAGCATCCAACCCATTCATAATTGCGTAATAAGCTCCTATATATTTTTTTAATCTATAAGCTGCCATACTGTAGGCTAGCTTACCGCGTTCATCACCTTTATTATATAAATCTTCGACTTCTCTCATATCGCTAAATCCGGATATAGCTTTCATGCCACTATTTTTATTAAGCATGTCACTAACTTCATTCGTGCTGTAACCTAGCGATAGTATATACATTAATGCCGAAGGGTCGATGTCTCCAGGCCTTGTACCCATAATCAGCCCACCCAAAGGTCCCATCCCCATACTTGTGTCGATTGATTTACCGTCCTTAATTGCAGCAGCAGAACAACCATTGCCCAGATGCATAGTAATAAATTTACTCGTTGAAAGTCCCAAATATTCTGTAGCTTTTTTACTAACATATTGATGGCTAATACCATGGAAACCATACACTCTAACTTTATTTTCTGTGTACAGATGTTCAGGTAATGCGTATCTGTATGCATGCTCCGGTATGCTTTGGTGAAACGCGGTATCAAAAACAGCTATTTGTTTTGCATTTTCAAAAAGTTGCTCGGATACTTCAATTCCTAATAAATTAGCAGGGTTATGCAAAGGAGCTAAATTTATTAGTTCTTTAACTTTAGATTTTACTTCTGGTGTTATTAAAGTAGTTTTTACAAATGTATCCCCTCCGTGCACAATACGATGTCCCACTACAGATATATCGTGAGAATTCTTTATTACAGGATGTTCATAGTTTATTAATAAATCATAGATAGCTTCAAGACCTTTATGGTGGCTCTCAATATATTTTTCTTCTCTATATTGGTGAGTCATACCATCTTTAAAAACTTTATGGGTCATTATAGAATTATCTAACGATATTCTCTCAACTAAACCGGATGCCAAAATGTGCTGAGCCGGCATATCAACAAGTTGATACTTTATTGAACTACTGCCCGAGTTTATCACTAATACGTACATAAAATAAAAATTTAGTATTAATCAAATTCTGATTGTAAAGCAGTTACAAGCACCGTATTTATAACATCTTCGATTGAACAGCCTCTGCTTAAATCATTAATAGGCTTATTTAGACCTTGTAATACAGGACCTATAGCTATAGCCCTGGCTTCTCGCTGTACAGCTTTATATGCTATATTACCCGAATTTAAATCTGGGAATATAAATATATTTGCCTGACCAGCGACTTTAGACCCGGGTAACTTACTCTCAGCTACCATTTTACTAACTGCAGCATCGTACTGTAAAGGTCCATCTACTAGTAATTCCGGAGCTTTATTTTTTACTATTTGTGTTGCTTCAATTATTTTATTTACCTCGGTACCTTCAGCAGATGCACCCGTTGAATAAGATAACATCGCTATGCGAGGCTCCATATCCATTGCTTTAGCATAAGATGCTGCTAAAATAGCTGTGTCAGCAAGTTGTTCCGGCCCAGGAGAGGGTGTTATTGCACAATCTCCATAAA
Organism: Candidatus Krakonobacterium acarorum; assembly: GCA_050311575.1. Classification (GTDB taxonomy): domain Bacteria; phylum Bacteroidota; class Bacteroidia; order SolTP2; family SolTP2; genus Krakonobacterium; species Krakonobacterium acarorum. The sequence goes on along the minus strand of JBNOKO010000001.1, from coordinate 669,155 downwards.
TAACTACTTTCTTATCTAAACACATAAAAAATATAGACGATACTGACTGTATGCCTGGTTTAGTTTTAATAAATTGTAGCGCAGGTCGAACCGTATGAGCAGTTGTATTCATAGCACCTGAAACCATGCCATCAGCATCGCCCTTATAAACCATCATGCTTCCATAATAAGATGAATCCATTATTAGCTCTTTTGCCTCATCTAAACTAAGGCCTTTATCTTTTCTTAACTCATATAAAGTGTTGGTATAGTCATTAAGATTTGTTTCTTCTAAGTTTATAATGTTTAAATAAGCCTCGGCCTTTGTGCTAAGCCCCATAGCGCGCAATTTCTCTAAGATTTGGTTACGATTGCCTAAAAGCGTTATTTTCATAATGCTAGCATTCAATAACCATACTGCAGCTTTTAGTATCCTTTCATCTTTGCCTTCAGGCAATACTATATGCTTAGAAATACTTTTTACTTTCTGCAATATTTTATACTTGAATGCTTGTGGTGTTAGTATATCTGACTTGGTGTTATTAATTTTTTCCAGAATTTTATTTGGGTTTACATCTAAGTTGGTACTTTTTAAAACGAATTCAATATTATTAATTATATCTGCATCGAAACCTGTCTCACCTTTAACCTTAATCTCGTTAAATGTCTCCCTTGATAAATTATTTATAATTACACCAGCTATAGACAAACCATATAATTTAATAGTTCTACATACAGAGTTAGTACGTGTAATTACCTCATTTGTATAATCATTTAAAGCATTAATCATTATTAAAACAGGAGCATTTAAATTCTTAGCAAAAGTTATATTATGATTAATATCTAGAGATAAGCTATAACAGGCCGGATCAAACCCTTCTATAACTATAAATTTATTAGGGTTATTATCTAATACACTATGGTAACCCTCTATAACCTGGTTTATTACTTCATCGAATTCTCCTAACGAGTAACTTTTAATTACTGAGTCATAGGTGAATAACTGTTCAACTTTTATTCCTAAGTGAGTTATTTCCAGCAAAAGCTTTTCGTTCAAAGTATGTTTATTGTAAACAGGCTCAAAATAAACTATGTCTTCTGGAGTATGTGTTGATAACATCCCTTTAATAAGCGAAACCGCAAGTTCTGTTTTACCTGTCGATGGTTTATCACTTATTATATATATGGCATTTGTTTTTGTATTCATATCCTATACATTTTATAATGTCAAAAGTAAATCTTCATTTTTATAATAAAAAACGTTATTCTGTATAATCACTATTGTTGCAATAGTTGCCATAATTTATTTTTTAATGTATCTATATTATAATTGTTTAGTGAAGACAAAAAAACGTAGTCTATATCTTTTGGAAGGTCTTTTAGAATTTCTATTTCTAATTCCCTGTCTATTAAATCAGCTTTTGTTATAGCCAGCAATTTAGGTTTGTGCAATAAATCTTCAGAAAATTCTTCTAATTCGTTTAACAAAAGGTGGTATTCATCTTTTATAGATTCTGCATCTGCCGGGATCATAAATAATAATACAGAATTACGCTCTATATGTCTAAGGAATTTTATACCTAAGCCTTTGCCCTGGCTCGCGCCTTCAATTATTCCAGGTATATCGGCCATTACAAAAGACAAATCGTCCATATATTTTACCACACCTAAATTTGGAACTAAAGTAGTAAATGGGTAGTTAGCTATTTTAGGTTTCGCTTCTGACACTACAGATAATAAAGTCGATTTTCCTGCATTAGGTTTACCAACCAAACCAACATCTGCCAGTAACTTAAGCTCTAGAATTTTCCACTCTTTTTTACCCTGCTGCCCGGGCTGAGCATATTTTGGGGATTGCTGAATCGAATTTTTAAAGTGCCAGTTACCTTTGCCTCCTCTGCCTCCGGGTAGCAAAACCTCTTCCTGGTTATGAGAGACTATTTCCAAGTTTATCTTACCAGTCTCCTGATCTTTGATAATTGTCCCTAATGGAACTTCAACAATTTTATTTTTACCAGATTTGCCAGTGCATAAACGAGCGCCTCCGTTTTGACCGTGTGTAGCATTAATATGCTTTAAATATCTAAGGTGCAATAATGTCCATAGATTTCTGTTGCCTCTAATTACAATGTCCCCACCTTTACCACCATCGCCTCCATCCGGGCCGCCTTTAGGGTTATGGCGTTCCCTATGGAAATGTCTCGAACCATCTCCGCCATTACCAGATGAAAAAAAAATTCGGATTCTATCAATAAAATTTCCCTGATCCACTACAAAAACTTTATATTTAAATAAATTAATAGCAAATTACAAAATTTAAACAATAAACTACTTAACTATAATGGGAAGAGCTTTTGAGGCACGGAAACACGCTAAATTAAAAAGATGGGGTAATATGGCCAAAACTTTTTCACGCCTATCAAAAGAGTTAACTATAGCAGCAAAACAAGGTGGCAGCAACCCTGGCAACAATCCTCGCTTGAAATTGGTTATGCAAAACGCTAAAAATGAGCAAATGCCTAAAGATAAAATCGACATGGCAATAGCTCGAGCAGACAATAAAAACTTTGAAGATTATCAGGAAATAGTATATGAAGGTTACGGTCCACAATCTGTGGCATTTATAATTGAAGCATCAACCAATAATACAAACAGAACCGCTAGTAACATCAGAAGCTATTTTACAAGGGCCGGAGGCTCTTTATGCCCTTCCGGAACACATAGTTACATATTCGATCATCGTGTATTATTTATAATAGAAACTAAAAATATTAACAAAGAAGAATTATTGTTTGAATTAATAGATTATGGTGTTGAGGAAATTGAGGAAGAAAATGGTGAGCTTATAATAGATTCTCCCTTTAAAAGTTTCGGTGCTATACACAAAATACTAGAAGAAAAAAATGCTTCTATAATAGAAACAGAAGTAAAAAGAGTGCCTACAGTAACCAAGGCTATTAGCGAAGAACTATTTATAGAATTAGAAAAATTAATAAACAAACTCGAGGAAGATGAAGATATAAACTTTGTCTACACTAATGCTATTAAAAATTAATTCTTGTTTATACTTATTCTAAATAGCTTACTGTTCAGCAAAATATATTAAAATATTAATTTATATACTTAGCTTTGAAAGATATATTGGCAGTATATTAGGTTAACAGTATATTAGAGTAATCTTGAACTATTATTTTATACAAAATCTATTATTAAGCTAGTTGTATTACAATTTATAATTAACATACTTTAGTTAAGTGCAAAAACGTGGGTGCAAAAGCGGTATAATCCTACTTTAAAGAACATTATATTTAAGTTAATTTATTAGATGACCGTGCGAATTTCTCCAAAAAAAAGATTTCAAATATTTACTAAATGTTGCCTGGCAATATTATTAGTGTTTTCAGCTAACACCTTAAAAGCACAAGATCCTGCAAATGGGAAAAAATTATTTATATCTAACTGTGCAGCATGTCATAATCAAGATATATCTAAAAAACTAATAGGACCTCCTTTAAAAGGCATCACAGATCAACGGGACGAAGCCTGGTTAATAGAATGGGTAAAAGATTCTCAGGCTATGATAAAAAAAGGTGATCCTGAAGCTGTAAAAATTGCTAAAGAATATAATAATTTAGTAATGACACCTTTCCCGCAACTAAAAGATAGCGACATAAAAGATATCCTGGCTTATATAAAAGAGGCTAGCAATGCTCCTATTGAACCTAAAGGCGTAGTTCCAGCAACACAAACAACAAACAATGTCGTTCAAAACGAATTTCCGACGTCAAATGTACTTGTACTTGCTGGTATAGTAGTTCTATTACTTGCAATTATTCTGGTATTAACAAACATAACTGTATACTTCTATAGATTAAATCAAGCTAAAAAGCTTGAAAATATAGAAAAGGGTATTGTATATGTAGAAGAGAAACCTGATAAAGCAAGGTTTGATGCCTTAATCGATTTCATAGTAAACCCTAAGATGACTCTAGCTTCAATATTCATTATAATAATAGTTGGCAGTGCATTTTTAACTAAATTTTTATGGAATGTTGGCGTTGATACCAATTACGAACCGGCTCAGCCAATAATGTTTTCTCACAAAGTTCATGCTGGTATAAACGAAATCAATTGCTTTACTTGTCATAGCGGAGCACAAATAAGTAAAAATGCTAGTATACCTACAGTAGATTTTTGTATGGGTTGCCATAAAATGATCCCGGAGTATAAAGGAGACCCTATTATTGTTGATGGCAAACAAATAGACGGAACCAAAGAAATACACAAGCTTTACGAATATGCCGGCTTTAATCCTGAAACAGGAGATTACGATACAACAAAAAAAGGTCATCCTATAGAATGGATAAGGGTTCATAATCTGCCTGATTTTGCCTATTTTAATCACTCACAACACGTATCTGTCGCAGAAGCTGCTATAAAAAAAGCAAAAAATTTATCAGCAAACGATCCGGTATGCTTTGCTTGTCATGGCCAGGTAACAGACATGCACGAAATAAGACAAGTTCAACCATTAACAATGAAATGGTGTATAGAATGCCATAGAGCAACCGACATATCTCCTGAAATTGACAATAAATTTTATGAAAATATGGTTAATCTTCATGAAAAAATAAAAAATGGCCAAAAAGTAACAGTATCAGAAATGGGCGGATTAGAGTGCAGCAAATGCCATTATTAGCGATAACCATAAAACTATTAACATAGATTTTTAAGTTTTCATTACCAACAATAAGTTAAATGAAAGAAAAAGAGACAAAGTATTGGCAATCAATAGAGCAAAAAAATGCTAAAGAGCCAATTACAGATAACCTTAATACTGATAAATATCAAGGAGATGTTCCTGTTGAAGAAATATTAGCAGAAGCATCTAATAATTCTAAAGGAATAGATAGGAGAGATTTTCTTAAAACACTCGGATTTTCTACTGCAGCTGTAACTTTAGCAGCATGTAATAGAGCTCCTGTCAGAAAAGCTGTTTCTTTTTTTACAAAGCCAGAAGAAATAACTCCAGGTATACCCACTTACTATGCAACTTATAACCCGGAGGGTTATAGCATATTAGTAAAAACCATTGAAGGCAGGCCTATAAAAATAGAAGGTAATCCTGATTGTCCTTTAGTGCGTGGCGGGGTGGGAGTACATGGGCAAGCCTGCGTGCTAGATCTATATGACGACTCACAACTAAAAGCTCCTATATTACAAGATATAGACGCCAATTGGGCATCTGTAGATAATTATGTAACCGGCCATCTTAAACATATGAGCGCGTCGGGCAAAGAGATTGCTTTAGTTACGCCTAGCATACACGGCCCTGCAGAAAAACAGGTTATATCAGAATTCCTGAAAAAATATCCAACGGCTAAACATATTATATATGATAACATATCGTACTCTGCTATAATCAATGCCAACAAAAACATTTTTGGAGAAGCATTTATACCTAAATATAACATTGAGAATATCGGGTGCATAGTGAGTTTTAACGCCGATTTTTTAAATACCTGGCTTACGCCTATTGCATTTTCAAAACAATATTCAACAAATAGATCCTCATCACATTTACAAAAGCATGATTTCAAACATATACAGTTTGAAAGTATTATGTCTGTAACTGGATCAAATGCAGACTTAAGAATACCTATAAAACCCAGCCAAGAGGGTCCATTGCTGGTTGCCCTTTATAATGAAATTGCTAAAGCAAAAGGCAAACCTGTATATAAAATCTCTATACCTAAAAAATATAAAAACATTATAAGAAATACTGCTAAAGACCTTCTTAAAAACGATAAAAATTCTGTAGTATTTTCTTCACAAAACGACGTATCCATACAAATTATAGCAAATAACATTAACGCTTTACTTGGGGCTTATGAAAACTCGCGGATTATCGATATTAATACACGCTTAAATATTTATCAAGGTAACGATACAAATTTTTTTAGTTTCCTGGACAGAGCAAACAAAGGTTTAGTTGGTGCTGCTATATTCTATAGCGTAAATCCTGTATATACTTTTAAGCATTCTCATAACGGCAAACCACTTAATATAGATACAACCTTATCTAAAGTACCTGTTAAAATTGCTTTAACTGATAGATTGAATGAAACTGCTAACTTATGTAATGTAGTTGCCTTAACTCCGCATTTTCTTTCGTCTTGGAATGATGCAGAACCTGTAACAGGCACTTATATGTTTCAGCAACCCACAATTGCTCCTATATATAACTCTAGACAAGCACAAGAATCTCTATTAACATGGAGCGACAATAAAATATCATACTACGATTATTTATCCAAATACTGGGAGCAAACCAATAATGACAAATCAAAACTAACGGATTATTTACAAACCGGCGTTTTAATTAAGCCTGTTAAAGCTAACAAAACATCCTCAGTAGTTAAGTTAAATCAGGATGCGTCATTAGCAGCTTTTAACATAGTTCTACAAAAACAAAACAGCACACAGAATCGTAATATTGAAGTTATCTTATACCAAAGTACTGCAATGCGCGATGGAGCTGCTAGTCAAGCAAACAATCCTATGTTACAAGAATTACCAGATCCTATTAGTAAAATTACCTGGGATAATTATATTGCTATATCTCCACAATTTGCTAAAACTCTATCTTTAAAAGAAGGTGATATTGCTGCAGTTTCAGTTAGCGACACTTCTATAGAGCTGCCTGTAGCTGTACAACCAGGACAGGCATATGGCACAATATCCATAGCATTAGGCTATGGCAGAACTCATGTGGGACACGTAGGCAATCAATTAGGCAAAAACGCATATAACTTAATACAAGTTGAAAACGGAACTATTAAGTATCATAATTTTGCTTCAATAAAAAAAGTTAGCGGAATAATAAGCGAAAGCTATATTTTTGCAAAATCACAGACAGAAATGTCTGCTAATGGTAGAGATGTAGTTAGAGAAACCACTCGCAAAGAATATTTAAAGAATCCTAAAGCTGGAAATATATCACATGTTAACCTGATTAGTATCAGCGAAAAAGATGCAAACGGGGTAGCTAAAATAAATTCACAAAATAGGCCTGAATTAGAATCTATGTGGTCGGAGCACGAACGCAAAGGATTACATTGGGGCATGGCGATAGATTTAAATTTATGTACTGGTTGTAGTGCATGTGTTATAAGCTGTAATATAGAAAATAACGTAGCTGTAGTAGGTAGAGACGAGGTAAGACGTAGAAGAGAAATGCATTGGTTAAGGATAGATAGATATTATAGCAACACTCCCAAAAATAGTGAGGATTATATAGAGGACGAGGACAACGTAGAAGTAATTTATCAACCTATGATGTGCCAACACTGTGACCATGCTCCTTGTGAAACAGTATGTCCGGTACTTGCAACAATGCACTCATCAGAAGGTTTAAACCAAATGGTATACAATCGTTGCTTTGGAACTAGATATTGCGCAAATAACTGCCCTTATAAAGTACGTCGTTTTAATTGGTTTAATTATGCTGATAACGATAAATTTGATTATCATATGAATAACGACCTTGGCAAGTTAGTACTTAACCCGGAAGTGACTGTTAGATCAAGAGGGGTTATGGAAAAATGCTCAATGTGCGTACAAAGGATACAAGCAGGTAAACTAAAAGCTAAGCTGGAAAATAGACCAATAAAGGATGGCGATATATACACTGCTTGCTCGCAATCCTGCCCTAGCGAAGCCATAATATTTGGAGATGTAAATGACCCTGATAGTAGAGTACACAAACTATTACATAATCCTAGAACTTTCTACGTGTTAGAAGAATTAAATATTCAACCAGGTATGGGCTACCTGACAAAAGTAAGAAACAAAGTTAAATAGCAAAAAATACAAATTAATTGTTTAATTAATAAAGCGTTATGCACGAATCATTATTCAGAAAACCTTTAGTTACCGGCAATACCGAATTACATACTATAACAAAAGACATTTGCAGGCCTTTAGAAACTAAACCTGGTAAGGCTTGGAAAATAGGTTTTACATTAGCTTTTATAGGTTTTTTAGTATGGTTTTTTAGTTTTTCATATACTGTAACAGTAGGTATAGGAGCATGGGGATTAAATAAAACCGTAGGTTGGGCCTGGGACATTACTGGTTTCGTTTGGTGGGTTGGCATAGGTCATGCCGGAACTTTAATTTCTGCTATACTATTATTATTTAGACAAAAATGGCGGAATTCTATTAACCGCTCAGCAGAAGCCATGACTATATTTGCAGTTATATGCGCTGCTACCTATATTATTGCACACATGGGTCGTCCTTGGTTAGCATACTGGGCATTCCCTTTACCTAACCAATTTGGTTCTTTATGGGTAAACTTCAATTCGCCTTTAGTTTGGGACGTATTTGCGATATCTACTTACTTTTCAGTATCGTGCTTATTTTGGTACATAGGATTATTACCTGATTTAGCTACGGTAAGAGATAAATCTACAGGGATAAGGAAAAAAATATATGGCATATTAAGTTTCGGATGGACATCGTCAGTTAGAGAATGGGTTAGGTTTGAATCTATTTCTCTAATATTAGCTGGTTTATCTACTCCATTGGTATTGTCAGTGCATACTATAGTATCTTTTGACTTTGCTACTTCTGTAATTCCAGGGTGGCATACCACAATATTTCCTCCATATTTCGTAGCTGGGGCAATTTTTTCTGGTTTTGCTATGGTGCAAACTCTGCTATTAGTAGCAAGAGTCGTTTTAAAGCTGCAAAATTATATAACAATGCACCATATAGAATTAATGAACCTTGTAATTTTAGTAACAGGTTCAATAGTAGGCGTAGCATATTTAACAGAATTATTTATAGCTTGGTATTCAGGTGTTGAATACGAACAATACGCTTTCTTAAATAGGGTAGCTGGACCTTATTGGTGGGCTTACTGGTCAATGATGACATGCAATGTAATATCACCGCAATTAATGTGGTTTAAAAAACTGCGTACAAGTGTTTACTTTACGTTTTTTATTTCAATAATAGTAAATATTGGTATGTGGTTCGAGAGATTTGTGATAATAGTAACATCTTTACATAGAGATTATTTACCTTCATCATGGGCAATGTTTCATCCATCAATTATTGATGTTACCTTATTTATAGGTTCAATAGGATTATTTTTCACGTTATTTTTACTTTTCATTAAGGTACTGCCATCTGTGGCTATAGCTGAAGTAAAAATGCTTTTAAAACATTCTAGTGAGCAAGCCAAGGATAAAATTAAAAAAGCAATGAGTTTAAAATAATGAATTAACAAATAATACATTATGAAAAATAGATATATAGTAGGCGTATATAATGACGAAGATAGTATAAAAGGAGCTATCAAAGCTATACAAGATAACGGGATAAAAATACATAACGTATTTACCCCTTATCCTGTTCATGGTTTGCATCACATATTTAAAGTGCCTAGGTCAAGGCTGCCTATAGCAGCTTTCTGTTTCGGATCGTTAGGATTGAGCTGTGCGTTTTTAATGATGTGGTATATGATTACATATGATTGGCCAATGGATATTGGAGGGAAACCTAACTTTCCGGTAGTCAGCTTTATTCCGATTTCATTTGAGCTTACTGTACTATTTGCATCATTTGGAATGGGATTCGTATTTATGTGTGCAAACAAACTTTTTCCTGGTAGAGAACCCGATATATTCGATGAAAGAGCTACAGACGATAAATTTATCATAGCAATAAATATAGAGAAGAACAAGTCAATAGACATAGAGAGCATCGTCAAACAGACAACTGCATCTGAAATAAATATTAAAGAAGTTTAGTTACTTTTATAAGCATTATGGCAAACAATAAAAAAAAGGTACTTTATTTATTAGGAACATTATTTTTATTATTAGTATGTACGATTATATTTACTACTTATCATAATAAACGCAGACCTAATTGGGAATATGCTCCGCAAATGTATCGTTCCGTACCATACGAGCACGACAGCCCTAACCCGGTTTTTGCAGACGGTAAAACTGCTAGAGAACCAGTTAAACATACGGTAGCAAAAGGATTTGAACCATTTCCATATCCAAATACCCAAGAAGGTTTAGAGGCTGCTGGTAAAAATTTGAAAAATCCTTTACCCACAACAAAGTTTACCATAGAAGAAGGAAAACAATTATTTTTACAACGCTGCCAGCATTGCCATGGTAAAACTGGTAGAGCTGATGGTAAAGTGGTAACTAATGGAGGCTTCCCTCCCCCACCTGCTTATAATTCGCCCCAGCTTAAAGATTTAGAAGAGGGCAGAATATTTTTTGTTATAACGTACGGACTACGTACAATGCCTGCTTTTGGATCAGTAATATCTAGAGAAGATCGCTGGAAAATAGTAAAATACATACAAGTATTACAAAAAGAACAATAAACAATGGATACTAACAATACATCTTACAGATTTCAATTATCCCAAAAAGTTAAAATCCTTAGCCTCATAGCTATATCAATTGGACTAATCTCCATAGTGATTAGTTTTATAGCAGGTGATAGTGAAAGGATATGGGCAAATTTACTATTATGCTCTTACTATATTGCATGCTTAGGGTTTGCTGGAACCATGTTTATTGCTGTTCAATTAGTTACTCGTTCAGGATGGTCTTTGGGGGTTGTAAGAATAGCCGAAGCGATGTCCAAAGCAACACCTTTTTTTGCTTTACTATTATTAATAATTATAATAGGTGGGCTTTTTACTCATAATTTATACCACCACTGGAGCGATCCAAACCTTATAAACACATTATCAGACAAATACGATCCAGCAATAGCTAAAAAAGCAGCCTATTTAAACGCACCATTTTTTATAATAAGGGTTATCCTATTCACTGGCGCCTGGGTCTTATTCGGGACTATGATATGTAGGTATTCACAAAAACAAGATACAGATCCTAATAGCTTACAAAGCTATGATAAAGCTTATAAATACGCAGCTATATTTTGTGTAATATTTGGTTTTACATATCCATTGTTTGCTTTCGATGTAATTATGTCGATCGAAGCTCACTGGTTTTCAACAATGTTTGGATGGTATAATCTAGCTGGATTATGGGTTTCAGGAGTTGCAGTTATTACTATAATTACTATAGTACTGAAAGAGAAAAATATAATGCCTTATATTAATTCTAGTCATCTGCACGATTTAGGAAAATACTTATTTGGGTTTTCTATATTTTGGGCTTATACCTGGCTAGGCCAGTTTTTATTAATATGGTATGCAAATATTCCTGAGGAAGTATCGTGGTTTACGAAAAGGTTTACACCTGAATATAAATTTATTTTCTGGTTTAATCTTGTAATTAACCTGGCATTACCATTATTAGCGTTAATGACTAGTGATGCTAAAAGGCGAACTAAATCCTTATTAATAGTAGCTATAATAATAGTTGTAGGACACTGGTTAGATTATTATCTTATGGTAATGCCAGGATCGGTAGGATCGCATCGCGGATTCTCATATGCTGAGTTTGGCACCCTTATAGGCTTTTTCGGCTTATTTACTTTAATTGTTATGAATGCTTTAACAAAAGCAGAATTATTGCCTAAGAACCATCCATTTACAGGTGAAACTTTGCACCACGAAGTAGAAAATATATAATATAATTTAGTCTATGCATATATTATTATTAGGTCAGGGTGCCAGGGAGCATGCAATGGCTCAAAGTATATCCAAAAGTAAATTATGTAAAAAGTTATTTGTAGCCCCAGGCAATGCAATAACTACCAGCATATATCATAAAATAGAAGCTATAGACTCACCTAATAATTTTACGCAAATAAAAAATGCTATAATAGATAATTCTATCGATTTAGTAATTTCCGGCTTAGAAGAACCTTTGGTAAACGGATTATACGACGAATTGTATAATCATCCGGAACTTAAAGGTGTAAAAATTATCGGACCTTGTAAAAAAGGTGCTTTGCTTGAAGGTAGTAAAGTCTTCTCAAAAGATTTTATGGAAAAATATAATATCCCAACGGCTAAATATAAAAGTTTTACCAACCAAGATACTGATAGTGCTCTAAAATATATAGAAACGATTAACTTCCCTATAGTAATAAAAGCCGATGGCCTTGCATCTGGTAAAGGAGTATTGATATGCCAAAATTATCAAGAAGCTAAAGAAGCCGTTAACGATATATTAAATAAAAATATTTTTGGTGCTTCAGGCAGTAAAATAGTAATAGAAGAATTTTTAAACGGCATAGAAGCCTCTATATTCCTAGCCACAGATGGACAAAACTATGTACTCCTTCCCTCTGCTAAGGACTATAAAAAAATTGGTCTTAATGATACTGGCCCAAATACGGGAGGCATGGGGGCTATATCTACCCCGCCATTTATTGACGATAGTTTATTAGAAAAAATAAGAACAAAAATTATTTCTCCTACAATCAATGGACTTAAGAAGGAAGGTATAGACTATAAAGGATTCATATTCGTAGGAATAATGAATGTTAATAACGAACCTTACGTACTAGAATATAATGTAAGATTAGGAGATCCGGAAACAGAATGTATACTGCCTAAAATAGAATCAGATTTCCTGGAATTATTAATTAAAATAAGCGATGAAAAATTAGATTCATACACTATAAAAATTAGTGATTTATACTCTGCCACGATAGTATTAGCATCTGATGGTTACCCTGGCAAATACGAAAATGGTAAAATAATATCAAATATTAATCAAATTCAGAATTCTATAATCAACTACGCTGGCATATCTCAATCTGGAGAAGATATAATAACTAATGGTGGAAGGGTGTTAACGATAACATCCCTTGCCAGGACACTAGAGGAAGCTATAAAAATATCATTAACTAATGCAAATTTAATTCACTTTAGCAATAAGTATTTCAGAAAAGATATAGGGTTTGACGTATTATAGATCGTCTCTATCATATTCTATCGGCATGCCATGCCAATCATAGGCTGCCTTATAATCTTTCCTCAAAGGGTAACCTTGCCAGTCATCAGGCAATAAAATTCGCTTTAAATTAGGATGGTTGGTAAACTTAACCCCAAACAGGTCAAATATTTCTCGTTCATACCAATCAGCAGCTTTCCAAATATTAGTTACGCTAGCAAAGGACATATCAAATGTGTCACCAATATTTTCTGTAACTTTTATAACTAACGAATTTTTGTGAAAAGTGGAATACAAATGATAGACAAGTTCAAATCTAGCATCAACATCTCTATAATCAACCCCAGTTAAGCACGATAAATAATTAAACTGCATATCAGGATTATTCTTTAACAAATCACAAACTTGATATATATATTCCTTATTTATAACCAAATAAGGCTGCAAAGTTTCATTAAAAATAGATAAAATAACTTTTTCGGCTAAGTTTTTTTTAATTACTTTTGTTATAAAATCTATAGTTATATTTTCTTTATCTTTAACATTATGCATAAATTAAATAGATTTACACCATAATAAAACAACTCATAAATATTGCCCAATGGTAATACTGGTAATATGAACAATATAGTGAAATTAGAAGACTTATGCATCCAAGTGCGCAGAGATATAATAAGGATGGTTTACAATGCTAACTCCGGACACCCGGGAGGAGCCTTAGGATGCGTAGAATTATTAGTTGTATTATTCTTTAAAATAATGAATTATACACTTCCATTAGACCCAAAAGGGAAGAATAACGATATGTTTTTTTTATCTAATGGACATATATGCTCAGTACTATACAGCGTACTATCCAGAGCAGGTTTTTTTGAAACGAAAGAACTAAATACTTTTAGAAAAATTAACTCTAAGCTTCAGGGGCATCCGGCGTTAAAATATCATCTTCCTGGAATATTCATCTCTACAGGATCTTTAGGTCAAGGCTTATCAGTTGCAGTAGGAGCAGCACAAGCAAAAAAATTAGATAATGATAACTCTATAATATATTGTTTAACTGGTGATGGAGAATTACAAGAAGGTCAAATATGGGAAGCATTAATGTTTATCAATCACTATAAAGTTAATAGCTTAATTACTATCGTTGACTATAACGGTAGACAAATAGATGGTGATGTGAAAAATGTATTAACTCTTGGCAAACTAAAGGAAAAATTCGAAGCTTTTGGAATAAATGTAATTTATGAACCAGAAGGGAACAACATTACATCGGTAACTAATAGCTTAAAAGAGGCTATTAGTTGTTCTAAAAAAGGCCTACCTACAGCTATAATATTACAAACTGAAATGGGCAAAGGGGTTGACTTTATGGAAGGATCGCACTCATGGCATGGAAAAGCGCCAAATGAGGAACAGTTTAAAAAAGCACTAACACAATTACCAGAGACATTAGGAGATTTTTAAATATGCATTTACAAACATATAGCTATCAAGGGCAGGAAGAAACAAGAGCAGGTTTTGGAAAAGCTATGACACACTTAGGCAAAACAAACAATAGAATAATAGCCTTAAGCTCAGATTTAACCTCATCATTAAAATTAGATGATTTTGCAAAACTATATCCAGAAAGATTTATACAAGTTGGTATAGCTGAAGCTAACATGATATGCATAGCTGCAGGCCTAAGTATAAACGGCAAAATACCATTTGCGACAAGTTTTGCGAACTTTGCAACTGGTAGAGTTTACGATCAAATTAGACAATCAATTGCCTATTCTGAAACGAACGTTAAAATATGTGCTTCGCATGCCGGCTTAACCCTGGGAGAAGATGGCGCCACACATCAAATATTAGAAGACATAGGACTAATGAAAATGCTGCCTAATATGGTAGTATTAAACCCTTGTGACTACAATCAAACGTTTTTAGCAACTCTTGCTATAGCAGCACATAAAGGTCCTGTATACCTACGTTTTGGCAGACCTAAAACAGCTTCTTTTACTTTACCAAATGCCGAATTCCAAATAGGTAAAGGAATAATATTTAAAGAAGGATTAGATGTTTCTATAATAGCTACAGGGCATCTGGTATGGCCCTCTATACTTGCATCTGATTACCTAAAAGAAGAACACAACATATATGCTGAAGTAATAAATATACATACTATTAAGCCTTTAGATACAGAGTTAATATTAAATTCTGCTCGTAAAACACATGCTGTGGTTACAGCAGAAGAACATCAAACTAATGGCGGCTTAGGCGATAGCGTAGCTCAACTACTATCACAAACAATTCCTACTATACAAGAATATATATCTGTTAAAGATTCCTTTGGCGAGAGTGGCAAACCGGAAGAACTTATGGATAAATACCATTTAAACACGCAAGCTATCATAGAGGCTTGTCTCAAAGCTATAAAAAGGAAGCAATAATAAATATTAAACTATATTTAGATAATTAAGCTATAATTGATAGATTCAATACAAAAATCATGTTAACATATATAACAAAAACTTTTTCCTTACTAGGTATACACTGTGCAGGTTGCGTAAGTAAAATAGAAAAAAGTGTGATTTCTTTTAAAGGTATAGAAGAGGTAAAAGTAAATTTATTGGGGAATACTATATTAATAAAATACAATTCTAAATTAGCAGATCTAAAAAGAATAAAGAATAAATTAAATTCATTAGGGTATCAATTAATATTAACTGAAGAATCACACATTACCAGGGGCGCTCTAGAAAAGCAAAAACTAAGAGAACTTGCAAAGCGAACTATAGTAGCAGTTATTCTTACTATCCCTGTATTTATTCTAGAAATGTTTGTTAAGCAATTCGATTATAAAAACTATATTTTAATTATATTAAATTTAGCCATTATTTTATATTGTGGTATAGATTATTTCCCAAATGCGTTAAGAGCTTTAAAAAATAAATATGCTACTGTTGATACCTTAATTGTTTTAAGTGTAAGCGTAGCTCTTATTGTCAACATTATTATAACTTTTGTTCCGCAATTCCATAATTACCCAACATATTTTGAAGCCTCTTCAGTTATAATAACTTTCAGCCTTATAGGTTCTTACTTAGAGGCAAGTATAAAGAGAAAAACTAATAGTGCTATAGATCAACTTATTAAGCTACAACCAGCTAATGCTACAGTAATACAAAAAGATGGAAAGCATGTATCAACACCTGTAGCAGAAATTAAAAATGGTGACATAGTTTTAATAAACAATGGAAGCACTATTCCTGTCGATGGACAAATAATTGATGGGAGTACCCTGATTGATGAAAGCATGTTAACAGGCGAATCGCTTCCTGTTGAAAAAACTGTTGGTGATAAAGTTTTTGCCGGTACCTTAAATTTAGATTCCAGCTTTAAAGCTTCTGTAAGCTACGTATACCAAGAAACTTTATTGCATAAAATAACAGAAAAAGTTAAAGAAGCGCAATTAAGCAAGGTATCGGTTCAACGTATGGCAGATAAAATAACAAGTATTTTTGTACCATCAATTTTATTGATATCGGTTATTACTTTGTTATTATGGATTATTATTGGCGGAAAAGAGCATATTCCTCAAGCTATTACGGCTTTTATAGCTGTACTGGTAATATCTTGCCCATGTTCCTTAGGCATAGCAACTCCTACAGCATTAACAGCAGCTATAGGGAAAGCTGCTAAATTGGGCATCTTAATTAAAAACGCTCAAAGCTTAGAGACAGCCGCAAAGACTTCTACAGTAGTATTAGATAAAACCGGGACTATAACTGAAGGCAAGCCATCAATAAATTCTATATATTTTTCTAAAGGTATTACCGATCGCCATAAATTTATTCTACAACAAATAGAGGCCCAAAATAATCATCCTATTTCTAAATCCATAGCAAGTTATTTTGCCGACTTTTATAACAAATTCAATAATCTACAAGTAACTGCGCCTGAAAATATTATAGGCAAAGGTCTTATAGCTAAGATTGATGGCAATATCTATAATGTTGGTGAAATTAAATGGGTAACTAACAATATGACTTTAATAGATAAAGAAAAAGAATTTATCCAAGAAGGCTTTAAAAACTCTCAAACTGTGATAGGTTTTAGTGAAAATAATATTTTATTGATGATAATTACTTTATCTGATAAGATTAAGGACGGAACAAAAGATTTAATATCCAATTTACGTAATAAGAATATTAAGACTATTATGTTAACTGGTGATAACCAAAATATTGCTAATAATATAGCATCTACAATCAATATAGATACCGTAATTGCCAATGCAACTCCTACAAGTAAATTGGAGACTATTAACAATCTACAAAAAAGTAAAGAGGTAGTAACAATGGTCGGAGACGGCATAAACGATAGCGCTGCTTTAGCTAAAGCAGACATTAGCATATCTATGGGCCAAGGATCAGCAATAGCTATAGAAACTTCATCTATAGTTTTATTGTCCAATAATCTTAGCTTAATTGATAAAACTATAAATTTATCATCGCAAACTATTAGAACTATTAATTTTAATTTGTTCTGGGCATTTATTTATAACGTGTTAGCTATACCAATAGCTGCAGGCGCACTCTATCCAATATTTGGTATAATGCTAGACCCAATGTTTGCGAGCATTGCGATGACACTAAGTTCAGTATCTGTAATAGCTAATAGCGCTCTGCTATTGATTAAGAAATAATTAATAGGTATTTCTTAAAAGGATAATTCTCAAATATAAGAAGCATATTATTTTTCGCCAGCGCTTGTTGTTCGTGATAGTTTATACTTTTCAATCTTATTATAAAGATGACTCCTCTGCATATCCATTTCTTCAGCTGTTTTAGATATATTCCACATATTTTTCTTAAGTTTATGCTTAATAAATTCTTTTTCCATATGTTCTTTAAATTCTTGGAAAGTTTTAAACGCATTAAAATTGTTTGAATCCACTGACTTAACAGCATGCATAAAAGTATTAGCATGTTTGCTTACATCTTGCTCTGTTATATTATTACCCGGACTCATTATTATAAGTCTTTCGATGACGTTATGTAATTCACGTATATTGCCAGGCCAAGGTAATGATTTTAGTAAATTTAGAGCTTTATCATCGATGCTTTTAACAGCGATATTATAGTCTTTACATATATTATATATAAAGTTTTCAGCGATAAGTTTTATATCCCCGCTCCTTTCAGATAAAGGTGGCACATCAATAATTATAACGCTTAATCTATGATATAAGTCTTCTCTAAATGTCCCGTTATTAACAGCTTGTTGCAGGTCCTTGTTGGTAGCAGATAATACTCTAACATTGATTTTTATTTCTTCATCTCCACCTACACGGCCAATTTTATTTTCTTGTAGAACACGCAATACCTTTGCCTGAGCTGATAAGCTCATATCTCCTATTTCGTCTAAAAATAATGTACCGTTATTAGCTTTTTCAAACTTACCTACATGTTGTTTCATTGCAGATGTAAAGGAGCCTTTTTCATGTCCAAAAAGCTCACTTTCAATAAGTTCGTCTGGTATCGCTGCGCAGTTAACCGCGACAAAAGCTTGTTCGCTGCGAACACTTTTTTCATGGATCCATTTGGCTACCAGCTCTTTTCCGGTACCGTTTGGTCCGGTTATTAAAACTCTAGCTTCAGTAGGAGCTATCTTGTCTATAGTTGCCTTTATAGCCTTGATACTTAAAGATTCACCTATTATATCTGTGGTTTTATATACTTTTTTCTTTAAAGACTTAGCTTCGTCAGTTAGATTTTTTTTATCTAATGCATTCCTTATTGTAATTAACAATCTGTTTAAATCCAGAGGTTTAGATATAAAGTCGAATGCGCCTAACTTGCTTGCTTTTACTGCTATTTCTACTAAGGTACCGTAACCTGAAATCATTACTACAGGCAGGTCTGGCTTTATTTTTATAATATTTTTTAATATATCTATTCCATCTATTTTATCCATTCTCAAGTCACATAATACCAAATCGTAATCTGTATTTGCAACTAAATCTATAGATTTATGCCCATCTCCTGTTTCCGCTACCTGATGTCCTTCATATTCAAGAATTTCCCTAATAGTGGCTCTAATATTAGCATCATCGTCTATAACTAGAATGTATGGCATTTTAAATATATTATATAGGGTTTATAATTATCGACTAACTTAGAAAAAGTAGTTACAAACTATAAAAATATGTAATAATTAAACTTTAGCTATGATATATAAATGGCAAGGTAAGTTTAATTATTACTGTATTGTGATCAAATTAATTTTCAACAAATACAAAATTTATATATCAATACTATGTATTTCGACCTTTTAAATTATAAGTTGTTGGTTAGGTCTAAATATGCATAGTAAATTGTATTCTTATTTACTAAGTTTATCTAATTCATACGATTTTATACTTATATAAGTATAAAATTTTAAATTTTGGATCAATGCCAAACGAGTAAGCCGGATTCTGTTAACAATTAATAGATAAATATTATTGCCGGTTATCATCTATCTAGGGTACATGTCACCATGATTACCTCTAGCAACCCACCCTCCGACACAGCGGATAACTGTATAGCCGGTATATTTGGTCTTGCAACTCCGGAGGTTTACCGTAATTTAAGTTACCTTAAATTACCGTGAGCTCTTACCTCACGTTTTCACCCTTACCCAAAATAATATTAGGCGGTATTTTTTCTGTGGCACTTTCTGTTGCGTACACTTACACACCTTCCTATTAAGAAGCCGGATATCCTATGTTGCCCGGACTTTCCTCCTTAATATGAAATATATTAAGGCGATAACCCTGTTTGACTTTTAGCAAATATAATTTTAATAGTACTACTAAAGTTCTATGCTACTTCTTTAGCTAATATATCTATATAGGTACGTCCTTTTCTTTTAACAAAATATACTATTCCTTCACATTTAGCATGTATAGAATAGTTTTTGCTTAAATAAGTACCTACACCTGAATGAAACTTAGTACCAACTTGCCTAACTATTATATTACCAGCTTTTGCAAGCGATCCTCCAGATATTTTCACTCCTAACCTGCGACCAATAGAATCACGACCATTACGGGTACTACCTGCGCCTTTCTTGTGTGCCATAATTATTAACTGTTTTAGCCTATAGTAATATTACTTATAGATAATTTTGTATATTGTTCTTTGTGTCCAATAGTTTTTTTATATCCTTTACGACGTTTCTTTTTAAATACCAATATTTTGTCTTTAGACCCGTGTAAAAGGACTTTTGCGCCTATTTTAGCTCCAGAAATTATAGGTTGCCCCACTTTTACTTCCTCTCCATTGCTGTACAATAGGACTTCATCAAAGGACATTTCACTTCCTTCTTTAGTATTTTTAATATAAGGCACTTCTATATTGATACCTTCTTCAACAATAAATTGTTTACCTTGTATACTGACAACTGCGTAAGTTTGCATTGATAAAAATATATCTAAAATTCGATTAAATACAAATATAAGAATCAATTATTATTCTTTAAAATATTATTTGTACCCGGAGTCGGGATCGAACCGACACGATATTACTACCATTGGTGTTTGAGACCAACGCGTCTACCAATTTCGCCATCCGGGCTTAGACCATTGAAGCTTATTTGATCAACTTCCATATATCATTACCTGATACATATATCATTAATAATAGTAATAGAGCCATGCCTACCATCTGTAAGTTAACTAATATTTTTTCATTTATTGGTTTTCCTCGTATTATTTCTATAATTAAAAATAATATATGGCCCCCATCCAAACCAGGGATAGGTAGAAAATTCATTATTGCTAATGTTAATGATATAATAGCAGTTAGAGTCAAAAAATTAATCCAGTTAAATTCTGTACCATATACTTTAGCCATTCCAATAGGTCCGGACATTACTTTACCTGGATTAATATCTCCCTGTATCATTTTACCTACAACATTAACATTAAATCCTATTATATAAAACCCTTTTTTTATACCTATAGGCAATGATTCAAAGAATCCATAATTTTTATGTTCGTATTGTAGGCCCATTTGTATTATTATTCCTAACCTGCCATCTTTAGGTATAACCGTATTTTGGGCAATAATTGTATCATTACGTTTTATATGTAAGGTAGCTTCAGACCCTCCTAACTTATGAAGGATTGTATTTAATTCATCATAATAGTTAATTGGATAACCGTTTATACCAGTTATAATGTCTCCTTTTGCCAGGCCTATTTCTTTAGCCTTGCTATCAGGCATAATATCAACTACAGTAAATGGAGATCTAGGAGTAATAAAATCTTTAGGTGAAATTTTATTATCAGCTAAAGTATTTATAAAATTATCTGGGATAGTTATATCTTGATAATGATTATCTCGCTTTACAGTAACTTTAGCACCACCTAATAAAACACTTTTATCATTTATGTCTTGAAAATATTTTACCGGTTGACCATTTATAAATTCTATTTTGTCTCCAGTCTTAAATCCTATTTTTTGTGCTATCTCGCCAGCTAATATCCCCCCCTGTACATTTTTATTAGGAAGAACATTTTCTCCATTAAAAAACACTAACAGCCAAAATATTAAGATTGCAGCTATAAAATTGATTATGATTCCTGCCGATACAACTATTAGCCTCTGCCAAGCTGGTCGTGACCTATACTCCCATTTTTTAGGCGTCTGGTCAAGATGTTCCTTGTCTAAAGATTCATCAACCATTCCAGATATCTTAACATAGCCTCCAAGAGGAAGCCAACCAATCCCGTACTCGCAACCGTTTTTATTATATTTAAAAAATTTTATATTAAACGCATCAAAAAATAAATAAAATTTTTCTACCCTCAACTTAAATATCCGAGCAGCTATAAAATGTCCAAACTCATGTATAATTATTAAAAAAGAGAATCCAGCTAATAGCTGTACTACCATTGTTAATACACCCATAATTTTATTTGTATTTTCTAAGTAAATATTGACGTCTATATTGTTATATCTTTAAATGTAACTGTTTTTCATATATTTGATAACATAAACTTCGTGCTTGTTTATCCGTATTAACATAGTCCATATATTTAGGATTTTGTATGAAAGTAACATTTTCCAGAGCTTCTGAAATTATTGAATAAAACTGGCTTAGATTTATTTTATTTTCATAGAATAACTCCCTTGCTATCTCATTAGCAGAATTCAATGCACATGCTATATTACCACCTTTTTTTAAAGATACATAAGCCAAATTTAAGCTTTTAAAAGTAATTTTATCAGGTTTATAAAAATTTAATTTCCCTATATCTGTAAACGAAAACTTTTTGTTATCCGTTACGCTTCTATTTGGATAAGATAATGCATATCTAATTGGTACCCGCATATCAGGATAACCAAGTTGAGCTTTTATAGATCCATCTTTAAATAGCACTGACGAATGTATTATGCACTCTGGATGTATAATACATTCAATTTGTTCTGGATCTAGATCGAATAACCATTTAGCCTCTATAATTTCAAATGCTTTGTTCATTAGAGTTGCAGAATCAATAGTTATTCCTCTACCCATTGACCAAACGGGGTGTTTTATAGATATTTGATTATTACAATCATCGATTTCATCTAGACTTTTACCAAAAAAAGGACCACCAGAGCAGCTTAAAATAATTTTTTCAACGCTATTATTATGTTCACCCATTAAGCATTGGAAAATCGCAGAATGTTCAGAATCAACTGGCACTAAAGTCACATTATGCTTTGCAACTAAATCCATTATAATATTTCCAGCAACAACTAAGCTCTCTTTATTAGCTAGCGCTACAGTTTTCCCTAGCTTTATTGATTCTATTGTTGGTTTAAGTCCGGCAAAGCCAGGTATTGCTACTAAGCTTATATCTATATTGCATTCTTTTAAAACATCAACAGAAAATTCGTCTGCTAATAATATTTTCGTGCTATTACCAACTATATTTTGTAATCTAATACAATTTTCTTTAGTTGTAACACAAATACATTTAGGTTTAAAGCAAGTTATTTGCTTTATTAACTCCTCTATGTTATTATGTGCACTAAGAAATTGCACTTTATAGTAACCTAAATTTTCAGATATAACATCTAAGGTTTGTTTTCCTATTGAGCCTGTAGATCCAAATATCGCTACGTTTTTCATTTTTTGTTATCTTTATTATTGATAATTAATTGCAACTCTCTTTTTTTATCTGCTATTATTTGGCTCGCTAGCATATATATCTCTTTTAATTTATTTGTTTTTTCAATATCTCCGTCTTTAAGGTAATACCTATATGTTTTATATACAATAAATCTATTTGTATTGTATCTATTATACAATTTATCTAATTCGTAAGCATTCAACTGTTCATTTATAGTGTGAGGGTTTATATTACTATTACCCGAGGATATACTTTGATTGAAAGCATTAATTTCACTGCTATGAGATACAATATATATGTCAGCTATTATATTTGCTAAAGTTGCTTTGTCTAAAATATTCTTATCTATTAAATTATTACGTCTACAACTTAAAATTATTATATTTACTACAAGTAATAGAATAAGGAGTTTAATTGTTTTCATTAACGATTATATTTCTTATAATTCTTCAACCATATTTTAACCAAAGTAAATATTATGAATTTAGCAAATAAATATTTAGAAGATAATAAAAAACGCTTTCTTGACGAACTTTTAGAATTATTAAAATTAAAGTCTATTAGTACAGACTCTAATTATAATCAAGATATACTTAAGACAGCAGAATTTATAAAAAATAAGCTTATAGAGGCCGGAGCAGAGAATGCAAATATATATAAAACTAAAGGACATCCTGTAGTATATGCAGAAAAAATTATAGATAAAAACCTACCAACCGTATTAGTGTATGGTCACTATGATGTCCAACCGCCAGATCCATTGGAATTATGGGAAACTCCTCCATTTGATCCTGTCGTTAAAAAAACTAATGAACACCCTGAAGGAGCCATATTCGCTAGAGGTTCTTCTGACGATAAAGGTCAGGTTTACATGCATATAAAGGCTTTTGAGGCGATGAATAAAACTAATAGTATACCTTGTAATATAAAATTTATTATTGAAGGGGAAGAAGAAATTGGATCTCCTAACTTAAGTATTTTTGTTAAGGATAACTTAAAATTGCTTGCTGCAAATGTTTTACTAGTTTCAGACACATCTATTATTGATAACAATACACCCTCTATTAACTGTGGTTTACGTGGAATATTATATGTAGAGATTGAACTTACTGGGCCAAATAGAGATCTACATAGCGGTGCATACGGGGGAACAGTAGCAAACCCAGCTATAATATTAGGAAAACTGATAAATAGTTTTTTTGATAAAGAGAATAAAATAGCAATTCCTGGTTTCTATGACTCAGTCATAAATCTTTCTCAGCAAGATAGAGACGACCTCAATAAACAAAATATATCTGTAGCAGATTACACTAAGAACCTAGGTATAAATGACGTTTATGGAGAAAAAGGGTATAATATATTAGAGAGAACTTCTATACGACCGTCTTTAGACGTCAATGGTATGTGGAGCGGTTATACAGGTGAAGGATCAAAAACTATAATTCCTAGTAAAGCATACGCGAAAGTATCACTTAGATTAGTACCAAAACAAAAAGCAACAGAGATATTAAGTTTATTAAAGCAACATATAGACAACCATATACCCAAAGGTATAAAGTACAATATGAAAATATTCGGCGAAGCTAATCCTGTCTATACTTCTATAGACTCTATACCTTATAAAGCCGCTGAACTAGCTATGAAAAAAACTTTTGGTAGTAAACCTATACCGACTAAAAGCGGTGGTAGCGTTCCTATAGTACTTACTTTTGAAGAAGAACTTAAAACAGATGCTATATTATTAGGGTTTGGTTTAGATTCTGATAATTTACACTCACCGAATGAAAAATTTGGATTGTTTAATTTTTATAAAGGAATAGAAACTATTATAGAATTCTATAACCAATACTCTAAATTAAATGCAAGTAAATAACTAAACAAAAAAGTAGTATATCGATCGATATACTACTTTTTTGTTTCATAGATACCATATGCATAATATCTATAATTATAATAAATATTTTTTAATCAGAGTTTTTCCCTTCAGTGGCTACTTCCGTACTATTATCTAATTCTGTATTCTTTTTAACTGCAGAT
This sequence comes from Candidatus Krakonobacterium acarorum, assembly GCA_050311575.1. GTDB lineage: Bacteria > Bacteroidota > Bacteroidia > SolTP2 > SolTP2 > Krakonobacterium > Krakonobacterium acarorum. The sequence continues at coordinate 644,072 of JBNOKO010000001.1, read as the reverse complement.
CTACCTCTACGAGTTTTCCTAGATTGATTATCTGTAGGAGTACTTTGAGTGCTTTTATAGATATTATTATAGTCAACTAGCTCTATAAATGCCATTTCAGCCGAATCTCCCTTACGTTTATTCGTCCTTATAATACGCGTATATCCTCCTGGCCTATCAGCTATCTTAACAGCTATGTCGCCAAATAAAAGCTTAGTTGCAGATTTATGCTGCAGCTGTCTAAATACTTCTCTTCTAGAGCTTACAGTATCTGTTTTACCTTTAGTTAAAACTGGTTCAATATATGTGCGTAAAGCTTTTGCCTTAGCTAAAGTAGTACATATACGCTTAAATTCTATTAAAGATACTGATAGATTCTGTAATAATGCCACCCTGTGAGCCTTCGTTCGTCCTAAATGATTGATTTTTTTATTGTGTCTCATAAATGTAAACTAAAAAAATGTGCAATATTTTCTATTATTTTAAATATTTACGTACATCCATTCCAAAATGTAAACCTTTTGACTCTACTAAATCCCTAATTTCGTTTAAAGATTTTTTACCAAAATTTCTAAATTTTAGCAAGTCATTCAAATTTAAACTTACAAGTTCGTACATATAATTAATATCTGCTGCTCGTAAACAATTAGCCGAACGTACAGTTAATCCTAATTCTTGTATATCAGTATTTAATGATCTTCTAATCTGATTAATTGACTCTATATTACCATCGTCTTCTTTAGGAATCTCTAAACATATTTCCTCGTTAGATAATAACGCCAAATGCTGCATAAGTATCTTTGTTGCCTCCTTCAATGCATCTTCAGGCAATATCGTTCCGTCTGTTTCTATATCTAAGAATAACCTTTCATAATCTGTCTTACGCTCTACCCTGTAATCATCTATAGTATATTTAACATTTTTTATGGGTGTATGAATAGAATCTATATATATAGTTCCAACTTGAGAAGAATCCTGCTTATTTTCTTCAGATGGAACGTAACCTCTACCTTTTTTAATAGTCAACTCAATATCTAAGTTAACGTCTTTCTCCAAGTGGCATATTACTAAATCTTTATTAATTACCTCGAATAATCCAGATGCAGCAGTAATTTCAGATGCCAAAAATGCGTCTTTCCCTTTTATACTAATTTTAACAAATTCCTCTTCTTCCTGAGACTCGTTAATTTTTTTTAATCTAATTTGCTTAAGATTTAAAATTATATCTGTACAGTCTTCTAAAACACCTTTAATTGTTGAAAACTCATGAGGTATATCGTATAATCTTACGCTTGTAATTGCATAACCTTCTAATGACGACAATAATACTCTCCTAAGAGCATTACCTATAGTGACACCAAAACCAGGCTCTAATGGCCTAAATTCGAAAGAACCATAGAAATCATTATTTTTATGCATCAAAACCTTTTCAGGCTTTTGGAAAGATAAAATAGACATTATTAATCTTTATAACTTAATTTTTTATTAATTAATCAATAAGCAGCCTAACGCTAAAAATGTATTAAATACAAATTTATAGTATTAATGCCTACTGAACAACTCTACTACTAACTGAACTTTTACATTTTCAATCACATCTTCAACGTCAGGTAAATTTACAACACTACCTTTAAGATATGATTTGTCGAAATGAAGCCAACCATACTTATGTACTCGAGAAGCTTTTTGCGCTATCTGTATAGACTCCAAATTTTTTGATCTTTCTCTAATTTCTATTATATCCCCAACACGTAATATATACGAAGGAATATTCACTACTCTGTCATTAATAAGGACATGCTTGTGACTAATTAATTGCCTAGCTCCTGCCCGCGTACTAGCTAAACCTAATCTATATATAGTATTGTCTAACCTTAACTCAAGAAGTTGCATTAGATTATCTCCAGTTGGCCCATGCTTATGTTCAGCTTCGTTAAATGTTTTCTTAAATTGCCTTTCTAAAACACCATATTTATATTTTAACTTCTGCTTTTCTTGTAGCTGTATAGCATATTCAGATTTTTTACTATATCTTTTAGAAGGACCAAATTGTCCAGGAGGATATTTTTTCCTTTCAAAATATTTATCACTACCAAATATAGGCTCGCCGAATTTACGTGATATTCTAGTTTTAGGACCTATGTATCTTGCCATAATAATGTATTAAACTTAAAACTTTAAAATAAAAGTTATTGAAATTATTGATATTATACACGCCTGCGCTTAGGAGGCCTACAGCCATTATGAGGTAAAGGCGTAACGTCGGTAATTGTTTTTATATTCAAACCTCCACCATACAAAGCTCTTATGGCAGCCTCTCTTCCAGCTCCAGGACCTTTAATAAATACGTCTATATCCTTTAATCCTAAATCGCAAGCCTGCTTAGAACAATCGGTAGCTATTTGCATGGCAGCAAAAGGAGTATTCTTTTTTGACCCTTTATAGCCTTTTTTACCTGCAGATGACCATAAAATAGTTTCTCCTTTTTCATTAGTAATATTAATCTTCATATTGTTAAATGTGGTAACAATGTGTGCTTGACCTGCAGATCCAAATTTAACCTTAACCTTCTTTGAAGCTTTTTTGTTAGGTGCTTTAGACATAAAGTAATAATCTTATAAAAATTTTCATTAAACATTAAATAAAACTACAACTACTTAGTAGCCTTCTTTTTATTCGCTATAGTTTTCCTTTTACCTTTACGGGTACGAGCATTATTTTTTGTAGTTTGCCCTCTAACAGGTAAAGATTTACGATGTCTTATACCGCGATAGCAACCTATATCCATTAAGCGTTTAATATTAAGTTGAACTTCGGATCTAAGGACACCTTCTGTAGGATATTCATCAATTTTTGACCTAATATCACCAAGTTCTTTCTCAGTCCAATCTTTGACTTTTTTATCTAAACTAATGTTTAAAATTTCTAATATTTTTTTTGCTGTTGGTCTACCTATTCCGCGTATATAAGTTAAACCTATTTCCCCACGCTTATTTTGCGGCAAATCTATTCCTGCTATTCTTGCCATTTTAATTTATAGTACTTATAATAATATATTCAACAATAATTATTTAATTAAACAGTAAGTTTTATCACCCTTGTCTTTGTTTTTCCCTTGGATTTTCCTTGTTAATAACATACAAAACACCTTTTCGGCGTACAAATTTTGCTTTAACACTCCTTTTTTTTACTGAAACTTTAACTTTCATCTTTATGTATAATTAATACCTGTAAACTATTCTAGCCAGCTCAGGGTTATAAGCCGATATTTCTAATTTTACTTTATCCCCAGGGATAATTTTAATATAATTAGATCTAACTTTTCCTGACAAAACTGCATTAATTTTAACGCCGTTTTTAAGCTGTACTTCAAAATTACCCTTACCATGGTTACGTACTACCTCTGCATCCTGTTCAAAATATTCTTGTTTGTCTTTAGCCATTAACATTTATATCTTTAATCTTTCCTCAATATATGCAAAATTAGTCAAAATTTCCGTTTTATCTTCATAAACAGCTACTGTATGCTCAAAATGCGCTGCTAAACTTCCATCTAAAGTTACAATAGTCCAACCATCTTTAGATTGAGTTAATGAATAATCACCGCATACTACCATAGGCTCTATAGCAACGACCAAACCTGCTTTCACATAAAACCTACTATCAAAATCTTTATAGTTAGGAACATTAGGCTCTTCATGTAATTTTTTACCTATACCATGACCTACCAAACTTCTTACTACATTAAAACCGTTAGCTTCAACAAAATTCTGTATAGACGATCCCAGATCCATTAAGTAAGATCCTTTGTTAAAGTTAGCAATTCCAACAAACAAACTTTCTTTTGTAATATCCAATAATTTAGAAGCTTCTTTAGATACATTTCCTACAGGGAATGTATAAGCTGAATCGCTATAGTAACCCTTATATTTAACTCCACAATCAATACTAACTATATCCCCATCTTTTAGAGAACGATTCGATGGTAACCCATGAACAACTTCGTTGTTGATTGAAATACATAGAGTTGCAGGAAAACCATTATAATTTTTAAAAGCACTAATAGCCTTATTATCCAATATAAACTCCTCAGCTATCTTATCTAAATATTGAGTTGTTACCCCTTCTTTAATATATTTTGAAACTTCACCTAAAGTTTTAGATAATATTTCAGCTCCCTCCTTTATTATATTTATTTCTCTTAGGCTTTTATATACAATCATACTTAAAAAAATCGCTAATTTTAAAAATCAACAATATTATCTTATAAAACCTAAATTTTTAAATCTAACAGATCCGCTCATTTTATCATATCTATTAAATAACAAATAGCTATTAATTTGTTGTTTAGTATCTATTATTACACTTACCATTATTATAAGCGAAGTCCCGCCAAAAAATTGTGCAAAATTGCGATCTACACCCAGATATATCGCTATAGCAGGTATAAAAGCTATAAAGGCTAAATAGACTGCCCCAAACAAAGTCATTCTAGATAAAATATTATCTATATAGTGGGCAGTTGCTTTACCAGGTTTTACACCAGGAATAAAACTATTGTTTTTTTTCATATTATCAGCCATCGTATTTGAATTAATGGCAACAGCTGTATATAAAAATGTAAATAAAATTATTAATAATGAAAAAATGCTATTATAAGTAAATGACCCATAATCTCTAAATGCCATGAAAAAAGCGTTATTAGCGCTGTCTTTAAACATTGAAGCCATGGCTGTAGGTATAAACATGAACGCTTGTGCAAAAATAATAGGCATAACACCAGCAGAATTAACTTTCAAGGGTATATATTGCCTAGCTGCGCCGATATTAGAACTTCCTCCTAAATATTGCTTAGCGTAACTAATAGGTATGTTTCTGGTTGCTCTTATAAGATAAATAACTAGCATTATCAAGACAACCATACACATCAACTCTATTAAAAATATAACCATCCCACCAGGAGCGTTAATTCTATAATAAATTTCACTAGTTAAAGAACCTGGCAACCTTGCAATAATTCCTATCATAATAATAATAGAAATACCGTTGCCTATACCCTTGTCTGTTATTTTTTCACCTAACCAGACTACAAACATAGTTCCAGCCGCAATAAAAATAATTGAAGATATATTAAATAATAAATGATTAACAAGTATAGCTTCGGGACTTATCATTGACTTAATATAGACGCTAGCTTGAACTACAGTTATCAATATGGTCAATAAACGCGTAGCTTTATTTATATATCTTTTACCACTTTCTCCTTCTCTTTGCAGTTTTTGGAAAAAAGGTATAGTAATTGATAGAAGCTGCATTATTATTGATGCTGATATATAAGGCATAACACCCAAAGCAAAAATAGAAGCTCTGGAAAAAGCTCCTCCGGCAAACATATTAATAAGACCTAATATCCCCCTACCCTCATCGTTATTCATTAATAAATTTGTATCAATGCCAGGTAAAGCTATATACGATCCTACCCTATACATCAATATAAAAAACAAGGTATATATTATTCTTTTTTTTAAATCTTGGATTTTCCAAATATCAGATACAGTGTTTAAAAACTTCTTCATATTAGAATGGTTATAGTAAAGTCAGTTTGCCACCTGCTTTCTGAACAGCTTCTGCAGCTGTTCCAGAAGATTTATGCACAATTACTTCAATTGCTTTAGTTAATTTCCCATTGCCAAGCAACTTGACTTTATCGTTTTTATTAACCAAACCCACTTTAACTAAAAAATCAAAATCAATTTTATCAACAACATGCTTATTTGCCAATTTGTCTAATTCGTCTAGATTGATCAATTTATATAGTATCTTATTAATATTTTTAAATCCATATTTAGGTATGCGTCTTTGTAAAGGCATCTGCCCGCCTTCAAACCCTAACTTAAACTTATATCCAGATCTAGACTGAGCGCCTTTATGACCTTTAGTAGAGGTGCCACCTTTACCAGATGCTTGTCCCCTACCGATCCTCTTGCTTTTTTTTATTGACCCTAAAGCCGGTCTTAATGCTGATAAATAATCCTCCATATAAATTATATTGTTTATTTGCAGTAATGTCCTAAATCTTATTTATTGATATAAGATGGAATACTTTCTTTATCATACCTAGTGAAGCCGTAGTTATAGCAACTGTGGCTTTAGAATTAATTTTAGAAGTCAACCCTAAAGAGTATACAACTTTTCTTTGACTTTCAGGTCTTCTTATAAGACTTCTTTTTAAACTAACAGTAACTTTAGTCATTATTTAAATAATAAGATTATCCATTGAATAGCTTATCTAAAGTTATACCCCTTTGTTTTGCAATCATTTTGGGCGTACGTAACTTTAATAAGGCTTTTTGAGTAGCTTTTACAACATTATGTGGGCTAGACGAGCCTTTAGATTTGGCTAGTATATCTGTTATTCCAACACTTTCCAAAACAGCACGCATAGCTCCTCCAGCAACTATACCTGAACCGGGGGCCGCTGGTCTAATAAAAACCTCAGCTCCTCCAAATTTAGCGGTTGTTGCGTGTGGGATCGTACCGTTAATTACATTTATTGCAACTAAACTTTTTTTTGCACTATCAGTTCCCTTAGTTACAGCACCTACAACTTCTTTAGCTGTACCAAGGCCATAACCAACCACATGAGTAGACCTATTCCCTACTACAACTATGGCTGAAGTACTAAAAACACGACCACCTTGAGTAACTTTAGCTACGCGGCGTATATTAACTAATTTCTCTTCAGTTATCTCTACCTCACTAGCCTTTACATTTTTATAATTTTTTTTATGGTTTAAAGCCATATTCAGATAAGTTATTAAGTTAAAATTAAAATATCATCCCGCCCTCGCGAACTCCTTCAGCTAATTTTTTAACACGACCATGGTATAAATAACCATTCCTATCAAAAACGATAGTTTTTATACCTGCAGAATTAGCTTTCTCAGCTAAAAGCAAACCTACTTGCTTAGCTTGCTCCGCTTTACTAATATTTGCTTCCTTTTTTATTTCTTTATTTGATGCACTAACAATAGTTTTACCTTGATCATCTAAGATAACTTGAGCATATATATTTTTATTGCTCCTAAATACAGTTAGTCTTGGCTTATCTGCTGTACCAAAAATTTTCTTACGTATAGAAATTTTTATTTTATCTCTGCCTAGTATCTTTTTTTTCATAATATCTAAACTTTATTTTTTAGCTGTTTTACCAGCTTTTCTTCTTACAAGCTCCCCAACAAAACGTATACCTTTACCTTTATAAGGTTCAGGAGGCCTTATTGCTCTAATACAAGCACAAACTTGCCCTAGCAATTGTTTATCAAAAGATTCTAATATTATTCTTGGCGGCTGACCTTTTGCAGCAACTACACTAGCCTTTATTTCCGGAGGCAAACTAATTATATCATGATGCGAATGACCGACTGATAAATCTAATATATTAGACTCTACACTAGCTCTATAACCCACACCAATCAATTCCATTTCTTTTTTAAATCCACTAGAAACACCTATTATCATATTGTTTACTATAGACCTATAAAGCCCCCATTTAGCTGCTACATTATTACCATACTTATCTTTAACAGGTAAAAGCTGTAATTCATCATTGTCTAAAGCAATTGAAATTTCTTTATCAATACTAACAGACATATTACCCAATGGGCCTTTAATATTTACCAAAGTACCAGAGGCAACGTTAGAGTTAAGATCTACATTTACCCCAGTCACTAATTTTATAGGCTTGCTCCCTATCCTAGACATTTTAAATTAAAATTTAAATTTTAATTAATAATCGATTTTATTAATAAACATAACATAATACCTCTCCACCTATATTAAGCTTTCTAGCTTCTTTATCACTTATTACACCTTTATTTTTATTAGATGTAGATATAATAGCTATACCCAAACCATTTAGAACTCTTGGCAAATTAGTTGACTTTACATATTTCCTTAAGCTAGGCTTTGATATTCGCTTAATGCTTTGTATTGACGATTCTCCTGTGCTTTTGTCATATTTTAAAGCAATTTTTATTAGTTTTTTCCCATCACTTTCTTCACATCTATAGCTATAAATATAGCCATATTCAAATAAAACCTGAGTTATTTGAAGCTTAATATTAGATGCTGGGATATCAACAACTCTTAAACCTGCTTTTGTAGCATTTCTTAACCTAGTTAAATAATCTGATATTGGATCAGTATGCATAAAAATTAATATGTATAAATTCTATATAATCTTATAATTATTTCATAACACCAGGCAACTTGCCTTTCATAGCAAATTCCCTAACAACTAACCTAGACAAACCAAAACGCCTAATAAAACCTCTGGATCTACCTGTCAATGCACATCTATTACGCCTTCTAACCGGAGATTCATTCTTAGGTAGCTTGTCTAAAGCAATATAATCGCCATTTTTTTTTAGCTCTAGCCTTTTAGCGTCTTTTTTAGCGTTCAACAGCCTTTTTATATTTCTTGCTTTTATAGATTCCTTAGCCATAATAAACTAATTTATATGTTTCTTTATTCTCTTATGTAAGATTAATTTTCTTTAAATGGCATGCCGAACTTTTTTAAAAGCTCTAAAGCCACCTCATCTCTATCAGCTGTAGTAACAAAAGTTATGTCCAATCCACCAATTTTAATAGCACTACCCATATTAATTTCAGGAAATACAATTTGCTCTCTAATACCCAGATTATAATTTCCTCTACCATCAAAGCTTTTAGGGTTAATGCCCTTAAAATCTCTTTCTCTCGGCAAAACAATAGATATAAGCCTATCTAAAAATTCGTACATGTATTGTTTTCGCAATGTTACTTTAACTCCTATAGGATAACCCTTACGAAGCTTAAAATTAGATATATCTTTTTTAGAAAGAGTAACCACTGCTTTTTGCCCTGTTATGTTAGAAATATCGTTAAGAGCTTCATCTATTTCTTTTTTATTAGAAACTGCAGCACCTATACCTTTATTAATGCAAATCTTTTCAATCCTTGGGATTTGCATTATATTTTTAAAACCAAATTTCTCTTTTAGATATGGAACAACTACTTCTTTATAATGCACTTGTTGCCTTGGCTTATAATCTACACTTATACTCATTTTATAAACTCTCCAGATTTTTTAGAATAACGACTAAGTTTACCTGTACTTTCATCAATTTTTTTTCCTAACCTTGTAGCAGTACCCTTTGTATCTACGAACATTAAATTAGATAAATTAATAGGAGCTGGAACCTTAACTATAGTACCTTTTACATTTTTAGCTGTAGGCTTTTTATGCCTAACAACCAAATTAACATCCTCAAGCAGAGCACGATTTTTTTTCGTATCGATCTTAAGAATTTTAGCTTCTTTGCCTCTAGAATCTCCAGATATTACTTTAACCAGATCCCCAGCTTTAAGCTTAACTTTTTTTCTTGCTTTGCTAACAATTACCATAAAACACTTAATTTAATAAACTCTAAAGAACTTCTGGTGCCAAAGATACGATTTTAGTAAAAGATCGATCTCTAAGCTCTCTTGCAACAGGACCAAAAACTCTAGTACCTCTAACTTCCAACGATGCATTTAAAAGAACAACTGCGTTATCATCAAATTTTATAGTAGAACCATCTCTTCTCCTTATTTCTTTAACTGTCCTAACTACAACAGCTTTAGAAACAGATCCTTTTTTAACAGCACTTTGAGGCAAAGCTTTTTTTATAGATACAACTATGGTATCGCCAACTCTAGCATATCTTTTGCCTGTTCCGCCTAAAACTCTTATACAGAGCACTTCTTTAGCCCCAGTGTTATCTGCAACTGTTATATTTCTAGTTTCTTGCTGAATCATTTCTAATTTTATTACAATAATTAAACTATGTATACTAATGCTAATCGCATTTTTTCATAACAACCCAACTTTTATACTTACTCAAAGGTCTGGTTTCCATTATCAGGACCTTATCGCCAATATTACATTGGTTATTCTCATCATGTGCCATCAATTTGGTAGTACGTAAAATAGATTTGCCGTATATACCATGGGCTGCTTTAGGCTTCTGTATCGATACTAATACCGATTTGTCCATTTTATTTTTTACAACTATGCCTATTTTCTTTTTTCTTTGTTTTCTTACGGATTGTATACTATCAGACATAAAAATTACTTTAACTATGGAACAAATGTACCAAAAAATAAATAAAATAAACAGCTTTAAACACTTTTAGATTTTAAAGTTAAGGCTGTTTTTAATCGAGCAATCTCTTTTCTATAACTTTTTAAAACATTAGGATTTTCTAAAGACCCTAATGCTGCAGAAAACTTAGCCTTTTGAAATTTATTGAGAGCTTGAATTAGTTGAACATTGACCTCATTCAAAGACATCTTGTTCATATCCTGATCATTAATATTAGCCACTTTCTTAATAATTATATTTTTCAATTAACCCAATTCTACACGTTTAACAAACTTTGTACGTATAGGCAATTTTTGCGATGCTAACCAGCAAGCTTGCTTTGCATCTTTCTCAGAAATACCATCCAGTTCAAAAAGTATCCTGCCTGGTTTAATAACTGCAACCCAATACTCAGGAGCACCTTTACCTTTACCCATCCTAACCTCAGCTGGTTTTTTAGTTATAGGTTTATCAGGAAATATTTTAATCCATAGCTGCCCCTCTCTTTTAGTATATCTGGTTATAGTTCTACGAGCCGCCTCTATCTGACGAGCAGAAATTCTGCCTACTTCATAGGATTTTAAACCATACGATCCAAACGCTAATCTATGCCCTCTAGTTTCTATACTATCGTATAAATTAATGGGCATCTTATGCTGTTTTCTATATTTTACTTTTCTAGGTTGATCAGCCATATAAATATTTAACTAATAAAATTCAACAATAAAATCTTACTTACTTGGTGGTACATTTTTTCTTTTCTTAGGATTAACACCAGCCTTTCTACCTGAAGATTCTTTAAAAAAAGGTTTTTTATTACTATTCGTATTAAAATCTTGCTGTACGTCTATTCTTTTACTACCAGATAAGGAACCGCTTACACGCTTACCATAAACTTCTCCTTGACAAACCCATACTTTTACTCCAAGCTTGCCGTAGGCAGTTTGAGCTTCAACCAAAGCATATGATATATCAGATCTAAGAGTATGCAAAGGCACTCTGCCTTCTTGATATTTTTCCGTACGGGCCATCTCAGCGCCTCCTATACGACCAGACACTGCTATTTTAACTCCTTCAGCTCCCATACGCATAGCTGTAGCAATCGGCAATTTCATAGCTCTACGGAATGGAGACCTTAACTCTAGCTGCCTAGCCACAGTTTCACCGATCAGGGTTGCATCCAATTCTGGTTTTTTGATTTCAAATATGTTTATATGAACATTTTTTTTGATAAGCTTCTCTAACGACGCTTTTATTTTATCTACCTCTTGCCCACCTTTACCAATAACATGCCCTGGTCTAGAAGTATGTATTACTACCACTACTTTATCTAAAGTTCTTTCTATAACAATTTTTGCTACACCACCTTTAGGCACACGGGCTAATAAATACTTACGTATTCTTTCATCTTCAATAAGCTTTAAACTATAATCGTTAGCTTTTTTTGATCCAAACCAGCTAGAATCCCAACCTTTTACAACGCCTAGCCTAAATCCTATAGGATTAATCTTCTGACCCATTATTTATAATTTTTATTTTTCTTTTTTATTATCAACAGACACTAAGGTATTTGCAGAGTCATTAACTTCCACTGCAGTACTCCTATTCTTAATCGTCAATAGTATATGACTGTACGGTCTTTTTATTCTATGAACACGGCCTCTTGAAGCAGCACGCATCCTTTTAACATAGCTTCCTTGATTTACTGCTATTTCAGATATATACAGACATTTAATGTCTATTTCATTTGCACTTGTATATTTCTCTTTCCAGCTCGCAATACCAGCTTTCACTAGTTTACTTAAATACTCAGATATATTTTTTTTAGAATGATATTTTAATGCTGAGAGTGCATAAGCAACGCTTTCCCCTCTCAGCAAATCAACAACAGTCCGAACTTTTAAAGCTGACACCGGACAGTTTTTTAAAGATACATTTGTAGACGAATTATCCATAGACATTAATTATTTTTTATTACCAGCGTGACCTCTAAAAGTTCTAGTTGGCACAAATTCACCAAGCTTATGACCTATCATGTTCTCGGTTACAAATACCGGAACAAATTTCCTACCGTCATGCACTGCAAAAGTGAGTCCTAAGAATTCAGGAGTTATAGTTGACCTACGAGACCAAGTTTTTATTACTTTTTTGTTTTTTTCTTGTGAGATCTTCTCTATTTTTTCCAATAAATGGTAAGCCACATATGGACCTTTTTTTATTGATCTTGCCATTAATAGTATTTTATTTTCTACCAGAAATTATATATTTACTAGACATTTTTTTCTTATTTCTAGTTTTGTATCCTTTTGCAATTAAACCCTTTCTAGAGCGTGGATGCCCACCAGATGCTTTCCCTTCGCCACCTCCCATCGGGTGATCAACAGGGTTCATAGCGACACCTCTAACTCTAGGCCTACGGCCTAACCAGCGCTTCCGTCCAGCCTTACCAAGCTGTTCGTTTATTCTTTCAGAATTGGAAACAACACCTAAAGTTGCCATACACTCACCATGGATGCGCCTTACCTCGCCTGATGGCAATTTAACAGTAACAAATCTTTCTTCCTTTGCCATGACAGTTGCATACGAACCTGCTGATCTAGCTAAAGAAGCCCCTTTACCAGGGATTAACTCTATAGCGTGAACCGCAGCACCAAAAGGCATGCTTTTAAGTTGCATGGCATTGCCATCTTTTACAGGCACTGGTTTTTTATCTGAAACGAGCGTATCTCCTACTTGTAGTTTATTAGGCGCTATTATATAACGTTTTTCTCCATCTACATAATATAATAATGCAATACGAGCAGTTCTATTCGGATCGTATTCTATAGATGCAACTTTAGCTTCAACACCAAATTTATCTCTTTTTACATCTATAACTCTATATTTCTTTTTATGGCCACCACCCATATAGCGCATGGTCATTTTCCCAACATTATTACGACCACCAGTCTTTTTCAAAGGAGCAATTAAGCTTTTCTCTGGCTTACTAGCTGTAATCCCTGAAAACCCAGATGCAACTTTAAATCTAAGACCAGGTGTTATAGGCCTAAATTTAGCAACACTCATAATATTCTATAATACTTACAATTATCTTTTTATTCTTTTATATCAGGCACTGAATACATATCTATAGAATCGCCCTTTTTCAAAGTTATTATTGCCTTTTTATAATCTGACTTCTTTCCTTCTATGGATCCACCTTTAGAATGCCTGCGCTTTTTTTTACCTAAATAGCGTACAGTATTTATGCTAGCAATTTCCAAGGGAGCTTTTGCATCTTTGTTATTATAAATATGCATAAATGAAGCCCTGATTTGCGACTTAGTAGCATGAACATCAACTATAAAAGTATATTTGTTGCGCTCGGCGCTAATGTTACTTTTTTCTGTAATTAGTGGCTTACAAATAGAAAAATTCATTGTTCTTATTTTAAATTATCTCTCAGTTCTATTATTTATTATTTGCCAGCACTAACTCTTCTAAGTTAGACAAAGCAGATTCTTCAAAAATCACTTTATTTGAAACAGCTACAAAATAAGCATTTAATAAGTCATATGTAACTATACTAACGTTAGGCAAATTCCTGCTAGCTAAATAGACATTTTTCTTGAAACTAGACAGAACTAAAAGAATCTTTCCTTTGTCGCTACACTGAATATTTAACTTAGCAAGCATTCCAGTAAATTCTTTAGTTTTACATCCATTAAAAGTAATATCTTCAATCACTAAAACATTATCTGAAGACCCTTTTCTGCTTAATGCTGATAACCTGGCTAAGGATTTAACTTTTTTGTTAATTTTTAAAGAATAATCTCTGGGCAAAGGACCAAATACCCTTCCTCCTCCTTTAAACAAAGGATTCTTAATATCACCTTTACGTGACCCGCCAGTACCTTTTTGCCTATGCAATTTTCGGGTAGAACCTGTTATTTCACCTCTCTGCTTAGCTTTATGTGTTCCCTGCCTATGATTGGCCAGATAACTTTTTATATACAGATATTCCACATGACTGTTAGGCTCCACCTCAAATATCTCAGGCTTTAACCCTACTTTTTTAGAATTTCCGCTAGCAACGCTAAGCACTTCTACTTCTTTCACAACTCTTTATTATTTATTATATAATTACAGTCAATTTTTCAATTAAAAATAATACACAAAACACCTATTTTTCTATAAGGAGATAACCGCCTTTTGCACCAGGTACAGAACCGCTAACTACAAGAATATTTTTATCTTTCAAAACTTTCAAAACCCTTAAGTTTTGAACCGTATGCCTTGCACCTCCAGTTCTACCAGCCATTCTCATGCCTTTAAAAACTCTTGAAGGCCAAGAAGATGCACCAAGAGAACCAGGGGCCCTCTCTCTGTTATGCTGACCATGACTTCTCATACCAACACCACTAAAGCCATGGCGCTTCACTACACCCTGAAAACCCTTTCCTTTAGTTATACCTACAACGTCTATATATTCTCCTTCCTGAAACATAGATACATCGATCTGATCGCCAAGCTTCTGCTCTCCTTCCTTAAGGCTAAAATCTCTAAATTCAACCAGCTTTCTTTTAGGATCAATGGATGCTTTAGCAAAATGTCCCAACATAGGCTTAGATTCCTTAACCTTTTTTTTATTATCATATGCTAATTGAATAGCATTATAACCATCCTTATCAATAGTTTTTATTTGAGAAATATAGCAAGGACCTGCTTCAATAAAAGTACACGGCACAAAAGCCCCAGACTCATCAAATATAGCAGACATTCCTATCTTCTTGCCTATTATACCTTCCATTTACTATATAAAATATTACAAAAAATAAAAATTATATATATCAGTTATACCATTTGTTATGGCTGCTTATACTATGACCAACTATATAACAATATAAGTTTTATACAATCGAAATTAAAAGCTTCCGAATTGGCAAATTTATGCATTTTATAATTAATTACAAGAGTTATCTTGATAAAAAATGTATTTATAAGTTTAAAATGATTTTTAAGTAACTCTGTATATGAACAACAATAATATTTAATAATTAAATATTATCTATATTTGTGTTGAAAAATTAAATTTTTCAATTTGATATTTGAAAATTTGGGGCTGACAGGTTTAGACAATATGCTTAGGCTATTATGTAAGCATGTCGGGTTTTTGTAGTTAACCCGTTAAAAAGCTGCAATCATTAATTATAAATGGCGAAACTAATAATTACGCTCTTGCTGCCTAATTAACATGTATGTTAATTAGCTTTAAATCTACATAGTGTAGGTTACAAGACATTTGATTAAAACCTCGCTTTGTGGGTTTTATATATTCAGGTGCATTGTTTAACAAAGCTAAGGTAAAAAGCATTCCTATAGCTTTTTACCCTACAATTATTTATAGGATAGATTATTACTATGTAGCCATAACTAAAGCAATAATTGAACTATCTGATAGTGGCTAAACATGTAGAAAGCATAATAACTACATAATTGGACGAGAGTTCGAATCTCTCCAGCTCCACAATTTTAATCATTTAACATTAAGTTACAACCACGCATATCTGCGCTTGACAACCTTCCTAATATTTTAAATCTTTCTCCTGGCATTTTAACACCTATATCTTCAGTTTGTATAAACGAACATGAATATATATTCGCTAAATCTATAACCTTAACTATGCCGGTTTTACCATCTTTCACGGAGTTAAAAGGATCTGTAAAGTCTGAAATAATAATTTTCATCCAATTAGGCGATCTAAAAATTCCTCCTCCACTAGAATAAGCTTGGGATAGGAGTTCTGTCATACCGTATTCTGAGTGAACCTGATCAACTTTAAAAGCTTGTTTTAAAATTTCGTGCAAAGCCTCTTTCGATATTTCTTCTCGCCTACCTTTCATTCCACCAGTTTCCATGATAAATAGATTGTGAATTTTATGTTGTAAAGTGTATTTTTCAACAAAATCTAATAAAGCATAAGATACTCCTATTAATAATATTTTTTTTTGAGTACCAGCCAGCTTATTTATAGAGTTATACAATTTTTCATGATCGTATAAATAAAAACCAGAGGCATCGTCACCAATTTCTCTTATAAGATTATCTACCATATATACTAACGACGAATTTCCTTGTTCCACGTACGATGGTAATAGTGATAAAATATGCCAATCGCTTATATCTCCGTAAAATAATTTAAAACTTTTTGTGAAGCTTTGTTTATACAAATCTAAATCAGCAACATAGTGTTTGCTTCTTTCTCCAGCAGTGCCAGAGCTCATAAAAACTGCTTGGCTTTCCATATGATTAGAAATTATGCGATACTTTTTGAAAGCCGATATTGGCATAAAAGGTATTTCTGACAGATTACGAATCTCTTGGTAGTTAGAAATTAAATGAGGAAAGGTGTTTTTAATATAGTCATAATATACATCCAGATTATCAACCTGATATTTAAATACTTCTTTTGCTAAAGCTAAAAAATTTTCCTCACTTACTTTAAAAATTTTACTTAACATATAATGTTTTTATTAATTAATCTAATAACTCATGAACGTAACAAATATTCTTTGTATCTAAATTATTAACTGGTATAAAAATAAATATTTATTTATCTTCTTATAATTAATATAATAAATAAATGGAATTTTCCTTAACTTTAAACTACGCTATTAATATCAATTAACGTTAATTTAAATCGTAGCTGACTTAGGAGTTTAGATTTAAGGTTAAATACAATAATTGATATTTTATGCGCAAAAATGCTATTTAAAATTTTTTATATTAATGCAGCCTATGAAAAAAAAATTTACTCTTAAAAGCAATATCGCAAAGTCACTGGTATTACTTTTCATAATTTTATTTATTAATAGCTTAAGCTCTTCGGCACAAATTACTATCGAAAGCAAAATGCCTGAATCTAGTCATATCGAATCGGTTACAACGAATATTGGAGGTGTTTTAATACTTAACGGTTATTTTGATATAACAGGAGGCCTTAATCAATTTCCAAGCTTCAGTTTGCCCCAAATCGATGTATTCCAAAAAAACGACTATAATGCATTTAATATGCATATGAGGCTTAGTATTTTGCGTATGATTAATGATTTTAAACTAAGAAACGGAGAAGTTATAACTACTACAGTGGAAGGAGATTTCAATGGTCTGGGCTCTATGGAAACGACAACAGCATTTAGAATGCGTCATATTAATGTTAGGTACAAAGGATGGATGGTGGGACAGACCTGGAGTACTTTTGGAGACACTGGAGCTTTTATTAATACTTTAGATGCAGATGGTCCAAGCATAGGTATAGGCTTTAGGAAACCTGTTATTAGATATACTTTTAATCGTAACAATCCTTTAAAAGTATCTTTAGCTCTTGAACAAGCATTAATAGATTATAGATTACCTGAGAAAGAAAAGGGAGCAACTGATGAGAAAAGAACAATAAAAAAAGCAAACCCTTATTTCCCGGAACTTGTAGGTGCCATTGATTATACTTTTGGCGAACATGCAAGCCATGTAAGATTATCCGGGGTATTTCGCAAAATAAGCTATTTGAACCTTGATGATAGCACATCTCATGCTAACTCTTGGGGCACAAGTTTGAGTTCCAGACTTAATTTAAACGAAGCTGTTAGTTTTATTGTACAAGGTAATGTAGGTAGGGGTATAGGAATTTATACTTCATCATTTGCAGGAAGCGGCTACGATGGATTTATAACTGACTCTCAATTAAAGACAATTCCGGCTTTTGGTGGCTTTGCTGCTATAGAAATCCGTTACGCTAAAAACTCTCCATTTGTATCTACTTTTGCAATTGGATATTCTAGTTTCCAAATTAATGCTAATAATAATGGAGAGATTACTAAGAATAGCTTTTATGGGGGCACCTATTCCGCGGCAGTTGGCAAGGTTTATCAGTCAGATTATAACAAATTAGACATTAATATACCTTATGCTTCTGTTAACTTAATGTATAAAATATTTGAAAACTTTACAGCAGGAGCTGAAGTAAACTGGGGCGCAAAAAATTTAGTTACTAAATCGAGCAACACTAATTTAAGTAAAAAGAGAGATTCAAAAGACGCTCTTAGAGTAACTTTTGGTGTACTATACAGCCTATAAAATTTCTAAAAAATAACTATAAAAAAGCTTAAGTATGTAATTACATACTTAAGCTTTTTTATTATAAGGTAAATGAGTATCTTTTTCTAACAATCTATTTAAGATTTAAACCAATTTTTAAATGTTAATTTTTGTATACCAATTAGCTCTTAACTTAATATTATCTCTCTTCTTTATTCCTAATAGTCCTCCTAATGAAAACTTAAATAACTTGGGAAGCAATATTAATACAGCAGATGATGAATATTTTCCAACTATAACAGCTGATGAATCCGTTTTATATTTTACTAGAAAAATAGGAAAAGACGAGGATTTAATGTACAGCAAAAAAGACAACAATGGCAATTGGATTAAAGCGGTAGGATTATATCCTTTCAATTTGCCTGATATAAAGGAAGGAGCTGCAAGCATATCTCCAGACGGCAACACTATTTATTTAACTCTTTGCAATCAGCCCATGAGTTTTGGAAGTTGTGATATATATTATTGTAAAAGGGTTAATGATTCTACATGGACCGACCTAAAGAACCTTGGAGAAGTAGTAAATACTCCAGGGTGGGAATCACAACCGTGCATTGCTCCAGATGGCAAAACACTATACTTTGCTAGTAACAGATCTGGTGGCTATGGCCAAATTGATATATGGAAAACTTTTTTACAAGAAGATGGATCATGGAGTACGCCTAAAAACTTAGGACCGGAAATAAATACTGATCAAGATGAACAAACGCCATTTATTCATCTTGATAACCAAACGTTATATTTTAGCTCAGATGGACACCAAGGGCTAGGGAAAAAAGATATTTTTGTCTCAAGAAAAAATCAAACAGGATGGAGTAAACCAGAGAATTTAGGAGCCCCTATTAACTCTGACAGTGAAGACTTTGGATTAGTTGTAGATAGAAGCTCTAAAATTGCTTATTTTTCTAGCTATCGCGATGGTGGTTTTGGCAAATCTGATCTATACCAGGTTACGCTTCCGCAAACATTGCGACCTAATAACGTTGTAATATATAAAGGCAATGTGGTAGATGAAAATGAAAAGCCTGTTAATGAGGCTTGGATAGAAATAAATAACATAACTAAAAACAAAATTATATACAGCTCGGCAGTAAATGAATTTAACGCTAGTTTTTTAACTGCACTAGAACCTGGATCAACTTACGGAATAAATATTATAGCCAAAGGCTATTTATTTTACTCAAAGCAGATAATCATAGATAATAATCCTAAAAACGATATATATACTTTAACTGCTAAACTTAAAAGTATAAAACCCGGATTAACCGTAATTCTTTATAACGTATTGTTCGATATAGACAAATACAATCTACATCACTCCTCTGAATTAGAACTAGACAACGTAGCTAAATTCTTAGAAAAAAATCCTAAGATTAAAATTTCTGTGTATGGTCATACCGACAATACATTTTCAGCTTCCTATAACCAACAGTTATCAGAAAAAAGGGCTCAGGTAGTATACTATTACCTATTAAAAAAATTAATGAGCAAAAAACAGCTAATTATGTTTAAGGGGTTCGGAATAACAAAACCAATTGCTGACAATAATACAAATGAAGGGAAGCAACTAAACAGACGCTCAGAAATTGTAATAGTTGAATAAATGGATGTTATTAATAATATAGTACACTTAATTAAATCTGATTTTATTATAGATAAAAGATCCAAGCTTACATTTGGCAATACTATTTTGTATATGCTAAATACGATTATTTTATGTTATTATACCCTAAAAGAGTCTAATATAAGAATATGGCATATACTATTTTGGATCATATTATTATTCGCAGCTATTAACTATACATCAAAGAATAATGATTATCAAAATACATATAGATACACAGATATAATTGCTAAACCTATACCGCTAATACTATCTAAATTAATATACAACACTATTATTATCACTATACTAGGAATCATAGAATCTCTATTTTTTATTCTATTAACAGATAATATAAAAAGCTATATTTTATTCCTAATAATAGTAATTTTAGGAGCTATTTGTTTATCTAGCGTGCTAACTTTCCTATCAGCTATTGCTAATAAAACTAAATCTAATATAGGCTTAGTAACAATACTTGGTTGCCCTATGTTATTACCAACTATCCTAACCCTTATAAAGATAACTATAGAATTAAATGAGGGTATGGTAAATATTAGCTCTTTTATCTCAGTTATTTTTATATGTATATTAGCTATAACAAGTATTATAGTGTTATTTCCGTATATATGGAGAGAATAGTAATGAAAGTTTTTTAATGTGCACTATTACTAACCAGTTTTAGTCCTATGATAGATAATAATAAGGTAAGTAAAAAGAAAAGCCTCCACATAGACTTAGGTTCATTAAAAAATATAATGCCTATCAAAACTGTCCCTAATGCGCCGATGCCTGTCCAGATAGCATAACATGTCCCTAAAGGAATTTTATCCGTTGCCTTGTTAAGAAAATAAAAACTTCCTACTGCTGCAATAAAAAAAGCTATAGTCCAACCTATTTTGGTAAAATTCTTCGACAGTTGCAAAAATGTAGTAAAAGAAATTTCTAATAAACCTGCAATAATTAAAAATATCCAAGACATAGAAAAAAAATGAAAATATATACAAAAATGAAAGGGCAAAGATATCAAAAATTAATATCATTACCCATTTCATTTTATATTATATAAACATAAATTTAATCTATACCGTGCATTAGCCTTTTAATTAATGGCGTAAGCAATAACATTAAAATTCCGGATATTAATGAAACTATGGTTAAAAATGGGAACAAACTTAGAGATACTGAAGTAAGTAGATGCTCTAAAACTCCTGCAACATAATTAGCCAATGCTATACTAGCCATCCATAAACCCATAATAAGCGAAGTTATCTTAGGAGGTGATAATTTGGTAACCAGCGATAGCCCTATAGGAGATAAAAATATCTCTCCAACTGTATGAAAAAGATATACAGTAACCAGCCACAGTGGACTAACTAATACCGTATTACCCTGGGTCGCATTTACAGCAAAAAACATTACTAAAAACCCTGCTGATACTAATATTAAGCCTAAAGCAAATTTAACCGGTGTACTAGGATTCTTCCCCATTTTATTTAAATAAATCCATATCACAGAGAAAGCCGGAGCTATCAAAAATATAATAAAAGGATTTATAGATTGAAACCAAGTTGCAGGTATATTAAATGAT
Source organism: Candidatus Krakonobacterium acarorum (assembly GCA_050311575.1). Classification (GTDB taxonomy): domain Bacteria; phylum Bacteroidota; class Bacteroidia; order SolTP2; family SolTP2; genus Krakonobacterium; species Krakonobacterium acarorum. The sequence continues at coordinate 622,596 of JBNOKO010000001.1, read as the reverse complement.
CCAACAAGCCTATTAGTATTATCATGGGCAAAAAGATTAAAGGTTCCTCCTGCTTGTTCAAAACCCGCAAAAAATACTATTTGAAAAACTGCCATTATCAATATGGCTAATAATCTATTATACTGTGTTTTACCGCTAGTATTTTTAACAATAGTATAGACCATATATATGACAGACGCTACTATAATTAATATTACTAAAGTGTTGAAAACACCTTTGCCTAACCAATCTGAGATACGTAAAAACAAATATGTTACTATTATACTGCCTATAGACCAAACTACAATATCAACATAGTCTTTAAGCATAAGCTTATCATGACATTTATCAGATAAAGACCCATCACTAATTTTTTTCAATCGTTTAACCGAACCCAAACCAACTGATCCTAATGTTTTTCCGAAAGCAATAAGAATAATTAAGCCTATAACCATACCTATGCCTGCTGATATAAAACCATAAGCCCAGCCATATACTTCACCCAAAAGTCCACTAATAAGAGGTGCTAAGAAACCTCCCAAATTAATACCCATATAAAACATGGTAAAGCCACTATCGCGTCTCGGATCATTGTCTTTATAAAGCTCACCCACCATAGTAGATACATTAGCTTTAAAAAAACCTGTGCCTATAACTAAAAAACCAAGACCCAATATTAATGAATCGTACCTGGCATCAAAACCAGGGCCATTCACACTATAGGCTAAAACAAAATTACCTATAGCAATAAGTAACCCACCAATAATTACGGCTTTTCTCTTACCTAATATCGCATCTGCAAGAGTACCCCCAAATATTGTAGTTAAGTACGCTAACGCAGTAAAAATAGCATATATATTTAAAGCCTGAGATCTAGATAACTCAAAACCACCTTTTAATAATGAAGTTGTAAGATACAAAACCAATAAAGCCCGCATGCCATAATAACTGAAGCGCTCCCACATTTCAGAGAAGAACAACACATATAGATTCTTAGGCTGTTTCTTTTGGATACTAGTAGATATATCTTTCATAAGCAAAATAATTATGTAATCTTTCTTAAACTATAAATAAGTAATAGTAGATTACTGATGGCTTAAAATAATTAACAATTAATGAGCAGATAAATTATATTTACCCGTTCATCATATACATTTAAAAACTCAATTATTAATAATTGTAAAAATTGATATTGTAAATTTAATATTAAAATTAAATTAATAGTTCACTAATTATGAAAAAATATCTCTTAATTAATCATTTTTTTTTATTAATACTTCTAAGTTTATATTTATGCACCAATTCTATAGCAGCTCAAGACCCGTCAACAGATATAATTAAGAAGAATATTAAAGCTCTGGGAGATAAAATCATTAACACTTCACAAGAAGATAAATTACTATTACACACTGATTTTAAAACCCATTTAACAGATTTACTTAATAAAAAAAATTCTTACAAACTAGATTTATCTGATATTCTACCTTTATATGTAACAACATCGCCTGATAATAAATTCAGAATAATAAGTTGGTCAATTAAAATTAGCGATAATAAATGGTTATACACATCAATACTACAATTCAATACAAAACATAGTAAATGGATAGAATTAGATAATTTCTTAAAAAATTCAAATAATCATAGCGATTTAAGTTGTATATATTACAATGTTATAGTTTCATCTAAAAAGCATAAACAGTATATACTATTAGGCTGGCGTAAAAAAAACAACTCAATAAACACTAAAATTATTGAACCTTTAACTTTAGACAATAACTATCATCAATTAGGTAGTGCAATATTTAGTAACTATGGGGCTAATACCTATAGACTGGTTTTTGACTATCCGAATAATTCAACATTATTAGTCGACTACCAAAAGGGAAAACGAAGAATACTAATAGAACATTTATCCGAACAGGACAATGGAAACTATATGCCTGATGGATCCTACGATGCCCTTAAATTTAATGGAGCCAAATGGCAACTAATAAATAATGTAGCACCCTAAATCCAAGGCCTACCAACTGCATCTCTAAATGGCCAGGGACTAGCAGCCAATATCAAAACTAAAGCAATAAAATAAAAAATACTCAAACTGCGATATTTACTAATAACCAAAGCCTTTTTTTTAGCTACCATATAACCTATCGTTATTAAAACTAAAGATACAATCATCATTAAAGGGTGCTCAATAGCCCAAAACCTTAAATAACTTGATTTCATAGCCATTTTAAAATTAGATAGCGATACCTGAACACTGGGACTAACAAAATATAATGCAATTCCCAACAAAAATTGAATATGGGTAGATACAAATAGATATCTATTCAAGCTGATATCGGACTTCTTTTGAACTTGAGCTTTTCTTAACCAACTAACAATAGACCTAAATAAACATATAACCAATAGTAATAAAACCAGCCACCTAAAAATAGAATGCGATTGCAATAAAAATCCATACATAGCTCAAAATGAATTAAAAATTTTTAATTTCGAATAATTTATATCCAATATAGCTAAAAACAGGCATATTCCCTTTAAATAATTGAAAAGCAATTTTATGATATATAGATTTCAAGAAATAGAAGACAAATGGAGAAAATTTTGGGAAGAAAAGTCAATATTTGAAGTAGATATCGACCCTAATAAACCAAAATACTATATACTTAGCATGTTTCCCTACCCATCAGGGGCGGGCCTACATGTAGGCCACCCTTTAGGTTATATAGCTGCTGATATACTTGCCCGCTACAAACGTTTACAGGGTTTTTGCGTACTACACCCAATGGGGTTTGATGCCTTTGGGTTACCTGCAGAACAATATGCTATACAAACAGGACTGCATCCTGAAATAACCACTAAAAAAAATATAAATAAGTATAAAGAACAATTAAAATTACTAGGCTTGTCATATTCATGGGATAGAGAAATATCTACTTCGGGCCCTGAATACTACAAATGGACACAATGGATTTTTATAAAATTGTTTAACTCATGGTATAACAAACATACAAAGAAAGCAGAACCAATAGACTCTCTAATAAAACACTTAGACCAATATGGTACAGACAAACTACACGCATTCACTAACACAGATACAACTATACTTAGTGCAAAAGAATGGTCATCGCTAACCGCATCACAAAAAGAAACTGAATTACTTAAATATCGTCTAGCTTATAAGGGCGAAACTACAGTAAATTGGTGCCCCGAGCTAAAAACTGTACTAGCTAACGACGAAGTAAAAAATGGACTATCCGAAAGAGGTGGGCACCCGGTAGTGACAAAAAAAATGACCCAATGGTTACTTGGTATAACAGCATATGCAGACAGGCTATTAAGTGGCCTGGATTCTCTTAGCTGGCCAGATTCAATAAAAGAAATACAACGTAATTGGATAGGCAAAAGCCAAGGAGTAACATTACAGTTTAAAGTACACGAAAAGCAACAAATATCAATAGAAGTCTTTACAACAAGGGTTGACACACTATTTGGAGCAAGCTTTATAGCTATAGCACCAGAGCATCCTTTAGTAAATATTATCACAACAGATGCCCAAAAAAGTATAATAGAAACCTATATTAATAACGTTAGCAAAAAATCCGAAATCGAAAGGATGAGCGAAACAGATACGGCATCTGGGGTATTCACTGGTGCATATGCTCAGATTCCATTTAGTAATAGGAAAATTCCCATATGGATAGCTGATTACGTTATAGGAACATACGGAACAGGCGCTGTCATGGGAGTGCCATCAGGAGACGAAAGAGATTATAAATTTGCGAAAAATTTTGATCTGCCTATAATTAATATATTAGATTCACAAAACACCAATGACAATGCAGATAATACAAAAGATGGCAAATACATAAACTCTGAATTTATTAATGGCTTAACATATAATGAAGCGATAAAAGTATTAGTTGACAAACTAGAGCAAGAAGAAATTGGGAGCAAAACCATCAACTATAAAATTAGAGATGCAATATTTACCCGTCAAAGGTACTGGGGCGAGCCAATACCTATATATTACAATGGAGGCATACCAAAGAGTTTACCAAAAAACGATCTACCGCTATTCCTACCGGAAATAGATAATTACAAGCCAACTGATGAAGGCTTAGCCCCTTTAGCACGCCTAGACAACTGGAAATACCTTAACAAATACAACTACGAAACCGGTACCATGCCTGGTTGGGCTGGATCGTCGTGGTACTGGTATAGATACATGGACCCAAAAAACAACCTGGAATTTGCATCAAAAGAGACAATAAATTATTGGCAAAACGTAGATTTTTATTTAGGGGGCGCAGAGCATGCAACCGGCCACCTAATTTATGCTCGCTTTTGGAACCAATTTCTATACGATTTAGGTTTAGTGCCTAAAGAAGAGCCCTTTAAAAAATTGCTTAACCAAGGTATGATACAGGGGCGATCAAATTTTATATACCGTATAATTGGAGAAAATACATACGTATCATACGGCTTGAAAGATAATTACACAACTCAAAAACTTCACGTAGACATAAACTGTACAAATAACGACATACTAGATATAAAAAAATTGCAAAGCTGCTATGAACAGTACTCTAAAGCTAAATTTATATTAGAAAATGGCAATTATATATGTGGGTATGAAATTGAGAAAATGTCTAAATCCAAATTGAATATACTAAATCCGGACAGTTTAATCTATCAATACGGCGCTGATACGTTAAGACTTTATGAAATGTTCCTGGGGCCGATTGAACAATCCAAACCTTGGAATACCCAGGGAATAACAGGTGCTCAAAACTTTTTAAAGAAATTCTACCAATTATTCTTTACAAAAGACAAATTTTATACTTCAGCAGAAAAAGCTAATAATAATGAACTTTACGTACTACATACATTAATAAAAAAAGTACAAGACGACATAAACAGGTACTCTTTCAACACCATAGTATCTGCTTTTATGATTTGTATTAATAGCCTTAAAGATCTAAAATGCAATAAAAAAGAAATACTTGAGCCATTAGTCATACTATTATCGCCATATGCTCCATTTATATGCGAAGAATTATGGTCTTTATTAGGCAATAAAGAAGGAAGTATATCTTATGCCGGTTTTCCGCAACTTAACGAACAATATTTAACAACCACTTCCTTTAACTACCCGGTATCAATTAACGGCAAAGTAAAATTCAAATTAGAAATTCCGTTAGACTATAATAATGATCAAATAGAAGCTCTAATATTAGAAAATGAAAAAATACGCGATATACAAATAACTAAAATTATTATTATACCTAAAAAAATCATAAACATTGTTTCTAAACAATTTTAATATATTGTAATAAATCTCTATTTTATACAAATAACACTTTATTACATAAAACAGGAAGCTCTTAACATTTACTAAATTTCTATATAAAACAAATTAGCTATAATGAATACATCTACCACAAGAAAGAGAAAATTGGATATTTTTTTAAGTTTCGTTAAAACTGAGCAAGCAGCCGGCATAATTTTAATTTTGTGTGCTGTAATATCATTGATATTAGCAAATTCTGGCTTACAAAAACTATATCTGGAATTCTGGCATCAGCATATAACTATTAAAGGCTTTAGTATTAATTTAGATTTAAGCCTAGAGCAGTGGGTTAACGATGGCTTAATGGTTATTTTCTTTCTTCTTGTTGGACTTGAAATCAAACGTGAGCTGTGTATCGGAGAATTATCTAATTTTAAAAAAGCATCACTGCCAATTATGGCTGCACTAGGAGGTATGATTGTTCCAGCTATAACATATGCTCTTGTAAATAAATCCCATCCGGCAACTATACATGGATGGGGTGTTCCTATGGCTACAGACATTGCATTTGCCTTAGGGGTTTTCTCATTACTAGGGAAAAAAGCTAGTATGAGCGCAAAAACTTTCTTAATGGCTCTGGCTGTTATAGACGATTTAGGCGCAATAATAGTAATTGCGATATTTTATTCTGCAGGAATACTATGGATGAATCTAATAATAGCTTTAGGAATATTTATAGTATTAATAATTTTAAATTTTGCTAAAGTTAGCAAAACCAGCATATACCTGATGCTGGGAGCAGTGATGTGGTATTTTCTGTTAAAATCTGGTGTGCATGCAACTATAGCTGGTGTTTTAATTGCAATAACAATACCTATAAAATCGTCTTATACAAACTACTCTCCCCTTGAAACACTTGAACATAATCTACACGACATAGCAGGGTTTGTAGTTATGCCTTTATTTGCGCTCGCAAATACAGCCATAATCCTCGATGCTCCTATAGGTAAAATTATAGAGACACCAATAGCAATGGGTATAATTTTTGGTTTGTGCCTGGGGAAGCCTCTTGGAATTACGCTATTTACGTATATAAGTACGAAAATCAATCTGGGACAATTACCTAAAAAATCTACTATGAAAGACATTGTAGGTATAGGGTTTTTAGCTGGGATTGGGTTTACTATGTCTATGTTAATATCAGTCCTGGCATTTAAAAATGATGCCTTAAAAACAGACGCAAAAATAGCGGTTTTAATAGCATCATTAATTTCAGCTATAATAGGCTACATGTTTATAAAATCAACTAAAAAACAAGCTTAGCATATGAGTAAAAAAGGCAAAGTTCTTGTTGCTATGAGCGGAGGAATAGATAGTTCGATAGCTGCGGTATTACTTAAAGACATGGGCTATGAAGTTATTGGTGCAACAGTAAAAACATGGGATTATGAAAGATCAGGAATAAGCAACAAAGGTACTTGTTGTAGTATACAAGATATTAACGATGCAAAATTATTAGCCATTAAATTTGGATTAAAGCACTATGTAATTGACTTAAGAAGCGACTTTGAAAATACTGTGATAGATAATTTTACCAATGAATATTTAAAAGGTCGAACACCTAATCCCTGTATAGTGTGCAATAATAAAATTAAGTGGGGCAGCTTAATAGACCTGGCAGATAAAATAAATTGCGAATTTATAGCAACAGGACATTACGCAAAGATCCGATATAACCAAGAAAGATATGTAATATCAAAAGGCAATGACGACTCAAAGGATCAATCATATGTACTATGGGGACTTAAACAAAACGAATTAAAACGAACTTTGTTTCCACTAGGCAATTATTTTAAAAAAGAAATTAAACAAATTGCTAACGACCTGCATTTAACGAAATTAGCTAACAAAAAAGAAAGCTTTGAAATATGCTTTATCCCTAATAATAACTATAGAACTTTTCTACAGCATAAAACTAATACTACTATTGAACAAGGAAAATTTATCTCAGAAGATAACAAAGTAATAGGAACACATCAGGGATATCCATTTTATACTATAGGACAGCGTAAAGGTTTAAATATTGCTGTTGGTGAAGCTAGATATGTTAAAGCTATTAATCCTCTTGAAAATACTATTGTACTTAGCTCAAAAGATAGCTTAAAAACTATGGAGGCTACAGCAACTAACATTAACTTAATAAAATATAACAAGCTTGACTCTGCAATTAATGCTATAACTAAAATACGATACCGCGATACAGGCACACAAAGTGTTATAAAACAAAATGAAGATAACATACATATAAATTTTAAAAACTATGTCTATGCTGTCGCTCCCGGTCAGTCAGCTGTATTTTATGAAGGCGATGATCTAATTGGTGGCGGTATATTTATATAACTTTAACAAAGTACTTTACTATATTTACAAGCTCTAATTATATAGAAACAATTAATTACACACCCCCTGCAATGACTACAAGTAAACAACCGGAAAGAATAAAATGCTTAATAATAGGTTCAGGACCAGCTGGCTACACAGCTGCTACCTATGCTGCCCGAGCTATGATTAAACCAGTATTATATAAAGGCTTAACTATAGGAGGACAGTTAATGGAAACTACAGAAGTAGAAAATTTTCCTGGATTCCAAAATGGAATACAAGGGCCGGACTTAATGATAAACTTAGAACAGCAAGCTGCAAAATTTGGTACAGATATTCGAATTGGACAAATAACAAATGTTAAATTTTCCACCTCTGAGGAACCGCATCAAATTACCATAGACAATAAAAACGATGTTTTAGCCGATACTGTAATTATAGCAACCGGCGCTTCTGCTAAATGGTTAGGATTAGATAGCGAGAAAAAATATAATGGCAGGGGTGTATCAGCTTGCGCTGTTTGCGATGGATTTTTCTTTAAGAATAAAATTGTAGCTGTAGTTGGTGGCGGGGATACAGCAGCTGAAGAAGCTCTCTATCTATCTAAATTATGTGAAAGAGTATTCCTTTTAGTGCGCTCGAGTGAAATGAAAGCTTCTAAAACAATGCAATTAAGAGTCGAACATACAGCTAACATACAAATACTATATGATCATGAAACTCTAGAAGTAATAGGCAACGATAAAACCGTAACCGGAGCCAAGGTTTTAAACCTAAAAACTAAGGAAGAATCAACTATAGCTATAGAAGGTTTCTTTGTAGCCATTGGGCGGCAACCTAATACATCAGTATTTACAGATTTAACATTAGATAAATATGGTTATATATCTACAAAACCTAAAAGCACTGAAACCAACATCTCTGGTGTTTTCGCTTGTGGGGACGTCCAAGATCCTACTTACAAGCAAGCAGTTGTAGCAGCTGCCACTGGTTGTATGGCTGCACTGGATGCAGAGAAATATTTAATGGAAAAAAATCTAACATAATTTTTTTCCATTAAATATTTCATAATATTGACAATTATCTATTTCGGAACTGGGTATACTTTTACTTCTGTAGATATATACAAATCGCTATCTATATTAGCCTTAGAATCTATTTGAACTTTTAGACCTAATTCGGAAGCAATTAAAGTTGCCTCATATGCATTAACAGGCGTTAAGTTTTTGGGAGTTCTATAAACTTTTAAAGGCTTAGTTTTAGCAAAATAAGTTGCCGTAGACCTTTCTCCAAGATCATTTATTGCATCGTATCTATCACTAGCATTACCTAATGCCGAGGTAAATAACAAAGTTCCTTTTGTACCAGTATCAATATTAAATTTTGTATAAGTAGCTTTTATGAGTGCCTTACTCGGTGAATAATACGATTCATTTTGTTGATCTTTCATTCTTTCATAAACATGTATACTTATTTCTCCAAAAGTATTATTAGGTATCTTTATAGGCTTAGAAACTACAATTTTGCCTGACTCTAGTATAACATCTTCAGGATAATATCTATGTAAAATTTCTTGTTTATATATGTTAAATGGAGATTGTATTGTAATAGATTCATCTTCTATTCCATCGGATCCTATTATATCAGATCCTATTTTAATTTGATTAGTTTTTTCATTTATTAGCACCTGCTTATAAGATGTTGTTACGTTTTCAGTGCTATCTACTTTTGGTATATTTACTAACTCTATAGGTGCTGCATTAATAGTTAATTTCCCTTCACCATATAATTTAAGCCGCTCTTTGCCAGCAGTTTTAAGTATTAAATTTATTTTACTTTCAGGATCTATTATACCCAAAATGACATCATCTACTGAAGCATTAATTTTATTACCATAAATATTCCATAAGGTATCTGTATTATAAATTATAGGTTCCCATTTATTTTTATTCGTCCATGTTAAAAAAGAACCTTGCTCTGGATCAATAGCAGTTACCTCTTTGCCCTGCAGTTTGGAAGCGTTCCATATGTTACTATCCTTAAGTGCACCTATACCTTTGGTTGAATCTATACCCATTGTGGCACTATCTATTTTAGCACTTATTTTTCCATCAGTTATAGTTATACCCGCTGAACCTTCTAGTTGTTTCCCTTGCCAAGAATTGTTTTTGTAAGTTAGTATACTTCCTTCTGAAGGAGCTGATGATAGTACCTCTTTGCCCTGCAGTTTGGAAGCGTTCCATATGTTACTATCCTTAAGTGCACCTATACCTTTGGTTGAATCTATACCCATTGTGGCACTATCTATTTTAGCACTTATTTTTCCATCAGTTATAGTTATACCCGCTGAACCTTCTAGTTGTTTCCCTTGCCAAGAATTGTTTTTGTAAGTTAGTATACTTCCTTCTGAAGGAGCTGATGATAGTACCTCTTTGCCCTGCAGTTTGGAAGCGTTCCATATGTTACTATCCTTGAGTGCGCCTATACCTTTGGTTGAATCTATACCCATTGTGGCACTATCTATTTTAACGCTTATATCACCTTTTGTTGTATCTATACCAAATCCAGAGACAACTTTTATTGTGTCGATTCCTTGGGCAGATTCTATTTTTAATCCATCGCCTGCTATTAAATTATTCCCTGATGTATTTAATGATAATTCCTTATTCCATACATTACCAGAATATATTTTTTTATATATTAATTTTTTCTTTTTATCAATAAATATTGTTCCTATAGGAGCATTAGCGATAGATGCATTTCCGCCTAAATTGGGATCAAATTCATCTATATATACATAAGTGCCGCCGCCTAAACTACCAGAATCTGAAGAATCTAATTGTTTTAACCAGGCATTGTTATTCCACATATATATACCAGGCCTTAAACTATAATTTGTATTAGTATTGTATACTAGCATGCCCTCTTGCGGCTCACCCAATATCGGGTCATATAAGGATAAATCCTGCAACTCTACTCTAGGTAAGAGCATTCCTTTATCCCCGTTTGCAGATTGTACAGAAAAAGCTATACCAGAAGTATCTACTAGTTTTTTGTTGAATACCTGCCCTAACAGCATCTTGTCAGTTACTAAAAATAAAGCTAATGGCAATAATAGTTTTATTATATTATTCATATTTAAGTTTAATGATATAATTATACATACAATACACCAAATATAAGTAAAATATCATAACTACTTGGCTACAAATAAATTACAATCGCTAAATATATATAACAATTAAACAGATATATATCCTTTGTCAATTACAAATAATTAAAATTTATACTAAGGTTAGTTAATCATATAATAGTGCTTATATAATATACAATGGCATATTATATACACTTTAATTAATATTTTACCCTAAAAATAAAGCCTAAAACAGTGTCTTGATAAAACAATATTTATCAATGGTTACTAACTCTCATGAAATTAATTCTCGTTATATTTAACAACTTTATTATAAATAATATAAACAATTGTTAAGTCTAATAACATTAATGTATGCAAATGGGTTTGGGAAATTAATAATGCCATTTTTAATTTCCCACTTAACTACAGATATTATAGTAAGCCTTATCTTTACATTATAATTAATATAATAATATCACTAATAAAATAAATGCATGATTAAAAATATTCGCAATTTCTGCATCATTGCCCATATAGATCATGGGAAAAGTACCTTAGCTGATAGATTTTTAGAGTATACAGGAACAGTAGAAAAACGTGACTTGAAATCCCAGTTACTAGACGATATGGATTTAGAACGCGAACGAGGCATTACGATCAAGAACCATGCAATACAAATGAATTACACTTACAACAATAAACCTTATATATTAAATTTAATAGATACTCCCGGCCACGTAGATTTTTCATACGAAGTATCGCGATCGATAGCCACTTGCGAAGGTGCATTATTAGTAGTAGACGCTGCTCAAGGTATACAAGCTCAAACAATCTCTAATTTATATTTAGCCATAGATAACAATTTAGAAGTTATTCCTGTTTTGAATAAAGTAGATCTACCAAGCGCAAGAGTTGAAGAAGTAAAAGACGAAATAGTTAGTTTGCTGGGGTGCAAATACGAAGATATAATTGAATCTAGCGCTAAAACCGGCTTAGGTATAGAAAAAATTCTTACAGATGTAATTAACAAGATCCCTCCACCCAAAGGTCAAGGCGACAGCCCTTTACAAGCACTAATATTTGATTCATTTTTTGATACATATCGAGGCGTAATAGTATACTTTAAAGTAGTAAACGGAACTATAAAAAAACACGATAAAATAAAATTCATAGCTACACAAAAAGAATATATTGCTGAAGAGATAGGAATATTAAAATTAGATAGAGAGGAAAAAAATGAACTTACCGCTGGAAATGTGGGGTACCTCATAGCAGGAGCCAAAGAAGCCAAAGAAGTTAAAGTTGGAGACACTATAACCCACCCTGCCAATCAAGGAGAGGTTATAGACGGCTTTAAGGAAGTTAAACCTTTAGTATTTGCCGGCATATATCCAACAAATACAGAAGATTATGAAATTCTCAAAGAATCTATGCTTAAACTACAACTTAACGATGCTTCTTTAAGTTTTCAACCAGAATCCTCCATGGCGCTAGGATTTGGATTAAGATGCGGATTTTTAGGGATGCTACATCTAGAAATTATACAAGAAAGGATAGAGCGAGAATTTAATATTGATGTAATAACTACAGTACCAAACGTATCGTACATGGCCTACACTACAAACAAAGAAATAATTACTGTAAATAATCCATCAGAACTACCAGAACAACAAAAATTAGATTATATAGAGGAGCCTTTCATTACTGCTACCATAATAACAAAAAGTGATTTTATTGGCCAGGTAATGTCGCTTTGCATAGAAAAAAGAGGTGTTTTAAAAAATCAAAATTATCTAACCATAGACAGAGTCGAACTTGTTTTTGAAATGCCTATGGCCGAAATAGTATTTGATTTTTATGATAAACTGAAAACTATATCAAAAGGGTATGCTTCTTTCGATTACGAAATAATAGGATACAGAAAATCAGATTTAGTACGTGTAGATATAAAAATCAATGGAAATATGGTAGATGCTCTATCCTCGCTAATACACAGAAATAACGCTTATACTATAGGTAAAAAAATATGTGAAAAACTAAAAGAGCTTCTACCAAGACAACAGTTCGAGATAGCAATACAGGCCGCTATAGGAGCCAAAATCATAGCCAGAGAAACAGTAAAAGCCCTAAGAAAGGACGTTACAGCCAAATGCTATGGAGGTGACATAACAAGAAAGCGCAAACTTTTAGAAAAACAAAAGAAAGGCAAAAAGCGCATGAGACAAATAGGAAATGTGGAAATTCCACAATCAGCATTTATGTCAGTACTCAAGCTCGATTAAATGAACAAAAATAAAGTTAAAATACACGTTAAAATACATGCAAACGCCAAAAAAAATGCAATAGTAAATGTAAAAGACGATTTAATAAGAATATCTATAAAATCCAGGCCGGTAAATAATGAAGCTAACAAAGAACTATTAGAATTTTTAAGTACTATATTAAAACTTAGCAAGAAAAATATTAGTATAACTAAGGGCTTAACTAGTAAATTTAAAACTGTATCTATAGATAACTATAATGAGGAAGAATTGTATATAACTATAAAAAAAATGGTTAATTTATATGCACTATTTTTTATTCTTCAACTACTATAAATAAATCTTCATTAGGCTTTAACATTAATAAGTTCTCTCTAGCATATTTTTCTATAGTTTCGCTATCATTATTTAATCTGTCAATATCTTTATTTATAACATCAATTGAGTCTTTATATTTTATTTGTTCAGCTTTTATTTGGGACAATTTCCTTGAGCTTTTATAAACAAAAAATAAATTATAATCATCAAAAAACAGCATCCATAATAGAAATATAACTATAACAATTTTATACTTATTCCTCCTAACTGTTAGTAGATATTTTTTCATATTTTTGTATTAATATTTTACAATCTCCTTTTTAATATTTCATTGTGCCTATAATTCAAGTTCATAAGCTGAAGTATTGTTGCATATATATATGGCATATAAAAGAGTCTCTTGGCGAATTAATAGAAATAGCTAACAGATATAATCTGGATAACTTCGACAATATAACCCATAAAGGCCGATTAAAACAATTTATCGCGGCAAGGGTAACCCTGGCTAAAGGGCTAAACCTGGACCATATCCCTAAATTAACAAAAACTTTATCTGGCAAACCTATATTTAAAGAACTGAGCATGTTTTTTTCAATAAGCCATTGCGGAGACTTAGTTGCAGTGGCAATATCTCAATACGAAATAGGTATAGATATCCAGACTATTAGCAAAAAAATTCACATAATACACGACAGATTCTTAAGTTTAAAAGAAAAAAATATATTATTAAGAAATTCAGTAAATTTTAATTATTTACTATATTTGAGAAAGCTGTGTTTATATTGGACAGCTAAAGAAGCATTATTTAAACTTATAGACAAACAAAATATTAGTTTCAAAAAAAACATACAAATCCTTAGAGTAAATAGTAAAAGGAAAAACATCCAAATAAACTTTATAGCAAAAGGTAGCAGCAAATCATTTAATTTAAATTACTTATTCATTAATAATTATTATATATCTTATGTACTTTGTAAATGTAAAAATAGTTGATATTAAATAGCTACATACTAAATATTATTTAACTTTTATCATAAACATTTACTTTTAATACATATTGCTTATGGGTATTGACATTACTACCTTTAATTTTGAGAACAAGAAAGTTTTATTGCGTGCAGATTTCAATCTAAGCTTAGATCAAAATTTTATCCCTCTGGATGTATTTAGAATAAAACAAACTATCAGCACAGTTAAAAAAATACTAGATGGAAAAGGTATAGTCATAATTGCTTCGCATATAGGAAGGCCTAAAGGCAAATACAATGAAAAATATTCACTAAAACATATAATAGAACCTTTAAAATTTCTTAATAACGCCAATGTTTTATTTGCACCTGACTGCATAGGTTCAGCTGCTATAGACACAATCAATAAAGCATCCAACGGGGATATGGTATTACTAGAGAATGTACGGTTCCACCCTGGAGAAGAAGCTGGAGACGAAATTTTTGCAAAAGAACTAGCTGATTTAGGAGATATTTATATTAATGATGGGTTTTCGGTATCGCATAGAAACCACGCATCCACAGCTATTACTCCTAAATTCTTTAGTGATCAATGCAAGGCCCTGGGTTTTCTATGTCAATCTGAATTATCTTCTCTTAGCAAAATATTAAATGCAAACAACAAACCTATAACATCCATAATCGGAGGCTCTAAAGTTTCAACAAAAGTACCTGTAATTAACAACTTAATTAAAAAGGTTGATAACCTAATTATTGGAGGAGCAATGGCTTTTTCTTTTATAAAAGCATTGAATCATAATATCGGCAGATCGTTTTTTGAGCCTGATACTTTAGATATATGTTTAGACATTTTCAAAAAAGCTAAAGACAATAATACCAATATATACCTACCCATAGACGTAGTTGCAGCTGATAACATAAATAGTAAAGAAAACATAATATGTAATATAACAGACATCCCTAATAATTTACAAGGTTTAGATATAGGGCCAAAAACTATAGATCAATTTATTAACATAATTAATAGCTCACTAACTTTACTATGGAATGGCCCTATGGGCGTGTTTGAAAAAAAAGAATTTAGCAATGGAACTTATTTAATAGGTAATGCAATAAGTAAGCACACCGATAAAGATTGCTATAGCGTAGCTGGAGGCGGCGATACAGTTGCCGCAATAAATACATTAAATATAGACAACAATTTTAGCCATATATCCACGGCAGGTGGCGCTATGCTAGATTTCTTAGCTGGCAGAGAGCTCCCTGGAATAAGGGCAATAATAGGCTAAAAACAGATTTATAACAAAAATTACGATAACATGTTAAAATACATACACAAACTTATATCACTAATAACTCCTAAAGACAAAGATTTCTTCCCTTTATTAGAGCAGGCAACCAGCAATATGGTTTTAACATCTGAAGAAATGATAAGACTTGTAAACAGTAAGGATACCGATTTAAACAAACATATTCTGGAAATAAAAAGGCTGGAGCACATAGGTGACGAATATACACATCAATTTTTAGTTGCACTAAGTACCAATTTTATAACTCCATTTGACCGGGAAGACCTCCATTCGTTAATAAAAGTTATAGATGATATTGTAGATTTATTAAACGTTAACGCACGTAATATTAATACCTATGGGATAACCGATTTTGGAAGTGATGCAAAAATGTTAGTAGACCTCATTCACCAGGGAACGGTTCTTATCCACCAAGCAATAATCGCACTTAAAAAAATCAAAAATGCAGACAAAATAAAACAACTACTAATCAAAATTAATACTATTGAAAACGAAGCCGATAGCATCTTACATAATAGTTTAAAAAAACTATTCGAGACAGAAAAAGATGCTATAAATATCATCAAACATAAAAGCTTTTTATCAAATTTGGAATCAGCTACAGATAAATGTGAAGATGCAGCAAATGTTATAGAAACAATCTTAATAAAATACGCATAAACGCTATTAATTATGGATTTCATAAAAGCTAACAATAGCCACTATACTATAATTGTAGATTTGTGGGAACAATCAGTAAATGAAACCCATAAATTCTTAAAACAAGAAGATAAAGAATCAATAAAAAAGGAAATTTGCACATATTTAGACAAAACTAACTTGCTTATGTGGTATAAGCAAAATGAGTTAATTGGTTTTTCAGGACATTTAAATAAACATATAGAAATGTTATTTCTTTATCCTAATAAATTCAACCAAGGTTATGGCACAGAAATAATTAAAATACTAATTAATAATTTTAAAATAATATCAGTAGATGTCAATAAACAGAATCTACAGGCATTAAATTTTTATATAAAAAATGGCTTTAAAATTATAAGTGAATGTGCTATAGATGATATGGGTAGGCCTTATCCTATACTAAAGTTACAGCTACAGCACACAAAACAATCTATAACAACATAACTATGATTTTACTTATACTAGTGATTTTATTTGCTTTAGCATTTGATTTTATAAATGGCTTCCATGATGCTGCAAATTCAATAGCAACTATAGTTTCTACAAAAGTTTTAACACCTTTACAAGCAGTTATTTGGGCTGCTAGTTTTAATTTTATAGCATATATAATATTTGATTTAAACGTTGCTGACACAGTAGCAAAAGTAGCAGATACTTTAAGCCTAAATCTGATGGTGATACTTGCCGGATTAACAGCAGCAATTGTGTGGAATTTGTTTACTTGGTATTCTGGCATTCCTAGTAGTTCATCACATACACTAATAGGAGGGTTTGCTGGTGCAGCAATAGCACATGCAGGATTTTCAGTTGTTAACTTTGAAGTATTAGTAAAAATAGTAAGCTTCATATTTTTAGCACCTATAATAGGTATGATAATCTCTATAATCATAACTGTTATAATAATGCATCTATCTAAAAAAGCAAGGCCATATAAAGCTGACCAAATATTTAAGAAACTCCAATTAGTATCATCTGCGCTATTTAGTATAGGCCATGGTGGTAACGATTCACAAAAAATAATGGGGATAATATCAGTAGCGATAGTAGTATTTGGTATGCAAAACAATATAGCAAATATACCAGAGCATTTCAATATTGATTATGAAATAAACGGAGGTAAAATTAGCATACACCATATTCCTGCCTGGATTCCACTGGCCTGCTATAGCGTAATAGCTTTAGGAACTTTATCTGGTGGATGGAGAATAGTAAAAACTATGGGGACAAAAATCACTAAAGTAACGCCTCTTGAAGGTGTAGCAGCAGAAACAGCAGGTGCAATAACATTAATCACAACAGAACAACTAGGTATACCAGTAAGCACAACACATACTATAACCGGGTCTATAATAGGTGTTGGACTAGTAAAAAGAGTATCTGCCGTAAGATGGGGCTTTACATTAAACCTTTTATGGGCCTGGGTACTAACAGTGCCGATTTCAGCACTAATTGCAGTCCTTATATATTATCTATACGTATTACTAAATATATAAAACTATGCTTTTTAAAAAAATTTCTTATATTAAGCATACATAAAACTGTAAAACAATACTATAAAATTTATAAAATGAAAGTAACAATTATTGGCGCTGGTGCTGTAGGTACATCGTGCTTAGAACATATCGCAAGACTAGGTAATATAAATGAAATTGTATTATTAGACGTAAAAGAAGGGTATTCAGAAGGTAAAACTATGGATTTAGAACAATCTTATGCTGCTCTGGAATATTTAGACGTTAAAATAACAGGAATAACAAACGATTATTCGAAAACAGAGAATTCTGATATTACGATAATAACCTCCGGCATCCCAAGGAAACCTGGCATGACACGCGAAGAACTAATAGTAACAAATGCTAACATAGTAAAAACTGTTGCTAATAACGCATTCAAGCATTCGCCTAACACTATTTTTATAATAGTCAGTAACCCTATGGACACTATGACCTACTTAGCATTTAAATCATTATCTATTGAAAAGCAAAGAATAATAGGCATGGGAGGTATACTAGACTCTTCAAGATTTAAATACTATATAAGTAAAAGAATTAATGAAACTGCACCAAAAATAGATGCAATGGTCATAGGTGGACATGGAGATACAACAATGATCCCACTTTACAAAAAAGCAACTGTCAATAATAAAAAATTAACTGAATTGTTGCCAAAAGAAGAAATTAATACTATAGTAGAAAATACTATGAATGGAGGTGCAACTCTAACTAAACTTATAGGAACATCTGCATGGATAGCTCCAGGAGCATCAGTAGCTAACTTAGTTAAACATATTTCTAACGATTCTAAAGCAATATTGCCCTGTTCAGTATACTTAGATGGGCAGTATGATCAAAAAGACTTATGTATAGGAGTTCCAGTTACTATAACTAAACATGGTTGGGATAAAATAGTAGATATTGAACTAGATGATGATGAAAAAAAACTGTTTAGTGAAAGTGCAAATGCTGTAAAAAATATGAATTCTCAGCTAAAACTATAAGCAATTAAATCTTGCTATATTTTTATTGAAACACTATTTTCGTAAATTAGCGCTTTAAAGTATGGGTAATCCAATTATCTATTACTCTACAAAAGCGCTAATACCTGCCTTATAGAATATAATCTTAATAGCAAGTAAATTATTATACATCCGAGAAATTAATACGCATTGCAAATAATTATAAAATCAAAACTTAAGTAAATTAGAATTATATCATTATCTAAATGTTAAATTTATTCTGAGTTTTAGAAAAGATACTCATACAATGTAATAAGCGTAAAACAACCTATAGTAGTAAACTTTTGATAAGTTATGCAAAAAATTAATTTAATAGATTCATTCAAGGAATTCAAATACTTAAAAAATATTGATAAAGAATCTCTTACTAACATGTTGGAAGATTTATTCCGAAGTATAGTTAAAAAAAAATATTCAACCGACTCTAATTTCGATGTTATTGTAAACTACGAAACGGGTGATCTGGAAATTTGGCGTACTAGAAAGGTAGTAAAAGACTTAGATATACAAGACGATAATTTAGAAATATCACTAAGCGAAGCACAGAAGAATGACCCTAATCTAAAAATAGGTGATGATATTATAGAGCCTATAACGCTTGAAAGCTTTGGTAGGCGCATTATAGCGACAGCAAAACAAACTTTAGCATCCAGATTGCATTCATTAGAAAAAGAATTGTTAATAAAAAAATATGCTGAGAAAATAGGCGAACTGATAGTAGGAGAAGTAAAGCAAATATGGAAAAGGACAATATTTATAATCGATGATGAGGGCAATGAATTAGTATTACCTAGACATGAACAAATACCTGCAGATTTTTACAAAAAAGGTGATACAATAAGAGCTGTAGTACTAGATATCGAAAACCAGTATTCTATAAATCCTAAAGTTATATTATCGAGAACTGCTCCAGGATTCCTACATAAGTTACTGGAATTAGAAGTCCCTGAAATCTACGATGGCCTTATAATAATAAAAAATATTGTTAGAGAGCCTGGAGAAAGATCTAAAGTAGCTGTAGAATCATTAGATGATAGAATAGATCCGGTAGGTGCCTGTGTTGGGATGAAAGGTTCTAGAATACATAACATAGTTAAAGAATTACGAAACGAAAATATTGATATAATTAATTTTACAACAAATACTAATCTATACATACAACGTGCTATGAGCCCAGCGCGAATAGAAAAAATTAAAATAGAAGATAACAAAGCTGAACTATTTTTAAGACCAGGACAAATTTCAGTAGCTATTGGTAAAAACGGGCAAAATATAAAATTAGCAGGTAGGTTAACTGGATACGAAATAAACATATATCGAGAAACAGAAAATGAAGAAGATGTGGATCTTGATGAATTCTCTGATGAAATAGATGTTCATATAATTGAAAAACTTAAAATGATAGGATGCGACACTGCAAAAAGTGTCTTAAAGTGTAGCCCTGAATATATAGAAAGCAAAATAGAAGTAGATAAAAGTATAGTAGACAATATATTTAAAATACTAAAAGCTGAATTTGAATAATAAATAAACTAACTTTAATTTGGAACATTAAATTTGCAATACAAAAGAGTATATCTTAATACAAATTGTTAACCCTAGAATGTCTGACGAAAAAAAAATAAAATTATTTAAAGTAGTAAAAGAACTAAATATTGGTTTAAGAACAGCTGTTGATTTTTTAAAAGAACAAGGTTATAATCTTGCTGCGAATCCTAATACGCTCATCAGCCAGTCAATGCATAAAGTGCTAACTGAAAAATATTCTAAACTAAATGATAACGAAGCAAGCAAAAACAATAAAAATGCTTTATCCATAGATCAAGAACTTATATCTGAAATAACTATACCAGAGAAACAAGTAAAAGAAACAAATAGCAACTTAACAAATACAGATAATAAAAAAGTAGTTTTTAGGGCATCTAAAATACCCCCGGCCCAGCTTAAAGTGGTAGATAAAGTTGATCTATCAGTATTTGCAAAAAGAACCCCTAAAACTGAAAAGCATCATAAAAAAACTGAAGACGTTGTTAATAAAGAAATAGTTGATAATACTGAAAGGAAAAATCTTGAGAATATCAAGACTAAAGCTGAATATACAAATCCAGCAAATACAGAAGTTAAAGTAATAAGAGCAAAAGCAGAACATTTAGCCGGCCCTAAAGTAGTAGGAAAAATTAATTTACCTACTGAAGAAAGAGCTGCATCTAAAGCATCAATATATAAAAAACGTAAGCGTAAGCGAAAAGCGTTGCCACAAGAAGGTAATACACCTACGCATACAACACATACAAATACTACTACAGAGGCAAAAACAAAAGACAAACCCGAGACAAAATTTGGCTTTGAAAATAAGTATGCCCCTAAAAAGCAGAAAAAAACTAGTACAAGTACCGACACAAAATCTAAAAATACACATGGATCTAAGCCATATCATAATACTCAGCCAGCAACTAGTCAATCAAAAAAGCTAGCTACCAGAGCTAAGATAAGGCGTGAAAAACGTGAAGCAATATCTCAAGCTTTACAAGATAAATTAGAAGAAGATAAATTAAGGGAACAAACCTTACAGTTAACAGAGTTTGTTACGGCTAACGATTTAGCCAAACTAATGAATATTTCTGTATCAGAAATTCTATCAGCATGTATGCAATTAGGTATACTGGTATCAATAAACCAAAGGTTAGATTCTGATATTATTAATATAATAACGGAAGAATTTGGCTACGATGTAGAATACGTTTCAGCTGAGCTAATGCAAGAGGCAGAAATACAAGAAGATAAAGAAGAAGAGCTGGAAACTAGAAGCCCGATCATAACTGTTATGGGACACGTAGACCACGGTAAAACTTCATTGCTTGACTATGTTCGTAAAACGAATGTAATTGCAGGAGAATCTGGCGGTATAACTCAGCATATCGCAGCCTATGAAGTCACTCTTGCTAATGGTAAAAAGGTGACATTTTTAGATACTCCAGGACACGAAGCTTTTACAGCCATGCGTGCTCGGGGCGCTCAAGTTACAGATCTTGCAATAATAGTAATTGCTGCAGATGATGCTGTTATGCCACAAACCATAGAGGCTATCAACCATGTTCAAGCAGCTAATGTTCCAATAGTATTTGCATTTAATAAAATTGATAAAGATGGAGCCAACTCAGATAAAATACGTGAGCAATTATCCAACATGGATATCTTAGTTGAAGAATGGGGAGGCAAATATCAAACTCAGGAAATATCTGCAAAAACGGGTTTAAATGTAGACAAGCTACTTGATAAAATATTATTAGAAGCTGATATTTTAGATTTAAAAGCAAATCCGAATAGACGTGGAGACGGTATAGTTCTGGAAGCATCTTTAGATAAAGGAAGAGGCATAGTAACTACACTTTTAATACAAGGCGGTACAATAAAATTAGGAGATCCTATATTAGCTGGTCAATACAGTGGCAAAGTAAAAGCGTTATTTAACGAAAGGTGGCAAAAAGTTACTTCGGCCGGACCGTCTAAACCAGTCATTTTATTAGGGATGAACGGTATTCCAACAGCTGGAGACAAGGTAGTGGTAATGAAATCCGAACATGAGGCACGAGATATTGCAAACAAACGTTTCCAACTACAACGTGAACAAGGTCTACGAGCACAAAAACATATTTCTTTAGATCAACTTAACAAAAAGCTAAACGATAGCCAATTTAAAGAACTTAAATTTATAATTAAAGCTGACGTAGATGGATCGTTAGAAGCTTTAGCCGATTCATTATTTAAACTAAGTAATGAACAAATAAAAATAGTTATTATACACAAATCTATTGGTGAAATAACTGAATCAGATGTGCTCTTAGCTGCAGCTTCAGACGCAATAATAATAGGTTTTAGAGTAAAGGCTAACCCTCATGCTAAAATTGCAGCAGAAAGAGAGCAAATAGACATGCATCTATACTCTATCATCTACAAAGCCATAGAAGAAGTTCAGGACGCAATGAAAGGTTTAATAGAACCTAAAATAGAACGCAAAGTAATCGCAGAAGCCGAAGTTAAAGAGATATTTAAAATAAATAAAGTTGGTGTAATAGCTGGTAGCCATATATTAAATGGTAAAATAATTAGAAATCATCGAGTACAAGTTAAACGTGATGACGAAATTATAGCTACAACAACAGTTAAATCTTTAAAAAGGTTTAAAGACGATGTAAAAGAAGTAATAACAGGTCAAGAGTGCGGTATAATACTCAAAGAATTTGACGATTTAATGCCAGGAGATATAATAGAGAGTTTTGAAGAAGTTAAAATAAAATAATCAATGGATGCTTAAAGGGCAAAAATTTACTGATTATTCCATTAAATACATAAAAGACAACTATAATGCCTCAAATTCATATATAGTTACCCCAACTTCGCTTTCTAAAAATACTATTGTTAACCGTATCAATAATCTTGGCAACCACAACCATAATGATTACACTGCTTATACACTAGAAGAATTGTGCTATAAATTTATAGCTTATAATAAGGCCGACGACTTAGAATTAACCTTAGAACTGTGTAAAATTCTTATAAGAAACGGTATCAAAAAACAATTCACCCAGCTCTACTTTATAGCCCGACATCTACTAGAAGAATTTAATGAAATAGATATACAACTCGTAAATACAACTGAATATTTCCAGTATTTAAGGCGCTATTATCAAAAATTTACTCATAATGAGCAGTTTTCATA
Source organism: Candidatus Krakonobacterium acarorum (assembly GCA_050311575.1). Taxonomy (GTDB): domain Bacteria; phylum Bacteroidota; class Bacteroidia; order SolTP2; family SolTP2; genus Krakonobacterium; species Krakonobacterium acarorum. The sequence goes on along the minus strand of JBNOKO010000001.1, from coordinate 599,027 downwards.
TATGCCAATAAACATATTGGAGTCCATATATATCGATTTCAATAAATATCTACAAAGTATAAATACCTGCTATAGAGGCTTAGCATTTCGCTTATCTATAAATAATAAAATTGCAAGCCTATATAAAACCGCTATACTAATAGGGTTTAACGAATTAACAAATGGAGAAAAAAGGTTTTTATCAAGATTACAAGAAAATAATAAAGCCATTTTCCTTTGGGATTATGATAACTTATACTTTAATAATACTATGCATGAAGCAGGATATTATTTAAGAAAAAATGTTAAAGATTATACTGCTCCCGATAATTTTACTAAGAATCTAAATAGCAATCAATTATTAAATAAAAAAATAAAGATACTACAATGCAAGAATATGATATCTGAGATCAAAGAAATCATAAATATTCTTAAGAAAAACCCTAATGCAACCAAAACACGGACAGCAATTATAATTAATAATCCAGCATATGCTTATTTGTATGCTCATTATATCGTAAAAGCTATACCTAATAGCAATATTATATATGAAAAAAGTATAGTAGACACCCTATTAAGCTCATTTTTAGATTTATTATATAGCATAAATACTAATAATACAAATCAGAATTTTATACAATCTGTTAAATATATATTCAGCCATAACTATATAAAATACATATACAATCAAGATTACGAGGGTATCATAAACATAGCCATTGAAGATACTTTACCAGATTATATTTATAAAAACCCTTTACTAGCTACAATACTTAACAACAAACACATTGATACACCAAAAGGAAGTCTTAAATATTTAATAGATATTTTTAATATAATACTAAAAAATATAAATATAAATACAATATCCAAACAGGATATTAATATTCTTAAAGAATGTTTATTATATCTAGAACGCCTTTACGATACAATAAAAAATGATGTAAATATAAAAGACAACGAAGCCCTCAAATTAATTATTAAACTACTTAAAAGTCATAAAATACCTCAAGAAATAAATTTAAACCTATCTAGTTATATTATCATTAGCAATTTGTATCAAACACCTGTATTAGATTTTGATAATATAATATGTACTGATATGAATGAAAATAATAATATATTTAAAAGTACAAATAACGCAATTAGTACCTATAACATTAAAAAAGCATTCAAGCTAAGAACATTTGAAGATAAAAATCGAGTTGAATCGTATTTGTTTTATAGATTAATGCAAAGTGCAAGTAATATACATTTATTGTATAAAGAACAAGATATCGATAGCAGACAAGTTGAACCAAACCGGTATATAAACCAAATCAAATACGAACATACTTTTAATAATAGCTTAGAAGTATTGTCATCAACAAATACTATTAGTGGTACAAAACGAGATATTATAATTAATACTTCATGTTTTAAAAATATTCTTTCTGAACAAATAAATTTATCTGCAACTGCACTTATAAATTTATTAGAGTGTCCATTAAAATTTTATTTAAAATATATACTTAAAATAAAAACTACTAAAAATGATAATGCTAATCATATAAAGTTTGGAAACGCTTTTCATAGGACGATGGAATTTATATATAAACCTTACACCGATAAGGTTATTACAGAGTCTGTAATTGATATCATTAAAACTAAGGTAGATCAAGACACTATGATTAATCTCGAAAATCTTACCTATAAGATAACTTCTATAGAAAAAAGAGTATTGTTAGAATATATAATTAAAACTTTAGATTATGATTTAAAAAAGACACCATTTAAAATAAAACATATTGAGCTTCCACTTTCATATACACTTAACTTCAATATAGACGGTCATATTTACAATATTAAAATAAATGGAATAATAGACAGAGTCGATGAATATAACAACAGGATAGAGATTATAGACTACAAAACAGGAAATTCCAGGCCTATAATTTTAGATGATTGTAACATAGAGGATATTAATAATATAGCTACAACAAACAAACCATTCACTAATTATGATATGCAAACGTTAATATATCACTTATTATATAGCAAAAGTATATATTTTGATGAGAACAAACCTATATTTACGAAATTATTGAATATCAAAAGCTTATTTGAGACAAACCAAAATATAAATGACTGCTACCATATTAAAAATAGTATAACCACAAATATAGAATCATTTATAACTAAAAAATTAATGGATCTATTTAAGCATAACAATGTTATACTGTCAACTGAAGATAAAGAAAATATATGTAGGTATTGCGATTACAAAGATATATGTAATATTTAAATCTTCATAAGTTCGTCTTTTTTATTACTGCCAAGCTGCTCTATTTCGCTAACGTAATTATCGGTCAATTTTTGTATTGTAGAATCGGTTTTTTTAATCTCATCTTCTGGAAATTCTTCTTTAACAAAACGCTTAATGTTATCTTTAGCATCTTGTCTAATCTTTCTAATATTAATTTTTGCTTGTTCTATTTCCGATTTAACTTGTATGACAGACTTTTTTCTGGCTTCTTCTGTCATTGGTAAAGTTTTAAGCATTATGCTATCACCATCACTACTAAGGGTTACACCCAAATCAGCTTTAGAAATAGCAGCTTCTATAGCTTTCAATAACGATTTATCCCAAGGCTTTATAGATAAGGTTTGAGAATCTAAAAGTGATAAACCAGCAGTTTGATCTATCTTCAAAAAGCTCCCGTATGAGTTAATTTTTATGCCATTAAGCATAGATATGTGAACTCTTGAGTTTCTTATAGTATTTAACCTATCTCTAAATAATTTAACAGCGTCTTTCATGTGCTGTTCAATACCTAATATTAAATCATCAAGATCTTCAAAATGCATAAATTTTAAAAAAAATTAATAGTTTTAACTAACTAAAGTTCCTATACTTTCACCGTGAACAACTTTTAAAAGATCACCAGAATTTAGTATATTAAATACTAATATTGGAAGTTTATTTTCTTCACAGAGAGTAAACGCTGTCATATCCATAGCCCTTAAATTATTTTTATAGGCTTCTGAAAACGATAAAGAGTTATATTTGACTGCATCTGTGTTCTTTTCTGGATCTTTATTATAAATACCATCTACTCTGGTACCCTTTATTAATATATCAGCTTTTATTTCTATAGCTCTCAAAGCAGCAGCAGTATCGGTAGTAAAATATGGATTGCCTGTACCTGCACCAAAAATAACTACACGATGTTTTTCAAGATGCCTTATAGCACGCCTACGTATAAAAGTTTCACATATTTGCTCCATTTTAATTGCAGACATCAGTCTAGTGTAAATACCTAATTGTTCTAAACTATCCTGTATTGCTAAGCTATTAATTACAGTAGCTAACATACCCATATTATCAGCCTGACCTCTATCTACATTACTTGCCTGGGCATCCAAACCTCTATAAATATTGCCTCCACCTATTACTATAGCTATTTGTAGCCCTTGGTTACAAACACTTTGTATTTCTTTGGCATATTGTCTAAGAGTATTAACGTCAATACCGTATTTCTTATTACCCATTAACGATTCTCCACTTAGCTTAAGGAGTACTCTTTTATATTTCACTTATAGAGAATTTATTTTATTTGCGAGCGTATATATTTTATTATTCTTAAGTTTTTGAAACCTAATAAATATTGCTCCACACTTTTAGAATTATCTTTAACAAAAGCTTGTTCTAGTAAAACAGTTTCTTTATAAAACTTATTCAATCTACCTTCAGCAATCTTATCTAAATGGTCTTCTGATTTACCCTCATTCCTGGCTTGTTCTTTAGCAACTTCTAGTTCTTTATTTATTATATCTTTAGATACATCCTCTCTCCTAAGGGCTAAAGGATTCATAGAAGCAACCTGCATAGCTACTTCTTTAACGGCTTGAACAGCATCATCAGAAATATTACCTTCTAAAGCTACTAAAACTGCAATTCGATAGTTACTATGTATATATTTTACGACTTTATCGCCAGCTAATACAAATAAATTTTTTAGATTTATTTTCTCACCTACTTTTATAGAAACCTCATCGATATAATCTTTAACATTAACTTCAGACTCAACCAATTTGCTATTAATTAAAGCGTCTATCTTATCAATGCGATTTTTTATAGCACAGTCAGATATACTATTTGCAAGCTTTATAAATAATTCATTTTGAGCCACAAAATCAGTTTCACATGCTAATTCTATTATGACACCAAATTTTTCATCCTCACTAATTTTAGCAAAAGATATTCCTTCTGAAGCTTCTCTAAGTTGCTTGCCTGCGACTATCTTAAGACCTTTTTTTCTTAACATAGTTACCGCTTCATCAAAATCGCCATTGGCTTCTACTAAAGCTTTTTTACAATCTAATAGTCCTAGGCCAGTAAACTGGCGTAACTTATTTATTTCAGATACAGAAATGTTTGACATTATAAACTTTTGTAATTATAAATTTTCATATAAATTAGGCATGCCCAATTATAAAGCTACTTCTTCTTTGTTACTAACTTTTTCTTTCTCTATTTTCCTCTCATTAAGGCCAGCCTCTATCTGTTTACTTAGATAACCAACTATCAAAGCTATAGATTTAGTTGAATCATCATTAGAAGGAATAATATATTTTATGTTATCAGGGTTAGAGTCAGTATCAACCATAGCTATAACAGGAATATCTAGTTTCATAGCTTCCTTAATTGCCAAATGTTCATTTTTTACATCACATACAAAAATAGCAGCAGGAAGCCTGTACAAATCTGCTATACCCCCTAGAAATCTAAATTTTTTATCATGATCTCTGGTTAATTGCAATCTCTCACGTTTAGATATTTTATTAGCTATATCTTCATCTTTACGCATTTTATCCAGGTTATGCATTTTTTTTATCGATTTGCGTACTGTAGCAAAATTAGTTAACATACCACCGAGCCACCTTTCAGTAACAAAAGGCATATGCAGTTGCTGCGCATGAGCAGCAACTATATCGCGGGCTTGCTTCTTTGTCGCAACAAATAATATTTTTCTCCCAGATTTAGCTAACTCCTTTACATATTCTCCGGCATTATGCAATAAGCTTCTGGTTTTATTAACATCTATAAGGTGTACTCCATCTTTTTCCATAAATATATATGGAGCCATTTTAGGATTCCACTTGCTAGTTAAATGCCCAAAATGTACCTGAGCTGATAATAATTCTTCATAAGAAAGTTTATTCATAAAAATAAGAGTATATGATTTTAATCTTAAACAAATTGATAGTAAATAAATTAACGTTTACTAAATTGATAACTACGACGCGCTTTTTTACGTCCTGGTTTTTTTGGTTCTACTATTCTCGAATCTCTAGTTAGCAACCCTTCTTTTTTTAATGCGGGCTTAAATTCTTGATTGTATATAACTAAAGCTTTAGATATTGCTAAACGAGTTGCTTCAGATTGAGCACTAATACCGCCTCCACAAACATTTATTTTAACATCAAAATTATTATTTTCTAGGCCTGTAGTCCTAAAAGGTTGCAATATTTTATGATTTATAGAATCAACATTAAAATAAGACTTATAATCTAAGCCATTAACTTTGATATTTCCACTACCTACAGATAAGTATACACGGGCTCTAGCTGTCTTACGGCCACCTGATGCATGAAAACATATATTATTTACGCTCATTTTTAAATTTAGTTTTCAATTATTATTTAAATTTCAATGACAATCTTTTTAAAACTATAAGTTAAAATTTAGTTTTTATAGTTTTTAAGCTCTTGTCTAAATAAGGATGCTTATCGTCTGAAAATACTTTAAGATCGTTAGCTATAATATGTCTACTTAATCGATTTTTAGGCAACATGCCTTTTACCGCTTTCTCAATTAATCTATTAGGGAATCTATTAAGCAAATCTTTTGCTAAAGTTTTGCGCTGACCACCAGGATAATTGGTATATCGTATATATTCTTTTTGGTCAACCTTATTACCAGTAAGTTTGACTTTACTAGAATTAATAACAATTACCTTGTCTCCACAAGCTAAAAAAGGTGTAAAAGTAGCTTTATGCTTGCCCCTTAAGACATTAGCCACTACAGAGCATAAACGACCTAAAGGCTTATCTGTGGCATCCACAACATAATAGCTTTTGTTTCTTATTGTTTCGATAGAAACAGGTCTAGTAGAATTCGAAATATTATATTCCATAAAAAGTATAAAACAAACTCAAATTAAATGAGTTTATATTCAGTATAATATCTAATTTAATTTATTTTTTTAATAAATATACAGCTTTATTAAAAGCAGTAAGTGCATATAGCACGATATATCCTTAGTATATTTGACGTTAAAATCCTGCAAATTTAATCTTTAAGCTGGTTTTTTACAACATTTATTGAAAATAAATTTTACTAGTCGACAATAATGAATTAATTGTTGACAGCAAATTTGTTTTGCCATAATGCAATAAAAACTATAACTTCACATTTTCAAACAATTTTACGGAAAAACATTATAAAATTTTATTATAATATTCATTAAATTATATGGCAAAAGGCAAATCTCAATCTTCTAAAAAAAGAGTTAAAACAAACTTAAAAAAAAGATTAATAAATGCATATGAGAAAAAAACTATACGCACTAAAATGAAAAAGCTTAGAAAAATAACAGATCAAAACGAAGCTGTTATTTCATTAAAAGAAATTTACTCTTCTTTAGACAAACTAGCAAAAAAAAATGTGATCCATAAAAACAAAGTGGCTAGACACAAATCGCATTTAACTAAATACGTAAATAATTTATCTTCCTAATAGAAAAGGAAGCCTTTACAAATACATTGAGGACAAATAAATGATTTTACTATTATGTATGCCGAAAATCATGAAATAGAGCATTTAAATATAAAGGATCTATCATTTAATGATAGGCCCAGAGAAAAAATGAAGATGAATGAGCCAAGTTCTTTAAGTTCAGCTGATTTAATTGCTATTATATTGAGATCTGGCAATAAAAACGAAAATGCAGTAGAACTAAGCAAAAAAATTTTAAAATCTTGCAATAATAATCTACACGAACTTTCTATGAAGTCTTTAAGTTTTCTTAAAAAATTTAAAGGCGTAGGCGAAGTAAAGGCTTTGTCATTAATTGCGGCTCTGGAATTAGGAAAAAGATATGCTAATAACACTGAAGAAATTGAAAATATTCCTATAAGAAAGAGTAGAGATTTATATAATATTATAGCGCCTAAACTAAGTGCTCTAAAACACGAAGAATTTTGGGTTTTACTTATTAATAAAGTTGGGAAATATATTCTTAGCAAACGCTTAACCATAGGAAACGAGTCAACAACAATAATAGATCCAAAATTAATATTTAGAACAGCTATAGAAAATAATGCTTCTAATATCGTACTAGCTCATAATCATCCTTCAGGAAATATTAACCCTAGTGATAAAGACAAACAAATGACGTTATCACTAATACAGGCTAGTAAATCAATAAAAATAAATATTATTGATCACTTAATAATATCATCGAAAAAGTATTACAGCTTTGCTGACCATAACTTAATAAATAGCTATAAAATAAATTAACTCTACACTATCAATATTATTTCATATTTTTACGTATAATTTAGTTTTATCAAACTATAACTATTTTATCTTTATTATGTTTAAAACACATATTAACAAATAAATTAATTCTTTAATAATATGCCTAATCCTAAAAGAAGACATTCTAAAAGTAGAACTAGAAGTAGAAAAGCAAATTTTAAATCTGTTGCTCCAACTTTATCTATATGTAAAAAAACGGGGACTATACACGAACGGCATCATGCATACGAAGTTGATGGCAATTTATTTTATAAAGGAGAAATGTTTATAGAAAAACAATCTTAATTTTTATTTAATATCATTATCTGTATCTAATTTAAATATATGCGAATCGCTATTGATGCTATGGGCGGAGATTTCGCCCCAGATAACGTTATTATGGGTGCCTGCCAAGCATTAGAAATAATAGACAAGGATTCTACAATTGTACTTGTAGGGAAATCAGATATTATCGCTCCTTTACTAAATAATATAGGATTAAATCAGGATTTAAAACAACGCTTAGAAATTATTCATGCAGATCAAATTATAGAAATGCATGAGTCTCCTACAAAAGCCGTTTTAAGTAAAACTGATTCATCCATAGTAGTGGGTCTGAATTTATTAAAAAATAATGATGTAGACGTATTTTCTTCAGCAGGTAACACTGGAGCTATACTCACAGGTGCTTTAATGCATATAGGGCTAATCAAAGGTGTCTTAAGGCCGTGTTTAGCATCATTTGCCCCGGATATATCCAATCCTAATAGCAAAACAGCTATTTTAGATGTTGGGGCAAACGCTGATTGTAGGCCAGAAATAATGCATCAGTTTGCCATTTTAGGACATATACTAATCAGATCAATGCTAAATATTGAAAATCCTAAAATAAAGCTATTAAATATAGGAGAAGAAGAAGGCAAAGGTAATTTGCTTTATAAAGAAACTTATCAATTACTTAAGAATAACCCTAATTTAAATTTTTGCGGTAATATCGAAAGCAATGCTCTATTTGACTCAAATGTAGATGTAATTATAACTGACGGCTTTACAGGAAACATAGTACTTAAGCTTGCAGAGTCATTTTATGAAATGGCTAAAAAAGTTTTTGCTATGCTACCTAACTCTAAAACTATTAGCGCTCTGAACTATGCTAACACAGGTGGGGCTCCAATACTTGGTATAAATCAACCTGTAATAGTAGGACATGGAAAATCTTCACCAGAAGCAATAAAAAACATGATAAAATTTTCTTACGATACTGTAAAATTTAACTTAGTAAACAATTTTAAACAAAACTTTGCTTCAAGTATACATTCATCTTAATAAACAGTACCTAACTTTATACATTATCAGATGAGTCAATTAAATGCTGTAATTACGGCAGTACATAGTTATGTTCCAGAAAAAATACTTAGTAATGAAGAGCTTGAACAAATAGTTGATACTACAAACGAGTGGATTATAACCAGAACAGGCATTAAAGAACGACGTATACTAGACAGTAAACTTGCTACATCTGATATGTGCGTGCCGGTAGTAGAGGGAATATTAGAGAAGAAAAATCTAAAACTACAAGATATAGACCTAATAATTTGCGCAACTGCAACTCCAGATCATGCTTTTCCGTCTACAGCAAATATTATTTTAGACAAAATAGATAGTAAATATATTAGAAAATCAGACAAGCAAAGTTTTAAACCTTGGGGGTACGATCTAAGTGCAGCCTGCTCTGGATTTTTATTTGCTTTAACTACAGGGAGCCAGTTTATAGAAACAGGTAAATATAAAAGAGTAATCGTTTTAGGAGCCGATAAAATGTCCTCAATTGTAGATTACGAAGATAGAAAAACATGCATCATATTTGGAGATGGAGCTGGCGGAGTTTTGCTGGAACCTGGCAGTAAAGACATAGGGATAATAGATACTTTATTGTATAGCGATGGCTCCGGAAGAGATGATTTGTACTTAAAAGCCGGGGGATCAGCTTACCCTGCATCCATAGAAACAGTGAGCCGAAAAGATCACTTTTTGTTCCAATCTGGCCAAAAAGTATTTAAAAGAGCGGTTACTAATATGTCTGAAGCTATTTGTGATATATTATCTAAAAATAACCTTAAAATAGAAGATGTTAATTATTTAGTTCCGCATCAAGCCAATCTAAGGATCATACGCACTATCTGTGAAAAATTAGATATGCCTATAGAAAAAGCGCTTATTACCATAACTAACTACGGTAACACTACAAATGCTAGCATACCTTTATGTATACACAAATATGAAGATTCATTACATAAAAACGATATATTAATACTAACCGCATTCGGTGGCGGATTTTCTTGGGGAAGCATGATAATTAAATGGGGCTATAACAATAAAAATTAATCTGATATGAACTTTAAAGAAATTAACGAATTAATGAAACTTACTTCACAATTAAAATTAGAAGAAGTTTCTATAGAAACACAAAATATTAAACTAAAGATCAAGGGCGAAAAACAAAATATTATTACTAATAGCCCACTAAATGTCTCTGGTGCCACTTTTACTGACCATACGCAACATAATAATCAAAATACAGATAATAGCAATACTCCAAGTAACAATCAAAATATTATAATTAAAGCTCCTATAGTAGGTACATTTTATTCTGCTCCAAGCCCTACAGACCCTCCTTTTGTAAAACAGGGCGATATCATAAAACCTAAACAGGTTTTATGCATAATAGAAGCAATGAAAATATTTAATGAAATCGAATCTGAGATATCGGGCAAAATCATTAAAGTATTAGTTGATAACAACGCACCTATAGAATTCGATCAACCTTTATTTGAAGTTGAAGTCATAAACTAAAAATTTTAAATAAGTGATAAAAAAAATATTAATAGCTAATAGAGGCGAGATAGCCTTAAGGATAATACGTGCTTGTAAAGAACTAGGAATACGATCAGTGGCCGTATATTCAACAGCGGATGCAGACAGTTTACATGTATATTTAGCAGATGAAGCTATCTGCATTGGTCCTCCTCAACCAGCAAAATCTTATTTAAACATAACAAACATCATAGCTGCAGCCGAACTTACTAATAGCGACGCCATCCATCCAGGTTATGGCTTCTTATCAGAAAATGCAAAATTTGCACAAATATGTAAAGATCATGGCTTAGTATTTATAGGACCTTCAGCAGAATCTATCAACTTAGCAGGTAACAAATCCAATGCTAAGAACACTATGATAAAAGCTGGTATACCCACTATACCAGGATCTAAAAATACTATTGAAAACTTAACAAGCGGCATAGCTTTAGCCAAAGAAATAACTTATCCTATAATATTAAAAGCTTCTGCAGGAGGCGGAGGAAGAGGAATGCGAATAGTAAGAGAAGAAAGCGAATTCGCAAAAAACTTCTCTGCTGCCAAGCAAGAAGCTGAGGCAGCTTTTGGCAACGGAGACATATACTTAGAAAAATTTATTGAAGACCCAAGGCATATAGAAATACAAATTTTATCTGATAGATTCGGAAAAACTATACACTTATCTGAAAGGGACTGTTCAATACAAAGAAGACACCAAAAGCTTATTGAAGAAACACCATCCCCATTTATAACTGAAGAATTAAGAGATAAAATGGGGAAAGCAGCTATAAATGCAGCACAATCCATTAAATATGAAGGAGCAGGTACAGTAGAATTTTTAGTTGACAAGCATCGTAATTTTTATTTTATGGAGATGAATACTAGAATCCAAGTTGAACATCCGGTAACAGAAGAAGCTTGTAATATAGATTTAATAAAAGAACAAATAAAAATTGCGTGTAATGAAAAAATATTAACCACATCTTTAACACCTCAAAAACATTCAATAGAATGTAGAATCAATGCCGAAGATGCTTCAAAAAATTTTAGACCTACAGCCGGACTAATAAAAAATTTTTATGCTCCTGGTGGACGAAATGTACGTTTCGACTCCCACATATACACAGGCTACAAAGTTCCGCATTACTATGACTCCCTTATAGGCAAACTTATCTGTATGGGGGATACTAGAGACCAGGCGATAGAAACAATGAAACGTGCTTTAAATGAACTAGTTATAGAAGGAATAGAAACTACCATACCTTTCCACTTAAAGGTAATGGAAAATAAAGATTACAAAGAAGGCAATTTTACTATACAATTTCTTGAAAATGTGCAATTTTAGAGTAATAAAACGCCTATAAAAGATTTTTTATTCTTGAAAAACAAAAATATAGAAAAGCAACAAACATTTTTTGACCATCTTGAAGTTTTAAGATGGCATTTTATAAGAATAGTTATAGTATTTTTTATTCTAGCAGTAGTTGTTTTTTTAAACAAATCCTATATTTTCGATACGATAATATTGGGACCTCAAAAAGCTGATTTCCCTACCTATACTATACTATGCAAAATTGCTGAAATATTACACGCTCCTGGCATATGTTTAGAAAAAACAAACTTTAGCATTATTAATCTAGAGTTAACAGGCCAAATAACTATACATATAAAAGCCTCAATTACATTAGCAATAGCTTTAACTATACCTTATATTCTTATAGAACTATGGATGTTTATAAAGCCAGCTTTAAAAGTAAAAGAAAAAAACTATATAGCAGGTATTTTAGTTTTTGCAGCCGTTTTATTTTTTATAGGGTTAATATTTGGGTATTATGTACTATTACCGCTAACTATACAATTTTTAAGCTCATACTCTATAAGCTCAGAAATTATTAATCAAATCTCACTTCAGTCTTATTTAAGCAATATTTCTACTTTAAGTCTATCAGGGGGCCTAATTTTTGAATTACCTGTTCTAATATATTTCTTACAAAAAATAGGATTAATTACTGCATCTAAGCTAAGATCTATGCGTAAATATATGATAGTTATTTCATTGATACTAGGAGCGTTGCTATCAAGTCCAGACGTGTTAAGCCAAATTATAGTTGCACTACCTTTATATATATTGTTTGAATTAAGTATAGTTATAGCCTTTTATACAGAAAGAAAAACAAATAATAAATAATGTCTAAATTAAAATTAGTGATAGGTTCTGACCATGCCGGATACTCTCATTCGGAATATCTTTATAATTATTTAAAGAATAAGGATTGTGATGTATTAATGGTAGGAGCAACAAATTCCTATGAAGCCTATAATTATCCTGATGCTGCTAAAAAAGTGGCTAAACTTATTCAAGAGCATCAATACGACTATGGAATATTGCTATGCGGAACCGGCATAGGCATGTCTATACAAGCAAATAGACATATAGGTGTACGCGCAGCCTTGTGCAATACCAAAGAGATTGCAGCTTTATCCCGCGAGCATAACGACGCTAATATCCTATGCTTAGCAGCCAGATTTATAAATATAGATACGGTTACGGAATGTGTAGAAGCATTTCTTAGCACACCTTTTTTAAATAATGAAAAATATTTAATTAGAATTAAGAAATTAGATGATATCTAGTTATTACTATTAGACATCATATCTTCCCATTTAGTAAGTATTTCCTTAAAATTATTAGGGAGGGCACTATCAAAATGCATGTATTCGTTTGTTTTGGGGTGTATAAACCCTAAAGATTTTGCATGCAGCATTTGTTCTGTTGTTATATTAAAACATGAGTTTACAAAGTTTTTATAGCTGTTAGTATTAGGGCCCTTGACAATTGTCATACCGCCGTATTGGCTATCACCAAAAATTGGATGCCCAATATGCTTCATATGTGCTCTTATTTGGTGTGTACGACCCGTCTCTAAATGGACATCTAATAAAGTTACATAATAAAAATTTTTTAAAACTTTATAATGTGTAACTATCCTTTTGCCTTTTTCTTCCTCCTTATGCACTTGCATTATTTTTCTGTTTTTAATGTTCCTAGATATGTATCCGTCTATAGTAGCGTCTTTTTCTATGTTACCCCAGACTAAAGTCATATAATGCCTTTTGATAGTATGATCAAAAAATTGCTTAGCTAACGATGCCATCGCTTCTTCACTTTTTGCAATTACTAATAGTCCAGACGTATTTTTATCTATGCGGTGTACAAGACCACAACGTGACAAACTATCTGCACTATCTTTAATTGATAAATGATACAATATAGCGTTTACTAAAGTTCCATTATAGTTACCAAAACCTGGATGTACTACCATTCCGGCATCCTTATTAACCACTATAAGGTCATCATCTTCATATACAATATTTACAGGTATATTTTCAGCCTTTAATTCTTTGTTATATGGAGGATTTGGCAATAAAAGTTGTAAGATATCGCCAGGTCTAACTAAATAGCTAGGTTTAATTTTTTTTCCATTTACGGTTATATTGCCAACATTTATGGCATTTTGTATACGTGTACGCGATTTAGAAGATAATCGGTTATGTAAAAATTTATCTAAACGTAATGGCTGCTGCTTAGGATCTGCAATGATTTTAAAATGTTCGTATAGGTCGTCATTATTAATTTCAGAAATATTTTCAGTCATTATTATTAAATTATATGCCTACTACAACTTCGCAAAAATCTTTTTTTAAATATTTTATAGCTAATTCTTTTAATTCTTCTTTATTTATTGAAGTCAATTCGTTTAGATATTGTTCATAGTAATCGGGATAATCAACATTATAAAATAACGTATTTTGTATTAGATTAGAATATGAAAATATATTTTTAATCGAGCTTCTAAACTCTCCTATACTATAGTTTTTAATAATATTAATGGTTTCTCCTGATATATATTTAGACGATATATTATCAATTTCTTTATAAATTTCCTGCAAGGCAGATTCATAATTTTTTACGTTTACTTCAGTGTTAATATAAAATATCCCTGTTGTTAAATTGGATGTAATAGCCGAATTAACCCCATAGGTGTATCCCTTATCTTCACGAAGATTTTTCATTAAATAAGAACCAAAATAACCACCTAGTACTGTATTTAATATTTGTAATTTTATGTAGTCAGGATGGTTTCTATTAGGTAATGCTTTGCCAATGATTATTGTTGACTGTAATTTATTAACCCCTTGAAAATGTTTTTTATAATTTCCAGTAGCAATTAATCCTTCCTGTTGCTCGTTTATTTTAATATTGGAAGAAGAGCTATTAAATTTTAAGGCACCAAGCATCGCTTTTAGCTCTATCATATCAGATTCAGATATATTACCAGTTGCTATAACAACACAATTAGCAGCTTGAAAATTTTGTTGGTAAGAATCTACTAGTTTATTACGATCTATATTATTAAAATCTTCCTCTTTAATACTATAACCTAATTTACTGTTATCGCCAAAAAGACCTTTTTTAAATTCTTGCCCGGCTAAATATTGATTTTTTTGCAGATTTACTAATAATTTATTTTTAGCCTCTAGAATAAATTTATCTATTTCTGATTGTGGAAAAATTGGTCTTGTAATTATCTCTTCCAGAATAGATAAAGTTTTAATAAAATTTTCTTTTATGACATATAAATCTATGGTTATGAAGTCACTATTGCTACTGGTAAATAATTTTGCACCGTTAATTTCTATCAAAGATTTTAGCTTATCTGAAGAGTAGTTTTCGCTACCTTCTTTTATTAATTTACTTACTGCTAAAGAATTTAAGGCTCCTTCTTTACTCCAAATAGAATTATCTTTAAAAATTATAGTTAATTTTATTAAATCGACATTATCGGCAACCATGTAAAATAACTTTATTTTATTTGTTAAAGTTATCTTACATGCGCTTGCAAGTTTTATTAACTCAAGTTTATTTATAGAAGGAGGAGTACTATTATAAAGTTTTAATTTATCTTTCTGTATCATAATAACTGCGTTTAACCCTAATAAATAGATTTTTAATATATTAGCTAATATAAATATAAATGAATATGAACGCTTCCGTACGAGTACGATTTGCACCCAGTCCAACCGGCCCTTTACATATAGGAGGCTTAAGGACCGCTTTATACAATTACCTTTTTGCAAAAAAAAATAATGGCACTTTTATTTTAAGAATTGAAGATACGGATAATTCACGCTTTGTTGAAGGAGCTGAAAAATATATACTTGAGGCTCTTAAATGGTGCAGTATTAATATAGACGAAGGATATTCAGTAGGTGGACCGCATGAACCTTACAAACAATCTGAACGTAAAAGCATTTATAAAAAATATGCATTAGAGTTGATCAATAACGGATGTGCTTATTATGCTTTTGATACACCCGGCGAGCTTGAAGCAATACGTACGGTAAAGTCGGCATCCTACAATTATATAAATAGGATGACAATGAAAAATTCCTTAACGCTTCCTGAAACAGAAGTTAAAGATCTTTTAAATAAAAACCATCCTTATGTTATTAGGATAAAACTACCTCGTAACGAAATTTTACAGGTTACTGACCTTATAAGAGGAAAAATTACTTTCAATACATCCGAACTTGATGACAAGGTACTTTTTAAAAGTGACGGCATGCCAACTTATCACTTAGCTAATGTTGTTGACGATTACTTAATGGGTATTACACATGTAATACGTGGCGAAGAATGGCTGCCATCGATGCCACTGCATGTACTTATATATAAATATTTACAGATTAGTGACAAAATACCGCATTTTGCACATTTACCACTTTTACTGAATCCTAGTGGAAAAGGTAAGCTTAGTAAACGCGATAGCGATAAATTAAACATTCCTATATTCCCTCTTACTTGGCAGCCCAAAAACTCTAAAGAAGCCTATTTAGGATTTAAAGAAGCTGGTTACGAACCTGAAGCGATTGTTAATATGTTAGCTTTATTAGGATGGAATCCTGGCACAAATCAAGAATTGTTTAGCATGCAAGAGCTTATTAAAGCTTTTTCTATAGATAAAATAAGTAAGTCAGGAGCAAAATTTAATATTGAAAAAGCTAAATGGTTTAATGAACAAAATATACGCGAAAAAGATCCAGTATATTTTTTAGGCTTACTAAAAAAGCAACTAAAAGAAAATAATATTAGCTGTAATGACGACAAATATTTACTTAAAATTATATCCTTAATAAAGGAGAAATTAACATTCAGAACACAGTTATGGGATCAATCTTATTACTTTTTCCAAAGCCCTAAGAATTTAGATACGTCTCTAATTAAAAATTTTAATAATACGCACAAAGATTTCTTAAAATTATTAATTAATAATTTTAAGAAACATAATGGAGAGTTATTAGCTGGAGATATAGAAAATATATTTAACGAAACAGCATTAAGCTTAAATATAAAATCCAAAGATATGCTTAAAGCTTTCAGAATAAGTATTTCTGGTTTACCTTCTGGTCCCCCGGTATTTATTATTGCAGAATTAATAGGTAAAGAAAAACTAACCAGCAATATAAATAGCTTTTTAACAGAAAATAACTAAAATGCGTAATTTAATTAAGCTACAGCCTATAGACAAAGCGACTATTCTATACTTATTAATCAGCATACTACTTATATATGTAAACACTATTATAAACACGCACGACTATACCAATCTATATATAGCTACAATAATGCGAGGAGTCATTCTATTTATTATGATAACCTCTATTAAATTAAATTTGAAGTATAACAACTGTATACTTAAAATTATAAGGAATGCTTATCCTATTGGGTTTTTAGGATATTTATATCCAGAAACCAGATTATCTAAAAACATATTTTTTGACGACCTGGATCATTATTGTATATATTTAGATAAAATAATTTTTGGGATAAATCCAGCAATAGAATTTTCATCATACATTCAAAGTGTATGGACAAACGAATTATTAAATTTCGGGTATTCATGCTACTTTATTATAATAATTCTAGTACCTGTAATATTTTATTACAAGAGGCCTCAGTCAGTTTCCAGAGTATTATTTATTATAATTACATCTTTTTATACTTACTACCTAATCTACTGCTTAGTGCCTATAATTGGACCTAAATTTTTCTTTTCCTCCCCATATAATTATGTATCTAAAAATGGATTTTTTCCCTATATAGTTGGAATCTTGCAGAATACAGAAATGCCAACTGGTGCTTTTCCTTCTTCTCACGTTGGTGTAACTCTTATATTATTAATTATTTGTCATAAATATAAGATAAAGCTGTTTTATTGTCTGATACCTATATTTACGATTATAATTTTTGCTACTGTGTATATAAAAGCACATTATGCAATAGATGTAATTGCTGGTATAATAAGTGCTTTTTTTGTATATAAAATTAGCGCAAGCCTTTATAATATTCTCTCTTAATACGTTTTAAGTATGCAAAACTTTATAAATCTGTTAAAAAACCATAATGAAATAAAAATAATCGATTATAAAGTTAATCCTGAATTAGAAATTTCTGAAATAACTGATCGAGTTTTTAAATCAAACGGTCCAGCTTTATTATTTATGAATACCGGATACGATTTTCCTGTACTTACAAATATTTTTGGTACAGAAAAACGCCTTTTATTAGCTCTAAAAGAAAGTTCATTAAATGGAATTACAGATAAAATAGATAATTTATTTAAAGGTTTATTTAAACCAAATAATAGCTTATTAGATAAATTTAAAACCTTAAACAAACTAAAAGAAATTAGTAATTTTTTCCCTAAAAAAATTACTAAAAGAGGCATTTGCCAAGAGGTTATTATTAATAGCCCAGACTTAAACAAGATACCCATAATTAAATGCTGGCCTTATGATGGTGGCAAATTTATTACCCTACCGCTAGTACATACTATAAACCCTGAAACTAATATTCAAAATTTAGGTATGTACAGAATGCAACTATTTAATGGGCAACTAACAGGTATGCACTGGCATAAACATAAAAGTTCGGCTAGATACTACGAATTATTTAAACAAAGAAATACAAAAATGCCTATCTCAGTAGCTTTAGGCGGGAATCCTATTTATACATATGCAGCTACAGCACCTTTGCCAGATGGAGTTGATGAATATATATTAGCTGGTTTTTTAAATAAACAGCCGGTTAAATTAGTGAAATGTATAACTAACGACTTATATATACCTGAAGATTGCGATTTTGTAATCGAAGGTTACGTAGATGTAAACGAAGATTTAATACTGGAGGGACCATTTGGAGACCACACTGGTTTTTATTCTTTAGCAGACTTTTATCCTAAATTTCATATAACATGCATAACGCATAAAAAAAATGCAATATATCCTACAACAATAGTTGGTATACCGCCACAAGAAGATGCCTTGTTAGGCAAGGCCACAGAAAAATTATTTTTGCCGCCAATTAAATTTAGTATATCTCCGGAAATTGAAGATTTACATATGCCCGTTGAAGGAGTATTTCACAACTTAGTTATAGTAAAAATTAATAAGAGCTACCCGGGGCAGTCTCAAAAAGTAGTAAATGCTCTGCTGGGAGCAGGTCAAATGATGTTTGCTAAAATAATTGTTGTTGTAAATAACGATGTAGATATAACAAACTATAAAGAGCTGGCACAACATATTATAAAGAATGTCGATATTAGAAGCGATTTATTAATAACGAAGGGTCCTATGGACGTGTTAGATCATAGTTCAGTAAATTTTGCTTTTGGAGGCAAACTTGCTATAGATGCAACAATAAAATTTAGTGAAGAAAAGATTAATAAAAATAGTATAGACAAAGATAATATTAGCTCACAGGATATAAATAACCTAAAAACAAAGCTTAAAGAATACAAAATTAATTGCGATTTATTATCTATGCAATTACCCATAGTTTTTATCTTTATAGAGAAAAAAACTAAGAACTACATAGATGATCTAAATGACAACATAAAATCTTTGCTAGGAAAAAGTAACATAAATTGCATAATATATATGGATAAAGCTGCAGAGCAACTAGATATTTCTGATCTCTTTTGGCTGTTGCTTAACAATATAGACCCAATTAGAGATATATATAAATTATCAAATTTGGATAGAGATTATATATTTATAGACTCAACCAGTAAAAATTCCACTACAGATAACTTTAGTAGACTATGGCCGAACGTAATAGTATCTGATAACGATACTATCCATAAAATAGACGATATATGGGCCAAACTAAATTTAGGTGATTTTATCGAATCCCCTTCGCTCAAATATAAATGTTTAGTTAACAACCCAGGCGCAACAAAAAATTAATTTAACAATCCAGAGTATTAAAATAATAATGACAACTTCGTTTAAAAACTCTACTTACCTAAAAAAAATATTATATTTCATAGGAATCCTAGCAGCAGCTATGATATTATCTCAATTAGTGTCGCTACTAATAAGTACATTGTTAAATGTAAATATTGAAGATATTTATACCATACAGGATAATAAAAATATATACGCTTTAAAAACCATACAGCTTTTAAGTTCTATTATTATATTTATCTTAGCGCCATTAGTGTTTTTTATAAGCACAAATTATAACTATAAAACCTTATTTTACGTTAAGCAAAAGCAACCAATTACAGTTATAACGCTTCTAATAATTTTTTTTTTCGCCTCTTCACCAATAATAAGTACTTCTGAAATTATGTGGCAAAAGTTATTATCATTAGATGTATTTAAACATTTGCTGATAATAGCTAAGAATCAGGATCTGGTGAATCAAGCCATATTAAAATCCTTATTAGTACAAAAAGGTGTGCTAGATATAGCCCTAAATATTATCATAATCGCACTGATTCCAGCAATAGGCGAAGAATTATTTTTTAGGGGCATAATACAAAATTTCTTTAGCTACAAATTCAGTCCTCATCTTGCTATAATCTTAACAAGCATAATTTTTAGTGTAATTCATATTGACATAATAGGCATTTTACCGCGGCTCCTTATCAGCTTATACTTAGGTTATTTATTTTATTGGTCTTCCTCATTAATATATCCTATAATTGCACACTTTATAAATAATGGAGCTATAGTAGTTGCATATTATGCTTTTAATGTGCCTTTATCTAATATGGAAAACAGCCAGGTTACTACCTTATGGTATTTCATTGTAATTAGCGTAATAGTAACCATTATTATTTTTAGGACCATTAAGAAAAAATTAAACGAATCAACTATACAGGCATGATTACAAACTCTTTTATTAAACGCAGTATCTCCGGATTTATATTTGTATTAATATTGGTTTCAGGAATTTTTTTTAGCCAATATTCATTTTTATTGCTTTTTGCAATAATAAGTCTGATTGCTATGAATGAATTTAACACTTTATTTAAATCATATATAGATAAGACTTTTAAATTTTTAATATCGATATTCCATATACTAATATTAATATTTTTTATTATTAATAAGGCAAATTTTGATAAATACGGTAGCCTTTACTTTTATTCTGGTTTATCCTTTATTTTAATATTGGCCAATATAACGTTTCTTGTAACTAACTTATTTAAAACGAAACACGCTAACCTTCAGGCGCCACATATTGCAATTTTTAACTTGCTATATATATGCATACCATTTATTTTATTTATGGACATTGCATTTATCAATGGCACCTACTCCCCTTTTATTATTTTCACTATAATATTATTAATATGGACGAATGATACCGGTGCTTATATAGTTGGCCGTTTAATTGGTAGAAAAGCGTTATTTAAAAGTGTTTCACCAAACAAAACTCGCGAAGGATTTATAGGTGGATTGCTAACAACTTTAATAAGTATATTCCTACTATATTATTTATTTAACAAAGAATTAGAAATTATTGGTAAATTTGCATGGATAACAATAGGACTAATTGTATCAATCCTTGGAGCTATAGGTGATCTAATAGAATCTAAATTAAAAAGATTTCTACAGGTTAAAGATTCAGGTAACATATTGCCAGGCCACGGTGGTCTATTAGATAGGTTTGACGCTTTATTAATAGTAGCACCTATAATAAAAATTTATCTTATTTTTATATTATAAACTTTTAAGAATTTTTATATCAAAAGATGCGTTTTCACAGAGAAGGTAGAAGATCATTGTTAGTAGCAACAGTAATAGGAATAATAATAGCGGTAATAGCCGATAAATTTTTCAGCAATATAACTACTTTACAATATGCTTCTTATATAATTGCAATACTTACATTACTTGGTGTAGTATATTTTTTTAGAACCCCTAGCATCCAAACTGTATTTGACGATACAGGTATTATTGCTTCAGCAAATGGCAAAATTGTACAGATAGTAAGGATACTAGAACCTGAATATTATAAATCAGAGCGCTTGCTTATATCCATATTTATGTCTCCTTTGGATGTACACGTAAACAGAAATCCTATTAGTGGTATAGTGAAATATTTAAAATACCATCCTGGAAAGCACCTTATTGCAAAGTATCCTAAAGCTTCAACCAAGAACGAACATACCTCTATAGTTATAGAAAATAAAAAAGGGCACTCTGTATTGTTTAGGCAAATTGCTGGCATAATAGCAAGACGGATTGTATATTACCCAAAACAGGGGGATATTGTAAAGCAAGGGGAAGAAATGGGTTTTATAAAATTTGGTTCTAGGATAGATATATTTTTACCTTTAGATGCTAAAGTACTAGTAAGGGTTAATGATAAAGTTAGTGGAGGACGGACTTTAATAGCTAAATTTTAATTCATTATATAAATAAATGATACAAATAGGCAATGTAGAGCTCCCACTCAATCCGATTATACTTGCTCCGATGGAGGATGTGTCTGATTTCCCATTCAGGCAACTATGTAAAAAATTTGGTGCCGATCTTATGTATACAGAATTCGTATCATCAGATGCATTGTCTAGAAATATTGCAAAGGCTAAAAAAAAACTACAGATTTTTGACATAGAACGTCCTATTGGTATTCAATTATACGGTAAGGACTTGTATGCTATGCAAGAAGCAACTAAAATCGCAACAGACATTGGGCCTGATATCATAGATATAAATTATGGGTGCCCGGTAAAAAAGATTGCCTTAAAAGGGGCAGGTTCAGGGATGCTACGAGATATACCTGCTATGCTAAAAATAACCGAAGCAGTAATCAAATCAACACATCTACCGGTAACAGTAAAGACTCGCTTAGGTTGGGATGAAGATTCTAAAAACATATGCGAGGTAGCGCGCCTACTTCAAGACATAGGAATACAAGGATTAACAATACACGGAAGAACCAGAATGCAATTATTTAAGGGCTTATCAGATTGGACCTTAATAAAAAAAATCAAAGAAGATCCAAAAATAAAAATACCAATTTTTGGTAATGGAGATATAACTAACGGTAAAGAAGCGCTAGATGGATTCAATAATTTTAAAGTAGATGGAGTAATGATAGGTAGAGCTGCAATAGGCAGACCTTGGATATTTAAAGAAGTTAAAGATTTTCTCAATAACCGTAAAAGCCAAGACGAAACCATGAAACTAAATGATAGGATTAAAATATGCATCGAACACTTAGAAAAAGCTAACCAGTGGCACGGTGAAAAAGGCATATTTACAATAAGACAACACTATAGCAAATATTTTAAAGAAATAGAAAATTTTAAAAATATAAAAATAGCTCTTATGAATTCTAAAACTTTAGATGAAGCCAAAAATATATTACTCAATCTAGACCAAAATTAGTTTACAACCGACAAAGCAACCAAACTCTTTTCGGCGCACAAAACTTTACATCCATAAATATTGTTGGTAACAACAGCCTCTATATGTACCTTTCCTAATACATCCTTTAATGCAACAGTACGCCTGAATATATAGTTTGCGTAAGGTTTTATAGTCGACTCATTATTTAGATTATTTATACTCTTGCTTTTGCTGGAGGGGCCAAATAAATATTTTATTTTAGAGCGTATATCTAATAGATCCCATTTGAGCGCAGTATTATTAATAATACAGACTTCGTAAACAAAAATGAATTCTTTAGAACCAAAATCTCTACTATTATTTATCCTATTAACTGTAACCTTAATGTCTATTTCGTTTTTTTTATACATCTACTTTAAACGATGAAATATAACTGTAAAATTAGCTAAAAACACTAAATATGCCAATTAATAATATAATTAGCATATATCCACCCTAATAGCCTACAGAACTTAATACTTAATCAAATAAAGATTAATTAATCCAACTCAATAGTCACTAAAAAAGGTCATAAACGTACAAAAAAGCTACAATTAAATTTATTTAGATTTATATCAAATAAGTATAGGAAGCACTTGCATTAATTATTAACTTTACAGAAATTAATTATCAGCTTAATCTAAAAAGGAACAATTACTGTCTATATGCGCTATATTATAATAATATTACTGATACCCTTGATTTATACAAACATCGCAATCTACAATCCCATAGAAATTCACGCTCAAGATGGCAATATAAATCCCCACACAAGGATCACGATAAAACCTGTTATAATATCGGATTCTCCTATAAATGACAATGTAGATATAAAAACAAATACTACAACAATTAGTGATAAAGAATTAGGTGCAATTAATCCTGACAATCTTGATGCGGTTCTTGAAGAACAATCTGGCATATACTCTTTCCCAACTTTACACGGTAAAGACATACAGATGCGTGGATTAAATTCAGAATATATACAATTTAATATAGATGGTATGCCATTAATAGGTCGGACTGCCGGCATATTCGATACAGAAAAAATAAGCGTTAGAAACTCTATAGAGAAGATCGAAATAATAAAAGGACCATCATTAGAATATGGCAGCCAAGCAATAGCAGGCGTCATAAACATAGTAACTAAACCTATAGTACCAGGGTTTTATGTAACACCGAAAATCAAAGCTGGTAGTTTTAACACATATGATATTAGTTTAAATACTAACTATAAAAACAAATCTAACGGATTGTCTTTTTTTCTAAATCGCTATACAACATCTGGCTACAAAATAAAACAAAACGACAATACTCAACTACAAACTACCTTTCCGTTACGTAATAATTCAGCTGGTATAAAATATAATTTTAATAATAAAAATTTAGATTTTACGCTCAATACTCTATATAGCCATGAACTTCAATTTATTAATCAAAGCTCAGTCAATTCATTAGCTAAAGACAATAATTTAGTAATCCGAGCAAATATAAGCCCCGAGCTAACCTATACACTTAATAATAATTCAACAGTTAAAGTTAAATCTTATTTCACATCTTTTAACAATAGTACAAAAACGTTCTCAAAAAAATCTGATGAACTACTTAACGAAAGCTATTTTAACGAGGCTCTATACAAAATAAATGCTTTATATGACATCAATGTTAATAAACATTTAAGCTTTAAACTTGGTTTAGATGATTACTATGAAACCCTAAAAGCTACCAGATACGACAATAAAGTATCTCGTAATACTACACGCAGTTTTCTAATATTTTATGCAAAAGATTTGCTTAATAACAAGCTTGAAGTATCTCCTGGCATAAGCTATGACCTTGTATCTACACCATCAACAAATTTCAGCCCCAGTTTTAACTTAAACTACGATTTCTCAAAAAATCTAACTGCTAATTTCTACATAGCTAAGGGCTTTGCTCTGCCAGCATTTAGGCAATTGTATATGAATTTTAACAATGCTAATATAGGTTATCTGGTATTAGGGACTCAGGAAATTAAAAACTTTATAGACAAACTGGAACAAAGTGGAAATTTAGATCACATGCTTATAAGCGATATAAATACAATTAAATACTTACAACCAGAACATTCATGGAATTATTCCTTTGGATTAACCAAAAAATTTTCTAATATTATATTAACTACTAATTATTTTATTAATAGAGTAACTGATCTTATAGAACCTATTGCGGTGGCAATGAAAAAAGATAACACATTAATCTACTCGTATAAAAATCTAAGAAATATCCATATAGATGGCTTAGATCTAAATACTAGTGTTTATATAACACCTAAAATGCAAGCTGGTTTAGGCTTTCAATACCTTAATGCCTACGATATAGAAGCAAGAAAAAAGGCTCAAAATAAACATGAAAAAGATTATGGGTTATTTAACAGATCGAAATATTCAGGAAATATCAAATTTAGTTATATGCTATCTAAAAACCTGGAAGCATCTATACGGGGAATATGGAGATCTAAATATGGCTACATAGATCAAGATGGAAACGGGCTTCTAAATAGAGAAGATGAATATTTACCAGGGTACTTTACTGTAAATGCAGGTATAGATACTTATTTAGTCCAAAAAAAAATCAAGCTAAATTTTTCTATATATAACCTAACTGATTATACAAGTCCTTACTTAACTACTTTACCAGGAAGGTCATTTAGTGTGTCTATAATTTATAATTACTCGAATCAACAAACGCAATGAACATAAAAATGAAAACTTTCAACATAATATGTCTGTCTTTGATATCTTTAATCCTATTTAATTGCTCAAAAGAACAAGTAGAGGACAAAATAAAAACAAAAAATAACTTACACCTATTACCAAAGGGTGAAAATACAACAATAGATGTATACTATAGTTTGCCTCTGAACAAAGAATCCAACGAAGATGGTTCATGGGATTTAAAATTTAACTGGAAACAAAACTACCATATAAATTCAAATACAAAATATTCAACAAGTCAAGGAAAATTAAACTTTATTGACAAAGCATTCAACGAAGTTTCTTTAGCAGATATAACAAAAAAATTTACAGGTTCTAATGGGAGTTTAGAAAATTTTACAAATATTCAGGACTTTGGGTTGAATACCGACACGCAAGTTGGTTGGATACAAAAAAATAGTAATAACATTTTATTACCAGTAAAAGATCGAACATTAGTACTAATTACGCCGGTATCAGCAAACAATACAAACAAAAAAATGTACATAATAGAAATTAAAAGTGTCTATAAAGACGCTCCAGCTAACCCGGATCAGAACTCCAAAGCAGCCTTTATAAGCTTCAGATACAAAGAAATTGAAACTGAAGGTATCATAAAATTATAAAGAAAGCCTTTTACTAAATACTATACTTTTACTACTGTATTTTATGATTTATAACCTATAAAGAGACAACAAATTACATTTATAAACAATCAAAATTCATTATACAAATGAAAATTAATACAACTTTATTTCTATCAAAAATTTTATTAAGCTTATTATTGGTAGCAGCAACCCTATTTGTAATATCGTGCGGAAACGATGATAGTTATTATATAAAACCACCAAAAGAGGAAGGTTCTATTTATAGCTTAGAATTGGCAAACGCAAAAGGTAGCGTTAACTACATAAACTTAAAAAATAGAAACTTAGTAGATAACACAGCACATTGGGATTTTTCAATGAGCGGAACGTATGCATCAAACATAAATGCTAATACAAACAACCATGGTGCAATCAATTATATTGATAAAGCCTATGACGACGTTACAACTGATGAGGTATTAAAAGCCTTTAAGGCAACTAAAGAAAATTTTTTAGAAAAATTTTCTAATATAAGTGATTTTGGTATACACAAAAATCCTTTAAATGGGAATCAAGAAGGATGGGTTGAATACAACGGAGTTACACACAAAGTTACATCAATGCCTAATAGAACGATTCTATTAGTAACTACAAATCCTGAAACAAACATGAAGAAACTGTATAAGCTGAAAATTAGTAGTCTGTATCAAAATGCTGATCCAGCAACAAACAAAGCGCCTTTCCTTAGCTGCGATTTCAAAGAGTTAGAATCGCCCTTTTAGAGTAAACTTATAGATTTTAAAGATTACAAAATCAATCTTACAGAAAAATTTATATAACTATGCATTATAATCATGGGATTAATGCATAGTTATTCTACATAAAATAATATATCGTGCTTTATAGTTTTATATACAATTTCTTTTGTGTCTATTGCTTATAAACTAAGATAATAATTTATAAGCAATAGAATTTATTTTAAGACTTGCGATAACAAATATTAATATTATGAAAATGCTATTTATCAAAAACTGTAAATTGACATTTATAGTACTCTCGTTATTATTAACAATCGTTATAATAGCTTGTAAAAAAGATTCTAATAAAATAGACCAAGGGGGGCAAAAGTTAGAGTGCTATGAAATTAACGGATGCAAAAACGTTATATATTCTTTGCAATTAGACAGCTCTGAAAACAATAACAATTATTTAGACATTAACAACAAAAAAGTTGTATCAGATAAAGAGCACTGGGATTTTAAAATGAGTGGAATATACACATCAAATATAAACGCTAATACATCTATAAAAGGAAGATTAAATTTTATAGACATAGAATTTGATAAAGTTACTACTGATGCCGTATTAGAAAAGTTTGGAGACAAAGGCACTTTTAATAGTAAGTTTATAAACTTAAAAGATTTTGGTATGCACCATTTCTTAGGTGAAGAAGAGGGTTGGGCAAACTATGATATTAGTACACATATAGTTAAGCCGCTACCAGATAGAACACTTCTACTAATCACTGCTGATCCAACAAACAGCACAAAACATAAATTATTGAAAATAAAAATTATGAGTATGTACGAAGGCTGCATATTAAAACCAACGATAGCTGACAAGAAAAAAGTTCCATACCTTACATCCAGATTTGAAGCACTTAACATAGACATCGACAATTTAATCACCGATTAAATTGAACCAAAAGCCCTACACGAATACAGATAATCCTCATTAATATTATCTCGATTTATATTTTTAGATTTTAAAATATACCCATCGTTTATATCATAATAATCAGGCTATAAGCTAAAAAAGTCAAAAAACAATTGATAAAGTTTTTACTATATTGCACTTAATAAGTATTAAATTTTATATCTCTACAGAGGGAATTGTTGCCAGTTAAGCAAAATTTATACAATATCCTACACGCATATATTATATAACCCACCCAAAAACTAATATTATGAAAACTTTTTTCTGTAAAAATTTTACATTAACACTAGCTCTACTAATTGTTATATCTTTATTAGTACCTACATCTTGTAACGATGATTATTATCATCCCAAATTAGAAGGAAACCCAAATCCTCAAAATAATAAACCTGTAGAAGAAACCGAAGAAGAAGAAAAGGAGTCAGAGATTATATATAGTTTGTTTTTAAATAAAGACGGTATTAACTATATAAGCCTTAATACAAAAGGTCTTATAGCAGAAAAAGATCATTGGGATTTTAAAATGAGTAACATATATGCATCAAGTATAAATGCGAATACATCTTTAAGCGGACGCCTAAATTTTATAGATATAGAATTTGATAGCGTTACAGTAGAAAAAATATTAGAAAAGTTTGGCCCCAAAAATAGTTTTAATAACAAGTTTCAAAACTTAAAAAATTTTGGGATGCATCATTTGGTAGGAAATACAGAAGGCTGGGCAAAATATGACATGAAGACACATCTAGTTACACCGTTACCGAATAGAACTCTCCTACTAATTACTAATGATCAAACTGATAGCACCAAACATAAATTATTTAAAATAAAGATAACCAGCATATATGAAAATAATATACTAAACCCTACAATCGCTGACAAGACAAAAGTACCATACCTAAACTGTAAGTTTGAACAACTTAATATCAACATTGACGATTTAATAACTTATTAAATTAAATAGGAGAACTATTATAATAACAATATATCGTTAAACCAATTAAGGTAATTTCGATTTTTAGATTTTAAAATATCAATAAAACTGACGACCATAATAATTAGATTAATTTTTTGAAAAACCTAAAATAATTGGTAAAAATTTTATTATATTGACATTAATAAGTATTAAATTTTATATAATATATAAGTGCACTTAATCTGGTAGCTAAGCAAAATTTATATACTATAGTACACTTATAGATTATATATTCACTAAAAAAAATCATATTATGAAAACTTTTTTTTATAAAAATTTTAAATTCACACTGGCACTGCTAGTTACTATATCTTTACTAACATTTACGTCTTGTAATAAAGAGGTATCTAATAAATTAGATACACGTTCAACCAGCTCAAAAGATTATTTACAACTAAGAACACATGGAAGGATTATCACTGATTTATTTTTAGACAAAGATAATCCCAACTATATAGATCTTAGTACAGGAAAACTTGTAACAGAACACGATCACTGGGATTTGAAATTGGATGGCATGTACGCATCCACCCTGAATGCTAATAGCGGCATTAAAGGAAGATTAAATTTTATAGATGAAGAATATAGGAACGTTGATATGGGTAAAGTGCTAGAAAAGTTTGCCTCTAATGGTGACTTTAATAGCAATTTTACAAACTTAGAAAATTTTGGAATGGATCACATGGTGGGAGATGAATTAGGCTGGGCTCGGTATGATATGAGTAAACACCTGATTCACCCTCTGACCTACAGAACACTTCTACTACTTACTCCTAGTGCAGATAACCCTGACATAAATTCTTTGATAAAAATAACAATAACCAGTATGTACAAAGGAAATATTTTATTCCCAACAGAAGAGGATAAATTTAACGTTCCATATCTTAATGCCAGATATGAAGAGCTTCATATACTTTAATTAGTTTATTAAGTTAGAGATCTAACATAATAAACTAAAATAACGTTTTGCTTAGCTAACTACTTATTACACAACTTTGTAGAAAGCCTATAATATAATATTATAGGCTTTCTACACTTTATAATCTTCCCACAAAATAGCACTGTTTATTCTATTATTTTTTTGTATTCAATATGAATATAAACTCTTAGGCAGTCCTAAATTAAAAATTAACCAGTATATAAAAATCTATAAATTTATATCAACAACATTAAGTAGATATAGAGAATATTTTTCATAATTTTATTATTATATATTTAAATCTCTTAATGACTCAACACAACCCAAATTCTGAAGCTACAGCTGTAACAATAAGCATATTAGCTAAAAATCAATCAGAAGCGCTAAGCTCTGATTTAATTAACGAACTTAATTTTTTAGCGAAAACATCTGATATTGAAGTAGTAAAAAACTTTACACAAAAAATAGATAAAACCAACTCAAAAACTCTAATAGGTAAAGGCAAAATAGAAGAAATATCTTCTTATATAATAGATAATAATATTCAAGTACTAATATTTGATTGCGATCTATCGGCATCACAATTTAAAAACTTAAGCGAAATATTACCGAAAAATACCCAGGTCCTAGATAAAAGCAATCTAATATTAGACATATTCGCAAAACATGCAAAAACGTCACAAGCCAAAACACAAGTCGAATTAGCGCAATATCAGTACCTTTTACCCAGACTAAAACGCATGTGGACACACTTAGAACGCCAAAAAGGAGGTATAGGTATGCGCGGACCTGGTGAAACGCAACTCGAGACAGATCGACGGATAATCCTTAAAAAAATTGCTTTATTAAAAGAAAAACTAAAGCATATAGATTTGCAAAATGCTCAACAGCGCAAAAACAGAACAGAAATGGTACGAGTTGCGCTTGTCGGATACACAAACGTAGGCAAGTCAACTTTAATGAATACTCTTACAGATGCAAATGTACTAGCTGAAAACAAACTATTTGCAACACTAGATACCATAGTACGTAAAATAAAAATAAAAGATATAGAATTTTTAATCTCTGACACTATAGGCTTTATACGAAACCTGCCACACCATCTAATCGAAAGTTTTAAAGCCACCTTACACGAAGTAAAAGAAGCAGATATAATATTACACGTTGTTGATATATCTAATGATCTATTTGAAGAACAAGCAAATACCGTCTATGAAACGCTTAAATCCCTTAACGCTATAAACAAACCTATAATTACAATATTTAACAAAATTGATGTCCATACGAATAACGTAGTTAACATAGAAAATACCTGGATGGCAAAGCAATCTATATGTATATCTGCAGAAAACAAAACAAATATTGACAAACTAAAAGAACTCTTATACACAGAAATACGAACGATACAAAACTCAAAATATCCATATAACACAAACTAAACTATGGCCAAAAAAGAATGGATATACGAACAAGTTGACAACCAAAAATTTGCAGAACTAAAAAATAGCCTGAAATTAACGGACCCATTAATAATATCGCTAATAAAACGAGATATTTACACTTTCGATGAAGCAAAAGGTTTTTTCAGGCCAGATTTCTCGCAAATAAAAGATCCATTCTTACTAAAAGATATTGAAAAAGCTATCAATCGGATAGAGGATGCAATTAACAATAAAGAAAAAATATTGATTTATGGTGACTATGACGCTGACGGAGTAACATCAGTTTCTATAATCTATAACTTTTTCTCAAAAATATATACAAACATATATTACTATATACCAGATAGGCACAAAGAAGGCTACGGTATGTCAGCTAATAGTATTCAGCTAGCAAAACAAAATAACTATAGCTTAATAATAGCTATTGATTGTGGAACAACTAATGTATATGAGATCGAACTAGCAAAACAATTATCTATAGATGTAATAGTAATTGATCACCATATACCAACAGACACGCTACCTAAAGCCATAGCGCTAATAAATCCGAAACAAGCAGAATGTACATATCCATTTAAAGAATTCGCCGCATGTGGACTATGCTTTAAATTCATACACGCTTTTGCCATTAAGCATAAAATTCCTATAGAAGATTATTATAACCTTATCGAACTAGCAGCAATAGGGACATCTTCCGATCTAGTACCATTAACTGGAGAAAACAGGACAATAACCTTTTTAGGACTGGAAATACTAAACAACAGGCCATCTATAGGTATAAGGTCTATATTAAACATCTATCAAATAATAAAAAAATGTGATACACAAGATATCGCATTTAAAATAGCTCCACTTTTAAATGCAGCTGGCAGGATGGCTCATGCACACCTGGCGGTAGAACTTCTTACAACAACAAGTGAAAGCATTGCATACAAAACAAGCTTATTAATATTCGAACAAAATAAATTACGTAAAGAAATAGAGCAACAAGCTACTCAAGAAGCTGTAAAAACAATAAAGGGAAAAGAAATCGAAACTTTTAGCACTGTCATATATAATGAAAACTGGCATAAAGGTGTAATAGGCATTGTAGCTTCCAAACTACAAGAATTTAGCTATAAACCCACTATAATATTAACACAATCTAACAACTTAATAGTAGGGTC
The DNA here is from genome assembly GCA_050311575.1 of Candidatus Krakonobacterium acarorum. GTDB lineage: Bacteria > Bacteroidota > Bacteroidia > SolTP2 > SolTP2 > Krakonobacterium > Krakonobacterium acarorum. The sequence continues at coordinate 566,334 of JBNOKO010000001.1, read as the reverse complement.
GGCCAGGTCAGTAGAAGGATTCGACATATATAATAGCATACACCAATGCAATCATTTACTCGAGCAATATGGTGGACACAAATACGCAGCCGGGTTAAGCTTAAAGCCAGAAAATTTATATAAATTTAAAATATTATTCGAAGAATCTGTTAAAAACAACATACAACCAGATTCGCTTACAGAAAAAATTAAAATAGATGCACCAATTAAACTTGAGCATATAACAGAAAATTTTATAAAAGTAATATCGCAGTTCGAACCATTCGGGCAACTAAATAAACCTTTAGTATTCGCTAGCAAAAATGTTGAAATATATGGGAAAATAAATAATTTGAACAACAAGCACTTAAAATTCTATGTAAAACAAGACAATACTATTTTTGAATGTATTGCATTTAATTTAGGGCACATCTACGATACGTTACTAAAGGCAAAATTTATAACCATATGTTATGTAATTACAAAAAATATATGGAAAGGCAATACAACAATTCAGTTAATGATAAAGGATGTAAAAATCCATAGTATACAACAAAAAACAAATAACACCCTAAATGTCTATCATAAAAGCTGTTAATTTAGTAAAAAAATACGGAGAAAGATTAGTAGTCAAACAAGTTAATTTTACAGTTGCACAAGGTGAAATAGTAGGTTTACTAGGCCCAAATGGTGCAGGCAAAACTACATCGTTTTATATGATAGTTGGTCTAATAAAACCAACACAGGGTCAGGTATTACTTGATGATAAAGATATAACCAGTCTTCCGGTTTATAAACGAGCTCAAAAAGGGATAGGGTATCTTCCACAAGAAGCTTCTATATTCAGACAACTTAGCGTTGAGGATAACATAAAAGCTATATTAGAAATGACCAACTTGGATAAACATGAACAAAATAAAAAATTAGAAGACTTACTAAGCGAGTTTAATTTACATAAAGTGCGTAAAACAAAAGGGTTGGTTCTATCAGGTGGTGAACGAAGGCGCACAGAAATAGCTAGATGCTTAGCAATATCACCTAAATTTGTATTATTAGATGAACCATTTGCTGGCGTTGACCCTATAGCAGTAGAAGAGATAAAAGATATAGTATACAAATTAAAAAGCAAGAACATAGGTATACTTATTACAGATCATAATGTGCAAGAAACACTATCAATAACCGAAAGGGCTTATTTATTATTTGATGGATCAATATTAAAAGCTGGTACAGCACAAGAACTTGCTGAAGACGAACGAGTTAGAACTGTATATTTAGGTAAAAATTTTAAACTCAACAATTAAAGCACTATAAAATACCCAAACAATGAAAAAAATACGTGTCATAATAGCAATACTAATAACTCTATTTTGTGTAATTTTAAGGCTCCCTAAAATTTTTTTTTATAAAAAAACAAAAAATCTATTAAAGCTAAACTACCTTAGGGTAAGAACTTTTACCAACATATATAAAGGGTTGCTCGGTATAAAATTAAAAATTACAAATAAAAACAAAGCCCTGGATCTAACCACACCTTACATAGTATGTTCAAACCATAGTTCATACTTCGATATTGGTTGCATGCTAATTTCTACATATAATATAGGACTTAAAGATGCTTTTTTTATAACTAAAAAAGAACTGTCAGAAAATTTCCTGTTTAAACATCATATATTAGACTTAGATGTATGTATAGATCGTAATAACAAATTCGATATATTACGTGGATTCAAACAAGCTAGTAAAAAACTTAATGAAGGAAGATCATTAATGATTTTTCCAGAAGGAACAATATCAAAAAACTACCCTCCTACAATACAAGATTTTAAACCCGGAGCTTTTAGCTTGGCAACTAAATTACAAATACCCATTTTACCTATCACAATCGTAGATACTTGGAAAATAATTCATAACAATGGCCTAAAACGTGGCATCGGCTTTGGTACTATGAATGTTGTAATACACGAACCTATAATGACTAAAAATCTAAGCGATTCTGACATTAGCACCTTAAGTGACAGGGTTTATAAAGTAATAAGTAGCGCTTATTGCAGTAAATAGTATTGGAACTGCGTTAAATACCAGTATAAGAAATTTATATTAGCTCTTTTAAAAAATTTCTAATATCGGTTAGTTTATTTATTACATCCTGTTTATCTGAATCTAGTAAAAAGGGATTTTTATTACATAAATATTCTTTAGCGCCCTTAATAGTATACTGTTTATCTTTTAGCAAATGCTTGATTAGCATTAAAGTTTCAATATTTGCGGAATTAAATAGACGATATCCTGCATTATTTTTTTTTATATTCAAAGCGAATTCTTTTTCCCAGAACCTAATTAAAGACTTCGTCAAATCTAATTTTTCTGCTACTTCACTTATAGAATAATAATGTTTTACATCCATAACTACGTCAATTACTAATCAAACGATTGATTATACTTAGATGAAATTATTAACATTTTTTCGTATTCTTCAGGTGTAAGATCGTTAAAGTAATAATCAATAGGATTAACAGGATGATTATTTTTACGTACTTCGTAGTGTAGATGCGGCCCTGTAGATTGCCCGGTACTTCCAACAGCACCTATTACCTGACCTCGTTTTACTGATCTCCCTGCCCTTGCAATTATCTTACTCATGTGGCCATATAAGGTTTTGTAACCGTAGCCATGATCTATAAGTACTATATTTCCATATCCTCTAACTTTGCCTGCTTTAATCACTACTCCGTCGCCTGTTGCATATATAGAAGTTCCTGTAGGAGCGCTAAAATCCATCCCAGAGTGGAATTTCAAAGTCTTATATATAGGATGCACCCTATAGCCATAACCAGATGCTACTCTTTTTAAATTTTTATTTGCAATAGGTTGTATAGCTGGTATAGAACGCATCATTTTATCCTTACTCTTAACTTCTTTTATTAAAAAATCGTAGGATTTAGATTGAACATACATACTCTTAGCAAGCGAATCAAGTCGCGTACTAGTTTCTACTATTAAAGAATAATATTTTGATGAAGATATTTCGTCGTATTGTTTAACGTCCAAAAAATTAGGTTTCAAAGCGTCAGAACTTATAGGATCTGTTTCAAATATGACTCTGTAAATATTATTATCCTTATCGCGTAGGGACTCTAAAACTTTATTCATATTATCGATACGCATTCTTAAAAGCGTATAATTGTACGTCAAATCATTAATTTGACGTTTCAAATTCTTAGTAAATGGACTGTCAACAAAATTTATAGCGACAAAAAAACCTATAGAAAAAAATATTATAGCACCACATAACCAATAGAAAAAATTAATCATGTATACTTTAATTGTTTTCTCTACCTTCTCGTATTTAAGAGTTGCCGGATTATAATGATATTTTGTCTTTGCCATTTAGCTCGTCCTTAGTTATAAAATTTTATTCTATAAGTAATCATATACGAACTTAATAAATTTATAAACATAAACCATTATTCTTTTTTATTCGATAATTAAATCGGCTGCTATAGGGAAATGATCGGAAGAATCATCATTTGAATATAGAAATTTTCTGATTTTTATATCCTTGCTAACTAGTAAATAATCTATTCTAAAATTAGGAAACACACCGTTATATGTACCTAAAAATCCAGATCCTTTGTTCAAAAAAGTGTCTTTCAGATTTTTAGATATAGTATTATAAGCATATGAAATTACAGTATCATTAAAATCACCACATACTACTACCGGGTATGGAGATTCGCTGATTTCCTTAGCAATTAAATCTGCCTGCAAAGCCCGTATTTGGAAAGCTTTTTTTAGCTTATTTACTATATTGAAAATATTAATATGATCAACTCCTTCGCCTCCAATAAAGCTTTTATAAGAAGTTATATCATATGGATCAAAGCCAATACTCCGTAAATGAACATTAAATATTCTTATAATTTTATTTTTTATTTTTACATCTAATATTATACATTTATTAACAGTAGAATTTTTTTCCGTAAAGTTTATATTTTTATATCCAATTACAGAAAATTTAGAAAATAGTGCTAATCCATAATATTCGACATCACTTTCTGATACTTTATATATATAAAAATTCTTCAGTTGATTTATATCATGTAAATCCGCTTTAGTGTTAAATTTACCCGATTTACGTGTAAGGAATTCTTGCATACATAATAAATCAGGATTGTATTCATTGATTACTTTTAATATTTTATCCTTTGTTAATATATCGTTGTATTTACTTTCAGCTTTCCTAAAAAAGTGTACATTATAACTCATTACGCGCACTACATTTTCGTCCTTAACAAAACTATTGTCAGTAAAATTAAAAGCTATATATCGCAAATGATATTTAATCCCAATAACAAGAGCCAATAATATTACAACAGCATATAATGGTTTAATAAAGATCCAAATAGACAATAGTATAATGGTAAATACCACTATTACTGGAAATAATAAACCAAAGAATGCTATAGGCCAAAACATAGCCGGGCTAATAAAAACACTTATATACGATAGCAGTAAGGATAAAATATCTATCATTGTTACTATATATAGGAGCTTCGAAAACGACTTTTTATTAATATTCAGCATTAGTATACTCTAATATTCCTACCTATTTTGCAAGTAGCTTATAAATAAATATCCAAGCATAGCAGCTGAGACATTCAGAATTAAATATTCTGGTTTTAATTCATTTATAAAGATGAAATATCCTATAAATATTATTATAGCTACAATTTTAACACTTAAATTTTTAAATGGGAATATTTGCAATTTATAGTTTGGTAAAAGTTTAGCTGAAGCAATAATTAAACATGCGCATGCTTGCTGGGCACCTATAATGTTTATTATAATAATACTTTTTTGTAGTTGTTCAAATAAATTATAGATAATTAGCAGTATTATCGCTGAAAACATTGAAGAAACTATATAACAAATAAATAATTTTTTTTTCCCTATATATTCTTCTATAATCTTGCCAAAGATGTTTATGATACTAACTGTAACTATTAATTCTAATAAATTATCTTGAACAAAACTATAAGTTAAAATTGACCATGGTTGATTTAAAACATATTTGTAATATAAAGGCAACCCTAATTTATATTGTATATTATAAAATAGTATTATATTATCAAAAGTGTAAAATACAATATATAAAATCTTAAAAATAATATATGCAAGTACATTAATACCTATAAGTAGCCGTCTCCCTTTTATATTGGATAAAAAATTTAAACTATTACGTATAACTCCCATTATAACACTACCAAAGCAATTTTATTAATACATATTTCTAGGTACTTTCCAAATTTTAAGCATAATAAAACCAACTAATATACCTCCCAAATGAGCATAATGGGCAACGCCATCACTAGTTCCTTTACTTATTAAAGACCATATTTCTATAAGGCCATAGACTATAACGAAATACTTGGCTTTTACCGGGAATAAAAAATATATATACACTAGCATGTTTGGGAAAAGCCAACCAAAGGCTAGCAAGAGACCAAAAACTGCTCCAGAAGCACCGATAGTGGGCACTAAATAAGCTTTAATGAGTCCTGTTGCATCATCAATACCATAATGACCTACCAGGGACATTTGCCAATTATTATCAAAAAGATTTAATTCTCTTAGTTCAGATGGTAAAAAAGTTCCTGTTATATTATATACTGTAATAGCTGTAGTTAAATATTCTAAAATAATGGCTCCCACTGCACATATCACATAATACTGTAAAAATCTCTTAGAGCCTAAATAATTTTCTAGTAAATTACCGAACATAAACACAGCAAACATATTAAAGAATAGGTGCCCAAAACTTTTATGCGTAAATGCATATGTAATTAACTGCCAAATCTTAAATTTTGGAGATGCAAAGTAATAAGATGCAAAATTATCTAGAATAAAATCTCCTATTCCAAATAAAGAGATCTTAATAGCTAAAAATACTAATACATTAATTATTAATATATTTTTTACTACAGGTGGTAAAACGAAGAATCCTGATGGTGGGTTGTAGCTCATCTATAAAGTATTTATTATGATCAATTATTTAAATCGTTGATTATATTATCGATATTAATATACGTATAATTTTTTTTCTCGCATGTTGACCAATTGGAATTTTTATATTCAAAGAGCTTTTCAATCGTTATAACTATATCGGAGTCTCGTAAAGTATTATATTTTATTTTACATACTTTTCTAGCTAATTTTTTAGCCATTAGTTCTATTAGTACTTCTTTACACATATGCTCTACATTAGATAAAATCTCTATAATACTTTCTACAATAATATTAGTTTCACTACTTATTGCCTCTAAAAACCCTGGCAGGCCCTCAATTGTAACTTCACAATTTTTATTTAAATTAAAAATAAAACCTAAATCTTTTAAGATAGTATTGTTTCTTTTTAAAATATCGTAATTATGCTTAGGTATTTTGTAAGTGGAATTATATAATAAAGTTTGACTCAATTGCCTTTTGCCAGATACTTTCGTTAAGTACTCTTCGTATAATACTCTTCTTATAGCCCTTTTATAATTAACCACATATATTCCTTCTTGTGTAATAGCTAACACATAATCAGGCTTTACATGAACAATATGTTTGATTAAACCATTGCTATTCTTTTGTTCATTATAGTTATTTTTTTCTAAATCATAAAAAAGATTAGATTGATATAAATCTTGCGGAGGCTGTAAACCTAAAAAAATATCCTCACTATCGGATAAACTATTATCTGTTACAAAACTTTCCAATGTATTTTCATTATAATCATAGGAAATATTATTTGCTTTACTAGTCACAGAAAAAGGATTGTATTCTTTGTTTATACTTAAATTAGGTGGTTCTAATTTTTTTTCAGGGACAAAATCCATAACAGCCGCATCCATAGAAAAATCTAACATAGGGGCCTTATAATGCACTCCTAATGTACGCTTAACCGTAGCTATTAGTAAAGATTTAACGGTATCTAAATCTGTAAATTTCACTTCCGTTTTCTGTGGATGTATATTAATATCTATTTCACCAGGGGGTATATCTATAAAAATAAAATACGAAGGTTGGTAATTATTAACTATAACACCATCAAAGGCTGATAATATTGCTGCTTTTAACTCGCTATTATATACAAAACGCTTATTGACAAAAATATATTGTTGACTTTTATACTTTTTTACACCTTCTGGATTCTCAACAAAACCAGAAATATATAAATTTTGTATTTTTTCATCTATACCTAATAACTTTTGTTTAAACTTATCCCCAAACAAAGAGATTATACGACTTTTACAATTATCGGAATTTAACTTAAATACTAAATCATTATTATGAAATAAAGAAAACTTTATAGCATAATTAGATATAGCAATTTTATAGAACTCCTTTATTAAACGCCCGTACTCCAGGATATCGGACTTTAAAAATGCTCGTCTAGCAGGCAGATTATAAAATAAATTTTTAACAGAAAAACTAGAACCCTTAGAACAAATACAATCTTCTATAGATGTTAGCCTACCGGCAGACAATGATATTAAGGTACCTATATCGTCGCCAGACACAGCTGTTTTAATTTCTAAATCACAAACAGCAGCAATAGAAGCCAATGCTTCACCTCTAAAACCCATACTATATAGATTATTTAAATCATAAAAGCTCTCTATTTTTGAAGTTGCATGTTTTTCATAGCAATTAACAGCATCTTCACGTATCATACCCTTACCATTATCTATAACCTGAATCAGGTTTTTCCCTCCATTAAGTATATGTATTTCTATATCTGTACTATTAGCATCTATACTATTTTCTAGCAACTCCTTAAGAACAGAAGATGGCTCGTGTATAATTTCACCAGCAGCAATTTGGTTAACAACATCTTTAGGCAATAGCCTTATAACTCTAAGCATTTTATTTAAGAAATTAAATAATTAATTTAGGGCTCGTTTTACAGCTTCTCAAAACTCTAATTTAGTGTATTTACCGATGACTATTAAACCCCTTTATGAAGGATCTTATATTATAGATTCAAACAAAAAATTTACGCCCACTAACGAACCTGGTAAAGGCATAAGAGGCATCAAAGTAGCCATAAACCCATTTTTAATACAAACCAATAATGATTTATTATTAATAGATACGGGTTTGGGTTTTAAAAATGAACAAGGCAACCTTAAAATTTACGAAAATATACAAAACAATGGATTTAGCCCTAATGATATTACTAAAGTCTTACTAACACATTTACATTACGATCATATAGGCGGTACTTTCTCGCGAAATAGTAATAATAAAATGGAAGCGAACTTTAAAAACGCCAAATACTATTTACAAGCAAAAGAGTTAAATAAAATGCTTGACTCTATAACAAAACAAGAACATAAAGAGCTATTAATAGCACTTAGGGATCATCCTAATACTGTATTTTTAAATAATGACGGTCAAATAAATGATAATATAGAATATAAAATTACAGGTGGCCATACCGAATTCCATCAAATTTTTATAATCCAAGATTTTTTAGAAACAATTATTGCAGGAGGCGACGTTATACCACTAGACAACCAACTAAATATAAAATTGGTTGCTAAATACGACTTTGATGGGGACAAAAGTTTAGAACAAAGAGTACATTATGCTAATTATTTAGCTAACATTAATGGCATATGTCTATTTTACCATTCAGAGAAAGTACCTATTGGCAGAATATCAAAAAATAATAATAAATTTACCATTACAAATATAGATTAATAACATAATGGCAAAAGCATCGGAAATCAAAACTGGCAATTTTATTCATTTCAAAGGAGAATTAGTAAAAGTTGAATCTTATACACATAGGACACCAGGTAACCTAAGAGCTTTTTACCAAGCAACTATGCGAAGTATAAAAAGCGGGAAACTTCAAGAACATCGCTTTAGGCCTGATGAAGAAGTGGATATTGCACGTATAGAAAGTAAACAGTTCCAATTTTTATATAAAAATCAAAACGAATTAGTGTTAATGGATATAGAAAACTATGAACAAATCAATGTAGATGAAAACCTAATTGGTGCTGGTGCTAAGTTTTTATATGATAATATGATAATAAATATATCTTTAGAGAACGACATACCGGTAAGTGTTGAACTACCGAACCATGTTGAGTTACAAATTAGTTACGCTGAGCCAGCTGTAAAAGGAAATACTGCAACAAACGCTACAAAGCTGGCCCGTCTAGAAAACGGCACGGAAATCAATGTTCCTTTGTTTATTAATGAAGGAGACACTATAAAAATCGATACAAATACCGGGGCATATTTAGAAAGGACTAAAACAAACAAAAATTAAAAATGAACATTACAACAAAGCCTATAACTAACTTTATTGAAAAATATTTTCTTCATTTCAATGCCGCTTCTTTAGTTGATGCAGCCAAAGAATATCAAAACCAGCTCGATAAAGGTAACAAAATGATGATAACTTTAGCTGGAGCTATGAGTACAGCTGAAATGGGAAAACTATTAGCTAAAATGATTATGAACGATAAGGTTCATATTATAAGTTGTACCGGCGCTAACCTAGAAGAAGATGTAATGAATCTTGTTGCTCACAAACACTACAAAAGAATACCTAACTATAGAGATTTAAGCCCACAAGAAGAAGCGCAATTACTTAAAGAACATTTTAACAGGGTAACAGACACTTGCATTCCAGAAGAAGAAGCTTTTAGGCGGTTGCAAAAGCATTTGTTTGATATATGGAATACGGCGCAAAAAAATAAGGAAAAATTTTTTCCACACGAATATTTATATAAAATATTATTATCTGGCGAGCTAAAGCAATACTATCAGATAGAAGATAAAGACAGCTGGTTATTAGCTGCTGCAAAAAAAAACATACCCATTATAGTGCCTGGATGGGAAGATTCAACTACAGGTAATATATTTGCTTCCTATTGCATTAAAAAAGAATTAGATAGTTCAATAGTAAAAAATGGTACTGATTATATGGTGTATCTATCAAATTGGTATCAAGAAAACACTAAAAATAACGAAGTAGGATTTTTCCAAATCGGTGGAGGTATAGCTGGCGATTTTCCTATATGTGTAGTTCCTATGCTACATCAAGATTTAGAGCTCGATAATATCCCAATGTGGAGTTATTTTTGCCAAATTTCTGATTCTACAACTAGTTATGGTTCATATTCTGGTGCTGTTCCCAACGAAAAAATAACTTGGGGTAAATTAGATGTAAACACACCAAAATTTATAATAGAATCTGATGCAACTATAGTTGCCCCTTTAATATTTGCGTATTTACTTGGCATGTAAAAAGATAACAATAGAGAAGTTACATAACTTCTCTATTGTTATCTTTTTACATGAATATTTTAATTAACAGTGCTTCTAATTTCTTCAGCTAGACCGTCATCAACTATAATTCTACCACATTGCTCACAAACAATTAGATTCTTTAATTGCCTAATATCTGATAACTTTTGTGGTGGTATTTCACTATGACAGCCAGAGCATGCATTTCTATCTATGGTAACTACTGCTAGTTTATTTTTATAGTTATTTCTAAGCCTGTCGTAAGATATTAAAAGCCTCTCTTCTATTTGCTTTTTAATAGCTTCCGTTTTTTTTTCTAATACATTTTCTTCGCTTTTAGTTTCTTCTATAATCTTAGACAAATCGCTTACCTTTAATTCTAAGTCTTGCTTTCTAACTTCTAAATCCTTTGTCTTATCCTTTTGTAATTTTGTTTTATCTTCTATTAATTTCTCAAGAGTTTTAATACGCTTATCATTAACCTGTATGCTTAAAACTTGAGTTTCTATTTCTTTCTCTATAGCTTCGTACTCACGGTTATTTTTAACATCGTTCTTCTGCTCTTCATACTGCGTAATTTTCTCCTCGGCAATTTTATTGTCGTTTTTATATTGACTTATATTTACGGTAGCTTCCTTAATAGCATCTTTAATTTTTTGAATATTGATTTGTATTCCAGAAATCTCGCACTCTAAATCGGATATTTCCTCTGGAAGCTCGCCTCTTTTAAAATGTAATTCGTCAATCTTACTATGAATCGTCTGTAAAGTATACAGGGAACGTAATGTATCTACTATCGTTTTTGTCATTGTAGTAAAATTTTAATAATAAAAAACAGGATTCGTGATTTTATTGCTTATAAAAAACTCTAATTTAGGAATTTTTGCGGATAAAATATTATTTATTAATTCAGGTACATATTGCTCACTTTCATAGTGTCCGATATCTATCAATATTATTTTGCTATCAGCTTTAAAAAAATCATGATATTTTATGTCTGAAGTAATAAATACGTCTGCCTTAGCCCTTATTGCCTCATCTATTAGAAAACTGCCTGAACCGCCACAAAAAGCAATTTTTTTGATTGTGTTTTTAACTAATTGTGTGTGCTTAACACATTTACATTTAAACTTTTGCTTTAAATAATCCATAAATTCTTTAGTATCCATCTCTTGGCTTAACTCACCTACAATACCAGAACCTAATGAAGGATTCTCACTATTTAGCTTAATAATATCAAAAGCAACTTCTTCATATGGATGAGCTTCGAGCAAAGCTTTAATTATTTTAGGCTCTATATAGTAAGGATACACAACCTCAAGCTTATCTTCATTTAGGCTAGATAGTTCCCCTGGCTTACCTAAAAACGTTTTTGCACTTTCTAAAGGCCTGAAGCTTCCAGTACCTGTTGAAACAAATGAACACTGTTCATAATTATTAAATCTACCAGCGCCAGCTCTAAACAAAGCAGACTTAACATTATCCAGACAACCAGGTGGGACAAATGTAACTAGCTTACGCACTGTATTTTTTTTAGGTAATAGTATATCTCTTTTTACTAGACCTATTTTGTCTGCATTTACTTTATTAACACCAGATAACATATTGTCCAAATTTGTGTGTATAGAATACTGGGCAATATTATGCTCTATTAATTTAACAAGCATTCTATTTGTACTGTTTGTCTCTGCTAAAGACTTTATTGGAGTAAATATTAACGGATGATGTGTTATAATGAGCTCTGCCTGCTCGGAAATAGCTTCTTGTATAACTTCCTCTGTACATTCTAAAGCTATAAGAACTTTTGATATTTTACCGTTTATGTCCCCTACTACTAAACCACAGTTATCATAACTTTCAGCAAGCTGTACAGGCACGGAATTTTCTATTATTTCTATTATTTTTTTTAGTTCCATACTGTAATTTATATAAAAAGACAAAAACGATTTAAATTTAAAATTTCTCAATTATTGCTAATCAAAATATCCAATATTAATCGTAAGCAACGACTTTTATAATAATTAATTTTAATAATCCTTAGCAATTAATTACTAAAAGCAATTCTGAGCAACCCTTACGTCTTTGCATATCAAAAGATATTATTTCATATTTAACCCGATTAACTAAAAGAAAATATTAATACACTTTTAAAATATTATCAAATTATTTATACTATATCTTTGATATAGTTATTGATTAAAATTTATTTATGAATAAGGTAGATATTATAAAAAAAGTTGCTAATATCACGGGATTCAGTTACGAAGATAGTCAGCTTTTTCTAGAAACATTTTTTAAGGTTCTGCAAAACTCTTTTATTGAGGGTAAAGATATTAACTTTAGAAAATTTGGAAGCTTTAAATTAAAAAAACGCTTATCTAAAGTTGCACGCAATATAAACAATAACGAAGCTATCATTTTACCAGAACATGTCGTTGTAACTTTTCAACCTTCTAAAAGTCTAAAAGAAGCTATTAAGAAGATCCATATTAGTTAAGAATTTACATGAGCTAATAGTTATATAAATTCAAATTATTCTGGTTGCTAACCTTATCTAATTGTGTCTTATAGAATTTTTCAATTTGAAAAAATTCTATTGTTGAAAATAATTAATACGGATTAACCGAATAAATAAGATTAAAAATTTAGAAAAATGATATATTTCAGCTAAATTAGCTGCTTATAAATTTACTTGTATATTGTATAATTAATAAATAGATAATTAGTAATGCCTAGTGGTAAAAAACGTAAACGTCATAAAATATCAACGCATAAAAGGAAGAAACGTCTTAGGAAAACCAGACATAAGAAAAAATAGGTAATTACACATTTTTTCATATTGAGCAATTAATATAGTACATATAATATTATGTGCTATGTTGATTGCTATACAATAGCATTTCAATAAAGATATTAGATCTAATAATATATTATAAGTCACAATATATTTATTGCACTATATTACCTTCCCATAAATATTAAAGGATATTTCTCTTGCATATAGTAAATGATATTCGATCTATAGTAAGATCATCATTTATTACCGCCAACTCTATAAAATATTATAGATAAGAAGATATACTCAATATTACTTTATACCTAGATAAGAAATTCCCCATTTTTAACACATATCTACTTCACCGAAAATATATAACATTATATTTATAACATAAAATATGGATTTTAGCCCAGCTAAACAGCTATATTACTGTGTGTCTCTATTAAGCTACCAACCATATCGTCCACAAAACTTATATACCTATAAAAATACTTATAATAAATTTTATGTAACTTATAATTTATTAACACTACCATAAAAGCAATTATTTTATTTAATATAGTATATTAACAAATTTTTCAGGATAAAAATGACCATAATTGCTTGCAAATAGACATGTTAATAATTTACTATTGTAGCTTTATAAATATAGGCCTAGATTCACACCTCCATAACAAATACTACTTCTACCTATTAAACAGTTCTAAAACATAATTTTATGGAAAACCTGAAATGTACCACAACTCTAAATAATAAAACATCATCTGCAAATAAAAATGGTATAAAGATAAATATAAACCCGCCTGACTATATAAATGAATTCTCAAAGAAACTTTTAGACGATTTTTATTTAAAAAATAATGAATCCTTTAACGAAGCTTTAGCAAGGGCCGCAGTAGCATTTTCTTATCAAGACACTGCCCTGGCGCAACGGATATATGAATATGCCTATAAAGGTTGGTTTATGTTCGCATCGCCCATACTAAGCAACGCGCCAAGTGGTTCGTGGAAACAAGGAACAGAATATAAAAACAAAGAATTCTGGAGCGAAACAAATATAGGACACAGAAAATCATTATGGGAAGGAGAAAAAGCACTGGCAATGCCCATTAGCTGCTATGCTATACATATTCCAGACAATATACTTGGACAAATAGCTGCAAGTAACGAACTCGCCACTCTAAGCATAATGGGCGGAGGTGTAGGACTTCACAATGGCATCCGTACAACTAGCAAAAAAGCTCCGGGGCCCATACCATATATGAAAACCATAGATGGAATAATAGGCTACTACAAACAATCACAAGTAAGAAGAGGGGCCTGCGCCTATTACATAGACGTTGACCATCCTGACATTTTCGAGCATCTTCGCTTCAGAGTACCATCGGGTGGCGATCATGCAAGAAAATCAGACAATAGAAAACAATTCCATAACGCAATTAACATAACCGACGAATTCATACAATCAGTAAAAAATAATACCGACTTCAACCTAACATGTCCACATACCAAAGAAATAAAACAAACTATAAAGGCTCGGGAATTATGGGAAGAAATACTGGAAGTACGAGCTTTAACTGGAGAGCCCTACTTATTTAAAATTGACGAAGCCAATCGGCAAATGCCCGAAACACAAAAACAATTAGGGCTAAAGATCAGAGGATCAAACATATGCTGCGAAATAACTCTACCAACAGATGAAGACAGGACACTTGTATGCTGCCTTAGCTCGCTAAACCTAGAAACATATGACGAATGGAAAGATACAAACATAGTTAAAGATCTAACCGTATTTCTTGACAATGTACTACAATTTTTCATAGACTTTGGTAACGACGAAGTACTGAAAAAAGCTAAATACTCTGCAATAAGAGAACGCGCTATAGGTATTGGAGCTATGGGCTGGACAAACTATTTACAAAAACATATGATCCCATTTGAAAGCGGCGGTCTTAATTCAGCAGCGCATTTAACTCACAAGATATTTTCAAATATAAAACAACAAGCCATAGAAAGTAGTCAACAACTGGCTATAGAACGCGGAGAACCAGCAGATATGCAAGGATCCGGCTTACGCAATAGCAGACTAATAGCAATAGCACCAAATTCAAACAGTGCGGTAATACTTGGAACATCCCTAAGCATAGAACCGCTAAGTGGCAATGCCTATAGCCACAGTACACGTGCAGGCACTTTTCTAGTAAAAAACAAATATTTAGAAAAGCTTATGGACGAAAAAAAAATTAACAATAAGGACGAACTATGGCAATCAATAATACAAAACAACGGTAGCATACAACATATAGACGCATTCACTGATGAAGAAAAAAAAATATTCAAGACTGCATTCGAAATAGACCAACACTGGATTGTAGAACAGGCAAACATAAGACAACAATACGTATGTCAATCCCAAAGCCTAAATCTATTTTTTAATGCAGGTATAGACAGAGCATATTTTAATAGCGTCCATCTTAAAGCCCTAACTTCAGACAAATTAGTATCCGTATACTACTGCCGTATGAACAGAGAACTTAAAGCTGACATAGCAACAGACCCAACAAAAGAAATTGACATAAACATGTGGCAAGGGGACGACTGTATCGCTTGCCAGGGATAACATAATCTTTAACAATTAAAAACAAAAAATTATGAGCTTAACACAATATAAAGAAATCTACACACCCATATACAACGATATCGTAGAAATAACCAAAAAACACGAAAGAGCCCATTGGACAGCAGACGAAGTAAAACTACAAACAGACGTAGAACAATGGAATGCTAATGAAATTAGTGAAGATGAAAAATACGTAATAAAAAACATCTTAAGACTCTTTACACAATCAGACGTAAACGTTGGTACAGGATATATAGAAAAATTAATACCATACATAAAAAACAACGAATCCAGAGGGATGCTGATAAGCTTTTGCTGTAGAGAATTCGAACATCAAAGAGCATATGCACTATTATCGGACACACTGGGTTTTGGTCAAGACTTCTATTACGAATTTCTAGAATATGAAGACATGAAAGAAAAACATGAATTCATGCTGGAAGAAATCGAGGACAATCACATAGGATTTACAAAATACCTATCAAAACAAATAATCATAGAAGGAGTATGCTTATTTGCATCTTTTGCAGTACTTCTAAACTTTGACAGACGAGGCAAACTACCTGGAATGTGCGATATAGTAAGATGGAGCATGATAGACGAAAGCCTACATATAGAAGGTAATACTTTACTGTTCAAGCATTTTATCAACGAGAACAAAAGCGCTTTCAACAAAGATGTAAAACAAGAAATATACGATATGGCTGAGCGTATAGTATCTTTAGAAGATCTATTTATAGACCGATGTTTTACCATTAACGAATCTATAGACTTAACAAAACAAGAGATGAAAGATTATATACGCTATGTTACTAACTATAGATTAAAACAACTTACGTTAGAGCCTAAATGGTCTACAGTAAAAAATCCTATACCATGGATAGATTATATGATGGGCAGTACTTTCGGTAACTTTTTCGAGCGCGAAATAGTAGAGTATTCAAAAGCAAACTTAACAGGAAATTTCAAAAAAGGTTATCCCGATAAGGACCAAAAATCATAAAGATCATAATTAATTATAACATCTAATGATTATATCTTATAACAAACTCTGGGATAGATTAAATAAAATTAATAAATTGCAATATCAAGTTTTAATAGATAAATTTTATACGATATTAAAATAGAATTTCAATATTAAGAATTAAAAAATCTGTTAAAATACATGGACAATTATAAAATGTAAAATTTTATAACTTAAAATAAGCAATAACTTGGCAAAAGAGCTTTTAATTAATGTATCACATTCTGAAATCAGTATAGCATTATCAGAAAACAAAAGACTGATAGAACTACACAAAGAGACTATATATAAACACTATTCTGTAGGGGATATTTATTTAGGTAAAGTAACTAAAATCATTCCTAATTTAAACGCAGCTTTTATAGACATTGGTTATCAAAAAGATGCATTTTTACACTATTTAGATTTAGGTCCAAACGTAAACTCTTTAATAAAATTAACAGAAGACCTACGAAGTAAAAATATAAGATATAATCTATTAGATAATTTCGATATTCTCCCACCAATAGATAAAAATGGTAAAATATCGCAAATACTAAGAAAGGGATGTATACTACCAGTACAAATTATAAAAGAACCCATATCCCTAAAGGGGCCCAGACTTAGTTCAAACATATCTATAGCAGGCAGGTACACAGTATTAAATCCTTTTATAGATACTATATCGATATCTCGCAAAATAACATCTCAAAAAGAAAAATTACGTTTAAAAAATCTCATTGCTAAAATAAAACCTAAAAATTTCGGTATAATTATTAGAACTGCTTCAGAGAATAAAGACGAAAAAGAGATTAAAGACGATATTAAAGATCTTATACTAAAATGGCAAGAATTTACTCAAAAACTTTCAGGTACTGTACAATCACGTAAAATAATAGGTGAAATTGGCATAGCAAGCTCTATGATTCGTGACGTCTTAAGCCCTGAATTTAGTGCAATACATGTAAATGACAAATCCATCTACACAGAGGTAAAATCATACCTGGGTAGCATATCTGTATCAGATAAAATTTTAAAATTTTATAAAGGCAATCTGGATATGTTTGAAAAATTTGGGATAGACAAGCAAATAAAAGCCCTATTTGGCAGAATAATCAATATGCGAGGCGGTTCTTATTTAATAATAGAGCATACAGAAGCCCTGCATGTAATAGATGTAAACAGTGGCAAAAGATTATCTCATAGTGTTAATCAAGAAGAGCACGCTTTAGCAGTAAATATAGAAGCTGCTAAAGAAGTAGCAAGACAACTTAGATTAAGGGACATGGGCGGGATAATTGTTGTAGACTTTATAGATATGCAACAACCTGCTAATAAAAAAAACCTATATCAGGCCCTTAATAAGGCTATGAAAGCAGATAGAGCGAAACACTCAATACTACCTCCAAGTAAATTTGGGTTAGTCCAAATAACAAGACAGCGCGTTAGACCGGTAACTATAATTAAAACTGTCGAAAAATGCCCTACTTGTAACGGAACAGGCGAAGTGAATCCATCCAGCATCCTAGAAGATGAAATAAACAAAGCCCTACAGTACATAATAAAAGAACAAAACGAATCTGGAATAACAATATTACTTAACCAATATCTGGTACCTTACTTTAAAGGGGTTTTATTCAGCAAACAGCTATTATGGTCCTTAAAATATAAAAAATGGATAAAAATAGCAGCTAGCAATAAGGTTCCATTGGGAAAATTTATGTTTTTAAACAAAAACAAGGATAAATTGCACATATAAACTTTGTTTTTTAGCTAAAACATATTAGCTTTGATAAGCTTTAAACCGATTTTGGTGATGTAGCTCAGTTGGTAGAGCAAAGGACTGAAAATCCTTGTGTCGCCGGTTCGATCCCGGCCGTCACCACTTTCTATTACTACTAAATCACTTATATTTTTAAAACAAAATTGAATAACACAGCTTTTTTAACACAAAGCTTTTCCCAGTCTTTTATAAATCCTGTATATAATTATTTAACTTCACATTAAATAATTTATCAATTATAAGGTATAAAGCGCTATAATTACATATTTTTTTGTCGTTTATAATATTTGCTTTGCAGACAATTGCTTAACTTAGTATTAAGTAATTTCTTGAAGCTACGATATAAGTCCTTTCATCATAACTTTTAAGAAATTATATAAAAAATTCCACTTATAATATGGACAATAATCAAGAATTAATAGACTCATATGGCGACTACGAAAAATATGGTTTCCATACAGAGATAGAAAATGAAACTGCACCGCTAGGGCTTAATGAAAACATTATAGAATACATATCAAAGAAAAAAAATGAACCATTATGGCTTCTTCAATGGCGGCTTAAAGCGTTCAAACACTTTAGTAGCTTAAAAATGCCTAATTGGCAAAACTTTACTATTCCAAATATAGATTTTCAAAAAATGTCGTATTATTCTGTCCCTAAACAGAATAAACTTGCCAGCCTTGATGAAGTTGATCCGGAAATATTAAAAACTTTCGAGCGTTTAGGTATACCTTTAAATGAACAAAAACAACTTGCTAACGTAGCTGTTGACGCTGTATTTGATAGCACTTCAGTAGTTACAACATTTAAAGAAAAGTTAAAAGAACAAGGAGTTATCTTTTGTTCAATTTCTGATGCTATACAGGAATATCCAGATTTAGTAAAACAATATCTAGGATCTGTAGTTCCGATATCAGATAATATTTTTGCTGCCCTAAATTCATCAGTATTTACTGATGGATCCTTTGTATATATACCGAAAAATACCAGATGCCCTATGGAGCTATCTACATATTTTAGGATAAATGCGTTGAATACTGGTCAGTTCGAGCGTACATTAATAATTGCTGAAGACAATAGTTATGTAAGTTACCTTGAAGGTTGTACTGCCCCAATACGTAAAGAAAGTCAATTACACGCCGCTGTAGTTGAGCTGGTTGCGCATAACAACGCTGAAATAAAATATTCTACCGTGCAAAATTGGTACCCTGGCGATAAACAAGGAAAAGGAGGAGTATTAAACTTTGTAACAAAACGCGGAATATGCCAAGGAGATGGATCCAAAATACAATGGACTCAAGTTGAAACAGGCTCAAGTATCACATGGAAATACCCAAGCGTTATACTAAAAGGTAATAACTCTGAAGGAGAATTTTATTCTGTAGCATTAACTAGAAATATGCAAATAGCAGATACAGGAACCAAAATGATTCATATTGGTAAAAACACTAAAAGCAGAATTATATCAAAAGGGATATCAGCAGATTTTGGCCAAAATACTTACAGAAGTTTAGTACATGTAAATAGCAAAGCTTTAAATTCGCGTAATTTTACTCAATGTGACTCGCTATTATTAGGTGATAAGTGTGGAGCTCATACATTTCCCTATATAACTAATAAAAATAATAACTCAATTATAGAACATGAGGCTACTACCTCTAAAATTTCTGAAAATCAATTATTTTATTTAAAACAAAGGGGGTTAGATACAGAAACAGCTGTCTCGATGATCATAAATGGATATGCTAAAGACGTGATTAACAAGCTCCCAATGGAATTTGCAGTTGAAGCACAAAAACTTTTAGAAATATCACTAGACGGATCTGTAGGATAACCTCTTACTTATAACTAAAAACAATGCTAGAAATAAAAAATTTACACGCTAAATCAGCAGATAAAGAAATATTAAAAGGCCTTAACTTAAACATAAAACCTGGAGAAATCCACGCTATAATGGGTCCTAACGGATCTGGGAAAAGTACCCTTGCATCGGTACTTGCAGGCAAGGAGGAATACGAAGTAACTGAAGGTCAAATAAAATTTATGAATCAGGATCTATTAGAAATGGATCCTGAGATTAGAGCTAGAGAAGGATTATTCGTAGCATTCCAGTACCCTGTTGAAATACCAGGCGTATCAAATATTACTTTCTTAAAAACAGCTTTACAAAATATACGGAAACATCAAAACAAACCAGATCTTACTTCATCAGAGTTTTTAAAGCTATTAAAAGAAAAACAAGAATTAGTACATTTTGATACATCTCTTACTAACAGATCGTTAAATGCTGATTTTTCTGGAGGAGAAAAGAAAAGAAATGAAATATTACAGCTTGCCTTACTAGAGCCAAAACTTGCTATTTTGGACGAAACTGATTCGGGTCTTGATATAGATGCTTTAAAAATAGTAGCTGATGGTGTTAATAAGTTAATGTCCAAAGACAACGCTTTTATAATAATAACGCACTATCAAAGGCTCTTAGAATACATTGTCCCTGACTTTGTACATATATTATACAAAGGCAAGATTGTTCAGTCTGGGGATAAATCTATGGCTCTAAAATTAGAAAAAGAAGGTTATAATTGGTTAAAATAAATTAGCTTACAAGTGGATACTAACATCGAAACATTATATAATTATTTACATAATTTGCACCATTTAGATAACGGATCTCGGTTATACGACATAAACAAAAGTGCATTACAAACGATAAAACATCATGGATTTCCCTCTAAAAATAACGAAAAATGGAAATACATAGATATTAAACAATATATAGACAATATATTATTATCAGATCCTTTAGAGCGTAACACTGTTGCGCCTCTTGAATCACAATCTAACTGTGTAATAGGTAAAAACGCAATATTATTGACGGATGGGGTTATGACCCAAGATTTATATAAAGGTATTAAAGGTGTAAACATCGGTGTAAGCACAAACTATATTAAAGATAAAAACGAAGACTTTATACTAACCTTAAACCAGTCATCGATACAAAATATCATTAATATTGATATAACAGATACTCTGAAAGAGCCATTATATTTAACACATACTTTTAGCAACAACCCGTTACTAGTATCATACAAAATTAATATCAATGTAGCTAAAAATGTATCTGCAGCAATCACAGAAATATTTATATCTAACAGTAATATAAATCAACTTATTACATACGATCTATCTATAAATTTAGACGATAACGCTAAAGTAGAAAATTCTAGATTTAATAGCATAAATAATTCTTCAGTATTTTTAAGTAATATTAGCAGCATTATTAATAAGGAGGCAGAATTTACAAACATAAATATCTCTGCATCTAAAGCATCATTAATTAAAAATCACATTAACTGTTACTTGAACAAAGATCTGGCTAAGGTTAACTTATATGGTTTAAATATGATCAATAAACAAAATGTGGTTGATAACCAAACTGCTGTATTCCATAACGTAAGTAACTGTACAAGTAACGAATTATATAAATACATAAATAAAAATAATGCAACCGGGATATTTAATGGGAAAATATACGTAGCCAAAGACGCTCAACAAACTCAAGCGTTCCAACAAAATAAAAATATATTATTGTCCCCTGACGCTATTATACATGCACAGCCACAATTAGAAATTTTCGCTAATGATGTAAAATGCTCGCATGGTTGCACAATCGGACAATTAGATCGTGAAAGTATTTTTTATTTAAAAACACGTGGGGTTTGCGAAGAAGATGCCAAAAATATGCTTATAGACGCATTTATGTCGGATATATTAGAAATAATAAATGACGATCAATTGCGTAATGACATATATAAAAAGCTACATTTATAAAAAGGTTAAAACGATTGAATAATGCCTGATAAAGAATTTATTTTTAATGGGGAACCTATTAGAAACTTATTTCCTATATTAAAAACTCAAGTAAATAATAGGCCTCTTATTTATTTAGATAATGCTGCTACAACACAAAAACCTATATCTGTAATTAATGCCTTAGTCGATTATTACACTAAATATAATAGTAATGTACATCGTGGCGCTCATTACCTGGCAAATATTGCTACTGAAAAAATGGAGCATACGCGTTTATTGGTATCTCAATTTATAAATGCTAAGAGTGCAGAAGAAATTATTTTTACTGAAGGCACAACTGAATCTATAAATTTATTAGCTAATACATTTGCACAAGCCTATATTAAACCAGGTGATAGCATAATTGTTTCTGCTCTAGAACATCATTCAAACCTGGTTCCATGGCAAATAGTTTGTCAAAAATATGGAGCTAAACTTAAAATAATACCATTAAATGATGCCCTTGAGATCGACATTGATGCCTACAAAAATTTATTAGACGAAAAAGTTAAAATTGTAGCTGTTACTTATGTATCGAACACTATTGGTACAATTAATCCTGTAAAATTAATAACTGACTTAGCTCATAAAAATGGTTCTTTTGTGCTGATAGATACTGCACAAGCTATAAAACATACACATATTGATGTACAACAAATAGATTGTGATTTTATAGCGTTTTCATCGCATAAAATGTATGGCCCTATGGGAGTCGGTATATTATACGGAAAAGAACATTTATTAGATTCCTTGCCAGTTTGGCAAACAGGAGGCGAAATGGTAAAAACTGTAACCTATGACCAAAGCACCTATAACAAATTACCATATAAATTTGAAGCTGGAACACCAAATGTAGCCGACATAGTTGCTTTCTGCGACGCTATTAACTTTATTAACTCTGTAGACATAAAGAAAATACATTTATACGAGCAGCAGCTAATGGAATATGCTATTAAACAGTTATCCCAGGTTAAAGGGATCCAAATATTAGGGTCTTTAAGTAATCGAGCCAATGTAATCTCGTTTATCAGCGATAAAATGCATCATTATGATATAGGAGTATTACTTGATAAAATGGGGGTAGCTATACGTACAGGTAACCACTGCACTGAACCTCTAATGAATTACTTAAAAATTACAGGCACTTCGCGTGCATCATTTGCAATATATAATACTATGCACGATATTGATAATTTTATTATTAACTTAACACAAATTTTAGAAAAATACGGAAACAAGTAAACTCTATATCAACCAATAAATACATATATAACTACCAATGTCTTATATACAATTGATAATACTTTCAATAATAGAAGGACTTACAGAGTTTTTACCTATTTCGTCTACAGCTCACCTTATGATTGCATCTAAACTTATTAACCTGGAAGCAACTCCATTTACAGAACTGTTTTTCGATGCCATACAAATAGGAGCTATAAGTGCTGTCATAGTTGAATATTTCAGGTTATTTACACGCGATATTAAGATTTATTACTTACTGTTCGTAGCTTTTTTACCGACAGCAATAATAGGTATCCTATTTTCTAACATAATAAGAAATTACCTTGAATCCATAATATATATGGCCATTGCTTTAATTATTGGAGGGATCATATTCATATTTATAGAAAAAATTATTAACAAAAAAAATATAAAAAAGCAAACAATAAGCTATAAAGATGCTTTTATAATTGGTATAATACAATCACTGGCACTAGTTCCTGGCGTATCAAGATCCGGATCCAGCATAGTTGGTGGTCTAATAAGAAATTTAGATAAACATCTAGCAGTTAGATTTTCTTTCCTACTAGGTGTACCTTCAATATTTGCAGCGACATGTAAAAAATTGTACGATACGTACAAAATCAATCCAGATATAATTTTTAATAACGACAATATCATAAAAATAACTATTGGAAATGCAATTTCTTTTATAATCGCATATTTAGTAATATCAAAATTCATATCTTACATAAGCAAAAACAGCTTTATTACGCTAGGGTACTACAGAATTATCTTAGGGCTAGTACTATTAGTACTTTATTCGGTTAATTTTATATAAATGATCAACGCAAAATCAGAGCATAAAACAGATTTTAATTTTGAAGAAGGAGAAACATTACTAATAAACAAGGAAATCAATTGGACTTCCTTCGACATAATAAAGAAAATTAAAAACATAATTAAGCCTATAAAAACAAAAATCGGCCATGCTGGCACTTTAGATCCACTAGCTGATGGCTTAATGATAGTTTGCACCGGGAGAAAGACTAAACAAATATGCGATTACCAAAATCTAGATAAAGAATATACAGGTAGTTTCTTACTAGGTGCTCATAGGCCCTCTGTCGATTTAGAAACTCCAATAGATAAGACATTCTCTATAGATCACATAACTAAGAGCGATATTCTAGAAACCAGCTATAAATTTATTGGGCAACTGCATCAAACTCCACCAATATATTCTGCAATAAAAATAAATGGAACAAGAGCCTATATGTTAGCACGCCAGGGGCTGGAGCCTGAATTAAAAAAACGTATAGTAGATGTAACATGTTTCCATATAACAGCAATTAACCTCCCTGAAGTTAGCTTTAGAATTATCTGTAGCAAAGGAACATATATACGCTCTTTAGTAAGAGACTTTGGTAACGAACTCAAAAATGGAGCTTACCTTACAAAACTAACTAGAACAAAAATTGGTAATTTTAAGTTAGAAGATAGCCTAACTCTGGAAGGCTTAAAAAAACATTTACACGACAAATAAATGGATAATTTAAAATGCTTCCGATTTCTATAAAAATAGAAGGCTTTTACTCATATCAAACCTTACAAACGATCGATTTCATCGCATTGTATAAAAATAACATATTTGGCATTTTTGGCCCGGTTGGATCTGGCAAATCTGCAATATTAGACGCTATAAGCCTTAGTTTATACGGATCTGTAGATAGAATAAACAATAAAGAAAGAAGAAACTATAACATAGTAAACCTTAAATCAAACAAGCTTTACATAGAATTTACTTTTAAAAGCGACAGCCAATTATATCAATTCGTGGTTACGGCACAACGTAACAAAAAAAACTTTGAAAAAATTGAAGATTTTGAACATAAAGCCTATCAAAAACAAAATGATAAATGGGTGCCTATACCATTATTAAAAACAAATATTGCCAAACTAAGTGAAAAAATCCTTGGGTTAAACTATGAAAATTTTAACAGAACGATAATTATACCACAAGGCAAATTTCAAGAATTTCTAAAATTGTCTCCTAGCGATCGAACAACTATGCTAAGTGATATTTTTAGTCTGCAAAAATATGACCTATACGCTAGTGTATACACTAAATACAAAGAAACCAAAGAACAATACGACAAAATAGAAGGTAAAATAGAGAACCTAAAAGATTACTCTAAAGAAAGTCTAAATACAGAGGAAAGCGAGTTAAATACATACAACGCTAACCTAAAGCAGGTTAACCAAGATATAAGTAAAGCAAAAAGCCAAGAAAAAATACATGTAGATATACTAAACCTGGTTAACGAACATAAACAACTAAAATCTAATCTGGCCATAGAAACAAATACAAAAGAAATATTTTTAGAAAAACAACACAAAATAGATATTTATGAACATTGCCAACATAGATATAAAGATCTAATAAATTCGATTACCAATTATAATAATGACTTATTATCAAAAAAAATCGATTACAAAAACATAATAGTTCAGCTAGAAACATCCAAACAAGCTACTGAAAGTTTAAAAATTCAGCTAGACCGTATAGAAGAAATAATAAAAAACAAAGATAAAATATCACAACAAATTATTGAATTACAAACCGAACTTGAATTACGCAAAATTGCTATAAATATAAAAGGACTAAAAAAGCTATTATCAGACGAAGAAATTAAATACCATAACAAAAACAGCCATATAGAAAACTTAACAAAACAAATATCACATCTAGAAGAAAAATGCAAAGAAATAAATAGTCAAATAATAAATCAAAAGATTATAGATGCTATTTATGCGTGGTCCAATCATAATCAACTATTACTACAAAATCTGGCAAACCTTAACGAAGCAAAAGGAGTAAAACAAAAAGAATTAAAGGATATAGAATATGAAGGTAAAGAATTAATAAACAACCACTTTCCAAACTACCAAAAAACCTATAAAAATTTTGAAGACTTAAAGTTTCATTTAACTCAAGAATATGAACAAATCTTAAAAGAAAAAACTTTAACTATGATTTACAAAAACTTAACCATAGGTGATCCATGTCCAATATGTAATACAACCATCCATAGCGACCATATAAAGCGCTTAGAGCATATACATATAGATAACATTACTGAAAAAGAGCAAACCCTAACAAAACAACTAGAAAGCATAAAAGATATTGAGAGTCAGTTTAAATTATTTAGCCTTACATACAAGAAAAACTCCGAACAAGTTAAATTTTATGATAAAGAGATAAAAATCATAAACGATGAACTCAATAAACATCGTACAAAGTACATATGGTCAGATCTAATAGCCATAGATAACATTACAAACACACCAGACACATTAAGCAAGTGGCGAGACAAACAATACGAACTAAATAATGTCAATAGGAATCTTTCAGAAAAAATTAAAAATTTAACTACAGAAAAACAGATTGCCTTAGGACTGATAGACAAAATAAAAGATAACATACATTCTGTAAATACTAAACTAAGCGTAGCCTTAAATATTAAACAAACTTTAGATAAAAAATTTATAATAACTACCAGCAAAGACTATGAAAATATTTCTGATAACGATTTGGAGAAAAAAATTTGTAACCAAAACGAATTTTTAAAAAATATCGATATAACACATACAGAAATATTGACCAAATTCCATGAACATAACAATCATAATATTGCCCTAAGCACGCGCTTAGACATAATTAAAGTAGAATATGAAAAAATAAAAATTAAGATAGATAAAGAAGTTATAAACCTGGAAACTAAGATCGCAAACGATAGTTTCTTAGCAAGATTATACGATGAAAATCAAATTACGGAACATAAATCCAGCTTAGCCACTGTTACAGAACTACCCACAACCTCAATTATAGAAACATACAAAACAATAATTACTAAAGAACTAGATAAAAATATAAATATCCCGAAAGAAAGAGGGTTAATTGAAGAGTTTTTCAAAAAAATAACTATTATAGAAGAAAACATTAAAACAATAGAAATCAAACTAAAAGAAAACGTATATGACCAGCACAAACACAATGAAATTAAACAGCTTATTCATGAGTTAGAAACAAATAAAAATCTATATATACATAGACTAGGGAAGCTGAACGAACGCATAAATAATATAAAAACTAAACTAGAAGAAAAAGAGAAACTAAAAACTGATCATGCAAATCTAAACAAACGTCTATATAACCTTGACCTATTACTAAAACTATTTCATGCTAAAGGCTTTATGCAATATATATCTCAAACATACATACAGAACCTATGCATAATTGCGAATAAACACTTTACAAAAATGAATGATAACAATATGGCAATAGAGTTTCAGGATGAGCAATTTTTAGTACGTGATTATTTTAACGAAGGTAAAATACGAAGTATTAAAACATTATCAGGAGGCCAAATCTTCCAAGCCTCGTTAAGTATGGCCATAGCGCTATCAGATAACCTATTACTAAACACAAAATTTAACAAAGAAAGCTTCTTTTTTCTCGACGAAGGGTTCGGATCTCTAGATAAAGAATCAATAAATACTGTTATAAATACATTAATTAAATTAAGAAAAGAAAATAGAATAATAGGCGTAATATCACACGTAGAAGAAATTAAAGAACAAATGGACGATTATATAAATATAAACAATACCCAAGAATTAGGATCAACGATCACTCGGGCTTATGCTCAGGCATAATTTTATTTTTATATCCATTTAAAAATGCTGATATAGGCATAGGCTTTTTGCCCTCGACCTGTACTACTATAGGTTCTATAAAACCATCTTTAGTAGCAATAATTAATTTCTTCTTAGATTCAATAACTATAGTTCCAGGTAAAGCATTATGTTGTTCTATGGTATAACCAGCTTCAAAAATTTTCAATTTAATATTATTGTTTAATATAGTATAAGCCCCCCAGCCTGGGCTTAAAGCTCTAATTTGATTATGTATAGATATTGTTGGGTTATCCCAATTAATACAGAAATCGGATTTGTCAAGTTTATGCGCATAATGCAATTTGGAAAAGTAATTTGGATTACTACCTATAATCGTGTCTTGCTTAATAGTTACTATATTGCCTGAATCCAACATTTTAAGGGTATCTATAACTACCCGGGCTCCCTCATTAGCCAGCTTTCGCCTAAGTGTTTCGTTATTATCTGAATGTTCTATTAGAACCTTTTTTTGTAATAAAATATCGCCAGTATCTATTTTATTTTGCAAAAAAAACGTTGTAACCCCTGTTTCTTTATCTCCATTCATTAAACATCTTTCAATAGGGGCTGCCCCTCTATACTGTGGCAACAAAGAAGCATGTAAATTAAAACTTGGAGCCATTTCCCACACTATTTTGGGTAAAAATCTAAAGGCAACTACTACAAATGCGTCTGCTCCTATGCCAGATAATTCGTGTAAAAAGCTGGCATCTTTTAAATCTACGGGTTGCCGTATATTTAATCCTTTATCTAGCGAATATGTTTTAACAGGTGAAAAATTTTTTTTTAATCCACGCCCGGATATTTTATCCGGTATAGTTATAACTAGAGGAACTTTAAAGTTCGTATTTTGCATAATTGCATCTAGTATATGTGTAGAAAAAATTGTACTTCCAAAAAATACTATCTTCATAATTAAAATAAAATGCTATTATCTAATATACCTGGAAATTCTGACGTTAAAAAAAACCTTATAGAAAGGGTATCTAATAATATGCCTGCTACCAAACTACTATTTATCGACAAAGATGGATATGGAAGCCTCGCTCTGGCAATCGCTTATAGTAAATATCTATCATGCACAGAAAAAACTGAATCAGATAGCTGTGATAAATGCCAAAATTGTAAAAAATATAACGACTTATCACATCCGGATTTACATTTCAGTTATCCTTTCTTTCCTAATAAATCTAAAAATATTAATTATTCTTTAGATCTTATAGACACATGGAATAATATGGTTTTAAAAAATCCATTTATAAACATCAATAATTGGTCTTGCGCCCTGGAAGCAAAGAATAATTCCTTGCTTATTCCATCTAGCGAATGTATTAACAAAATAAATATCCTTGCATTAAAGCCTTATCAATCGTTATACAAAATACTAATTATCTGGCATGCAGAATATTTGTTGAAAAATGCTAATATTTTACTAAAATTAATAGAAGATTCTAATACTAATACAATTATAATAGCTACTAGTAGCTCTAAAGAAAACTTGTTGCCTACCTTTGCCTCAAGGCTAGAATCTTTATACCTAAAGCCTGCAGACAAGCAAGATCTAACATATTATGCAACAAAACTATACCAAAATAAAACAGCAGATACTATAGAACAGGCAATAAGCTTAGCTAATGGCAGCATTAGCAAGCTAACTGATTATTTAAACAAACAAGACGATAATTTATACATAGAAGATTGGCTTAGGTTATGCTATAAAGGGGATATCCCAAAACTTATAAAATTTGTTGAATATATTAATATGCATAATAAGGAGTTCCAAAAATATATATTATATAGAATCCTAGACATATTAAAAGAAGGTATAAAACATAAATATATTATTGGTTACCAATTATCACAAAGTAAAGAATCTCAGTTTATAAGCAATTTCATTAAATTATTTGACATAGATAAATTGAATACCACTTATAATATAATTAATGAAGCAATATTGGATTTAGATAAAAATATAAACACAAAAATTTTATTTTTAGACGTATCTTTAAGTCTTAACAAAATACTAAAAGATAATTAAAACTATGCCTTGTAATGTAACGAAACAAAATGGATGCAGCAAAAAAGATTCATGCCTTATATGTAATACGTCAAATGTATATGATTGGTTAAAAGACATTTCCAAAATTAGTAATAAGTCTTATGATATATTAGAAGTTAGCTTTAAAGGTTTTAAAACTGAATTCTTTAAGATTAACAATCAACTAGATTTAAATCCGCATGATTATATAGTTGTAGAAACTGATAGTGGAGTTGGCTACGACATAGGTAAAGTAGTAGCGGTTGGAGAAATTGTGCTGCACCAAATACAAAAGAAAAATTTATCTACAAAAGATATTATTAAGAAAGTAATTAGAAAAACTAACCAAGCAGATTTAGATAAACTCAAAACTATAAAAGCCGTAGAAGTTAACACTTTGCATAAAGCACGCAAAATTATAACTCAGCTAGATTTAAATATGAAGTTAAGCGACGTAAATTATCAAGGGGACTTAACTAAAGCTACATTTTATTATACAGCTGATAGCCGCATAGATTTTAGAGAACTTATTAAAAAAATGGCAGAAGCTTTCAAAATAAGAATTGAGATGCGCCAAATAAGTAAAAGACATGAAGCAAAAAGGCTTGATTTTATAGGGCCTTGCGGTAGAGAATTATGTTGTTCTACATGGATACACACTTTTAAAAACGTTTCCATATCAGCTGCACGATACCAAAACATTTCCATTAACACTTTCAAATTAGCCGGGCAATGTGGCAAACTTAAATGTTGCTTAAATTATGAGTTAGAAAACTATATTGATGCCTTAAAAGATATCCCTTCTCACATTAAAAGCTTAAAAACTAAAGATGGAGACGCAATCTTACAAAAAATCGATATTTTTAAAAAAATAATGTGGTTTAGCTATGTAAATGAAGAACTTTGGATCCCTTTAGAGTCTAGTACTGTGGAAAATATTAAAAAGATGAACGATCAAGGTTCATTACCTAATAGCTTAAAAGATTTTACTATTGAAAAAGACATAAAAGAAATAGCTTTAGGATACGGGAACACAATAGAACATGACAGCATCACGAGGTTAGATAAACTAATTAAACCTAGAGATAGAAAACATTCCAAGTATATAAACAAGAAAAACTAAAACTATGTATAGAATATTACTCGCTACATTTTTTTTATTAGGTGTCCTTTCTATAAATGGGTGTTCGGATAAAAATATTATAATGAATAAGCATCATAATATTGCAGAGTTTAAGTGGTATTTTACTGATAAAATAATATTTACTACTAACATAGAAGACACTGCCATTAAATACAAAACGAATATATATATAAGACATACTAATAATTATAAGTATTCAAATTTATTTTTCCTGGTAACTACAGTAAGTCCAAGCAATAATAAACAAACATATAGGTGTGAATATCCACTTGCCAATAAAGACGGCCTATGGTATGGAAGCAATACTAGTAACTTATACACCGTATCATTACCTATAGAACAATTGTCTCACTTTAATGAACCAGGCACTTGGAAATTTATAATCGAGCAAAATATGAGAGATGATACTCTATTAGAAGTAACAGATGTAGGAATAATTATAAAAAAAGATACCAAATAGAGATTACTAGCTACTTAAGAAAGGACGATAAGCTAGAACTGCTATACTTATTTTTATATTAGATACTTGTTTGAGAATTGTTTTAATAACACAAGCTATAGTTGCGCCACTTGTAAACACATCATCTACTAATAGTATATGTTTGTTTTCAAGTTTCCTAACAGAGTTTTTTACATGAAATACCCCTGCAATATTGGTAATACGATCCTCAAAATTCTTAGTTGCCTGACCCTGAGTATCTTTATTTTTTATAAGTATATCTTTTATTATAACAGCTTTAGTAAAAGTTTTTCTTAATTCAATAGCAATCACCTCACTTTGATTATATCCTCTTTTTTTAAATTTTTTACTACTTAATGGAATTGGTATAATAACATCTACTTGGTGTATATGAGGAGGTTTAATTTTATTCAAATATCTAGCATAAGCATAACCCATAAAAGTTGCTAAGTGTTTATCAGAAGCATATTTAATTTTATGGATAATATTCCGAGTTAAATTATCATTAAACAATATATAAGAGTTAGTTCGTTGATCTAAATCTATATCGTAACGATACTTTAATATTTTAGATATACCCATCGAATATATCTCCGAATCAGATATATTCAACATGCTATAGCATTTTAGGCATAAAGGTAACCTATTAAATTCGATGGTTTTATCGCAATAAGCACAAGAAGATGGGCAAAATAAGCGCAATAAATGATTAAAATAGTTACTTAACATAAAAAGTTATACAAATAAGTAATTTGTATCTATATATGTCCCTTTTCTAATTGTTTTATTAGTTTTTTCTGAAGATCAATTATTTCAGCTTTGTTTTTTGCTAATTCCACTTTTAAACGACCTAATTCTTCAACATCCATATCGTCATCTATTTTACGTTCATAGCATATCAATTCTATTACAGTAACGTTAAAAACCTGGGCAATCTGGGTTAATCTAGAAAAATTAACATCAGTTAAACCAGATTCAATTTTAGAAAATGCTGGGGCAGTTATACCTAGTTTACTTGCTATTTGCTGCTGGCTTAGACCGCGTTTTTGACGCATATTCCTTATTATCTTACCTATTTTAGCATTGCAATTGTTACTATCTATTATAGCCTCTACATCGTTTAGTATTTGTTCTTTCATTATAATTAATAGTAATTTTTTTAAAAAAGGGTTTTTACTAAATATTAATTTCACTTACAAAGGCAAATATAAACAATAATATTTAAATATTATTACCTATAAGCACTAAAATGAAATTAGACAATAATTACAAAAATTATCTAACATCTATAAATTATCATAATATATTGTAACATATATAATTCAACCCAAATTTATAAATTAGTTTGGTAACTAAAGAATAATTTTATATTTATAATAAATAATTTAATTTATATATTATCGATCTATTTCGCCCAAAACTATATCTAATGATCCTAGTATCACAGGTATATCAGCTAGAGAATGTCCTTTAGCTGCTAGTGCGATAATACTTAAATTATTAAAACTTGGCGCTCGTACTTTAACTCTTAACGGTTGGTCAGAGTTCTTATTTGTTATAAAGTAAAACCCTAGTTCACCTTTTGGGTTTTCAGATCTTATATAAAAATCTTTAATATCATTAAAGCGATATTTTTTAGGCACAAATTTCCTAGGGTTAAAATCTTCTTGCCTACTATGTTTTGTTTGCAGTATATGGCAACACTGCTCTATTATTTTAATACATTCTTTAATTTCTAATAACCTTACATTGCTCCTATTCCAAGCATCGCCTAAAACTCCAACTTGGGTATTACCTACAGGTATATCAAAATCTAATTCTCCATAAACCGAATAAGCGTCGATTTTCCTTAGATCTTGTTTAAAGCCACAAGCTCGAATAATTGGCCCGGTTACTCCATAATTTATAGCGTCATCAATATTGATTACACCAATGTTTACAGTTCTATCTATAAAAATTTTATTATCTATTGTTAATGCATCTAAATTTATTAGATCCTTTTTTAAAGATTTTACAATTGTTAGTACCTCAGATTCAAAATTTAAAGGAATATCGTAAAATATACCTCCTATCCATATATAATTGTATAGAAGTCTTGACCCGGAAGCTTTTTCTAATAATTTAATTATTTGACCTCGATATTTAAAACACCACATAAATGGCGTAACCGAACCTATATCCATAGCAAATGTACCCAAAGCTATTAGGTGAGATGCTATCCTATTAAGCTCGCAAACTAATACTCTTATATATTCTATTCTTTTAGGAATATTATCATGGATATTTAATAGCTTTTCTACCCCCATTACAAAAGCATGGCTATTATTCATAGAAGCAAGATAGTCCAGGCGATCTGTAAATGGAATTATTTGTTGGTAGTTTAGGTATTCACAGTGCTTTTCAAAGCACCTATGGAGGTAACCTATATGAGGTTCGATATGATTAATTTTTTCTCCTGTTAAACTTACCTCTAAACGCAAAACCCCATGTGTTGATGGATGTTGTGGACCTAAATTTATAATAGTAGATTTAGAGACCATTTGTTTAGAATTGTCATTGAATTAGGTATAGGATTACAATCTTATTATTTTTTGTGGAGAATACCGGGCTTGAACCGGTGACCTTTTGCATGCCATGCAAACGCTCTAGCCAACTGAGCTAATCCCCCATTATATATAAAATTATTAATTTTTATTCAATAAAACTTTATTGGCCTGGCCAAATAAACCTTTATTTTTACAATTCATATATATCTGGGTTATAATTTGTTTAGTATAAAGTGTAAAGTTACCGTCCATCATCCACCTATAATAGTTTGGATCTGTGTTAAATACTTTTTCTACTGCTAAGCCTTTATATTTTCCAAAATTAAATACCTGCCTGCCTGTTTTATCTAAAACTATACAACCTACTAAATCTACACATTCCTTATGTTTACTAAATTCATGCAATAAGGATATATCATTTTGTATAGGTTTTATTTTTGTATTATCCTGTTCTATTTCGCAATTTTCGTAATGTTTTATTTGCGATAATAATACCTCGTATGTTGCTTGAGCATCTGCACTTGCACTATGAGCATTGTCAAGATTTTTATTGCAATAAAATTTGTATGCTGCTGATAATGTACGCTTTTCCATTTTATGGAAAATATTTTGCACATCAACTAATTTTCTATTATGTAACGAAAATTTAATACCAGCACGTATAAATTCTTCCATTAAAACAGGTATATCAAACTTATTAGAATTATATCCAGCCAAATCGCAGCCATCTAAGAAATTTAAAATTTGGTTTGCAATTGTCTTAAATGTAGGTAAATCTTTAACATCCTGGTCATAGATACCGTGTATCATAGAGGCTTCTTCAGAGATTGGTTTTTCCGGGTTAATCTTTATAGTTTTAGTCGTAATATTATTATCTACATTAACCTTAAGTATACTAATCTCAACTATTCTATCTTGTATTACATTAACGCCTGTAGTTTCTAAATCTATAAAAGCTAATGGTTTCTTTAAATTTAAGCGCATAATAACTGTTATATTTCTATAAATATTAATTGTAAACTAAATTCTACTTGGCTTACAATTTTCTTATGACGTTTTTATATGTATCTGCTTATTTATATCTAAACTTAGCGTAATTGTATCTCCAGCTTTAATATCCTTTTTAACAATAGCTTCAGATACAGGATCTTCAACGTAACTTTGAACTGATCTCTTTACTTGCCTTGCGCCATAATCGGACTCGAACCCCTTTTCTACCAGATAGTCTTTAACCTCACTTTCAATAGAACCAACTGTTATCTGTAAGTTATTAAGCTTATCACATAGTTCATCTAATTCTAAATCAACTATTTTAGAAACATTTTCTTTAGTTAATTGATTAAATACTATTATATCATCTAACCTATTTATGAATTCTGGAGAAAAACGTTTTTGCAAAGATTTTTCTATAACTTTTTTTAAGTACTCTTCCGAAAAATCTTGTTTATGATTAGTCATATATCCTACACCAAGGCCAAAATCTTTAACTTGCCTTGCGCCTATATTAGAAGTTAATATGATTATAGTATTTCTAAAGTCAACTTTTCTACCAAGGCCATCTGTTAAAAAGCCTTCATCCAATACTTGGAGTAACAAATTAGATATATCTGCATGTGCTTTTTCTATTTCATCAAATAATATTACCATATACGGCTTTCTCCTTACTTTTTCTGTAAGTTGTCCACCCTCTTCGTATCCAACGTAGCCTGGTGGCGCGCCTGTTAAACGAGATACAGAAAATTTTTCCATGTATTCGCTCATGTCAACCTTTAACAAAGCCTCTTCTGAGTCAAATAAATGTTTAGCTACTAATTTAGCTAAAGCAGTTTTCCCAACTCCGGTTTGACCTAAAAATATAAATGATCCCATAGGTCTATTAGGATTTTTTAGGCCTGCTTTTGATCTTTGAATAGCTTTTATTACTTTTTTTATAGCTTGATCTTGTCCTAGTATTTTATGTTTTAATACATCTTCCGTTTCTTGTAATTTTTTATACTCATCATCAGATATCTTTTGGACAGGAATACCGGTAATCATAGCTACCACTTCTGCAATATTATACTCTGTTATGATTTCTTTTTTAGCTGTCTTCTCTTTCTCCCATTGATCTTTTTCATTTTGTAAATCATATAAACAATTTTGCTCCTGGTCTCTTAATGCGGCTGCTTTTTCATATAGCTGTTTATTAATAGCATTATTTTTTTGGGTACGTATATTCTGAATTTTGCTTTCAAGGGTAACTATTTTCTTAGGTACCTCAACATTTAAAAGGTGAGCTCGAGACCCTGCTTCGTCCAGTACATCTATTGCTTTATCAGGCAAAAATCTATCCATCATATACCTGTTGGTAAGCCTAACACAAGCATCTATAGCTTCCTGTGTATATTCTACACCGTGGTAATCCTCATAATACTTTTTAATATTATTAAGTATAGATACAGTTTCATCTGTGCTTGATGGCTCTATTATAACTTTTTGGAAACGCCTGTCTAAAGCTCCGTCTTTTTCTATATGCTGCCTGTATTCATCTAAGGTTGTAGCGCCTATGCACTGTACCTCTCCTCTGGCAAGAGCCGGCTTTAATATATTTGAAGCATCAAGTGATCCTACAGCTCCCCCGGCCCCCACTATATTATGGATTTCGTCAATAAATAAAATTATATCTTTAGATTTTTCGAGTTCGTTCATTATTGATTTTATCCTTTCCTCGAATTGTCCTCTATACTTAGTTCCAGCTACTAGAAAAGCTAGATCCAGAACTATTATACGCTTAGAAAATAATATACGGGATACCTTTTTCTGTATAATCCGTAGAGCTAAACCTTCTACTACAGCAGATTTACCTACCCCTGGTTCACCTATTAATATAGGATTATTCTTTTTTCTTCTAGATAATATTTGAGAAACTCTTTCTATTTCTTTGTCTCTGCCTACTACCGGATCCAATTTGCCAAGTTCAGCATCTCTAGTTAAATCCCTGCCAAAACTATCTAATACAGGGGTCCTGGATTTATTATCAGAAATCTTTTTACTACTGACGTTATATTTATTATCAGCAGATTCGTCGTCATCTTTATAATTATTCTCAGATGAATTATTTAAAGAATCTTCAGATAAACCTTTGTTCTTTATTAATTCGTTTTTTACTATATCATAGTTAATATTAAGGTCGTTTAATATCTTTGTTAAAGAGCTATTGCTCTCTCTTAATATAGCTAAAAGCAAATGCATAGTACTTATAGTATCATGTTTAAATAGCTTTGCTTCAAGGTATGTTATTTTTAATACTTTTTCGGCTTGTTTAGTAAGAGGTATAACTCTAAGCAGCGTTGCAGTATTCACATTCGCTGATTTTTTTATAGAGTTTTCTACCTTTTCTTTTAAAATATTCAAATCGTAGCCTAAAGCTTTTAAAAGTCTATAGGCCGCTCCTTGATTTTCGCGTATTAATCCTAACAATAAGTGCTCTGTTCCTATATAATCGTGTAGAAGTCTTAGAGCTTCTTCTCTACTATATGAAATAACATCTTTTACAATTGGAGAAAATTTGGCTTCCATAAATTGTTTATAATAAAATACTTTAAGCTAAAATACAAGAATACATTTAATTATCCGTATTGCGAATATCAATATTGCAATAAATATTCACAACAGGACATATCAGTATTACTTAACTTTAAAAACTATGCCATGTAAAATGGACTTACTAATTATGTTATATTTGTATTCCCTCAAAGACTAATTTAGTAATTAATTTTTATATTTTTTAATTTATAGTTAGCAATGATTGAGCCAATTTAATTTCCCAGCATCATAAATTTAATTGAATTTCAGCTGCATAGCAGCATTATTGTTATCATATATGTTATTGCCGTCGTATATTATTTCACCATTAACAATAGTGTAACATATTTTAGATCTAAAAGTATATTTGTCAACTGGACTCCATTGACACTTGTATTTAATATTGGACAATGAGTCTACTTTAAAACTATCATGCAAGCTAAAAAGTGCTATATCGGCATAGTACCCTTCTTCTAAAAAGCCCCTTTTTTCTATATTAAATAGCTTTGCTACATTATGAGCAAACTTTGCAACTATTGTTTCCATAGTTATTTTATTGTCTAAAGAAAGCTCTAATAATATTGGCAAAGCATGCTGCACTAAAGGTGCCCCTGAAGGAGCCTGTAGATATGGTTGTTGCTTTTCATGCAATAAATGTGGAGCATGGTCTGTAGCAATAGTATCTATCAGATTATCTCTTAGCGCTTTTTGTAAAGCTTCTTTATCCAGCTTAGATTTTATTGATGGATTCCATTTTATTAGGTTACCTAGCTTTTTATAATCGTCTTCCGAAAAAAATAAATGATGCACACAGACTTCACCAGTGATATTTTTCCCCTTTAAATTTTCTCCTTTTTTTAATAAAGATAATTCTTTTTCTGTAGATATGTGTACAATATGGAGTCTGGTAGAATATTTTTCTGCCATATTGGCAGCCATAAGGCTTGCGACATAACAAGCTTCATCGTCTCTTATTAACTTGTGTATATTATAAGGAAAGTTTAAGTCTTTATATTTATTTTTATATAGTTCTAAGTTTTTATTTATTGTCGCATCATCTTCACAATGAGCTAAAATTAGCAAAGGCGTATTAGCAAAAACTTTTTCTATGGATTCTGTGTCTTTATTAGCTAAATTTCCAGTTGACGAACCTAAGAATATTTTTAGACCAGGAACTTCTCTGTGATTAAGGTTCATTATTTCATCGTAATTATCGTTTGCTACTAATACATAAAATGAATAATTAATAGCTGAGGTTAATTTTGCAATATTACATTTGTTTAAAAAATCATCATATTTTTTTGTTGGAGGGACAGTATTTGGCATATCAATAAACGAGGTTATCCCACCCGTAGCAGCTGCTCTGCTTTCTGTATAAATAGTAGCCTTACTTGTTAAACCAGGCTCTCTAAAATGCACATGAGAATCTATCAGTCCAGGAATCATAAAAAGGTTCTCGGCATCTATTTCTTTAACGTTTAAATTCTTAGTATTAATATTCCTATCTATTTTTTCTATTGTTTTATTTTTAATCAATACATCCGCATTGAAACGCTTGTTGTTATTGATTAGACAGGCATTTTTAATTATCAAATATTTCATGTTGAACTATGTTTTATATTATAATTTTTATGTTAAATAGAATTTTTCTTAGTATTGTAATTGGATAAATTACCAATACAAATTACAATGATTATTAATTCTATAAAGAACAATACCATGTCAAATATAATATTTGGCACCGACGGATGGCGCGCTATAATTTCAAACGATTTTAATTGTCATAATATATCTAGAGTAATTATAGCAGTTTCAAAATGGCTAAAAAATAAATATACCGATACCCCTATAAAGGTTGTTATTGGCAACGATTGCAGATTCATGGGTAGACAATTTAGTAATTTAATCGCCGGTATTTTAGTAAAACAAGAAATACAGGTAATATTATCAAGTAATAATTTCGTATCTACGCCTATGGTTTCATTAGCTACGAGGCACTACAATGCACACTTAGGGATAATCGTTACTGCCAGCCATAATCCTTATTATTATAGCGGAATAAAATTAAA
Organism: Candidatus Krakonobacterium acarorum; assembly: GCA_050311575.1. Lineage (GTDB taxonomy): Bacteria > Bacteroidota > Bacteroidia > SolTP2 > SolTP2 > Krakonobacterium > Krakonobacterium acarorum. Next base: position 526,213 of record JBNOKO010000001.1, on the reverse strand, counting down.
AGGTAATTATGGAGGCCCTTTAGATGAACTATCAGTTAAAGAAATTGAATCTTTAATACCACAAGATATCGATATGCAAATACAGTTACAGTTAAATTCAAACTGTTTAGATAATAACCCTCTTATAACTACTAAAGATTTAGAAAGCTTATATATAGAAAATATAGAAAATAACATCGATACAAACGCTATTAATAAGCACTCAGAGTATTTAGTATACGACTTGATGTATGGCGCTGGGCAAAACGCAATAAAGCAAATATTGCCCAAATCTACTCTTGTAAATGCAGAAGTGAATCCTAATTTCGGATATAGTGCCCCTGAGCCTATAGAAAAAAATTTAATCCAATTACAGAATTTAATAATTAACAAATCTTATAAATGCGCTATAGCTTTAGACGGAGATGCAGATAGACTTGCGATATTTGACGAGAAGGGGTGCTATATAAGCTCGCATAAAATAATTATGCTTTTAATATTATATTTATATGAGTATAAGGGGCTAAAAGGTGATGTTATAAGCACATTCTCGTGTACAGATAAAATCCAAAAACTATGCAACATATATGGTATAAATCATACTGTAACTAAAGTAGGGTTTAAATATATATGTCAATTAATGACTGCTAACCCTAAACAATATATGTTAGGTGGCGAAGAGTCTGGAGGAATTGCACTAAATCATTATTTATGTGAACGCGATGGCATATTCATATCTCTAAATATTATAGCCTTAATGATAGAAAGTAAAAAAACACTTTCTGAACTAATAGATAACTTATACGATAAGGTAGGCTATTTTTCAACCGGACGCATAGATTTGAGTCTTACTAAACAAAAAGAGGAAATATTAAAAAAATATATTAATAAAGATTTTAAAGAATTTTTCCAAAATAAAGTTATAGGCGTAGAATATTTAGACGGAATAAAATTCAGATTTGCAAATGAATCGTGGGTAATGTTACGATTATCTGGCACAGAACCCCTTTTAAGAATATATTATGAAGCCAATACAAATGATGAATCTGGCGCTCTAATTAATGAAACTAAAAGTATAATAGAAAAACTTTGTGTTTGTTAACAATACCAAAACTGAGTAACAACCTGTGTAGGCTTAAAGTAGTATCTATAAACTTTTATTCCACTGTATTAATAAATACACATACTCATCGTAAGATCTTATACCATTTACCTGTTTATTACTCTTTAAAAATGCATCGTATATAACTGACGTTACTCTATCTATTTTGCCTTTATATTTTTTTATATAAGCATAATATTTCTCCATATCGTCTTTTACCCCGCCAGGCAGCTCGTTTACAAACACTTTTACATCATCCTGGCTACTATTTAAGCCTATATACCTTAGAGTATAAAAAAAAGCAGTTATACTAGCTGAATAAATAAATACAGGATCTTTAGTTTGTAAAGCATGCATAAATCCCTCAAAGTTAGCTTGTCCCTCACTAGCTATGCCTTTTTGGTGTGCTATCTCGTGGCATACAACAAAAGGCAATAAAAAAACCGGGTAGTTTTTATTTATTATTGCTTCTCCGCTTATAAAATTATAATAACCACTAACTCCGCTATAACTTAATAATCCAGAAAACAATGATGGTTTTATAGATTTATAAATCAGGTAGCGTTTATATGGCAAAAAGGCTTTGTCATATATTTTATCTAAAGATTGAGGTTCCTGATTTACGACCTGGCTATAACTATATTGAATCTTATCTAATAATGTATTAGCTAAAGACTTAAGATCTTCAATATCATAAATTAAATTAGTAGAGTAAGACTGATTAGTAAAGTATTTATTAGGTTGCCTATTATAATTCAATCCCCATAATGTTTGATAACTTACATAAAAAAACAAACTAAGGTTAACAACCCAGATACATAAATTAATACTTTTATAAGTATCTAAAAGCTTATAATTAACGATAGCATTTACTAATAGTACCAAAATAAATATTAAAAGTAGAATAACTAAAATTATGATAATTTCGCCAACAGAAAATTTAGCAGTTCCTACAAGGAATCTTTGTATTAGCGAAACGCCACGTTGCACATATAAATTGTAGAAATTTTTCCAATTATCGTTGTATTTAAATAGCTGAACTACAACAAACGATAATATTAAAAAGAATAATAATATTTTTCCTAATAACCTCATTTTATAATACCAATAAGCGATTGTAAATTTTGATTTGACTCAACCTTAATACCTTTTATGCCTACATTTTCTGCGGCTAAAACATCTGTATCACGGTCTCCTATCATATAAGAATCTTCAATTATAATATTAAATCTATTAATAGCTTTTTTTAACATCAGTGATTTTGGTTTCCTGCACAAACAATCAGAGATAGAAGGATGGTGCGGACAATAATAAATTTCATGAAATATAATACCATATTTAAGATATTCTTTACGCATAAAATCATGAATATTATATAATATATCTTTACTAAATCTATTTAAAGCTATCCCACCCTGGTTAGTTATTACTATAAAAATATATCCTTTTTTATGTAAGCTTTGTAAAAAGCTAATATTATAATCTAATATATGGAAATCTTTTAATGAACATACATAATCTCCCAGTTCTTGATTTAACACTCCGTCTCTATCTAAGAAAATCGCCTTGGTCATAAAATCATAAAATAGATGTCATACAATACAATATACTAAACTATAAAGTTTTTATTATTTTTGGACTATTACCGTTATGAAAAAAATATTTTATATAATTTATATGCTTTGCATATTAAATTTCCCCTTAAATGCTCAAAATAAGATACAAATTATTAATTCAGATAATTCACAAATGTTGAATGACGCTGATTATATAAAGCTTTATGGCAACTGCCATTTCCGACATAACGGTAACGATATGTACTGCGACACTTTATATCTTTACGATAATAAAAATTATATTGAGGCTTTCGGCAATGTTAAAATTATCCAAGAAGATGCCGAGAAAGGAACCACTACAATAAAATCGGATTCTCTAAAATATGATGGAAATAAGAATATAGCGACATTTATTAACAACGTTAATATGCTGAATAACAATACTACTTTACTAACTAATCTTTTTGTTTACAATACCAAAGATAAAATTGGAACATATTATAACGAAGGCACAATACTTAATAAAACTGATGTTTTAAAAAGTGAAACCGGCACTTATAATATTGCAACTAAAATTGCTGATTTTTCTAAAAACGTATCTATAACATCTTCCAGTAATACTATCTTAACAAACTTAATAACTTACGATAATAACCTACAAAAAGCATATTTTAAAGTTCCAACCAAAATAATTGACAATACTGACAAAAGCTTTATTTATAGCGAAGAAGGGGATTATAATACTAATAGCACCGAAACCAATCTCTATAAAAATTCTTATTATTCATCCGAAGATAAATATTTTACTGCAGACACAATGGTATTAAACGAAAAACTAAAAACAAATACCTTAACTAATAATACTTTAATAATAGATAAAAAAAACAACACACATATTGTATCAAATTTTGCCTCTTCTAACCAAACTACATCCAATAGTTTAATAACCAATAATGTTTTAATAAAAAGCATACAGAATAACGATCCGTTTTACTTAACTGCAGATACAATATTGGCTTATGATACACCTAAAGATAAAATACTAATCCCTGATATCAGTGAACTTACTAATAATCATAGTATAGATATTAAGGATATAGAAATAATACATTTTTTTACCGCATATTATCCAGGTAGCTATTTACTTGAGCAATTATATATTCCTAAGCATAGTATAAATTATGCTCTTAACCGTTCAAAAGGCTATAAAGTATATAACTCTCATACTTATTTTATAAATGACATAAATAAAACGCACAATAAAATCTTAAAAGAGTACCCTTTTATTAATGAAAATACTTTAAATCAGATCTCTAGTGTAATTAACGCATATAAAAAGGTAAAAGTATATAATGATTCATTACAGCTGGTTGCTGATAGTTTTATATATATAAAAAATGATAGTTTATTGTATATTACCGACAACCCGGTGCTTTGGATTGGAGAAAACACTCAGATTACGTCTAAAAACATGCTATTTACTTTAAAAGATTCTAAATTGCATCGTGGTTATTTTATCGACAATCCTATAATTATTAACCAAAACAAGGACGACATAAATAAATTTAATGAAATAAAAGGTCGTAGTGTAACAGCAAATTTTATAGATAATAAACTGAATAAACTTATAGTAGACGGTAACGCTGAATCAATATACCATATTAAAGACGAGAATAAGTTAGAAAACAATACAGATCCATATGTAGGTATTAACTCGACAAAAGCATCAAAAATCGAGCTACTCTTTAAAAACTCCGATCTAGTCCAAACAAAATATATAACTGATCCTATTGGTAGTATTACCCCTTACAATGATATTGAGAAAAAAGATTTGCATCTTGAAGGCTTTGTTTGGCATAATAATCTTAGACCTAAAAGTAAAAAAGACCTTTTACCGATTGATAGAAGCAATATTCAACAAAAATATATTAATGACCTATAAGTTTTTTCCAAATATAAAATCGCTTAATTTTTTTAACGCTATAGCCCTATGGCTAATATTTTGTTTTACACTACTAGGTAGTTCAGCAAAAGTTATACTATAACCATCTGGAATAAATATAGGATCGTAACCAAAACCATGTCTACTATTGGATGGCTTATCAGCAATCAATCCTTGTATTTGGCCTTCAAAAAAATATTTTTTTTTATTTATGTATAGAGCTATTACAGCTACAAACCTGGCTTTTCGATTAGCTATACCATGCATTTGTTGCATTAATAGCTCTATATTACTTAAATCAGATTTTTTAAATAATGAATACCGAGCAGAAAATATCCCTGGTTCATTGTTAAGAGCCTCTACTTCTAACCCACTATCTTCGCTAAAGCAATCTATAGTTAAATACCTTTGACCATTCAGAAGTTTTTGGTCTGCATTTTCCTTATAAGAAAGGCCCGTTTCATCTATTTCAGGAATAGAAATGTCTAAGTTATCATTAAGTTTAATATTGGGACCAAGTATACGCTGCGCTTCTTGAATTTTATGTTTATTATTAGTTATAAAATATAAATTACACTTTTTCATTATGAAATTATCTGTAGATTAAACCAAAGTTAGCATAGCTATAGGATTTTTGAGATTACAAATAACCTGCCCAAAATAAGCGCTTATAAATCTTTATATATTAAAGCTTAAATTATTTTTAGATGACCTATCTGTTATAGATTTTAACATTTTAGCAAGTACATTGCTAAGTTCTGGATCTTTCATAATCCTTGGAGATATTTTTTCTAAAAAAATATTAATATAGCTATTGTCTATATTTACCGCTTTATACAAATAATATTCTGCTTGAACATATTTTTTAGAAATAAACAATAGTCTAGCTAAAATGTAAAAAAGCTTACAAGAGTCTTTATTGTACTCTAATGCCTTATTTGCAATAATTAACATCTTATCAATATTTTTATTGATATTTTGTTTGTCGTATAAAAACTCTAGATACTCAACCCATATCTCTGCATTTTCGGGTTCCTTTAATATAAGCTGAGAATATATATTTTGGGCATCTTCTATATTACCAATTTCTGATTCAGTGTTAGCCAATGTCAGCAAATAAGATGTATTGTCAGGATCTATATTACAAGCCTTTTTCAGGTATTTTAAAGCAGATTTGTAATCGTGGTCTATATACGTTAAAGACATACCAAACAACGCAGAAGCATTATTCTTATTATTTGACAATAATTTTCTATAATAATGCCTGGATTTTTTAATATTATCTAACATCTTATAATAATTAGCTATCAAGGCTAATTCATAATCATCTATAACGTTTATATATTTATCTATGCTAGCTAAAATTTCTAATGCATCATTATTCTTATTCAAATGTATTAAGCTGTTAATCTTATACAATGTAGCCTCCAAATATTCACTATTGATAGCCAGCGCATAATCGTAGCATACTAAAGCCTTATTATGTTCATTTAAACATGTATAATTATATCCAAGTGCAAACCAAGATGCAAAAGAATAAGGATTCGAATCTGAAATAAATTTTTCTAAAAATGTTTTAGCTTCACTCGTAGCATTTATCTTTGCATAAATCTCTTGCAGCATTATAGGCGCATCTTCATTATTGATATTATAGCTTAAAGCATTTTTTACATAATATATAGCTTTATTATAGTTATCGGCTGCAAAATAAATATTAGCAATGTCTATGTATATAATATCTTTATCTACTGATAGCTTAAGGGCTATATTTAGTACCAAAAGAGCTTTTTCATACATACCCATGTTCTGATAGTATTTAGCTTTTAATAAATACATTCTACAATCATTAGGATCGTACGCTTCTATTTTATCCAAAATATTTACTATTTCAGCTTTATTAGAACCTTTATGATCATATATTAAGATATCAGCTTTTTTTATGTATAGGTCTATGTCAAATGGATGGATCTCTATCCCAATGTTTAAAATTTTTAAAGCTTTTAATATCAAATTATTATTTAAATAATAATTTGATATTAAATGTATCTCTTCAATAGAAAAGTTATTATATAATCCTAAATTTGCATTGTACTCGAATTTTTGAACACTAAAAAGCGCTTTCAAAAGCTCTTCTTCATTGTAATTATTGGATATATCCAGCATAGATAAGTAATTAATCGTATTGTAGGTTTTTATGATATACAGTCTATAATTTTATCACTGATTCCGACAGATGAAAAACCGCCATCGCTATATAAATTTTGCATAGTAATTTTTTTAGTATAGTCCGAAAACAATGTTATACAATATTTCGCACAATCTTGGGCGCTCGCATTACCCAATGGTGACATTTTTTCTGCATAATTAAAGAAAGCGTCAAACCCTTGGATACCAGAACCAGCAGTAGTTAGCGTGGGTGATTGAGATATAGTGTTGATCCGTACATCCCGTTTTTTACCATAATGATATCCCCAGCTACGTGCTATAGATTCAAGCATTGCTTTGGCTTCTGCCATTTCACTATAATTAGGGAACACTCTCTGGGCAGCTATATAGCTAAGAGCAAGTACAGAAGCCTCTTGATTTAAAACATCTAAATTATAGGCTACCTGTAATAACTTATGGAAAGAAATTGCAGATATATCTATACTGGTTTTCATATATTCATAATCAAGATTAGTATAGTCTCTTTTTTTACGTATATTAAGGCTCATACCTACTGAATGTAAAATAAAATCTATACCGCCTGCGAAATGTTCTTTTGTACTTTTTAGCAATGCTTCTATATCTTCTAAAGAAGTAATATCTGCTGCTATTACCGGACAATTGTTACATTTGGCTGCTAATTCTTGTATATCCCCTTTTCTAAGAGCAATAGGCGCATTACTTAAGACTATTTCTGCACCTTCATTAAAACACATTTCTGCAACTATCCAAGCTATAGATTTTGAATCCAGAGCTCCTAAAATTAATCCCTTTTTCCCTTGTAATAAATTCGACATGATTGTTAAAAATGAACCTTTAAAAGTATATTACTTGTATTCACATTGGCATAATATACAAATAATATTAAAATTTTTTATTGTATAATGAGTTCTTGTGCATGCTGCAAAGCTGAGGAACTTATATTTTCCTGACCGCTAATCATACTTGCTATATGACTGACTCTATCTTTATTATCGTTTAATAGTTTGATACCTATAGAATTCAGATCCCTTTTATAAACCATATAATGAGCTCCTTTTCTACTAGCAACTTGTGGTAAATGAGTAACTATAATTATTTGCATGTTTTCAGAAAATTTTTCGATAAGTTTTCCTGTTTTCATAGCTATTGCGCCAGAAATACCAGTATCTACTTCATCTAAAATTAATGTTTTAGCATATGTATTTTTTGAAGCTATTATACCCTTTAAAATTAACACTAAACGAGCAAGCTCGCCCCCTGATGCAACTTTCGTTAATTGATCTATTTTAGCGTCACTAACAGCTGAAAAATTAAATATAACTTCATTGCATCCTAAATTATTCATCCTATCAAAGCCAACATTTAATACTTCAGCAGTAAACCTGGCTTCCTGCATTCCAACAAAAGGCAAAAATTCTGAAACGTTATTCTCAAGCATTCTTGCAGCTTTTAATCTTAGATCTGTAATTTCTGTAGCTAATATTACTAAATCTTCTTGAGTTTTTATTAAAAGGTTCTGCAAAGATCCTAACCGGGACTCTATCGTATCTATACTATTAAGTTTAGCTTCTAATTCTTCTTTTTTCTTAATTAACTGCTCTATAGAAATAACCTTATACTTTTGCTCCAGGCTATATATTAAATCCAATTTAGATTTTATAGAGTCTATATTATCATCAGATAATGATTCCAAATTATGCAAGTTAGATTTTAATTCGTCCTTACAATCTATTAATTCAATATAAATATTATCTATCCTATTAGCTAAATTATCTACATGATTAATTTTAATATTTGCTAAATTTTTAAGAATTCTTTTAAGATATGCCAATACACCTGTATCGTCTTCTATAAGACCTATTGTTTCTACTATTAATTCTTGTGAAAGTTTTTTGTTACTTAATATTTTATATTCTTGCTCTAATTTATCTTTTAAATCTAAACTCAAATCAATTTTGGTAAATTCAGCTAACTGATATTCTATATAATCTTTATCTATATCTGCATTAGTAAGGCTATCTTTCAAGCTACAGATTTGCTGTTTATAATCTTTATACTTCTTAAAAAGCCCACTATAATGATCATCTACCAAGTTATTTATACCTCCATATGCATCTAAAATTCTACATCTGTTCATTGTATTGCTTACGTAACCAAAAGTTTCGTTTTGTAAATGAAAATCAAGAAAATAGTCTACTATATATTTAAATAATACGAAAGGCACTTTTACATTATTTATGTAATAAAGGCTTTTTAAAGAACTATTTAGTTCTTTCCTTAAAGCAATATTCTTAGTATCTATATCTAAGTCCGTTTTAAGTTTTATATAATCTTGGACTTCGCTACAACTATTTATAGAAAATGTAGCTTCAACGAAGCATGGTTTAGTAGCATCTAATAATATAGTTGAGTCTTTACTAGATACTATTAAAAACTTTAATGAGTTAATAATTACTGATTTACCCGATCCTGTTTCTCCTGTAAAGATATTTAATCCATTAGAAAAATTTATTATTAAGTCATCTATAAGAATATAGTTAGATATTTTAAGCGTTTTAAGCATTTATATTAAGGTTGATTATTATAGAGATAATTTAATTTTAACAATTTACAAAAAATTAGTAAATTAGGATATCTGTTTGTACACTGTTCTGTTTTTAGTACGGCGTTGTACTGCATTTTGGCCGTTAACACAAATTTTAGAATAGGAATACAGTAAATATAATCGCTATTATGATACGTGTGTTTAGTTCTATCATTAAATCTCTCATTTAGTTGACTATGGGCATATTTTTTGTTAAAAATCACCTGTATGGCTGCGTTTTCAATTCTATTAAACCAACAATATTTTATTTTAGTTTATCTTATATAACAATTTTATGAGACAGTTAAAAATTACTCAATCTATTACTAATCGCGAAAGCAAATCCTTAGATAAATATTTACATGAAATTAGCAAAGTAGATTTAATAACAGCAGAAGAAGAAGTTGAGCTAGCTAGGAAAATTAGGGAAGGTTGTAAGGAGTCATTAAAGAAACTTGTAGTGTCTAATTTGAGATTCGTTGTATCTGTAGCTAAACAGTACCAGAATCAAGGCTTAGCATTAGAAGATATTATAAATGATGGCAATACTGGCTTAATAAAAGCAGCTCATAAATTTGATGAAACTAAAGGTTTTAAGTTTATTTCTTACGCTGTATGGTGGATCAGACAAAATGTTTTACAGTGTACTGCAGAGCAAAGTAGGCTGGTTAGACTTCCTCTTAATCAGGTTGGATCATTAAGTAAAATCACTAAAATTCACTCGATTTTAGAACAAGATTTCGAACGCGAACCATCTTCAGAAGAAATAGCTGAAGCATTAGGAACAACTGTTGATAAAGTACATGACACACTATCTAATTCTGGTAGACATGTATCTGTTGACGCTCCTTTCGTGCAAGGCGAAGAAAATACTCTCTTAGATGTACTAGAGAACACAGATATTCCTGATACAGATAGCTTATTGATAGATGAATCTCTATCAGCAGAAATTCAAAGAGCATTATCTACACTAACAGATAGAGAACGAGAAATAATAGTATTATTTTTTGGCATAGGTTCTACGAGCCCACTTTCTTTAGAAGAAATAGGAGATAAGTTCAACTTAACTAGAGAAAGAGTAAGGCAAATTAAGGATAAAGCTTTACAAAAATTAAGACAAACATCCAGATGCAAGATTTTAAAATCTTATTTAGGGTAACCACTTCTACCTAGTAGTTCTAGTAGTTAGAGTCTGCCCATCTTAAATTAGAAAGAGAAAGCCCCGATTAATAATATTAATCGGGGCTTTCTCTTTCTTTCACTACAAACAAATGTTTAATAAAAACTAAACTAAACAATTTGCTATACTTCTTCCAAGTTTTCTTTATACTTTCGGCTATAAATAGCTTTTTGTACGGTAGTCCTATGAAGGATAGAAGGCTTTTCATAAAAGGTTCTTTTGCGATATCTTTTTAGGGTTATTGCAGACTTTTTCTTAAGAAGCCTCATGATCCTATCTATACCTTTCACGTTACTGTGCTCTATATCTATAAAATGCATTTATATATACTTTTTAATAAACTTATATTAATTATAATATTAACGGCTAATATAATAATAAATAATTTAACTAACTAATCTTTTTTTACTTCTTCGTATTGAACATCCGTTACGTCATCATTGCCATCGCCTTGTGACGAGTTATCTTCTGTAGATGTAGAGTTATTAGATTCCTGGCCAGAAGAGTTATTTGTAGCCTTAGCTATATCTTCAGATGCAGCAGTCCAAGCATTGTTTAATTCAGTTTGTAAAGCATCCAGAGCACCTATATTTTTATTTGCATGTGCATCTTTCAATTGTCCTAAGATTGATTCGATCTTAGATTTTTTGTCGCTGGGAATTTTGTCTCCATACTCTTTTAATTGCTTTTCAGTACTGAATATCATACTATCTGCTAAGTTCAATTTATCAATTTCTTCTTTTAACTTTTTATCTGCTTCTGCGTTTTGCTCTGCTTCGATTTTCATTTTATCTATCTCTTCTTGACTTAAACCTGAAGAGGCCTCTATACGAATTTGCTGTTCTTTATTAGTTCCCTTATCTTTTGCACTTACGTGCATTATACCGTTAGCATCTATATCAAACGTTACCTCTACTTGTGGAACCCCTCTTGGTGCAGGTGGTATACCATCCAAATGGAATCTTCCTAGCGTACGATTATCCTTAGCCATGGGCCTTTCACCCTGCAGAACATGTATTTCTACAGAAGGTTGATTGTCGGCTGCTGTAGAAAAAACTTCGCTACGTTTTGTAGGAATAGTAGTATTAGATTCTATAAGCTTAGTAAACACACCACCCATAGTTTCTATCCCTAATGATAAGGGAGTTACATCTAATAATAAAACATCCTTTACGTCTCCTACCAATATTCCGCCCTGTATAGCTGCACCAACTGCAACAACTTCATCCGGGTTAACACCTTTTGATGGGGCTTTGCCAAAGAACGTTTCTACAGCTTGCTGAATTTTAGGTATACGTGTTGATCCCCCTACCAGTATTACTTCATCAATATCTTTAACAGTTAATTTGGCATTTTTTAAAGCTCTTTCACAAGGAGCTATAGTCCTTTTCACTAAATCATCTATCAGCTTTTCAAATTCTGATCTAGTTAAAGTCTTTACTAAATGCTTAGGAATACCATCAGTTGATGTTATATATGGTAGATTTATTTCTGTAGAATTAGCACTAGATAGTTCTATTTTAGCCTTTTCAGCAGATTCTTTTAAACGCTGTAAAGCCATCGGATCTTTACGTAGATCTATATTTTCATCTTTTTTAAACTGGTCAGCCAACCAATCTATAATTACCTGATCGAAGTCATCGCCACCCAAATGTGTATCTCCATCAGTAGATTTCACTTCAAAAACTCCATCACCAAGCTCTAATACAGAAACATCGTGCGTACCGCCACCGCAATCAAAAACTACTATTTTCTGATCTTTATTTTTTTTGTCAAGACCATATGCTAATGCTGCTGCTGTAGGTTCGTTTATAATACGTTCAACTTTAAGACCTGCTATTTCGCCTGCCTCTTTAGTTGCCTGACGTTGAGCATCATTAAAATATGCAGGTACTGTTATTACAGCTCTATTAACGCTTTGACCAAGAAAATCTTCAGCTGTTTTTTTCATTTTTTGCAAAATCATTGCTGAAATTTCTTGAGGCGTATAATGTTTCCCATCTATATCTACAACAGGTATATCTTTATTTCCTTTTATAACAGAATAAGGCACTCTTTTAGTTTCGTCAACAACTTCAGAAAAAGAATGTCCCATAAACCTTTTAATAGAATATATTGTTCGTCTCGGGTTAGTTACAGCCTGCCTCTTTGCAGGTTCACCAACCTTACGATCTCCACTTTCTGTAAAAGCCACTACTGATGGTGTAGTTCTATGGCCCTCGCTATTTTGTATAACTATAGGCTCTCCACCTTCCAGTACTGAAACACACGAATTTGTGGTACCTAAATCAATCCCTATAACTTTATTTGACATAAATTATTTTTTAACCTTTTAAATATTTAATACTATGAAAATGATATAATATAAATTATTAGTTTTTACTTACTATTATTGACAATGCGTGTGCCATATTATAAAGTATTGACACAATGGCATAAATACATAATACTACTATCTAAGGTTTAAAAATATTATAAGAAATATTGGTTGAGATTATAATAGAAAAGGGCGAGCAACCGGGTTCGAACCGGCGACATCCAGAACCACAATCTGGCGCTCTAACCAACTGAGCTATGCCCGCCATAATATTATCATTAAATAAATGATATTCTTAAATATACTAAGATGTTAATCTAATTAAGCCTAAAATTATATAAATATTATCTCTTATTCAAGAAAATAATTTTTTTTAAATACTTTCTTAACTTTGCGTATTATAATATGTCAATTAAAGTTTAATATTAAAAATATATACAAATGGAAACAAGGCAAATTCAGTTTAGAGAAGCTCTTAAAGAGGCCATGCAAGAAGAAATGCTTAAAGACGATAAAGTTTTTTTGATAGGCGAAGAAGTTGCCCAATACAATGGAGCATATAAAGTGAGCCAAGATTTACTAGAGAAGTTTGGTGCCGATAGGGTAATAGATACTCCAATTTCTGAATTAGGGTTTACAGGTATTAGTGTAGGTGCAGCAATTAATGGTTTAAAACCTATAGTTGAATTTATGACTTTCAACTTCTCGCTAGTTGCTATTGACCAAATAATAAATAACGCTGCTAAGATATTATCTATGAGCGGTGGGCAATTGTCATGCCCTATAACCTTTAGAGGCCCAACAGGGCACGCTGGCCAACTTGCAGCACAACATTCACAAAGCTTTCATAGCTGGTATGCAAACTGCCCGGGGCTTAAAGTAATTATTCCTTCAAATGCATATAATGCTAAAGGATTGTTAAAATCTGCTATTAAAGATCCTGATCCAGTAATTTTCATGGAATCCGAATTGATGTACGGGGATAAGTATACGGTTCCAGCCGAAGAATATTACCTTCCTATAGGAAAAGCTAATATTGTTACTACTGGAAATGACATTACTATAGTTAGCTTTGGCAAAATGTTAAAAACAGTTCTTAACGCCAATCAGGAATTAAAAAATTTGAAAATAAATGCAGAGATAATAGATTTATTAACAATACGACCTTTAGACTACATGACAATTATTGAATCTGTCAAAAAAACTAATAGATTACTAATTGTAGAAGAAGCTTGGCCAATATCAAGTATATCTACAGAGATAAGTTATATAATACAAAAAGAAGCTTTTGATTATTTAGACGCGCCAATAATGAGATTAACAGCCGCAGACGTGCCGCTACCATATGCTCCTAATTTAATAAAAGCTGCTATGCCTAGTGAAACAGATATTATAGACATGGCTAAAGATCTAATATATTTGCAGAAGTAGTATTGATTAATTTAGCTTTTTCGCGCTGTAAAAATAAAAGCGCATCGATTGGGCTCATTGCATCAATATCTAAGTTTTTTAAATTATATATTATCTCTAATAAATTATTGTCCATAGGGGCACTTTTAGTGTCCTTCAATAATTTTTGCGAATCGCTATTGTAATTTCCAGATGTAATATCTGCCAATATGGCACTAGCCCTATCAATTATTACACTAGGGAATCCGGCTAGCTTTGCCACATTTATACCAAAACTTTTATTACTGGCACCTTTTTCAATTTTTCTTAAGAAAAATATTTTATCCTCAATCTCTTTAACCAATACTTTATAGTTTTTAATTTTATCTATATGATCTTCTAAACTTTGCAATTCATGATAATGGGTCGCAAATAGAACTTTAGCTTCAGAGTTGACTGCAATATATTCTACTATAGCTTGGGCTATGGCAATGCCATCGTAGGTGCTTGTTCCACGCCCTATTTCATCTAATAAAACAAGGCTTTTATTAGTTAAGTTATTTAAGATAGATGCTACCTCGAGCATTTCAACCATAAATGTTGACTCGCCTAGAGCTATATTATCAGACGCTCCTGCTCTAACAAATATTCTATCGACTATGCTAATACAAGCTGAAGAAGCGGGTACATAACAACCTATTTGTGCAAGCAAAACTATTATAGCAGTCTGCCTAAGATATGAGGATTTCCCTCCCATGTTCGGCCCGGTTATAAGCATTATTTGGTTGAAAGTATTGTCTAGATACAGATTATTAGATATGTATTTTTCAGTATTAGGTAGGGTTTTTTCTATAACCGGATGCCTTGCTTCCTTTATTTCTATTACTTGGTCTTGACTATTAATTAGTGTCGGTTTTATATAATTGTTTTTTGCACTCAATCTAGCAAAAGATAATAGAACATCTAATTTAGCAATAGCCATAGAATTTTTTTGAAGATTTTTTATATAATTTAAAATAGAGCTTAAAAGATCTTCATATATTTTATTTTCTATATCCTGTATTTTTACATCTATACTTGAGATTTTGTTTCCATACTCTACAAGTTCTGGGATTGTGTATCTTTCAACATTTACTAAACTTTGTTTTCTAATCCAATAATCCGGCACCAGATTTTTAAATTTATTAGTAATTTCAAAATAATAACCAATATTATTACTAAATCCTAGTTTTAAATTTGTAATCTTACTGGCTTGGGATTGTTTAGTCTGTATTTCGCTAAGAATCTTATTGCTATCTATCTTAATTTTCCTTAGCTCATCTAGTTCTTTGGAAATACCTCCGGCTATAATATAGTCTATTTGTAAACCTTGAGCACTGTTATCAATTAAATGGCAACATATTTTTTCTCTAAGTTGTTGACATGGGTTTAATAGGCTTAAAATATTAGATATACTGCCAAAACTACTTTTCTCTAGTAAATGTTTTATATCCTGTATTGATATAAGTACTTGGCTAAGCTTTATTAGTTCTGCTGGTTTTATTTTTTTTAAAGCAATTTTAGATATTATCCTATCTATATCCCCTATATTTTTTAATATTTCAATTATTTTGTGTGCTAAATTAGTATAGGTAGTAAAAAATCCTACAATGTTTAGCCTATTATTAATTTTATCTATATTTATTAATGGCCTAACTATCCATTTTTTTAGTAATCTAGAAGCCATAGGGGTTATAGTGCAATCTATTATGTCTAAAAGAGATTTGCCACCATCGCTATAAAGAGGCTCTAAAATTTCAAGATTTTTAACAGTAAATTTATCTATATAAATATGGTCTATACTATTAATAGTATTTATATAGGATATATGAGTAATATTTTTATGATTTAGTGATTCTAAATAATGTAAAGATGCCCCAGCTGCAATAATAGATTTTTTCATACTATTTATACCAAAGCTCTTTATAATTGATTCGCTTTTAAAGTGTTTTAATAGTACACTATTTGCATAATTATAATCAAAAATCCAATCATGTAGATAGGTTATATAAAATTTTGCAGACAAAAAACTATCAAAATCTTTTTTTAAGGTTTTAGATACTATAATTTCTTTAGGTCTGTAATTGTTTAATAGTGTGTCTATATATTGCTTATCGCCTTCACCTACTACAAATTCTCCTGTGGAAATATCTAAGAAAGCTATCCCAAATTCGTTTTTGCTAAAATATATAGAGGCAAGGAAATTATTATTTCTATTTTCGCCAATTGCATTAATATGTCCTATTCCTGGTGTTAATATTTCAGATATATCTCTTTTTATAAGGGTTTTACCATTTGCTTCTTCTAATTGTTCACATATAGCTATTTTTAATTTTGCATCTATCAATTTACCAATGTATGTTTCTATAGCGTGATGTGGAAACCCAGCTAATTCTGTATAAGTTTTATTGCCACTAGCTTTTCTCGTTAGAGCTATATTTAGAGTTTTAGATAATATTTTGGCATCTTCTCCAAAAGCTTCATAGAAATCGCCTACACGCATCAGCAATAGCACTTCAGGGTTTTGCTCTTTAAATTTTATGTATTGGTCTAATAAAGGGGTCGTTTTTATTTTCATACAACTTTTATTAGTAATTTTATTATTATGATTCACTGTAATTAAGATAATACTAATTTAAGTATAATAATTATGAAGATAATGATTATGCTCCCTACTGGATATTAATGAATGCGATAGTTGTTAGCTTACAAAGAGATAAGTGTATAGGATGTAATTTTTGTGCAGAAGTCGCACCCCTTCATTTTGCTATATCAAAGAAAGATGGTAAGTCCAATCTTATAAAATCTGTCAATAAAAAAGGCTTTTATATAACCAGGTTAAATGAGCACCAGGAGTTAAATAATATAAAACAGGCGGCAAAAGGTTGCCCGGTAAAAATCATCAAGATTAACAATAAAGTTAACCTTGATTAACTATAGCTCCATCTTGCATGTTAATTATTGTATCAGTCTTTTTCGCTAAATAGATATTATGAGTGGTTATAACGAAAGTAAGATTAAATTCCAGACACAGATCTCGAAAAAGCTTATATATTATTTCAGTATTCTTGCTATCTAAGTTGCCTGTTGGTTCATCTGCTAATATTACGCTGGGGCTATTAATTAAAGCTCTTGCTATAGCAACTCTTTGCTGCTCGCCCCCTGATAATTGAGCAGGTTTATGTTCCAACCTATGAGATAAGCCTACCATATCCAGTAACTGTTTAGCCCTATTATTTAATTGTTTTTTATTTGTTTGCGATACTAAGGCTGGTATATATACGTTTTCTAAAGCTGAAAACTCGGGTAATAAATTATAACCTTGAAATACAAAGCCAATATGTTCATTTCTAAATCTAGATAACTTATTATGTTTTAAAGTACTTATATCAGTATTATTTAAAACTATCTTGCCCTCATCAATAATATCTAAAGTACCTATTAGGTTTAATATAGTACTTTTACCTGCACCTGAAGGTCCTGTTATTGAAGTAATTGCACCTTTAGCTATATTAAAGCTTATGCCTTTGAGTATTTGTGTTCGGCTATAGCTTTTATGTACATTTTGTATACTTATCATATGATAAGTATAATACAAAAAAAGACTTATAGCAAATGCTATAAGTCTTTTTTTGTATTAAAGAATATTTTAACTAATATTACATTAAAGTTATTAGCATGAAGAATCATCTACTGTAACTTCAACTCTTCTATTTTTTTCACGACCAGATTTAGTTTTATTTGATTCTATTGGTTTAGTTTCACCCCAACCTTTAGCTTCGATTTGCGATTTATTAACACCTTGTCTTACCAGATAAGCTTTTACTGAATCTACCCTATCTTGCGATAATCTTCTATTAAGAGCTGTCTTACCTGTATTATCAGTATGTCCATCTATTTGAATTTTAACACAAGTAGTTCTTTTTAAGATTCTTGCAACTTCATTTAACTTAGGAAAAGATGCAGCTTTCAAAGAAGCTTTGCCTGTATCAAAATATACATTTTTGCTTAATGATATGATAACCTCTTTTTCTTGTTGCGTAATCCTAGTTACTTTTTCTACAACTGGATATTGAGGAAAGTGTATAGTTCTTCCTGCACCATCAACAACCGCACCTGGAGCTGAATTTGGCTCTTTATCTAAAGGATCAGGAACTCCATCTCCATCAGTATCTTTATACAAAGCATCAACTTTTACACCTATATTATTAAGTGAATTTTTCAACTCATTGATTTCATTGTCTAAACGTTTGCCTTTTAACTCATCGTACATTGAAGCAACTGGATTAAACCATTTTTTAGCCGGACCCTGACCACCACCGAAATGGAATTCTAAACCTCCATATAAATATGACCATTTACTTGTAGGATAAACGCGTTCATTTGCAGCAGCATTAGCTACAACCTGATCCTCTCTTACATACATAGCACGAGAACCCATAAAGTTCATGTCGTAACCTAATAAGAATGTAAGTGCATCAGATAATTTAAAGTTTACACCTACACCTGCTGTAGCAAATTGATTACCGCGGGTATCATTGTATCCGTCAAAATTTGTTTTATATCCGGCAAATCCAAGACCAGCCTGAGCAAATAACCCAACTTTTGGAGTCCTATTTATAAATGAAACGCCTGATGTCGACAATCTAACTTTAGCTGACAAAGCGTAGTGAAGACTTGTATCGAATTCTTTGCCATTAGTGCCAAGGTATTTACCACTTAGCTTACCACCTTGGTAGTTGGCTAATACTGAAAACCAAGGATTTATAGAATATTCAAAATAAGCGCCATAACCAAGATTCATCTTCCAATCTTTATTATCCAGGTTAGTTGCACCTAGTACTACAGGCATCCCAACTCCTAAATTTAAACCAATAGTAAAAGGTTTAGGCTTAAGTGCTCCGGAAAAAAGGTTCTGATTATTTCTATTAGCAGTGTTAACTAATGTTTGGTTAGGTGCAACGTTTGTAGTCGTTGTACTAACAGTTGTAGTTGTACTAACCCCACTATTTGGAGCTGGGTTAACAACTTGCGCATGCATAACAGCCGGCGCTAAGACAGCCGCAAATGACATAACTGCTATCTTTCTGAATGTAGACTTATTCATAGTTGGTTTTAACAATTTTATTCTTTTATACTTCTTAATATTAAATTACTTAGTATGTTTATAATTCTTTAGGCCAATATAATAATTTATTACAATATTAAAAATTATACGTAACCTAATAAAGAAATATAATACTGATTATTTACACTACCTAACAATAAGATTAACATCAACGCTAAACAATAAAAGTGATATAATCATAAGGTTAAGTTTAGTATCTAATAGTTTACAAGTATAATACTAATTTTTAAATATTAAAAATTATACTGTGCATTATTTATAATATTTTAGTTATAATCCATACAAGACATAACCTTATAGTATCATACTACATTTACTTCTCTTTCCAATACTATGCCAAATTTTTTATATATTTCTTTAATAATAATGCTTGAGAATTCAAAAACTTCTTTGCCTGATAGATTTCCCCGATTAACTAATACTAAAGGTTGTTTATGCCAGGTGCTTATTTTATTAATTTCTAAACTTTTTAGCCCACCGAGCTCTATTAAGGATGCCGCGCTTAATTTGAATTTATTGTCATGATGTGTGTAATTTAACCCAGGTTCTATTTTAATAGCATTTGCTAATTCAGATTTAGTAACTATTGGATTCTTAAAAAACGAACCTGCGTTACCTATGACATTAACGTCTGGTAGTTTATTTGACCTTATGAAACATATAGCATTATATATGTCATGTACATTTGGTTCTTTAATATTTAATTTTTTAAAGTATTCTTCTAAACTACTGTAATGTATTTTGGGGATATAATCTTTAGGTAATTTAAAAGTTACAGATATTATTATATATTGGTTTGTTTTTTTTTTAAATATACTACCTCTATATGTAAACCCACACTCTTTATTGGTTAAGATCTCTCTTTTAAAAGTTTTTGTATTAAATACTTCTAAATTGAATATTATATCTTTAACTTCTAATCCATAAGCACCTACATTTTGTACGGGACAGGCTCCTACGCTTCCTGGAATTAAAGCAAGGTTTTCCATACCTCCATAATAATTATCTACGCAAAACTTTACCAGATTATGCAACGATTCTCCCCCTTGCGCTTTTATAAGTATATGGTTTGTTTTTTCAGTTACTTCTATCCCCTTAGTATTAATCTTAATAATTTTAGGAACATTTTCTGATACAAAAAGAACATTACTAGCTGATCCGATAATGTAAAATGGCTCATCTAGCTCTTTTATAAATGCTGAATCAGTTACATCATCTATATTATCTATCTGTACATACCGCCTGGCAACTGATTTTACTCTAAATGTATTTAAGTGGAGTAGATCTTTATTGGTTTCAATAATCATTACATAACAATATTCAAATAGGATTATACAATAACCCTATTTGAATATACGAAAACTACTATATAAAGTATAGGCTATTTCAACGGGAACACTATTCTAAAGCGTAGGTTGTCATTTGGCGACCAACCCTCAACTTTTATATATTTATCTTTAGCGCTGCCTAAAGCCGTCCTTATGTCAGATTCGCTATTTATATATCTATTATTAATACTTTCAATTATAAATCCTGTTTTTAAATCGTTTTGAGCAAGGACCCCTTGAGGGTCAAGACTTATTATTTTAACTCCAGCTTTTAATCTAAGTTTATCTTTTTCAGCTTGCGTTAATGGCTTAAATTTCGCTCCTAATGCTTTCAACTCTTTAGCGGTTTGAGAATTTGTAGAACGAATTTCTGATGCATCTCTTAATTTAACGCTAACATTAATTTCCTTACCTTTACGTAACAATGTAAGTTTTATAGTTTCACCTGGTAAATGCCTAGCAATATTTTCTTGAAATGCTGCACCTTCTAAAATAGGTCTATTATCAACTTTGGTAATAATATCGCCCGATTTTATACCAGCCTTTGCAGCTGCGCCATCCTTTATAACATCTTGAACATATAAACCTGTCACAACAGGTAATTTTTTTTCCTTAGCAAAGTCCGCATTGTTTTCTGTAAAAGTTATACCTAACATAGCTCTCCTTACCTTACCAGTAGCTTTAAGATCACCAATAACTTTTTTAACCAAGTTAGATGGTATAGCAAACCCATAACCTTCGTAGAATCCGGTTTGTGATGCTATGGCTGCGTTTATACCAATAAGTTGACCCGTAATATTCACCAATGGTCCGCCCGAGTTACCCCTATTAATAACTGCATCAGTTTGTAAAAATGCTTCTATAGCTGCTGAAGCCTTAGATTCTGAATCCCAATTATTAGATCTTAAAATACCTATATTTCTTGCCTTAGCACTTATTATTCCAGCTGTTACAGTAGAATTCAGATTTAAAGGATTACCTATAGCCATAACCCACTCTCCTACTTGGACACTATCTGAATCACCAAATTCTAAATACTTTAAGTCCCGTGCTTCTATCTTTATTAGTGCTAAATCAGTATCTGGATCTGTACCTATAATTTTTGCATTAAAAGATCGCTTATCATTTAAAACAACTTCTATGCTTTCAGAACCATCAACAACATGATTATTAGTAACTATATATCCATCTGAAGATATTATAACACCTGATCCTGCGGCTCTCGCTTCTTGAGGTTCTTGATTTCTTTTTGGCATACGTCTACCGAAAAAATCATTAAAAAAATCTTCAAAATATGGATCTATGTATAAGCCACGGGGCTGGGATTTTACTTTATAAGTAGTTTTTACATGTACCACCGTAGGTACTACTAAAGAAGCTGTTTTAACAAAACTTGGATAGCCTTCGTTAGTCTTATCTATTATTACCTGATTATTGCCATTAAAATTCTTATTGGCGGAATTATAAGATTCTATAGCAGCTACCTTCTTAATTTCTGCTAAATTGTAAATGCCTACTCCTATAATTGCCCCTGTAATAGCTGCAAAAAAGGAAATTAAAAATATCTTCTTCATATAATATAAGTTATAATAAATTAACAGAATAATTACTAATTTAAATATTATTATTGTATTATTTGAAAATACAGCTAATTTATCAAGTTTACAATTAATCTTTTATCTAATTGAAAGCCAATATGGAACCCATTACATTCTACAAATATGAAGGCGCTGGTAACGACTTTATTATGATAAATAATTTTAACAACAATTTGGCTGTTAACCAAAAAGAGATAGCTTATTTATGCGACAGACATTTTGGAATAGGTGCCGATGGTTTAATATTATTAGAGGAAATCAAAGGCTACGATTTTAAAATGGTATACTATAATGCTGATGGCAGCCCGGCTAAAATGTGTGGAAACGGGTCCAGATGCGCTGTAGCTTTTGCAAAGGATTTAGAATTAGTAAAACAATCTACTACATTTATTGTTGACGATATGATATTTAAAGGCAAAATTGATGACAATTATTTAATTACCATATTAATGCCTAACGAATGTAATTTAATTTACAAGAATGATGAAGAATATTTTTTTACAATTAGTAAGGTTCCACATATAGTTAAATTTGTAAACAATCTAATTAGTTTAGATATATTGCCTGATGCAAAACGCATAAGACACGCAAAAAGCTTTGAGAAAACTAATGGCACTAACGTAAATTATATAGAAAAAATATCAAATAATATATTATATGTTCGCACTTATGAAAAGGGAGTAGAAGATGAAACTTTAGCTTGTGGAACAGGTATAATAGCATCTACTCTATCTATTGCCGAGAAAGAAGATTTACAAGGTAGTCATGTTTTTACAGTTAAGGCTAAAGGCGGCGAACTTACAATAGGATTCGAGAAAAACGCTGAGCTTTTTAGTAACATTACAATGACTGGCTATAGCAACCGCATTTTTAAAGGGAAAACATATATTAAATCTCTTTAATATATACAGTATGTTGTTTAGCGTTTATTCCATTTAATGAATTTAATATGCTTAGCATAACTCCATTGTAGGATCCTACCCAAGAAATTTCAAGTTCTTTATATTTTTTCGATGAATTTAAATAATTAGACAAAGTTTGAAACAATACAGCTTCAAATCCTCTATTTTTATATTTAGATTTATGTGCTAAAGCTAACACCCTAACCTTGCTAATTAGGTTTTTCTTTAATATAAATCTTATTTTATTTATAAAGTTCAATTTACCATTAAAATCTTTCATTATGGCATTAGGATCTGGGATACATACCAAAAGAGAGATTGGCTCTCCATTATAAAAAGCAAATAATATCAACTTCTCGTCTAATATTTGTTTTATATTTTTAAATACACGCAAAAATGTCTCTATAGTTGCTGGAATAAAATTTACGTTATCTTTCCAGGCATCGTTATAGATATCAACTGCATATTTTGCAAACTGCGTAAACTGATTTATATTAAATGTTTTTATGCTAAATCCTTCTTTAGCGCGGACCCTGTCTGCTATCCTATTAACCCTATCTGGCAAATTGTCAGAATCCAGGTAATGCATTTTGGTAAATTGATGATACTTTACTTTAAAACCAAAACTATCAAATAAGTTTATATAATATTTAGGGTTGTAAGTAACTTCAAAGGATGGTGATTTATCAAAACCCTCCGTTAATAACCCCCAAAATGCGTGTGTAGGCCCATAATTAACTGGTCCTTCAATTATTTCAGCATTAATTGTACTAGCAAAATCTATAACCTTATTAAAAAGTATATTAGCTGCTTCCTGGCTGTCTATACATTCAAAAAAACCAAAAGCCAAAGTTTTTTTACCGTTGTTTATAGCTTCATTGATAAATGCTGCTATTCTACCTATTACTTGTCCCTTATTATTAAGTAATATCCATCTTTTAGAATGGTCGTTTCTATAAAAAATATTGTTTTCATTAAATATATTCTCTATAGAAATATCTAAAGGTCTTATATATTCAGGACAATCTTTATATATTAATTTAACAACGTCTAAAAATAATTTTTCTTCTCTTTTATTTGTAACTTCTATTAGTTGCATATAGTGTTATTAATCTTCGTATTGTTTTTTATAGTAAGAATCTTTTTAAGTATATAAATTGGAAGTAATTCTAGATATATTATTACCAATATAAGAATTGGTATTATTTGCCCAAAAAGATATTTCGCTATCCAACTTTACTTTATTTTTACTGTACAAGTAAGATGCTATTAAGCTTAACGAATTTTTAAAAAATCCAGTTGTTTTAATATTAGCATTAAAATTAATAGCCAGGTCTTTAAATAAAATATTTTCTTCTACGGCTATAAAGTTATATTCTTCTGTATTGTTAAGTTGTAAATAAATCAATTTATCTATAAAACTATTTATTTTACCAAAACTAATAACTATATAGTCCTTTCTATTAATTTTTAGTATATGATAGCTTATAAGTTTATTTATTGTGTATGTATCTTCTTTAAACAAAGGTGCATATACTATTACTGTGTTTAACCCTTCACATCTAGCTCTAAAGACTTCTCTATTTACTTCGTACTGATTTATGCCATACAAATTATTTTTACATGGATAACTATATATATCTGCCAAACCAAACTTATTACCATCTTTTAAGCCACCTATAGCTGCCAGAGAGCTTATATGAATTACTTTTTCTACATTAACGAATGCTGCAGCGTTAACTATGTTCGCTGTATTTATTATAGAGCTACAAATTTCTCTTTTATTTAATATAGTCTTGTTATAGCTATGCAGATTATAAATATACTTAACATCCTGCATAATTAAACAGATGGAATTAAAGTCATTTAAAGGACATACTGCTTTTATTATCCTATTACTATCTTCTATAACATGGTTTATCGCTTCATGTGGTTCTAATAAAATTTTTATTTTATCATAACGCTTCAAAAGATCTTTAACTAATGCTGAGCCTAAAAAGCAACCTGCCCCTATAACTAAAACCATTAACTGTAATTATATATCTCCATAAACCATAGACGGCAACTCTCTATATTTATACTCTTGTGTCCTTAATTTAGGTTCAAATCCCGCCTCTTTAATAGCTTTTTGTATGCTAGCTGAAGTAAATCTATGACTTGCCCCAGCTGCAGATACCACATTTTCTTCTATCATTATAGATCCAAAATCATTTGCTCCAGCATGTAAGCACACTTGTGCAGTATCTTTACCAACTGTAAGCCATGAAGCTTGAATATTATTTATATTCGGTAACATTATTCTACTTATGGCTATCATCCTTACATATTCTTCTTTACTTATTTTATTATTAATCCCTTTAACGCGTTGCAAAAGTGTTCCCTTATCTTGAAATGGCCATGGAATAAACGCTATAAAACCCACCGAATCTTTAGGTTTCTCATTCTGAACCTCTCTTAACAATATAAGATGCTTTATACGCTCCTGTACGGTTTCCACGTGCCCAAACATCATTGTTGCAGAAGTCACAATATTAAGCTTATGAGCTTCTCTCATAACATCTAACCACTCTTTTGACTTACACTTACCATTAGAAATTAACCTTCGAACCCGGTCATCTAAAATTTCTGCACCTGCCCCAGGTAAAGAATCTAAACCAGCTGCTATAAGACGTTTAAGAACCTCGCTAAAAGACAGATTAGCTAACTTAGCTATATGCACAATCTCCGGAGGTCCTAAAGCATGAAGTTTTATATATGGAAATTCCGCTTTTATATTTTTAAACAGATTCTCGTAGTACTCTAAACCTAAATCCGGATGGTGCCCACCTTGCAACAATAATTGGTCGCCTCCCAAATTAATAGTCTCTTTTATTTTAATCCTATATTCGTCCATAGTGGTTATATAACCATCTATACTGCCAGGAGTTCTATAAAAATTGCAAAATTTACAATTTGCTATGCATATATTTGTAGTATTGAGGTTCCTATCTATTATCCATGTAACCACTTTATTGCAATTGTGCTTATAGCGCAAAGTATTAGAGACAAACATAAGATGCGAAAGTTCTGCTTCAAAAAACAATTTTACACCTTCATCAAATGTTAAGAATTCTAAATTAAGAGCCTTTTCTAGTAAATTATTTATTTTTGACATTTAATAGTTGTAAATAACACAATCAAAGTTAATTAACTATTTGTTATTAATCTAGTGTTAATTTTAAACCTATATAAAACGCGTATATAATGCTTGATTTTACAAAATATAAATTAGATAATGGCTTAACTGTAATATTGCATAAAGATACGCATAGCAGTATAGCCGTAGTAAATATAATGTATAAAGTTGGAGCCAGAAACGAAGACCCGGACAAAACAGGGTTAGCGCATCTATTAGAGCACTTAATGTTTTCCGGATCCAAAAATGTAGCTAGCTACGACAAATCTCTTGAAGCTGTTGGAGGGCAAAACAACGCCTTTACAAGTAATGACATAACAAACTATTACATAGAAATACCCTATGAAAATATAGAAACTGCACTATGGTTAGAAGCAGATAGGATGCGAAACTTAAATTTAACACAAACTAACTTAGATGTCCAAAAAGACGTTGTATCAGAAGAATTCAAGCAATGTTATCTAAATCAACCTTATGGGGATTCTTGGCTGGAGCTAAGTAAACTCGCATATACTACACACCCATATAGTTGGCCTACAATAGGTAAAAATCTTGACCACATTAAGAATTTTTCTCTTAAAGATCTTCAATCATTCTATGACAACTACTACGGCCCCCAAAACGCTGTAGTAGTAATTAGTGGAAATATTAATATAGATGACATCAGGAAATTAGTAGATAAATATTTTGCCAACGTACACTTTAAAACGCCGCAAAATAAAGCGCTAACGCAAGAGCCAATACAGAACGAGGCTAGAACACAATCATTAAAAAGAGACAATATTGCTTTAGAGGCTCTATACAAAGGCTTCCATATTCCTGGAAGATTCGATAAAGAATTTTACACATGCAATATTATAGCTGAAATACTGTCAGCTGGAGAATCATCCACCTTATACTTAGAGTTAGTGAAAAAAGAAAGTATTTTTAATAATATAGTTGCTTACACCAGCGGGACGCTTGACCCTGGATTATTAGTTATAGAAGGAAAAGTAAATAAGGGTGTTGATATATTTGAAGCTGAAGCAAAACTCAATAACATTTTATATAGACTACAAACAGAGCTTCTGAAAGATGAAATTATAGAGAAAGCTAAAAATCAGATATTTTTAGAATCACGTTTCGAAGAATCTAATTTATTAGATAGAAGCATAAACATAGCATTCTATGAAACCGCTGGAAATATCGATCTATACAACCAGGAAACGAATATTTATAATAATATTTCCGCTAAAAATATTATAGAAAAAGCTAATTATATATTTAACGGAAATAACGTTTCTACTATACACTACCAGCTTAAATAGATTTTAAGCTAAAGATTTAATCATATTATCGAGATCTGTAGCTTGCATAACGCCTGTTTTCCTTTCTACCGCTTCTCCATTTTTGAAGAATATGATAGTAGGTATAGACTGTATAGCATGCTCTGAAGCTATTGCCGGACTTTGATCAACATCAAGTTTAGCAATAACAACTTTATTGCTATCTATTGTCTTTACAAACTCGTCCAATATTGCTCCCTGAGTTTTACAAGGCCCGCACCATGGAGCCCAAAAATCGACTATAACTAAACGATCATCTGCCAAAATATCTTTAAAATTTTGGTCTGTTACATGAACAATTCCCTTTTCTGCCATAATATTATTAATCAATTATTTTAACATTCTTTATTTATACCTTAAACCTTATATCGTACATTAATGCCTATTTTTAGCCTTTTTGTCAAAAATTTACGAATAACTTTATAACTTATTAATCAAACAAATAGCATAAGTTCAAAATCTAATTACAAAAAATTATAACTAAATTGTACTAATTAAAAACCTTTCGGTAGTTTAAACTTATACTTATATGACTACCCAACAATTGTTTTACGAATTTTATTAACAATCAGACTCAAAAACATGCTAATAATTTGGTAAAAAGGCTGACTTAATATAGCTATTTTTTTATTGTAAATAAAATAGAGGCATCACTCAAAGATTTTAAAAATTCTTGGTCTATTTTTACTTTATATTTGTCTGAATATAGATTAGCCTGGATATCTTCATCAAAGATCTTAACAAACAGCTGTTTGTCGCCAGCATACTTTTCAGTATTTAAGATTTTCAGCAACTTAGCTGTATTTATACCATCTATGTCATCAATATTTGCGTTTATAACAATACCGCTGGACATATATTGAAAAATTTCAGCTAGTAATCCTACTTCAGTAATTTTAAATTCTATAGAACCTTTTTGCCTATAACCAGCACTAAATTCACCTTTTATAAATACACTACTGTTATCCTGAATTTTATCTTTGTATTTAGCGTAATCCGCACCGAATAATACCATCTTTATTGATGATACTTCATCGTCTAAAGTAAACGATATGTATGCCCTGCCTGCTTTAGAAGTTTTGGTTTGCAAATCGGATATAACACCCGCTATTATCAAAGTTTTATTTGCCACTGGAATTTCTATATCTGCAACTTTAGCATTACAAAAATTTTTTATTTCCTCTTGATATGCATCTAAAGGATGTCCTGATATATAAATCCCTAAATATTCTTTTTCTTTTGCAAATTTATCTTCTTGAATAAATTCCGGGTAATCTATAGGGATAGGAAAATTATCCTTTTCATCGTAGTCACGCGATGAATGCTCGCTGCTATATTGACCCTCCAAAAGCGATTTTTGACCAGTCTTTTTAGGTTTAATCTTCTTACTTTCTTTATTTTTCTTAGCTAAATAAGCAACTATTTTTTCTATATAGTTTTCGTCATCCTGGCCTTTTTGTGTATAAAGAGATCTTTTACCAGCTATTGTCTCAACACGTTCCGCCCCACTTATCTCTAATACTTTATTAAAAGAGAAACTATCAAATGCACCACTTAAAGCCAAGGCTTCTAATGTACTTTTATTAGGATTGACTCGCATTATGAAATCTTGAAAACTTACGAATGGACGTTTTTCGTAGTTATTATTTTCGTTTCCATCACGATAGTCTATTATTTTATTTACCCAAACTTCGCCCAATCCCTTTATACCTTCTAGTCCGAATCTGATTTCTTTAGAGTTATAAGCACTAAAAGATTCTGAACTTAAGTTTACATCCGGACCCAAGACCTTAATTTGCATTCGTTTACATTCTTCTATAAAAAAAGTTATTTTTGACAGGTTCCCTCTGGTACATGTAAGAACAGATGCCATATATTCAGCTGGGTAGTGCGCCTTTAGATAAGCTGTTCGATATGCTAAAATAGCGTAGCATACCGAATGGGATTTGTTAAAAGCATATGCAGCAAAGGCTTCCCAGTCTAACCATATTTTTTGTAGTATTTCTATATTATAACCTTTTGCTACGGCTCCGTCTATAAATTTAGATTTAAGTTTGTCCAGGGTATTTTTATCTTTCTTCCCCATCGCTTTTCGTAACAAATCAGCATCGCCTCTACTTAGTCCAGATAGTTTTTGAGCTAATAACATTACCTGTTCCTGGTAGACAGTTATCCCATAAGTATCGCTAAGGTATTCTTCCATTTCGGGCAGGTCGTACTTTACCTCTTCCTGTCCATGTTTACGTCTTATATAATTATCTATATATTCCATTGGACCTGGACGATAAAGAGCATTAAGAGCAACTAAATCTTCGAATCTATCTGGAACTAATTCTTTCAAGTATTTTTGCATGCCTGCACTCTCGAACTGAAATGTACCATTTGTTTCACCTCTTTGATATAATTCATAAGTTTTTTTATCGTCAAGTGGAATGTCTTCTATATCTATACTTATATTATGGGTCTCTTTGATAACTTCTGTAGTTTTTTTAATTATAGACAAAGTTTTAAGTCCTAAAAAGTCCATTTTTATTACTCCTGCTTCTTCGATAATCCCTCCTTCGTATTGACTAACATACATGTTGGAATCCTTCATTTTCATGACAGGGATAATATCAGTTAAATTTACTGGAGCTATTATTATTCCAGCTGCATGTATACCAACGTTCCGTATCATGCCCTCTATGTTTGTAGCCTCCTTTAATACTTCTGCACGTATTTTGGGTATCTCTAAATTTTTAAGATTTTTTTCGTAAGCGCTCTTAGTAGTTACAATCTGTTTTATGTTGGGGCTATGGGCTCCCTCCATTTCTTCTATATTTTTAATTTTTGTATCTAATTTTTTAATCTGAGATTTTAGGTTTGAAATTTCTTCTAATTCTTTACTAGATGGTTGGTAATTGTAATAATCCACCAAATGGTTTATATCCTTTAGTTGATCTTGCGTAAATCCGGCTTCTTTTAATTTGTTTTGTTTATGTAGGTTAATAATCTTATTTAAGCGCGTACCCGGATTATCAGGAACCAGCTTTGTCAGGTTATTAGCTTCATTAAGCGGTAGTTCTAAAACCCTTGCAGCATCTTTTATACTGGTTTTTGCTGCTATTGTACCATAAGTTATTATTTGCGCTACTTGCTGCTCAGTATATTTTTCAACTACTTTTTTTATTACTTCCTCTCTTCCTTCGTCATTGAAATCTATGTCAATATCTGGCATGCTTTTTCTATCAGGGTTCAAAAATCTTTCAAATAGTAAGTTGTATTTTATAGGATCGATATCGGTTATTCGCAAGCAATATGCTATTAATGATCCGGCAGCCGATCCCCTACCAGGGCCAACTACAACGCCGGCTTCTCGAGCCATATCTATGAAATCTGCAACTATTAGAAAATAACCTGCAAAGTCCATTTTTTCTATCACCTCTAACTCTAATTCTATACGCTCTTTTATGGTTGTATCTATATTGCCATAACGTTTTTTTGCTCCTTCTTCAGTTAAATAACGTAAATATGCGTTCTGATCTTTAAAAGGTTCTTCTATTTTAAAATTTGGCAATAATATATCTCGTGTTAATTGAAAATTATCAATTTTATCCACTATTTCATTCGTATTTTCTATAGCATCAGGTATGTCATGGAATAAAGTAGACATTTCAGCCTGCGTTTTAAAATAAAATACATCGTTGACACTGCCATCTGATTTAGCAAACCCAAAACGATAACCTTTTTTATGCTCTTTTTTAGTATTAAGAGGCGTAGATTGTACATTTCCTGTATTTATACAGAGGAGTATATCATGGAAATTAGCATCGCTTTTATCTACATAATGAGAATCATTGGTTGCTATTATTTTTATGTTATACTTTTTAGCAAATTCTAGTAGTTTCGCGTTTACTTTATCGTCTTCAGCAAGATTATGACGCTGCAGTTCTATATAAAAATCCTCTTGAAATATATTTAACCACCATTTTAGCTCCTTTTCAGCATCTTCATATTTATCGTCTTGTATTAACCGAGGTATTTTTGCTGCTAAACAACATGTGGTAGCTATAAGATCTCCGTGGTATTTTTCAATTAGTTCTTTATCTATCCTTGGATATTTACTATACAAACCATCTATATAGCCTAAAGAACAAAGTTTTATTAAATTTTGGTAACCCTGTTTATTTTTAGCAAGTAATAGTTGATGGAATCTATGGTCTTGCTCTTCTTTTGTAAATTGTTTTTTGCTTCTATCTTCTACTAAATAAAATTCACATCCAATTATAGGTTTTATATTATGTTTGTTTGCTTCCTTGACAAAGTGAAATACACCAAACATATTACCATGATCAGTAATAGCTACCGCAGGCATCCCATCATTTTTAGCTTTTAGCAATAACTTATCTATCATTGCTGCACCATCAAGCAGAGAAAATTGTGTATGAACATGCAAGTGTGAAAATTTCATTTATTTGGTATTTTTATTTTTCTAAATTAACTGCCCACTTATTAAATAATATGACAGGAACTGTTATTAAAACTACAGGCTTAATATCTACCGTTCTAGCTAACGATAATAATATATTTTCATGTAGAATAAAAGGTAGCTTACGCCTTAAAGATTTTAAATATACAAATCCTATAACGGTAGGCGATACTGTTGATTTTATTGTTGAAAACCAACAAGATAAAAAAGCTATTATTACTAATATACATGTAAGAAAAAATTTTATAGCACGAAGAGCAATTAGCAGCAACAAAGAAGCTAATGTTTTAGCTTCTAACATAACACAGGCTATTTTAGTTATTACTGTAAGCCATCCGATAACTTCTTTTGGTTTTATAGACAGGTTTATAATCAGTTCAGAAGCTAACAATATAGAAAGCGTTTTGGTATTAAATAAAGTTGACTTACACAATGAAACTAATGCTGCTAAATCCCTAGAAATGGAGGCACTATATAGCAATTTGGGCTATAAATTTATTAAAGTCTCCAGCCTGACAAAGATTAATTTTGATTCATTATCTGCAATATTAACCAATAAGATTTCCCTAATTGCTGGCCACTCGGGAGTAGGTAAATCATCTATAATTAATGCTTTAAACCCTAACTTTAACTTAAAAACCAGCGAAGTTTCGACATACAATAACAAGGGGACACATAGCACAACCTTTACACAAATGTATAATTTATGGAACCCTCAAACTTTTATAATCGATTCTCCAGGAATAAAAGAACTTGGATTAGTATACATTAACAAAGTAAATATTAAAGATTATTTTAAAGAATTTATTGCTTTACGGCACCAGTGCAGGTTTAATAATTGTATGCATGTCAATGAAATAGATTGTAAAGTTCTTGAGGCTCTGGAAAAAGGGAAAATTGCTAAAAGCAGATATACCAGCTATTTATCAATGTTAAATTGACACCTATATTCTAAAAAACAGTAGCCGGGTATATTAGCTATATAACAACTTCTAATCAATTACAGGCATAAATGCCATTCTTTGATTTTATTATACTTTTTATTAATCTATATATTATTTACAGCTAAACAGGAGAACCCTTATAATTTAACATATCTGACTTTGTTATGATATTTTTTAATATCATAACAAAGTCAGATATGTTTTCAGTTCGTTGATAGGCTGACTGCAAAACCGGAAGCAAGATTATTTATATACAAACTAAATTATGCTTATTCTTTAGTATTATTTTTCTCTACAAACAGGCTTTTTTATGACCTGCTATCCATCAATTTATTGTTTTTAATGAGAGCTTAGCTTAATAGGAATGATATTAACTTTGCCATTGGCTTTAATCTTCTTTATGTATAAGCCATATTGTACTTTTATCCAGACTATTAGAACTACAATACCCCCTAAAGCTTCCGTGTTCCAAAAAATATTTTTCTTCTTCTGATCCCTTATATTGCCTGTCTATAATAAGATATATATCACTTGGGGGTGGAACATAGTTTTTATACAGTTGAAGCATTTGACCAGTACGTTTATTTACAATCACACCTAAAAAGCTAGCTATCTCTCCCCCTGGTAAAGTACCTTTACTACCTATCAAAGACCAGTATTGATTAGTTTGATTATAGTCTCTATACATAACAGCATCCACTGAACCATCACTATTAGGATGAACCCAATCGATATCTAAGTTGCGCCTTAGTTCAAAATAGCCATAATCCATAGACACAAATTTTACAAGATCATTATTAAAACTCTCTATCGCCCATAGACTAGGGTCATTCACTGCTTCGACGAATTCTATATCAACACATTTTACCCGTGCCATATCATGATTCTGTGATGGCATAACATATTTATTAGTATAAGGCGTTCCGCCGGTACAATTATGAATTGTATATAAACCAAGGGGTATACCGGAGCGTGTAAAGATTTTAACCGTACTCTTTTCATAACTTTCATTGTTTAATACTTCTTTATTACAGCATACTATACAAATCGATAACAATACCATTAATAGCAATAATTTTTTCATATAAATTAATTTAATCAGCTTTTTATTTAATTCATACGTTTAAAACCTTTAGCTCAGGTGTTAATAAATTAATCTACTTGCTTACAAGACTCTTTCTATAACCCATACTGTAGTTCCACCATATATATCGGCATAGCCGTAAAAGCTCCCCTGTTCCAAAAAATATTTTTCTTCATCCGATCCTTTGTATTGTCTGTCTACCATGAGATAGGTGTCTCTTGGAGGCGGAACATGGTCTTGACCAAGCTGAAGCATTTGACCTGTATATTTATTAACCACCACACCCGTAAAGCTCTTTATATATCCGCGTTTATCAAATTCTTTAGTACCTATTAGCAACCAGGATTGATCTGACTTACCATTTTTTCTATCAATAACTGCAATGAATGTCTTATCAGGATTAGGATTACTCAAATCAACATCTAAGGAGCGTTGTAGTGTAAACCCCGTGTGATTATTAGACAAAATAATGAAATCTTCATTGTTCCAGTGCTCTATTCTCCATAGTTTATATTGATCATCCCAGCTCCATATGTCGTTATTCGTTCTTTTAACACTTATTACCCGCTCCTTGTCTTGATTATTTATCGGATAAGCAATACTCTTAGAGTAAGACTCGATCTCGGCATAATTATAAATTGCAAAGTAACCTGGTTCGTCTCCATTCGGATGATTTGGACAGTATTTACTCTGTGAAGAACTTTCATGGTTCAGATCTTCTTTATTACAGCCCACTATCCCGACTAGTAACAATAGAATAAACATCAATAATTTTTTCATACAAGTAAATTAATTAGATTATTATTTAATTTATACTTTTAAAACCTTTATATCAGGACTTAGATATCAATTAATCTAATTACTTATTTCCATAGAGTCTTATATCCCACAATGTAGTGCTACCTTGATTACGGTATCCGTCAAAATTTCCATGCTCATAATAATATTTTTCTTCGTCTGATCCCTCAAATTCTCTATCTGCAATAAGATAATTGCCCAATAGCACCGGATAAAAAGATTTTTCCAGTTGGAGCATTTTACCGGTACGTTTATTTACTACTACACCCATAAATCTATTTATGTTTCCTTCTGAATTGTAATCTATATGACCTACCAGAGACCAGGACTGACCAGGGTCATCATCGTTTTTCCTATAAATAACAGCGTCCATTGATCCATCACTATTAGGATTATTCCAATTAATATCCAAGGCGCGTTGGCGCTCAAAAAAGCCATAATTCATAGACAAAAACCTTACACGGAACTTATATATATCCAAATACTCTATCTGCCACAGAACAGTTGGATCGAACTTCGAGGTGTCCATTTTTGCATTCATTACCCGTTGCATGTCATCATTAACAAATGGATAAGCATAGCGTTTATAGTTATCCGTGATCTGTGTAGAATTATGAATTGCATAGTAGCCAGGTTCTATAGCAAGAGAAATCGATTTATTGTTGCTATTTGTAGAACTTTCAGTTTTTAGGGGTGCTTCTTTATCACAGCCTGCAATACCGGCTGATAACAAGATTATAAATAAAAATAATTTTTTCATATAAATAAAATATTTGTTAATTAATTAGAATGTTAACATAACTAAGAATACATTCTAAAGATTATGACTTAATCTTTCTTTTACTGAATGAAAAAGCAATAACCTATAATTAAAATATTACTTTTTATTGTAAAAACAAAATAATTACATTATATGAACATATAAAGACAGGCAACTATACAGCATACGTGCGCACAATGTGTATTGTATCAGATACAAAAAAACAAAAGCGGATAATTACTTTACACAGTATTAGAAATATTATAGCAAACGAGCGTGTCTATTCTTATTATGTTGAAAGCAAAATATTAATAGTTTAGGCTTGGTATTTCTATGGCAGGATACATGAAATTACCTTAATGATAATTTATTTAATTGCCTTTATAAGAAACACCGCATGAAAAATGCTTAGTATGATAGAATTGTATGAGGGGGCGTTCATTCATGCAAGACTTGCATGGGAGACTTATATGAACAGCAAAATCACATGTTATCGCAACTCTTGGTTATAATTTGAATTCAATATTTTTGGAAATATAATTTATTTAATAATCATAACTAAGCATTACCATTTATTAAAATTAAATCCATAAAAAATTTTACTAATTGTAAACAAAACGCTAATTAAATAATATGTGATTTAAAGCTTGTTAAAAAATCTAAATCGTTTTCATAAAACATGCGCAAGTCATTAACATAACCATATTTTAACATAGCTAATCTTTCTATACCCATACCAAAAGCGAAGCCAGAATATTTGGGTTCTATACTACAATTTGCAAGCACATTAGGGTGTACTAAGCCACAACCTAATATTTCGAGCCAACCCGAATACTTACATATATTACAACCTTTACCTTTACAAACCAAACACGATATATCTACTTCTGCAGATGGCTCTGTAAATGGAAAAAAAGACGGCCTAAAGCGAGTCTTAACATTTTCATAGCCATTAAAAAAATCCTCTATAAATATTTTTAGAGTTTGTTTAAGATCTACAAAAGAAATTTTTTCATCCACAGCCAAACCTTCTACCTGATGGAAAAAACAATGCGATCGAGCCGAAATAGTTTCATTTCTATATACTCTCCCTGGCATTATTGCCCTAAATGGAGGATTATTACTTTCCATTAACCGTATTTGCACTGAAGAAGTGTGCGTTCGCAATAATAACTTTTCATCGCTATCATTTTTAATAAAAAATGTATCCTGCATATCTCTGGCCGGATGGTTCAAAGGGAAATTAAGAGCAGTAAAGTTATGATAATCATCTTCAACTTCCGGACCGTACTCTAGCGTAAACCCCAAATTTTTGAATATATTAATTATTTGATTTTGCACAATAGATATAGGATGGCGCGATGCAATAAAAACATCTTGGCCTGGTAGGCTGGCATCGAAATAGTTATCGTGGTTACTCTTTAATACCTGGGCCTGAACTTTTTCTTGATATTGTTTAAAAGTCGCTTCTGCTAACTGTTTTAACTCATTTATTTTTTTACCAATCTCTTTTTTGTTTTCTTCGTTATATTGCTTAAAATCACTAAATAAATTGCTAATTAATCCTTTTTTAGATAGAATTTTGAGTTTAAAGTCTTCTAGTTCTGATAATGATTTAATAGTCGTATTTTTTATAGAATCTATATATTCGCTTAGTTTATCTAATTTCATACAAAATTTATAACTTATGATCCAAGTAGAATTTATTTTAAAAAACAAAGATATAGTAATTAACAAACTAAGAAAAAGGCGCTTTGAAAAGCTGAACATTTTAGACGATATAATTGTAATATCTCAAGAAAGAAAAAATACTCAAACTGTATTAGATAACAAACGCAATGAAATCAATAAAGTAACAAAAGAAATTGCTTTAAAACCCCAAGCTATAGATCAGCTTAAACAAGAATTGGTTTCTGTAAAATCCGATATTAAAGATTTAGAGTCTAAATTAAGAGACCTGAAAAATCAGGAATTAGAACTACTAACACAAATTCCTAATTTACCGCACGATAGTGTGCCAGAAGGCAAGGGCGCACAAGACAATAATATTGTTTATGAAAGCAATGTTAGCAATAGAAAATATAATGAATCCTTATTAAGCCACATGGACATAGCTAGTAAATTTAACATAATAGATTTTGCTCAAGGCACTAAAATTACCGGGTCTGGTTTTCCTATATTTAGGGGTAAGGGAGCAAAATTGGAGCGAGCCCTTATAAACTTTTTTTTAGAAGAAGCTACTAAAAATGGCTACGAAGAAATCGTGCCTCCATTTATTGTTAACTACGATTCAGCTTTTGCAACAGGTCAATTACCTGATAAAGACGAGCAGATGTACCATATACAAAAAGACAATTTTTATCTAATACCTACATCAGAAGTACCTGTAACTAATATATATCGTAACGAAATTTTAAAAGAATCCGATTTGCCGATTAAACTTACTGCCTATAGCCCATGCTTTAGAAGAGAAGCAGGTTCTTATGGGTCTGCAGTTAAAGGACTTAACAGGGTTCATCAGTTTAACAAAGTAGAGATAGTACAGATTGTTAATCAAGAAGGATCTTATAAGGTATTGGAAGACATGTGCAAGCACGTAGATAATTTACTTAATAAATTAAAATTGCATTATAGATTGTTGCAATTATGCGGAGGAGATTTAGGGTTTGCCTCAGCTACAACTTACGATTTTGAAGTTTACAGCCCAGGGCAAAAAATGTGGCTGGAAGTTAGCTCAGTATCTAATTTTGAAAATTTTCAAAGCAATAGATTAAAATTGCGCTATAAAGACGCCTATCAAAAAATTCATCTTACCCACACCCTCAACGGCAGCGCTCTGGCTCTACCTCGCATCGTGGTGGCCATACTAGAACAATACCAGGAAAACGACAGGATCGTAATCCCTGAAATTTTAGTGCCTTTCACAGGATTTAAGTATATCGATTAATGACAAATGGTAACCTTAATAAAAATCTCCTATTATATGAAGCATCGGCAGGCAGCGGCAAAACATTTACTTTAGTAAATTATTATCTAAAGAAAATTCTAGCAAACAAGGAGAATTGTAGAAGCATAATAGCTGTAACTTTCACAAACAAAGCGGTTAACGAATTAAAAACAAGGATATTAGATGAGCTACACATACTAGCAGGGAAGCCTAATGATTCTAAGCATCTGGATTTATTACTAGGAAGCAAAAAAAATGAAACAACAATTATTGAGATAAGTAATAGAGCTCGAATATCTCTGTTCAATATTACCCATAATTACGACTTATTTACAGTCACAACTATTGATAGCTTCTTTAAAGGCATAGTAGCTTCTTTTTACAGTGAAATTAACTTATTTGGCGACTACACTATAGAATTGAACATTGATAGCGCTATTAATTATGTAATTGACAGCCTATTGAAAGATAATCAGGACACACAAACCATGTCTTATTTATCACAATTTGCAATAAACAAACTACTATCAGGGAACTCTTGGGATATAAAAGAAAATCTTAGAAACCTTGTTAAAGAGCTTTTCTCTGGATTTTATATGAATTCTTTAAGCTCCTTTGTTAATAACAATACATCTTACAATGCAGCATTAAATAACAATATCGAAGCAAAATTAACCGAGTCTAAAAAACAACTAATTAAAATAAGCAATAACTTTAATCGGCTGTGCACGGATAATAATTTAAATGAACAATCTTTCCCCAGAGGGGTCATATACAAATATATATTAGGAATTCGCAAAGATTTATCTGTAAAAAACATAAGTAAAATACTTGGCAGTAAAACCTATCAGGAAGCAGTTGACTATAAAGGGGCTAAAATATTCAAAAAGACATGTGCAATAAACAATACAGTAGAAAACGATATTGTTACAAACATAGAAGATTTTCACAAAAATGCTACAGGATTCCTAAGTTATAGCGCCTTAAAAGAGAATCTTTATATTTATTTCATACTCCAAAAATGCGAAAGCCTGGTTAATCGTTATAGAGAAGAAAAAAAAATCTTATTTATATCAGACATTACATATCTCCTTAATAAATTAACAAAAGGCTACGGAATAGAATTTATTTACGAAAAAGTTGGTAATAAATATGAACATTACCTTATAGATGAATTTCAAGACACTTCTAAATACCAATGGCAAAACTTTAAAACATTAGTAGAAGAAACCTTAGCCAGGGTTACAGGAAGCACTTTGATAGTAGGCGATCAGAAACAATCTATTTACAGATGGCGAGAGGCAAGCTCTCATGAAAACATCAACGACATCTACAAAAACTTTAACAGCTATTTACACACTGAGACTTTAAGTAATAACTATCGATCCGCAAAAAATATAGTTTCGTTCAATAATTTTATGTTCGAAGCCCTACCAAAAGCTATACACAAATTATTTAATACAGACTTAGTGTCTAATACATTCAAAAACGCTAAACAAGTTCCATCAAGCACACAAGATGGATATATAAGTCTTGAATTTCTACAAGGTGAAACTACAGAATTTAGCCAAACAGCATTAAGAAAAACCATATCTGAAATAGAAAAACTCCAGGATATAGGATATTCAGGTTGCGATATTACTATTTTAGTACGCAATCAAAAACAGTCCGAAGCAATTTCTATAGCACTTATACAAGCTGCCCAAAACAGCCATGAAAAATACAATTATAATTTTATAAGCGAGGAAGGCCTATGCATAGCTAATTTTACAGAAGTCAGAGATATAATTAACATATTTAAACTAATAACTGAACCAAACAATAAGCTTTATTATGCACAAGCAATAATAACATTAAACCATAATACTAAATGTCTGGAAAGCCCTGTAGAAATTGATTACTCTATATTTCCGCCTGCACTTAAAAACTTAATAGAATCGGCATTTAGCATACCATTACATCAATTATGTAGCGAGACAATAAATATCTTAGAAATTGAAACCGACAATAACAGATTAGTGCTAGATAGTTTTCAAAATATAATCCTAAATTTTCAGCTTAACACTAGCAATAACTTATATGATTTTTTACAATATTGGGAGGATGAAGGCAAAACAAAGAAACTCCAGACAAGCATAAACGAAGATGCTATAAATATCCTAACCATACATAAATCAAAAGGACTGGAATTTAAAGCTGTGCTAATACCTTTTTGTTCATGGCCGTTAGATGAAAATATTATTCAAACTTCATCTAAAATTTTATGGGTTAAATCTGACGAATTCACTAATTCATTACCCATATTATATAAAAACTATTTGCAGTACACCAAATTCAAAGACGCATTTACAAAAGAAAAACACATGTCGATCCTAGATAGCATTAATATGCTGTACGTTGCCCTGACTCGTAGCATAATTTACATGAAAATATTATGTCCTAAACCTAAAAATGAAAAAAATATTACTAAAATCAGCGATTTAATATTCTATATTATTAACAGCAAAGATTCAACTTTATTACATAATCACTATAATAACATTACATATCAATTTGAAATAGGTACATTTAAAACTTAACATTTTATTAATAATCAAATTATGTCAATAGTATATATCTTAGCCAGGTTTTAGTGTTAACAATTAATTCCTATTAAATTGAGACTTAAGGCCTAAAAAACAAAAAATACGACAAATTGGCATCAATAACGCATGGCAAGTTTTTTGCCTTAATTATAAAAAAATCAGATATTTATGTA
This sequence comes from Candidatus Krakonobacterium acarorum, assembly GCA_050311575.1. Lineage (GTDB taxonomy): Bacteria > Bacteroidota > Bacteroidia > SolTP2 > SolTP2 > Krakonobacterium > Krakonobacterium acarorum. The sequence continues at coordinate 484,723 of JBNOKO010000001.1, read as the reverse complement.
ACTGTTACTTATAAATACTTTAAAATAATATGAACAAACATAAAAACGAAGAAAACAATCACAAAGAAAAAATGAATATCGAATCAGAAGATACAGAAACTTCTAATGCAATTATCGAAGATGAAACAAACGCCGATAAAAAGGCCGACACCGTAAATAATGACGAACTGAACGATAAATACATAAGATTACTTGCAGAATTTGAGAATTTTAAAAAACGTAGCGTAAAGGAAAGGCTAGAATTAATAAGTATTGCCAACCAAGACACAATAATACCTTTATTAAGCATTCTTGATGATTTCGATAGGGCATTGTCTTCACTCAATACTAACAATGACTCAAATAGCCATCAAAATGCTGGTTTCTTACTAATACATCAAAAACTTAGAAAAATATTAGAGCAAAAAGGCTTGAAAGAAATGGTTATAAATGAGGATAAAAATTTTAATCCTGAATTACACGAAGCCATAGCACATATAGATGCTCCAAGCGAAGACAAAAAAAATAAAATAATAGACATAGTAGAAAAAGGCTATTATCTTAACAATAAACTTATAAGACACGCAAAAGTAGTAGTAGGAAAATAATGGCAACAAAAAGAGATTATTACGAAATATTAGGGGTCAGCAAAACGGCCAGCCCTGAAGAAATAAAAAAAGCTTATAGAAAGGTTGCTTTTGCAAACCATCCTGATAAGAAACCTGGTGACAAAGAAGCTGAAGATCGGTTTAAAGAAGCCGCAGAAGCATACGAAGTGCTAAGCGATCCTGACAAAAGGAAAAGATACGACCAGTTTGGCCATGCTGGCAACTCAACCGGGGGCTTCAATGCTCAAGATGTATCCATGGAAGATATTTTCAAACACTTTGGGGACATATTTAATTCGGATTCAGGTGGTTTTGGCAGCTTTTTCTCTGGCAGTTCATCTGGACATCGCAATCCTTACAATCAAAGTGGTAGCAATCTGCGCATAAAGCTGGGATTAACACTAGAAGAAATAGAAAAAGGAGTAGAGAAAACCGTAAAAATCAAGAAAAACATAAAATGTACAACCTGCAAAGGAACCGGAGCTAAAAATAGTAATTCTATAAAAACATGCTCTACATGCAAAGGAACCGGAGTAATAAAAAAAATAGTAAATACTTTTTTTGGGCGCATGGAAAACACTACCACATGCCCAAATTGCAAAGGTGAAGGCTCCATAATAACTGACAAATGTGAAGTTTGTAATGGCGCTGGCATAACTAAAGGAGAAGAACAAATAACGCTAAAAATACCTGCAGGTGTCTATAACGATATGCAACTATCGCTATCTAACAAAGGTAACGCAGGCAAGCACAACGCACCATCGGGAGATCTAATAATACTAATAGAAGAACTTAAGCATAAATTCTTCCACAGACGTGACAACGATATAATTTATAACTTAAACATAAGTTTCCCTCTGGCAGCCTTAGGCGGCGATGTCGAGGTACCTACGCTTAATGGTCCTGTAAAAATTAAAATTGCTCCAGGGACACAGAACGGCAAAATATTACGACTAGCACATAAAGGTATACCTAATATACAAACTAATATAAAAGGAGATCAGCTTATAAATGTACATATATGGGTTCCTAAAAAGCTATCAAATGAAGAAAAAAACACATTGGAAACATTAAGCAACTCTGATAATTTTAATCCTGGATCAGAAAGCAACAAAAGCTTTTTTGACAAAATGAGGAACTTCTTTATCTAATACAGCAATAATGATTAAGGCGCTATCAAAATATAATAAGATATTAATATTTTTAATATCATTAATTTTTTTAACAGCATGCTCGCACAAAGGCAAGCTAAAGTGGTTAGTAATAGACAGTCAACAGAATAATATTTATCCATTTAATAGCGATATTACTATAAACTTAGAAGCAGAAAAAAATATAACGCCTAATCAAATAACGGTAACCCTTGACAAGATAGTTATTGCTAAGTCTGAAAATAGTAAAAAAGTAGACATTCCCGCTAAAGCTTTCAGCTCCGTAGGTAAAAAAGATCTGGAAATAACTATTAGTGTAAATGACCATCAGTATAACATAGAGCATAGCATTACATTATTAAGCAATAAATATCCAAAAAGGTTTGGATACAAACTTATAAACATTTACCCACACGACACATCAGCCTTTACGCAAGGCTTAGAATATAACTATTTAGGGAATAACAATTCTGTTTTTGAAAGCACTGGTTTATACGGAGAATCAAAACTAAAAGAGATTGACATAAAAACCGGAAAAGTTTTAAAAGAAATATTTTTAGAACCTCAATATTTTGGTGAGGGCTTAACTGTTCTTAATGACAAGTTACTTTTACTTACCTGGCGCGAAAATACGGGTTTTATATACAATCCTTCAACTTTTGAACAAACAGATATGTTTAGTTACCAACAAAGTAAAGAAGGGTGGGGTTTAACAAACGATGGTAACCGCATATATAAATCCGATGGAACAGAAAACATTTGGTTACTAGATCCAATATCTTTAAAAGAGCTTAGTCACTTCCAGGTTTACGATAATAAAGGCCCTGTAACTAACTTAAACGAATTAGAATATGTTGATAATTATATTTATGCCAATGTATTTCAAACCAATAATATTGTAATTATCAACCCCTCAAATGGAATAGTAGAGGGGATAATTGATTTATCCGGATTATTACAACCATCTGACATAAAACCAGAAACTGATGTATTAAATGGTATAGCTTATAATAAAAAAACAAAAAAAATATTGGTTACCGGAAAAAGATGGCCTAAATTATTTGAAATAACATTAAATGAGATAAAATAATACCCATAGAGTAATTTTATACATAAATGATAAATATCGCATAACCCCTGGCATTTCTTATAAAAAGTACATCTATAAAATTAGCAGCATAAAAGCACATTCATACTAGCAAATGTTCCTTTAATTAAATTTAAATAAACTCAATAAATTCTATATTAATGTTACTAATTAATACAGAAATATAGAATTCAAAATTATGTAAAGCCTAATAATTTTGTATTAAAGCCCATAAAAATAATTTTGTCTATCTTTACTCTGTATTATGAATGATTTCTTGCCTTCAGCAAAAAAATACAGGCCAATAAATTTTTCGCAAGTTATAGGCCAAAACAGTATTATAAATACATTAAAAAAAGCTGCTGACACAAAGCAGATTAATCACGCCTATTTATTTGCCGGCCCTCGAGGTAGTGGGAAAACTACATGCGCACGTATTTTTGCAAAAACAATTAACTGCCTAAATATCATAGATGGCGAAGCTTGTAACCAATGTACAAACTGCTTAAACTTTATGAAAGGGCAGTCTTTTAACATAATAGAATTAGACGCAGCCTCCAACAATTCTGTACAAGATATACGCAATATTATAGATAAATCTCAGTACAAACCGGAATCTGGTCAATATAAAATATACATAATAGATGAAGCACATATGCTTTCATCACAAGCTCTTAACGCCTTTTTAAAAATTTTAGAGGAACCTCCTAAACATGTTGTATTCATACTAGCAACTACCGAGAGGCAAAAAATTATCTTAACTATTGTTTCAAGGTGTCAAGTCTTTAATTTTAGTCGGCTCACCCCTAATGAAATAATTAAACAGTTACAAATTATAGCTAAAAAAGAAAATATATTAATAGATGACGATGCGCTTAACGTAATAGCTAAAAAAGCAGATGGAGCCCTACGAGATGCTCTAATGATATTTGACCAGATAAGCTTAGCTCTTAACAAAAAAGTGTCTTACAAAGATGTTGTAGAAAAATTAAATATAATTGACGACAGATATTTTCAATCTATATTTGACAGTATTATAAATGAAGATATAAACTGCCTTATAGCCACATACAATCAAATCATTGACCAAGGGTTAAACCCTGAAGATGTAATAATCGGAGTAATCAATTATTTAAGAACAATGTTATTGTACTGCAATAACATTCAACCAGGCTTTAATTTACCTAATAATAGTATTAATAGGCATATAAAATCCATCTCTGAAAGTACTATTATAGACAGTTTGGCGCTATCTAATACTGCCTTAAGCTCATTTACAAAATCAAAAAACGTTAGTTTACACACAGAACTATATTTAATTAATTTATATAGCTTATACAAAAAAATCCCTCCCATTCCTTCTATAAGTAATAATGACATTTATAAAGTAAAAAACGCCGATACCAAACAAATAAATAACTCTGGTACAAACAACAATAATAACATTATAACAAATGATAGCGCAGATATAAAATCAGAATTTATACAAGAAACCATTACGCAAACCAGCCATATTAATCCGAAAATTGAACCAACAACTGTTACCTACAATGAAACCATACTAGAGAAATTAAGACACGAGTTTCAAGATCCAAGGATATCTGCTATATTAAAAAATCTAACTTTAAATATAGAAAACGACAACATTGATATTGTTTTTAAAAACAAAACCATATCCAAAGAAATCATATTGCAAATAGAAAATTATATAAAACAAAATTTTAGTTTTAAAACAGTCAATATTGATTCTGAAAAACTTAAAACTAAAACTCAGGAAAATAAACCTATTATATACACCGAAGAAGCCAAAATTGAATATTTTAAGGAAAAATATTCAAACAGAAAAGATAATTTGACTAAATTTATTTCTGAGTTAAAATTAACTCCAATTAAGATTCAATAAGGTTTTTTCACAAATTCACTCAATAACATGAACAAAATAAAAGTTGCAAATCCTGTAGTAGAATTGGATGGAGATGAGATGACCCGCATAATATGGAGACAAATAAAAGAAAAATTAATTCTTCCATATCTATCTATAGATATCAAATACTTTGACTTAGGCATTGAAAATAGAAACTTAACAGACGATCAAATCACTATTGATGCAGCTCACGCTATAAAAAAATATAATGTAGGTATAAAATGTGCTACAATAACGCCAGACGAAGGCAGGGTAAAAGAGTTTGGTTTAAAAAAAATGTGGAAGTCGCCAAATGGAACTATAAGGAATATCCTAGACGGCACTATTTTCAGGGAACCCATTATTTGTAAAAATATTCCACGACTAGTAGATAATTGGACAAATCCTATATGCATAGGTAGACACGCTTTTGGTGATCAGTACAAAGCAGTAGACTTTAAAGTACAAGGTAAAGGTATTTTAACAATAAAATTCAAACCTGATAATGGAGACCTTATCGAACATAAAATTTATGATTTTAATTCTGATGGTGTAGCCATGGGTATGTTTAATACTGACGAATCAATAAAAAATTTTGCCAGAGCATGTTTTATACGAGCAATATCAAAAAAATGGCCTTTATTTTTATCAACAAAAAATACGATATTAAAAGAATATGATGGGCGTTTTGTAGAAATATTTCAAGACTTATACGAAAACGAGTTCAAGTCACAGATGGATAAACTAGGCATAAGCTACGAGCACAGATTAATAGACGATATGGTTGCCTCAGCTTTAAAATGGCATGGTAATTTTGTATGGGCCTGTAAAAATTACGATGGCGACGTACAATCAGATATCATTGCTCAGGGGTTTGGTTCTTTAGGCTTAATGATGTCTACTTTAATAACTCCGGATGGAAAAACAATGGAATCAGAAGCTGCACATGGTACCGTAACCAGACACTATAGAATCCATCAACAAGGCAAGCCTACATCAACAAACTCTATTGCTTCAATATTTGCCTGGACTAAAGGATTAGAGTTCAGAGGCATTCTAGATAATAACAACGATTTAATCAACTTTTGCAAAAAACTTGATGAAATATGTATTAAGGCCGTAGAAAGTGGCAAAATGACAAAGGATCTAGCTGTAGCTATACATGGTAATGCAGTAGAGCATGGCAAACACTATCTTTACACAGATGAATTCCTAGACGTTATAGATGAGCAGTTAAAAAAGCTATTTTAGCAAGTATTTAACTAAAAGATAATATGAATAATAAAGATAGCATAGAATTAATAGCCCCTGCAGGTAGTTTTGAGGCATTAGCAGCTGCAATACAAAGCGGGGCTAATGCTGTATATTTTGGCATTGAACAATTAAATATGCGTTCGGTGTCATCTATAAATTTTTTAATAGACGATCTACCCAAAATCGTAGATAAATGTAGAGATAATAATGTAAAGACTTATTTAACACTCAATACTATTATCTATGACTACGACTTAAACCTAGCTGCAAGCATAATAAAATCTGCTAAGGATGCTGGCGTATCGGCTATAATAGCATCTGACACAGCGGTTATAATGCAAGCACGCAGCATGGATATGCCCGTACATATTTCAACTCAGGCTAACGTAACTAATATTGAATCAGTAAAATTTTATGCAAATTTTGCTGAAACTATAGTATTAAGCCGTGAATTGGGCCTAAAACAAATTGCAGAAATAACACAAAAAATCCAACAAGAACAAATAAAAGGCCCTAATAACAAATTAATTGATATAGAAATTTTTGTTCATGGAGCTCTATGCATGGCTGTCTCTGGCAAGTGCTATTTAAGCTTACATTCGCATAATTCGTCAGCAAATAGAGGAGCATGCAAACAAAACTGCAGAAAAAAATATAAAGTTACAGACGAAGATGGAAACGAACTTCTTATTGATAATGAATACATAATGTCTCCTAAAGATTTATGCACTATAAATTTTTTAGACGAAATACTTAAAAGCGGAGTTACAAAACTAAAAATAGAAGGAAGAGCAAGAGCAGCTGATTACGTTTCTGTAACGACTAAATGCTACAAAGAAGCGATAGATAGCTATAAAGACAATACATTCAAACAGATTAAAATAGACCAATGGATAAGCGAACTTAAAACAGTATACAATAGAGATTTTTGGGAAGGGTATTACTTGGGCCGCCATCTCGGAGAATGGACAAAAAATGGTCCTGGATCACAAGCAACACATAAAAAAATATATGTAGGAACAGGCGAACATTATTTTAATAAAGCGCAAATAGCTCAGTTTCGTATAGATGCTTTCGATATAAAACAAGGTGATCAATTAATAATAATAGGAAACACAACAGGAGTTAAGCAATTTAGTCTAAATGAGCTAAAAGTGAATGATATATACGTTGAAAAAGCTAAAAAAGGTGATACTTTTACAACTCCGCTACCTTTTAAAATTCGTAACTCAGACAAATTATATAAACTAATAACCAGTTAATCGTATTTCCGCTGAATAAACCATTTATTAGCTATGTTGAACCCTATATATAAATTAAAATAGGTTTCTTGTACTAGATTCTTACTAATACTACCCTGTCTGGTAATCCCAAGGCCTATATTTAGATAAGAAATATTATGCAGAACCGTACTAAACAATTGCCTATCTATAGGTAACCCTAAACCAGCGTTAAATGATACTGCGTTAACACTATTACTATTAACGTTAATATTCAGCTTTTCTAACTTTACACCTAATCTATATTCAATTTTTTGGTAATATTTATTTGGCGATTTAACATTTGGGATATATTCTGCCCCAAGAGAAAGCCTATAGCTGCTTGATAACTGCTGATCTTTTAAAAACACTAACCCTGAAGCTATTTCATCAAAAGGCTTATATTTTATATTCGACCAATCCTGTAAAGAAAAATCGGCACCAAAGCGTAAATATTTATCAGCTTCGTACATAACACCTAGCGTATGCTTAAATGGCAATATAAATGAGTTATGATTATTTATCACAGAGCTAACGGAATCTATTATAACTTCGTTATTATTTACATTAATATAGCTTCCTGATATTAAATCTTCAGTTGTATTAATTTTACTACCTACATCAGAGGAATAAGACAACAATATCTTATCTTTTTCATTTATATTAAAAATATAAGAAAGTCCATAATTAAAAAACATACCTGAAGCATCTATATCTATAAATGTTTTACTATTATATAGATGTGGTGCAGAAAAATATAGATATCTACTTTTTTCTATTTTCCCAAACAAATAATTAAAATTAAATCCTATCAACAAATTATCTATTATTCTAAAGCCCAAACCTATAAAAGCTGTAGAATAGCTTCCATAACCTTTCATACCTACATCCACATTTGTACCACCTATAGGCTCTTTATTAAATGCATTATAGTTCATATATGAGTAAGGTTGTAAGCCTACAGCCAAACCTATTTTATTGGGCTTTATAGGGAAACCTATGGATATAGCATTCAAATTAGCAGCACTCAGGCTGCCTGCAGTATTATTATTAGCAATGCTATTTGCTATAAAAGAGCCTGAAATATCAAAATTAGTTAATAAAAACTCTGCATAAGATGCCGGATTATTATAATTAACTCTAAAAGGATCTATTAATGAATTATAAACACCACCCATAGATATAGATCGAACATTATTACTATTTATAGGTAAACCTAGAGCATTCATGCTATAGTAAGAGGGTACTTGCGCAGAACTTGTATAATAAGCTACAAACAGTACTAGAATTCCAAAAAGTGATTTTATTAATTTAATCATTATTTAAATTAAGGTTCAAAATAGCGTTTAATCCTTCCAAAGTTAAATTAGGAATAGATTTTATAACGAATGGTGGTTGCGATTTTTCAATTAAATCATAAAAAAAACTTGCATCGCCCCCATTAAGTATTATATTATCAAGTTTAGAGTATTTTAACAAATATTTATTTATAGTACCTATCAGCTCTGATTGTAAGCCAAGTTGAACACCTGACAAAATGCATTCATTTGTATTTGTTCCTATAAGCTTATCGTAAGCTTTGTCAACTTTTTGCAATGGCAAAGCCTCCGTAAATTTAGACAAAGCTAAAAAGCGCATATTTAGCCCTGGTGAAATTCCACCACCATAGTAATTTCCTAAGCTGTCAATAAAGTCAAATGTAATACATGTACCTCCGGTTATTATCAGAGAATATTGATTAGTGAACTTGTGCCAAGCACCTGCAACTGTTGCTATTCTATCACTACCACATTTATTAGTGCCATAACTATTTATAAAATTAATCTTTGTTTCATAAGATAACAATATAAAAGTCTTAAGCTTAGATAGGTGATTAAATAATTTATCTGTATGTCCTTTACTAATTACAGAAGAAACTATTACGTGCTTAGCATCATTGTCAGTAATTAAATTCCTCAGTAAATTACTATTATCTTCTAAGGTTGGCATCGACAACAAATTCGCAAGCTTATTGTCATAATTAAATAATGCGACCTTGGTATTAGTATTTCCTATGTCTATTACTATTTTCATTACTTAAAACCTTTAATTATAGTTTCAAGCAACTCTTTACCATCGCAACTACCATGTATATTTTTATCCATAGCACGCTCAGGGTGTGGCATTAAAGCTATGACATTCCGCATTTTGTTACAGATACCTGCTATATTATTTATAGATCCATTAGGGTTTGTGCTTGCATCTATTTCGCCCTCATGGTTACAATATTTAAATATTATTTCATCATTATCTTCCAGGAGCTTAATTGTATCTTCATCGGCATAATAATTTCCTTCAGCATGAGCTATACATAATTCAAAAACTTTGTTTTTATCTATGTTATTAAAAGGACGTTTATTACTAACCAGCTTAACAGGACTCTTGTCACATATAAATTTCCCATTTTTATTTGTAATTAAACTACCAGGTAATAGTTTAGCTTCGCATAAAATTTGAAAACCATTGCATATACCCAATACCGGACCACCTTTGCCAGCAAATTTTATTATTTCCTGCATTATCTTAGAGTGTTTTGATAATGCTCCTGCTCTTAAATAATCTCCATATGAAAACCCTCCGGGAAGCATTATAAATTCGCATCCTTGTAAACCAGACTCATTATGCCATAGCTTTATCGCAGAAACATCGTCAATTAAACTAAGTGCATTAAACAAATCCATATCACAATTTGATCCAGGGAAAACTACAATACCTATTTTCATTTTATCTTCTTTGCTTAGCCAATTCTTCTAATTTTTTTTGAAATAAAGATTTACCTTTCTTAGACGGTTTTTTCTTATGATCTTGAATCTTTTTATGTATGTCGTCTTGACTTATAAAAATCCTAATAAACGCTTGTTGTGCAAAAGTTATAATGTTAGAGAACAAATAGTAAAGGTTAAGACCAGCAGGAAAACTATTCAATATACCTAAAAATAACAAAGGCATTATATAGCCCAATATACGCATTTGACCAGTTACGCCTGAAGTTCTATTGTTTAACCATGTATAAATAAGAGTCGATATTGTCATTAACAAACACATTAAACTAATATGCTCTCCAACAAATGGTACGTTGAAAGGTAGCTTTATTACTGCATCATAAGTTGACAAATCATCAACCCATAAGAAAGACTTTTGCCGTAATTCTATAGCAGAAGGCAAAAATCTAAAGAGTGCAAATACTATTGGTATTTGTAATATTAATGGAATGCAACCGCCAAACGGATTTACCCCAGCACTCTTATAAAGCTTCATATATTCCTGCTGAAGCTTTTGCTGATCTTTATCACCAAACTTAGCTTTTATAGCATCTATTTCTGGTTTTAGTACCTGCATCTTAACTTGTGAAACATAAGAGCTATATGTTAAAGGGAATAATACCAGCCTAACTACTACTGTTAACAAAATTATTATTATACCATAGTTAAGATGATAACTATCTAATAGATTAAAGAAAGAAATAACTGCCCATTTATTGATCCAACGTAATGGACCCCATCCAAGCGGAATTTGATCTTCTAAACCAATATTAAAATGCTCTAGTATCTTATAATTGTTAATGCCAAAATAAAACCAAAATTTATACGTTTGCTGCGGTATATTAACACCAGGCAAATCAGCCGACAACGTCATGTGTTTAATTATATCAGAGGAATCTATATTTTCTTGCTTTATCTCTATATTTTTAAAACTATAGTTTTCATTAATTATAGAAGCACTAAAAAATCTTTGTTTGAATGATACCCATTTTACATCCTCTTTATCTAATTTTTTAGTTACCTGATCTGATGTTTCAGAAAGGTAGTCAGTATCAGCATTTATAGGCTTATAATAAGTAGTTGTGTAAGATCGCTCATATTCTCTATTTTCTTCCTGTGCTCTTATATTATTAGTCCAATATATCTTTACTGGCAATTGTGATGAAGAATTATTGAGGCCATAAGTAGTTACAGCAAAATCGATTTTATATGATTCTTTTGATAAGCTATATGTAAAGTCTATATGTTGATTAGAATTAAACTGGTGTCTGAGAACTATAGCTGAATCTGTTTTGCTTATTAATTCAAAATCTAAAGTATCCGTTGCTACCTTTTTACCATTAACATCGAGCGAAAAATAGAAGTTATTATTACTATTTCGACTATCAATTAAATTTAACGTTGTACCATCATAGCGCTTTTGAGCTTTTAGTATAACACTATATGGTTTAGCTCCTACATCTGATATATCTAATTTTAAAAGATTATTCTCAATACTTATTAATGACCCATGCTTAATTCTGGTACCTGTATTTGACTCAAGGTTATTTTTCTCTTGATTATGATTTAGGCTTTGTTCAGTGTTAGAATTTGTACTTGTATTGTTATTATTTGGTTGAAAAAACATTGACCAACCAACGAAAATCAATACTATAAATATTATGCCTATAGTTGTATTTTTGTCCATCTATTAACTGTAAGTTTTTAATTTTGTTTATAATTTAAAACGGCTGTAATATATTCTATAAACAGTGGATGAGGATTCTCCACTGTACTTTTAAATTCTGGATGAAACTGAGTTCCTATAAAAAATCTGTGATTTTTAAGCTCCATAATTTCTACTAAATTAAGCTCTGTATTGATTCCTGATGCTATAAAACCCGCATCTTCGAATTTTTGTTTGTATATATTATTAAATTCATATCTATGTCTATGTCTTTCGTTGATGCTAACTTTACCATAAACTTTAAACGCCAGGCTATCTTCTTGAATTTTACAATTATAAGAACCTAAACGCATGCTTGCTCCCAATTGTCCTTTGTTATATTGATCTTGCATTAATGTTATTACAGGATACGGCGTGTTTCCGTTGAATTCAGTAGAATTAGCATCCTGGTATCCCAATACATTTCTAGCAAACTCTATAATAGAACATTGCATGCCCAAACATATTCCCACAAATGGAATATTATTTTCTCTTGCAAATCTAATAGACAATATCTTGCCTTCTATATCTCTATCGCCAAAACCAGGGGCAACTAAAATACCGTCAATATCTTTAAGATAATTTTGTGCAATATCATAATCTGTAATTTTTCCAGAATGTATATATTTAATATTTACTTTACATCTATTTTTTACTCCGGCGTGCAACAAAGCTTCATTTATAGACTTATATGCATCTGGCAGCTCTACGTACTTACCAATAAAAGCGATTGTAACTTCCTTGTTTGGGTTTTTAAACTGATGCAAGAAATTATTCCAAGAAGTTAAATCTGGAGGATTTTCTTTAACCTCTAATTTAAGCTTCTCTAGCGCTATTATATCAAGTTTTTCTTTTTGCATATTAATAGGCACATCATAGATTGTATTTGCATCTATCGCTTCAATAACTGCATTTTTATCCACATTACAAAATAAAGCTATTTTTTTTCGTATATCAGTATTCAAACTGTATTCTGTTCTACAAACCAGAATATCAGGTTGAATACCATATGCCAACAAAGTTTTTACGGAATGCTGTGTAGGTTTCGTTTTTAACTCTGAAGATGATGATAAATACGGTATAAACGTAAGATGTATTATTAGGTTATCGCTATGGCCTTTTTCCCAACGCAATTGCCTTACTGCTTCTATGTAGGGTAACGATTCTATATCTCCTACAGTACCGCCTAATTCCGTAATTATTATGTCATAATTGCCACTTTGCTCTAATGAAGTTATATAATTTTTAATTTCATCAGTTATATGTGGTATTACTTGCACAGTGGAACCTAAATACCGGCCCTCACGCTCATTATTAATTACATTTTGATAAATTTTCCCTGTTGTTACATTATTATTTTTCGACGTAACTATGTTTAAAAACCTCTCATAGTGACCTAAATCAAGGTCAGTTTCTGTACCATCTTCAGTTACAAAGCACTCACCATGTTCGTATGGATTTAGGGTTCCCGGATCAATATTAATATATGGATCCAGTTTTTGTATAGTAACTTTATATCCTCTTGCTTGTAAAAGCTTAGCCAAAGATGCTGCTATAATCCCTTTCCCTAGTGATGAGGTTACGCCACCAGTAACAAATATATATTTAGACATGCTGTTATTTGAATACTCGCAAATATAAGCGTTATGATTTTAAGCTTCTAATAAAAATTAAAAATATAGGTTATAAATATTTGTTAAATAAAATATACTAACTTTAATTAAATTTTATACATTTGGATCTTTAAATATACTATAAGTTCGGACTTTAATTACTAATTACATCACATTTTTATGTCTAGGCATACTACTGCCTGTAACGGTACAGAGAAAATAAATTTAAGAATTGTTACAGCAGGCAGCATAGCTCATTTGGTGAATGATATGTTTCAAATGGTTGTAATAGCCATCTATCCCATTCTCAAGCAAAATTTATCCTTAAGCTTTACTCAAATTAGCTTATTAACCTTAATATTTCAGTTTGTAGCTTCACTACTACAGCCATTTTTAGGCTATTTAAGTGATAAAAAGCCTCAACCATATATGCTAACATTAGGCATGTTTTCTCATCTGGCTGGAATAATAATTTTAGCTTTTGCACACACATTCCCATTGTTAATTATTTCTGTGGTGTTAATAGGCATTGGATCTGCAACTTTTCATCCCGAAGCAACAAAAATATCTCAACTTGCATCAGGTAAAAGACCTGGTTTAGCACAGTCTATTTTCCAATTAGGAGGCAATACAGGATCTGCATTGGGCCCACTATTAGCTGCCATTTTAATAGTTCCGTTTGGCCAGTCAAGCTTTATAGTTTTAGCATTAATAGCTGTAATAACGCTATTTGTAATTTCTAAAATGACTAAATGGTATAAAATTAAAATTGAAGAATCAAAACGCTCAAAGATCATTGTTTCCTATACGAATCATCTATCGAAAACTACAGTATTTATAACTATTACAATATTACTATTTTTAACCTTTTCAAAATTTGTTTATATAAATAGTTTTTCAAATTACTATATATTCTACCTCCAGGAGAAATTCAAATTAACTCTTCACTTTGCTGAAATATGCTTATTTATATTTTTATTTTCAATTGCATTAGGCACAATGATAGGCGGCCCACTTGGAGATAAATTTGGGAGACGATATATAATATGGCTATCTATCTTAGGCGTTGCTCCTTTCTCTTTACTCCTGCCCTATGCAGGTTTAGCGTTAACAATTTTTTTATCGACAATAGCCGGCATATTACTTGCATCGGCTTTCCCTGCTATCTTAGTTTATGCACAGGAGATGATGCCCAAAAATGTAGGAACAGTCTCAGGCTTATTTTTTGGATTCGCCTTTGGAATAGCAGGTCTGAGTTCTCTACTATTAGGTTACATAGCAGACCATTATGGCATAATTACTGTATATAATTTATGTTCAGTATTGCCATTACTTGGTTTCTTGGCACTGTTTTTACCTAACATTAAAGTTGAAAAAATTGTGTCATAATTTAAAATAGTATATAATTTAGCACAAAATAAACAATGCCTATACCTTCTGATAAAAATTATCTAAGGAATTTTTATTTACAAAAACGTTATTTACTAAGTCAAGAAGAATTTAAAAGTATAAACGATGGTCTACTTAGAAATTTCATTACTATAAACTTTAACAAAGTAAATATATTAAATACATTTATAGGTATAACAGACAAAGGTGAACCAGATACAATTTCGTTAATTAACAACGTTAGACTAAATTACCCAAAAGTTAAAATTACTGCCCCAAAAGTTAATTTTAATGACTATTCATTGTCTAGCGTCCTTTTAGACCCTAATACCAAACTAGAAGTCAATAAATGGAATATACTAGAACCTCAAAATACTCCTACTATTGACAAAAGACTGATCGACGTTATGATAGTACCACTTGTATGTGTAGACAAAAGAGGATATCGTATCGGTTATGGTAAAGGTTTCTATGATAGATTTATTAACGAATGTAGAGAAGATATGCTAACAATTGGCTTATCTTTATTTCCTCCTATTGATAAAATTGAACAAGAAAATCATGACATTAAACTAAAAGCATGTATAACACCATCGGAAATAATATATTTTAAAAAATAATTGTAGCAAATAATTACGTCCTAACTATTTAGACCTATATCTATTAACAACTGTACTAATGACAAGTTTCAATATATATATATAGTTAACACATGATGCCGCTTTTAAACCATAATTAACAAAACTTGCAATAAACGGGGCATACCACCTTTTACTTTTAGGAGTTAAAACTGTTATTAAAAATGGAGAGAATAATTTTATAGACTTTTGTAATATTTTTACAAAAACGTTATTTACCCAAGAATTGTTATTATCATATTTTCTATCAGAAATTTCTGAATATGATTTTGCACCTGAAATATTTGAAAAAATATTCTTTATAGAGTCGACATAACCTTGAGTAGTATTTAACAAATCTTGCTCGATAAGCTTAGATTCAGATTGCAAACAAGCTATTTCAGTTTTTAAGTCATCAATATTACGCATAAAAAACAGTGTTTATGAGTTATCATTTTTAGTTAACATTCTAACAAAAATATTAGCTATAGGTTTATATAAAATAGATTTTTTAAATGATAACACGATTATTAATACAAACAAAAAGAATCCTGCCATAATTGCAAAGCCACTATAAGCATATCCAATTAATTCTGAAATAAATAATGCTAAACCGATTGATGCGAAAAATAAGAAAGCTAGTATAAGCACCAGGACAATTACTATTGAAAGCAAAATAGCGCTAGCTTTGCTTGCTTTCTCTTTTACAAGCAAACTAATTATTTTAACTTTTAAATTAAAATAATTTTTGATGTGGTTTAATAATTCTTCCATAGTGGCTATACTAGAAGCTGGTTAATTAATATATAATAGCCCCTAAATAGGATCTATATCTGTATCGCATACGTTAATCTTGCTGGTTTTGATCTTATCTTTAACATCACTTACTATACCAGCAAATTTTTTATAAGCTTCATCACCAGTTTTTTTTATAGTATCGCTTAACTGTTCTCTAGCTGACTTACATTTATCAGATGTTAAAAATGCTCCTACTAATATACCTACAGCAAACCCGGCTGTTAGGCCACATAGTGTTTTACCACTTCCATTGTTATCACACATACTTTTAATATTTTTTATTTAAATATATAATTATTTATACAAAATCCTGACTAATATTTTCTGCATCCTTTAAATATACAACTGTACCATCATCTTTAACGATATGGCTCTCTCTATATGCATCTAGCATAAGCAGAAAGAAAGAAAACATTAAGGGTCCATATACTAAACCTAATATACCAAAGATCGGAACCCCGGTAATAACACCAATAATAGCTATCAGCGGATGTGTATTAGATATTTTCTTAGCTATAAAATATCTAATCACGTTATCAATATTTACTACTATTATAAAACCGTATACTAATATACCAACTCCTTTGAATATATGATGGTTCGCTAGTTCTATAATTCCAATAGGCACAAATATCAAAGGTGTACCTAATACAGGAATAAATGAAACAAATATTCCTAATACCCCCCAAAATACAGCATCTTTTATGCCAAATATTAGAAAACAAATTGCCAAGGCAGTGCCCTGTATAATTGCTATTACTCCCTGGCCTAATACATTTGCATAAGTCATATTTTTCATTTCATGAGCAAATCTAAGCGAAGTGCGTCTCGGAAACGGCATATACTGCAAAGCTTTCTCTTCCATACTCTTATATTGCACTAACATAAAATACAATATAAAATACATTACCGAAACCCACAATAATATATTCAAAAAGCTTGATACGACAGATGAAAAAAACGATAAAGCCATATTTTGAATTTTGGCAAAAGCATCCTGCGTAAAGTGAGGTTTCTGCAGTTTTTCGGCAGCCATCTTATCTATATAAGCTAAAATTTCTTTTAATTGGTGTGTATCTTGAGTAAAAATGGAAGCTTTGTTTATTACCATCAAAATAAGTATTAAACACGGCAAGACAATCATAAAAAATGATAAAATAATTATCAGCAAAGAGGTTAGCGATCTATTCCACTGCCTACGCTCAGTTAAATAAATATTAAGTTGTCTAAATATAGTATACAATATAATAGCACCTAAAAACGAGCTTAAAACACTTCTAAGAGTATATAGCAGGAATGCGCCCATTAAAAGTATAATTATTAATACTATATAGCTTCTCTGTTTGTATGTAAAAGTTGGCATTATAAGTCAGATAATATTTAAATACAGAAATTTTTCAATCAAATTATATATGCTGAAGTCATTTTGTATATAACAAAATTATTATATTTACATTGTTACAAAAACTTAGCCAAAAATAATGCTAAACCAACGTTAATCAATTTTCAACCCTAACTCTTTTAACTGCTCGCTATCAACTGTGCCAGGTGCATTTAACATTGAGTCCAGACCTCCGTTATTTTTAGGAAACGCTATAGTGTCTCTTATAGATTTTTCATTTGTAAGGATCGATATAAGCCTATCAAAACCAAAAGCTATACCTCCGTGAGGCGGCGCGCCACATTTAAAAGCATTTAATAAAAATCCAAAGTCTTTCTCAATTTCATCCTTAGACATTCCTAATATATTAAATATTTTAAATTGTAAAGCATTATCTATTATACGAATAGATCCACCCCCTATTTCCATACCATTAATAACTATATCATAAGCATCTGCACGCACATTTGACGGATCACTATCAAGCAAATGCATATCTTCTTTTTGGGGAGAAGTAAACGGGTGGTGCATAGACTTAAATTGCCCCTCAAGCGTTTTTTCGAATAAAGGAAAATCTACTACCCAAAGCGGGGCATAAGTATCATTATTTATTAAATCCAATATCTTTGCTAATTCTACCCTTAACATTCCTGCTTGCGCATACAGATTGTGGCTATCACCATACATTATAAAAGCAGCATCACCTGCTTCGATCTGCAATTTATCCGACAAAATTGTTAATTCTTCGTCATTATAGAATTTAGCCAAAGCTGTTTTAAGGCCCTTATCAGCTGTTTTAGCACAAAACACAAATCCTTTAGCTTGCACTTGTTGAGATTGTATAAAATGTTTTAGGGAATCAAGCTGTTTTCTTGTTAATGAAGCAGCGTTTTTAACTGGAATAGCTAGTAATTCTTCTACATCTGCAAAAAGTTCAAATTTGCTTTTGTCTATTGCATTGGTAACATTTACAATCTGCATATCAAACCTTAGATCAGGTTTATCTGACCCATATTTTTTTATAGCTTCGCTATAGGATAAAATTTTAAATTCAGGCAAATCAACATCTTTAACTACTTTAAATAGATGCCTTATATATGATTCAAACATTTCCATAACATTTTCCTGAGTAACAAAACTCATCTCACAATCTATCTGCGTAAATTCAGGTTGCCTATCCGATCTAAAATCCTCGTCTCTAAAACATCTTACTATTTGGAAATATTTATCAAAACCAGAGACCATTAACAGTTGTTTAAACATTTGAGGTGATTGTGGCAAAGCATAAAATTTACCTGCATACAATCTACTTGGCACTAGAAAGTCTCTAGCCCCTTCAGGAGTTGATTTTATTAAGAAAGGTGTTTCTATTTCATAAAAACCCAGATTCGACAAGTAATTGCGTGTTAATAGGGCAGCTTTATGTCTTATTTCTAAATTTTGTTGCAGTTTATATTCGCGCAAATTTAGATACCTATATTGCATTTTAAGCTCGTCTTTGGTGTTGGTATCATGATTAGGAATAAAAGGTAATTCTGAAGCAGCTGACAGGACCTGTATTTTTTTTATCTCTAATTCTATATTGCCGGTTGTGATCTTTTCATTAGCTTTTGCTCTGGGCCTAACGACACCTAAAACCATTATTACAGATTCCCTGGATAATTTAGATCCTATCTTATAACCTTCTGGTAATCTTTGACTATCAATATATAATTGTGTTATTCCATACCTATCGCGCAGATCTATAAAAATAATAGAACCCAGGTTTCTTAATGTGGCAATCCATCCAGACAATCTAACTTCTTTACCTATATGTTTTTCGCTTAATTCTCCGCAATTATGTGTCCTATAGTACATAAAGTTTAATTTTTAGATCTAAGTTTATTTTGCAAGCTTGCAATTGTTTTATTGATTTTATCTTGTAAATGCCCTCTATCGTATTCTTCAGTATATTTTTTCATAAAGTTTAAAAAATCAATACCAAAAACAATTTCTTGCTCAAAGGGCTTTAGTGAATCTTTAGGATAAGTTAGGTAATAGCTTACCATCTCATTAATAAAGTTTGTAGTTTTATCAACTATTTTATCTGCTTTGTCATATTCTTTAGTTTTATAATACATTTCTGCAATTTGTGTGTCTATGTATACATATGTATCTATAGAATAATTTATAGACGGGATCTTTGTTTGAATTTTATCTAATACAGCAATTAATTTTTCTTTTTTGTTTTCTTTCATTAACTCACCAGCTAAAGCAAAAAATTCTCTTTTAGCTATTTGTAACATATGTAAGGTTTCTGAGTCCACATAGATTTTTCCATTAATGTCAGACCATGTAAATTTATGCATCATGTTATCATAAAGTATATCAGTATTTATATATCCTTCAAATAGGTTGTTTGTGTTATTTGTAGCATCTATAGGCATAAGCTGATAAGCAAAACCTTCATTCCTAAAATATTTCTCTAATCCTAAATACTTACTTTTAGGAACTGTTATTGCAAAATAAATAGGGCGCCTCCATTTGTTATTAGCTATAATATCCAAAACTAACATATCACCCTTATACATATAATCACTTGGAAGCTCCCACTTAAGCTCACTCACGATTTTATTTGTGTTCTCTTTTTTTAACTTAAAGTTTTGTAAAATGATTTTTTTGTCTACAGGAACACTAAATTTTTTAGTAGGAAAAAAGTTTATTTTATTCCCTGAACCTGAAGCTAATTTTACATTGTCTGAATCCAATGTTACAAAATTGATTATTTCGGACAGATCTGTATGTCCATCGATATTCATATCATGAAATTGAATATATTCTCTTACTCCCAGCTGAAACTTGCTATCAGGAATATTTATCGGCAATGGATCTGAATCATTCATTTTTTGCTTCATCTGAGTTGCATACCAATCTGTCCCTAATAGGCTTAGGTTAACTACTCTTACATCCGGCCTTATATTTTCAACCTCTTGACAATACCAAAGGGGATAGGTGTCATTATCACCGTAAGTAAACAGTATAGCATTTGGCTCGCAAGACATTAAGTAATTTCTTGCGATATCTCTGGCTGTATATTTTCCTGCTCTATTATGATCATCATATTCAGCATTTAGCATGATGGCAGGTATTAACAAGCATATTAATGTAGTACCAAGGGCGGTTAGTAAATTATACTTATTTGATAATTTACGACTGAGAAAATTATATAACGTTAGACACCCTAACCCTATCCATATACAAAAAGTCGTAAACGACCCTACATAGAAATAATCCCTTTCACGTGGTCTCAATGGTGGGTGGTTTAAATATAAGGATAGTATTATACCAGTCATTAAAAATAGAACTGCTATAACAATCCAATTTTTTTTATCAGATCTATATTGACCTATTAAACCTATTATGCCGAGAATTAAAGGCAAAGCATACATTTTGTTATATCCTTTGTTTTGCTTATAAACAGATGGCATGTCTGCGTTTCCATTAATTATTATTGAATCAATAGGCTTTATCCCTGTTATAAAGTTGCCTCTCAATTTATCGCCATAACCTTGTAAGTCGTTTTGCTTGCCAACAAAATTCCAAAAGAAATACCTTAAATACATAAAGTAAAGTTGATATTTAAAATAGAATCTTACATTATCGTAGAAATTAGATTCTCTGTTACCAATATTAAGCATGTTTTTATAATATTGTCTATGGCTGTCTTCAGTGCTATATATTCTCGGAAATATTGTTCCACGATCGTAAACAGGTTTTAGATCATCAAAAGCGTTAACGTATTTATCTCCTTCTTTACGTATTACACTTTTATTTAATTCTACTTTAGTTACATTAGAATCAAAGTAAGGACCGTATAGTAAAGGCCTCGACCCACCATATTGGTCTCTGTGCAAATATCGTAGCAAATTATAGGCATTTGTTGGATTACTATTATTCAAAGGCGGATTAGCTTGAGAGCGTAAAACTATCATTGTAAAAGAACTATATCCTAGCATTATAAATAGCAAACACAATCCAACTATATTTAAAATATATTTACTTTTCTTATGGCTATAGTATATTAATAAAGAAATGCCCAGGAACACTATAGCGAAAAAAGTAACCGTACCGCTTAAAAAAGGCAGTCCAAAACTGTTAACAAATAGATAGTCGAACCAGGCGGCTATAGCTACGCTTTTTTGTATTACAATGTATTGTACAAAGCAAAGAAGGATTAGGGATACAAGTATAGCTTTAAATATACCCCAAAAGCTTGGTCTATATTTTTTAAAATAAAATACTAATGTTATAGCTGGTATGGTTAGCAAATTAAGCAAATGTACTCCTATTGATAACCCCATTAAATATGCTATCAATATAATTAATTTATCAGACGTTTTGGACTTATCAATTCTTTCTTCCCATACAGTAATTAACCAAAATACTAGTGCAGTAAACATAGATGACATTTCGTAAACTTCGGTTTCGACCGCAGAAAACCAAAATGTATCAGAGAAACCATTAGCTAAAGCACCTATAACGCCCGACCCCATTATAGCAATTAGTTGCGACTTAGATATTATATGGTTTCCATTAACATTATAAATAAATTTTCTTGCCATGTATGTTATAGTCAAAAAAATCAACATATTAGTTACCGCGCCGCAAAAAGCTGAAGCTGAGTTAGACCAAATAGCTATATTATATTCACTAGAAGCAAATAAGGTAAAAATCTTATAAAACATAGTAAACAAAGGTGCTCCTGGTTGGTGAGATACCTGTAATTTATGTATACAGGAAATAAATTCTCCACAATCCCAATAACTAACAGTAGGCTCTAGAGTTAAGCCGTATATAAATAAGCTTACTAAAAAAACTAATAAGGCAAATACTCTGTTTAATTTAATATCTAAGTTCATTCTAAAGAAGTATAATTTAGGGATATAACGGGTTAAGTGACTAAAATATAATTAGTAAAAATATTTAAAAATTAGTATTAAAATAAACTGTAAAACCAAAAAACCATCGACAACAAATAAGAAAAAATATTTATATCGAACATTTATAGATTTTATAATAATAAAAAATAATGGGATAGCGCTTAAAATCATCGCATACTTATATGAATAGCTAATACTGCTTATAGATATAGTAAACAAATACATACATAGCAAGACTTCACAAAGAACAATTGAATATTTTTTACCCAAAATAATAGCTAATGTTCGCAAATTATGACATTTATCTGTAGCTATATCTCGTATATCAAATAACATAACCAACACATAAACATAAATAAACCTTGAGCTCAATAAAAGAATATCTGTCGTTACAAATTCGTGATCATAGTTAATCAATGGTATAATACAGGTAGCAGATATCCAAACTATTGAAATTACAATAGCTTTTATGCAGCCTATCTGCCTTAAATTAGTTTTCCCATTTCTTACAGGGACGAAATAAAATAAAACTACAAATGACAAAACTATAAGGGCTAGAATAGATCTTAGATTTAAATGCGGGAGGAATATAGCTATGGATACTATAGACGCAATAAGTAAAATCATTAACAATGCATCGTGTATAGGACTAAACAAATATTTTATGTTTGTGCCTTTCAAAAACACATTTTTTAATAGATAAATAAATATAGGTAAGTTATACACAATAAAAGTTGCAGCAAAAACAACAGCAATAGTAGGATAATTTACGCTATTATAACCACTTAATACATAAGTAGTCATAATTTGACATACTGCACAAATACTAATAAATACCCCTCTAAAAAAGAAGAAATTAAAAAACGTCATTTCACCTGATTTATCTTATATTTACTTTAATTATATAATTTTAAAATTGTTTTTTTTTGCACATTTTAAAGATAAATATTAAATTTGCTACTGGCTACATTATAGTTAAATAATTAATTTTCAAATATTCTTATTGCCTTAAACAATATTTTATAAATACATGCAAATACAAGACAGATATAATACTTATGAAACAGTCATAATTGTTGGTGCAGAAAATCATTCACAAGAGCAAAGCGATGAAATTCTAAATAATTTTAAGAAACTATTAACAGATAACGCATCTAAAATTATACATGTTGACAAATGGGGTTTAAAAAAGCTCGCTTATAAGATAAAAAACAATGTCGAAGGTTATTATTATATACTAGAGTATCAAAGCCCTAGAAAAAACATACCTATGTACGAAACTGAATTAAAACGCAATGAAAGCATAATACGTTTTTTAACTATTAGTCTGGATAAGTATGCAATAAAATACAACGAAACAAAAAGGCTTAATAAAGAAACCGCGACTTCAAGTAATTAAAGTACACACAATATCATGAAATATATTATACCTCAAAAAGTAGACGACAAAAAGCAAAAGTATTGCAGGTTTAAAAAATATGGAATAAAATACATAGATTATAAAGATCCTGAATTTTTACTAAAACTCGCCAATGAAAGAGGAGAAATTCTCCCTAGAAGGATAACCGGAACGTCACGTAAATATCAGGCAAAAGTATCACAGGCTATAAAGCGGGCAAAACAAATTGCATTAATACCTTATTTAGCTGACGGATTAAAATAAAACAACATGTTAGAAGTTATATTAAAACAAGATTTTGATCAATTAGGTTATAAAAATACTTTAGTAAAAGTTAAACCTGGGTACGCCAGAAATTATCTTATACCTAAAGGAATTGCTCAAATTGCTAATAAGTCAACTAAAAAAGACTTAGCAGAGATTAAAAAACAAGCTCAACGTAAAGAAGCCAATTCTGTTGATCTTGCAAACAAATTAAAAGACACTATAGAAAAGCTAACAGCTATAATAAAAGCCAAAGCTGGAGAAAGTGGAAAAATATTTGGCAGCGTAAATGCTCTGCAAATAGCAGACGAATTGAAATTAAAAAATATAGACATCGATAGGCGCAAAATTCATATAGAAGGCGATATAAAAGTTCTAGGTGAATACACAGCTTCTATTGACATATATAAAGACATAAAGGCTACTTTAAAATTCGAAGTAGTTAACTCTTAAGTCTAAAATTTTAGTTAGCATTCAAGAAAAAGATTATGATTAAATTAATCTTTTTCTTGAATGCTAAACTTTTATCAGCAGTTTTTGCTATTAGCAACCATGAAATCTCTACCTAATATCAATAAACATCAAATAGCGCAAACTCTGCAAAATGAATATTTTTCCCCTTATCTAAGTAAAGCTCTAATAGTAAGCGTTGCTTACACTATACCGGTAATATTTTATCAAATTATAGGTAAACCTCAACTATCTATATATGCTGCTTTAACAGCTCAACTATTAGCATCAGCAAAATTTAAAAGTCAATACAGTCAACGTGCTCTAATATTATTATGTACCTTAGCTGCAGTTACTTCACTTACATTTATAGGTACATTATTAGGCAAGTACATTGTTCTATCAATAATTGCTATGGGGCTGGTTGCTAGTCTTGGGGGATTTGCACGTGGACTAGGAGACTATGGTGCCTACATTGGCCTATCTGCAAGCTTATTATTCTTATTTGCTATATTACCTACAAATGACATTTCAACAGCCATTGACAGGGCCACAGCAGTAGCAATAGGAGGGCTGCTGGCTTTAATCCTGACACTAATATC
Organism: Candidatus Krakonobacterium acarorum; assembly: GCA_050311575.1. Classification (GTDB taxonomy): domain Bacteria; phylum Bacteroidota; class Bacteroidia; order SolTP2; family SolTP2; genus Krakonobacterium; species Krakonobacterium acarorum. Next base: position 459,544 of record JBNOKO010000001.1, on the reverse strand, counting down.
ATGGCCTTTATATCCTAACAAACCTTTTTACACTCTTCTAGCAACTCCGTGGTCAATAAACGCAAAAATTCTTCAAATAATTAGTCAGAGACAATCTCAAGAAATAACTATTAATCAAGCAATTGCCCAAATAGAATTACAAGAAATAGACAAAAAAAGTGCATTGGATGATTTAATGCCAGTAGCTTATAACCAACCCGAATCAGATGTAAGGAATAAAGAAACAAATAAGATAACGAATCTCACTGCAAAATTTAATACTTTACTTACAGCCTTAAACTCTACACTCGAAAATTTTCAATACAACCAGAATCAACATTCAGAGATATTTGTTCACATCAATAACATCATTAAAAGTTTAGCTAAAATATGCGATTATATATCCAGGACTCTATTATTTAATCAAAAATCTTCTGTAAATATTATCGAATTAAATTTAGCTAGTATAAAGAATTCCATCAATGTTCTAAAAATCCGGATGCCATTATACAATCTTAGCTTCTCGGATAATTTTCATATAAAAAAAATATTACGGATAATAGAGTTGATTATAATTGTGCTTGATAATATATACTCTCTCTTTAAAGATCCTAACACTAAAAAAAACTATAACTTATTAGCTAACGTCATACATAATTCATCGTTCAGTTTAAACCAACAATTAAAAACTCTTGCATTAGAATTTAATATAAAATCGGAACTATTTAGGCATGCGCTCAGGATGTGCATAGTAACTATGATTAGTGTTGCTATATCTTATATTATCACTATAGAACATGGCTATTGGATAGTTCTTACCGTATTAGTAGTTCTACAGCCCGATTACGGCAGCACACGCACTCGGTCATGGCAGCGTGTACTAGGGACACTACTGGGTGCAGGACTTGGTTCATCTTTAATCTTTATCGATTCCAGCCATATGCTCTTAGATATTATCATTGCCGTATGTGTATTCATATTTGTTTTGTTTCAATACAAGCATTACACAATAGCCGTAATGGTGCTAACGACGCAACTAGTTGCATTAATAGAAGCAAATTATAATAGAGCTGACTTATTTATAATAGTAGAGAGAATAATTGCAACTGGTATAGGAGGCATATTAGCAGTCTTATCAGCTCTATTATTATGGCCAACATGGAAACAAATAAGCTTTAAATCGCAAATGTCAAAAGCTATAAATGCTACTAAAAACTACTTACTAGAATATTCATTGTATCTACTAAAAACATCTGAAACTGCATTTAGCTCGTCTAATCAGCGCAACGCTGACATATTAGCCATGAATACTTTCGATGCAATGAGACAAATCCAACTTGAACCCTCAAAAAAAGTTATCAACTTAAAAATAGCTGAATTTATTGCTCTTACTAATCTCAAACTTACACGCATTATAACCGAATTAACAACGATAAATATTGAAGAACTAACGAATGAAGAAATAGAGGCTATAAAAAACTATATAAACATAATGGCCGAAAGTCTTAACAACATAGAAACAGCCATCAGTCATCAAGTTGATTACTGCATATGGTTCAACTCGATAATCAATATCCCTACTCTTAGCGCCAATACAAATGAGATTAAAAATATAAATCTGATAAAAAATCAATTAGAGCTTATAGCTACTCAGATTATATCATTATGCTATGAAGCAAACAAACTACATGAAGACAATAACCATAAAAAAGTTAAATTGAGCTACCAAATAATAGAGACAATAAAAAACATAATAGATGGGTTTATACCTCCAAAAACTAAGCATAATTAATGAACAATAAAGTCCCTATAATTACACTATGCTTGCTACTCACATTTATTATATGCTCTTCATGGGGATTTTATGCTCATAGATATATCAATGAAATGGCGATATACACATTGCCGAAAACTCTATATAAATTCTATTCACAAAATTCACAATATATTATAGATCACTCAACCGACCCGGATAAACGTAGAGGATTAATAAAAAACGAGAGCCAAAAACACTTCATAGACTTAGACAACTACTACAAACCTAATTTACAGCATCCTCCTTTCACCTGGCAAGAGGTAAATGAAATATATCCGGAAGAAATTATAAACGAAAACGGCACCCTGCCTTGGAACCTACTCAATTATTTAAAAAGGTTAACACAAGCTTTTAAAGAAAAAAATAAACAGAAAATTCTAAAACTATCTGCCGATCTAGGCCACTATATAAGCGATGCTTGCGTACCATTACACACCACCTCCAACTATAACGGACAACTAACAGGACAAGAAGGAATACATGGCTTGTGGGAAAGTCGAATTCCAGAATTATTTACAAACACTTATAATATAAAAGTAAATCGAGCAAAATACATAAGCGACCCTTACAATTACATATGGAGTACTATATTCAGTAGCTTTAAATTAGTCGATGAAGTGTTAAAAAAAGAAAAACAATTAAATGACAACTTCGATCTGGATAAAAAATACAGTGTAGAAAAACGAGGGAAAAGGATCATATTAAATTTTTCTAAAGATTACTCATATGCATACGACACAATAATGAATCAAATGGTAAAAAAGCGTATGAGTGCTTCTATAGAAGCATTGGGTTCCCTTTGGCTTACTGCGTGGGTAAATGCCGGGCAACCAGAATTAGATTTTTAAAATACCTATCCATAAAAAACAGAAGAAAAAAGAGAAAAAAAGGGTAAAAAATTTGGAAAAAGAGTAAAAAAGGGTTAAACTTGCAGTTCCTAATTCATAAATATGATTTAGGGAGTTCATTAACAAGATAGGGAGCAATAGACTGACAAGCACAGGTCAAAAAATAGTTAAGTGGCAACACTTAACAGAAAAAACACAACGAAGAGTTTGATCCTGGCTCAGGATGAACGCTAGCGGCAGGCCTAATACATGCAAGTCGAACGGTATAGAGATTATTTTCGGATGATTTCTAGAGAGTGGCGAACGGGTGAGTAACAAGTATAGAACCTACCTGGTACAGGGGGATAACCGACTGAAAAGTTGGCTAATACGCCATAACATTATATATCGGCATCGATATATAATCAAAGCTACGGCGGTACCAGATGGCTATGCATCCTATTAGCTAGTTGGTAAGGTAACGGCTTACCAAGGCTACGATAGGTAGGGGCCCTGAGAGGGGGATCCCCCACACTGGAACTGAGACACGGTCCAGACTCCTACGGGAGGCAGCAGTAAGGAATATTGGTCAATGGGCGCAAGCCTGAACCAGCCATGCCGCGTGCAGGACGACGGCCTTAGGGTTGTAAACTGCTTTTAATGGAGAATAAACCTCTTTGCGAGACAAAGAGCTGAAGGTATCCAAAGAATAAGGATCGGCTAACTCCGTGCCAGCAGCCGCGGTAATACGGAGGATCCAAGCGTTATCCGGATTTACTGGGTTTAAAGGGTGCGTAGGCGGCTAATAAAGTCAGGGGTAAAATACATAAGCTTAACTTATGGCCTGCCCTTGAAACTCATTAGCTAGAGTATGGTGAGTGTAGGCGGAATGTGACAAGTAGCGGTGAAATGCATAGATATGTCACAGAACACCGATCGCGAAGGCAGCTTACAGTACCATAACTGACGCTGAGGCACGAAAGCGTGGGGAGCAAACAGGATTAGATACCCTGGTAGTCCACGCCCTAAACGATGATTACTAGTTGTTGGCGATACACAGCCGGTGACCAAGCGAAAGCGATAAGTAATCCACCTGAGGAGTACGTTCGCAAGAATGAAACTCAAAGGAATTGACGGGGGCCCGCACAAGCGGAGGAGCATGTGGTTTAATTCGATGCTACGCGAGGAACCTTACCTGGGCTTGAAAGTTAGTGATGAGACTGGAAACAGTTTTTTCCGCAAGGACACGAAACTAGGTGCTGCATGGCTGTCGTCAGCTCGTGCCGTGAGGTGTTGGGTTAAGTCCCGCAACGAGCGCAACCCCCATGTACTGTTGCCAGCGCGTAAAGGCGGGGACTCAGTACAAACTGCCTGCGTAAGCAAGGAGGAAGGAGGGGACGATGTCAAGTCATCATGGCCCTTACGTCCAGGGCTACACACGTGCTACAATGGTCGTTACAGAGGGCAGCAATGTCGTGAGGCGGAGCAAATCTCAGAAAGACGATCTCAGTTCGGATCGAAGTCTGCAACTCGACTTCGTGAAGTTGGATTCGCTAGTAATCGCGTATCAGCAACGACGCGGTGAATACGTTCCCGGGCCTTGTACACACCGCCCGTCAAGCCATGGAAGTTGGGAGTATCTGAAGCATGTAACCGCAAGGAGCGTGTTAGGATAATACCAATGACTGGGGTTAAGTCGTAACAAGGTAGCCGTACCGGAAGGTGCGGCTGGAATACCTCCTTTTTAGAGTATCTGGCTCTATGTTCTATTGTTCCTTATTTGTTTTTGAATATTTATACACCTTTCCCTGATAATAAACATTATCTCTATTTTTTCTTAATTATTCTATTATAATAAATCTATTAAAGTTACCATCCTCTAGATAATAATTATATATCCTTATCAATATGGATTCTATTTCCATAAATAGATAAAATTTTCAATCTCTCCACATCTTATATCTAATTCATAACTCCATACCTCAGATATTATAATTAATCCTATAAAGTAAATTTATCCTGATCTACGAATTTTATTATAGGTAACATTATTACTACAACTTAGGATCATATTGATATATGCCAAATTCAATATTTAATTATAATGTTATCTTTCTATCATATTATCTTTAATTACCAATCAAAAATTCTTCTATCTCAATTTTATATCCTACCCATATTAATACTTAGCATATAAATGCTATCCATTTAAAATATGTAAACTCATATGTTGGATTGCATTATATATTAGCATGCGACTAAATAATCTACTCTTAGATAAATATTGATCCAATAGCCTTTTAACGATAATTTAGAAAAATTATCGTTAAAAGGCCAGATACCCCTACTCCATTAATATTTAGTTTTAACTATAATAACATAACAATGTAACAATAAAATAAATAAAAAATTTCTTTATAGATAATACTTTATATATAAAATATCTATATATTAGACAATAATTACACAATAAATTTATATATAACATATAAAGCAACTTTGCATACACAAAATCAACCTATTAACATGAGAAAAATTATATCGCTACAAATATTGTCTTTACTATTAGTGCTAACTTCTAATATACAGGCTCAAAATCTCAACACTAACACTCCTTCAGCAATCCAACCTAGAAATGATTCTGGCTGGTTTCTGGTTTATCGCAGTAACGATGGTCTTAATGGGAACTCCTTATATTTTGGTGAAACAGTTGGAACAGGAGAAAAAATAACAAGTGGGCCTCCAAATCCTAAATACGGACCATCTTACGGGTTAAATTTTATCACCAATTACCAACTAAGAATGTTTATAGATAACAATGGTGCGGTTCAAATGAATAAAAGTCTAACTGTGAAAGGCGCATTAGAAGCGACTGGCGAACCTGCTAAGATTGCTCGCCTACACATCGACCCCGATAATCTTTCTGATGGCTATAGCAATGGAGGTATCTTTTTTGGAGGCTCGTCCTATTCAGAGTCAACAACCGGTATTGCTAGCAGTACTAATGGTTACTACGGATCCAAAAACGGTCTAAACTTTTGGACCAACAAGAACCTTTCCATGGTTATTGACGACAAAGGTAGAGTTGGTATAGGCATTGATCCTAGCAAGGAAGAATGCGAATCAGTTAAATTCGCCGTAAATGGATATATAAGAGCTAAAGGTTTATTACGCTATGGCAATAAAAATAAATCTTGGCCGGACTACGTTTTTGACAAGAATTATAACCTTCTTAGTTTAACAAAGCTCGAAAATTACATTAATACCCATAAGCATTTACCACACATACCTTCTGCAAAAATTATGAACAACGAATCGCAAGCCACCGATCTATATGAAGTTATAGAAGGTCTAACGAAAACTATCGAAGAGCAGGCATTATATATTATAAACATCAACAAAAGACTTAAACAACTTGAAAAAATAAATAATAATGATTAACAGACTAAAAACAATAACATTATTAACGATTTTCACAATAATGTCTTGCAAACAAGAATTATTAACTAATTCTACCAAATCAGGAAAATCAGAAATTTATAAAGACAGTGAATACACTTATATTTTAGGTATATCCAACTACAGTGGTAATCCAGAAGTATTCAAGACAGTACCCCAAAACCCTAAGCTTTTGTTGTATGGAGGTGATATGTTAATCTATAAAAAAGATGTAGAGGTTATAAAACAATATAAATCATTAGATAAAAATGCTATACTAGAAATAGATAGTTTAAAGAACAAATATGTCAAAGATAGCATTACAAAGAATAGGACCTTAACTACACCTGATACCGATAATTGGTATTGTGTTCCTCTACATGCGATTCTATGGCCACGTAGCACTATTTATTTTTCTATAGACCCGGATATAAAGGAACCTCAGCTAGAATACATTTATAGAGCTATAGATGAGTGGGAAAATGCAACTAATCTTAGATTTATAGAACAAGGATGGTCGAAAGATACAGTTGATACTATTCATGATAAAGAATTATATATAAATGATATTAAGGTCGACGGATTTTGCGCAGCTTATGTTGGTGCACCAAAAGAGGACGGGAAACTTGCTCAAATGTTATTAAGTTCATCATGTAATTATCACGCTATTTTACACGAATTTGGCCATGTAATAGGTTATACACACGAACATCAAAGACCATCCAGAGATAAATACTTAACTATGAATACTAAAGCTTTGGACCTGGTTGGGAACGCGTTTGGTTATGATATTTATACAAGTCTTATGAACCAAATGTTTATGACAAAAGACGTATATAATGATAAAATAGCATTTGATTTTAAGTCCATCATGCTGTATAGCTCTTATTCATCAAACAAGGACGTACAAAAATATTTAAAAGACCGAAATCAACCTTTATACACAAATAAATATGGACAAATCATCAAAGACGAAGATATTGCTAGCATTTCAGAAGAAATTATTGCAAGGACTTTAAAACTTTATCCTGAACCTGGTGACATTTGTCCAGAGGGCTTAAACTAAATTTTAGAATAATTACAAAACCTGAAACATGGCTGGTAAAAGTTAAAATTTGGAAAAACTATAGAAAAACGCTAAACTTGCATCAGTTATTGTAAATTACGAAAAACTATTAGGCATCTATTAAATTTTAAGTAAGCATCTATAATAATTCAAGTTATTTTATTATTTTAGCCTTAAAAACAAATAAAAGGATTATATAAGTTCTTAGGCTAAAACTTAGTGAAGCCAATAGAGCAAACTACTTATTAGAAATATAAAGATACAGAAAGGACAACAGTCCTGTAGCTCAGTTGGTTAGAGCACTACACTGATAATGTAGGGGTCAGCAGTTCAAATCTGCTCAGGACTACATAATTGCCCAAGGGCGAAAATATAAGGGGGATTAGCTCAGTTGGCTAGAGCGCCTGTTTTGCAAGCAGGAGGTCATCGGTTCGAATCCGATATTCTCCACAAAAACCAAAAACCTATAACAACACCTTAAACTCTCCAAACCAACATCTATAACAACTACAGGATCCAATACATAAAAACTAGAAAAAAATCATAACGTCAAACCTAAAATCCAGGAACCTACCGCTCTGGCTACAAAAAACACACCTTGCAAACATCACATGACAATCAAAACTCAATAAAACACCTCTACACTCTACAAACCACAACTTCAACCAGCACACTCGAAAATTCATAATCCAACTTATAAATACCACAAACGACATCACACACAAATTCCATTAAAAACAAAAAAGACGATAAAGGCTCTACCCTGCCAAGCAGCAACCCTTCCAACCATCCCAACAAAAAACTCCTTAAAAAAACAGACACTTCTAAACAAAACCAGTAGAAAAAGACGGTTAAAAAAAGGCTTAGAAATAGTCTCGGAAGGGTCGAAAAGAAAAAAAGAAAAAATAATGAGAAAAAAAGCAAAAAGCTTTAAAAATTAAAGAAAAATACATAACTTCGCAATCTCGAAACATTAAAAGAGGAACAAAAAATACACAAATCGAATACGATAAAAGTGTAATAAAAAATAGGTTTAACAAAAGTTAAACTGCGATCATTGACATATAATAAGAGAAGGGGTAAGAAGATACCCAATTTCATAAAAGAGAACAAATAAGGGCACAGGGGGGATGCCTAGGCTCTTTGAGGCGATGAAGGACGTGATAAGCTGCGAAAAGCTGCGGTGATTGGCAAATACGAATTGACCCGCAGATCTCCGAATGGGGCAACCCGTCAGATCTTATATCTGACATCCTATACAAATAGGAAGCGAACCCGCCGAACTGAAACATCTAAGTAAGCGGAGGAAGAGAAAACAATAGTGATTTCGTTAGTAGTGGCGAGCGAATGCGAAATAGCCCAAACCAGGATTGTTTAGGCGATCTTGGGGTTGAAGGACTACCACAAAAATAGGTACACAAAAATAGAACATATTGGAAAATATGGCCATAGAAGGTGAAAGCCCTGTACATGTACAATTGTATCAATTTAGGTAGCACCTGAGTAGCTCGGGGTTGGAGACGCCTTGAGTGAATCTGCCGGCACCATACCGGTAAGGCTAAATACTACAAAGAGACCGATAGTGAACTAGTACCGTGAGGGAAAGGTGAAAAGAACCCCGAATAGGGGAGTGAAATAGAACCTGAAACCCTGTGCCTACAAGCGGTCGGAGCAGCGTAAGCTGTGACGGCGTGCCTTTTGCATAATGAGCCTACGAGTTAATCTTCACTGGCAAGGTTAAGGATTTAAAATCTGCAGCCGTAGCGAAAGCGAGTCTTAACAGGGCGCCATAGTCAGTGGAGTTAGACGCGAAACCTAGTGATCTATCCTTGGTCAGGATGAAACGCTAGTAACATAGCGCGGAGGTCCGAACCGGTATGCGTTGAAAAGCATTCGGATGAACTGAGGATAGGGGTGAAAGGCCAATCAAACTGGGAAATAGCTCGTACTCTCCGAAATGTTTTTAGGAACAGCCTCAAGGTGATATACTGCAGGTAGAGCACTAGTTGGAGGCGGGGGTGTCAAAACCTACCAACTCCAGTTAAACTCCGAATGGCAGTTATATTATACCTTGGGAGTGAGCCATAGGGTGCTAAGGTCCTATGACGAGAGGGAAAGAACCCGGACCATCATCTAAGGTCCCTAAATAAGTGCTAAGTTGATCAAACGAAGTTTGTTTGCAAAGACAGCTAGGATGTGGGCTTGGAAGCAGCCATTCATTTAAAGAGTGCGTAACAGCTCACTAGTCGAGCAAACGAGCGCGGATAATACTCGGGCATAAAGCACTTTACCGAAGATATGGATCATTACGTTAAGTAATAGATGGTAGGAGAGCATTCTATACGCATCGAAGGTGTATCGTGAGGTATGCTGGAGTGTATAGAAAAGAAAATGTAGGCATGAGTAACGATAAAATAGGTGAGAAACCTATTCGCCGTAAAGCTAAGGTTTCCTGGACAACGATAATCGTTTCAGGGTTAGTCGGTACCTAAGGCGCAGCCGAAAGGCATAGTCGATGGAGAATCGGTTAATATTCCGATACTTGCTATAGGAGTGATGGAGGGACACAGTGATGTATTACCTGCGAACTGACGGAATAGTTCGTTGAAGTGCGTACCTAAATGTCTTACAGGCAAATCCGTAGGATGTGGGGAAACACGATAGTACAGCAAATCTTCGGATGAGCTGATAATGGTAAGAAGGGCTGTCAAGAAAAGCTTCTAAACATATGCTATAGTAAGCCGTACCAAAACCAACACAGGTAGCTGAGGAGAATATCCTAAGGCGCTCGAGTGATTCATTGCTAAGGAACTCGGCAAAATGGCCCTGTAACTTCGGGAGAAGGGGCGCTTAACCTCCTTAGGGAGGAAAGCCACAGAGAAGAGGCCCAGGCGACTGTTTATCAAAAACACAGGGCTTTGCAAAAACGTAAGTTGAAGTATAAGGCCTGACACCTGCCCGGTGCCGGAAGGTTAAGAGGAGATGTTAGTCTTTTAGGCAAAGCATTGAATTGAAGCCCCGGTAAACGGCGGCCGTAACTATAACGGTCCTAAGGTAGCGAAATTCCTTGTCGGGTAAGTTCCGACCTGCACGAATGGTGTAACGATCTGGGCGCTGTCTCGGCAATGAGCTCGGTGAAATTGAGGTATCGGTGAAGACGCCGATTACCCGCAACGGGACGGAAAGACCCCATGAACCTTTACTATAGCTTAACATTGTGATGTTGTCTGCGATGTGTAGGATAGGTGGGAGACTATGAAGCATAGGCGCTAGCTTGTGTGGAGTCGACCTTGAAATACCACCCTTTGCACATGATACCTCTAACTTGCTACAATGCAAGGACAGTGTTTGGTGGGTAGTTTGACTGGGGTGGTCGCCTCCTAAAAAGTAACGGAGGCTCTCAAAGGTGTGCTCAATACGGTCGGTAATCGTATGAAGAGTGTATTAGCATAAGCACGCTTGACTGTGAGGCCTACAAGCCGAGCAGGTGCGAAAGCAGGATAAAGTGATCCGGTGGTTCTGCATGGAAAGGCCATCGCTCAAAGGATAAAAGGTACTCTGGGGATAACAGGCTGATCTCCCCCAAGAGCTCTTATCGACGGGGAGGTTTGGCACCTCGATGTCGGCTCGTCACATCCTGGGGCTGGAGAAGGTCCCAAGGGTTGGGCTGTTCGCCCATTAAAGTGGCACGCGAGCTGGGTTCAGAACGTCGTGAGACAGTTCGGTCCCTATCTGTTGTGGGCGTTAGATAATTGAGTGGTCTCGACCTTAGTACGAGAGGACCAGGTTGAGTTAGCCTCTAGTGCATCAGTTGTGTTGCCAAGTGCAGTGCTGAGTAGCTATGCTAATTGTAGATAAGCGCTGAAAGCATCTAAGCGCGAAGCTCTCCACAAGATGAGTTATCTTTTTAAGGGCTGTGATAGACGATCACGTTGATAGGCTATAGGTGTAAAGGCGGAAACGTCAAAGCCAAGTAGTACTAATTGCCCGTAGTTCTCTAATAATTTCTTCTTATTCTTTCTCTTGTTACAATGTCTAATTTTATTTAAAATATGGTGCCTTATGGGCAAGGGACACACCTTTTTCCATTCCGAACAAAGAAGTTAAGCCTTGCTATGCCTATGGTACTGCGGTTATACGTGGGAGAGTAGGCTGGCGCCTTTTTTATTTTTTTCTTTAGATCCTAACAGACTTCCTTTAGCTATTCGCTTATCTTTTTATATTCCCTTTCCAATTTTTATTTTCCTTCGTAACTCTACTCTTACTAAGACCTTCAAGGTTATTTCGGCTATTATATATCATTGGCTTAGCTATTTTAGTTATGCTTGTATGGTTCGCTATTCTGTTTTATACTTAATACCACTTATTTTACTTGCAACTACATTCCATGGCTGGCGCCTTTTTCAGCTTTAAAAGCTTTTAGCTAACTCTTATCTATTATTACCTATAATAGACTAATTATATTATGGTAATCTTCCCCTATAATAAGAAATTTTACCTTTATATTTGTATTATTTATTATTTGTAAGCTATTTAGCTTCTTAGGCATATAATCATATGCATTCGTATTTTTTTAGTTACTTTGCTACTCTACTCTTCTTATATTTTCTTTAATATATTTTACCGCTTTCATTGTATACTTAGCTGGTATAACACTTAACAGCTTCATACTTTATAATTATTATACTCTGCAAAGTCATATAAATAGTTATTCTGTTTAGGATCGTAAGCCATATACTATATACTAATTATATCTATTTTCCGTGCCTATCCGGTACCAAATTTATACGATACGCAGGTTTGTTTTTATAGTATTTAATACTTATCATAGTTTCCAAGGTTTGACATTTATTGAAGTTTTAGATATTCTACCTTAATTAATATCCAGATCTATCTTAGCAATAATTTGAATCGCAGAAACTATTATCTGGTTGCTTATTGATATTGTTTTATGAAATCTATATACACCTTAGATTAATAAATTATCTACCACTATTAAAACCTATAATTTAGCTCTGATATTATATGCATCTTTAGATTGTAAAGCTGGTATGTATAAATACCTTGAATGGTATATTTCTTTCTATAATTTTAATGGTTTATATTTATAAAAGTTAAAGCATACGTTATCAATATGAGTATTAATAATATTTCAATAAAAGATCTAGTGAATGCTGATCTTAAAAGCCAATATAAAGTTGCAAAAAAACTCCCAAAGCATATTAAAATAAAAAATACTACTATTGGAGATTTTATGTACGAAAAATCCATTTCCATAAAAGTATTAATAGTCTATGTAATACTTTCATTAATATGTGCTGCGATAATATTTATTTTATACAATCTCTAAACTTCTAATCAACTGCTATGGATAATTTAAATAATACGCTAACAACACATACAGAAACTACCTATAATTTACTCGATATAATAGCTAAAGGTGGTATTCTAATGATACCATTAGCATTTTTGTTCATATTAGCCGTATATATTTTCTTTAACAGATACTTCCTAATAAATAAACAAATAAAAAAAAGTAACCAGGTAGTTAACAATGCTATAAACTACTTAAAAGCTAACCAAATAGAAGAAATACCTAAATTATGCAATGATTATAATAACTTAATCGCAAAAGTTATATATAAAATAGTTTTAAATTTAGGCAAGCCTATGAACCAAATACATACTTTAAGCGAAGATACAGCTAGAATAGAAGTTTCTAAACTAGAAAAAAATATTTCTATTTTAAGCTTAATAGCGGCTATCGCACCGATGGTAGGCTTTGTAGGTACCGTTATGGGAATTATTGAAATATTTTTTAACATTGCTCAAATAGGAGAAATTAGTATAAACGTAATTGCAGGTGGGCTTTATGTTAAACTTATAACATCAGCAGCAGGATTAATTATCGGAATTATAGCTTATATCTTCTATTATATTTTAGATAACAAACTCGATAGTATAGCAATATATATAGAAGAGAAATCTTCGAAAATCCTAGAAGTTTTAGAGAACCCTAACTAAAAATGAAACTAAGAAATAAAAAAAATAAAAAAGCCGAATTAGGAGCATTCGCATTGAACGATATATTATTTTTTCTATTGTTATTCTTTTTACTTTCCTCTACTCTAGTAACGCAAAACTTAATAAAAGTTAATATACCCGAATCTAAATCTACTAATACAGCACCTAAGAAAAAAATAATTGTTACTTTAGATAAAGATGGAACGATTTATTTAAACAATAAACTTACTTATACATCTAATTTAGAAAAAGCTTTTAAAGCTTATGCCACAAATAAACAATATAGTTCCGTAATAATATACGCCGATAAAGCTTCTACTATAAAAAACCTTGTTCCTATATTAGATTTAGCTAATATATATCATCTAAAAACTTCTTTAGCTACTAAAGCGGATTAATATGAGTGTAGCAAGCAAAAGCATTATATATAGCCTGATTTTCTATACTATAACTGCTCTTATTTTAATTTTAGCTAAAATTAAAATTATAAAGATTGAAAAATCACATGAATCTTTAACGATAAATTACTTAGGAGAATACAATGTAGTAAAAGACAATAAAGAAAATAGAGCATATAAAAATAACCTCCCTTTACAAAATAATAAAGTCAAAGAAGACAAAATGATATCCTCAACTGTAACAAGGAAAGGGCCAAACAAAATAGATAAATTACTTAGCGAACAAGAATTACTAGCTAAAGAATTTGCTGATAAATTACCTACCACAAATGTTGCTACAGAAAATACCATACAGGTAATAAATGATAAAGCTTTATATAAAAAGGTTACCACCGTATCAAAAAATGCGCTTAATAACAACAGCAATAATACCAATAACACAACACTAAACACTGCTAATCATCAAAGTCCATATCCAAATACAGCTAATATAACTGAGGGCAGTAATTTTAATATAGAAGGCCGCATATTAATAAAAGCTCCTGAAATTAACGATAAGAGCTCTCAAACCGGGATAATTGCAGTATCCATAACTGTAGATAATAACGGTAATGTTATTGAAGCTAAAGCGGGTGTAGAAGGCACTACTATACCATCGCTTGAATTATGGAAGAAATGCGAACAAGCTTCCTTAAAATCAAAATACAATGCCATTAAAGGAGTGCGTAATTATCAAACTGGGGTAATACGATTTAGGTTCATAACATATTAAATATAGGGTGAATATTAAAATTTTTACTATTAAGCCATTAATATTTGCCCAAAAAACACTAAATTAGCTACATTTTCCAACAGCAACCTTTAGTTATTAAAATGCACCATAATATAGGCACAACCGCACAAATAATAGGACCAGTAGTTGATGTACAGTTTGATGATACTGCACAATTACCAAATATATACAATGCTCTAGAAGTTATAGTTGATGACAATAAAAGCTTAATATTAGAATGCCAACAACATATAGGTGACGGTAGAGTTAGAGCCATTGCAATGGATTCTACTGAAGGTCTAAAACGTGGGTTAAAAGTTATTGACAAAGGCGCTCCTATTCAAGTTAAAGTAGGTGATAATATAAAAGGACGTTTAATAAACGTTATTGGCGAAGCTATAGATACTTTAGGCCCGATAGATAGTAAAGAGCAATACCCTATACATAAAGATCCACCTAAACTTGAAGATTTGAAGGTTGGCGAAGAGGTTTTATATACAGGAATTAAAGTTATTGATCTACTAGAGCCTTATCCTAAGGGAGGAAAAATAGGCTTATTTGGTGGTGCCGGCGTGGGTAAGACTGTTTTAATAATGGAATTAGTCAACAATATTGCTAAAGCTTATTCCGGACTATCAGTATTTGCAGGTGTAGGAGAGCGTACAAGAGAGGGTAACGATTTACTAAGGGAATTCATAGAATCTGGAGTAATTACTTACGGACCAGAATTTATAGAATCATTACAAAAAGGTAATTGGGATATATCAAAAGTTGATAAAAAAAAGCTATCTGAATCTAAAGCTACTTTAGTATTTGGCCAAATGAATGAACCTCCCGGAGCACGCGCACGTGTAGCATTAACCGGGCTATCTATAGCCGAGTATTTCAGAGATAAAGAAGGCAAAGATATTCTGTTTTTTGTAGACAATATCTTTAGATTTACTCAAGCGGGTTCAGAAGTATCTACCCTATTAGGAAGGATGCCATCTGCCGTAGGATATCAGCCAACGCTTGCTACAGAAATGGGAGCCATGCAAGAGCGTATAGCTTCAACAAAATCCGGATCAATAACTTCTGTACAAGCAGTTTATGTCCCTGCTGATGATATTACAGACCCTGCTCCAGCCACAACTTTTACGCATCTAGACGCAACTACCGTACTAAGCCGTAAAATAGCAGAATTAGGAATATATCCTGCTGTTGATCCATTAGCATCCAATTCTAGGATTTTAAGTCCTAAAATACTTGATAAGGATCATTATGAAACTGCACAAAAAGTTAAAAACATTTTACAGCGCTATAAAAGCTTACAAGATATAATCGCCATATTAGGTATGGATGAATTATCAGAAGAAGATAAGCTAATTGTATATAGAGCTCGAAAAGTACAAAGATTTTTATCTCAACCTTTTCATGTTGCCGAGCAATTTACAGGCATAAAAGGTGTTTTAGTAGACATAAAAGACACTATAAAAGGATTTAACATGATTATTAACGGTGATGTTGATAAATATCCAGAACAAGCTTTCAACTTAGTAGGCACTATAGAAGAAGCTATGGATAAAGGAGAAAGGATGCTTAACGAATCTTAATATAATTTGCGATTTTATGCGTTTAGAGATTATTACACCTAGCGTTTCTAATATTTATAATATTAAATCTTTACACTTTAGTAGCAAAGAGGACTCATTTTCTATACTTGAAAATCATGCACCATTTATAAAAACAATGGATCATGGAAATATTAGAACAAAAGGCGATACAGAAATAAATATTTTTATTAACAAAGCCATTATAAAGGTTATAAACAATTCTATAAGTGTTATAGAATTGTAAGTTGGGGTATATTTTCGAATGTATTTTATATATACATAGCAAAAAATAGTGATCTATCTCTTATGTACTGAAAATCCTGCGTTAAACGTCTAATCTAGAACAATGCTTGTAATAATATTATAAGGATTTGTAATCAAAAATAATCATGAAATTTGATCTTGATTACTGTTAGTAGTATGGTTTATATCTACAAACAATAGAGGTTAAATTTAACAGTAGTGTATTGAATGAGTATCTAAAGATACCACCATAAATAATAAAAAACTATATAATTATAAATAATGTAACGACCTGTGGATAGAAGATATAGTGACATTTAATACTTTGTAACCTTATAGATAAAATTGATAAGGAAATACAGCTAAATAATATAATTATTTATCAATCTACAATTAATCAGCTTTTTCTAACCTATCTATTAATTTTTTTTGCAGATGTATTACTTCTAACTTGGTCTTTTCTATATTGTCTTTTAATTCTTGCTTATACTCTTCCTGCTTAAGTCTATCGTCTTCATTGCTTTTGATCATTAGATCAGTCAATTCCATATTAAAAAAATTGGCTATCTGTTCTAGTCGAGATATGTTTATATCTGTGATACCTGCTTCTATTTTAGAAAAAGCAGGAGCAGTAATACCTAATTTTTTAGCAACCTGATCTTGGCTTAAACCTCTACTTTGTCTAAGCTGCTTTATCACCTTACATATTTTGGACATATCCATGCCTTTAATTACAATTAAATTTAGACTACGAACTATATATGCGGTCTGGACGGGACTCGAACCCGTGACCTCCGCCGTGACAGGGCGGCATTCTAACCAACTAAACTACCAGACCAACTTATAGAAAACAAATATAATAATTAAAATGGAAATATTATTTAAAATAATACCTTAAATACGAAAATTACTAATGATATAGGCTTAAACCACACTACCATCCATTAAAAACATGCTTAGAGCCATTATAATAAAGCTTAAAATTAAAATATCGATAACACTAGTTTTCTAAATAATATAGATAATTAAATACAAATATATATATTTGGGTCTTATAACTAATTTGGCGGGGTAGCTCAGGTGGTTAGAGCGCAGGATTCATAACCCTGAGGTCGGCAGTTCAAATCTGCTCCCCGCTACTAATAAATCAAACTAATAGATACTATAATAATACCTTATAAGGGTCTGTCAGCGGAACAGGTGCTTGTATAAAAATTTCAATATTCTTTATAGGATGTATAAATTGTAAGGTTCGAGCATGTAGCGCTATCGATTTGTCCTTGTTAGGTTTGCTTGCCGAATACTTAATGTCTCCCATAATAGGTGCATTAATCTTAGATAGTTGAACTCTTATTTGATGATGCCGCCCGGTAACAGGATTTACCTGAATTAGGAATTTATTATTTGGTAATTCTTTTATCACTTTGTAATTCAGTTGGGCTAAATGTGCCCCTTTAGTCTTAGAACTTGTAACATAAGATTTGTTCTTTACGGAAGACTTAATCAAATAATGCTCTAAGAAATCTGAATCTTTATCAGGCTTTCTTTCTGTTATAGCCCAATATCCTTTATGTATTTCCCTATTTTTAAACAGCCAATGTATTCTACTTAATATCCTACTCGTACGTGTAAATAAAACTATTCCTGTTACAGGTTTGTCTATCCTATGCACTAATCCAACAAAAGCGCGACCTTTTTTATTATACTTGTCAACTAAATATTCTTCAACATACTCAACAAGAGATTTCTCTTTTGCCAAATCGGGTTGCACACTCATACCAGCAGGTTTACTAACAGCAATAATATGATTGTCTTCATATAAAACCTGCAATTGGCCAAAATGGTATTTATTTTGATTTACCATGATGAATCAAATATACTTTAAATTAAAAAATTATCTTACTAAAAGGCTTAAAATTCATTATATGCAAATAAAATGCATATATACTTAAAAAAGAAATATTAACACTTAAATTTATTTATATTTGTTATAAAAATTCATCTATGAATAAAAATAGTCCTAAAAAATCATCTATTCTACTTCTTGAAGACGGAACCATTTTTAATGGTTTAGCTATAGGCAAAAGCGGCTCAACTATAGGCGAAGTTTGTTTTAATACTGGCATGACCGGATATCAGGAAATTTTTACAGATCCATCATATTATAAACAGATTATGGTTGCCACTACTATACATATAGGCAATTATGGCACAAATAGAAACGAATCTGAGTCTGATTCTATAAAAATAGCCGGCCTTATTTGTAGGAGCTTTAGCGAAAGCTCTTCGAGAGCAAAGTCTGACCTTAATACACAGGAATTTCTTATTAAAAACAATTTAGTTGCTATCACTGATATAGACACAAGGTGCCTTATAAGACATATACGCGACAAAGGAAGCATGAAAGGAATTGTATCATCAGAAATTACGGACATTAGAGAATTAACATCTATGCTGAACGAATCACCACCGATGGAAGGTTTAGAATTATCAAGCATAGTTTCTACAAAGCAAGCATACAATTGCGGAAACGATAATTCAAAGATCAAAATAGCCGTTTTAGATTTAGGTATAAAAAAAAGCATTATAAATAACCTCGTAGAAAGAGGAGCCTATGTAAAAGTTTTCCCCGCAAAAACTCCATTTAGCGAAATGGAAAAATGGCAGCCGTCAGCTTATTTTATATCTAATGGCCCTGGTGATCCAGCTTCTATGGATTATGGAATCGATACAGCGCGACAAATACTTAATAGCAAAAAAACTTATTTTGGGATTTGTCTGGGCCACCAGTTATTAGCACTTGCAAATAACATAAAGACTTATAAAATGCATAATGGCCACCGGGGCTTAAACCATCCTGTAAAAAATTTGATAACAAATACTTGTGAAATAACGTCTCAAAATCACGGTTTTGCAATAGATATAAATTCTACGCAAGATACTGGTAACATAGAAATAACTCACATAAATCTTAATGACAAAACTATTGAAGGTATACGTTTAAAAAATCAACGAGCGTTCTCTGTTCAATACCACCCGGAGGCAGCACCAGGAACCCACGATTCTGCTTATTTATTTGATGATTTTATGCATTTGATAAATCAATAATTAAAACAAAATTATTTATATTCATATAACCGCAACGATAAAAAATATAATAATTTAATCATGAGCATAATAATAGATATCGAAGCATATCAAATACTTGATTCGCGTGGCAACCCTACCCTAGCGGTAGAAATAATTACCAAAAGTGGGATTTCAGCTATTGCATCCGTTCCCTCTGGTGCATCAACAGGCAGGCACGAAGCAATGGAACTAAGAGATAACGATAATAATTATGGAGGCAAAGGGGTTCTAAAAGCTGTTAATAATGTTAATACTACAATAAAACAAGCTCTATTAGGGTTAGACGTATGCAGGCAATATCATATCGATAGTATGATGTTAGAGTTAGATGGAACAAAAAACAAATCAAAACTTGGGGCTAATGCCATTTTAGGTGTATCTATTGCAGCTTGCAAAGCAGGGGCGATAGTTTGCCATCAACCCCTATACCAATATATAGGCGGAATCAACGCACGACAATTGCCTACACCTATGTTTAACATTATCAATGGGGGTTTACATGCATCCAATAAACTTGACATACAAGAATTCATGATAATCCCCTCATCAGCTCCAACTTTTAGTGAAGCTTTGCATATAGCAAGTAAAATTTTTCACACTTTAAAAACAACACTAACTAACAAAGGCTACAACACAGGAATAGGAGATGAAGGTGGCTTTGCTCCTGAAATAAATACTAACGATGAAGCCTTAGAGCTCATTATCGAAGCTATAGAAAAATCTGGATACGAAGCAGGAAAAGACATTTATTTAGCATTAGATGTTGCTGCAACTGAACTATACGATCCTAAAAATAACATCTATAAATTTTACAAATCGAATCCTGGCAAAAAAATATCATCTATTGAAATGGTTGATTACCTTAGCACTCTGGTAAAGAAATACCCTATTATTTCTATAGAAGATGGCTGCTCTGAAGACGATTGGGACGGTTGGCAATTGCTGACAAAAGAATTAGGAAATAAATGTCAATTAGTTGGAGACGATCTTTTTGTAACCAACCCGGTTAGGCTTACTGAAGGAATAGAAAAACATTCAGCCAATGCAGTGCTTATTAAAATGAACCAAATAGGTACTTTAACTGAAACTCTTGAAGTTATTAATATGGCTAAAACAAATAATTATAATACTATAATTTCTCATCGATCTGGTGAAACCGAAGATACGACTATAGCAGATCTAGCCGTTGCTTTGAACACAGGACAAATTAAAACTGGCTCTGTTTGTAGATCTGAAAGAGTTGCTAAATACAATCGCTTGTTAAGAATAGAACAAGAATTGCAAAACAGTGCCACTTATAATATAGATCACTTTAACAAGTACATATAAGCAGTAGATTTATACGAACTTCTAATTTTTAAATTTATATGACAATAAAACTACCCAAGGGTGTATTAAATGGTCAAGAAGCGAAAATATTATTCGATTTTGCTAAAAAAAATAATTTTGCTCTACCAGCTGTCAACGTTACAAATACTAATACTATAAATGCGTCTTTGGAGACTGCAAAAAAAGTAAATTCGCCTATAATAATTCAGTTATCTTACGGTGGAGCTCAATTTTTTGCAGGCAAAAGTATCGACAATACAAAGCATATAGCATCAATATATGGTGCATTAGTTGCTGCTAAACACATTCATACCTTAGGAAAACTATACAATATCTCTATAATATTACACACTGACCATGCAGCAGCAAAATTGCTTGGGTGGGTAGATGGACTAATAGAAAAAGGAGAACAATTTTATAATGACACTAAAAGACCTCTATTTACATCGCACATGTTAGATTTGTCTGAAGAACCGCTTGAAGAAAATCTTAAAACCTCGTGCATGTATATGCAGAGACTAGCAAAAATAGATATGATGCTTGAAGTAGAAGTAGGTCCAACTGGTGGGGAAGAAGATGGCATAGACAACACTTCTATCGATTCTACAAAACTTTATAGCCAACCCAACGAAATATATATGGCTTATAAAGAACTATCAAAATACAATGATGCTTTTACTATAGCTGCTGCATTTGGTAACGTACACGGGGTTTATAAGCCAGGAAACGTTAAACTAGAGCCCAAAATATTATTTCATTCTCAAGAGTATATAAAACAACACATTGCAGGAGATACTAGTAATCCGGCAAGTTTTGTTTTCCATGGAGGGTCAGGATCTATGGCAAGCGAAATTCAAGAATCCATAAAGTATGGAGTAGTAAAAATGAACCTCGATACAGATTTACAATGGGCCTTTTTTGATGGTGTCAAAGATTATTACAATAACAATAAAGATTTTTTGCAAAAGCAAATCGGCAATCCACAATCTGACGCTGGACCAAATAAAAAATATTATGATCCCAGAGTATGGCTGCGTAAAGCTGAAGAATCTTTTAGTAAAAGACTAGAACAATCATTTGAAGAATTAAATGCCAAAAATATTCACACTAAAATATAGAATACTAACACTTTTAATTGTTACTTTTCTTGCACATGCATGCAGCGATGCTCCTAACTCCGTTCCTAAACCAAAGGCGTATTACAGGATCAATTTTGTGGAAAAAGATTATATTCAATTTAAAAATTTTAATGGCTGTAATTATAGTTTTTTAATACCGTCATACAGTGCAGTAACTCCAGATGAAGCTAATTTAAACGAAAAATGTTGGTTAAATATAAATTATCCTAAGTACGGTGGAACCTTACATATCAGCTATTTTAAAATAACAAACCGTAACCAGATTATTAAATTATCAGAAGACAGCAGGAAACTCGTATTTAAACATACTATTAAAGCATCTGAAATTAACGAAGTATATTTAAGCTATCCTAAAAATAACGTTTACGGCTTCCTTTATGAAATAGAAGGCAACGCTGCTTCACCACTTCAGTTCTATATAAGCGATAATAAATCTAATTTTTTACGTGGATCTTTATATTTTAATATGACTCCAAATATAGATTTTATTAAACCAGTTATTGATTATATACGAATTGATATTAATAAATTAATAGAAAGTTTGCGGTGGAACCCAAATTTTAATTAAATATAGTAAGTCTAAGCATTTACATATTATCAAAAGAAACTGCCATTCATTTTTTATTTTAATACATGGTTGGTTATAATAAAATGATATTAAGGCTTCAACTCTTTACATATGTGAATATTTTTTGTACCTATTTTAGAAGTTAATAATAAAGCCGGTATAGATAATATTATAGCAATAAAAAATATTATAAAAATATCTAAAACATTTATCAATATAGGATAAGGTTCGTGCTTCATTACACCAGAAGTTGCTATCATTACCAGCTTAAACTTTTGCTGTAATATACAAATAATGAGCCCCAATATAAGTCCCACAATACTTCCCAAAAATACTAACAAGTTCCCACTGACAAAAAATATCCTTCGTATAGAATTTAGCGGGTATCCTATGGCCATTAAAACCGCAATGTCTTTACGTTTGCTGACTATAAGCATCGTCAAAGAACCTACCATGTTACATATCGCTATAAACATAACAAAACTAAGTATTATGTATATAGTTAATTTTTCAGTATTTAATATTTTATAGATTGATTCATTCTGCTCGTCTTTAGTTTTTATATTATAATTATGACCAAAAATGTTTATCAACTGCTTTTTTACCTGATTAGGCAATACGTTAGATTTTAGAAAAATTTCAACGGACGATATTTGATGTTCATAACCAAATAATTTTCTTGCAAAGTCAATATGTGTAAACATATCATTAGAGCCTGAGTTATCGCTAGATATAAATGTAGCTATAGGTTTTATAGATAATTGGCTAAATACTTTTGCATGAAAAAAATTATTTTTATTAAAATTTTTATCGGGGGCTTTGGCAACAATATAAGTTATCGCATCTATATTTACTCTTAAATATCTAGCTAGAGAATCGCTTAGTAATCCATAGTTAAAACCTGCTTCGTCTTTTAATATTATGCTGCCACCGGTTAATAAAGTATCTAGTTTAGATGCCTCTAAATAATCTTTTGTTACACCTTTTATAGTAGCTACGCTTGAGAAATTATTATAACTAAGCATAGCTTTGGATTCAAGTATTTCGTAATAAGATAATTTAGGCCTTAGATTATCTAAATCAGATTTTATAGTATCTGTAAGGTTAAAAAAGTGACCTTTTCTAGATTTTACTAATAGATCTGGCTGCAAGTTTTTATAACCTGTTTTTATCATATCGCTCATCCCGTTAAAAGCTGAAAGTATGATAACTAATATCATTATGCTTACTATTATACCCACAAAAGATATTATAGACAACATATTAATTATGTTTATGCTGCCCTTAGGGATCAAATATCTTAAGCTTAAACTATAGATGCTCATATTTTTTGTGCACTATAAACCAACTTAATTTAGGAAAACATTTGTTTTAATTTCTTCTTGTACGGTAGTTTCTTGACCATGACCCGGATAAACTATAGTAGTAACTGGCAAGGTTAAAATTTTATGTTTTATGGTATCAATAAGGGTATCCATGTCGCCCCCTGGTAAGTCAACGCGTCCGATGCTACCTTTAAATAATGTGTCGCCACATATTATAAAACCGTCATATTGAGAGTAAAAACTTATGCTACCGCTTGTATGACCAGGAGTTAAAATTATTTCTAGTTTATCGGCATCTAAGTTAATTATATCTCCTTCTTTTAAATAATCAGTAGGCATAGGGCTCTGGCTATAATTTATCTGGTAGGATTTAGCAGCTTGCTTTGAATATTCAAAATTATATAAATCCAGTTGATGCACTAAAGGAGTTAAGTTATATTGATCATAAACAAATTTATTTCCCAATATATGGTCTATATGAGCATGAGTATTAACTAAATATTTTAATTTTAAGCCATTTTCATTCATGTAAGATATTATTCCATCTTGCTCACTGGAATTACAACATCCAGGATCTACTAACATAGCTATTCCGTTTTCGTTATAAACAATATATGTATTTTCTAAAAACGGATTAAAAACAAATTGTTTAATATATAATGACATAAGTATTGTTTAAGTTTCGTATTGTAATAAATAACTTTTAATAAAATCGTCTATACCTCCATCTAAAACTGACTGTACATTAGAAGTTTCGATACTTGTACGCAAATCTTTTACGAGTTTATAAGGATGCAATACATAATTCCTTATCTGAGAGCCCCACTCTATTTTTTTTTTCGAACTTTCTATTTTGGCTTTTTTCTCTTTTTGCTTTCTAAGATTTAATTCGTAAAGTTGAGACTTTAATAATTTTATAGCTTTTTCTTTATTTGCAAACTGTGAACGTTCTTGCTGGCATTCTATGGTTATTCCTGTTGGTATATGCGTAAGTCTTACAGCCGTTTCCACTTTGTTAACATTTTGCCCTCCTTTACCACCAGCTCTAAATGTGTCCCATTTTAAGTCTGCTGCATTAACTTCTACTGTTATAGTTTCGTCAACTAAGGGGTATACAAATACTGATGCAAATGAAGTGTGCCGTCTTGCGTTTGAGTCATAAGGTGATATCCGTACTAATCTATGAACGCCACTTTCACCTTTTAAATAACCGTAAGCATAGATACCATTTACTTCCAGAGCACAACTATTAATACCTTCTTCTATTGACTGACAGTCGATTTGTTTAATAGTATAGGAATGCTTTTCGGCCCACATTATATACATGCGCATGAGCATCTGGGCCCAATTACAGCTCTCTAAACCACCCGCCCCTGCATTAATGTTAATAATAGCGCTTAGCGTATCACTTTCTTGCTTCAGCGTAACTTTTAACTCTAAATCCGAGGTTAAAGACGATGCATAATTATATTGCTCTTGTATTTCAGCATCCGATACCTGACCCTGTTTATAAAATTCAAATAATATTTCGGTATCAGCAAGTTCTGCTTGAACTTTTTTATAATCGTCGTATATTTTTTTCAACATTTTAAGTTTTCCCATCAAATCTGTTGATCCGGCTTGGGAAGTCCAAAAACTATCCTGAGTGCTTTGAATCTGTATCTGGTTTATTTCTGCTTCTATTTTATCTATATCAAAGATATTGCCCTAAGGCTTTTAGCTTGTTTTTTAATAATCTTATTTGTTCTATTTGCATTTAAAATTAGCCTAATTATAAAAATTTTGTAAATTTGTTATTCAGTATATTATACAAAGATAGTAACTTGTATTCTAAAAGGATAGATATTCAAGGTCTCTTAGCTCAGCTGGATAGAGCAACGGCCTTCTAAGCCGCAGGTCGCAGGTTCGAATCCTGCAGAGATCACTAGTTAATAAAATATAAAGTTTATTAGGCACTATTCGTAATTTCTATTATTGATAACGATTATATGTTACTACTTTTTCTATATTACTATGAATAAAGTTTTATTTATGTTGAGTTTTTCACAAATACTTATAGCTCATAATATAAGCTTAGCTCAAAACATAAATAAACCCAATACCAATATACACAACAATCAACAGACCCCGATAATTATGCTCGATCCGGTATATTTAACTTCTGACAGAATATTTCCAAATCATGAAGCAAAATTAAAATATTTAAAACTCGAGCGCGATGTGGCAATAGCCTTACGATATGCGAAAGAATTAGTTAATGAATTAAATAGTCTGGATTACGATCTGCTCGAATGCAAAAAAAAAAAGGAACGCGACTTAGTGTTAAAAAAACACTATAATAAATTAAAAATTCAAATCATTGGAATAAGCAAAGAACTGACTCCTACCCAAGGAAAAATTATTATCAAACTAATTAATAGACAAACAGGGCATACTACCTATCAATTACTTGCTGACAAGTTAGGGAGTATAAATGCCAGTTTAATACAAGTAATCGTTAGGGGTCTCGGGCAAAATCTTAAATCTACATATAATATAATACAAGATTATGAAATAGAATCTATAGTTAAAAAATTAGAAAAAACTGAATAAATTAAGAACAAACATGGAAAAATTAGATATACTAGCTTTCGGCGCTCATCCGGATGATGTTGAAGCAGGTTGCGGAGGAACTCTTATTAAGCATGTAAATATGGGCTATAAAGTTGGAGTAGTAGATTTAACCAGAGGCGAGATGGGCTCAAGAGGGACAGTAGAAACAAGAGATGGAGAAAGTAAACAAGCATCTAAAATTATAGGATTAACAGCCAGAACTAATTTGAATCTGCCAGATGGATTCGTTCATAACACCAAAGAAAACCGCCTAAAAATAATCGAGCAGATACGCCTCTTCAAGCCTGAAATATTACTAGTAAATCCTTTTCATGACAGGCATCCAGATCATGAAAGAAGTGGCAAACTTGTATCGGAAGCTGCATTTCTATCAGGTTTAAAAATGATAGAAACGCAGCACAATGGCATCAAACAAGAGCATTGGAGGCCAAAAGTTATTTATCAATATATATTATCGCGGTTACATGTGCCAGACTTCGTAATAACGCTAACAGACGCTGAAATGGAAAAAAAACTGGAGGCTCTATGTGCTTATGAAACACAATTTTGTATAAAAGATAAACAAGTTGTATCACTAGACAATTTTATATCTAAGGATACAAAAAACAGCCCATATCAATATGAGAGGAATAATTTAACTCCTTTAATGTCAAGCCTAATATTAGGGCGCGCTAGAGATTTTGCCAGCCCTATCGAACAACTGACCGAATGTAAATATGCTGAAGGATTCTTAACCTGCAGGATTGCCGGCGTCAATAATTTATTCAACTTATTATAATTTCATATATAAAACTGGAACTTTTGGGAAATAAATTTATGCTAAAACCATTAATAACATCAATAATATTTTTATCCCTGGGATTCAGCGCCTCTAAAGCGCAAAATATTGTTGATAACCATATAACTTCGTTCAACAAAGGGTTAGAATTATATGACAAAGGCATGTACTCCACGGCTGGTGAAACTTTAAACAACCTATATTTTTCAAACAAACCATATAATGTGTCAGAAATCATTAACCATAATACAGCTGAATTATTAAAATACAATGCAAGATACTTAGCCCTACTAAGCAATTTGCAACTAGGAAACATACAAGCTGAGAAAAAACTTCAAAATTTTATATATATAAATCCTATTAGTCAATTCAGTAAAAAAGCGTTTTTTGATATTGGCAATATATACTTTCAAAATGGCAGCTATAATGAAGCTAAAAAATGGTACTTAACCTATCGTAACGACAAACTCACTACTTTACAAAAAGAAGACTACAATTTTAACTTAGCATACTCTTATTTTATCAAGAAAGATTATGATAGTGCTCTACCTAACTTTATAAAAATTACAAACAAAGCAGGTCATAATTATAATCTGGCGCAATACTATATAGGATATATAAATTATTTTAAAGCTAATTATGACACAGCTTTAAAGCATTTGCTAAGAGTACAAGACGATGGAATATCAACGAAGAACCTTTTAACTTTAATTGGGCAGATATATTTATACAAAAAAGATTATGCATCAATATATAAACTATACGATATAAAAATACAGTCAGAAAAAGCTACAGAAATCCCAAATGAATTTATGTCGATATTAGCCTCATCTTATTTTGCCTCAGGAGCCTATGAAAATGCATTAACCTACTATAATATATATTTAGAAAAAAAACCTAAACTAACTTCTCAAGAATTATATCAAATAGGTTATAGCTATTACAAAACTAACAAATACGATAAAGCTACTTCGATCTTACAGCAATTAATAACTTATAATGATATCTACGCACAATATGGATTATTAAGCTTAGGCAACATGGCGTTAATCCGTAATGATAAACAAGATGCTTTAGCATCGTTTAGGAAAGCTGCTTCCCTAAATTTTAGTAAAAAAATTGCAGAGGAGTCATTATTCCAATTATCAAAACTAGCCTACGAAAGCAATTATAATCAGGAAGCTTTAAACAGTATAAGAAAATTTATTAGCAAATATCCAAAGTCAGATAAAATTAGCGAAGCAAAATCTCTGCTTAGCGCAATGCTTTTAGATTCTAACAATTGCAAAGAAGCAATTGAACTATTAGACGATTTAACCATTAAAGATGCCCAAGTTGCTTCATTATATCAGAAAGTTTCTTACTGTTATGCTATAGAAACTTTTAATAACAATTTGCCTGATAAAGCAATAGAAAATTTTAACAAATCTTTACGATATCCGCACGATAACCAAATTAAGCTTCTATCCCTATTCTGGAAAGCAGAGGCATTATATGAATCTGGCATGTATCAGGAAGCTGTAGCAAATTATATGATTGTATTACAAAATAAAAATACTAAACATTTATATATTTATCCTCAAGTATATTATTCAATAGCTCATACCTTTTTACAACTCAAAAATTATAGACAAGCTGCAAAATATTTTGAAAATTATTTGAGTCTTGCTAAATCAACAGACAAGAATCAAATTATCGATAGCTATTTAAACCTGGGTAACTCTTATTTTGCCCTTAAGATATATACTAAAGCAATAGAAAACTACAATAAAATTATATTAGAAAAACATACAAACAGCGATTACGCTATGTATGAAAAGGCATTAATATTTGGCCTGGAAAACAAGTTGCCAGACCAAATATACACCCTAAAAACTCTAATAGAACTTTATCCGAAATCTGAATACGTAGATAAAGCTTTATACGAAATGGGGCATTCTAATTTTATATTAAAAAATTACAATGAGGCTATTAGCAACTTTACAGAGCTTAAAAAGTATAAGTATAGTCCTTACATACCACAAGCTCAAGTAAGTTTAGCTCTAATAAACATGAACTTAGGCAAAGAAAATGAAGCTATCAATATATATAAACAAGTAATACGCGACCACCCTAACACCAATGAATCTAAACAAGCTCTAGAATCTATTAAAAATATATACATTAAGCAAGGCAATCCGGATCTTTACTTTAGCTATGTAAAAACTATACCTGGTATACACATAGAATCTAAAAATCAAGAACTAATCAACTTTGAGGCTGGTCGTTCAGTATTTTTAAACAAAAATTATAATAAGGCAATATCTACGCTAACTTCATACATAGACAAATACCCATCAGGGTATTTCCTTGCAGAAGCTTTATATATACGAGCTCAATCTTACAAACACGAAAAAAATAAGGATAAAGCTCTAAGTGATTATCAGGCTCTATTAAAAACAAATAATAATAACTATAATATAATAGCAACTAAAGAAGCTGCTATTATATTATTAGAAAAAAAATTGTATGCCCAAGCAGCGCCATTACTATCGGATCTTGATAACAAAAAAGAAAGCATAGACGACACTACACATATATGGGCCCTTTTAAACTTAGTAATATCCTACCACGAAGCAAAAAAACCTCAATTAGCTATGCAATATGCAACTAAGCTACTTAGCAGGCCCAAGTTGACTACAGATGAAAAAGACCTCGCCAATCTATACATGGCTAAAGCTCTATTAATACAAAATAAAAATGACGAAGCCTTAACATACCTAAAAAAAGTAAGCACTAATAAAATATCAGAAACGCAGGCAAATACTCAATATCTAATTGCCTACATACAATACTTAAAAAATAACTACGAAGAATCGCAACGAATATGCTTTAAAATTATAAGCACTTTTCCTGCTAATAGCACTTTTACGGCTAAAACATTCTTATTATTGGCAGAAAATTATTATAAACAAGGGAACTCTTTCCAAGCCATAGCAACTTTACAAAGCATAGTTGATAACTATTCTCAAAACGATAATGTTCTACAAACAGCAAAAAAGAGACTTAAAGAAATCACTGAAGAATCTAACAAAACCACTACAAACAATGAAAGTAAAAACTAAATATTTATTACTATTTTATATAATAGGGTTTGTATACGTTCAAAAGTTATCAGCGCAAGAAATATCTGAGGAAATTGACATATTAAAACCTATTACACCTGTAGTTAAACCTTTCCCAAAAATTCAACTACAGCCCAAAATGCCTTCATATACGGACATAAAACCTAAAATGAAATATGAAATTTATGATAATAAAATAACCAGTGAAAATGAAACTAAAAACATTATAAATGCTGGTTTAATACAGACCAGATCCAAATATATACCATTATTTTACGTAAAACTTGGAGCTGGCAACATGCAAAACTATCTGGCAGATTTCAATTTCAATAGTTTCCCATCAAAGCATTTGAAATATGGATTTAACATACGCCATCGCTCAATAAAAGGTAACACACTAGACGATCAAACTATAAATACAAATAAAATATTAGGTTTCTTTACTCTAGACAATCCTAAAACTTCGATAAATATTAAACTCAACTACGACCAAAATTTATTCAATTTCTATGGGGCAGATACTCTAGGTCAGATGCCGCCTACCAATATAACTTCAGAGGATAAAGAACACGGTATTAGGAACATTAGCAGCATAATAAGTATAAATAATGATACCACTAATAATAGTTTTCATTATATAATAACCTCGAGCTCACACAGTCTAAGCACTAGCAGGAATGTCAGTGAAAATGCTTTTTCTCTCAACAGCAACATTGCACTAAATAACTACGTATCATTCGATTCAAACATAGACCTAAACTTTATAAAACTCCAGAATATTAGTATCTCAAATCATAGATTTTCTGTATCACCATATCTAAAATTTACAACTAACTCTTTTGATTTTAAAGTAGGATTAAACACAAACGTATTTACTGAAAAAAACACACAATTAGCAGCATACCCATATATACATTCCAATTACCATATAATCAGGGATTACATGGTAATTTTTGGTCAGTTAAGTGGTCATAGAGAAATAATGAGCTACAAAAAGCTATTAGACATTAACCCCTATATCGATAACGACATAACAATATCAAATACAAACAAAAAACTTAACCTAAAATTTGGTCTAAAGATTGCGCCAAGTGCCGTAATTGAATTTAAAACTGCTTTAACTTATAATCAGATTGATAATATGCCTCTTTTTACTAACAAAGAAAATAAAGTAGATAAATTTAATATAGTCTATGTAAATGGCGCCCAAGCTATGATAGTCAACTCAGAATTAAATATAAATTATAATGACAAAATAAGCTCAAATTTAGAACTTACATTATCGAACTATACATTAAAAGATAATATTAAACCCACATACACACCTACAGTTATAACTTCACTCAATAACATTATAAAGCCTATAAATAATTTAAAGCTAAATATTCTAGTAAGCTATTTATCAAAGCAAAATGCTTATATAGGCGAATCATTAAATCATATAGAAACGCTACCTTCATTCTTAAACTTATCACTTGGTGCAGAATACGAATTTAAATACGTTAGCATATTTACAAAAGTTAATAATTTGCTAAATAGTAGATACGAAATTTTTAAATTTTATCCTGGATTTAACTTGAATTTTCTAGCAGGTTTAACTATACGTATATAACAAAGCATATTTAATTAGGTTAAAAAGAAAAAGTTATTATATTTGCTTATTAATAATTTTACCAAATTAACAGTTATTACTAAAACCAACGAAATTCAATGAAACGTATCCTGATAATAGATGATGAAATCAATATAGGTTTATTACTAGAGCGTTTTTTAACAAAACATAATTTTGACGTAACCACAGCAACATCTGGGGCTAAAGCTGAATCTTTGTTGTTAAAAAACGAATACGATTTAATATTCTGTGATTATAGATTAGACGATATTGATGGTCGCGCAATGTTTGAGAAAATCAAAAAAATAAATCCTAAAGCTTTAGTAATAATAATAACAGGGTATTCCGACATACGTATAGCAGTCGAAATGATTAAAAACGGAGCTTATAATTATATAACAAAACCCCTATACCCGGACGAAATATTAAAAGAAGTTGACAAAGCTTTTGAATATATACAAAATAGCAATATGCTTACAGTAGCAAAGGCTAATTTAGAATATCAGGGAGATACCAGCAAAAAATCTGATAGCAAGACTGAAGCGATCGCCGTTTTAGACACATGTAACTATATAATAGGTGAGTCTGAATCAGCAAAAGAGCTTTACAAACAAATAAAACTAGTAGCCCCAACCAACTTCAGTGTTATACTATTTGGAGAAAGCGGAACTGGAAAAGAATCGGTAGCAAATCTTATACATATAAACAGTAAAAGGAAAAACAAACCTTTTATAGCACTCGATTGTGGATCTTTATCAAAAGAATTAGCAAGCAGCGAACTATTTGGCCATGAAAAAGGCGCCTTTACAGGCGCGCACAATCAAAAAATAGGACATTTTGAGTTAGCTAACGGTGGCACTATATTTTTAGATGAAGTTGCCAATCTATCATACGACATTCAAGTATCTCTCCTACGAGTAATACAAGAAAGAAAAGTAAAACGCATTGGATCAAGTAAAGAAATAAAACTAGATGTACGAATCATAGTAGCATCCAACGAAGACCTGTGGAGAAAAGTTAGCAAGGGAGAATTCAGAGAAGACTTATATCATAGATTCAACGAATTTAATATAAACATACCTCCTTTAAGATCGAGAGGTAACGACATTTTAATATTTGCAAATTATTTTTTACAATCAACAAATAAAGAATTAAATAAAAACATACCAGGATTTACTGACAAAGTAATAGAACATTTCAAAAATTATTTTTGGGCAGGAAATATCAGAGAGCTAAAAAATGTGATACGTAGAGCCTGCTTATTAACTCCTAACGGCAATTTTATAGAAATAGAAAGCATACCAAAAGAATTGAATCACACTGCAAGGACAAGCGCTATATCTTACATAGAACCCTTAGACAAACACGAAATTAACAGCGATTTAAAAACTATATCACAAGAAGCAGAACTAGAAATAATATTAGAAACACTACGTAAAGTTAATTTTAACAAAACAAAAGCAGCAGCACTATTAAACATTGATAGAAAAACATTATACAACAAAATGAAAAGTTTAAAAATAAAACAATATTTATAGTTGTAAATTAAAAGTGCAAAACATAACAAAAAACAGATTTAACAAACAACTATACTATAAAGCAATATTGTCAAATCTAGAATTTGGAATATTATTACTAGAACCTATATTTAATAACAAAATCATTACTACTATAAACACTATTTATGCTAACAATGAAGCCCTAGACATGCTAAAAACAGTGCACTCAGATACCATAGAACAAATAGTAAAAAAATTTATAAGCTCACCAAATAAACAAGAGTATGAAATAAAATTAAATACCACTCAAAGCATTCAGATAAACACTAAGCAATTAGAAAAAAATATATTACTCAGCTGTAAAAGGATCATAAAAAAGAAAAATGCGGGAAATAATAAAAAATTCAATTTCATAATTAACAAACAAGGCTATATAACATATACAGATAGTGACTTTGCAAATAACATATTATATAGCAAAAACGATATACTAAATAAAAATTTTCAAAACCTGCTGTACAAAAAGAAACCATGGAACGATGTAATGTTACAACTTGAGCAAAAAGGACATATAAAAGACACCGAACTGATATTAAAAAATAAAAATGGGGAATTTATTCCCATTACCCTAGATCTAGAAACTATTTATAACTCGTTTGGAAGAAGCATAGCATACAAAGGAACGCTACATAAAAACTCTTTAAACAAGGAACACAACAATCAATATTTACAAAACATAAAGCAAAAACTGAATACAACTGAAAAAATTGCTAAATTAGTAGCCCACGAAGTAAGAAATCCTATTACCAATATAAATCTGGCTTTAGCACAACTAGAACAAGAGTTGCCAAATAACGACAATAAGCACAATTTTTGTGTAGATGTAATAAGACGCAATTCTAACAGAATAAATATGCTGGTTAATCAATTACTTAATACCAGCATAACAGAATATTTAACACGTAAAAAATATTCAATAAATGATATAGTAAACGATACACTAGAGCTGGCAAGCGATAGAATTAGATTAAATGAAATCGCAATTATAAAAATATTAACGAAACAAATTGATATTGACTTAGACGTTGACGTAGATAAAATAGTAATAGCCTTCTTAAACATTATAATTAATGCTATAGAAGCGATGGAACCTCAAAAGGGAATATTAACTATACAAACAGATATTATAAGCAATTCGATAATTACAACTATTGAAGATAATGGCATAGGTATTGAACAAAAAAAAATAAAGCAAATATTCAATCCTTTTTATACAAATAAGGCAACAGGCATGGGGCTTGGGCTAACGAGTGCATATAACATAATACATAGCCACAACGGAGAGATAAAAATAAGTTCAAGAGAAAAAAAAGGATCTACTTTTAGCATTTATTTTTACAAATAATTTTTATATTAGCAATAGCTATGCGCTAGGAATACACAAAAGATATTTATTATAGTTTAAGTAAAATTATAATAATACTAAGAAAGGTTTTTGTAATTGAATTTAATAAATATTGCTCTTATTGCATTTAAAGTAGAACTACAACCAGTTTATTGTATAACTATAAAACAAATTAAGTAACAAATCATAAAACAAAAGTATTTATTAATTGAATTAAGTAATAATATTCCTTTAAATAGACATGAAAAAAAAGATTAAACTCCTATTATTCGTCGCTTGCGCCATGTTATACGTACCCTTAACATTAAGTGCTCAAAACGACGCCAATGCCCAAAAGCCAAAGCTTTTTAGCGAAATGGGCTTAAAAAATTTTACTTTAGGTATTAATGGCGGTGTAGGGCTACCCGCTGTTCTAGGTTCTCTAAACTTAAATAACCACGGTACCAAGCCTCAATTGGCATATGGAGCATACCTGGGTTATTCTTTTACACAGCACTTAGAATTGTTATTAAACTACCAGGGAGGAAAACTGCGTGGTACCTATAATAGCAAAGAATTTAACACAGAGTTAACAGCTGCTATGTCAGCAAAATTAAGGCTTTCTACTGGAGGCTTATCATTTGTACACTCTAAACCTATAGTTGCATTATTTATTCAAGGTGGTGCAGGATACGCTCTATACAAACCTGATTTTAATAATAATCAACAATTAGGAAATCAATTTGCAACAGTAGGTGCAGGATTAAGCATTCATATCGCAACACCTTTGAGTTTAGTTTTAGGTTATGATATGAATTTCTTACAAAAAAACTTTATGTATGTAAATCCAGCTGATCATAGCAACGTAGCTATCCCTTCTAGTAAATGGTCATATGCATATGCCGGGTTAGAATTCCATTTTGGTGGAAAAGGACAACCTAAAAAATGGTACAACCCTGTTAAAACAATGTATGATGAACTTAGTGAATCTGCATCATCAGCTGAGTTAGCAGAAATACATAAACAAATTAGCACATTATCAAATAAAGTTGATGATCTATACAAAGATAGCGACGGCGATGGTGTACCTGATTACAGAGATAAAGAACCTAACACACCTGCAGGCGTACCTGTTGACGGTGCAGGAAGAGCAATCCACTTCCCTGAACCTCCAGCACCTGTAGAAGTTGCTACTACTGTTCCTGATAAACCTACCAGCACTTCGGAACCATCACATGATGTTACTCCAGGTAACAAAGGCACTATACATTTTGCTTTTGATAGCGCTAACCTAATAGGAGATTCAGAAAACACTTTAAGAGAACTTGCAAATAGTGAACTTAAAAATGCTACAAGAATAATCCTTGAAGGATATACATGTAACATAGGCACTACAAAATATAACTATGGACTTGGGCTACGCAGAGCAAACTCAATAAAAAGAGTTTTAGTTCGCTTTGGCATCCCTTCTAGCGATATAACTGTAAAATCTTATGGCAAAACAAGACCTGCATATCCTAATGATTCTAAAGAACATAGGAAACTTAACCGTAGGGTTGAAATAAAGGTACAGAATTAATAGAAATAACTTTCTGGTAAATAAAAAAGGGTGGATACTTATTGTATCCACCCTTTTTTATTTACCAGAAAGTTATTAATTATCATTTAACATATCATAAAGCTTAACTACTTGTTTGGCTTCTTTTACATCATGCACGCGCAGTATATTTGCACCGTTATTAAGAGCCACAAAATTTAGCACGGAAGTGCCGTTCAGAGCATCCTTAGCTGATATATCAAAAAGCTTATAAATCATAGATTTTCTGGAAAGTCCAACTAAAATTGGTAAATCAAAAATTTTAAACTTATCCAGATGATTTAATAAAATATAGTTTTGTTCCAAGCTCTTTGAGAATCCAAAACCCGGATCTATAATAATATCTTTAACCTTTCTTTCCCGTAACACGGTTATTTTATTTACAAAATAATTAGTAAGATCGACTATTAAATCTTCGTATTGAGTAAAATCCTGCATATTATTTGGCGTCCCTCGCATATGCATCAATATATAAGGGACCTGGCAGCTCGAGATAACATCCACCATTTTAGAATCTAAACTACCGCCGGATATATCATTAATTATATTAGCGCCACAATTAATAGCCTTTTTCGCGACATCTGCACGGAAAGTATCTATCGATATAACTGCACCAGGAAACTCTTTCCTTATAGCATTCAATGGCTCTTCTAACCTAGCCCACTCCTGTTCACTGCTAATTTCTTTAGAGTGTATCCAAGACGAATAAGCGCCAATATCTAATATATCACAACCTTCCTTCAAAAATTGCTCTGCTGTTTTGAGACTACCTAAAAGATCTCTCCTACTTTCAGCATAAAACGAATCCGGAGTAACATTTATTATTCCCATAACTCTAGGAATGGATAAATCCATTAATTTACCTCCAACATTAATTAACATAAGACAAATATTACGTATTTTAGTTAATAGTATAGATAAAAATACTCAATGTAACCAATGAAACAATACGAAGAAGCAATTTCAATATGCAAAAATTTATTCTTGCAAAAATTTGAAGATTACAACGATGCTTGGAAAATGCTAAGGAAAATATCTATAGCAGATCAACTATATATAAAGACAATAAGGATACGAACTATAGAGAACAGCAACATTAATAAAGTTGGCGAACCAATATTAAATGAATACATTGCTTTGGTTAACTACTCAATAATCGCGCTAATTTTAAACGAAAACAACCTGCAAAATAGATCCATAAATCTACAAGAAGCCGAAGATATGTATAATAAATATTCAGAAATGGCATTTGCAATACTACGCAACAAAAACCATGACTATAGCGATATATGGAAAGAAATAGATTTAACTAGCATTACCGATATAATTTTAATGAAAATACTCAGGATAAAAAGCATAATTAAAAATGCGGAGAAACTTATAGCATCTGAAGGCTTGGAAGCAAATTATATTGACATCATAAATTATGCTGTTTTTTATATAATACGCCTACAAAAATTATAATGCAATTGCTAATTCAAATATTAAGAATATTACTAGGATTAATATTCTTATTCTCTGGCTTAATAAAACAAAATGATCCTTTAGGTTTTGCATACAAACTAGAGGAGTATTGCCATGTGTTTAACTTACATATTCTAATCCCTTATACTTTACCGTTAAGTATACTTTTTTGCGCATTAGAAATATCTTTAGGAGTACTACTTATATTTAAGATTAATTTTAATTTAGCTAAGAAAATCAGCTTATTACTACTAATCTTCTTTGCTTTCCTAACTTTCTATTCTGCATATTTTGATAAAGTTAAAAGCTGCGGCTGTTTTGGGGATGTAATAGTTCTTACCCCCTGGCAATCTTTTTTTAAAGATGTCGTATTACTAGTTATAAATTTGTCTTTGTTCTATATACCGAAAATTTATTATAGACCAGTCAAACAATATTTTTACACACTGATTATATTTTTAATATCATTATATTTAGGCTTATATACTTATAAAAATCTACCCGCAATAGACTTCAGTCAATACAAGAAAGGAGTAAGCCTTAGAGATCTATACAATCATAAACTACTAGATCCCTTAGCCTTGGATAGTAATTGGCACGATCACACTCAGGAAATAGTAAATAATACAAGACTAGTAATATTAATAACCAGCCTTGATTTAAATACGCTCAAAAATAAAGATATAGCTAAAATCAATTCGATATTAAAACAAGCCGAGTTAATTAAAACGCCTGTTTATATACTTACTTCTGCAAATGATACAGACATTAAAAACTTTAAAACTAAAATTCAAATAACCTTAGAAACATACTTTACAGATCTTATTTTTTTAAGAACTTTAATGCGAGCAAATAATGGCATAATTATACTTAAAAATGGCATTATTATGAGTAAAAATAACTTAGCAAATTTTAATATTAAC
The DNA here is from genome assembly GCA_050311575.1 of Candidatus Krakonobacterium acarorum. Classification (GTDB taxonomy): domain Bacteria; phylum Bacteroidota; class Bacteroidia; order SolTP2; family SolTP2; genus Krakonobacterium; species Krakonobacterium acarorum. The sequence goes on along the minus strand of JBNOKO010000001.1, from coordinate 420,925 downwards.
GCATTGAAATGAATCTGGACGAAATAAAACTACCTATAACAAATGAATTAATCCTATTTAATGCGCTATTAAAAGAAACTCTATACAGCAAAAATGTTCTCTTAAGAAAGATTTTAAATTATATCTTAAAAAAAAAGGGCAAACAGATAAGGCCTATAATTGTATTATTAAGCGCTAAATTATGTGGCCTGGTAACTACACAATCTCTAAGAGCTGCAGTGTTAGTAGAAATTTTACATACTGCTTCCTTAGTACATGACGATGTAGTAGATAACACATTCAAACGCAGAGGTATATTTTCAATAAATGCTGTATGGCGCAATAAATTAGCAGTTTTAACTGGTGACTTCATGTTCGCTCAAACTCTATTAGCTACTGTTAAAAATAGTGATTATAAACTTTTAGAGATTTACTCTGATAGTATCAAAAAGATGAGCGAGGGAGAAATAATCCAAATAGAAAGCTCTAGGAAAAATTTAATAGATGAAAAGACATACCTTAAAATTATATACAATAAAACCGCATCATTATTTGCTGCTTGCTGTCAAGCCGGAGCAACAAGTGCCTGCCAAAATGACTCCATAATATACAAAGCTAAGATGATAGGTAGCTGCATGGGTATGATATTCCAAATAAAAGATGATCTTTTAGACATAACATCTAAAAAATTAAATAAAACAACTGATTCTGACTTTATGGACAAGAAGATAACACTGCCTTTAATCTATGCGCTAAAAAACGCAAAAAAAAAATCTGAAATTCTTAAAATTATAAATGGCAATAATCGAGAAAAACATATAGATACTGTCACTCAATTTATTATTGATAACAACGGCATTGATGATTCAATGAGAAAAATTAATACTTATGAAATCAAGGCTTTAAAAATTCTAGATAGTTTTAATGATTCAAACGGCAAAGAAGCATTAAAAAATCTTATAAGTTATGTTTCCAACAGGGCTCATTGATTACTCTTTCTATATCCATAAATGAAATATACTAATACACCAATAAAAAGCCATATTAAAAAACCTATCCAAGTATTAAAACTAAGCTCTGAAGCAAAATAAAGGCAAAATAAAAAGCCTATTAAAGGTAGTAGTGAGACTTTATATTTTATAGAAAAATAAATACTCAATATAACTGCAATTATAAATATCCACTTAGGTATCTTGGCCAAGAAATTATCTATAGATGAGCTATATATTTTATTTCTATCTATGTTAATTTTATCTAGTAATAACCCTTGTTCATTAACAGATAGTTTATTTAACTCTCGATAAAAATCTTTATTTTCGAAATAAATTTTTATAGTCTTTAGATCATTTGCGTTTAAATTAGCTATAATATCTTCTTTGTCTTTAATTACGATGCTATGATTTTTAACAAAATTTATAACCTCATATTTTTTGAATATTGTTAAATACATAGACATTAGCAATACAGCTATACAAAGAATATATTTTGCATTTATAAATGGTATTTTAAAGTTATTATTACTAGCATGATTATCATTTAACCGTAATTTAATAGCAGAAAGACATACAATCATAAAAACGAACAATGCGCCCAAGCTCGTTAAATCTATTGCAAAATTAAAGCCTGCAATACTTGCAGGCAAAGCTACAAGTAGCGCTACCAGAATAGTAGCTAAATGCGGCGTCTTATATTTACCATGAATTATTGATAGACATTTAGGTAATAATTTATCTCGGCTCATATTCATTATTAACCTTGGTTGAGCAACTTGAAAAGCCATAAGAGCATTCATCATAGAGACTAAAACACATACTGAAACTAAAACTACTAAAGGGCTGTTATGTACTTTAGCAAAAACATAAGACAATGGATTGGCTATATTAAGTTCTTTATAAGGTACTATACCAGTTATTGTTAATGCTATAATTATATATATAGCAGCGCATAAAACTAAACTAATAATTAAAGCTTTAGATATGTCTTTTTTCGGATTTTTAGCTTCTTCAGACACCATAGATATAGCATCGAAGCCTACATAGCCAAAAAATATTGCTGACAAACCAGTTAACATTTTATTAAATGTTTCAGGCATAAAAGGGACCCAATTATCAATTTTTATATAAAACAATCCTGCTACTACAATAATTACAATTACGGCAAATTTTATTGTTACCATAATGTTATTGGCCTTATTAGACATATTAATCCCTATGTAAGCAAAATAAGAAACAAATAAAGTAACTAATAAAGCAGGTAAATTAACTATAATAGGGATACTCATAAAAGTAGGGGCGGATTTATATAACATCCAATCGGACTGTAGTTTAGATGTAATACCAGATGCATCTGCACTTATTATAAGCGCCTCCACTTGCTTATAATTATTCAATACATCAAAATAGTTTGCACTAAGCCACTTAGGAATATGTATTCCATTTATGCCTAAAGCATCTATTTTAATACTATGCAAAATACTTACTAAATATTCAGAGAAAGATATAGCTACTACTATATTCCCAACTGTATATTCTACTATCAAAGTCCAACCTACTAACCATGCTATTATTTCGCCAAATATGATATATGAATATGAATATGCACTTCCTGATAATGGAAACCTGGAAGATAACTCAGCATATGAGAATGCTACCAAACAGCAAACCAGAGCGATAATAAAAAATAGTAAAATTACTGCCGGACCACCATACGCAGTGGCCTGCCCTATAGTACTAAAAGCCCCTCCACCTATTATGGACGCTATTCCAAAAAACACCAGGTTCCATAAACCCAAGTGTTTCCTTAGGCTGGAACTTTTATTAGATGCACTATATTGTTTTTTTTTAAATATATATTTAACCACTGTCTGCAGTTATTAAAAGTCCGAAAGAAAGCATTATTTACTATAAGATTAGCAAACTATGCTTATTACAAAAAAGTTTTGATTTTAGCAGCCAGCGCTTGGAATTCACTATTTGATAAATGAAGCTTACTATTTGCACTTAAATCATTGTTATCGTTTGCTGGTAACAAATGGACGTGTGCATGCGGGATGTCAAAACCATAAACTCTGAGAGCGACCCTTTTGCAATTAGTAGCCTTCTGCAAAGCAGAAGACAAATTTTTAGCAACTATAATAAGGTCTTTTAAAAGCGTATTATCAATATCAAAAAAATAATCTACTTCTATTTTTGGGATTAATAAAGTATGACCATATACCACTGGATTTATATCTAAAAAAGCAAGAAAATTCTTATCCTCAAATATAATATAGCCTGGTATTTGACCATCGATTATTTTTTTAAATATAGTACTCATTACAATCAAATATTATGGCCTGGAAAGTTCTAATATTTCTATTTTTATTTCACCTTTAGGTGTTTCTACTTTTATTATATCTCCAATTTCCTTACCTAATAAATTTTTACCAATAGGAGACTTAACCGATATTTTACCCTCCTTTATAGAAGCTTCGCTTTCAGAAACCAACTGATAATGCATTACAGCACCCGTATCTATATTTTTCAGTTTAACTCTAGATAAAGTACGCACTTTAGTGAAATCTATTTTAGAGTCATCCATAACTCGCGCTGTAGACAACAATCCTTCTAAATGAGTGATTTTTTGCTCGTGCAAACGCTGCGCCTCTTTTGCTGCATCATATTCTGCGTTTTCAGACAAATCTCCCTTATCACGTGCTTCGGCAATAAGTTGTGCTATATGTTGACGGCCCTCAGTTTTTAGTTTAATAAGCTCATTTCTCAATTTATCTAAACCCTCTTGGGTTAAATAATTTAATTCTGCCATAGTCATCAATTTATAATTTCAGTGCATCTGCCTTAGTTACAATAATAACTAAGCAATAAAATAAAAAGTTAAACATGCTACTAAAAAGCTCAAATAAAGCTTTCTAGCCAAAGTTAAATAAAAAGTTCGATAATCTAGAACTATGACGCATTTCTGTATGTTATATTTTGTAAGCGTAAATTATATTTTCTATGTTTTTATAATTTATAGGAATTTTTTCAAATAAAAATATTATCTATGCGACATTAAGTTAAATTTATGGTTTGTTTTGCTAATATCTTTATTTATATTAGTAAAACAGAAATCGGGTAATTCTCGCTATACAATTATGATCAAATATTTATAAAATTTCATACAACCAACCAATTAATCCAAACTATTACTATGGAAAAAATACAAGAAATTTTCGAATGCAAAACGGCTTTAGAAAAAGATTACAAAAAATTTATTGAAAAAGGCAACAAAACTGCGGCAATAAGAATTAGAAAATTATTGCAAGACATTAAAAACAAATCTCATCAGTTGCGAAAAGATATTCAGGTACACAAGAAAACTTTAAAACCTAAGTTTAAACGAGCTGTAATACAATAGCGTACAACTAATTATAACAAGAAAAGGCTGCAAACTACACCATCCATAAGTTTGCAGCCTTTTTACATTAAATCCTATATTAAACGATATATAAAAGTAGTAACTTAGACACTAATCAGTAAATGAATCTTACTATACAATATAATTTTTTAACTGCAAGTATATTTATATTGAATGAAACTATCTAAATTAAACACTAACAAATACATTATTTATATCCTTATTAGTGTTATTAGCATTAACTACACTTGGGCACAAAATCCAGACGGTTACACAATAAAAGGAACAATAGACAAATTGTCTGGCAATAGTGAATACTATGCATTTTTATATAACACAAATAGCAGTACCCTAGATTCAACAAAAATTATAAATAAGAAATTTGAAATCAGGAAAAAGCATAACAACTGGCCTGAAATAGGAATATTAACTATAAGCACCAAAAAAAACTATAAAGACAAACCGTATTTAGATAAAAATCATAAAGAGCTATTATTAATAAATGGTACATATAACTTACAAATCAAAGATATAAACCAAGTTAAAACTGCCTCGATCAATGCTCCTTCAGCCCAATATGATTTCGAAAAATATAATAATTTAACGGAAAAGCAATTTGAAAATTTAATTAGCATCCGGGGGAAAATATATGACACTAAACTTTCTATCAGCGAACAAAAGAAAGCAATTGATAGTATGGATGCAAGCATAGCATCAGTTCAAAAAACAACGAATGAATTTATAAAAACGCATAATAATTCAATATTTAGTTTATTCATCATTAATGTGCTTTTAAAAGGTCAAATGCTTGATAATAAGTCAGGTACAGCCCTTTACAATAGCTTAAGCGAACAACTAAAGCGATCCGATTATGGATTAGAAACTAATAAGGCAATAAAATATCAGGATATACAAGAGCCTGCACCTCTCACAATTGGGAGTTCAGCCCCGGATTTTGAGCTACCATCTTTAGATGGTAGAAATATTAAATTAAGTAACTTTAAAAACAAATGGGTTTTAATAGATTTTTGGGCTTCCTGGTGCGGACCGTGCCGAATAGAAAATCCTAACCTTGTTAAAGCTTATGAAAAATTTAAAAACTCAAATTTTATTATCTTAGGTGTATCACTAGATGAAAAAGAAACAAAGTGGAAAAGAACAATTATCTCTGACAAACTTAATTGGCCACAAGTATCCGATTTACAAGGATGGCGCAGCCCTGTAGCAAGGCTTTACAACGTAAATGCTATACCTGCCAATTTTTTAATATCTACAGACGGTACAATTGTAGCAACAGACTTAAGGGGCAGAGACTTACATAAGGCATTAGAATTTTTTTTAAATAAGGACAAGCAAAAATGATCAATCGCATCAGACTAACAAAACGCTTTACCTTTGAAGCAGCACACACATTATACAATCATGATGGAGACTGTAAATATATACATGGGCATAGCTACAAATTATATGTAACAGTAATTGGGATACCAATTGACAACCCTAAAGATTCCAAAAACGGAATGGTGATAGACTTTAAGGATTTAAAATCTTTAGTAAAAGAATATATTATTGATAAATACGACCATGCTCTATTACTAAACAACGTCAACCAAAGTCCTCTTATAACAACATTAAATAGTAATATGAAATTAGTTATAGTTAATTTTCAAACTACCTGTGAAAATATGTTAGCCCATTTTGCAAATACGCTAGAACCTAAATTAGCAGAAAAAAACATTCAATTATTTTCTATAAAACTATACGAAACAGAAAGCTCATATGCAGAGTGGTATCTATCTGACCAGCAATAATTTATGGATAAAAATAATAACTATGTGGTGATTATGGCTGGCGGTGTAGGCAGCAGACTATGGCCGGTTAGTACACAAAGCCATCCTAAACAATTTATTGACATATTACAAACAGGAGAAACTTTACTCCAGTATAATTACAATAAATATCTAAATTTTTGCAAAAAAGACAATATTTATGTAATAACCACAGCAAATTATAAAGATTTAATACAAAATCAACTAAACTCTATACCACAGGCAAACATACTATACGAGCCTTTAGGAAGGAATACAGCTATATGTATAGCTTATGCCGCTTACAAAATAGCCCTTAAAAATTCTGAAGCGAATATTATAGTAACTCCCAGCGACCAATTACTAACTAACGACGAAAAATTTGTAAGCACTATGGCAACTGCCTTAGATTTTAGTGCTTCTAATAATTATATTGTAACTATAGGGATAAAGCCATCAAGCTCATATACTGAATATGGCTACATACAATACGAACCTAAAAACCCTTTAGGAGAAAATATATACAAAATAAAAACATTTACAGAGAAGCCTTCACAGAAACTTGCAAAACAATTTTTATTGAGTGAAGAATTTTTATGGAATTCAGGAATATTCATCTGTAAAGCAAATAATTTAATAAATACCTTTGGAAAACATTTAAGCATGGTTAGTCATTTATTTTGGCAGGCAGCAGAATCTCTAAACACACCCAAGGAGGAAGAAGAAATTAAAAAAGTATATTCACAATGTCCTAGTATTTCCATAGATTATGGCTTAATGGAAAAAGCCGATAACATATCCACAATTATTGCAGAATTTAATTGGATAGATTTAGGATCCTGGCATGCTATATACAATAGCGTTAAACAAAGAGATAGCAACAATAACGTTATAATAGGCTCTAATAATGTCAAATTAACAAACGTAACCAATTGTCTTGTTTATAATACTCAAAAAAATAAACAACTGTCAATAAATAATATCAATAATCGCATAATAATAAACACTGATGAATCATTATTAATTACTGACTACATTAAAAATAAATAAAAAGTTTAATAGGCATAAATATTGTCAATGTTCAAATATAGAATAGTTAAACCTGATTAAAAAAATGGTAGAGGTTATTTATATAAACATAAAAAATCTTTTTTATATACATGATAAAAATCAACAAACATTAATTATAATAATATTTACTAAATTCACTTTATTAATTTATAATTACTGTCTATAATAAAAATTTATTATTTACAAACAACCGCTATATTAAATGAATATCCATAGCAAAATATTTTTATTTATATTATTACCTTGCCTAATAATATCATGTAATAACAGCAGAAATAAATCATCTAAAACTGGTTGGCCATATAATAAAAAAGAATATGGTGGGTTTCAAGTAGCAAAAAAACCTAAAGTAAAAACTCCACCAGGTACTGTATTTATAGAAGGGGGTACTTTTATAATGGGGTCATTAGAGCAAGATTTACAATATCGTAATGATTCCAGGCCCACTAGAGTTACGGTAGCATCATTTTTCATGGATGAAACCGAAGTTAGCAACCGAGACTGGAAAGAATACTTGTATTGGACAAGTAGAATTTATGGCAAAGAAGCTGACATTTATAGAAAACGGTTACCTGACAAAAACGTATGGCGTAGATATGGATTAGCGTATAACGAACCATGGTTTGATAATTATTTTGATCATCCCGCCTTCGACGAGTATCCGATAGTCGGTGTTAGCTGGACACAAGCAACAGAATATTCTGCCTGGCGTACTGATAGAATTAACGAAGGGGAGTTAATAAATAAGGGCATACAAAAACCTAATTTAGAACAAAAAGGGAAGGAACATTTTACTACAGATGCTTATCTTGCCGGCCAATACGAAGGTGTAGTAGGAAAAAATCTACCTGATTTGGATCCTTCGGCACAAAATCCAACCAGACCGGTAAAATCAACTGATGGTATATTATTTGCATCATATAGATTACCAACGGAAGCTGAGTGGGAGTACGCGGCTCTTTCTTTAATTGGTAACACCAGGTACGAAAATGTAAAAGAGCAAAAGCTATATCCCTGGAATGGTTATAGCCTGCGTAGAGATTCTGGCAGAGCTAGAGGCTTATTCCTAGCTAACTTTAAAAGGGGTTCAGGTGATAACTCTGGGGTTGCTGGTTATAAAAATGACGGATACGATTTAACGGCTCCTGTTAAAAGTTTTCCACCTAACGATTTTGGACTATATAATATGGCTGGCAACGTTAATGAATGGGTGTTAGATGTTTATAGGCCATTATCTCCGGAAGAAGTTTTTGATTATAATCCATTCAGAGGTAACGTCTATAGAAAACAAGTAACTGACGCTAAGGGAACACCCGCCCCTAAAGATGAAACGGGCCACATTCCTACAGAACTCGATAAAACAAACTTTGAAAATCCAGACTTAAGAGGACAGGATGACGAAGCTGATTCTTATGGATACGGTAAAACTTCTTTAATAAACAATAAATCCAGAGTATACAAAGGAGGTTCGTGGAACGATAGAGCATATTGGTTACAACCAGGAACACGTAGATTCCTAGACGAAGATTCAGCATCAGCAGAAATAGGCTTTAGGTGCGCTATGTCCAATGTAGGGGATCCTATAAGGGGCAAAGAAAAAGGCAAACCTTCTTTCTAAAAAATATAGAAAAGATGAAAATTAGCTTTCGCTATTCTTCATCTTTTCTATATTCTCAGCAAGTTGTAATTGATCAATTAAATGCTGGATGTTACCATCCATAATTTCTTGTAAGTTATGTATAGTAAGTCCAATTCTATGTTCAGTCACTCTTGACTGTGGATAATTATAAGTACGTATTTTAGCTGACCTGTCCCCAGTTGAAACCATAGTTTTTCTCTTCTTAGCAGTTTGCTCTAAACGTTTTGTATATTCCATCTCATATATTCTAGACCTTAAAACTGACATCGCTTTTTCATAATTTTTAATTTGAGACTTTTCATCTTGACACTGCGCAACAACGCCGGTTGGGATATGTGTTAACCTTACAGCAGAATAAGTCGTATTAACAGACTGGCCACCAGGTCCCGATGAACAAAACAGGTCTTTTCTAACGTCGTTTGCATTAATTTCAACGTCTAGTTCGTCTGCTTCAGGCAAAGCTACTACACTTGCTGCTGAAGTATGAACACGACCTTGTGTTTCAGTAGCAGGCACACGTTGTACCCTATGAACACCAGACTCATATTTCAACAAACTATAAGAATCGTCTCCAATGATATTTAATATAATTTCTTTATAGCCACCAGACGTACCCGTAGTACAATCGACTAATTCTACTTTCCATTTTTTTGCTTCGGCATACCGAACATACATACGGTATAAATCCCCTGCAAATATAGCTGCTTCGTCGCCACCAGTACCTGCACGTATCTCTAAAACAGTATTCTTAACATCATCCGGGTCCGGTGGAATCAATAAAGTACGTATTTTACTATCTAGATCTATCTTTTGATTTTCTAAAGAATCTATTTCTAATTTTGCTAATTCTCTAAGTTCATCATCATCGCAACTATCTATAATATCTTTATTCTCTTTAAGAGTCTTAACTACGTTAATATATTGATTTGCCTCATTTACAATTTTAGCTAAATGCTTATATTCTTTATTAAGTTGCGCATATTTTTTAACGTCCTTTATAACTTCCGGATTAGAAAGCTCATTTTCTATTGCTTGATACTTATTCAGTATTACGTTTAACTTATCTATCATAATTTAATTATTAAAATAATATCATCAACAAAGTTAAATCATTCACCGAATTATTCATGATGATACAACTAAGTTTTTAATAATTTTTGTAAATTGACAGGCAACTGAATATCAACTTAATTGTTTAATTTAAATAACCTATTACCATGAACAAATTGCGTTTCTCATTGTTTGTTTTATCATTATTAATAATAACAAACAGCTCTATAAATGCTCAGGATAACGAGCAAAATATTAGAAGCAACCGTAAGACAAAGACTACTACTACCACTACTACTTATACTGGTAATACGGGAAAAGAGCAAAAAGATGCTCTTACCCTTATCAATGGCCAAACTGAAACTTTTAGTTTCGGGAATAATATAAAAGTTGGCAATCCGGTTGAGCATAATTTCCAGTTCAGAAACAATGGAACCAGCCCTATGCAAATAACAAATGTATCTAGCTCATGCGGCTGTACAACACCTGAATGGAGCAACCAACCTATAGCACCAAATAAAACAGGAAATGTTAAAGTGCGTTATAACTCAGCTGCCGTAGGAAAATTCCATAAGTCTATTACGTTAACTTTCCAAGACAAATCTACTAAAACATTATGGATACAAGGAGAAGTAATTAAATAATAGAAGCTTTATTAACAAAATTTTTAAGAGCTATCGTAATTAACATATGGTAGCTTCTTAATTCATAATTATAAATTTTAAGGCTATGCCCGCAGTTTCCGATCGCTCTTCTTGTCTACCCAGTTCTCCGATACGTAAATTAAGTGCCTATGCTAATAATGCAAAAAAAAAAGGCATAAAAGTTTATCACTTAAATATAGGGCAACCTGATATAGATACCCTTCCCAGCTTAATACAAGAAATTAAAAAAACTGATATTAAAATTCTTGATTATAGCCCATCAGAAGGTATTGAAGAATTTAGGCATAAATTATCTGAATACTATTCTTACTATAATTTGGATATTCCGGCTAGTAACATTATAACTACCATAGGAGCATCAGAAGCTTTATTTATTGCATTTAGTGTTTGCCTAAATGAAGGCGAAGAAATTATTATACCAGAACCTTCATACGCAAATTATTACTCATACGCTTTTTTAAACAAATGTGTCGTAAAGCCTATAAATACTTTTATAGATAATAATTTTGCGTTACCTAGCTTTAGTGAATTTGAAAAAATAATAACTAAACAAACAAAAGCTATATTAATATCAAACCCAAACAACCCTACAGGTTATGTATATAAGCCTGAAGAAATGGAATATTTAAAGCAATTAGCTTTGAAATATAATTTGTTTATAATATCCGACGAGGCTTATAGAGAATTTTGCTATGACGATGCTACAAGCATTTCCATAATGTCTATAGACGATATAGATGATCACGCTATCTTAATAGATAGTATGTCAAAGAGATACAGTGCATGTGGTGCCAGATTAGGAATGTTTATTACAAAAAACAAGAAAGTTTACGATAATGCATTAAAATATGCTCAAATGCGATTGTCTCCACCAACGCTAGAACAAATTGCAGCATCCAAAGCTATAAGTAAAGATAATTTTGAATATTTAAAATCTGTAAATAAATTATATACTTCAAGACGTAACTTAATAGTTGAGCTACTACAAGAAATACCAGGGGTAATTTGCCATAAACCTCAGGGAGCATTTTATGTAACTGTTGAGCTTCCAATAGACGACTCTGATAAATTTTGCAAGTGGTTACTTGAACATTTTTCATACAACAAATCAACCGTAATGTTAGCTCCAGGCAGTGGATTTTACCTGGATCCAATAAAAGGTAAAAAACAAGTTAGAATCGCATACGTACTTAAAGAAGATGATATAATAAACGCGATAACGTGTTTAAAAGAGGCGCTCAAAGTATATTAGTATAAATAAATTAAAGAGTTGAAAGGCACTAAAAATCTAAAATAAGACCATCATAAGCTAAATACATATTCGCCTTAAGTTTTTCTTGTACTTCTTTATGCAAACCCATTTGGTGACCTATATGAGTAAAAAAAGTTTTTTTGGGTTTTACTGTATTACTAAACTCTATAGCTTCCGATAAACTAAACTGGGATATATGCTTATCTTGCTGTAAAGCATTTAAAACTAATATATCCAGATTCTTTAACTTTTCTAATTCACTAGTATCGACCCCATTGGTATCGGTAATATAGGCTATATTATTAAATCTAAAACCTAAAACTTTCATTTTATAATGTCTGGCTTCTATAACACTAATTTTAATTCCATTTATATAAAAAAATGAATCCTTATCAATAATATTTATATTAATATTAGGTAGGGAAGAATGCTTGTCGTCTGCAAACATATAATGAAACATGTGCTTTATCTCATAACTAGCAGATAATGAGCAATATAACTCCATAGCTTTCTTACTAATAATATTATAGCCTCTAACATCATCTAAACCAGCTATATGATCTCGGTGAGCATGTGTAATTAAAAGAGCATCGATTTTATTAATATTATGGCCTAACATTTGAGACCTGAAATCTGGTCCTGAATCAATAATAATATTACTCAACGAACCACTAATACAAACACAGGATCGCAAACGCTTATCTTCCTTATATGGCGAAATACACACATCGCAGCTACAGGCTGGTTGTGGCACCCCTATCGACGAGCCGGTTCCTAAAAAAGTTAATTTCATATAGCAAAGTAAGTAAGAATCATCTAATATATACAATTAATCTATTGGCACGATATTCCCATTATATAATGTATTTACCTTAGGCTATATATGTTTTGGAAATATCTAAAAAAACTATCTAAAGCTGTAATCCTTTTCTTTATAGGAAAATTAGCACTACTAATAATAATCCCCATATTATTATATATTCCCTCTATACAAAATTTTATAGCAGCAAAGGCGGCTCAATGGATATCTAAAAAAACCCATACAAATATTTCTTTAGAGAAGATAAATATTAAATTTCCATTAACTATAGTATTAACCAATTTAAAAATAACCAATAATGATAATAGTCCAATTGTTCACGCTAATAAAATATCCTGCCTGATAAATCCTTTACCACTTTTATATAATACGATATCTGTACCCCGGCTAGACATTAGCAACACAAACATAACCCTAAAACACAATAAAGATAACTTGTGGAATTATACCCCCATCATATCAGCTTTTACAACTAAAAACAATAAAAAAAAAGTTAGTAAAAAACATTTCTCTTTCAATGTATCGGCCTCTAATATCAATCTAAAAAATATAAATTTTAACTATGATGATGCTATAGAAGGTACACAACTGAAGCTTAAATTAACTTCACTAAAAACAGGAATAGAAACAGACAAGGGTACAAAATTACATTTTCTTATAAATAAACCAATAATAGATGGCTTAGATTTTAAATACTTACAAACTAAAATTGATAATAATACTTCTCCATCTGACAATATCAACGATTATATAAGCATTAACGATGTACTTATAACAAATTCTAAAATAATTTATAAAGATTCTACTCCGGGAAGCTTTAATTTATATATAGATATTAAAAAAAGCCTATATGTTAAAGCAAATAATATTAACATTAGCGAAAACATTTTCGATCTGGACAAGCTAAATGCTAATAATATGATTCTAAAAATTATATTAAACGAAGTATCGGCAAACGAACAATACAACTACAATGGGGCGCCAGAAACAGCTAAAGACTTATTATACATAAAGATTGGCCATTCCAATATAAAAAATGCAAATATTAGCTACATAAACAAGCAAACTAAAATAGAAGATGGTTTCGATTACAACAACCTGATACTACATAATCTTAACCTGGATGCATCTAAGTTTTATCTAAATGTGAAAAAAGACAGCGATATCCCAGTGATTAAAGCTAATTTTAAGCAACTATCTTTTAACGAAACCCATAGCCGCTTACTAATAAATGATTTTAAAGCAAACTTCATTTTTAATAATGAACGATTAGAACTAACAAATTTATTAATCAAAACACCTAATACTACAATCAAAAACAAAATAAAAATATTATGGCCAAACCTAAGCAACATAGATAACAACATTAAAAACCTTTTTATAGACGCATCATTAGTAAACAGTAAAATATATATATCTGACATACTAAAATTTGCTCCTAACTTAAGATCCAACGATATAATTAAATCTTTAACAAATGAAACCATTTATATAAACACTAAATTTAAAGGCAAGGCGAAAGATCTTAGTATTGATTCTGCTGATATATCTATAGATAAAAATTTTTATGCATCTATAAGAGGCAGGGGCTTAAACCTAACCAACAGTAGCAAAATGATAGTAGATTTAGCTATTCATAAATTACATATAAGCAGCAATAAACTTATTACTATATTATCTAAATACACAAACATTAATAAGTTCAAAAGCATATTAAAGCAAGCAAAATTTATAAATGTTAAGGGTAAGATTAAAGGTACTTTAACCAAACTAAACCTGGACCTAAGTACTAATACAGCTATATTAAACGCAAGTACTACAGGATATATAAATTTAGATAGCAAGAATTATTTAGATATTAAAACTAATATAACCACCCAAAATAGTAATTTAATACTGAATGCACTAAACACTAAAGGGATTCAAGATCAATATAAAATCCCTAAGAAGCTTAGAATCAAAGCACATATAAAAGGTACTTTGAATAATTTTTACACTACGACTGAACTAATAAGCAATCAAGGTAGCATTGCATTAACAGGTAACATAAAAAAACGATCAGGCATATTCTATTATAATACAGACGTAAATATAAACAAACTGGATATAGGATATTTTCTGATGGATAAAGATCTTATAGGCAAAGCCACGGGTACATTAAATATACAAGGACACTCTTTCGACTATAAATATATCCAAGCTAATTTTAAAGCTAATTTTAAAAACCTCCAACTAAAAAACTACAACTACAACGATATATCTATAAACGGATCTATAAATAAAAAGCTGATCCGGTTAACAGCTGATATAAATGATCCCAACCTACAAGCACATATAGACACAGCTACTATCAACAATAGGAATCAAAACCTAAGTGTCAAAGGAGACATAAACCTATATTATGCAAATCTAAAAAATTTAGATATAGTGAAAGATGATCTAATCGTAAGTAGTCATCTAAAGGTCGACTTCCCCACTCTAAACAAAGAAAATATAAATGGTCAATTATTAGTAACCGATTTTATATTTGCAAGAGATACAGGCAGCGACATCATAGACTCTGTAAAAATAGACGCATATTCCCAAGGCCTAAGCAAGCAATTTTCTATAGAATCTGAATTTTTAAATGCACAATTAACAGGAAAATTTAAAATATCTCAAATAGGCAATTCAATCAAATATGTATTAGCAACGCATTTAAACAATATTATAAACTACAGCATCCCCGGTCCTGAAGATCAATCATTTAAACTAGACGTTCAAATTCATAAAGCCAGAGCTATAAGTTTATTAATACCCAAGCTAGAAGATTTTCAAGATGCTAATATAAATGCTGAGCTGCATACGTTAGATAGAATGCTAACACTAAATGTTAATCTACCTCTAATAGAATATGGAGACATAAGTGTCAACAAATTATCTATAAAAGCTAATATCAACCCCACTGAAGCCAAATACAATACTTATGTCGAGCAATTAAAATACAACGACAACAGCCTAAACAAACTAGCACTAGATGGCACTTTAGACAACAATATCTTAAAAAATTCTTTTATAATACTCAACGACAACAAACAAGAAGATTATAGCATTAAGTTTGATGCTGCTATTGCTAATAACCAAGTCGATATACATTTTCATCCAGATATTATTTTAGACAAATATCAATGGCACATCAAAAACGATAATAAAATAATATTGAACAAAAGCAAAATAGCTATCCATAACTTTGAGCTTAGCAACCAAAAATCTATGCTAAAAATTGCTAATACAAACGATCTAATTAACGATCAACTAGAAATTAGTTTCAAAGATTTTAATATAAAAACTATAAGTAAAATCGTACGCGAAGAAAAAAACGGCGAATTAATAAGCGGAATAATTAACGGCAACTTAACAATAAACAGCCTTAAAAACAATCCAACATTTAGCAGTAACATCAAAATAGAATCATTAAATATTAAAAACCAACTGCTAGGTAACCTAAACTTACAAGCACAAGAAGCAGAAAAAATCATCGATGTAAAAGCTTACTTAAATGGAAACAATAACGACGTCAATATAGTTGGCAATTACAACACTAAAGATCAAACTATAGATTTTAACATACAAATCAAGAAAATCAACTTAGATGCAGTTGAAAAACTTAGCAATCAAGAGATACAAGATCTTAGCGGCGACCTATCAGCAGCAATAAATATAAATGGGACAACATCCAATCCCGAAATAAAAGGCGCTATATCATTTCAAAATATGTCTTTTAAAATACGCTATCTAAACACAGCCTTTATTATACAAGACGAAAAATTAAACATAGGTGAAACCATTAATATCGAAAATTTCAACATATTAGATACAGAAAAAAACAAAGCAACTATTAATGGTTCAATTACACTATTAAAAGATTTTAGTGATATACTAGCAGAATTAACTATTAATACTGACAACTTTAAAATATTTGGTAACCAAAACCTAAAAGATCAAAAAGAACTATTTTATGGTCCTGTATACATAACCAGCAACACCAAATTAAATAAAACTAAACAAGCAACTAATATAAAATCTAAAGTTTGGATAGCCGAAAAAACCTCGTTAAACATAATAATGCCTAACAAAACGGCCAACATAGACAATAGAGAAGGTATAGTTATATTCAAAAGCCAACATCTTGAAAAAAAGCAAGACCTAATGGAAGAACGCTTACATAAAGAACATCAAAAAACTGCCAAAAAATCCCAAAAGAAATTAAAATTAAATATAGATGCTACTATAAACATTAGCGAAGCCTCAGATCTAAGAATCATCTTAGACAAAAATGGAGACGAACTGGTAGCAAAAGGCGAAGCAACTCTAACCATGTCTATGCAAAATAGCTCAGATCCAATAATTACAGGGCGATATATAATATCTGAAGGCTATTACAAACTAAGCATACAAGACTTTCTAACTAAAAAATTTGTTTTAGAAAAAGATGGCTTCATAGCATGGGGAGGTAAAGTAGAAAACGCTGATCTAAATATAAGCGCAAAACATACTGTAAACGCTGCTCCGCTACCCTTAGTAAATGGGATGACTCAAAACCTAAGTGATGAAGAGCGAAATAAATTCAGAGAAAAACTACCTTTTGAAATCCAAATCAATATAGTAGGGAAGCTATTACAACCAACCATAAGCTTTAAATTAGACCTGGACGATAGCGCTAAAACGAAGGATACCGGCACAACGACCGAAATACGATTAAAACAAATTAACATACGCGAATCCGAACTAAACAAACAAGTAATAAGCCTACTAGCTTTCAAGCGCTTTATGGAAGACGATCCATTTGACAGCTTAAACAATATGGATGCAGATCTGGACATTAAAGCACGGAACACGCTTGGGAACGTATTAACTAACCAGCTCAATGATCTAGCTGGTAACGCAATAAAAGGGATAGGAATTAATTTTGGATTCAATTCAAAAAAATCTTACGAAACAGGATTTGCTGACACACAAAGCAACCTGGATATTAATGTAAAAAAACAGTTATTCAATAACAGACTTACAATAACCGTTGGTAAAAGCTTAGCCCTGGAAGGAAAAGATATGCAAACTAAAAACGCTAACAATCTCATAAATAACCTATCCTTAGAATATGCTTTAAGTAGAAACAGACACTATAGAATATTGTTCTATACAACAACTCTAGACTATAACCCATTGCAAACAGACGTGCGAGAAACGGGGTTAAACTTCGTAATGTATCGCAACTATAACAGGCTTAAACATCTGTTCAGGAAACCTAAAAAAGAGACAAAAACAAACAAGAACAAGAAAAACCAGACAAATGATACTAAACCAAAATAAAATATCAAGGGTTTTCAAATACTGCATACATACGCTCCTGCTATGTATAAGCTTACAATCCTGTATATCTAAAAACATACCCAATAACGATTCATTATACACAGGCGCTAAAATAACCTATACCAACACGGATAAAAAACAGATAGATAAAGTACTTAAAGATAAAATAAAAAGTTTAACCACTCCTAGAGAAAACACGAAACTACTAGGAATGCCATTAAAATTATGGATATATAATTTAGCAAATCCAAATAGCAACAGAGGGTTAAATAAAGTCTTAAAAAATTTCGGAGAACCGCCCGTACTAACAAGCCAGGTTAATATAAAAGAAAATATTAATACCATTAAAATAGCTATGGAAAACGAAGGATTTTTTTTAAACGAAGTTGAAGGAAACCTAAACAATAACAAAAAAACATCCAAAGCTCTATACGAAATAGATGCAAAACAAAGGTGGAAATTTGACACAATAGAAGCATATAACAAACCGGAAAGCGAAGTACAGGAATTTATTAACACTAGTTTAAACAATACCATTATAGAAACAGACACATATTATTCGCTGGATACATTAAAAGCAGAAAGAGAACGTATAAACTTATACCTTAAACAACGTGGATACTTTTATTTCGATCCAAGCTATATAGTATTCTATGCAGATACCAATACCACAAAATATCAAGTCCGGTTACAACCTAAAATTAAGGCCGATGTTTCAAAAATAGCTATGCAAAAATGGTATATCAACAAAATAATAATAAATACAGACTATAAAATAAAAAAAGATAGTGAAGAGTTAAACTCCAATCTATACAAAGATTACAGCTTTAACATAATGGATAAAAATCCGCCATTTTATAAACCTCAATTATTCATAAACAACATATTCATAAGGCCATACGATTTATATAATTACGACGATCACCTATTATCAATACAACGATTAATGGAAAAAAATATATTCAGTTTTGTTAAAGTAGATTTTAAGCAATCTTCATTAGATCAACATTTAGACGTATTTTTCCTATTAAACTCTATGAAACAAAGGTTTATACGAATAGAAATTGGAAGCAATATAAAATCAAATAATTTTCTTGGCTCCGGCATAAACATAACTCACCAAAATAGAAATTTATTTAGACAAGGCGAATACCTGAACGTATCTTTAAAAACAGGCTTAGACTATCAAATTAGCGGCGATAAATCGGTAATAAAATCCAATGCTTACAATATTACTTTGAGCTCTTCTTTAATATTTCCTAGACTAGTAACACCATTTTATAAAGTAAATGCAAAAAAACTTATTTCCCCTAAAACTAAAATTGGCCTGGATGCAAGTTTATTAAATAGCCCAAATAATTACAGACTATTATCTCTAAGTTTACTTGCCGGATACTCTTTTAATTCTTTGCCATGGTTTAGCCATACAATCAATGCTTTAGACATAACATATGTTTTACCACAAAAGATAAGCCCTGAATTTCAATCAGAGCTTGACAAAGACCCGGTAAAAAAACGTGCTTTTCAAAAACAATATATAGTTAGCACTAATTATAGTGTTAATTATCAAAACAATACTTTTTTAATAAAGCCTATCGACTATAAACTTATTGGAGAAATTGATGCTGGTGGAAATATTTTAGGGCTTATCTTTAAATCATATTTTGCTCAGTATATAAAGCTATCAACAACAGGAATTACATATATAAATTTATCTCCAGCGCTACAATTAGCAAATAGACTTATCATTGGTTATGGTTATTCTTATGGTAATTCTTACTCACTACCTTACATCAAACAATTTTACGTGGGCGGCCCTTATTCTATCCGAGCATTTCGCACCCGTATGCTAGGGCCGGGAGCATTTAAACCCGATGAACCTAGTACATTTAGAGACGAAGCCGGAGACATAAAATTAGAATTCAATACAGAACTTAGATTCCCTATAGTAAGCATGCTAAAAGGTGCAGCATTCCTGGATATCGGTAACATTTGGAATTTAAGACATAATGAAACACGCGAAGGAGGAAAATTTACCTATAAATTCCTTAATCAATTAGCAATCGGTACCGGTTTAGGGTTGCGTATAGACATCAGCTTATTTATAATAAGGCTCGATGTAGCTTTCCCTATACGGATGCCATGGCCAACTAAAGGTTCTAATTGGGTTATTAACCACATAAATCCATTTGATTCAAACTGGAGAAAAGAAAATTTAATATACAATTTTGCCATAGGCTATCCTTTTTAAAATTCAATCTGAGAAACTTAAAAATTAACTGTAAAAAATATTTTTTTGTATTTTGTATGGATAAATCTCATGAATTAACACAAATATGTTAAAACTTATAGCTCTAACAATCGGACTAATTAACATCATCAATATGAATTTTAAAAATCCAGATCCTAAAACTGATACTTATAAATTTGATAACTCGGTAAATCCTGCTAATAATTTTTATGAGTTTATTAATAATAAATGGACAGAAAACACTAAAATACCTGACGATAAATCTGCATGGGGCAACTTTCATATCCTGGCAGAAAAAAACGAGATACGACTAAGAGAAATTTTAGACTCGCTAAAGACACAAAACAATAAAGCAAATTCTATCGAAGACAAATTGAATAACTTATATTTAAGCGGCCTTGATACAAAATCCATAGACCAAAGATCCTTTGAACCTATAAAAAAATATTTAGAAGAAATTAAGCTAATAATTAATCGTGATGACCTATTAACATTTGCATCAAAAACCTATACCCAAGGTTTAGGATTTTTATTTTCATATTCAGTTTACGCCGATAGCAAAAATCCTCAATACAACGTAGTACATTTTTTTCAAGGAGGTATAAATCTACCAGACAAAGAATATTATTTGAGTAATGACAAGCAATACGAACAAATAAGAGCTTTGTATAAAGATTACATAATAAAGCTATTTAAACTAATAGGTACTCATGAAATACAAGCAGAAAAAAATGCGCAGAAAATATTAGAGATAGAAACTAAAATTGCAGAATCGCACAGAAGTCAGGTAGAATTGAGAGACCCAAATTTAAACTACAATGCCTTTACCATAGACGAATTAAAAACCAGTATTCCTAATATTAACTGGGATTTAATATTATCTAACATGGCTATATCTACAAAAAAAGTTATAATTGCCCAGCCGGATTATTATAAAAATCTAGCTACTACATTAACCATTATAGACATAAACGATTGGAAGATAAAACTAGAGTTTGATATTTTACACGCAACAGCTGAATTTTTAAGCAACGACTTTAGAGAAACTAAATTTCATTATTACGATAAAATATTTAGCGGGATTAAAGAACAACCTGAAAGATGGAAGAAAATTGTCCGTCTAACAAATAGCTTAATGGGCGAAGCAATAGGTAAATTGTTTGTAGAAAAATTTTTCCCTAAAGAAGCTAAAGATAAGATGATTGACCTTATCAAAAATCTAAAGCAAGCTTACCAAGAGCGGATAAAAAAATTAGATTGGATGGATTATAATACCAAAGCAAAAGCTATAGACAAACTCCATACAATGAACTATAAAATAGGTTACCCGGATAAGTTTAAAAACTATGATAATTTAAAAATCGAAAAAGGTAAATTTTTTGAAAATGTTCTGTCTCTCTATAAGTATGAATACTTAGAAGAGATAAAAAAAATTGATAAGAAAGTTGATAAAAGCGAATGGGCAATGCCACCAGCAACAGTTAATGCTTATTATAGCCCCTTAACTAACGAAATAGTTTTCCCTGCTGGTATATTACAAACGCCATTTTTTGATTTCAATGCTAGCAACGCTGAAAATTATGGAGCGATCGGGGTAATAATAGGTCATGAAATAACACATGGTTTCGATGACCAAGGTAGAAAGTACGACTCTACTGGCAAACTAAACGATTGGTGGAGTAATAATGATCTAAAAAAATTCACTTCGAAAACCGCCGTCTTTGTAAAACAATACAACGATTGTGTAATACTAGACAAACATGTTAATGGCGAGCTTACCTTAGGGGAGAACATTGCAGACTTAGGTGGTCTACAGATATCTCTGGATGCTTTGAGGCTTAGCAACGACTCCACGGTATATAAAGAACATAACCAGTTGCAAACCTTTTTTATATCGTATGCAAGAATGTGGAGGATGAAGACAAGAGATGAATATATGAAGTTAAGATTAAATATTGATCCGCATTCACCAGAAATATTTAGGGTTAATATCCCATTATCTAATATGGAAGAATTTTACAAAGCTTTTAACGTAAAAAAAGATAACGCTTTATATCGTCCAAAAGACAAAATAGCGACTTTATGGTAAAAAAACCAATTAAAGCTTGATAAAAACAATATTTGATTATATATTTGGTCCTTGAATATTGATTAACAAAGATTCCGTAGCTCAGTTGGTAGAGCAATACCCTTTTAAGGTATGGGTCCTGGGTTCGAGCCCCAGCGGAATCACATAATTTATAACCAATCCTAAAATCGATTATAAGGTTAATAATACCAAAGATATTTTGTACTAGCCTAATAAACCCATATAGGGATAACTGGTTACTTATCCCTATTAACACATATATGAACCTCTAAAATTTATGCTTTAAAGTAACGTTAGTGTATAAAAAATCTTTATAACAACATTTGAAACATAAGATAAATTAATAGAGCATTCCATATGGAATTTACCTATAATAGTATTATAGGTAAATCTAGTTAATAGTAGAAGCAAAGATTTATGGAGCGTCTGTCCAAGCCTGTCCCCTATCTACTATAGGTCTAAGGTTTTGCACCTTACAGATAACATAGGCTAATAACTCTGCCGCACGAGCTTCGCCAAGTTTTTCTCTCCTAATACTTTTAATATCTTCAAATTTTCCGCCTGAAGTGTGAACTTCATCGGCTCTAGCTTGAATCCTTACTCCTTTATAATCCTTAGCGCGTTCTCCTGGGGTGAAGACCATAAAAAATATGTTTTTATTTTCTTTAAGATTATCTAATGTTACTGAAGATGTACCATTAATTATAAACTCAATGTCGCCATTTTCATTTATTTTCGGATTACCCATTATGCATACATTCGGTTCACCATTATTATTAGATGTACATAATAATTTATCTTTATGATTATTAAAAATATGCCTTAATGTTTCTATGTTTACAATTTCTTCCTTACTCATAGCTATTATTCTTTAAATATATTATAGATCGCCTAAAGGTAGTATAATTTGTAAAAAAATCTGCACCTTTTAAAGTTTTATAGATTGGAAACCGATAAATAATTAAAATTATTTTAATTATACAATAGACTAAATCCACACTACGATATCAAAATCAGGTTCTATTAATAGTATAGCTAATATTACAAGCTTTAACTATGTATAAGACTCCTGTTTTATAGTATATCTATATAGAAGCAGATACGTAGTATACTATAACACTTATTTAAAAGGCATTAATTAAAAATAAATATGCGCTAGTCCTAACCTATTAATTTCCCAATCTGTCCGTTTAAAAATCAGTCTAAGTAATCCAACAAAATTTGAACTTGCGTTTTTATGCCATTTACAAACGCATCTTCGCTAGGGTTAAACTTAGCGTTATGATTTATAGGCCCCTGACCAGACGTTAAGATTAAAAAACAAATAGGAGCTATTTTTCTATAATAAGAAAAATCTTCACTTGCGGTCATCATTGGTATATCTTTTACATGTTTAGCACCTACAGCTTTTATTGCACTTTGCCTTGACAAATCAACAAGAGCCTTATCATTAACGATAGAATTATAACCAAAAGTGTATTTTAGTTCATACGTTGCTCCTTGGGCCTTTATAGTATTATCAATAACACGTTTAATATTTGTTGCCATAAGCTGGCGTACATCTTCTGTAATAGTCCTAATAGACCCGCCCAATTCAGCTTTATCCGGTATAACGTTTACTGCTTTACCAGAGTGAAATTTCCCAATAGTTAACACAGCCAGGTTACCAGGTTCTACATTTCTAGATACAATAGTTTGTAGATTATTTACTACCTGAGCACCTATTACGATAGGGTCTATACTAAGATTAGGCATAGAACCATGAGCACCTTTCCCAATAATTTTTAGATTAAACCTATCTGATGCCGTAGATGCCGGGCCTGCAGGCATAACGCCTATACTTCCAATTGATGGACCTGGCATAATATGCATCCCAAAAAATGCTTGAACCTTATTTAAAACGCCAGTTTCTATTATTTCTCTAGCACCGCCTGGCAAACTTTCTTCTGCATGTTGGAATATAAAATATATAGTGCCTTTTACATCCTTTTGAATTTTTGATAATACTGAAGCTGTACCTAAAAGCATTGCTGTATGAGTATCGTGGCCGCATGCATGACTTACCTGTGCAACTTTTGATGCATAAGGCAACCCCGTTTCTTCCTGTACAGGTAGCGCATCCATATCGGCCCTAAATGCTACTACTTTACCTGGTTTAGCGCCATGTAATATACCAATAACACTTGTTTTAGTAGGCTTTACAATCTCTATATTACCCAAGCTATTCAAAATATTTTCTACATATAGTGCTGTATTAACTTCTTTAAAAGACAATTCAGGGTTTTCATGTATGTGTCGCCTCCATTGAATAACCTTTTGAGTAGGTATATATTTTGTCCAATATAGGTTTTGTGGGTCCCCTTTAATGTTAGCATTAATTTTATTTGCCATTAAAAAGCCCAGCAAAAATACATATATACCATATTTGTATACTTTCTGTAATTTCATAGAATTATTGGATCATAATTATGATGAATATAATATTTGCTTAGCGTATGAGAAGTCCTATATTATTTTTGGTTTTCTCAATACCCTACTATTCTAAATTTGTCCTTCGGTAACATCTATAAAATAGATTAATAAAAATAACATTTAATTAAGTAAAATACCTAGCTAATATTATGGATAAAATCCATCACCAGGTTGCTTATACCTCATTTATCATTATATAAAGATATAATTAGTACTACCACCATATAATCTTTTGTATAAAAAGCCGCCCGCACAACCGTTGTGGTTTCCTATAGCTAGCTTTTAATTAGAGTGTAAAAATAATAAAAATGTCCTATATAGACTCATATAGCACTTATATTCAATACACTAAACTTACATATATTAAGTATTAGAAATATTTTATCGCCAATTAATATTTATCCTATAATTACAAGTATAAACAATAAAACATCCCGCAAAAATTAAAATTTTACTATATACACATATTCCCAAACTTAATAAAAGTCCTAATATCATCTATTTTCCATATTACTATATCTATTAAGGAATATTATTTGCTTAGCAACAATAAGTATTGTTAAATTGCGATTTATTATTACTAGTATATTTTACTAATATTCGCTTTAGCAAATAAATTGAAACTAAAAAAATCAACAATATATATTTGGATTCTTATAATAATAGGACTTCTTATAATTAGTGTCATCATGTTTGTAAAAAATCCTGGCTTTGGGCGCCTGCCACAAGGAGAAAGATTGGGTAAACTCCAAAAATCTCCTAATTATAAAAATGGATCGTTCCATAATATAACCCCTGCGCCACCAATCATAGGTAATAAAAGAAACATATTATGGAGTTTATTAGAATTTTCTTTTAGACATATCGAAGGGCTAAGACCTAAAGATCGCATACCTACAATAAAAACTAATATCAAAGGCCTAAATCCAAGCGATAACCTGGCTATATGGCTAGGACATTCATCAATATATATGCAACTTGATGGTAAAAAAATTTTAGTCGACCCTGTATTCGTTATAGCATCCCCAATAAGCATATTTAATAGGGCATTTAAAGGTTCTGATGTATACAAGCCTAAAGATATCCCAGAGATTGATTATGTAATAATTACGCATGATCATTGGGATCACCTAGACTATAATACTATAGTGCAAATTAAAAATAGAGTCAAAACATTCATTTGTCCATTAGGAGTTGGAGAACACCTGGAATACTGGGGCATCGATAAAAAACATATTATTGAACTTGATTGGTGGGAATCAGCAAAACTAGACAATAATATTACAGTAAACTGTTCGCCAGCAAGGCATTTCTCTGGGCGAAGTATAAAGAACCGAAACTCTACCTTATGGGCATCATATGTAATACAGAGTCCGGCAGGCAGTATTTTCTTATCTGGAGATACAGGGTACGATTCACATTTTAGAGATATTAAAAATAAATTTGGAGATATTAAACTTGCATTTATGGAAAATGGCCAGTACGATGAACAATGGAAATATATTCATTTAATGCCAAAAGATTTTATTAAAGCAGTAAAAGATATAAGACCAGATACACTTATAACTATACATAATTCTAAATACGCTTTAGCACGGCATAAGTGGGAAGAACCTCTAAACAATGCTATTATCGCTGCTAAAGAAAATCATTTTAACCTATTAACACCAATGATTGGCCAAATCATAAACATTTCGACAAATAATAACACATTTAAAAATTGGTGGCAAGACATCAAATAAATAGACACATACATTATTAGAAGCTTTAAAAACAATAAATACACTCAAGCCATTAATACAAATAGACTCACAATATACTTACGCCCTTATAAGTAACCTGTACTCATAACATAATATCTAAATCCACATATCCATGGTGCTCACCTCACTGAAGCGTCATATAGATCGTACTTAAATCACATTAAATAACGACTTATAAACTTATCCTTAACAACTTGTTAAATTATTTACTATAAAAATTATAACTTTGCATTTATGAATAATAACAAGTCTATACGAATAGTCGTTATACTTATATTGTCTTACATTTTTGTAGGGTGTAAAAGCAAGCTAGACATTATTAAAGAAAATTCAAACGCTGATTTTAGATACAATAAAGCTGTAGAATATTTTAATGCAGGGCGGGAAATTGCCCAAAACAAAAAAGCAGGCAGCTACAAGTATTTTATCGCTTCAAAAGAACTTTTTGAATCTGTAAAAGACGCTTATAAAGCTTCATCAAAAAGTGAAGAAATGTTATATGGTTGGGCTAATGCCACATATTATGCAGGAAGCGACTTATTTACCGCACGTATGTTATATAAAACCTTAGCGAGCGAATTTCCAAATGGTAAATATGCTGAAGAAGCTAACTACATGATTGTGAAATGTTTATACGAAGAATCTCCATCTGACTATACCCTGGACCAAAGCACAACTTACGAAGCTATAAATGCGATAAACTGGTTTTTTTCTCTGTATCCTAATAGCAAATACGCTGAAGAATGCAATAATCTTATGTCTAATTTAGACGAAAGGTTGAAAAAAAAATCATTCGAAGACGCTAAACTATTTTTTACAATTAGAAAATATCCAGCTGCAATCGTTGCGCTAAACAATGCACTAAAAGAATATCCTGACACAAAATATAGAGAAACAATAGAGTTTTTGATAATTAAAAGTAAGTATATTTATGCTACAAACAGCCACGCTAACAAGCAGCGTGAAAGGTTTATTAGCACCTTGGAATCATGCAAAGAATTCATAGAAAAGTACCCATTAAATAAAAATATAAAAGCGGTAGAAGAAATCAGGGAAATATCAAATCAAAATATAATTAGTAGCTAACTAAAAAGCACTCTAAAATCTATCCCTTAATAAATAGTTATTAAATCATAATTTACTAACTTTGAAAAGTAATACATCTATACATCATGACAACAAATAAAATTCCTAATAACACTATAACAAGAGATCTAAGAGAATTAGATAATAACACGGGCAATCTTTATGAATCTTTGGCTATTATTTCGAAAAGAGCTGATCAATTAAATAAAAATTTAAAAGAATCTATTCACAGGGATCTATCTACATTCAAAAATTCAGAAGATTCTTTAGAAGAGGTGCTAGAAAATAAAGAGCAAACAGAAGTAGCAAAATACTACGAACGCTTGCCCAAACCAACTCTAGTTGCTGTAAATGAATTTATAGAAGATAAACTATACTATAGAGTTCCAGAAGATAAAAATGATATTGAAGACGAATCTATACAATAAATATAACCGATCTATATTTCATGGATCTAAAGACAGAAATTTTTGATAGGGTAAAAAAATTATTTTCGGGCTATTTAGAAGAAAATAATTTACGACGCACACCCGAGCGTTTTGCTATCCTGGAAGAAATATACAACTATAGCCATCATTTTAATGCAGATGCGTTATACAGCCAAATGAAAGATAAAAAGCATAGAGTAAGCAGGGCAACAGTATATAACACACTCGAGCTCCTAAACGAATGCAATTTAGTATCTAAACATAAATTTGGTGAAAATACTACATACTTTGAAAAGTCATATTCGTATCAACAGCACGATCACTTAATCTGTTTGGATTGTAAAAAAGTTTTAGATTTTTGCGATCCGCGCCTACAAAAAATAAAAAATACTTTACACAATCTATTCTCATTCGAAATAAAATATCATTCCTTAAATATATACGGTTATTGTAGTGAATGTAAAAATAAACGTCCTGAGAACCTAAACATCGATAATTAAATTTTATGAATATAAGAAACCTAGATATAGTTATAGGCATACAGTGGGGCGACGAAGGCAAGGGCAAAGTAGTTGACTTTATTTCTAACAATTATGCTATCATTGCCAGATTTCAAGGCGGACCAAACGCAGGTCACACTATAAAATTCGACGATAAAAAATTTATACTTCACACTATACCTTCAGGTATTTTCAATAAAAATATAATTAATATAATTGGTACTAATGTAGTTATAGATCCATGCTTATTAGTCAACGAGATTAATACTCTAATGGATGCTAAATTAACGGATTCCTTGTTATCTAACCTTTATATATCAAAAACAGCTACTTTAATAATTCCAACACATAAAATGTTGGATAAGGCCTGCGAAGCTTCAAAAGAAACTCAAATTGGATCAACATTAAAAGGAATAGGCCCGGCATATACTGATAAAACTGCCAGAATAGCTCTTAAAATACAAGACATTTTTAATCCTAATTTTAAAACTATCTATGAATGTTTAAAAACTAAGCACGAATTTTTATTAAAACAATACGATTATAATTATAAAGACGAATTACTGACGTTAGAAAAAGATTTCTTTGCCTCCATCGCTAAACTGAAAGATATCCAAATAATAGATACAGAGTTAATGATTAATAAATATCTATCAGATGGGGAAAAAGTATTAGCTGAAGGAGCTCAAGGCTCTTTGCTGGATATAAATTACGGATCGTACCCTTACGTAACATCGTCAAATACTATTTCAGCAGGCGCCTGCATAGGCTTGGGTGTTGCTCCAACGCGCGTCAACAATATAATAGGTGTAATAAAAGCGTACTCTACCAGAGTGGGTATGGGGCCTTTTTTAACAGAAATACATGGTAAAGAAGCAGTTGAGCTACAACAAATGGGGCAAGAAATAGGGGCAACAACCGGGCGCATACGTCGAGTAGGCTGGCTAGACATTCCAAGCTTAAAATATGCGATAACAATAAATGGTACAACCGAGCTTATTTTAACAAAAGCTGATGTCCTAAGCTATTTAGATAAAATTCCTGTTTGTACAAAATATATAAATACAACTAACAACAAGGAAATAGACATATTACCACAAAATAATCTGGTAGATGGTTTTAAGCCGCATTATGAATATTTAGATAGCTGGAAGAGCGAAATAACAAGTATCACTAAAAAAAGAGATTTACCTAAAGCCTTAATTAACTATATAGATTTTATCGAAACATACCTTAAAACGCCTATAACATACGTATCTGTTGGTCCATCAAGAGAGCAAATCATTAAACTATAAACAAATTAATAGCGCGAGCTAATTTATAGATTAAAATTTTTTAACAGTTTATAACTTATCACTAAAATGGATATAAATATATTAGAGCAGGGCGTTAACCGCTTATGGCTTAACAGAGAAGATATTAGCCCCAAAGAACACGCAGTAATTAACGAGGTAATAGATCTACTAGACAATGGAACATTAAGAGTCGCCGAGCCCGTTGATGGCAAGTGGCAAACTAACGAATGGGTAAAAAAAGCTATATTATTATATTTCCAAATAAATAAAGGTTTAGACAAAGAAATTAAAGCTGGCGATCTAAAATTTTATGATAGGATTCCGCTTAAAAATAAATTTGTTGGTTCAGGTTATAGAGTAGTCCCAAGCGCAATTGCCAGATATGGTTCTTACCTGGCTAAAGGTGTCGTACTAATGCCATCATATGTAAACATAGGCGCATATGTAGACTCTAATACTATGGTAGATACTTGGGCTACAGTAGGGTCATGCGCACAAATAGGTAAAAATGTACATTTAAGCGGCGGGGTAGGCATAGGAGGAGTTTTAGAACCACCCCAAGCTGCTCCGGTAATAATTGAAGATGGAGTCTTTGTAGGTTCAAGGTGCATAATTGTTGAAGGTGTACATGTAGAATCAGAAGCTGTACTGGGAGCCAATACTGTTATTACAGCTTCAACAAAAATTATAGATGTTAGTCAAAAAGAAGTAAAAGAATACAAAGGTATCGTGCCTGCCAGGTCAGTCGTTATCCCTGGCTCATATGAAAAAAAATTCCCTGGAGGCTCTTATAACGTACCATGCAGCTTAATTATTGGCAAACGCAAAGAAAGTACCGATAAGAAAACATCCCTAAACGATGTCTTAAGAGACTATAAAATATCCATTTAAAAAAACTAACATTTAATTTCCTAAACATAAAGGATTATTATTAGGATGTCATATTTCTTTAAATTGGTATTATAATATATAACTTAAAAAAAGTGATATAAATCAGTCTGTTCTAATAAATTATTAGGATATAATATAACTTATAGTTTTATTGAACTATAAGCAGATCAATGTTTGTTTACAATACTTTAACAAAGGATTATACTATTTAAGTTAAGGACGTGTTTGTATATGGACTCATTATACTAATTTTTATGGTAATGGCTCAGCTATCATAATATTATCTGGTTTTGTAAAAACCTATTAGTTTTATCATAATCTGCGATAATAAAAGTTATTAATTCGTATAAATATGCCAATTTAGTAGATTCGTCCGATCCATATTTAATTTTTAAATCGTAGACACGTAGCAGATGAATTATCTGCCTAAGCTTATCCTGGTTATAAGCTTCAGAGTTTGATTTATAATAACCACTATAAGCATTAGTATTGCCTAAATAATTTTTTACAGCGAGTAACTTAGTAAACTCTTTGTATAAAGTTGCTAGAATATATATTGCATTAAAATCCTTTCCAAAAGCAAATTCCTTAAGCATTAATAAGGCTTTGTCCGGGTCTTTCACAATAATTGCGTTACAAAAATCAAACACATTAAAATTGCGGGAGTTAACAATAACTTTATTAACATCATCAAAACTAACACAGCTGCCTGCTTTATTGTTAAGGATTATTTTATCTAGTTCGTTGACTACTGAACTCAAGTTATCGCTGGTGCTATCAATCAAAAAATCCATAGCATCTTGTTCTAAACTTATTTGCCTGCGGGCTAAATATTTTACTATAAACTTACGTAATTCTGTTATGCTTAATTTTTCAATCTTAAATAGATAAGAGTAGTCTTTTAATAATTTTAAGATAGATTTATTAGCTGGTAATTCTTGGTCATTATATATTATCGTTAGTATAGTGGAGCTATTAGGTGTTTCTAGATAGTTTACTAATATCTGCAAATCCTTAGTTAACTTAACAAAATTTTTACTTTGAGCATTATTGACTATTAAAAGTCTTGTTTCGCCGAATAATGAGTATTGATTTGCATAAGAAATGATTTCCTGCCATGATGTATCAACACTAGTAAAGGTAACAATATCTTTAGTTTCTATATTAGAAAATAAAGTACTCTTTAAGCAATCTATAATACGCTCAATAAAATACCCTTCGCTACCGTATAAAAAATATACAGGTAGAAATTTCCTGGCTTTTATAGCATTTATATATGATATTATTTCAGATAACATTTATGTTAGTTATTTAAATACGGCATCATAAGGTCTACTATTAATGGAAAAGATTTGGTTTCAATAAGTTTTTTTGTCTCTGCTTTGCTTGCCCATAGGACCTGGGTTATGTTTTCTTCTTTCTGTGGTATTGTTTGCTGCTGCTTATCTGCGTACATTAAATACCAATATGTTTCCTTTAAAGTTATTTTATCATCGCATAGGTAGCAATGCCAGGTATTAGTTACAAAATTTAGTACATTACTTGCTTTTATCCCTGTTTCTTCTTGAACCTCTCTTATAGCAGCCTGCTGTAGATTTTCTTTGTCTTCAACTTTACCTTTAGGTAAGTCCCAGAGATCCCGCCTATATATTAGCAAATATTCACTTAGTTGGTTCATAACTATGCCTCCTGCAGCTTGCAAATAATTACACGATTTTTTTAAATAGTTAAGTGTTTCTTTAGGATTTTCACAGGTAAATAAATAAGTTTGTGTATCGTTATTGCATAATATTTCAGCAATAGATCTATCTGATAAGATCTTATTGTTTATATTTTTTACTATATCGTTTTTAAAACAATTAGGAGTATTTGCTATTAAAATAATGCTTTTTTCTGCATATATTTTTATAGTATTTTTTACGGTATTCATATATGTCATTATATCATAAAGAAGAAATATCTAATAAAATTGCTGAATATTTATTAAAGGAACAAGCAGTTACATTTCATACGAATAAGCTTATAACCTGGGCATCAGGAATAAAATCTCCAATATATTGTGATAATAGAGTCCTGCTCTCTAACCATAGAGCTCGTACTTTCGTTAGACAAGCTATCTCGGATTTTATTACTGAAGAAATGGGATCAGTAAATGCAATAGTTGGGGTAGCAACCGGTGGTATAGCTCACGGAATATTAGTGGCTCAAGCTTTAGAATTACCTTTTGCGTATGTTAGGCCTACTGCAAAGGAGCATGGCAAACAAAATAATATCGAAGGACGCCTAAACGCAAATGATCGCGTCGTAATAATAGAAGATCTAATTTCTACAGCTAAAAGTACAATTAATGTCTTTAATATATTAAAAGAGAATAATTTTCATGTGGCTGGTATAGTTAGTATATTTTCATATTTATTGCCTATCAGCAAAAATGTTTTAGAAAGCACTAACTGTATTTGTCATAGTTTATGCGACTATAATACACTAATTAATACTGCTCAACGTTTAGATAAAATAACCGCTGAAGATTACGAAATATTAACTAAGTGGAAAGCTTCAATATGTCAATAATCACAGCAGTTTGTTTTTATTAAAAATATTCATTGCTGATAGAGTTCCATTTGCTAATATATGGCTGACTATACCAGATCCATTTTTAATAAATACGTTTAAATGCTCTTTCTCTTGTGTGCTAAAATCAGATAATACATAATTTGCCTGTTCTCCTGGCAAATAGTTTCTGCCTATACCCATCCTAAGTCTTGCATACTTACGAGTTCCTAGTTTTTCTTCTATACTTAATAATCCATTATGCCCTCCTGAACTCCCTTGGAGTTTTATTTTACATATACCAAAATCAAAATCTAAATCATCA
This sequence comes from Candidatus Krakonobacterium acarorum, assembly GCA_050311575.1. Taxonomy (GTDB): domain Bacteria; phylum Bacteroidota; class Bacteroidia; order SolTP2; family SolTP2; genus Krakonobacterium; species Krakonobacterium acarorum. The sequence goes on along the minus strand of JBNOKO010000001.1, from coordinate 387,247 downwards.
ACTACAATCAACAACCTATCCAAAGAGATTTTCAATTGCTGCATATAGTAGACTACAGCTTTACCACTATTGTTCATATAAGTGGTTGGTTTTATAAAATAAGCCATTACGTTCCCAAGATTATGTTCAGCTTCAAAAGCATATTTAGATTCCTTAAAAGTAAACCCATATTGTAAGGATAGATCATCTATAATCATAAATCCTATATTATGCCTGGTGTTTTTATATGCGTTTCCAAAATTTCCCAATCCTACTATCAGATAATTCACAATTATTTTTCTTGATTATTTTTTATAAAACTTATATTTTTAACGAGACAATCTATTGTAATTGCAATTATATTATTTACATAATTAGCTTTTATAACAGAATCATCAACTAAAATACAAGTAATAAGATGCCTTACAAAACTCAAACCAATAAAAATAAGCCTCCATATTTATATCTTTTTAGGTTATCTACTTATAGTATTACAATATTTTGCTACGCTATATTAATTGTATATACAACAAAATGCATAAAATATAACTTAAAGTATACAACTGTACAAAGTGCTTTAGATTTATTTTTAATAGGATTTGGCTTAGGTTTAGTATTTGAAATTATTATAAACAAATATTTATTCAATTATCGTGGTTCGTCTCAAAGGATTCCCCATAAAATATTTATGCTTAAACATACACATAGTCCAAACAAAGTAAAACTAAAAAAAATAAATTCATACTTTATATGTTAGCAAGTATGAAAAAAATCGATACTATAAACATTAAGAACTTGCATTCTTATTACTTAGAAATACCATCTAGTATAGATAGACTTTCAACCGTTGATCTTTTTCTTGAAAAAATACAAAAAATACACCGTATTAATGAAGAAACATTTATAAAAATGGATGTAATACTTAACGAGGCTGTAAATAACGCTATAATACATGGAAATAAACTTGAGCCAAATAAAAGAGTGACTATAAATATAGACATTAGCAACAAAGACATTACCATAAAGATAACAGACGAAGGCTTAGGTTTTAATCCAGCATATATACTACAAGAAAGCTTTGACGAGAATATTCATACAATCAAGGAAAGAGGTTTATTCATAATTAAGAAACTATCTAGTAACTTAAGCTTTAATAAGTTAGGCAATGCTATTATAATATCTATAAACAACGATACATGATCAGATTTTTTAAAGAAGATATTAAAAATTTCCATATTACTAATAAAACCTTACTGAAAAGCTACATAAAAACTATTATTAGCGATCACTATTTTAAAACCGGAGAAATAAATTATATATTTTGTTCGGATAATTATTTGCTTAATATTAATATAACCTACTTAAACCACGATTACTATACAGACATTATCACTTTTAACAATTCTACGAAGAATAAAATTTTAGATGCGGATATTTTTATAAGCATCGATAGATTAATCGACAATGCATCTATATTAAAAGAAACTATTAGTAATGAAATTTTACGAGTAATATACCATGGTGTATTGCACTTAGTCGGTTATAATGATAAAACTGATAGTGACCAGGCAATAATGAAAGAGAAAGAAAACTACTATCTATCTCTAACGACCAGAGGCAAAAATGATTTTTTCTTATATAAATAAAGTGCGGAAGGAGGGACTCGAACCCTCACGCCTTGCGGCGCCAGATCCTAAATCTGGTGCGGCTACCAATTACGCCACTTCCGCAACATAACAACAAACATGAAGCGGAAAATAATATATTCTCCAAAAGGCTCCTCAGACTGGACTCGAACCAGTGACCCTCTGATTAACAGTCAGATGCTCTAACCGACTGAGCTACTGAGGAATAATATAAGTTTGTTAACTAACAATGCAAACTTACTAAAAATATATATTACTAAAAATATAAAATTGCTATTTTTTCTTATATTTAAGGTATAAATATTTATGCTATTAAATACTAACTTATAGCTAAGAACGATATAAAATTATTCACATAATGTTTGATTTCGAAAAACCAATAAAAGAACTGGAAGACGAGTTAGAAAAAATACATTCTATTGCAAGAAAAACCAAAATAGATGTATCTGCTACTATCAAAGATATAGAAGAGAAAATCACTAGTACTAGAAGCCAGGTATATAATAATTTAACAGCTTGGAACAAAGTACAGATATCCAGACATCCTAAGCGCCCATATACCCTGGATTATATAAACTATATGTGTTCAGAATTTATAGAACTCCATGGAGACCGAAACTTTAGAGATGATAAAGCTATAGTAGGAGGGTTTGGATATATAGACAACACCCCAATAATGATCATAGGACATCAAAAAGGAATTAATACTAAAGACAGGCAATATAGAAATTTTGGTATGGCTAACCCCGAAGGGTACAGAAAAGCATTGCGGCTAATGAAACTCGCTGAAAAATTTAATATAGCTGTAGTTACTTTAGTAGATACCCCAGGTGCTTATCCAGGCATTGAAGCTGAGGAAAGAGGTCAAGGTGAAGCTATTGCTAGAAATTTATTCGAAATGGCACAGCTAGAGGTCCCTATAATAAGTTTTATAATAGGCGAAGGCGCTTCAGGAGGTGCTTTAGGAATTAGCGTTAGCGACAAATCATACATGCTATCTTATACATGGTACTCTGTAATTTCTCCGGAATCATGTTCGTCGATACTATGGCGGAACTGGGATCATAAAATATCAGCCGCTGAATCTTTAAAATTAAGTGCAGAAGATATGTATCAAAACAAACTTATAGACGGTATAATAGAAGAGCCATTTGCTGGAGCTCATAACGATCCTGAGGCTATAGCGATGGTAGTAAAACGGCAAATATTATCAGATATTGCAGCATTATCTAAATATTCAAAAAAAAACTTAGTTGAATCTAGAATAAATAAATTTTCTAATATGGGAGTAGTAAAAGAAATAAATAAATAATTAATTAAAAATTCAATTCTGCTGATAAAACTACATTCCATAAACCACCCGGGATATCTCTGTAGGTTAATTTATTAATAATGTCTATTCTAAACACATTGAAAATGTTAGTTAAGCCAAATCCAACCTCTACGAAAGGCTTATTAATATTTAATGGATATATACCATTTCCAAAATAATGCGGTGGCCTGTTAGCCATATCGTTAAGGAGATCCTTATTTGCTTGAGACATAGATCCTAACACTATACTAGCCGACCCTACAAAATCTATACTTAAGTATTTACGAATTTGGGCAACTATAGGAACATAGTCGAACACCGGAGCATTAAATGTATGGTGATAATTTAAAGACACATACTTATCACTAACCAGCTGAACCTCGTTAACTGTTGAAAGAGCTCGCTTAAACAAAAAAATTGATCTATTACCAATATGAGTTCTCAATAGAGGATAAGGCACTACCCCATTTATATATCCTATATTAAAATCATATTCTGCAGTACCCAAAAACCATATTTTTATATTACGTTGAAAAACGTTAAAATTTATTTTCTGATAATTAGCAGACTCAGTAAATATATTTTGGCTTCCTAATATCATCCAAAAACGCATTTGAGGGTTACTAAAACGCTGAAAAGAAATTTCCTGATCTTCGTTATTCCTAATGTGCTTAGCAGGGTTATATTTAACTTGTAGTATAAGTTCTGAAGTATTAAAAGGATCTTTGGCATATATTATATCATTAAATCGATCTACATATAACATATGAGCTTGTTTAATCCCAAATTCGCCTGAAAAATTATTATTTATTTGCTTTTCAATATTTAAATCTAAACTCGTTAACTGCATCGGTTTTTTATTATAAAGATCGCCAAATTTAGATTTAATTTTATACATCCTGCTAACCAAGGGCGCAGAAGTATTTAAAGAATACAAATTATCTCCTATTAATGCTGTGCTTACCACATCTTGAATAGCACTTACAGTAAGAGTAGTATATGGTTCTTTTTGAAGCACTAATTTACTTTCACCAGACCATTTTACTTTCTTATCATTAAACCCGTAGGCTAAAGACCCGGACAATATAAGACTATTATTAAAAAGATTTGTAGTTCTTAAGCCAAGCTGCGGCCTGAACCCTTCAATATTATTGTAAGCTATAAAGGTCAGTATATCATAGAATACTAATGGCTTTCCGCGTACGTAACCTAAAGAAATAATATCTCTTAAAGTTTCAACAAGTTTTACGAAACCAATATTCCTTATCTTATCTATAACAGCATAATTATCATCAATACTATCTTTAGAAGTCAAATTATATTGATGCCAATAATTCCTATCCGTCATCTTGGATGCTTTATTAGATTCAACTTTAGAATAAAAATTATTTGACAAAAACTGATCTTGCAACTTATAATCTTGGTTAATACTTGTGTTTTTAACTATAAGTTTACCTCCACCAAGAATAGCGTTTGTCAGCTCGGATTCCATTTCCAGCTGTATTATAGTTTTTTGCGGCATTAAACCATAACCTGTATCTTTAAAATCTTGATATATACTAAAACCTTTAACAAAATTTATAACTGTTTCGTTAGGCATAGTTAAATTAGCACTTATCAAAGCATAGTCTTTATATCTAATTACTATAGTCCCATGAAAAGCCGCTACCTGTTTGTTTTTAGGGTATACATATAGCTCTACACACTTTTGCCCATCTACATCTATACTATCCTTATTAATAGACACATTATAAATTAATTGCCAGGTGTCATTAAGCGGAGAAACAAAATATTTAGTACGAAGCTGTATATTATTTTCAGAAAGATTCACATTGACCAGATTGTCAGAATTCATAAATTGAGCAATGGTTTCTTCATCTTTTATCCCTATCCCGGACATATTATAACTAACTAAGTCTGAACGTGATAATTGATTATCTGTGTCTATATATTTTTTATTAATAGTTTCTGACAACAATATAGGAACCAGGTAACTATTTTTATATTTAAGATTAGGGTTCTTTTCTACTATTTGATTTATATCTCGTACTAACTTCGAATTTTGTATTTTTATAGAATCTATATCTGTAACGAAAGCTTCTACTTTGTTATATACAAGGTAATTATACTGTTTGGCTGAAATCTTATAGTTTAGACTTTTATTTTTTATTACGTTTTTCATAATAAAAAAAGCTTTATCGTCAATTTTATCTTTTATAGTTACAGATTCCAGATTAACAGTTTTAGGTTCAAGATACACGGTTAACGGTTGTTTTACCGCAGCATCTATTGTTATTGTATAATCATTGTAACTACCTAAACTAAATATCAACTCGTATTTAGAATTTAAATCAACTTTGATAATAAATTCACCATTATTATTTGTTTCTACAGTTTGGAGAAGCTTATTATTATCGACTTTATTTAGTTGAACATTAACATTTGATAAAGGAGTTTGCGTTATTATATCGTATATCTTCCCTTTTATTTCAGTTGTATTTTGAGCAAACATTTTTTGCCCAAACAATACTATAAATATTACGATTGCAGTTAAAAACTTATGGGGCATAAAAGAATTCATTGCTTATTTCTAGGATGATGATTTTTGTGTATTTTCTGCAAAATATCTATTGTATTATGTGTGTATTTTTGAGTCGTACTTAAACTCTGATGGCCCAGCAACTCTTTTATATGGTTTAAATTAGCACCATTATTCAATAGATGGGTAGCAAAACTATGCCGTAAAGTATGTGGATTTGTTCTATTCTTGTCACTAACGGGTAATAAACTCATTTTTATCAGTCTACGAACAAGCATGGGATATAATTGTTTGCCACTTTTATTAACAAACAAGTAATCATTTTCCTGAGTAAGTATTTTAGCTTTTTCAATACAATAATATTTAATTAAGCTTACTATATTATCAGTTAAAGGTACAAGACGTTCTTTGTTGCCTTTTCCCAGTATCTTTACTTCTTTCTTAGATAAGTTAATATTTTCATTTTTTATATTTATAAGCTCCGATAATCTGGCGCCGGTAGCGTATAAAAATTCTAATAAGGTTATAGATAATTTATGGTTGTAATCACTATTATTGCTAATATCAAAATCGTTTAATGCTTTATCTAAATCCTTTTGGGAAATATATGAAGCCAAACGTTTAGGTTTTTTAGGTGCATGCAATATTAGTTTAGGGCTTATTTTTATATTTTCATATATCTCTAAATATTTTAAGTATGTTTTTAAAACTGATATCTTCCTTGCAATAGATGTAGACGCATAATCTTTTTCTGATAAAGTAATAAACCAATCTTTAATTACAGAGCTATTAGTTTCATTTATACTTTTAAACCCAAATCCAAGAGCGTATTTAACGAATTGGTTTATATCATTTGTATATGCAGTAATAGTACATCCAGAATAGCGTTTTTCATTAGCTATATAATTTATGAATTCTTGGATTTTATAATTCACATTCATTACGGATGTTACCTCTTAAAATTTTTTCTATAACTATAGGGTAATATTTATGTTCTAATTGGGTTATATTTTCACATAAAGATTCATGGGTTTCATCATGCTTCAAAACATATTTTTTTTGGAAAATTATTTCCCCTGTATCTAACCCCTCATCCACATAATGTATTGTTATACCCGAAATTTTTTCTTTAGCAGTTATTACTGCTTTATGTACATTGGATCCATAAAATCCCTTACCACCAAATTTAGGCAATAAAGAAGGGTGAACATTTACTATTTTTTTATTGAATAATTTTAATAAATACGTAGGAATCATTAAAAAAAAGCCAGCTAAAACTATAAAGTTGATGTCATGTTCCTTGAGTAGCTCTGGAACTATTGTTTCGTTATTGAAATCTTTTTTTTCTACAACCAGAGCTTTAACATTCAATTTTTTTGCTCTTTCTAATACGTAAGCGGCCTTATTATTGCATAAAATTAGTGCAACTTCTATATATTTGTTATTAGCAAAATATTCTACTACTTTTTGAGTATTGGACCCTGATGCAGATGCAAAAATTGCTATTTTAGTCTTGCGAATCATCGTCTATAAAGATATTTAACTAAGTGTTTTGATTTATATAAAATTATATTTTCCGAAAATTAACTAAAAAAACAATATTGTAATGGCACGATCAGATAAACTTCTAAAAAAGCTATTGTCAATTAATATCATAATAGTATTATTGCTATTTTGTTCTGCTCTAATAACATTTATGTTTGGGGATTGTGACACACAAAACCAATATGTTAATAATATAGGATATATCGTCCTTACATTAATTTTTGGGCATGTTTTCTTTATAATATTTTACATATATTTTCTACCATTGAAGAAGCAGGAATAGATACTTCAAACTTCTTCAAGTTATACAAAACTGATAAAATTATAAGAGATTTTTATATTTTACTTCCGTAGTAGTTGAAAACCCATGATATACCATATTTATCTATTATCATGCCGAATTGCTCTGCCCATTCTGTAGGGGCTAGCGGCTTAACTACTTTATTGCAATCTTTCGACAACTTGCTATAAATTTCATTTAGTTCGTCAAGAGTATCAAAGAGTATTGTTATAGAAACATTATTCCCTTTTTGATGCTCAAATCCAGGAAAGATATCTGCAGCATATAATTTATTATCTCCGAACTCTAACACTGCATGTATTATATAATTTTTATATTCTTCAAACTGTTCTTCGGACATACCTATGTCGTGCGGTGATACTTTCATATCACTTGCTCTAACTACTGTAGTCACATTTCCATTCAAAGCATTTTGATAAAAGTCAAGAGCTTCTTGACAATTTCCATTATCAAAGTTTAAGTAAACCTCTAATTGCATATTTTAATTTTTTCGTTTAATAACACGATAATTTATTTGACTATTATAAAAAATAGGCTAACAAATGCTATTTACTTATAATAGTATTATGAATATTCATAACTTGTGGTATTAAAGCTTCCTTATTATTATAAATTATAAAGTCAGCAAAGTTAATATAATCCTCGAAATTTATTTGACTATCTATACGATTTATAATTTCCTCGTATGTTAGCTTATTTCTCTTTTTCACCCTTTCTATACGAATATCTTTTCTAGCGCTTACCAATATATTAATGTCGTTTTTTAAATTATATTTACCTATAGAAAATGGCAAGGCGCTTTCCTTAATAACATATTTAGCGCTTTGGTTTAAAATCCATTTATCGAAATTATCAATAACAAAAGGGTGCACGATATTATTTAAGGTCTCAAGTTTTTTTGCATTTTTAAATACCTGATCAGCTAATAATTTAGAATTTACAGAGCCGTCATCCCGATAAATATGCGAACCAAAAGCCTCTTTTAGTAAGTATATTACCTTTAAATCTATTGTTTGCAATTTTTTTGCAACTACATCAGAAAAAAATACAGGAACCCCTAAAGACATAAAAATTTTTGCTACAGTAGTTTTTCCTGCACCTATACCGCCTGTTAAACCTACCTTTAACATTAATGGCAATGCATATGATTCTGGTGGCCGTCAATGATTTTATTAAGTCCTGGGCTGATCATTGGTATACCGAGATTTAGACCACGTAAAATTAATATAATTCCAATTATTATAGTAATAATTGGAAGAATAAATTGTAAAAATCTATTATACTTTACGTTTATAAATGATTTTAAGAATGACAATAGCATAAATACCGGTATAGTTCCTAGGCCAAAAGCAATCATATAGAAAACACTTTCCCAAATAACACCTAAAGCAGTAGCAGTTATAACGGCAAAATATAGAAACCCACACGGTAAAAATCCATTAATTACACCAATAAAAAATAGCTTATGGTTATTATTTTTTATTCTTAACAACACATAATCAAAGCTACGCTTTATAACTACGTATACTTTATTTATAAAAGGTAATTTTAAACTTAATACTTTTTTAGTGAACGTAAATGACATTAAAATCAATATTATGCCAGAAGCTATAGATAAGACGTCTTGAAAGCCTATTACTTTAAATGCTACGCCTACCATCCCTACTACTAAGCCAATAAAAGTATATGATACTATCCGACCAAGACTATATATAACAATACCTAGCAATTGTCTAAACTTAGATGTTTTATCAGTAGGAATCCATAATGCCAACGGCCCGCACATACCCAAACAATGTATAGCGCCTGATAGGCCATAAACAAAGGCTTCTATCATAAAAATGACTCCCATAAACATAAATATACTTTACCCCTTCTATAAAACCCTATTGAAACACGTAGAACTAGCCTGAGCAGAAGGCACAATAATAAGCTCGTTAATATTAACGTGCTTAGGTAAAGATGCTATATAATAAATAGTCTCTGCAACATCGCACGGATCCATAGGTCTAAATCCTGCATAGGGTTCTTTAGCTTTATTTTTGTCGCCTTTAAACCTTACGGTTGAAAACTCTGTTTGTGTTCTGCCAGGGTGTATAGCTGTAACTTTAATATTATACTGTAATAATTCGTAGCGCATGGATTGTGTAAGGGCATCCACTGCAAATTTAGTTGCGCAGTAAACATTGCCGCCAGAATAAACGTCTTTACTTGCAATAGAGCCTATATTAATTATATGCCCTGATTTCTTTTCAGTAAGTATAGGTATTACTTCCCGGGACACGTACATCAAACCTTTTATATTAGTATCTATAACCTTATCCCAATCCTTAGGGTCTCCTTCACTTATTGGTTCCTTACCTAAAGCTAAACCAGCATTGTTAACTAATACATCTATATTGCGCCACTGTGGGGGGATGTTTTTTATTTGCTCATTTACCTGAGTGTAGTTACTGACATCGAAAGGCAAAGGCAAAATTTCTGTATTATATGTTTTTTGTAGGTCATGGCATATTTCGTCAAGAATATTTTTGCGTCTGGCATTTAGTATTAAACTATAATTATTTTTTGCAAATATTTCCGCGCATGCCCTTCCTATACCTGAGCTAGCACCTGTTATAAAAACAGTTTTTATAGATCTCATTACTTATCTCTTAAATATATTATCAAATAAACTATTCCGATTTATACTAAATTACTCAAAATAAAATGTAAGACGAATCAACTGATCATTTAAATCTATTAACGGTCTTGTAAATTTATTTTCATCTCTGTTAAATAAAATAGACCCTATACTTTTAGAAAATCTAATTTCAGGGGTTAATTTAAAATATACATTATAAATTTCTATTCCTAATCCAACTTCCCAAGCAATGTAGTTATTTTTAAGCTTTACAAATCTATCATCGCTGTCTAATGGAAATTCGCTGTCATTATATTTTTTGTTTTTCCTTATGTCTATATTATAGCTTAAGCCTCCTATTACATAAGGCCTAAAATTTGCATCTCTATTGCCTTTATACTTTAACAACAAAGGAAGCTCAACCAAAGTACTTGGGATATCTTTTATAATAGCCAAAACATTATCTTTTGCCTCTCCTTTATAGTATCTATAACGCAAACCTCTGCCTAAAAAAGTAAATCTGGGAGTAATTCTAATGTCAAGATTATTAGTCAAACTTAGGCTTGCAAGAAACCCCGCAGCAAAAGAAATTTTGGGGATATTCTCAATAGCAAGCAATGTATTATTAACTCCTGGGGAGCTTTGATCAGGAAAATTTATTTCAGTGAAATTGGCAAGTTTATTAACGTGTAAATTCGGTCTATTTACCTCCAGTAAGAAACCAAAGTTTATAGGGCTGTCATCTATATTGCCTGCACTGTTCAAAAAAGCAGGCATTTGTGCCTTAACAAAGTCTATTTTACCGAGTAAAACAATTATTATAATTAATAGTTTAAATATTGGTATTTGGCTTCTTATAACCCACATAAATAGAACATATTCCAAAAGTTAAAGATTTATAGTAAGTATCAGAAAATCCTGCATTATGCATTTTTATTAAAAATTTTTTGCCTGATGGAAACTCCTGCACAGAGTCGATAAGATAATTGTAAGCAAAACTATGACCAGAAATCAAACGCCCAACAAAAGGTAGCAATTTTGAGAAATAATATCTATATATATAACCAATGATTCTATTTTTCGGCTTAGAAAATTCTATAATCACAACCTTAGCATTTGGCTTTAATACAGAATATATATTTTGTAATGCTAAATCTAAATTATTAAAATTTCTAACTCCAAAAGCTACAGTTACTGCATCTATTGTATCGGATGGAGCCGCTAAAGTTTCCGCGGCTTCAACCTTAAGGCTAATTTGGCAATTAGTATTACTCAAACTCAATTTATTACCAGCTATTTTCAACATAGATTCAGATACGTCTAGAGCTATAAGTTTACGTGGCGCCAGATTACTTATAATCATCTTAGCTAAGTCTCCTGTTCCTGTAGCTAAATCTATTATTACGGATTCTTTATTTTTTAAATCTTTAAGCTCTGCTATTGCCTTCTTTCTCCAGTATTTGTCTATATTAAAAGACAATAAATGATTAAGTAAATCATATTTAGGAGCTATATCGTCGAACATTTTCTTTATAGCAACCGTATTTTTAGTCTTTAGAACTTCCTTGAAAGTTGGATTTAGCTTATCATCCATAACTAGTGTGTATTGTTTAATAATTAATGCGCATTGAATTATAATACATCAAGCCAAGATTTATACTCATCAAATTTCCCTTGTCTTACATTATTAAAGCATTCATGAATTTTATCAGAAATAAAATAATTATCTGTATCAAACTCCATAAGTTTATCTTTATAAGATATAGCTCGTATCTTTTGTATAACAGCAGCTGTACCTACTCCAAAAACTTCTTTTAAAGTTCCATTCTCATAAGCTTCTACAACTTCTTTAACTGACAATGGCCGTTCTTGAACTTCTTTAATATCCTTTAAGCTGCCGTCCGGATTATCTTTAACTATTTGTATTATTGTTTTGCGTGTTATTCCAGGTAAGATACGATCATTCAAATCCGGAGTAATTAAAGTGTCTCCAATTATGCACATAATATTCATAACGCCAGCTTCTTCAATAAGTGTATGGGTAGTGCTATCAGTCCATATAACCTGATCAAACCCCTCTTCTTGTGCCTTTAAAGTAGGATAGAGAGATACTGCATAATTAGCAGATGCTTTTGCATATCCGGTCCCACCTTTTGAAACTCTGGCGTATTGTGTTTCTATTTTTAGCTTTACAGGCCTTGAATAATATTTGCCTGCTAATGATAAAAATATTATAAACTGGTATTGTGTTGCCGGTGCAACCCCTACACCAACTTCAGTTGCGAACATGACAGGGCGTATATATATAGAAGCATCATTATCCTTTGGCATCCATGCTTTATCAAGCTTAACCAATTCTCGTATACCGTTGATAAAAATTTCTTTGGGAACATCAGGCATAGCCATACGCGCAGCAGAATTATTAAAACGTTCAAATGCGTCTTGCAAACGGAATATAGCAATTTGTTCTTCGTTAATTTTATAAGCTTTTAAACCCTCAAAAATAGACTGCCCATAATGTAATACTTTTGCAGCAGGAGAAATCGAAATATTACCATATGGCATTATTGTGGGTAATTGCCAACCATTATCGTACTGTGCAACTAGCATATGGTCTGTAACAAATTTGCCAAAACCTAAATCTTTAGCATTTACTTCATTAATTTTGGGTTTATCTATTTTATTAATTGATATTGCCATACTATATTGTATATTATTTAAAAAATGAATGAACAAACAAGACTCCAGTAATATTTATAACAAAAGAGGTGTATCGAGTTCAAAGGTTGATGTACACAAAGCTATAAAAAATTTAGATAAAGGATTATTCTCCAATACTTTCTGCAAAATAAATGAGGATATTCTAACAAATGACGATGCCTATTGTCTTTGTATGCACGCAGATGGTGCAGGAAGCAAATCAGCTTTGGCCTACGCTTACTGGCGCCATAGCGGCGATTTATCTGTATGGAAAGACATTTCTCAAGATGCTATTGTTATGAATACAGACGATTTACTGTGTATCGGAATTACTGGTAATATAATTTTATCATCAACTATAGCGCGAAACAAACACTTAATACCTCAAGAAGTTTTATCTGAAATTATAAACGGTACAAATACATTCCTAAGCACATTAAACAAAATCACAAACTCAAATATTATTTTATCTGGTGGAGAAACTGCAGACTTAGGAGATATAACTAAAACTATAATAGTTGACTCAACAGCTATAAGCAGAATAAAAAGAAAAGATGTTATTAATATAGACATTAAACCAGGCAATGTAATAGTAGGGCTGGCATCATCAGGGCAAGCAACATATGAAACCAGCTATAACAGCGGTATAGGTAGCAACGGATTAACATCAGCAAGGCACGATATTTTCAATAAAACTTTAGCTAAAAACTATCCGGAAACATTTGATAATAATACTAACCCAAACTTTATATATTCAGGAAGTAAAGGTCTGGACGATTCTTTACACATACCAAAATGGGGAACAGTTAATATTGCAAAACTGCTCCTATCCCCTACTCGTACTTATCAGCCGGTTATAAAAGAAATATTAAAAAATGGTTTAAAAGATAAAATACAGGGTATGATACACTGCACAGGGGGAGGACAAAGTAAAATATTGCACTTTATAAAGAAAGGATGTATAATAAAGGACAATTTATTTGCTTTGCCGCCAATATTCAGGCTAATTAAACAAGAAGGCAAAACCCCTGTAAAGGAGCTCTATAATGTATTTAATATGGGGCATCGTATGGAAATTTATACTGACGAACTAAGCGCTAAACAAATTATAAAAATCTCGCAATCATTTGATATAGATGCCCAAATCATAGGTAGGGTTACAGATTCTGAACAAGCAGAACTTATTATCGAAACAGAAGGGCAAAAATTTACTTACTCATTATGATTACTATCTTTAATTTCCATTTTTTCAGCAAAATGTGCACAATAATCCCTTAAATCTTCAACTATATTTTTTTCTCCTGTTGCCTTTAAAAAGGTTTCGGACATGCTCATTAAAGCTTCGTAGAAGAATACTTTCATTTCATCAACACGCATATCCTTTGTCCACAAATCAACTTTTAAGGTACCTTTTTTATCTTCGTCCCAAACCGATAGCATAAAAGCTTTTGTTTCAGTCTCTTTATTATTTTCAAAATCACTGGCCTGCCAACTAATCCTTTCAACTATACCCTCATTGGTAGTTACATTAAGCTTTAATTCTTTATTTTTCATGGTAAATATTATTTTTAGAAATTATTACTTTAATATTTTTGCTAGGTTTATATAATCTTCTAACGACAAATTTTCTGCTCTTAAATTTAATATTTCCTTGTTTATTACCTTCGATAAATCGAATATTTTTAAGTTATTCCGTAAAGTTTTGCGTCTATGCAAAAAAGATGCTTTTACAAGTTGTTTAAAAAATCCCCAATCTTGTTCATCAACAAGAGGTTTTTCTCTTCTAACAAGTTTTATAACTGCAGATTCAACTTTAGGCTGAGGATAAAAATTTTCTTTACCAATAGCAAATAACATGGACGCATCATAATACACTTGAGTTAAAACGCTTATTATCCCATACTTCTTACTATTTGGACCGGAAGATATACGTTCAGCAACTTCATATTGAAAAGTACCAACAACTGCATTAACAAACTTGTACTGATCTAATATTGTAAATATTATCTGCGATGAAATATTATATGGGAAATTTCCAATTATGCTTACTTGCCGGCCTTTAAATAGCTCTTGAAGATTTATCTCCAAAAAATTGCCATATAAAATATTATTATTAATTATCTTAAATTTATCTTTAAGATAATTAATAGATTCCAAATCAATATCAATCAAATAAATTGATATATTTGGAATGTTGAGTATATACTCTGTTAGAGCACCTGTGCCTGGCCCTATTTCTAAAATATTAGAACCTGATGTTACAACAAGCGATCGTACAATTTGCTGCGATATTTGTTTGTTTATTAGAAAATGTTGCCCAAACTTCTTCTTTGCTCTTACCAAAATTTTGATGCATTAAAATTTATAGATATTAAAAATATGAAAAAACCTAAAATAGGAATAACAACTGGAGATATAAATGGAATTGGGTTAGAAGTTATATTAAATACGCTACGCGATTCCAAAATTAATAACTTATGTACGCCCATAATATATGGATCAGCCAAAACCATAGCTATATACAAGAAAAACGCAAAAATACCTGATATAAAGTTAAGATCTGTTAATAATGCTAGCGATACAAACGCAAAAATTATAAACATAATGGAGGTTATAAACGATTCACCTCGCATAACACTAGGCGAACCATCTCCGGAAGCTGGTTTGTATGCTTTGCAATCTCTTAAATCGGCTGGTAAAGACTTACAAAATAATTTGATCGATGCTGTAGTAACTGCTCCTGTTGACAAATCGACTATTTCTCAAGCCATAAAAACAGATTTTAAAGGTCAAACCGAATTTTTCGAAAGTCTGGCGAACAGCTCTCACCATAAAAAATCTTTAATGTTTTTTATATCAGAACAGCTAAAATTGGCTTTAGTCACTAATCATACGAGCATTAACGATATTTCTAAAAAAATAAATACTGAACTTATTGTATCTAAAGCAACTATTTTATATGAGAGCTTAAAAAAAGATTTTTGGATATCTGCACCTAAAATCGCCATATTAGGCCTTAATCCCCACTCTGGCGATAGAGGATTATTGGGTAAAGATGAAGAAATGACCATAAAACCTGCTATTGAAGAACTAACAAAAAAAGGGATTATAGCGCATGGACCATTTCCTGCTGACAGCTTCTTTGCAAGAGGGCTGTACAGATCCTTCGATGCAACACTAGCTATGTACCACGACCAGGGCCTAATACCATTTAAGTTGATTGCAGACGATGAAGGCGTTAATTTTACAGCCGGACTAGAGTTTATACGTACTTCACCAACCCACGGCGTAGCCTATAACATAGCCGGCCAGGGCAAAGCCGACACTACATCATTTAAACAAGCTATATATGCTGCTATCGATATATCAAGAGCACGAACTGAATATCTGGAGTTATCCAAAAATCCGTTACCGTTTAATAATTCTGTACATAACATCTTAGATGACAGCAACGACGAAGAAGACGAACTTACAGATGAAACGCAATAACGCAATAACGCAATAATCTTAAGAAACAAATCTTATTAAAAAATAATTTTTTTTGCCTTTTTGAATAATTAAATACTTACCATTGAGTAAATCTTTATCACCTAAATTATAAGTATCATCTAACACTTTTGCTTTATTCAACAATACTCCTTGTTGAGAAATTAATCTACGAGCTTCAGATCTGGATTTTATTATTTCAGTTTTATCAACTATTAAATTTATTATGTTTAAAGGTTCTGATAAATCGTCTTTAGATAAAGTGAATATATTATTAGAATAGAACATCTCTTCCACTTCTGTGTCGCTCAAACTATTTATAAATTCTGTAGTAGTATTACCGAATAAAAATTCTGCTGCTGCTGCTGATTTATTAGCGTCCTCTTTGGAGTGTACCGTTGTTGTTAGTTCATTTGCCAGTTCTTTTTGTAACAAGCGCTTACCAGGATCACTCATATGTCTGTTTATTATGCCTTCTATTTCTTCTTTGCTTTTAAGAGTAAAATATTTAATCCAGCTAATAGCATCCTGGTCAGCAGCATTCAGCCAAAATTGATAGAAACTATATGGTGAAGTTTTATTTCTATCTAACCAAACAGAGCCGCCCTCGGTTTTTCCAAATTTAGTTCCATCAGCTTTTTTTATAAGTTTTGTAGTTATACCGTAAGCTTTTTTACCAGTTTTTCTTCTTATTAATTCTATACCTGTAGTTATATTCCCCCATTGGTCCGAACCACCCATTTGTAACAAACAATTTCGCTGATTAAATAAATAATAAAAATCGTAACCCTGTACTAATTGATAACAAAATTCTGTAAAAGATATTCCTGTATCACCACTAAAACGGTTTTTAACGCAGTCTTTTGCCATCATATAATTAACAGTTATATGTTTTCCTACATCCCTAATAAAATTTAAAAAACTATAGTCTTTTAACCAATCATAGTTATTAATTATTTCGGCTTGGTTGTTAGACGGGGAAAAATCCATAAATTTTGATAATTGTTCAGCAAGACAACCTTGATAATGCTTCAGAGTCTCTATATCTAAAAGGGAACGCTCTTGAGATTTTCCTGTTGGGTCTCCTACCATCGAGGTTGCGCCACCAACTAATACAAATGGTTTATGGCCTGCTCTTTGAAAATGTACTAAGGTCATTATTTGCATTAGATGTCCTACATGAAGTGAGTCTGCAGTAGCATCAAAACCGATATAGGCTGATACCATATCATTAGAAAATAACGTATCTATATCGACAGAGCTGTCGTGTATCATGCCACGCCATGACAAATCGTTAATAAAACTTATATTGTTATTCATTTATAAATTATAATTTAATAAGACAATTAAAATGGATCCTTTACAAGCCAAAGAACTTATTATAAAGATAACAAAAGAACTCATTAAGCATAACTATAACTATTATTGTTTAGCAAATCCTACCATTTCTGACTACGAATTTGATAAATTGTTAAAACAACTGAAAGAGCTAGAAGAAAAATTCCCTAATTATAGGTTAAGCAATTCTCCTACAATGTCTGTAGCCAGCGATTTAACAAATACATTTTCTAGTGCTAAACATATGTTTCCTATGTTATCCTTAAGCAACACTTATTCATCCGAAGAAGTATTGCAATTTGATACAAAGGTAAAATCTATTTTTAAAGACCGAAAGGAAATAGAGTACGTATGTGAATTAAAATTCGATGGAGTATCTATAAATCTAGTTTACGAAAACGGTATATTAACAAAATCCATAACAAGAGGCGATGGAATTAATGGCGAAGATGTAACAACAAATATAAAAACTATATACACCATACCAGACAAAATTTCTATAAACAGCCATACCCCAAGAATATTTGAAGTAAGAGGAGAAATTTTTATACATAAAAAAGCATTTCAGATGATAAACAACCAAAGAAAAGCAAACAATCAAAATCTATTTGCTAACCCTAGGAACTTAGCAGCAGGATCTATAAAGCTACTAGATATCAATGAAGTTAAAAAGCGTTCGTTAGATATGTTTTGCTACGGGCTGTATAGCTATGAAACTCTACCGCTAACACACTACGATCGATTAAATATATTGAAGCAATGGGGATTTGCTATATCAAAGGAAATTAAATTATGTAAAAATATAAACGAAGTACTTGATTTTATAAAACAATATGAACTATCTAAAAATACACTAAGCTTTGAAATAGACGGGATTGTAATTAAAGTAAATGACATTAGCATGCAACAAGAATTAGGATCAACTGCTAAATCGCCACGCTGGGCCGTTGCATATAAATACTCTAGCGAAAGCGTTGAAGCTCAAATTTTAGATATAAATTTTCAAGTAGGTCGCACAGGAATAATAACGCCAGTTGCAATACTAGAACCCACACTGCTGAACGGGACAATAGTAAAACGTGCCAGTTTGCATAACGCAGCAGAATTAGAGCGGCTGGACATAAACACCAACGATACCCTATACATCGAAAAAAGTGGAGAAATTATTCCAAAAATTATAGGTATAAATCTGGATAAAAGAAAACCAAACAGCAGGAAATATAATTTTATAAGCAACTGCATAGCCTGCAATACTCCTTTAGTGCTAAGCCCAAGCAAAGCGTTTTACTATTGCCCCAATATATATAATTGCAAACCACAAATATTAGCACGAATAGAACACTTCGTTAGTAAAGCTGCAATGAACATAGAAGGATTCTCAACAGAGACAATTAAAATGCTATACAATAAGCAACTATTAACATCAATAATAGACATATACTCTTTAGAAGATAAAATAGAACAACTTAGTAACTTAAAGGGCTTGGGAACAAAATCTATAGACAATCTATTAACTGCAATAAACAAATCCAAAACAAGACCTTTATCAAATCTTATTTACGCTATTGGCATACCAGGGATAGGCAAAACAATGGCTAACACTTTAGCTGAATACTTTAAAGACATAACAAAATTAATAGATGCATCCTATGATGATCTTATTAACATAGACGGAATAGGCGAAATATTATCCAAAGAAATAACGTTGTTTTTTAAGCAAAAAACAATTGCAAACCTAATTAATGAATTACAAAAAGTTGGCTTAAACATAAAACAAAACTCTATAACACAGAAATTAAGTTCAAATAAATTATCCAATAAAACATTTGTTATTAGTGGCATTTTTGATAAATTTACCCGTAGCGATATGAAGAAATTGTTATCTGATAATGGTGCTAAAGTTACAGGCAGTATATCAAACAATACTAACTATCTTTTAATAGGAGAAAATCCGGGTAGCTCTAAGATTGAAAAAGCACAAAATCTTAACCTAGAAATTATAAACCTTGATAAATTAAAAAAACTATTAAATGAGTAATATATCTACCTTAAAAGGTGTTGGAGTTGCAATGATAACTCCATTTAAATCCGACAAATCTGTCGATATCGATGCTTTAAAAAAACTCAGCCAAACACTAATTTCAAGCAACATTAAATATTTAACCATTTTAGGTACAACATCCGAAGCAGCTACTCTTAACCAAGACGAAAAACATTCAATAATAGATATCATTATGCAAGAAAATAATGGTATTAAGGGAATCGTTATCGGGGTAGGAGGCAATAACACCCATGAAGTATCTGCCAAAGCAAAAGAAGTATCAAAAATAAAAGGGGTGGATGCCATTTTATCGGTTAGCCCATACTATAACAAACCCTCCCAAAAAGGTATAATAGAGCACTTTAAACAAATAGCAGATGCTTCTGAAGTACCTATAATACTTTATAATGTACCTGGCAGAACTTCTTCTAACATGGAAGTACAGACAATATTGCAACTTGCAGAACACCCTAACATATTAGGTGTTAAAGAAGCATCTGGCAACATTCAGCAAACAATGGAATTACTTGCAAATAAGCCTAAAGACTTCTTATTTATATCCGGAGATGATAATTTAGTGTTCCCCCAAGTCACGCTTGGCGCTGATGGTGTTATTTCAGTAATAGCCAATGCATACCCTAACGAAATGGCTAATATAGTTTTGGGCGCGCAGGGTTTGAATATGGATGCAGCACGCAAAGAACATTACAAATTACTCAACATAATAAATTTAATATTTAAAGAAGGTAACCCTTCAGGTATAAAGTTTGTATTAGAATTACTTGGTATTTGTCATAGGTGGTTAAGGTTACCCCTTGTTGAAGCATCAAAAGAATTAGGTTCTGAAATATCCAAAGCTATCAAACACATTTAAACAAATCACCATTGCATCACTACATACACATAATTATATATCATAGAAAATTTCAGAACAATGTTAAGGAAACATATCATATCCATATTACTAGTTATACTAACTAGTTTTGTAACCGCATGCAACGCCAAAACCGACCCTAACGCTAATATCAATGTTGCGCACGACAAATACGATTTAAAACCGCAGTCTTACCATTGGTTAACCTGCAGGGCTATTACTAATGTAATTTTACACTACGACTTTAAAAAAGTCAAACTTGATGATCAATTATCTGCACTAATCTTAGATACTTACTTAACTAATCTAGATCCATCCAAAGTAATCTTTATAAAACAAGACATCGATAGCTTTAACAAACATAAATACAAATTGGATGATGACCTAAAAAACGGTAATTTACAGGCTGCCTATAGCATATATAATTTATTCCTTACAAGGTATATCCAGGTTCTCGACTTTATTGATAACGAGCTAAGCACCAGCAAGTTTAATTTATTAACCAATGAAACATTAGAAATTAATAGAAAAGATGCTAATTGGATGGCAAACATTAACCAAAACAAAGAGTATTGGCATAAAAAGCTAACTTATGATATAATAACTCAAAAGCTGCTTGACAAGACAGACACTAAAAAAGCAATAAATACTGTAAA
Organism: Candidatus Krakonobacterium acarorum; assembly: GCA_050311575.1. Taxonomy (GTDB): domain Bacteria; phylum Bacteroidota; class Bacteroidia; order SolTP2; family SolTP2; genus Krakonobacterium; species Krakonobacterium acarorum. The sequence continues at coordinate 366,207 of JBNOKO010000001.1, read as the reverse complement.
AAAACGCTACGATAACATCAGAAGATATTTATTAGCTAGAAAAAGCGACGATGTATTCGAAATATATATGAATTCATTCGCAGAAACTGTAGAACCCCATACTTCATACTTATCAGCAAAAAGCGCCGATCAATTCAAAATAGACATGTCTAAAAGTCTGGAAGGGATAGGTGCCACGCTGCGTACAGAGGACGAATACACCAAGATAGAGGAGGTAATAAAAGGTGGCCCGGCATATAAATCCAAACAATTAGAATCAGGCGATAGAATCATTGCAGTTGCTCAGGGACAAAACGGTGAATTCGAAGACATAAGAGGCCTGTTTGTAGACGAAGTAGTTCAGAAAATAAGGGGTAAAAAAGGAACTGTAGTGAAACTGCGTGTTCTGCCCAATGGGTCATCATCAACAACAGCTGCTAAAGAAGTAACCATTATAAGAGACAAAATAGTAGTTGAAGAACAAAAAGTATCATCTAAACTTATAGAAACTAATTACAACAATAAAAGCTACAAAATCGGTATAATTATAGTGCCCAGCTTCTACATCGACTGGGAAGCAATGAACAAAGGGGATAAAAATTATAATAGCAGTTCAAACGACGTAAAAAAAGAAATAGAAAAACTTAAAAAGCAAAATATACAAGGCCTTATAGTTGATTTACGTAATAATGGTGGTGGCTCTTTGCCAGAAGCTATAAACTTAACCGGACTTTTTGTAGGTCAGGGGCCGGTAGTACAAATCAAAGAATCTAGTCATAAGATACAGAGCGGGGACTCAGATGTTAAACAACCAATCTACAAAGGACCTTTACTGGTATTAACCAATAGATTTAGTGCATCTGCTTCAGAAATTTTTGCTGGTGCTATCCAGGATTATAATAGGGGCATAATAGTAGGTGGCCAAACCTACGGTAAGGGAACAGTACAAACTATTTTGAATGTAGCTGATGATATTCTCGGAGAAAAAAATAAAAATTTTGGGCAATTAAATATAACAATAGCGCAATTCTATAGAGTAAACGGCGCAAGCACGCAATCCAAAGGTGTTATACCAGATATTGAATTTCCCAGCAAATACCCGGATACATTATTCGGCGAAAATGCAAATAAAAATGCTTTGCCTTACAATAGCATCTCTCCTACCTTATACACTCAATTTCCAAATTTATCAGATAGTATAACCAGGCTGATTCAGTTGCATAACGATAGAATGGTTAAATCTGAAGAATACAATTTCTTAAAAGAGACTATAAACAAACTTAAAAAAGCCAGGGATCGCAAAGAAATAGTATTAAATGAAAAAGAGCTTCAGAAAGAAAATGAAAAAGAAGCATTTGAAAATCTTAACCAATACAATAAAAGGCGGAAGTTACTTAACTTAAAACCTGTTAAAAAAGGGGAAAAACGTCCTAAACTTGAATACGACTTTCTTAAAGAAGAAGGCATTAAAATACTTATTGATTTTGTTAGCCTAAACAATAAAAATTTACATAATTAAAGATTCTAATTATGTAATCATTACAGACGAAATTTCAGGGGCAGCTCGCCTTATGGTATCCTCTATACTTTCTGTTGTTATAAAACTAATAGGACAGCTTTGACACGAACCTAGAAAACGCAATGTAACAACACCGTTAGGATCGATATCAATAACTTCTATATCCCCTCCATCAGCTTGTAAATGAGGCCTTAATTCACTAAGAGCCTCTTCAATGCGAGATTTTAAAATATTATTCATAATTAAAAATAGTAAAACTAACACATTTTTGCATTAGTATTTATTACTGATACTGAACATGCAATCTTTGAAGCGATATCTTCAAAGATTTTAGCTGCGTCATGATCCTTTTCTAAGCTTATAGGCCTACCTTCGTCACAAGCTTTGTTTATATCGCTGAATATCGGTATTTGTCCCAAAAATGGAACCTGAAATTCTTTAGCTAAAGCCTCTCCTCCATTGTTGGTACCAAATATATTGTGCCTATGGCCGCTATTATCTATAAAATAAGACATATTTTCGACAACACCCAAAATGTTAACCTCTATATTTTTCATAAGAAACATGGTAAGGCCTTTTCTAGCATCACTAGAAGCAATATTTTGCGGTGTAGTAACAATAATAGCCCCGGATATGGGTACCTGCTGCGCGATAGTTAAATGTATATCTCCCGTGCCAGGTGGCATATCAATTATTAAATAATCTATTTCGCCCCAATCGGTATCATATATAAATTGCTTAATAGCTGAAGATACCATAGGACCGCGCCAAGGTACAGCTTGCTGGCTTTGTACAAAAAAACCCATCGATAGCATTTTTATACCGTAGCTTTCTATAGGCTCTATTCTATTTTTACCGTCAACTGTCTTTATAGCATGTGCTTGTGTATTTTGCTTGCCGAACATTATTGGTATAGAAGGCCCATATATATCTGCATCCAGCAATGCAACGCGGAGGCCCTGTATATTGGCTAAGCCAACAGCTATATTAGCTGCAACGGTTGATTTACCTACCCCTCCTTTACCAGATGATACCAATATTATATTTTTTATATTAGCCAGATCTGTTTTTTGCATGCCAGATACACGCGAGCTCATTGTAACTTCTACATCTACATTTGGATCAAGTTCTTTTATCGCCTTTTCACATTTGCTCTTTATATATTGCTTTAGCGGACATGCCGGAGTAGTAAGCAATACTGTAAATGATATTTTATTTCCATTAACCTGAATATTATCTATCATATTAAGGCTTACCAGATCTTTTTTTAAATCAGGATCATAGACTTTTGATAATGCGCCTATAATTTGTTCTTTACTTATCATTAGTTTTTATATTATTAGTTTAGTAGCTTTAAATGAGGTTTTGTATTTTTAACATTAAAATAAATACATTATTAAAACTAATACGGAGCTACAGAAATATATTTTCTTATAATAATGAAAAATTTACTCAAATTTACCATATTACTATTTATAATAATAATTTATAATCACCCATCTTTGTCCCAAGAAGTACAAATAACCGAAGCTCCGGATTGGATAAAGAAAAATTTAGGGACTTATAAAGACACAGTCGATACAAATTTATATGACGACCTATTAATAAAATTATCTAAAAATGATTCTAATTACGTATGGCCGGTGCAAGGGCCCTACCCCTTAAAAGGTGCCATACTACCATTTAATCGTATAGTAGCATATTATGGCAATCTATACACGCCACAAATGGGTGTTTTAGGAACACGCCCTAGTAGTTTGATGCTAAATCAGCTAAAAAAAACTGTTAAAGCTTGGGAGGTTGCCGATCCATCTACTCCGGTTATTCCAGCTTTACATTATGTAACTATAGTTGCGTCGGCAACACCTGCCAACGACAATCTATACATAAAACGTATGCCGGACAAACAAATTGAGACAGTTATAGATCTGGCTCAACAAATAAACGCATTAGTTTTTTTAGACATACAGCCGGGGTTCAGCACATTAGAAAATGAAATTCCAAGGCTAGAGAAGTATTTATCTTTACCTAATGTGCATCTAGGCATAGATCCGGAATTTTTTATGAAAGGTTCTTTACCTCCTGGCAAAGCGATAGGCAACATAACCGCTAAAGAAATTAATTATGCTATTAATTATCTATCTAACATAGTTAAGACTAAAAATCTACCACCTAAAATTCTTGTTATTCACAGATTTAGAGTTGCAATGTTAAAGAGCTATCAAAATATTAATCTTACGAGGGAAGTTCAGTTTGTATTGCATATGGACGGGTGGGGTTCTCCTAAGCAAAAAAAATATACATATCTTATGGCTGTATATAAAGAGCCTGTACAGTTTGCTGGTTTCAAAATATTTTATAAAAACGACTTGAAACTAGCTCCAAATAGATTAATGGGGCCGGAAGAACTTCTGGAACTATCACCAATACCTATCTACATACAGTACCAATAAAAAAGTTTCAGGCACCAAAAGGTAACCCTTTTAAAGATGCCTGAAACCATGAAAAATCTACATTAAACTACTACTTATTATTTTTTATACATACAAGCTCTTGCGCTTACATTTGTTTGCTTTGTTATCCTCTTAACTGCATCTGCTGTAGATCTTGTTGCTTTTCTAGCTTTAGTGCTGGTTTTCCTTGCGATGCGTTTTACTTTACGTTCAGCATCATTTATAGTTTCATTAGTTTTATCTTTTATAGTATCAACCAAATCTTCAAATTTAGTTGCTAAATCACGTCTAGTGATTTTACCTTTTTGTGGAGCTATTAATACACCTATTAATACACCAAGACCTATACAAAATAGGTGACGACCTGAATGATGACACATAATCTTTATTCTTTTTATTATATTAGTTTTCTGTTTAATTGGTTTAATTTATTTACTTATAGTTAAGTTTATATTAACTAATACGGATATATTTATATTTAGGTTGCATAAATATTTCAGAATATAGATATTTATAAGTAGTTACAGTTAATAGTTACCATCAATAATTTAATCTGAAATGTTTAGTGGAATAATAGAAATTATAGGGATAGTTGAAAATACAAGCTATAAAAATGACAATTTATTAATAACAATATCATCTTCTATAGCTAATGAATTAAAATCCGGGGATAGCATTGCTCACAATGGTATATGTTTAACAGTAGTAGAAAACAATGCACATACGCATAAAGTAATTGCTGCTGCTGAAACGCTAAATAAAACAAATCTAAAAAGTATAAAAAAAACTCATCTTATAAATTTAGAGAGAGCTATAATGCCTACAAGCAGACTGGATGGCCATATTGTTCAAGGTCACGTTGACGATATAGCTACATGTACAAATATAGAAGCTCTTAGTGGTAGCCATATATTTACCTTTAGCTACAATCCAAAGTTTTACCATTTATTGATCGAAAAAGGTTCAGTTGCATTAAATGGTATTAGCTTAACAACTATAAATGTAACTGATAAAAGTTTTTCCATATCCATAATTCCGTATACATTAGAAAATACAAATCTGCATAGTTTAAAAATTGGAGACACAGTAAACTTAGAGTTCGATATAATAGGCAAATATATAACCAGGATGGCTACTAATTATAAGTAGCTAGCTACAATTAAACCATTAATCAATATAACATATGTCTTTTATTAAAAAGAACAAAAACTTATTATACTATATTGGGGCTATAATAATATCCTTACTTCCTATACTTATAATTTATATTAGCATACCCCACTCTTTATACAAGCAAAATAATGGCACTAAGAATAAACTTAGTAAAAACGCAAATTTATCTCTATACAAACAATGCATAACACCTAAGTTTATCATAACGGATATACAAGAAGAACTAACACAACAGAAAATTAATTTTGAGAAAAAACAACAGGCCTTAGACACTATATTTTCTCAACTGTACAAAAAGGGAATCATAAACGGCAACGTTCTTATTGCTCAAAAAAAAATTATATTATATAGGCAAACATTTGGATACTCCTCGCTAAATAATAAAGACCCTCTTAACGAAAAATCACAATTTCAAATTGCTTCTTTAAGTAAAACTTTTACTGCTGTAGCCATACTGAAACTTTATGAGCAAGGACTACTGGATTTAGATGATACAATCCAAAAATATATTCCAGGATTTCCTTACGATGGTGTAACTATAAGAATGCTCCTATCGCACAGAAGCGGTATCCCCAACTATATATATGCTTTTGCAGATAAAGCTAAAAATGGATTGCAGCGACCAACAAATAAAGAAATATTACAATGGTTTATAGAACAAAAACCAAAACGTTATTACTTACCAGATAAAAAATTCAGTTATAACAACTCTAATTATATGATTTTAGGCAGTATCATAGAAACGATAAGTAAAAATAGCTATGAGGAGTATCTACAAAAAAATATATTAGCCCCATTGGAAATGCATAGCACTGTCCTGCCCCCCAATAGCTACGAAAAATTAACCAACTCAACATACGGACATGAAGGATTTCGCCGAATAGACACTGACTTTTTTGATAATATAATTGGCGACAAAGGTATATATACTACAACTGACGATCTATATAAATGGTACCAGGCGTTGCAAACTAATTGTCTTTTAAAAGAAGAGACCCTAAATGAAGCCTTCAAAGTACATAGTCCAGAAAAAACTACCGCTTTTAATTACGGATATGGATTTAGACTTTTAACTGATGGGCATAACAATACCAAAGGGATATTCCATACAGGATGGTGGAAGGGTTATAACGCTTTATTCTATTTCGACAAACAAAACGAATTTATAGTCATAATGCTACTAAACAAACGATCCCATATAGTATACAACAAATCGTTTTTATATACAGTATTTACAAAACTGCAATTATTTAACACCTATCATGCGCCTGTTAGTTCTAACAAAAAAACATTCATCAAAAAGAAACCAACTAAACCTATTAAACATAAGAAGGCCAAGAAGAAGAAGCAACAAAAAAATAAATAAACATAATATTCTCTAAAAAATTGTACTTTTACACATTTTAAAATGAGTTGCATCTTTACATGTTAGAAGCTACAGAAAATATTAAAAACAAATATGTTGAAGTATTCCGGAAAAATAATTTGGAATTAAAAAAATACCCGAAACTAAATCTTTTAAACCTTGTATCAACATCGAAAATATTTGTTATCGATGCATTAAAAGAATTTACAGGCTCCAATATATTCTGCATATTTTTAGACGAGATTACTTGCACTAATGCTTATAGAAACTATAGAAATGCCTTCCCTGAATCAAAAGCTTTAACAATAAACATTAATGATCAAAACAGCTTAATAGAATCTATCAGCAAGATAGACCTGTCTGGTAACTTAACAATATTTACATATGCAGAAGCGCTCATAAAACAGTATGTAAGTAAAAATCTACTAGAATCACAATTAACCACGATAAATATTAGCTCTAAAGGCACTGACAACATAAACTACAACTCCCTAATAAAATTACTTACAGATCAAAATTTTAAAAAAGTAGATTTTGTATATAGTCATGGCGAATATGCCGTTAGGGGTAACATTATAGATATATTTAGCTATGCGGAAAAAAATCCTTGTAGAGTAGTTTTCCAATCAAACAACATTAAATATTTAAAAATATTTAACCCTTCTGATCAACTAAGTAACAAAGATGTTGATTATTTCCGAATAATCCCATATATAGAGGATAAAGGAACAGATAACCTAATAAATTTTATTAAGCCTGGCGATTTAATAGTAATAGACAAACCACATCTATTGAATGAAAAACTCCAAGAAATATCAGACAAAAACAACTATATAAACATATACAAATTAAAGCCGGAGAATGCTATTATAAGCATCAATCACAATTACAGCCAGGCAGATAAAATTATAAATTTCAAAACTAACCGATCGAATATATTTAATAGAAATTATCCGCTATTACTAGAAGAGCTTAATAAAAATAATTCCTTAGGGATAGAGAACTATATATTCGCTAAAAAAAACCAACTTAACCCACAATATTTTGCGGATATATTAAAAGAAAGCGGCACCTCTGAACAAGACATTCACAAAAATCTATTTAAATTTGCTAACACTGAGCTATCAAACGGGTTCATTGACCATGATTTAAAAATCTCTTGTTACTCCTACAATGAAATATTTGGTAAAAAGCAACCAACCGTTACAAACAAAATTGCGAAGCCAAAAGCTTCTATAAAACATATATTCGATGAAATAAAACAAGGCGATTATATATCGCATATAGACCATGGTATAGGCAAACTAGCTGGCATAGAGAAAATAGTAACTGGCGATAAAACGCAGGAATGCTTAAGAATAGTTTATGCCGATAGCGACTTGCTATATTTAAATGTAAACTCACTAAACAAAATAAGCAAATACAATAGCAAAAGTGACTCAGAAGTAAAACTAAGTAAATTGGGATCGCTTAGCTGGGATAAATTAAAAACAAACACAAAAAATAAAATAAAAGATATTGGAAGAGAATTAATCTCCCTGTATGCACAAAGAAAAATACAGAGAGGGTATTCTTTTCAGCCAGACTCATACTTACAATACAAAATGGAAAGTGCTTTCCAATATGAAGATACTCCTGATCAAGAAAAAACTAACATAGAAATAAAAAGAGATATGGAAGCTACCTATCCAATGGATAGGTTAGTATGTGGAGATGTAGGGTTTGGTAAAACGGAACTTGCCATAAGAGCAGCCTACAAATCATTTCTAAATCATAAACAAGTAGCAGTACTAGTTCCAACCACTTTATTAACATCACAACACACTAACACATTTAACAAACGACTTAAACCTTTTGGTGTAAAAATCGATCACTTAAATAGATTTAAAAAACCAACAGAAATTAAAAAAACCTTAGAAGACCTAGAAAACGGGAATACAAACATAATAATTGGTACGCATAGACTACTAAGCAAGGATATAAAATTTCAAGACTTAGGTCTATTAATAATCGACGAAGAGCAAAAATTTGGGGTATCAGCTAAAGAAAAAATAAAAAATATAAAGCTGAACGTGGATACCCTTACTCTAACTGCTACACCTATACCAAGGACGCTTAAATACTCATTAATGGGCGCTCGCGATATTAGCACACTAAATACCCCTCCTCCAAACAGGCAGCCAGTAGAAACTAAAATATGCACTTTAGCTAGTGATGACCTAAAAGAAGCTATAAAATATGAGATATCGCGCAATGGACAAACATTTATTGTCCACAACAGGATAAAAGATATAGAAAAGTTAGCTCAATATATTCAAGATATTGTGCCGGATGCGCGCATAGCCCTTGGCCACGGACAAATGGATGGCGACAAACTAGAACAAATAATATATAAGTTTATCAACAAAGAATACGATATATTAATATCAACAACTATAATAGAATCTGGTATAGATATAGCTAACGCAAACACTATAATTATCAACAACGCACATATGTTCGGGCTAAGCGACTTACATCAAATGCGGGGCCGTGTAGGGAGATCCAATACAAGATCTTATTGCTACCTGGTAATACCAGGTATTGCCTCGCTGACACATGAAGCAAAAGAAAGAATATTCACTCTGGAAGAATTATCAGATCTGGGAGATGGATTTAAAATTGCTATGCGAGATCTAGACATACGGGGCGCTGGTAATATATTAGGAGCCGAACAAAGCGGATTTATTGCTGATATGGGGCTTGATACTTATAATAAAATTTTAAATGAAGCAATCGCTGAACTTAAACAAGAGGAATTTAAAGATGTCTTCAAAGACCAGGTTGGAGATATAGAATACATAACATTACCAAAAGTAGATGTAGAAGAAGAAACTCTGATACCAAATTCTTATATAGCAAACGACCAAGAAAGATATAATATATACATGCGTGTATCCAGGGTCCAAAACGACAACGATCTAATTAAACTACAAAATGAGCTTATAGATCGCTTTGGACCTATTCCGGAATCAACACAGTCGCTATTTACTTTAATCAAAATACAAAATCTAGCTAAATTCTTAGGGATAGAAAAATTAACTTTAAAGAAAAACAGATTAACCTTAAGATTCATAGCAAACAAAAATTCAATGTTTTATGATAGTGCAATATTCCAAAACATAATATCTTATACAATCAATAATCCAGACATATCAGCAATGAGCGAATCTAATAAAGGCCTGTCTTTAAGCATACAAAACATACAATCTTTAAGCGAAAGTTTAGAAATATTAAATAATATTAAGAATACTAAATAGACAACTAAACAATAGCGAATAATTAGTAAATAAATGTTTACAATAATTATCTTTACTTAAAGATAATGTAACATATGAACCATAGGAAATTCTCAATTATAATAGCTACACTTATTTACGCAAGCTTCAGTTTCTTAATAAGCTGTAGTAAAAATTATTCTGTTAATATAGTATACTACCACCTAGTGGACAAAGGATGGCAAGAAGTTGCCAAGCAAGACATTAATGGAAATAACTTTTCCCACTCATATACCCTATATTATTTCTACCCGGACTTTAGATTAGCTAAAAGGTGTAGCTTCGTGGACCCATTTTGCATTGGCGATAACAATGGATCATGGTCGTTAACTCCTAACAATCAATATTTAACAATATTAACTAATTCAGGATTTACCACTGCTGAAATAATATTGATTACCGAAACTATTTTAATACTTAAACCAAGCAATAGCTCATACCTGTACACATTCAGCCCCATTTAGCAAATTCAATTCTGGTTTTTTTAATATAAAAAATGCTCAATAACATTTATTTTTGCAATAAATTCGTTAATTACAAATATGCCCGAGGATCTATATGAAATACAAAGAATATAAAAAACTAGAGCTAACTAAAATAGAGGAAGAAGTTCTTGCGTTTTGGAATCAAAATAAAATATTTGAATTAAGCACTAAAAGAGATGATAGGCCCATATTTACTTTCTACGAAGGTCCTCCATCAACTAATGGAGCCCCTGGCATTCACCATGTTTTGTCAAGAACCATTAAAGATATATTTTCCAGATATAAATTATTAAAAGGGTTTAACGTATTGAGGAAATCCGGCTGGGACACTCATGGACTCCCTATAGAGCTATCAGCAGAAAAAAAGCTCGGCATCAAAAAAGAGAATATAGGTCAAACAATAAGCATAGAAGAATACAACAAGGTCTGCAAAGCCGAAGCCATGAAATACATACAGGAGTGGAACAAGCTAACAGAGCGTATTGGATGTTGGATAGACTTAGAGAATCCTTATATAACTTATGAAAATTATTATATAGAAAGTTTATGGTATCTACTTAAAAAACTTTATGACAAAGGATATCTATACAAAGGATACACAATACAACCTTATTCGCCAGCTGCAGGCTCTGGCTTAAGCTCTCACGAGTTAAACCAACCTGGATGTTATAGAAAAGTTAAAGACATATCTATTTTTGCACAATTTAAGCTCATAAAAAATAGCGACTCTGAGTTCTTATTTAAAGAGTCTAAAGATTCCGATATATTCGCACTAGCATGGACAACAACACCATGGACTCTGCCCTCTAATACAGCGCTATCAGTAGGCAGCAAAATTGACTATAGCTTGTTATCAACAAAACATCCTTATACTGACAAACAAGTTAACGTTATAATAGCTAAAGATTTAATAACTAAGGTCCTAAACAAAGACGCTAAATACGATATTATAGCTACTTTTAAAGGTTCGAAACTAAACAATATACAGTACGAACAATTACTTAAGTACGAACAGCCTAAGGATGGAACAGCGTTTAAAATAATACCTGGCGATTTCGTTAGTACCGAAAGTGGTACCGGAATAGTACATACAGCCCCTTGTTTTGGTGCTGATGATTTTAAAGTGGCGAAACAAAACAATATAGGAAGCTTAAATTTAGTTGATCAACAAGGCAGATTCATTCAATCAGTTAAAGATTTTGCCGGTAGATATGTAAAAGAAAGTTATTATAGCCCCGAAGAGTTAGAAGACCCAGAATTTAAAAGCACTGACTTGCTAATAGCTCTAAAATTAAAGCAAGAGGGAATGGCTTTTAAAGTGGAGAAATACGAACATAACTATCCACATTGTTGGAGGACAGATAAGCCAATAATATATTACCCACTGGATAGTTGGTTTATAAAAACATCGGCTGCACGAGAAAAACTTATTGAATTAAATAAAGAAATTAATTGGAAACCTGCTTCAATAGGGATTGGTAGATTCCACAACTGGCTAGAAAATATGGTTGACTGGAACCTTTCCCGATCTAGATTTTGGGGTACGCCTTTACCAATATGGAGGAGCCAAGACAATAATTATGAAATATGCATAGGATCTATCCGGGAATTAAGCGATGAATTACAAAAAGCAATAGACTCTGGAGTACTAAACGCAAATGAAATTGTAAACAACAAACAATATTTAGACCAAATAGTGTCTAAAAATTTTGACTTGCACAAGCCTTATATCGATAACGCCGTGCTGACAAAAAATGGTCAAAAACTTTATAGAGAAAAAGACTTAATAGATGTATGGTTCGATTCAGGAGCCATGCCTTACGCACAATGGCATTATCCATTCGAAAACCTTGACAAACTAAAAAAACATTTTCCAGCAGACTTCATTGCAGAAGGAGTAGACCAAACTAGAGGATGGTTCTTTACTTTGCATGTTATAGCCTCATTACTGTTTGACTCTGTAGCGTACAAAAACGTAATATCAAACGGCTTAGTACTAGACAAAAATGGCAATAAAATGTCTAAAAGACTAGGCAATACTATAGAACCATTTGAAGTCGTAAATACATATGGGTCAGATGCTGTTAGATGGTATTGCATATCTAACTCGGCACCTTGGGACGATTTAAAATTTAATATAGAGATTTTAGCAGAAACTCAAAGACTATTTTTCAATACGCTGCACAATACATATTCGTTTTTTGTATTATACGCGAATATTGATAATTTTTCATACACAGAAGCAGACATACAAACAAACGATCAGCCTTTACTTGACAAATGGATTATATCTTTACTAAACACACTCATAAAGAATGTACAAGACGCTTACGAAAATTATGACCCTACTACAGCTGCCAGATTAATACAAAATTTCGTAAACGACGATTTAAGCAATTGGTATGTACGCTTATCACGGAGAAGATTTTGGAAAAGTGAATACAACAACGACAAAATATCAGCATTCCAAACACTTTATAAATCTATAATAACTATCGCTAAGCTAATGTCTCCGATTGCTCCTTTATATAGCGAAAGATTATTTAACGATCTAAACAACGTGTCTAAAATCGACGAAAATATATCAGTACACTTAACAGATTTTCCTAAATACAATGATAACCTAATATTTAAAGACCTTGAAGAAGAAGTTGCTCTAGCTCAAACAATATCATCTTTAGTTTTATCATTAAGAAAAAAAGCGAACTTACAAGTCAAACAACCCTTAAAAAAAATTCTTATACCTGTCTTAAACGATACCCTTAAAGAAAAAATAGAAAACGTTAAAAACTTAATATTAACTGAAACAAACGTTAAAGAAATTGAATATATATCCGATTTATCAGGGCTATTCACTAAAAAATTAAAAGTTAATTTTAAAACTCTAGGCCCCAAATACGGAAAGGCAATTAATACTATTGCTAACAAACTTAGCAACATTAGTATTAACGATATAGACAAACTGGCAAGCAACCAATCAATAATCATTTCTATTGACGGGCAATCCATAGAAATAACAAAGAATGATGTAGAAATAGTACTTGAAGGATCCCAAGGTTGGCAGGTTGCCGAACATAACAATATTAGCGTTGCTATTGATACAACCATTACTGACGATTTGTATCACGAAGGTTTGGCAAGACAGCTGGTAAATAAGATCCAAAATTTAAGAAAAAACAAATATTTTGAAGTTACCGATCGAATTTCTGTAAAACTACAAGAAGATAATCTATTATCTAAAGTCATAAATAGTAATAAGGAATACATAACTAGCGAAATTCTAGCAGATTCGCTAATTTTAACTGAAGAAAAAGACGTTGTATCTACAGATAGAATAAATATTGACACTATAGATATAAAAGTAGAACTTAACAGAATAAATAATTAATATTTTGAAAATATCAACAAAGGCTATCCTATTAGTAGTTATAATAGTTTTTATCGATCAACTATCAAAAACATTAGTAAAAAATTACATGTACCCTGGTCAATATATTCCTATTATTGGCAACTGGTTTAAAATATATTTTATAGAAAATCCAGGTATGGCTTTTGGAATGATATTAAAAATAAAATATGGCAAATTATTATTAACAACTCTAAGGATCATATTTAGTATAGTATTTAGTATCGTTATCCGTAATCTTATAGAAGCAAACAAATCTAAATATATAGTATTTAGTTTATGTTTAATATTAGCCGGAGCAATAGGGAACGTCATAGATAGTATTTTCTATGGTGTTATATATAATTACGCGCCATTAATGCACGGTATGGTGGTAGACATGCTATATTTCCCTATTATAGATACATATTTACCTGACTGGCTACCTATATGGGGTGGAGAAAGATTTCTGTTTTTTAGCCCTATCTTTAATTTTGCCGATTCGTCTATAACTATAGGAATAATTATATTTGCTATATTATATAATAAAGAATCAAAGTTAAATTCAAAAAAAGCACAAAATTTGAAAACTTAACTGCATTTATTATTAATTTTCTAAACAATCACAACTATATAAATTAACATGAAAAAAGTATTATTAGCAGTGCTATTAATAGCATTATCCAGCAATTATGCTAAAGCTCAATGCCCATCAATAAGGTATATAGAAGTTATAGGTAAAGCAGAAAAGGAAATACCGGTAAATGAAATCCATGTACAAATAACTTTAAGAGAATATTTCAAAGACCCTAAAAGTCAAAAATCTAAAGTTTTAATTAATCAACTTGAGGCTGAATTACAAAAAGCTCTGGCAAGTGCAAATGTTCCATCCAAAAATCTTACAATAAGTAATATAAGCGCATACAATAGTTACTATAACCCTAAATCTAAGAAACCAAGTGAATATATGGCTAGCAAGCAATACCTACTTAAGCTTAGCGATATAAGTACAACAAAACAAATAATTTCTGCTCTGGATACAAAAGGATTAGCAAATACATATGTTAGCAAATATTCTAATACAGAAATGAAAAATCACGAAACAGGATTGCAAAAACAGGCTTTTATTAATGCAAAAGAAAAAGCTACACATATTCTATCAGTAGCTGGTGCAAAATTAGGGAAAGTATTGGAAATACATAATAGCGGATATATGGATGACCCTGGATACAGACCTTTAATGATGATGCGCGCTACTACACAAAATGTAGGCGATGAGGCTATGCCAAACATTAACTTCAAAAATCTAAAGCTTAGGAACGAACAAAGAGTTCTGTTTGAAATTTTATAGTCTATTAGTAGAATAAAAAGTTAAGTTTAAATAAGCTTAACTTTTTATTCTACCAATACCTGCTATTACGCAAAAATGTACACCAGTTTTTATAAATACAAACGCAAATTTATAATTTGTAGCAATTGATTACACATTATTAAACCACAGTACATATTATTGGATATAATCTTTAAACTTCACTTACGACAAATACCCTTTAGACAACCCTAAGTATATAGTTTAGCATTGCTAAATATTTACATAGATAAACATTTATTCCTATAATACATTCGGACTATATCTATATTAATACTATTTCTTAGATTAATTCAGTTATATATTTAGCGCGGCCCTTGTTATAACTACCGTTTCTCTTAATAAATTTATAATTATATAGAAGATAGATAACCTTTATTCTTATCTATTAGCAATACTTATTATTTATAAATACTTTATCCTATTATTACAGCTCTAAATATATATTAAAGCTATCCATAAGATTTATTATTTGTTTATAAGGTCTATAATTATATAAGTATTTTAACTAAGCTGGTATCGGTTTAATGTTATTCATCTTAACTTTTAATAGTATCTTTGCGAGTACTTATTAGGTATTAAATTTTATTTATGCAAGAAGTAATACATTATAAATTCCTAGATCACATTGATACACCTGGCGATTTAAGGAAACTTCACAAACACGACTTGCCAACTGTATGTAAAGAGCTAAGAGAGTTTATAATCGACCATATATCTAAAAATGGAGGCCATTTTTCCGCTAATTTAGGGGTAATAGAATTAACCATAGCTCTTCATTATGTTTTTGATACCCCTGAAGACAAATTGGTTTGGGACGTTGGTCACCAGGCTTATGCACATAAGATTATAACAGGTAGAAAAAAAGAATTTAAAACAAATCGATTATACAAGGGCATAAGTGGCTTCCCTAAAATGACCGAAAGCATATACGATGCTTTCGGAACAGGTCACAGCTCTACCTCAATCTCTGCTATATTAGGAATGGCTACAGCTGCGATGTTAAAAGGTAACATAAAACAAAAGAATATAGCTGTAATAGGTGATGGCGCTTTAACGGGCGGAATGGCTTTCGAAGCTTTAAATAATGCTGGAACATCAAAAGCTGATATATTGGTAATATTAAATGATAATGGCATATCGATAGATCCTAATGTAGGATCCCTAAAAAATTATTTAACTAAAATAACTACGTCTGAGCCCTATAATAAAATGCGTGACGATGCAGAAAAAATATTAGACAAACTACAAAACAAGGAGATAAAAATAAAAGGCTTTATAAAACATTCTCTTAAAACTATAAAAGGATTATTCTTACGCCATAGCAACTTATTTGAAGCTCTAAATTTTAGATACTTTGGACCTGTAAATGGTCATGATGTAATAAAACTCGTAGATACTCTAAGTGATTTAAAACAAGTGCCTGGCCCGAAAATTTTACATTGCTTAACAAAAAAAGGTAAGGGATTTAGAGCAGCTGAAGAAGATCAAACAAAATGGCATGCCCCTGGCTTATTTGACAAGTTAACTGAAGAAGTGAAACTATCAGCTATTAAAAATCCTTTTACCAAATGGCAAGATGTATTTGGGTATACATTACTTGACCTGGCAGAAGTTGATAAAAGGATTGTTGGTATAACACCAGCTATGATATCGGGGAGCTCATTCCATATAATGCAAGAAAAATTTCCTGAGCGTGTAATCGATGTAGCGATAGCCGAACAACACGCTATTACTTTTTCAGCAGGTTTAGCTTCCGAAGGATTAATACCCTTCTGTAATATATATTCATCGTTTATGCAAAGGGCCTACGATCAAGTTATACACGATGTAGCTTTACAAAATTTACATGTTATAATGTGTATAGATAGAGCTGGCTTAGTGGGCGCTGATGGACCTACACATCATGGAGCTTTTGACTTAGCTTACATGCGAGTGATTCCAAACATCATTGTTTCTGCACCCATCAACGAAATTTATCTAAGAAACCTAATGTATACTGCAACAAAAGTTTGTAAGCCATTTGTTATAAGGTATCCACGTGGCAACGGGGTATTAAGTTCATGGAGAGAAAAATTTACTGAGCTAGAAGTAGGTAAAGGGCAAAAATTAACTGACGGTGAAAATTTAGCTATAATAAGCATAGGTCATGTAGGAAACTTTGTGCAAGAAGCTATAAAAATTCTAAATGAAGACAATATATACATAGCCCATTACGACTTAATATTTTTAAAGCCCTTAGATACGACAATGCTTAAAGAGATTTTTGATAACTATAAATATATTATAACCATTGAAGATGGATGCGTACAAGGCGGCATGGGAAGCGCCGTAATAGAATTTGCATCCGCGTATAATTATAAAACCTCAATCTATAAAATGGGAATACCAGATAAATTCGTAACACATGGAGAACCCAAAGATTTATATAAAGAATGTGGCTATGACACCAATGCGATTGTTAACAAAGTTAAAGAAATCCACAGTTTTATTTAATTAATATTTAACAGTGGGGCACCCGCATCCCTTATTAAAAACCCCACATGACGATGTTAGCAACAAAGATGATGCTAATACTATAATTAAAATCTTTTGTAGCATTTATTACCAGCTGATTTTTATTAACCTAATCTTGTACAAACCTTTCGTATTCCTCTTTAGACATTAACTCATCTAATTCGGAAATATCAGAAGGTTTAATTTTTATAATCCAACCGGTTTTATAAGCATCGCTATTAATTAGTTCTGGGTTGGATTCTAGTTCACTATTAATTTGGATTATTTCCCCGCTGATTGGAGTATACAGTTCTGAGACAGACTTTACAGATTCAACAGAACCAAATACGTCCCCCTGTTGCACAATTTTATTTGTCTCAGGTAGTTCAACAAAAACAATATCTCCCAGTTGCTTCTGAGCATGGTCACTTATACCTATAGTATATATACCATCATCGCTCTTTTTTAACCATTCGTGATCCTCTGTAAAAAATAAATCTTTCATATGTTTTAATATATTAATAGCAATTAAATTTAAATATAAGCAAGAATAATATTTTATACTATAGCCTGCCGTAGAATAATTAGGCCATTACTTTAAAAGATATTTAAGCACTGAGATTCCTTAATAACTAGTGATATATAAGTATTAAATGCCATTTAATATTGCAAAAGATTTTTTTTTAATAATCAACCACAAACTTATAATTTAACCTTGGATAAATAATTGGCTAGTATTAAATTATAAGGCAATAGTCACATAATCTATTGATCACTAAACCACACTTCTTTTAGAGAAGCATAAGGTTCACCATCATGGGAATCTAAAAAACGTATTTGTAGTTTTTTAGTATTTATAGATCTGTCTAAAAGTATAACTTGGTTTAAGTACTGTCCTAGTGATCCTTCTTTGATTTTAATAAATTGCTCTTTGCCGTCATTATTAACAATGTTATATAATTCATATCGTTTAGGAGGTCTATTCCCTTGAGCTAGATATATACTCTTTATCTTAATTCCTTTTTTGAAAGTAAAATTAACAAAATGAGGATAAGGAGCTATTTTTGGCCTGTATTTAGAATGCCATTTGGTTTCTATTAAACCATCTGTTAGATAAGATAGAGGGCCATCGGATTCTTCAGAATCAGCTTCTACACTTTCTATCAAGAAATTATGAGTATCCACAGGCACAACCGGTTTTATTTTATCTATAATACCGTTTTCTAATTTAAAAACATTGTAATAATAGTTGGACCGTACCGTACCATTTTTAAACAAAACCCTTACATACATATTATAAGTATCGTTCGCTTCACCAAAATCGTATGTATCAAAATAGGCAAAGGATACATATTTATACTTATCATTATTCTCGGCACCTTTGAATGTATTTTTTATAGGTATAGCGTAATTGTTAATGGTATTAGCACCATTATTATAATCTGCTATATTTGGAAAAGTATGCTGAAGGCTATTTTTATTCTTATTTTGTACTACAAAACTAGATACCACAGACGGAGCGTAATATTCACTATGTTTTGATGGTATAAAGTAGAATAGGACTTTATCCAGGCCATCACCTGCAGATATTCTAATAACGGCAGTAATATTATTTTTAACCGCATGACGTTTAAACATTAATCCATCAATTAATATTTTATCGTCTTTATAGAATTCCCCTTTCTTATCTGCAAACAGCTGATTGTTTGACAGTATAGCGCAAGTTGCTTTAGTCATAAATGTAGACGAATTACAGTAAGTAGCATTACCTGAGCCCATTAATGCTACGCCATATTTTGATAATTCAGATTTAGTTTCTCCAACATGCGGTAAATCAAGGCCATGGCCTAATTCGTGTAAGAACCCTCCTATCCATCCGTTTCCCGGTAAATTTTCCTTACTACAATTATAACCTAACGACATATTTTTAAAATCTAAAACAAATGCCCAATTACCATTCATACCATAAAATGGTACACCCGGAGCAGGAGTACCTGGTTTGGTAACGTCGAAATTTTCCGGAGATATAACTAAAGTATGTTCACTTGTTTTTTCCTTAGGATAAGCTTTAAAGAATTCATTTACTTCTGGTATAATTCTACTACCCCCATTATTGTATGGATAATGGCTTGAAGCATATTTTCCGTGCAAAACAATTATTTTAACCTTTTTATTATAAGCATTTTTCGCAGGCGCTGTTAACATGCCGAAATTCTTCCCTGTATAACCCCAATGATTCATCCACTTGCCAACAAAATCATGAAAATTCAGCAAAATTTCACTTATACGATTCTCATAATCTGGATTTACTACTTTATCAGTAGGAACAAAATAAATTATGTTAAGATTATAGGGTTTCTCAGAAGTAAAATTATCAGTCGGTATTTCAACTTTAATTTTACCGGCTTGCCGATCGCTTCCCCTACCAGCTTCCTGATCAAAATCTTTTTTACATCCATAAAGCGTAATTCCCAGAGTTAGAGAAACTAATGAAAAGATTTTTAGTAAACTATACTGCATAAATAATTATTTAACGATTAATAAACGAATGAATTATATTGTTAAATTTACCAGTTATATTATAACAATTCACCTAAATAAATAAATAAAAATATATTTATAATATTTTTATTTATTTATTTAGGTGTTAATCATATTTATTTTAGCAAACTATTCCTACTAACTATAATATTTAGGATTATAAACCTACACGAGCTCTAAATCCAAATTGAGAGTAAGAGGTTTTATAAACCCCGGTTGTTGCTGGCTGCACCACGTTATGCTCGAAAAACAATTCTAAATTGTACTTATTATCAACCAATAAATCAACTGAAGGACGAAGACTAAAAACATTAGAACCATTTTGTATTTGCGAAACATCTGTCTCCAACTGAAAAATTGTTAAGTTAGAATCTCTTATAGAGAAATCCATTTTAAATGTTGTATTGTTCCTCAACCTTTGTAGCAGCTCGATAGGCACCCATTGTAAATCAGTTTTATAACCTACTCCAAATATAATTTGGTTATCATGTTGTTCGACAATCTGATTATTACTAAAGCTAAAGTTGACGGTCCTGGAATTTCTGTATTCAGCATTAAACAACATATTATTTTTAAATTGCATATTAACACCCATTAAAGGAGTAAAACCATCAGCCATTACAATATTCGTTAATCTATATTTCGGTAAGAAATTTTGATTAATATCGAAAGCATTAGAGTTTCCAAGCTCATCTTCAGAATAATTAATTAATGAATTAAAGTTATTTATGTTATAGGTCGAGCGGTAGCTATGATTAATATTAATGGACTGTAGTATTTGTGATAGTCCGAATATTCTATTTAAACCTGTATATCTAATGGTCCAATTAGGCAGTGGTATTTTAGAGAAAAGATCCGAGCCAGCATCTTTATTTAAATATGTTTTGAAGAAACTATATAATAGGACGTCTTGGGAAACTTGCCCATAACCTTTAGGATATCCGTCTTTATCCAGCCCTGTAGAATTAGGATTTTTAGATGCTAACTGAAAAGCTACTTCTTTTCTTGCATTCTTAAACTTGCTAAAAGCTTCTGAGACATTACTAGACTTAGACCTGGAAAAAAAAGCTGATTTTACAGATACCCAAGATACGCTAAATGATCCTGTTTCAGATGGTGTAAAAGTATCAAATTTTTCTATATCCGGATCATATTTAAAACTAGTGACTTCATTTCTTACGCGTGTTCTATTTCCATATAAATCCATTTTTAACAGAGGCAACGGCTCTAGAGATATTTTATAATTAAATTCATTTCCATATTGTTTCGTATAATTAGAACTAAAATCTTTGTTTGGGACTAACCAACCTTTCTCTAATACGTACTGCTTTATATCAGTTTGATCTCCTATTAAAAAACCAAATCCTGGAGCTCCTATGCTGAAATCTCCCCCTAAAAACTTTGCTCTGGGCATATACCCTGGTAAATAAATACCTTCATTTAAATTATAGTTTGCAGAAATATTAGTAAAGGCTGTTAACAAGTATTTAAACATATTATTCAGACTATAAGATAAATTGCGCCTTACCCCTAATTTTGTATAAAGAGCACTTAAGTTAAGTTGAGGCGATATTTGAATTACCCTGGTATTAGCTATCATGTTACCAAAACGATTTTGTGGATCGTTATTCAATGTTACTAACGGTTCGGTTTTCCACTTATATCCTGCCCTATATATAAGAGGTAAATTTATCCAACTTAGTATTGGAATCTGATTTACAGGTACCAGATAAGCTACGCTTATATCATGAGTATAATCCGTAATGCGCCCTAGTTTAAGTAAATTGCGAATTATTTCTTCTCTATCACTACTGTTGACAGGTCCATTTGGTTCATCAATTACTGCTATATCGTTAGCTGTAAAACTTATATTTAATGGTTTTAATAAATTCCATGACAAATTCAACGATTTATTTATAACAAAATTTTTACTATAAGAGGTGTAGCCAGGCATTATAGATGTTCCTTCAGTTGCTCTAAGTGTATTTTCGCTATAATGTCTATTCATCAAAACTCTAAAACTTAAATTAGATGGCAGCGGTTTAATGCTGAAATTTTTAAAATATGCCATTTTAGAGGTTTCACTAAATAGCTTATCAAAAGGTTTTATTTCCAGCTTGTCCTCACTTTGATAGTTATATGCCAAGGCTCCGCCAAATGTTTTAACTAAATTATTTTCTATTATATATGACCTGTTTAAAGCATGATTATAAAACATTGAAAGACTAAAGTTCTCTAGTGAATATATTTTTTTACCGCCTGCTCCCCCTAATTTTCTTATGTTAGTTAAACTAACTGAGGTTTGCTCGCTAACGGTATTTACAATACTTGCTAATGAGTCTCTTTGCTCAAAATTTGTATTTTCCATAACTTCTGACAATAACAAATCAGGAGATATCGGACTATATTTAGGTACCTGTATATTTTTGTAGAAACTTACGTGAGCAGGTATAGATACTTTTAAATAATCAGGCAATAATTTACCTAATTCCATAGTTGTAGCTAACCCATATGAGGTGTTATCGGTCATATTTAAATCTGTGATTTTGCGATCCAGGGATCCAAAACCAAAAGAACTTCTGCTACCTAATACCGTCACATTACCAATATCGGCTAATTGTAGGTTCAAACTCAAATTTGCTGCCCAGCCACCTTCTTCGTCGAAACCAACCAAACGCAATTCGTCAAACCATACTGAAACCGTTTTGGTGCCCTTATTGTTGGCATAAGGGTTTTTAACTCCTAACATTATCACTTTAACCCTACTCAAATCGGGTTGCCCTTTTATAGCTATTACTCCATTGCCCTGCTTTCTAGCATATACTTCCGTAGTTTGTGCTCCGCTATTATTTCTGTCCATTTTTAGCTTAGTAAGAGCTTTTAAATCTATCTCCATATTGTTTACTTCAGGCCAAATTTCTAACTGCGAATTGGAATACCAAGGCGTTATTTTCAAAGGGACCTCGTATTCATAATAGTTATCGTTAAAATCATTTGCTAATCTTATTACCGCAGACACTTCGTTATTAGCTACAGAAGCTATCTCTCCGAGTGCTTCGGCGTGTATAAACATTTTTAATTTTTTGTATTTTCTAACATCGTAATTAAATATTTTATAAATACCACGAGTAAATCCAGGCGATAGTTTCTCTACATTTAAAGTTACAGATTGCTCATTTTCCTTTACTCTTACTCCATATGAAGTCTCTACTTCTTGCCTAACTATTCCTGGGGGAAGTTGATAAGGTATGGGTTGTCTACCTGAATTTTCTTCAATATTCAAAACGCTTTGTGATATTGTAGATACGTCAATTACTGATGTCGGTACTTCAGGATCTTTTATTTGATCTTTAGGCAAATTTGCAGGGTTATATACCCGCCATTGGCTTCTATTTAATGCTAATCTTGCAAAACGCATTACTATATCTTGGTTAAAATCAGTTAAAAATAGCCTTATTGTTTTTATAGTTCTGAAATCTTTAGGATCTCCCACTTTTGATTTATAATCTAAAATTGGTACACGTAGCTGTATCCATCTGACAATCTCTGTTTTACCGTTTGGTAACTTAGTGCTAACCTCTCGAACGTCATTAACGTATTTTCCTGTTTCTCTTCTTAATGCTTCTGGTGTTATGTCTATCTCATATTCATAGTAAGAATCTACAGTATTCATACTATTGTCTTTGTTAATGTCCTCAGAATCAGGTATAGGCGTGGAAGTTCCATTTGGCAAACCGAAAGCTTGCATAGATTGCTCAGTTGTTTTAGAATTACCTTCCATCCCATTAAAGTTTTTATAGCGTTGCAATATGGTTCTATTGTCGCTTCTACCTTGATAACGGAAATAATCAAAGTCGTCACCTGCAGGATCCCTTAATATTTTCTCATAGGCCTCCAGATTTAATTTAGCTTTTATTGCTTGTAAAAAGTCCGCGTAGTATACACGCTCTTCTGATGAGCTTAGTCCGTTAAGCCCCACATCTTGCCTGGCTCTGGATTCAGGATTATTATCAAAGCTATTAGATACAGGTTGCAGCTTTCCAATTTTGCCCCATACTGTTTTTATAATATTTTTCTCGTCGCCATCTGTGGGAAGCGCATTTTCTACACTTTTTAGACCGTCTTTTAGTATATCTTCCGATATAGTACCTAGATCTACATACATTTTGCCTCCTTTTGCATTTGGATCATATATAAAAGGATCCAGCACCCATAGATCTATATACTCAACATTAAGGGCATCAAAGTCATTTTGGTCGATACGCCTCATAATCCCGCCCCAACGCCTTTCCGGATTTTGTAAGGTATCATCCGGGTTAATCGCTGTAGTAGTAAAATTATACATGCCTCTATCTTTAGGGTAATAGGCGATATCGAAAGTGGTTAATAAGTTAATCGATTCTACAGATAGATCTTTGTTAGGATAGACTTCATGTATACTAACAGACCGTACATAGTGGTTTGATAATTCTTGTACCTGGTTTGCCAGATCTATATTATAAGAACTGTAAAATATAGGGTCTATACTATAAAAAGCAATTTTAGCTCTATTATAACCGTACTCCAGATTGGATTGTAGGGCCGATTCAGGAAACATTCGTGGTGTGCTAGATATCGACCAAGTTGAAAAAGACCTTAGATCTATATCAGATTTTACGCTTTCAAAATCATCTAAATAGGCAACACCTTTATCGCCAGCGTAGTTCAATGCACGTGGATGCCCGGGTAATAACTGCGCAAATTCCCCTATCAAACTTATTTGTGAGCCTCCGTGTGCATTAATAAATGGTAGCTTTTGTATTACATTGTCTAACCATAAAGCAGGCAAACTATAATTAAAATCCAAACCCCATATACTATTAGACACAGCTTCCTGGCCAACCCCTAACTTCTGTATTAACGGTTTCTCGCTTAGGTTTAAGAATGTAGCGCCTAGTTTTAAATTATCACTTAGATTATAATCAAGTCTACTTCCAAAGAAGCTTTTAGATTGTAGACCAAATTCTTCTGAACCTTCGACTTCTATTTTTATTGGCACATTCGAGTTAAGCAGGGCCGCATTAAGTATTAAGACTCTTCCTAAATTATAATCTACAGAATAGTCAGAACCTTCTTTTAATACCATAGAGCCCATAGTTACGCGTACTGAACCTGGCGAAATATTCACTACATTCAAATAAAATTCAGCTCCTACAGATGACTGATAAAACCCTTTTATCGAGTATAAATCTTTATTAGGATACTTATTTTGTGCATCGGCTTTAGTCTCAAGATATAGCTCTTTAAAAGTATATTTGTTTATTAAACCTGACTCACCAGGATCAAACTGTTTAGCTAAATCGGAGCCAAATGGTTCTAATACGGGAAAAATAATTAATCCTCTACTTGTGTTTATTGTTACGCCTTCTATAAAGTCAAATTCGCCGTCCGGACTAGCGCCGTCTTGAGCATTTAAGTTATCAAGGCCTAATAATTGTATGTACAATTTCCCTTTGGTTAATAAACCCTCGGGCATAATATTTTGATCAACACCTGATTGTTCATCCAATTTGAAAATATTTAACCTAAAGTCTTTTCTCTCTATCTGAAATGAATTTAAGCTATATATATTTTTCATCATTAGGTTCCATGTTGGCAGGTAAGTGCTTGTAAGTTCATTTTTTAATAGCTTAACAAATAAAATCCCTGGGGTATCGTCTTCTAAAGGAAGATCGGTTGCAAATTCACCAACTTGATATTCTTGTCCATTCATTATATATCTATAAGCTACAGCCAATACTTCGTCATTGTTTAAAGGCTGACTTAGCGATATATAACCTAGTTTAGGATCCAAATAAAAGTCTTTGTCATTTAATTTTAATGCATAGGTTATTTTAGCGTAGTTATCTGATGGTGTTATCGGTTTACTATCGGCTGTAAAACTATTTTCGAAAAATTTAAATATAGCATTTGTTTGATCATATGGATCACGTATTTCGGGATGTGCAGCTAACAAGTCAAGCAAATTATTAGATTGTGGAGTTAGAAAAACATCTTTAAATGCTGATGGATTTTGGGCTTTACCTGGAGTAATTTTTGTATTATATGGCTTATTTTCTGCTAAATCTAGTAGAGCAATTATATTTCTCGATCCAGAGTTATAATTTTTTTTATTTGTTACCCATACTTCTATTTTCGTAATTGTTACAGGCGAATTTATGTTAGGTCTATATTGAATCGCATGTTCGTAACGTTCTCTAAAGAAATTAGCTAAAAAATAGTGTCTATTCGCATCGTAGTTTATTGCTCTAATATTAAATTCATTTTCTTTACCACCATTTATTATGTTTATTTCACTAGTTTGGCTTTTTTGTTGCGAAAAGGCAGCGGTTACATCTAGTTTCCCAAATTTTAACTTTGTCTTTATACCGAAAAGATTCTGAGATCCTTTAATTAATGTTCCTCCAATGGGCATACTAACATTACCCAATTCTATTTTCTGTATTATTTCGTCTTCCGTACCTGTATAGTCAAATTTTATCTGGTTTTCAAAATCGAACTGAGATTGCGAGTTAAAATTAGTTTGAACTTTTAACTTGTTTCCAATATGACCTGTAAGATTAAATTGCATTAACTGGTTAAAGTCAATGCCAAATTGCGATTGCTGGTTTTCTGTTAATTGAGAATTATCAGTTTTGCTTATATTCCCTGAAAGGCCGCCTTCTAATAAACCTTCTGTTGTAAATTGTATAGATTTACTGCCGAAAATATTGGAGAAAACTTCACTATCGACATATATAGATGGAATTATGCTTTTATCCTGGGATACAGAGGTTTGGCCATTTTTTTGGTTCCAATATTTAGTTTTAGAATTTTTTAGCTCGTAATTTGAATATTCTTCAAAAGACATGTATCGAGGGGCTCCTATTGGTGTATCGCCAATTTTTCGCGTTATTATATAACTATTTTTTTTACTATCGTATGAAATCTCTTCATGGATTTTTTCTTGATCGTCGTTAACAATTAAACCAGATTGCTGAGCCATGTTGCCAGAATTGCCTGGGTTCTCTTGGGCAAATATTCCAATATTGATAGTATAGATGTTGACTAATAATACTAAAATCAATTTTAAGAAAAATGTTCTCACTAATATATTTTATAACTGTTTTAATGCCTCTTTTACAAGCGCCTCCACGCTTTTATCAGTAATTGTGTTAGAATATATTTTATTAACTATTTTCTCTACCATTGCTCTGGAAAATCCTAAAGCAACTAAGGCATTTTGCGCCAGGTCTTTGTTTTGACTACCTATCTGATTTGCCTGCGATATGCTTGTACTATTGGTTTTTGTTAATTTATCTTTTAGCTCTAATACTATTCTACTAGCCGATTTTTCACCTATACCTTTTATCTTTTTTATTATATCTACACGAGCAGCTAATATAGCTTCTTCTAATTCGCTTGGTGTCAAATACGATAAGGCTATATTAGCCGTAGAATATCCTATTCCGTTTACGGTTATTAGTTGCTTAAATAAATATCTTTCGTGTTCGCTACAAAAACCATAGATAGTATGCGCATCTTCTTTTATATGTACCAAAGTGAGTATTAAAGTGCTGGCGTCTGGTTCTTTTGTTTGGTTATTTAATTGTTCGTAAGTATTTAAAGATATTTTTATATGATACCCTATATTATTAACCTCTAATATAATATATGTTGGGCTTTTATACACTATTTTTCCCTTGATATAAGATATCATATATTTATTTATATTATTGTTTCATTATTTTGATTGCGCACTTACCACTGCAACTGTTGCCATATGTACAATTTCACGCATAGAACATCCAAATTGTAAAACATGAACTGGTTTATTCATTCCGGTTAATATAGGCCCTATAGAATCAGTACCTGAAATTTCTTTTATCAAATTGTAAGATATATTGCCTGCATCTAAATTAGGGAATACGAATACATTCGCACCTGTCTCTGCAAGTTTTGAGAAAGCAAAATTTTCTTTTAACAAAGTCTGATTAATAGCAAAGTGAGCTTGCAATTCTCCATCAACTAATATATCAGGATGGTCTTTATGCAAAATTTTTATCGTATCTGATACTTTTATGGAATAAGGGTTTGTGTTAGAACCAAAATTCGAATGTGATAATAATGCTATTCTTGGTGCAATATTTAAACTTTTAACAAAATCATTAACTAAAACTGTAATGCCTGCTAATTGTATAGGGGTTGGATCCAAATTTACACTTACATCAGCTAGAAATATTGGTTCTTTTTTTGTCAATAATATGTATATACCTGTTAGTAAGTTTGATTTTTCGTCGACTCCAACTATTTGTAAGTATGGTTTTATAGATTTTTTATAATTTTTGCTAGCTCCTGTTATTACTATAGCATCCGGGTCATTTTTAAGCATCGAGGCAGCAAAATAGTCCTGGTTATGCTTCATTAGTAAATGTGCTTCCTGGAGAGATATTCCTTTTCTCTGCCTGCTTTCGTATAAATCTTGAGCGTATTTGTCTATTAATGCTGTATTGTTTTTAGTATCAATTATTTGTACGTTATTTAGACCTATTGAATATTTGGCATTTATTTCTTGTATATCGTTTTCATTTCCAATTAGTATTGGCTTAGCTATACCTTCGTCAACTATTATGCGTGCTGCTTTAATTATTTTATAATTGGCTGCATCTGGAAATATTATTTGTTTAGGATTTGTTTTTGCTCGCATGTTAAAGCTACGTATTATTTGAGGCTCAATTCCTAAACGCGTATTTAGCGAATCTATATATTCATCCCAGTCTTCTATAATTTTCTGTGCAACTCCAGAATCTATAGCCGCTTTAGCTACTGCTGGTGCAACATACGTTATTAATCTATGGTCAAGAGGTTTTGGTATTATATATTCTTTATTAAAAGTTATGCTACTAGCATTGTAAGCTTGTAATACTGCTTCTGGCACTGCTAACTTGGCAAGAGAGGCTATAGCTTTAACTGCCGCTAGCTTCATATCTTCGTTTATGCCAGTTGCCCTAACATCTAAAGCGCCTCTAAATATGAAAGGAAAGCCTAACACGTTATTTACTTGGTTTGGGTAGTCTGATCTGCCGGTAGCCATAATAATATCAGGCCTTACACTTATGGCTTTTTCGTAGGCAATCTCCGGGTCCGGGTTTGCCATTGCAAATACTATTGCATTAAGGGCCATTCGCTGCAAAGTGCTTTCGGTTAGAGTATTTGCTTTTGATAATCCTATAAATATATCTGCCCCATCCATAGCCTCTTCCAGAGTGTATATATTCTTTGTGGTTGCAAATTCTTTTTTTAAATCGCTAAGATTTTCTCTGTCTGCTCGTATTACCCCTTGTGAGTCTATCATTATTATATTTTCGGCTTTGGCTCCTAATAATTTATATAGCCTTGTACAAGATATGGCAGCGGCGCCAGCCCCTAATACTACAAATTTGGCAGATTCTATATTTTTTTTCTGAATCTCTAAAGCATTGATTAAAGCTGCGCCGGATATTATAGCTGTACCATGCTGATCGTCGTGCATTACAGGAATAGATAGTTCTTCTTTTAAACGTCTTTCGATCTCAAAACATTCAGGTGATTTTATATCTTCCAGGTTTATTCCTCCAAAAGTAGGCTCTAAAGCTTTTACCGCATTAATAAATTCTTCGACTGTGGTTGCGTTAAGCTCTATATCAAAAACGTCTATATCTGCAAATATTTTAAACAATACTGCTTTTCCTTCCATTACAGGCTTGCTTGCTTCCGGCCCTATGTTGCCCAACCCTAAAACAGCGGTTCCATTACTTATTACTGCAACTAAATTGCCCTTGGCTGTATATTTATATACGTCTTGCTTGTTCTTGGCAATTTGTTTACATGGCTCGGCTACTCCAGGCGAATAGGCTAGCGATAAATCCCGTTGTGAACTTGTAGATTTAGTTGGAACTACAGATATTTTTCCAGGTCTGCCTTTGGAATGGTATTTTAATGCATCTTGTACTAAATTCTCATAGTTGTTAATAGCTTTGTTTCGATTTTCCATTTAGTTTTATAACTATTATTTTATTATTATTTATTGTTTAGTTAATAAATAGCTTTTAGTTTTTTAGCTACACCCTATAGAATTTCCACAATTCAAACACTTATAGCAGGTCCCGGATCTAATCGTCAAATGTCCGCATACACTACATGAAGGTGAATCGCTTTGTAATGTCTTTAGAAAATCATTTGCATGTTCTAAGCTATAGCTTTCTGTAACTGCTGCCCGCTTGCTTTTATTAACTTGTTTTTGAGAATCAATTATTTTATTGTTTTTTATTTCGTCTTCCAAAACATCTATTTGTTTATTTGCAACTACATGTACTAAGTCTACTCTATCTAAATATTCGTAACCTAAAAGCCTAAATATATAATCGATAATAGATGTTGCGCTTTTTATATTATCATGTCCTATAACCATACCTGATGGTTCGAAACGAGTAAAGGTAAATTTTTTAACAAATTCGTCTAAAGGGACTCCATATTGTAACCCTATAGAAACAGCTATTGCAAAACAGTTCATTAATGATCTAAATGAGGCTCCTTCTTTATGCATATCTATAAAAATTTCTCCAAGCGTTCCATCGCTATACTCCCCTGTCCTAACGAATAGATTTTGCCCGCCAACTTTTGCTTTTTGGGTAAATCCTCTACGTTTTTGTGGCAACTGCTTTCGTTCTACTATTTTAGATAATTCCCGCATAAATGTAGTGTCCCCCGAATTATCTATAATTTTTTTTGCCGCTTCTATAACCTGCTCCGGAGTTAAATCTTTTGTGATTATATCCTTTGAAGGTTCATCTTGTTTTATACTATCTGATTTTGTTGATAACGGTTGAGACATTTTACAGCCGTCTCGGTATATAGCGTTGGCTTTTAACCCTAATTGCCAACTTAAATGGTAACAATTTTTTATATCTTCTACCGTTGCTTCATTAGGCATATTGATAGTTTTAGATATAGCGCCTGACAAGAAAGGCTGCACCGCTGCCATCATATTTATGTGTCCTTCAAAACTTATGTACCTGCTTCCTGTTTCTCCACATTTATTTGCGCAGTCAAAAATTGGATAATGCTCTTTTTTCAAGAATGGAGCTCCCTCGATAGTCATTGCTCCACAAATATATTTATTAGCTTCTTGTATTTCAGCATTACTGAATTCAAGATGTTTTAAAAGATTGAAATTAGGGTTATTATAAGCTTCTTCAGGTATCCCTAAACTCTTAAAGCATTTTTCTCCCAGCACCCAGGGGCTGAATATAGAATTGATATCAAATGCCCACTCCGCAGCCTGATTCAAAGTTTTTATATCCTGACTATTAAATCCTTTCTCTAGCAGAGCTTCTTTGTTGACAAACGGCGATTTGTCAAATGATGGAACTCCTTTAACATAATTTACTATAGATGTTACCTCATTTTTTTTATATCCAAGATTTTTTAGAGCAACAGGTATAGACTGATTTATTATTTTAAAATATCCTCCTCCCGATAATTTTTTAAATTTCACTAATGCAAAATCCGGCTCTATACCCGTCGTATCACAATCCATTAATAATCCTATTGTGCCGGTTGGGGCTATTACTGTTGTCTGAGCATTTCTATATCCATGAGCCTGGCCAAGTTCTAATGCATCGTCCCAGGCACGACAGGCAGCCTCATATAAATCTTTAGGACAAACAGCAGAATCTATTTCATATGGTTTGATGTTTAATCCTTCGTATTTTTCATTGCCATAGACAGCTTTTCTATGGTTCTTTATTACTCTAAGCATATGCTTAGCATTTTTTTCATACCCTTTAAATGGTCCTAGCAAAGCGGCCATTTCTGCAGATGTTTTATATGCCGTTCCAGTCATTATAGCTGTTAGGGCGCCTGCTATTGTTCGTGCTTCTTTGCTATCATAAGGTATGCCAGCCATCATAAATACTGATCCTAAATTCGCATATCCTAAACCTAAAGTGCGATATTCGTAGGACAGTTGAGCTATTTTTTCTGATGGAAATTGAGCCATTAATACAGATATTTCCAGCGCTATGGTTAGAAGTTTAGAGACATACTTTAGCCCTTCTATATCAAATGTTAAAGTTTCCGGATCAAAAAAATGTTTTAGATTTATAGATGCCAGGTTACATGCGGTATCATCTAGAAACATATATTCTGAGCATGGGTTAGATGCATTTATGCGCCCACCTTCAGGGCAGGTATGCCATTGATTTATGGTTGTGTCAAATTGTACGCCAGGATCTGCGCAGGCCCATGCTGCTTTGGCTAATTTATCCCATAGTTCTTGGGCAGGAACTTCTTTTATGATTTTTTTATCAGTTCGTCCAATAAGCTTCCAAGATTTTTTTTCTTTAAGGGCTGCGAAGAACTCGTCTGGTACCCGTACAGAATTATTTGAATTTTGCCCTGATACAGTATTGTAAGCTTCGCCTTCAAACGAAGAATCGTATCCAGATTTTATTAAAGCTGCAACTTTTTTTTCTTCTGTAGCTTTCCAGCCTATAAACTCTTCTATCTCTGGATGGTCTAAATCTAAACATACCATTTTTGCAGCTCTTCGTGTAGTTCCACCAGACTTTATTGCCCCAGCAGCTCTATCTCCTATTCTTAAGAACGACATAAGCCCTGATGAATATCCGCCACCTGATAGTTTTTCATTGGCTCCCCTTATTTGCGAAAAATTAGTACCCACTCCAGAGCCGTATTTAAAAATTCGAGCTTCTCGCAATATTAAATCTATTATACCCTCGTCATTAACTAAGTTATCTTTTACAGATAGTATAAAGCATGCATGAGGTTGAGGCCTTTCGTATGCAGAGGTCGATCGCTTGATTTCTTCGCTGTTAGGGTCCACATAATAGTGACCTTGTGGTGCCCCTTTTATTCCATAGCTTTCATATAGACCTGTATTAAACCATTGTGGAGAATTAGGCGCAGCTATTTGTCCTAACAAGCAGTATACTAATTCATCATAAAATATTTGAGCGTCTCGTTCTGTTTCAAAATATCCATAATTGCTTCCCCATTTACGCCAACAATCTACTATACGATGCACCACTTGTTTTACAGAAGTTTCAGAACCTAAGCTGCCATCTTTTTGCTTTACACCAGCTTTACGAAAATATTTTTGGGCTAGGATATCGGTTGCAACTTGCGAGAATCCTTTAGGAACTTCTACGTTTTTTAGTTCAAAAACAATATCCCCGTTAGGATTCCTAATTATGGAACTTCTTTGTTCGTATACAAACTGGGCAAATGGATCGATATCTTGCTTTGTAAAGTACCTGTTTAATTTCACAGCCCCTTTTACTTGTGTTTTCATATATTTGTTTATAATGGAGTGGGTTATAGCCAATAATATTTGTATGTTGCTATTTTAACATAAACAAAAATAGTGTTAATGTCCTATAGTTAATACATATAATTTTTAACATTCTCTGATTTAAACTATTTTTAATAATTATAGGCTTTACCGGGCTTAGATGTATATTTATATAAATTTTGTTCTATAAATTTTGTTCTATAAATCTTGTTTTTTAATTAATAAGCATATTTTCTTTATCTTTGAGTTTGTTTTCTAAAGTTATTTTATGGTTTAATTTGGTTAGCATAATATAGTTATAGCAAGGTAGAGACCTCAAAGTATAATCATGTTGCTAATTTATATAATAATAACTTTAGGGTAAAATCCTCTTTAAACTGTTACAAATATTTTAACAACGTAACTTATTATTGCGCAATAATTTAATGTAAATAGACAACAATGAATACAAATGATTTATGGAAGGATACTTGCGATAAAACTTCCATTCAGCCTGACCCTCTAGTTAAAAGAGTAAGCGATTCTGTTGCGATGCAAATGTTTTACACTCCTGTAGGTAAGTTGTTTATGCGCCCTATTGAATCCGGGCTTGATACAGAAGTTATAATGAACGGAAAGCCTGTCCTTATGTTCGGTTCAAATAGTTATTTAGGTTTAACAGGGCATCCAAAAATCAAACAGGCTGCTATAGATGCGATCAATAAATATGGAACAGGGTGCGCAGGCTCCAGGATGCTTAACGGAACACTCGATTTGCATTTAGAACTGGAAGACAAGCTTGCGGATTTTATCGGCAAACAAGCAGCTATGCTGTTTACCACAGGGTTTCAAGTTAATATCGGTGCTATTCCTGCCCTGGCTGACAGAAATAGTTACCTTATAGTTGACGAGCTGGGACATGCTTCCATAATCGATGCTAAAAGACTAAGCTTTGCAAAATCGTTTAAACATAGGCACAATGATATGGAACACTTAGATGAGGTACTTAGTGAATGCAAAGGGAACAAGCTTAAGCTAATTATCAGCGAAGGTGTCTTTAGCATGGAAGGCGATATTGTTAAGCTTCCGGAACTAGTAAAAGTTGCTAAAAAACATAATGCACATGTAATGATTGATGATTCTCACGGTATTGGCATATTAGGCAATAACGGAAAGGGAGCAGCAGACCATTTTAACCTTACTGATGATACACATTTTATAATGGGTACATTTAGCAAAACCTTAGCCTCTATAGGAGGGTTTATCGCTGGTGATAAAGACATAATAAACTACTTAAAATCATGCTCGAGATCCTTTATTTTTAGCGCCAGTATGTCTCCTGCAAATACGGCAAGTGTATTAGCAGCGCTAGAGGTCATAAAAGAAGAGCCATGGCGTCATGAACAATTATGGAAAAATACACGCTACGCTATAAAAATTTTTAACGAGCTGGGATTTGATACCGGAGCTTCTGAAACGCCGATAATACCTTTATATATTCGTGATAACGAGAAGACCTTTAAACTTACTATGAATCTGCAAAACGATGGTATATTTGTTAACCCGGTAATACATCCCGCAACTTCGCATGACTCTACACTTATAAGAATATCATTAATGGCTACACACACCAGAGAGCAAATAGATATCGCTATAGATAAAATATATAGACACTCTAAAAGCCTAAACATTCTATAAGCTTATATTAATTAATGGCTAATGCCCCTTTAAATATAATAGTAACAGGAGCTAATGGTTTTCTTGGAAGCTTCATCTGCCAACAATTGTTAGATGACGGGAATAACGTGTTTGCTTTCGTACGATCTAGCAGCAATTTAAAGAATATAGAAGGCCTCCCTATTAGGATTATTAACCCTATTTATAGTGACACCCAAGCTTTGGGTAAATTGCTATTACAAATCGAGCCTGATTTAATAATACACGTAGCAGGGATAACAAGCGCAAGTAAAAAAGAAGATTTTTACACTGTAAACTTCGTCTATACTAAAAACTTAATAGACGCTATCAATAAAACTAAAATTAAGAACCTAAGAAAAATTATATTTATAAGCTCCTTAGCTGCCCAAGGACCTGGCAAGGACTTGAAAAAGCCTATAACTACAAGTAACGAGGCTAATCCTATATGTATGTACGGTAAAAGCAAGTTACTAGCCGAAAATTATATAAAATTCAACTCTTCCATCCCATACATAATATTAAGACCAACTGCTATTTACGGGCCCAAAGATCCGGATTGCATACAGTGTTTTAAATTGATACAAAAGGGCATCCAAATACATCTAGGATTTAAGGAATCTTTTGCAAGCTTTATCTACGTAAAAGATTTAGCTAAAATTATAGGCTTATTAGCACAAAATATAACCCTAAGCAACAAAACTTATATAGCTGGCGACAATAAATCTTATAGTCACACTGATTTTTTAAATACAATAAAAAAAGCACTCAATAAAAAAACTATTAAGATTCGATTACCGTTATCTCTCGTATTTTTAGTAGCTATCTGCGGAACTGTTATAGGTAAACTTTTTAAGAGGAGGATTCTATTAAATAGAGAAAAATATTTTA
This sequence comes from Candidatus Krakonobacterium acarorum, assembly GCA_050311575.1. Classification (GTDB taxonomy): domain Bacteria; phylum Bacteroidota; class Bacteroidia; order SolTP2; family SolTP2; genus Krakonobacterium; species Krakonobacterium acarorum. The sequence goes on along the minus strand of JBNOKO010000001.1, from coordinate 330,187 downwards.
TATTGAGAGAGCGGAACTGGCAAGCCCTGGATTTAGCCCTTACAAAAGATTTAAACTTTTGTGAATTCCACAGCTTAGCTGATGGAGTAGTAGAAACTGCTAATTGGCTTAAGAAAAAATAAAATTGAACTAATTAAAAGCTATAAAAAACATGTTTAGTCCTAAAAAAAAAGTAGATAATTACAATTCCCAAATAAATGATTATTCGTTAACCTTAATAGGTTCAGGAACGTTTATCGCCGGGGAAATAAAATGTAAAAATGATATACGTATTGATGGCCATATAAAAGGTGATATTAGCTCTGAAAATCGAGTGCTGATAGGCGAAAATGGGATAATCGAAGGTAATATATATTGCCAAAATGCAGAAATATCAGGTTGTATAATTGGCAATATAAAGGTAAAGGATAATATCGTACTAAAAACTAACTGTAAAATACAAGGAGACATACAAACAAAAACTATTATAATTGAATCAGGAGCTGTATTTGCTGGGAATTGTCAAATGGAAACCAAAGACTTGTTTTTATTAAATGAGTCAACCGATAGTTTAAAGAAAGAAAAAGAACCTGTTGAAAAAACAAGGACATAAAGACTCTGGCGATAAAGGTTTACTTAACAATTATGTTAAATATTCCTTTGTCGTTATCCAAGCAGCCTTAATTATCACAACCTTAACCTTCATCGGGCTAGGCATAGATTCCTATTTCGGGACCTCTCATCTTTTTTTAGTTATATTTTCTCTCATTGCAACAGCTTTTGTAATAATATTTATAATTAAACGTTTAATCTAATTATTTATATTGATAGTTTTTTTTTAAAATATTTTATACTAATTTTGGCTAATATCGTGTGTATTATAATACGACATTATAATTTTTTGTGATATTAACATCATTAAGGAACTGCATATTTATATTGCACATTTTGCAATGCAACGTACTTTTACTAATACAGTTAGTTTTTACTTATCGAAACATAAATATATTTGTTATTTTAAAAAAAATAATAATAGATTACTTTTTTTAAATGATATATTCTATAAAATAGCTTTATTCCTTATTCTATTTTTTACAAATATTATTGCGCCATCTTTTGCAACAACAAGTAGCAATGATACTGAAGGATTAGAACCGAATAAAAAGATTATTCATCATGTTAGTAATTCGCACCAATGGGAAATTTTCAATGGTACTAATATATATCTGCCAATAATATTACTAACAAATAAAGGTTTCGAAGTATTTTCATCAAAAAATTTAATTAATAAAGCTATATATAAAGGCAGGTATTATAGCTATGATCTAGATCATGATGGACATCTTAAGGCCTTTGCTAACTTAGCATTAGAAAAATCTCCTATAATTATAGACCTTTCGATAACAAAAAACGTAGCTTCTATGTTTTTTGCAGCAATATTAATGCTTACATTATTTACTTGTACAGCTCGCAGCTACGGCAACCATAAAGGGAAATTAAAGGGCTTAGCCTCCGTAATAGAACCATTTATAATATTTATTAGAGACGAAATTGCTAAACCTAATATTGGTACTATACATTACCAAAAATATATGCCTTTTTTACTGACACTATTTTTCTTTATATGTATAAATAACCTTATAGGATTAGTTCCAATTCCTCCTGGCAACGTGAATGTTACAGGAAATATATCTGTTACGATAGCCTTAGGATTCATCACTTTTATTGTTGTAAATGTTTCCGGGAATAAATACTATTGGAAGCACATATTAAAACCCGATGTGCCTTTTTATCTAATACCAATAATGATTCTGGTTGAATTTATTGGGCTATTATCTAAACCATTTGCTTTAATAGTCAGGCTGTTTGCAAATATTACAGCCGGGCATATAATCATATTAAGTTTAGTTTTTTTAATCTTTATTTTAAAGAGCTTTTGGGTTACACCTATATCGGTTTTTTTTGTGTTATTCATGTATATATTAGAGCTTTTAGTAGCATTTTTACAAGCTTATATATTTACTTTATTAACGGCTTTATTTATTGGAGGAGCAAAAATTACAAACGAACATTAATTTATTAACTATAACATAAAACAAATATTTTTAACAACTGTAAAAATAAAAAGAATATGACAGGAAGTATCGCAGCCATTGGCGCTGGTTTATCAGTAATAGGAGCTAGCATAGGAATAGGAATTATAGGATTCTCTGCAATGAAAGGTATATCCAGGCAACCGGAAGCAGCGACAAAAATACAAGGAGCTATGATAATTGCAGCAGCTCTTATTGAAGGTGTGGCTCTGTTTGGTGTAGTAGTAGCGCTATTAGGAAGCTAGTACATTTCAATTAACAGAAATAGGAACATCTTTTTATAACATACAATGTTTTTATATATTCTTCTAGAGGTACACCCATTAATAAAACCTGATTTAGGTTTATCAGTTTGGACAATAATAACATTTCTAATACTCTTGGTGTTGCTAAGAGTATTAGCATGGAAACCCATAACTACATCTATTAAAAAAAGGGAATCCTTTATAAACGAATCATTACAGCAGGCTATTTTAGCAAAAGAAGAGTTGTCAGAATTGGAAGCTAAAAAAGATCAAATACTAAAAAATACTGAAACGAAACGCTTAGAAATATTGAAAGAAGCTGAATCTGTACGTCAAGAAACTATAAAAAAAGCTGAAATTGAAGCAAAAAAGCATGGAGAAGAAATAAAAAAGCAATATTTAGCTGAACTTAGCGCGCAACGAGAACATGTAATATCGTCTATTGAGCAGGAAATAGCTAAAATAGCTCTTAATATATCTGAAAAAGCATTGAAGCAGGAACTAAATAGCAAAAGTGTACAAGAAGATATTATCAATAAATTTGCAAAAAATATAACCATATAATTTATAGCTATGGGGTCCATCGTTAATTGTAGTCCTTATGCAAAAGCTTTTTTTTATTTCGCCAGAGCTAATAATTCTCTAGATGTAGTCTATAAAGATGCTCGAACAATAGAGAACGCAATAAAAGGGGATATTAAGTTCCGTAATTTTATTCAGGATAAATTTATTAATTCAAATGATAAATTAAATGTACTAAAAGAAATATTTTCTAATGTATCTCCGGAAACGCTTCAGCTCCTAAAAATATTAAAAAACAGCCATAGGTTAAATCATCTGCATAATATACTTTCAGGCTTTATAAATATATATTATAAAGAAAAAAACATTACCAAAGTTGACATAACGTTCGCAACGCAAGTAGATGAAACCATAATAGAGACTATTAAAGAAAAAATAACTGATAATCTAAAAAGTGAGATATTAGCAACAGTTCATATCGATGAAAAAATATTAGGTGGTTTTATAATTTCTTTCGACTCAAAAATTTATAACGCCAGTATAGCAAATAGTTTAAATCTTATTAAAACAAAACTTTTGGAAAATTCATAACGATGAATAATATTAAGAATAGTGAAATAACCGATATAATATATCAAAAATTAGCTGACTTCGACAATAATATAGAACTGGAAAGTTCTGGTAAAGTTATTCAGATAGGTGATGGGGTAGCTAAAATTTACGGATTAAACGATGTAGAATCTGGTGAACTAGTAGCTTTTGAAAGTGGAGCTAAAGGGATTGCTCTTAACCTCGAAGAAGATAACGTTGGAGTAGTTCTATTAGAAAATACTACCAGCATAAAAGAAGGGTCGATAGCAAAAAGGACCAAACAAGTAGCGTCAATAAAGGTAAACGATAATATTCTAGGCAGAGTAATAAACCCTTTAGGTGTTCCGCTGGATAGCTTAGGCAGTATCCAAGGGGATACATACGAAATGCCGCTAGAGCGCAAGTCTCCCGGAGTAATTTACAGACAACCAGTAGTCGAACCATTACAAACTGGTATAAAAGCGATAGACTCTATGGTCCCCATAGGTAAAGGTCAACGTGAACTAATAATAGGAGATAGACAAACAGGCAAAACATCAATTGCAATAGATACTATTATCAATCAGAAAAAATTTTATGATGCAGGTCAGCCGGTATATTGCATATATGTAGCTATAGGGCAAAAAAAATCTACCGTTGCAAATGTCATACAAACTTTAAAGGATAAGGGAGCTTTTAGCTATACTACTGTAGTATTAGCATCGGCATCTGATTCAGCGGCTCTACAAATGTACGCTCCTTTTGCAGGCGCAGCTATAGGCGAATATTTTAGAGATACTGGTAGGGCAGCTTTAATAATATATGACGACCTTTCAAAGCATGCTGTTGCATACAGAGAAGTATCACTAATCCTTGGGAGGCCGCCTGGTAGAGAAGCATACCCGGGGGACGTATTTTATCTGCATTCAAGGTTACTAGAGAGAGCTGCTAAAATTATAAAAGTAGACAGTATTGCTAAAGACATGAATAACATGCCTAATGCTCTTAAAAATATAGCAAAAGGTGGCGGTTCACTAACGGCACTACCAATAATAGAAACCCAGGCAGGGGATGTATCAGCTTATATTCCTACAAATGTAATATCTATTACTGATGGACAAATATTTTTAGAACAAGATTTATTTAATGCTGGTGTTAGACCAGCTATAAATGTGGGTATTTCAGTATCCAGGGTAGGTGGTAGCGCTCAGATAAAGGCTATGAAAAAGATAGCAGGAACATTAAAAATAGACCAGGCACAATTTAGAGAATTGGAAGCTTTCACTAAGTTCGGTTCTGATATCGATAAAACTACGCAAATGATATTAGATAAGGGATGGCGTAACACCGAAATACTAAAGCAAAATAATTATAGTCCTATGCCTGTTGAAAAGCAAATTGCTATAATATATTGCGGTGTTAAGGGTTTGTTAACAAAAGTTCCTATAGATAAAATCTGCGATTTTGAATCTTTGTATTTAAATTATCTGGAAGCAACACATAAAGAAGTGCTGGACCAACTAGAGCAAGGTATTTTAAATGATGAAATAGAGAAAACTTTAACTGAAGTAGCAAAATCTATAGCAAATAATTTATAATGGCTAATTTAAAAGATCTTAAAGGCCGCATTGGTTCTATAAAAAATACTCAGCAAATCACAAAAGCTGTAAAAATGATTGCAGCAAATAAACTTAAACAATCTCAGCGGTCTCTATTAAATATAAAGCATTATAAAGATGAATTATTAAACCTTAAAAATGAGCTCTCTTTTAAGATAAATACTCAAAAAGAAGATTTCAGCCTACAAACAGATAAACCAAAACTATTAATAGTTATCAGCTCCAATAGGGGGTTAGCCGGAGGATTTAATAATAACATTATACGTGAATCAATAAAATTTATAAAAAATGCTGAAGCATCAAACCTAAAGCCGGACATAGTAACAATAGGAAGCAAAGCACGCGATTTCTTTAACAAATCGCATATATCTATTTTAAACGATTACAGCAATATTTTTGATAACCTAAATTTTAACAACTTTAAGGATAGGATTTTACCAATAATTAATACCAATAAATATTCAGAAATTATTGTTATATATAATAAATTCAAAAGTGCCGCTTTACAGATTGTAGATACTCAAAACATATATCCTTTAGATTATAACAATACATCCGGCGATTTTGTAACTAATAGCACTGATTATATATTAGAACCCTCTAAAGATACTATAATGGATAATTTAGATAGTTCAATAATCCTAACTCTATTATACCATGCAATAATCAGTTCGTTTACTTCCGAACAAGCGGCACGCATGATCACTATGGATCAAGCTACTGAAAACGCTAATAATCTATTAAGCGATCTTACATTAGAGTACAACCAGATACGACAATCTATAATAACCAACGAAATTTTAGAAATATCGGCGGCAGCTAAAGCTTTAAAATAGATAGTTTTCCAATTCTCTTCTTTATATACTATAGTTTTGTATGATAAGCAGATACAAAACTATAGATTTTGCGCATTTCTACTTACTTTTTAACATTTATTGTTGTGTTTGTAAAGATAAAATATTAAAATTGCATTAATAATTTTATTTAACAATTTTAATATTATCAATATGAGAAAAATCTACACAATATTTATACTTATATCTACGATATCGATACTAATAGTTTCTTCTTGTAATAAAGAGCTTGACATGCAATCTCAAGAAAACAATCTTACAAAGCAAACACCTGAAAAAGAAGCAACAGAGCAAGATAAATCCGAACCATCAGAAATTATACCTTACGCATCAGAAGAAGAATTAGAAAGCTTAAAGCTATCCCAAAATTCAGATATAATAGATTACGAATTAGCCAGGAAACTTGTAGTATTAGAATTAAGTACAACAAATATAGCTGAAAATTTGAATTGGTATGATGCCGCTTTATCTGAAAAACCTATAATTATTTACGATTTAAACGGTAACCCACGCAATTACGACTTTATAGTAATAAAAGATAAAAAGGCGATAGGCACCGTAAGAACAGAAGCGACAAAGGAATTAACTACCTCAATTCTAAAATCTGCATACCCAAAGCTTATGGAATATAGCCTGCCGACCCGATCTTTAGGGCAGTCATCTTACTTTATCGATTGGCAAGGCAACGAATATATAGGCACCCTAAACAAAAACCGCGGCTTAACTTCTCCCACAAACCTAATCCCTGTAAATGGGAGCAAAAACCTGGCAAGATCGCAAGCTAGAGACTTAAAAGGGCAAGAAATAATAGACTATGTATCGCAAAATATACTTCCTAAATTTGTACCAAGCGAAAACGAGATACGTAAGTTTAGTCTAAACCGCACTAACAGGGACATAGACGAATTGGAAAAATTAAAGCTTATAGACATGCAGCAAGAATTACAAGACAAATATTTAGGTAAAAAACAACAGTCTGTAAGCTTTTGGAACGAAATACAAAATAGAAAAGCCGAAATCCTAAACATGCCTGAAGTGGTACTAGCATCGCATCAAAGGGGGTTTTGGAGCTGGATTAAAAAGCAGGTAGATAAAATATGGCCACAGCACGATAGGGGGGTACACTTTATTGAAAAATATAACTATAGAATGCATAGATATAATTACCACGATACCGGGTGGTGCGGCCCTTGGGTATGTGGATATATACATTATGTAAACTATAAAGAAGATCAATATGACTTTTTTGAAAACAGAGCTTCTTCGTGGGGCGGAGATAAACCTATGTTCCCTTGGCAGATGAAAAGCGCTTTAAACGATAAATCGTCAAGATCTATAGATTTAAGCATTATACCTTATTTTATGGATAAAGCCGCATTTGATAATATACAATATATGAATAGACCTGCTATACGTTTATGCTTTTCTAAAGGAGATTTACACTGGGTATTAGCCTACGGTGTGCGGAGAATGGGCAATGCATTATGGACCGACTATTTCTTCCTGCAAATAGACAATAATTCTAAAATAGAAAATAGGAACGAAGATCCTGAAAAACCGGAATATTATACCAAAGTGGATATATGGAACCCTTGGTTTTTAGTAAAAGATTAATTAGATATAGTTGTAATTAAAATGTATAAAATAGGGTTATTTAAAGCAATGGTAGTGGCAACGGTTATCGTTGCTACTACCATTATAATGCAAAGTTGTTGTATTTTCGGGTGCCATCCTACAGTAGATAAAATCGTTGCCACTGACCAAAAACTTACAGTACAACACAACTATATGGCCATTATGGCTAAGGAAAGCTCCGAAGTAGATATTGAAGTAAGCTATGCCGTACTAGATAACGATACTAATAAGACAGTAGTAAAAAAACTAAAAACACCCTGCCTTATAGGGGGCGAAGATGTAATGATTCATTACGATGTACACGAAGTAACTCAAAATAATGAGCATTTATCTTATTCTTGTAGAATAAAAATAGATTCTGTTTACACACAAGCAGGGAATCTTACAATAAATAACCTTTCAGATAAAACACTGGAATATGCTTTTATAAATAATGTAGACATAATGTTTTTAACTAAGGAGAGAGTTTTAGGTCGTTTAATCAAAAACGTAGAAATCATAAAAGACCTTACCAAAGTATTTGATAAATTTGACAACAGTAGGGTTGGACCGGTATTTAAATGGGCTCCCATATTGTATCTTATAAAGCCTGAACTCGCTCCAAAGGCAGTGTGCTATGTAATTAATACGCATGTTGAAACAACAGATGGCGGACTAAGTACAGCTACGCATACAGCAAAAGAAATATCTTTAAAAGAACCCCATTTCGGCGAAATAACTACATCTACGCCCTACACTATAGAGCAAATAATTGAGATATACAGAGATAAACAAAACGAACTGTTTGAAAATTATAATAATCAGTATTTAGGAGATAATATAGCTAAGGACGGCAAAATAAATCTATATTACGGTACCATAAAAGCTAATGATGCCTATGTTAACACTGATACCATGATGTGGATAAATGTAGATACATTCAGGGGCCATAACGACTGCTTAAAATAAATATATGCTAATTTACTAAAGGCATTAAAATGTACATTTCTAAACAAATAGCAACATCCATATTTATAACTCTAACTACTTCCATAATGCAAAGTTGTTGTATTTTCGGGTGCCATCCGGAAGTAGATACAATAGTTGCCGCTGATCAAAAACTTAAGCTGCAACATAACTATATGGCTATTATGGCTAAGGACAGCTCGCAAGTAGATATTGAAGTAAGCTACGCCGTATTGGACAGTAATACTAATAAGACAGTAACAAAAAAACTAAAAACTCCCTGCCTTATAGGGGGTGAGGATGTAATGATTCATTACGATGTTATAGAAACAACTAAAAATGGTAAATATTTATATACTTCGTGTAAAGTAAAAAGAGATTCTGTTTATAAACAAGCAGGCGATATCACGATAAAGAACCTTTCTGATAAACCTTTGGAATATGCTGTTATGAATAATATTCCTATAAGGTTTTTATCTAAGAAACAACTTGCTGTGCACAAATTTGCCAATGCAGATATTATAAAAGACTCTACTAAGGTCTTTACTGCTGCTGACAATATTAGGATAGGGCCGATATATAAATGGACGCCTATTATATACCTTATAAAACCCGAATTAGCACCTAATATTGTATGTTATGCAGGTGAAATTTTTGTTGGTGGTTCGCATAAAAAAATTTATGTAAAAGAAATCCCTTTAAAAAATCCACATTTTGGCGAAGCAACTATAACCAATCCTTATAGTATAGAGCAAATAATTGAGATATACAGAAATAAGCAAAATGAACTATTTGCAAACTATGATGATCAATATGAATTATATAGTATCGCCAATAATAATAGAATAGATGTGTATTATGGTACAATAAAAGGGCACGGTTCTTATGTTAATCCTGAGGACAATACTTGGATAAACATAAAAATAGCGCAACCAGTTGCTAATTGCCCTTAAGAGCTAATTATGAATAAAATCATTAACATACGCTTATTTAAAGCAATGGTAGTGGCAACGGTTATCGTTGCTACTACTTATTTAATGCAAAGTTGTTGTATTATGGGATGCTATCCTGTAATAAATAAAATAGTTGCCGCTGATCAAAAACTTACAGTGCAACACAATTATATAGCCATAATGGCTAAGGACGGCTCTGAAGTAGATATTGAAGTAAGCTATTACGTGTTAGATAATGATACCAATAAAACCATTGTAAAGAAGCTTAAAACACCCTGCATTATAGGTGGCGAAGATGTAATGATACTTTACGATGTACATGAATTAACCAAAAATAATCAGCATTTGTCATATTTTTGTGAATTAAAAACAGATTCCGTATATACACAAGCGGGGGATCTTACAATAAAGAACCTTTCAGATAAAACACTGGAATACGCTTTTATAAATAATGTAGACATAATGTTTTTAACTAAGGAAAATGTCCTGTCTTATGGTATCAAAAACGTAGAAATCATAAAAGACCTTACCAAAGTATTTAATCGTCATTATAACAGCAGAGTTGGACCTGTATATAAATGGGCTCCTATATTGTATCTTATAAAGCCTGAACTGGCGCCAAAGGCTTTGTGTTATGTAATTAATGCACCTGACGGAGGTTTTATAACAAAAACAGCAAAAGAAATACCTTTAAAAGAACCCCATTTCGGTGAAATAACTACGTCTAAACCCTACAGTATAGAGCAAATAATTGAGATATATCGCGATAAACAAAACGAACTGTTTGAGAATTATGAGAATCAATATCTAGAAAAAAGTACAGCCAATGATTGCAGAATAAAATTATTTTATGGCACTATAAAAGAAAATGGTTCCTATACTAATGCTGATACGATGATGTGGATAAATGTAGATACATTCAGGGGCCATAACGACTGCTTACAATAGCAAAATATCATTAAAATGTTTAAAATAGGGTTATTTAAAACTATAGTATTAGCAACGGTTATCGTTGCTAATACTTCTATAATACAAAGTTGCTGTATTTTCGGGTGCCATCCGGAAGTAGATACAATAGTTGCCGCTGATCAAAAACTTAAGCTGCAACATAACTATATGGCTATTATGGCTAAGGACAGCTCGCAAGTAGATATTGAAGTAAGCTACGCGGTACTAGATAACGGTGCCAATAAAACCATTGTAAAGAAACTAAAAACACCTTGCCTTATAGGGGGTGAAGATGTAATGATTCACTACGACGTTATAGAAACAACCAAAAACGGCAAATATTTATATACTTCTTGTAAAGTAAAAAGAGATTATGTTTATAAACAAGCCGGCGATATTATGGTAAAGAACCTTTCCGATAAACCTTTGGAATATGCCGTTATGAATAATATTCCTATAAGGTTTTTAACTAAGGAACAACTTGCCAAGTATAAATTTGCCAATGCAGAAATAATAAAAGACCCTACTAAGGTGTTTAACGGTGCTGATAATACTAGAATAGGGCCAGTATATAAATGGACGCCTATTATATACCTTATAAAGCCCGAACTGGCACCCAAGGACATCTGTTATATAACTACTTCTCGTTTCTATGATAGCTTTTTAAAAGAACCCCATTTTGGAGAAGTAACTACAACAAAACCTTATAGTATAGAGCAAATAATTGAACTGTACAGAGACAAGCAAAATGAATTATTTGAGAATTATCAGAATCAATATCTAGAAAAAAGTATAGTTAATGATTGCAAAATAAAATTATTTTACGGTACAATAAAGGGAAATGATTCCTACGTTAATGCCGATAATATGATGTGGATAAATCTAGATGCTTACAGATTGAAAACCGACTGCTTACAATAATATCTATGTTTACTAAAAACATTAAAACAGGCTTAGTTAAATCAATAGTATTAGGAGCCTTTGTTTCTATTACTTTTATAATGCAAGGTTGTTGTATTATGGGATGCTACCCCGTAGTAAATAAAATAGTTGCAGCTGACCAAAAACTTACAGTGCAACACAACTACATGGCCATAACGGCTAAAGACAGCGCCCAAGTAGATATTGAAGTGAGCTATGCCGTATTGGATAATGATACTAATAAGACTGTAGTTAAAAAACTAAAAACACCCTGCCTTATAGGAGGAGAAGATGTAATGATACATTACGATGTTATAGAAACAACTAAAAATGGTAAATATTTATATACTTCGTGTAAAGTAAAAAGAGATTCTGTTTATAAACAAGCAGGCGATATCACGATAAAGAACCTTTCTGATAAACCTTTGGAATATGCTGTTATGAATAATATTCCTATAAGGTTTTTATCTAAGAAACAACTTGCTGTGCACAAATTTGCCAATGCAGATATTATAAAAGACTCTACTAAGGTCTTTACTGCTGCTGACAATATTAGGATAGGGCCGATATATAAATGGACGCCTATTATATACCTTATAAAACCCGAATTAGCACCTAATATTGTATGTTATGCAGGTGAAATTTTTGTTGGTGGTTCGCATAAAAAAATTTATGTAAAAGAGATTCCTTTAAAAAATCCACATTTTGGTGAAGCAATAATAACCAATCCTTATAGTATAGAGCAAATGATGGAATTATACAGAGATAAGCAAAACGAGCTATTTGAAACCTATGATGAACAGTATAAATCATCCAGTATTGCCAAAGATGATAATAGACTATATAGGTATTACGGGATAATAGAGGGGAACGGTTATTATGTTAACCCTGATGAAGATACATGGATAAATATAAATTTATCGCAGCCCGTTGCTAATTGCCCACAATAGCAAAATATCATTAAAATGTATAAAATGCGATTAAGTAAAACGATATTAGTAGCAACAGGTATTGTTGCTACTAATATAATGCAAGCTTGCTGCATTATGGGTTGCCATCCCGTAGTAAGTACAATAGTTGCCGCTGACCAAAAACTTACAGTGCAACACAATTATATGGCTATTATGGCTAAGGACAGCTCTGAAGTAGATATTGAAGTAAGCTACACCGTATTAGATAATGATACTAATAAGACAGTAGTAAAAAAACTAAAAACACCTTGCCTTATAGGGGGAGAAGATGTAATGATTCATTACGATGTACACGAAGTAACTCAAAATAATGAGCATTTATCTTATTCTTGTAGAATAAAAATAGATTCTGTTTATACACAAGCAGGCAGTCTTATAATAAATAACCTTTCAGATAAAACACTGGAATATGCTTTTATAAACAACGTAAACATAATGTTTTTAACTAAGGAAGACGCCCTTAATTATAACATTAAAAATATAGGGATTATAAAAGACCTTAACAAAGTATTTGATAAGTATGATAATAGCAGGGTAGGACCAATATATAAATGGGCTCCCATATTATACCTTATAAAACCTGAAGTAGCACCGAATGCTATATGCTATGTAATTAATGCGCCTGCCAGTGGGGGCACCGTAATAATTACTGCAAAAGAACTTTCCTTAAAGCAACCTAATTTTGGAGAAATAACCACAACAAAACCTTATAGTATAGAGCAAATAATTGAGATATATCGAGATAAACAAAATATGTTATTTGAAAACTATAGACACCAATATCTAGAAGAAAATATGGCTAACAGTAGTAAAATAAACCTATATTACGGTACCATAAAAGCTAATGATGCCTATGTTAACTCTGATACCATGATGTGGATAAATGTAGATACATTCAGGGGCCGTAACGGCTGCTTAAAATAGCAAAATATCATTAAAATGTATAAAATGCGATTAAGTAAAACGATAATAGTAACAACAGGTATCGTTGCTAATACTTTTATAATGCAAAGTTGCTGTATTTTCGGCTGCCATCCTACAGTAGACACAATTGTTGCCGCTAATCAAAAGCTTACTCTGCAACACAACTACATGGCCATAACGGCTAAAGACAGCGCCCAAGTAGATATTGAAGTGAGCTATGCCGTATTGGATAACGATACTAATAAGACAGTAGTAAAAAAACTAAAAACACCCTGCCTTATAGGGGGCGAAGATGTAATGATTCATTACGATGTACACGAAGTAACTCAAAATAATGAGCATTTATCTTATTCTTGTAGAATAAAAATAGATTCTGTTTACACACAAGCAGGAAGTCTTACAATAAAGAACCTTTCAGATAAAATACTGGAATATGCTTTTATAAATAATGTAGACATAATGTTTTTAACTAAGGCGAATCTGGATGGTTATGGCTTTGTTAATTTAGATATTGTAAAAGACCGTACTAAAGTATTTGATAATCATTATAATAGCAGGATTGGTCCAATATATAAATGGGCTCCTGTATTGTATCTTATAAAACCCGAAGTGGCTCCAAATACTTTGTGTTATATAATTAATACACATGTTCAAACAGATGGCGGACTAAATACAGCAACGCATACAATAAAAGAACTTACTTTAAAAGAACCTGATTTTGGAGAAGTGACTACGTCTAAACCCTACAGTATAGAGCAGATAATTGAGATATACAGAGATAAGCAAAATGAATTATTTGAAAATTATGATGATCAATATCTAGAAAAAAACATAGTTAATGGTAGTAAAATAAACCTATATTACAACACTATAAAAGGAAATGATTCCTATGTTAACACTGATACCATGATGTGGATAAATGTAGATACACACAGGGGTTATAACGGGTGCTTAAAATAATATGTTCTATTTACTAAAAGCATTCCATCCTAAAGCTTTTAGAGGAAATTCTTTATTGTCTTTGCTAATAATTTTATAGATATTTTCTTCAGGAGTCATGTGCCCTATTACAGAAATATCGGGTATATTTTTTATTTTTTCGTAGTCGGATTGTTTTATAGTAAATAATAACTCATATTCATCTCCCCCATTTAATGCGCATACATACGGATCTATATTTAATTCTAATGCTGTATTGTATGCTGTTTCACTAATTGGTAATTTATCTTCATATATAACAACTCCCAGTTTTGATTGGCTGGATATATGTATAGTTTCTGAGGATAAACCGTCAGAAATATCTATCATAGATGTAGGTTTCACTTTTACTTTTTTTAAACTAGTTATTATATCGTACCTGGGTTCAGGTTTTAGTAATCTTTGTACTAATTCTGCATAATTATCTAATTTTGGCTGCATATTACTATTTACTATAAATACTTGCTTCTCTCTCTCTAATATTTGCAACCCCAGGTACGCACCTCCCAGGTTACCACTTACACATAATAAATCATTATTGTTAGCTGTATTACGATATACAGCGTCTTCTTCTTTTATTGGGCCCAATACTGTTATACTTATGATCATACCTTTGTTTGAACTTGTAGTATCACCACCTATAAGGTCTACACCATAGTTATCACAAGCACACTTTATACCTTGATATAACTCTTCTAAAGCTTCCACTGTAAATCTATTTGATATAGCTATTGACACTGTTATCTGTGTTGCTTTAGTGTTCATTGCACATATATCACTTAGGTTAACTGTTACTGCTTTATATCCTACGTGTTTTAAAGGCATATAGCTTAAATCTATATGTATGCCCTCTATAAGTAGATCTGTAGATATCGCTATCTTATTATCTTTAAAATCTAGTATAGCTGCATCATCTCCAATACCTTTTATCGTCGATTCGTTTTTTATATCGAATTTTTCTGTTAAAGTCTTTATTAATCTGAATTCTCCCAGAGATTTTACGGGCGTGAATTTGCTATCTCCTGACATTGTGGTTTGTTTTTTCCTGTTAATAATTTGTTCACTAAAAGTGCTGCTGCAGTATCGCCTCCAGAGTTAATTAACGTTAATATAGGATCCATTAATGTTGATAATATCATTAATATTGATAGTAGTTCTATAGGTAAGCCATAAGCTGTTACAACAAATATTTCACCTATGTATCCTCCGTTAGGTATACCTCCCTCTACTATTACCGTTACTAGCGCTATAACTATAGCTATAATTATAGCTTCCCAAGTGCCTATGGGTTTATTCAATATCGCAAATATTAACCCTATTTTAGCTATTGCTCCAATGGCTGATCCATCTTTATGTAGGGTTGCGCCAAATGGTATTACTATATCGCTGATTTTTTTAGGTATACCCATTTTATTTGCTGCATCCATATTGCCAGCTATTGCTGCTACGCTGCTACAAGTTCCTAAAGCTGTTATAGATGGACTTAAACTATATCTCCAATAGTTCTTTACCCCTTTTATACCAGCAGCAATAAAAGCATATAAACTATAAAAAAATATAAAGTAAAAAAGCCCTGATCCATAAATTAATATTAAGGATTCAGCGTACATCTTTAAGAAATTATAACCAAAATTTCCAACAAAATTTGCAAAATAAGCTCCTAAACCTATAGGAGCAGCTTTCATTATAAATACCATAGCCTCTTTCATAACTTCTGACCCGGATACCAAAAAATTTTTAAAACTCTCGGCTTTATCTCCTACTTTAAATGTTGCTATACCTACTATAGTTGAAAATACTATTAATGCTAACATGTTTTCTCTGGAAAATACTTGAAAAAATACATCAGTAGATAGAAGTTTTGTTAATTGCTCTCCAATATTTCTTTGATTTTCGTCTATTACATAATTTATTTGGCTATCTATTGAAGTATTATGTAATGGAAATATATATAATGAAATCAGCATAAAAAACGTAGCTATTAAACTAGTAACAAAAAATACTAATAGCATATTTTTTATTATAACTCCAAAATTTTCATCCTTATTTATAGTTGCTATTGCTGAAGTTATAGCGAAGAAAATTAACGGTATTATTATAGTAAAAATTAGATTTAAAAAAATATCTCCTATTGGTTTTACTATATAAGTCTTTTCTCTAAATATTAAACCGCATATTGCTCCTACTACTATACCTATAAACAATAATATAATATTGTTATAATTTTTTATTAAAGTTTTTATGTACATGAAATATTATTTTAAGATTAATATATAAATATTAATCTTAATTTATAAATTTAATTCTTTAGATAGCTCTAACATCTTTTCTATTGGCTTTTTAGATGCTTCAAGTATTTTTAAATCTGTATTTATTTCTGGAGTTTCATTTTTTAAACAATTATATAATTTATCCATAGTATTAAGTTTCATATATGGACAATCATTGCATTCACATGAATTATTCGGTGGTGCCGGAATAAACAATTTTTCCGGAGAATTTTTTTCCATCTGATGTATTATCCCTGTTTCGGTAGCTACTATAAAAGTCTTATTTTCACTGTTTATAGTATATTTTAATAAAGCCGTTGTTGAACCTATAAAATCTGATAAATCCAATATATGTTGTTCGCATTCAGGATGCGCAATTATTTCAGCTTCCGGATATTCAATCTTAAGTTTTAATATTTTTTCTCTTGAAAATATTTCATGTACTATACAAGCTCCATCCCATATCACTAAATCCCGATTTGTTTTTTTCATAACATAATGACCCAAATTTTTATCAGGAGCAAATATTAGTTTTTGATCCTTTGGGAAACTATTTACTATAGCTACTGCATTACTAGATGTACATATAACATCGCTTATAGTCTTTACCTCAGCTGAGCTATTAACATACATTACTACTTTATGATCCGGATACTTATTCTTAAATTTTAAGAAATCACCATATTGACACCCTTCAGCTAATGAACAACCTGCATCTAAATCTGGTATCAGTACTTTTTTAGTAGGTGACAATGCCTTTGCAGTTTCAGCCATAAAATGTACTCCGGCAAAAACTATTATGTCCGCTTTAGTATCAGCTGCTTTTCTTGATAAACCAAGACTATCGCCTATATAATCAGCTATATCTTGTATATCCCCGGTTTGATAGTAGTGAGCAAGAACTATAGCATTTTTCTCTTTTTTTAATCTTTCTATTTCCTTCACAATAGTAAAATGGTCTTTTTTATCTTCTTGTTTCAATATATATCCTTTTCTTTTCCAGGTCATCACATTTGATTATAAATGATTATTAAAGCAAATTAAAATAATAAATTGATTTTTAACACCACTAAAAACAATTATATATTTATAATTAAAAAAAAATTATTGTTATTAGAGGTGTTAGTATTGTTTGAAAAAATCTCTTAAATAATTTGTTATTTTAGTTGTTATTTTAATACTAACAATTTATAAACCAATTTATATAGGTATCAAATAGTTTGAGCTTATTCTGGTAGTTTATATAAAATATAAACATGAAAACTTGTTTGTATTTTTATATGTTCCAGGTGTTTATATATCGTTAAGTTTTTTTACCATCTTGTGTATAAAAGTTTTATAAAAGGAATTTAATTTGGTTTATATTTTTTTTTAACAAACTTATAAACTATTTATTAATATGCCTTTGCAAATATTACTTTATTAATAGTCTCTTTTCCTGTTGATATACATACACCTTTTTCCTTATTATCTATTATACATCTTATCGTTGCTTGAGTTTCTTGTTTAATTTTTTCTGCATCTTGGGTGTCTGCATCCCAAAAAGCTTCTATAAAGTAATTTTTTTTAATATTTTCTTTTAATTCGTTGTAATTATTAACTTTTATAGTGTTTGAATTAAGAAAATTCGTAGATTTTTCGTACATACAATTATGTATGTTAGATAGAATTTTAGGTATGGTTTGTTCTATATCATCAATTTTATAAATTTCTTTATTAAAATTATCTCGTCTGGTTATTTCTATACTATTTGTATTTACCTCTTTTATACCTATAGTTATACGTATTGGGACACCTTTTAATTCCCAGTCTGCAAATTTATATCCAGGTTTATAATTTTCTCTACAGTCGAATTTGCTTCTAATTTTAATTTGCTTCAACTTAGATACTATATCATTTGCATAATTACTAATTGTATTAAGATCTTCCTGATTTTTATAGACAGGAACTATTACCACTTGTGTAGGTGCTACTTTAGGAGGGATTATTAGCCCTTTTTCATCTGAATGGGACATTATAATAGCGCCTATTAGCCTTGTGGAAACTCCCCATGACGTAGCCCAAACATATTGTAATTGTCCTTGAGCATCTATGAATTTAACATCAAAAGCTTTTGCAAAATTTTGGCCTAAAAAATGAGAGGTCCCAGCTTGCAAAGCTTTACCATCCTGCATCATAGCTTCTATGCAATAAGTTTGTAAAGCTCCGGCAAAACGCTCATGCTCAGGTTTTACTCCTTTTAATACTTTTATCGCTAAAAAGTTATTAAGAAAATATTCATAAATATCTAATATTTTCGTTGCTTCTTCCAAAGCTTCTTTTTCACTAGCGTGGGCGGTGTGACCTTCTTGCCATAAAAACTCGTTTGTTCTTAAAAAAAGACGCGATCTCATTTCCCACCTAACTACATTGGCCCACTGATTTATTAATATTGGTAAATCTCTATATGATTGTATCCAATTTTTGTAAGAGTTCCATATAATAGTCTCAGAAGTTGGTCTAACAATTAGTTCTTCTTCAAGCTTTGCTTTTTCATCAACGATAATCTCATTATTTTCCTCTTTCAACCTATAATGTGTAACAACAGCACATTCTTTAGCAAATCCACTTACATGGCTTGCTTCTTTCGAGAAAAAAGATTTTGGAATAAATATTGGAAAATAAGCGTTCTCATGCCCGGTTTCTTTAAATAAAAAATCCAGCTCTTTTTGCATATTTTCCCATAAAGCATAACCATATGGCTTTATAACCATACAACCTTTTACAGAAGAGTGTTCAGCTAAACCAGCCTTTTCTATTATTTCGTTATAGCGCTTTGAAAAATCTACTTTTTTATTTAGAAAATTACTCATTAGATTTATTTTTTAATTATTAACAAAACAAAGTTAACAATGTTGAATTTATTGTTAATAAAAATAAACTTATAAAAACTAAAAATCGTATTTTTTATTATAAATAATATATAAATAGCCATTCCATAATAATGACTAAAAAAATTAAAAACATAACAATAGGCATTACCGGCAGCATAGCTGCTTACAAAATAACCGAACTGATAAGATTATTAGTAAAAAACTCTTATAATGTTAGGGTTGTTATGACAGAATCTGCAAAACAATTCATAACAGAATTAACACTATCGGTATTGTCTAGAAACAAAGTATATTCTAATTATTTTGAATCTAATCTTTGGCATAACCATAGTAAAATAGCGGATGAAACAGACCTTTTCGTAATAGCTCCTGCAACTGCTAATACTATAGCAAAATTAGCTACAGGGATAAATGATAACTTAATAAACACTATTTATTTATCCACAAAAGCACCGACGATAATAGCCCCTGCGATGGATGCAGGAATGTGGGATCACCCTATAACCAGTAAAAACATCAACATATTAAAATCACTAGGCAGTATTATACTAAACCCTTGCTATGGAGATTTGGCAAGTGGGTTTGTAGATAAAGGTAGAATGCAAGAACCTATAGACATATATAACACTATAGCCCGGTTATCTTTAAAAAATGGCATATTAAAAAACATAAAAGTTTTAATAACGGCTGGGCCAACAATAGAAAAAATAGACCCTGTTAGATATATTTCTAATTATTCTAGTGGCAGAACAGGATATGCATTAGCTGAAGCTTTTGCTCAATTAGGAGCTAATGTAGTGTTAATATCTGGTAAAACGGATTTAGAGATAAAATCCGGCTATATAGATAAAATAAAACTATATAAAGTAGAATCGGCTAATGAAATGTATAACAAAGCTATGGAAACGTATAGCGAGGCTAAAATAATAATAGCAGCAGCAGCAGTTGCAGACTATAAACCCTTAAACTACAGTAACGAAAAAATAAAGAAAATAAAAGATCAGATAGATATAAAACTGGAAAAGAATATAGATATTTTAAAAGAAATAGGAAAAGTAAAAAATGACAAACAAATACTTATAGGATTTGCCTTAGAAACTTCTAACGATATAAATAACGCTACATATAAAATAAAAACTAAGAATCTTGATGCTATAGTATTTAATTCTCTAAGCAACGGAGAATGCTTTATTTCCAAAGAAAATAAAATAAGCATCATAAATAAATCCGGATCAGTATCCAATTATGATAGAAAAGGAAAAGATTTAATAGCAAAAGATATAATACAATATATTATAGCTAACTTTAAAATTAATTAAAAGCTAACTTGAATAGTATGAGGCCAATAATAATATCAATTTTACTTTTACTAATAACAATTAAATTAAAATCTCAGGACTTAAACATAACAGTAAAAGTAAATGCCCCAGGCATATATATAGGTAATAGACAAATATTAACCTCTTTAACAAATGATGTACAAACTTTCCTGAATAATACCAACTTTGTTAATCTAAGAGTAAAATCTGAAGAACGGATCGAAGGCAATCTAATATTAACCATACGTGGTTTTGATAAAGAAAAAACGTTCACTGTCACTGCACAAATACAGTCATGGCGCCCTGTATACAATACAAACTATAACTCTATTGTGTTAAATTTTCAAGACAAAGAGTGGACTTTTGATTATTTCGAAGGCAAAGGGATAAACTATAGCGAATCTGGTGGCAACGACGAACTATCTCTTTTATTAACTTATTATGCCTATATGATAATAGGTTTCGATACAGACACTTTTTCAGATCGTGGAGGGACCCAGTACTTTAACAGAGCTCTTATCGTTGTTAACGAAGCACAAAATCTTAATCAAAGAGGATGGAAAGCCCTGGACAGTAAACATAACAGATATTGGTTAGTAGAAAACCTGCTTAATCCTAACTTACGAGCACTAAGAGATTTTATATATATATACCATAGAGAAGGTCTAGATGTATTTATGGAGAATCCTAGAAAGGCTAGAGAAATAATATTGTCTAACCTCCCTAAACTAAAAAAAATGATAGACAATAGGCCCAATTCTTATTTTGCTGATTTATTTTTCACTGCTAAATCCGATGAATTAACAAATGTGTTTTTAAAAGCAGACCTAAATATAAGGGCTAAAGCAGTAGAATTATTAAAGCAAATAAACCCGGCTAATATTAAAAAATATGATTCTATACTCAAAGTAAACCCAAATATTATGAGCACATTTTAATTAAAATTTTATAAAATCGTTAGGGTTAACCGAGCTTCCATTATACCATAACTGGAACATTAGAGAATAGCCGATGTTACCCGAATTTGTGCCTAAACCTCCAGCTATAGCGTCTCCGGCGCTAATATAATTTCCTACTTTCTTTAAAACTTTTTTGCAATTTTTATAAATGGAAACAATATTATTATCGTGTTGTATAATAATGTTATAAGTACCGTTTCTGGATTCCATTTCTATGCTTATTATAATGCCATCTAGTATGGCATGTACATGGCTGTTATTATTACCTTCTATACTTACCCATAGTTTATTATGTGCTAAAGAATAATTGTCTAAAATTTTACCTTTCAAAGGTGCAAAAAAATCATAATCGCTAATAGAAGTCTGCTTACGACGGGTATAGCTTTGCTTGGAATCACCCTCCCGCTTCTCAACAAAATTCCTTAAATTTTTTTCCTCTTTATTAAGGGGTTTATTCAAACTATCCATAGCTTTAGCGCGAGTTTTTTGAAATACAGAATCATTAACAGCTTTATTTTGCAATACATCCTTATCTCCATCTTTGCCACTAACAACTTTATTTATACTTGACAAGAAAAGCTCATTAGCATTTACGCTTTTATTCAATTTATCAACTTTAAGAAGATAGTTAATAAGATCTTTCCTTATATTTTGATCTATACACCCTGGTATATATGTTTTTAAAAAAGTAAAGGACAAAACCGAAAATGTTAATGCGACAACTAATATTATCATAGATAGAACCAGAACAATTACGCGTAATGGCGTTAAATTTATAGATAAAGTTTCTTCAAAATTGTGGCGCTTTAACACAATAAGTTTAAGATCGGTATTTAATTTTCTAATAATATTTTTTAGAATAGACCCGTTATTTTTTTTTTTACTCATAAAACTATATTTTATTTAATTTGTCTGGACGCACATCCGCACAAATTTAAATATATACTAATTTAAATATTCTAATTTAGACCTATTAAAACAAAAAATGTTAAAAAAGTTTTTCCAAGATAATTTGATAGAAGCGGGTATAGACGAAGCAGGCAGAGGTGCTCTTGTCGGACCTGTATTTGCAGCTGCAGTAATATTACCTAAAAGCTTCGTTGTTTTAGATATTAAAGACAGTAAAATCCTTAGCCCAAAGCAACGAAGCTACTTAAAGACCCATATAGAAGATAATGCGATCGCAACGTCTATAGGTATTGCAACAGAAAAAGAAATAGATACTCTCAACATAGAAAAAGCTACTTTTCTTGCTATGCATAGAGCAATCGGGCAATTAAGCCAAAAAGCAGAACTTTTAATTATCGATGGATCCAGATTCTCACAATACAATAATGTGCCTCATGTATGTATAGTCAAAGGAGACAATAAATATATATCTATAGCTGCCGCGTCTATACTAGCCAAAACGTATAGAGACGAATATATGCTTTCACTACATAATAAACATCCTGAATATAGATGGGACACAAATAAAGGATATCCGACAAAATTTCATAGAGAAATAATAGCAAAATATGGAAAAACACCATTCCATAGACAATCATTTAAAACTAACTTTAGTAAATTTGTTGTTCAATAATATTAAAAATATGAAAGAAACACCCTTAATAAATATTCATAAAGAGCTGAACGCTAATCTGGTAGATTTTGCCGGTTATACAATGCCTGTATATTATAGTTCAGCGCTAAAAGAACATAAAAGAGTTAGAGAAAGCCTGGGAATCTTTGATGTATCCCATATGGGGCAAATAATTATATATGGCCAGGATGCCATGAAATTCATTCAAAGAATCACGACAAATAATGTAACTAAATTACTTGTCGGCAAAGCACAATATACATTACTATTAAACGAAGAAGGCGGAGTTATAGATGATCTAATTATATACAAACTAAAAGAAGACAAATTCATGTTAGTTGTAAATGCGGCTAATATAGAAAAAGATTATAATTGGATATTGCGTTGTAAAGCAACAGAAAATATTCATATAGAAAATATATCAGATAGAATGGCTCTTATAGCATTGCAGGGCCCAATGGCATTACAAGCTTTAGAAAATATTACATCAAAAGACCTTGCAACAACTCCTTATTACTCATTTATTGAAAGTTATATAGCAGATGTAAAAAATATTATAATATCTGTAACCGGCTACACTGGAGCTGGTGGTTTCGAACTATATGTTAACAATGCAGATGCAGAAAAACTTTGGAAAACAATAATGGAAGCTGGAGAAAAATACAATATTTTGCCTGCCGGCTTAGCTGCAAGAGATTCTCTAAGATTGGAAAAGGGGTACTGTTTGTATGGACATGAAATAACAGAAAAAATAAATCCATTAGAAGCAAAACTTAGTTGGGTAGTAGATTTTGCCAAAGATTTTATAGGTAAAGAAGCTTTATTAAAAATAAAGGAAACCGGTATAGAAAAAACTTTAGTAGGAATCACTGCTATGGGTAGATCAATTCCAAGGCAAGGTGATATCATAATTAGTGAAAAAGGAGATACTATTGGTGTAATTACATCGGGAGGGTTTTCACCTATTTTAGAAAAGCCTATAGCTATGGGATATATAAATAAAAATTCCCTTGACAAGCATACAAAAATATTAATTAAATCCAGAAACAAAGAGATGCAGGCTGTTTTAACAAAAATTCCCTTTGTATAAGGAAATGTTCCACGTAGAACATTTAAAAAATGATATCGAATGAAGCACAATTATGATATAGTAATAGTAGGGGCAGGCCATGCGGGATGCGAAGCAGCTGTAGCAGCATCTAAGCTTGGTAGCAGTGTCCTTCTTGTGAGTATGAATTTAGATACTCTGGCTCAAATGAGTTGTAACCCGGCAATGGGTGGTATAGGCAAAGGACAACTAATTAGAGAAATAGATGCACTAGGAGGCTTCTCTGGTATAGTTACAGACAGGTCAGCTGTACAAGTTAGGATGCTTAATAAATCAAAGGGTCCGGCTGTATGGAGTCCCCGGGCTCAAAGCGATAGAATGCTTTTTAAGCAAGAATGGAGGAAGATGATAGAATCTATCCCAAACGTTTATTTAAGACAAGATCTATGTACCGAAATAATTGTTAAAAAAGGTTCAGCAATAGGAATAAAAACTCAATGGGGTGCAGAAATATATGCTAAAGCAGTAGTACTAACAGCTGGTACATTTTTAAATGGAAAACTTTTTATTGGTTCTAAGGTAATTGGTGGAGGCAGGATAAGTGAAAAATCATCTACAGGAATTTCAGATCAACTACAATCCTTAGGATTACAGATTGGCAGATTAAAAACGGGCACTTCGCCACGTATAGATGGCCGTAGTATTGATTTCTCAAAAATGGAAGAGCAAAAAGGCGATAATGAAGCTATAAAATTCTCGTTTCATGACACGCCTTTGCAAAAAAAACAATTAAGTTGCTATATAACTTATACAAACGAGGATGTACATGATTTTATACAAAAACAATTACAATATTCTCCATTGAAAACAGGCGCCATTGTTGGCGCAGGTCCAAGATATTGCCCCTCAATAGAAGATAAAGTAGTTAGATTTCAAGATAAAAACAGGCATCAGTTATTTATAGAGCCAGAAGGGTGGAATACAGTAGAGATGTATATAAATGGATTCTCGACTTCGATGTCTGAAGAAGCTCAGTTAGAAGCTCTGCATTCCATAGCAGGTTTAGAAAAATGCATTATATTTAAACCTGGCTATGCTGTAGAATATGATTATTTCCCTCCAACCCAATTGAAACATTCTCTTGAAAGCAAATGTATTCCTAACTTATTTTGTGCAGGTCAAATTAATGGCACCACAGGCTATGAAGAAGCTGCTGCACAAGGGTTTATGGCTGGTTTAAATGCAGCTATGAAAATAAAAGGCTTGCCAGAAGTTGTGTTTAATAGATCGGACGCTTATATAGGAGTGCTGATAGACGATCTGGTACGAAAAGGCACCGACGAACCATATAGAATGTTTACATCCAGAGCTGAATACAGATTGTCACTTAGGCAAGATAATGCAGATATAAGGCTGACTCCACTAGCCTATTCTTTAGGTATAGTTTCTGACAAACAATATGAAAAAGTTATGCAAAAGCAAAACAATGTTAGTAGCATTATAGCTTTTTTAAAAAATTGTTTTGTCCAACCATCCGAAGTAAATGAAATGTTAAATCAAAAACAGAGTACACCTATAATAGAAAAGCAAAAAGTTGCTAATCTATTACTAAGACCTCAAATTAGCATAGATGATATACAGGAAACTAACACTATTAGCCCTTATTTACAAAACTACAGCGCCGAAGAAATTGCTCAGGCCGAAATTAATATAAAATATGAAAGCTATCTAAACAAAGAAGCAGACCGGGCACAACAGCTAAAAAGGATGGAGAACATAAAAATTAACCCTAACATTGACTATTCTAAAATAAATTCTATTTCAAACGAAGCAAAAGAGAAACTAGGCAAAATCCGCCCCGAAAGCCTTGGTCAAGCCTCCAGGATATCTGGAATAACCACATCCGATATAATGATTTTAGCTATGAATCTTAGAAGTAATAAAACACTTATTTAAAATGATAACTAAAGCTTTTAGCAGGCACAGTACATTTATCCTGGCATCTTTTCTAATTTTTACCTATAGCTGTGCTAACATACAAAATCCCTCAGGTGGCCCTAAAGATACCGTTCCGCCAAAACTTATTAATGCTAACCCTCAAAACCAACAAATAGAGTTTAAAGGTGCAAAAATAATACTCACATTTAACAAATTAGTAAAAATTATAAATCCTCAAAAAGAAATAATTGTTACTCCTGAAATGTCGATACCGCCAGTCTTTAGAGACAAAAAAAAATCTATAATCATGGATATAAGCAGGGAATCATTGAGGCCTAACACAACTTATAGTATAAATTTTGGTAAATCAATTTCTGATCTTACCGAAGGAAACTTAGCTGAACCATATAAATATGTTTTTTCAACCGGAAGCAGTATAGATTCTTTATCTCTTAGTGGAAAAATAAATTATAGTATTGATTCTACAGAAATAAAAAACGTATTTGTAGGGATCTACGATATAAAATCTGCCAATATTGTAAAAGATAACCCTTTATGGTTTACATATACAAATGACAAAGGTGAATTTGAATTTACAAATCTAAGTGAAGGGACCTATAGATTATATACTTTTACAAATAATGATCAAAGCAGACGCTTTAATTATAAAAAGCTTTTAGCCTTTTTATCTGATGATATAAATTTGAACAAAAATATTACCGGATTAAACCTTGTTTTATCTAAACAGATACCAGATAGCATTAAAATTGAGAATAAAGAATTTAAATCTCCTAAGATATGTTTAACATTAAACTATATAGTTGATCCTGGAGACATCGAATACAAAGCCATAGAAAGCGAATCTAAGCGCGAGATAAGTCTTGTATTGGATACAAAGGGCCCGTCAGATACGATTTGCTTCTTCCCTGGTACTATAAAGTTTAGCGCATTAGAAGTAACTGTAGGCAACAAAGAAGTCCATTATGATAAAACAGTCATAAGAAATTTTAATCCTGATGCGAAGCCTGCAAATGTAGATATAAATACCAATTTAAGCGGGAGTGTCTTAAACGATCAAAACCTTAAATTGTTTTTTTCAGCACCTGTACAAAGCATAGAAAAATCCAAAATAATATTGACAGAAAATAGTTCTCCGGTAAGTAATTTTGAATTAAAACCACTTAATAACAATAAAGCTTTAGAATTTGGATTCATATATAATTGGAGCAAAGGTTTAACGTATAATATAACTATACCGACACAAGGCGTAAAAAGCATCTACGGCGGAGAGAATCTGGAATTTAAGCGCGAATTCACTGTAGAAAACACTGAAGACAAATTTGGATCATTAAAGTTGCTTTTAGAAGTTCCTGAAGGACAGCAGTATATAGTTTACTTAATAGATTCAGCAAAAAAAACAGAATCACAAAAAGTAATAGATAAAAGCTCTACTATAGAATTCAAAAATTTATTACCAGGTCCTTATAAATTATTGTTTATTCATGATTTAAATAAAAACTCTAAATGGGATGCAGCTAAATTTACAAAACTTATACAGGCAGAGCCATTAGCGCTAGACCCGGTTGCTATCAATGTACGAGCAAATTGGCAATTTGAACAATCATATAGTTTGAAGCCCTTAGCTAAGGGTAGCTTAGATCAAACGACTAAAAAATAGTATAAAACACATATCTTTTAATTAAAAGATATGTTGCTTAACAACCTATAGTTAATAATGAAACTGGTAAATAACGAGTGGCTAATTCTATATGAGTTGGATTACCCAAATTGCATATAATAAGGCAGACTCATATAATGTTATACTATAAATATTCAATATCCGTATTCTCATTATCGCAATATAGTTAATCACCTTTAAATTCTATAGTACTAGATATAGTAAATAAAAGTATATCTATAGAGGATATCGAATTATATCTCCTTCTTTCTATAATATAGATTTACAAAGGAGCTTAACTTCTAATTTTGCGGTCTTCTATTAACGAAACAAACCAATTTCGCCACCCTATTATTGCCAAAACCACATACAGTAAATAAAGTAGAGAAGAAATATATAACCCTCTATGAATATATAGAAATATATAAGTTATGTTTACAACCACCCATAAAGGCCAGTTTTCAATCTTCTTTTTACTTTGCCAGTATGTACCAACCAAAGATGCAGATGTACAAAAATTATCTATATAAGGTGCATGTGCATCAGTAAAATTATCGAATATGAATCCCAATAATACGCTGCATCCGGTTATTATTAAAACCCATACTAGTAATTCATTAAAAGTTAGGGTACTTACGTGTAAAATTATCTTTCCTTCTTTCTTTCGTGTCCAAAGATAGAAGCCATATATAGAAAACAAGAAATAAACGATATGTAATATAGTATCACTATATAATTTATGTTCGAAAAGCACAAAGCTGTAGAGTAGTACACTAAACATAGACAATACCCAATAGAAGGCATTTTGCCTAGTTGCTAACCAAACTGCGGTAAATCCCAGCGCAGCACCTATTAATTCTTTATAGTCAATGTTTATCATAAATAGGAGTCTCTTTTGCTAATCTATAAATTTTCTATATACTTGTTTTATAAATTAAAAATAAAAAAGTTTTTTAACAGTAAATAAATTACCACTTATGACTCGAGAAGACCAGCTAAAGCGGTTAAACGGTGAATATAATAATTGCGATGTATTTATAATAGGGGGTGGTGCAACCGGCCTGGGCACAGCTGTTGATGCAACCTTAAGAGGGTATAAAACTGTAGCTTTTGAACAAAGCGATTTTGCTAAATCAAGTTCTAGCAAATCAACTAAGCTTGTGCATGGTGGGTTACGATATATGCAAATGGGAGACATAAAGTTAGTCAAGGAGGCCTTGCAAGAAAGGTATTATTTGCTTGAAAATGCACCGCATATATGCAAAAAACAACAATTTGTGGTGCCTGTTTATAGCTATACTCAAATGGCCTATTATTTAATAGGCCTAAAATTATATAACTTACTTTCAGGAAAATTTTCTTTAGGCAAAAGTTTTTTTATATCAAAGAAAAAACTTTTAAAGAGTATGCCTAATATTAAAGCTGAAAATCTAAAAGGTGGAGTAGTTTATTTTGATGGTCAGTTTGATGATTCCAGGTTAGCAGTTAATCTTGCTCAAACAGCCATGCAAAACAAAGCATTAGTCTTTAATTACATGGAAGTTATAAATATTGAGTGTTGCCCATATGGTTACAAAATAGAAGCTATTGATAAATTAACAGATAAAAAATATACTCTATTAACCAGGGTAGTAATAAACGCAACAGGGGTTTTTGCCGATAACATATTAAACATTGTAGATGCGAAACACAAACCTATAATTACTCCTAGCAGGGGATCCCATATAGTAATAAGTAAAAAGCATATGCCCATTGAAGAAGCCTTACTAATACCTAAAACTGAAGATGGTCGGATTCTATTTGCTATTCCATGGAATAATGTAATAATTGTAGGTACTACAGATATTCCTGCCGACAAAATAGTTCTTGAGCCGTTTCCAACAAAGGAAGAAATAGACTTTATTTTAGAAACCTTAAACAAATACACTGTTAATAAAATAGAAAACAAAGACATACTCTCAGTCTTCTCAGGTTTAAGGCCGTTGATAAATCCTAATAACAAAAAATTGATACGCCAAACTAAAAAAATTACAAGAGAGCATAAAATTATGACCTCTAAAAGTGGGATAATATCTATTATAGGCGGGAAATGGACAACATATAGAAAAATGGCTGAAGACGTTATAAACGTAGCCATACAAACAGGTAAAATAGCAAATAAGGATTGCCGAACCAGGCATTATCCGATCAGCGGATTCTTACCTTTTATTAATTTGAACAAATACGATTTTAGTTGTTATGGATCGTATCATAGTAAAATAGAAACGCTTATAAAAAACAACCCTGAATACAATACAAAATTACACCCGGATATGCCTTACTTAAAAGGGGAAGTTATTTGGAGCGTAACCAATGAATTTGCGGTAACTGTAGAAGACGTTCTTGCAAGAAGGCTAAGAGCATTATATATAAATGCAAGGGCATCTATCCAGGTGGCACCTATAGTAGCTAAGCTTATGGCCGGGATATTATCTAAAGACGAAAAATGGGAAGCCAATCAAATAAAAGAGTATACAAAATTAGCGGAAAACTACTTAGTTTAAATTAATGAATCTTAAAGACGCTGTTGATGTTTGTTAAGGATAAGTTTATAATTGCCTTAGATCAAGGCACTACAAGTTCCAGAGCTGTATTAATCAATATAAGAGGCGAAATAGTAGATCTGGCTAGACAAAAAATAAATACATATTACCCCAATCCCGGTTGGGTAGAGCAAGATCCTATAGAAATATTAAATACGCAACTCTGTACCTTGGAAGAAATCGTTGCCAGGAATAGATTAAAGCTGGATGATATGTGTGCCATAGGCATAGCTAACCAACGCGAGACCACTATTCTTTGGAATAAACATACCGGAAAGCCTGTATATAACGCAATAACATGGCAAGACAAGCGGACTTCAGATTACTGCAACCATTTAAAAACTAATTCTATAGGCCGAACAATAAGAGACAAAACGGGTTTAATGCCTGATGCATATTTCTCAGCAACAAAAATTAAATGGCTTCTGGATAACATCCCTGACTTAAGACAGCAAGCTGAAAACGGCGAAATACTTTTTGGTACTATAGATAGCTGGCTATTATACAATATAACCAAAGAAAGGAACCATTTTACCGATATAACTAATGCAAGCAGGACAATGCTATTGAATATTCATACCGAATCATGGGATGACGACTTATTAAAAATATTTAATATCCCTAAAATAATTCTTCCTCAAATAAAGCCAAATGATTATAACTATGGACACCTAAAACAAACTAATATACAAGATACTGTTATAGCAAGTGTAATAGGAGATCAACAAGCTGCATTATTTGGGCAGTTATGTTTTGAGCCTGGACATACTAAAATAACATATGGTACAGGATGTTTTTTGATGACAAGCACCGGCAAACAAAAATTATCTGTGGACAATATTCTAACAACTATAGCATGTAAGCTAGGTAACAATACTACGTATGCATTAGAAGGAAGCATATTTACAGCAGGATCAATAATACAGTGGTTGAAAAATAATTTATTTCTCTTAGAAAGTACACAAGAAATAGAGGCACTAGCTATATCCGTAAGGGATAGCGCAGGCGTACAATTTGTACCTGCTTTCTCGGGGTTAGGGGCTCCATATTGGGATCAGGACGCACGAGGCGTAATCCTTGGCATAACAGCACAGACACAGAGGGCTCATATAGCGCGTGCGGCAATAGAATCCATAGCTCTTCAGGTTTTAGACTTATTACTATACATGAAAAATAGAATAAAAAAATATAGCACTTTAAATATAAAAGTTGATGGAGGTATGACGCAAAACAAATTTCTTATGCAATTCCAGGCTGATATATTACAGCAGGTGATAAAAAATGATAATGTAGAAGCAACTGCTATTGGTGCTGCATATATTGCAGGGCTATCGCAAGGTTACTGGCCAAATATAGAAAGCCTGCCTGTTACAAATAGTACATATTTTGAGCCAAAAATGTCAAAAACGCAGGCTGGCCATAAATACAAATTGTGGCAAAAAGCTATAGCTAAATCAATAGCTTAATTTTATAAAGAGCTGGCTTTAGAGCCTGAATAAGCAGGTTATGACAATTTTTGTTTATATGTGATAACATATCCTAAGCACAATTTAGTTTGTAACAACTTTAGGCTGGATGCGCATATTAAATCTTATGTTGCCTGACTGGTATAAAAATGATCCATAACTGATGATTTCAAGTATGCTTAGAAAAACTATTTTAATATAGCAACGGTATTTATATTAGTTTAATCTCCCCCTTGTAAATGGTATAAAAAGGTTGGCCTAAGGGGGACACTTAAATAGAATGCCATATCAATGAGCTCAATTTAAATTTGGCAACGTTTTTGATTTAATGAATGTATTTGTAAATAAGCCTTAAAAACATGCAAAATAACAGTCAAACAATCGCTTTGATGAAACTATTAGATGATCCGGACAATCATGTGTTCACAAGCATAAAAGATAAAATTTGCTCTTATGGTACACCTATAATATCAGAATTACTTGCAAAAAAATTGAATCCATCTACAGAAGCTCTTACAGTAAAGCGCATAGAGGCCTTAATACAAACTATAAAATTTTATGAATTAAGGAATGACCTAATAAATTGGAAAACCACTAACTCTCATAATCTAATCGATGGATCATTATTAATATGTAAGTATGCTTTCCCTGATATAAATAATAACGAAATCATAGATAAACTTGATAAAATTTTAGATAAGGCCCAAAGTGTCTTAACTAAAGACATGAAGCCTATAAAAAAAATCAGCATAATAAATAAAGTATTATATGGCGATTTTAAGCTAAAGGGCAACGTATCAAATTTCTATGATCCAAATAACTATTATTTAAACGCTGTACTAAAACAACGCAAGGGCAGTCCGATAATTTTATCAATAATATACTCATACATAGCTCAAAAGCTAAATATGCCAATATTTGGGATCAATTTACCTCAACATTTCGTTGTGGGATACATGGAAGAAATGCCCAAGCACCCTATAAAAGATGACCTTAAAAATCTAAAAGTGAATTTTTATATAAATCCATTCAACAAAGGTTTAATATTTCATGCAATAGACATAGACATATATCTAAAGCAGCTAAACATAAAATCTAAAGCAGAATATTATCAACCTTGTTCTAACGAAGAAATAATAAAGCGCATATTAAGAAGTCTTACAGGAACCTACGAAAGCCATAATGAATTCACAAAAGGCAAAGAATTAAAAGAATTAATGTCCGTTTTGTAGTTTTTTATTCGAATTAAACAAAAAATATGTACCTTTGTCTTTTTGCTAAATAAGGATAAAAGCAGATTTTTAAAAGCTACACATGACAGAACAAACAAAAAACACAAAAGGTGATGCTTCTATAGAGCAAGATATAGATGTTTCAACAGAAGAATGTAACAACAAAGAAACTGATAGTTTAATAAACCAATCTATTCCGTGTGATTCATTTGACTGGGACGAAATAATAAATCTAAAATCTGGTTCCTATAGTTTGTTGTCATACCCGGAAGAAGAACGTAGTAAATACGAGGAAATTTATTACAATAGTTTCAACCTGTTAAAAAGCAATCAAATAGTAACAGGCAAGATTGTACTTATCAATGATAGAGAAGTTGTAATAAACGTAGGTTATAAGTCTGATGGTTTAGTTTCTCTTTCAGAGTTTAGAGATATGCCTGACTTAAAGGTAGGAAATGAAGTAGAAGTCTTGGTAGAGAAACCAGAAGATAAAAACGGGCAATTGATATTATCTCGTAAAAAAGCTAAAATTCATTACGCTTGGGAAGAGATAAATAAAGCATTAGAAGAAGACCGTATAATAATAGGAAAAGTAAAAAGTAGAACTAAAGGCGGTTTAATAGTAGATGTAAACGGCATAGAGGCTTTCCTGCCCGGGTCGCAAATCGATGTAAAGCCGGTTAGAGATTACGATATATATGTTGGGCAAACTATGGAATTTAAAGTGGTTAAAATTAACCATGAATTTAGGAACGTAGTTATTTCCCATAAAATACTGATCGAACACGATATTGAGAATCAAAGAATTGATATAATGTCGAAGCTGGAAAAAGGGCAAATTCTAGAGGGCGTTGTTAAGAATATAACAAGTTTCGGTGCATTTATTGATTTAGGGTGTAATATAGATGGTCTATTGCATGTTTACGATCTGCATTGGGGACGAGTTACTAATATTGAAGACATAGTAAAACTTGATGATAAAATAAACGTAGTTGTTCTAGACTTTGACGATGATAAAAAACGTATATCATTAGGGTTAAAACAATTGTATCCGCATCCATGGGATTCTCTGGATCCGGAAATCAAAGTTGGTTCAAGAGTAAAAGGTAAAATTGTTACTATCGCTGATTATGGCGCATTTATAGAAATAGAGCCTGCATGCGAAGCATTACTTCACATAACAGAAGCAACTTGGTCTCAGCATGTTCGGGATCCTAGAGAAATACTTAAAATAGGTGATATTGTAGAGGCTGTTGTATTAACTATTGATAGAGAAGCTAGAAAAATGTCTGTAGGAATGAAGCAACTTCTTGAGGACCCTTGGGCAAATGCTGCTGAAGAGTTTGCAATAGGTTCAAGGCATAAAGCCATAGTTCGTAACATGACTAAATTTGGCATATTTGTAGAGATAAAAGTTGGGGTTTGTGGCTTGGTTCATATATCTCATTTATCTTGGTCTAAAAAAATATCATCGCCAGAAGATTTTGCTCAAATAAATGAGGAAA
This sequence comes from Candidatus Krakonobacterium acarorum, assembly GCA_050311575.1. Classification (GTDB taxonomy): domain Bacteria; phylum Bacteroidota; class Bacteroidia; order SolTP2; family SolTP2; genus Krakonobacterium; species Krakonobacterium acarorum. Next base: position 295,578 of record JBNOKO010000001.1, on the reverse strand, counting down.
TAGAAGTTGTAGTACTAGATATTGATATAGAAAATAGAAAACTTTCATTAGGTCATAAACAACTTGAAGATAACCCTTGGGATACATTCGAAACTATTTTTACTGTAGATTCAACACATAAAGGCACAATAGTTAAGAAAAATGAAAAAGGAGCAATAGTTATGTTGTCTTACGGCGTAGAAGGTTTTGTTTCGTTAAAGCATATAGTAAAAGAAGATGGTAGCAGTGTTGAATTAGATGAAGCGGCCGATTTCAAAGTAATTGAGTTTAATAAAGAAACTAAAAAAATAATATTATCACATACAAAAACTTGGGATTTAGATAAAGATGCTATTCCTGCAGACAAAGAACGTTTGAATAAACGTAAACCTAAAAAATCGGCAGGCCCGGAAGAATCAAAAACAACTTTAGGAGACTTAGGAGTATTAGATTCTTTAAAAGAAAAGATGCAGCAAGAATCAGATGACGAAAATACATCTCAAGATGACGAAGAAAATAGCTCGGATAAAGACTCTAAGTAAGATATCTGTCCAATAGTAATTTCAAAATATATAGGCATTTATAGTTAATTAAAAGAGCTATAGGTGCCTATTTTTTTATATAACCAATGAAAGTTTTACATACTGCTGACTGGCATCTTGGCAAAAAAATAGACGATAAATATTGCTTGCTACAAGAACAAAAACAGGTATTAATAGAGATCATTGATATAGCAAAACGAGAAAATCCGGATATAGTAATAATTGCCGGAGATATATTCGACAAAATAAGACCATCTGTAGAAGCTCAAAACCTATTTTATAAAACTGTAAAATCTTTAAATAACAACGGCAGAACCCCTATTATTATAGTTGCAGGTAATCATGACTCCCCTGATTTAATAGAAGTTACTAAGCCATTAGCAAATTCTTATGGAATATTTCTTCTAGGTTGGCCTGATACTGTTATACCTATGATGACTCTAGATTCTAAAATAGAAATAACAGCTAGTGAAATCGGTTTTTTACAACTTAAGCATCCAGACTACGATTATCCGTTTAGAATAGTATTTGCTCCATATATAAACGAAGAAAGACTAAAGCAACGTTTAACTAATCAAGACTCCAACACTAATACCTTATCAAATGTTTTAAAAAATACTTGGAAGCGATTAGATGAAGAGTATTTAACCACTAGGGGAATAAATATATTAGTAGCACATCATTTTTTTATAAACAGTAAAGACGAAGACTATTTGGAGGATGACGGAGAACGTTCAATAAAAAGTTTAGGGACAGCTCAAGTAATAAATACTAATATTTTACCTAGGAGATTACAGTATGTAGCTTTAGGTCACCTGCATAGTTATATACAAATGGAAAAACCTCCGTGTCCATGCCCGGTCGTATACACTGGTAGCCCATTGCCTTATAGCTTTGATGAGCAAAATCAAAACAAATACGTTAATATTGTAGAGATCGAGCCGTTAAAAAAAGCTATAATAAACACTATAGCTTTAAAATCAGGCAAAAAACTTATAAGATATAAAGCCAAAAATGTAGAAGATGCAAAACAATGGTTAGCAGATCACCAAAACTGTTTCGTAGAAATCAGCATAAAAACCCAGGACGGTTTATTAACTAATGACAAAAAAGATTTAAACGATATACATCCTTACATAATAGCTATAATACCAGAATTAATCATAAAAGATAATATAGACAAAGCCAGCGCCTTGCCAGATTTAACAAATAATATAGAAAGCCTTTTTATAGAATATTTCAAAAATAAAAACAAGGGTGAGTGCCCATCTAGTGATCTTATACAGATATTTAATGAAATTGTTTCCGCACACGATTCTGACTAACCATAAAATACGTTTATAGTCTGGCACTATAAAAACTTGAGTATAATTATTAGAAGTTGTACATTTGTCTAAAGTTAATATCGTTAATACTATGAGTTTAATAGGAAAAAAAGCCCCTTGCTTTAATGCAGACACAGTTGTTAATGGAAATGAAATAGTTTCAAATTTCTCTCTAGAACAATATAAAGATAAAAAATATGTTTTATTCTTTTTTTACCCTGCTGATTTTACATTTGTATGTCCAACAGAATTACATGCGTTTCAAGCAAAATTAAATGATTTTGAAAAAAGAAACGTTGCTGTAATAGCATGTTCTACAGATTCAGCCCAATCACATTACGCATGGCTCAATACCCCTAAAGATCAAGGGGGGATACAAGGTGTAAAATATCCTATCGTTGCCGACGTAGCTAAAACCATATCAATGGCTTATGGAGTTTTAGCTGGTGAGTATGTATACGATGAAGACGGAGCCTTACAAGCCGAAGGCTCCATGATAGCCTATCGCGGATTATTTTTAATAGACAAACAAGGCATAGTAAGACATCAGCTTATCAATGATTTGCCTTTAGGACGATCTGTAGAAGAAGCATTAAGAACCGTAGATGCTCTTATTCATTTTGAAGCTAATGGCGAAGTATGCCCTGCTAATTGGAAAGAAGGTGAAAGTGCAATGAAGCCTACACATGAAGGAGTATCAAAATACCTAACTAACAAAAAGTAGTTTTATATTTTAAGTAATGAATGGATTCTATAGGTATTTAGCAATAATATTTGTTCTTGCTATGTTATTTACGAAAGTAGGTAACATACAGGCACAAATTACTATACCTGCTGGCGTGCTTAGTATTTTCAACGAAAAATACCCTGGTTCAACAGAAATAGTATGGCAAAAAAGTCTTTTTAAATATGTTGCTTCTTTCAAGAATGCTAATAGTGAATTGTGCTTGATTGAATTTAGTTCTTCTGGCAATTGGAAATATACCAAATCTGAAATATTATATAAAGATTTGCCAAAAGAGATTATCAAGACCTATGAAAACAGTTTATACGAGGCTGCAAATGGTTGGAGCGTATCGGGGGTTGATAAATTTGAATCTCCGGATATACCATTTGCCTATAGAATACACATACATAAAGGAGCAATTAATAAAAAAGCTGTATATATAGCAGAAACAGGTAAAATGATTAAGATAGAAAATGATTTATAATTAAATTTTTTAAATGTCAAATCCCCCCTCAAATATAATTAAAATTCAAGGTAAGGTAAAAAGTGATAATTGGGGAGGACATAATTATATTGCAGAACTATTATCAATACAAGATAGATCCAAACCATATTCTGAATATTGGTTAGGCCTCTACCATTCATATCCATCTACGCTACTAGCAAATAAAAACGTACTGTTAATAGATTATTTAACAAAAGTCCTGGAGATATCTCGTAACACACTAGAAGCCAACTTCCCATTTTTACTAAAAGTATTAGATGTAGAAAAAATGATATCTATACAATTGCATCCAAATAGTAACAATGCAAGGGAAGGCTTTATCCATGAAGATATGTGGGGCCAAAAAACCTCTACAGACAGTGATAGAATATATAAAGACTTAAACCCCAAATACGAAGCTTTATTTTCTATAAGCGATTTCTATTTATTACAGGGTTTTCTTGAAAGAGAACTAATGATAATAAATCTAGATAAATATTTGCCTATAGGTCTGAAAGAAATTTTCATCCATGGGGGGAATAAGGCGCTTTGTGAATATATATTGGAACTATCTGATGACAAATCAGTAGTTATAATAAAAGACATATTCAGTAAATTAGAAGCTAAAGAAAGCTCGAAAGACAAATCTGATATTGAATATTGGATTCTAAAGTATCTATCAGAAAATACCAATACGAGCGTCAATCTAGACAAAGGGTTTATCTTTATGTGTTTGCTAAACTTAATTAAGCTTAATCCAGGCGAAGTTATATATACAAAGCCAGGTATACTTCATTCTTATTTGTATGGCAAATGTGCGGAAGTAATGTCTAACTCGGATAATGTAATACGTCTTGGACTTACATCTAAATCAATCAACCATAAAGAAATACTTAATAACCTAAACATAGAAGCAACAACGCCTACAGTAATTACACCTAGCCTGGAGGACAAATTTTATAGAAAATATATTTTTAGAGAAGCTAATTTTAGTTTTACTATAATAGGTGCCGATGAAGCTACAACAAGTACGATGCTCTCTATAGATATAGAGATAATATTGTCATTAAAAGGATGCATATCCATAAAACATATGGATCGAAAAATAGATGTTCATGCAGGAGAAGCAGTAGTAATAACCTCTGGAACAGAATATATAATTGAAGCAAAAGACCAAAGTTTCGCTATAATTGTGGGTGCAGTTGCACCTTTTATTCAAACTTAGTATATATTTGCATATTAAATAAAAATTATAACTTATGGAACCATTACACAACCTTCTATTTCTAAACAGTTTAGGAACAGGAGAAATTATCTTAATCTTACTTGTAGTTTTAATTCTATTTGGCGGTAAAAAACTACCAGAATTAGCAAGGGGACTGGGTAAGGGTATTAGAGAATTTAAAAATGCATCTAACGATATTAAGCAGGATTTAGAAAAGACAATTACTGAGAATCCAAAAGAAGAGCACAAATCCTAACTAGCTAATTAATTTTGTATAGGTCTTTAAAAAAAATTCAAGAAGCTATAAATCTAAAGCAACTATCTGTAAAGCAAATAGTTGAACATTATATAGAAAAAGCTGAAACAAACAAGCATTTAAATGCGATAGTAGAAGTGTTTTATGATTCACTTGATAAAGCGCAACATATAGATAATAAAATTAATCAGGGCAAAGCTGGTAGGCTTGCCGGGATGGTTATAGCGATAAAAGATAATATATCGTATAAAGACCATAATGTATCAGCAGCATCGAAAATTTTAGGAGGGTTTAAAGCTTTATATACAGCGACAGCATTAGAACGATTAATAGCTGAAGACGCCATAATAATAGGCAGGTCTAATTGTGATGAATTTGCTATGGGTTCTGCAACAGATACGTCGTATTATGGTCCAACAAAAAATCCTATAGATATAACAAAAGTCCCTGGGGGGTCGTCAGGAGGCTCAGCTGCAGCTGTAAAAGCTGGTCTGTGCTTAGCTGCTTTAGGCACAGACACAGGAGGATCTGTAAGGCAACCTGCTGCGTTTTGTGATGTTGTAGGCCTGAAACCTACTTACGGTAGAATATCTCGTTATGGAGTAATAGCTTTTGCGTCCTCTTTTGACCAAATCGGCATTTTTGCTAATAATATAGAAGATACAGCTACAATATTAGAAGTTATAGCAGGTAAAGATCAAAACGATGATAGCTCTTCATCGGAACCTGTACAGCCTTATAAAAATTTATTGCAGGGGAATAAAAATTTTAAAATAGCCTATTCTCCAAAAACGCTTGATTACAAAGATATAGACCAAGAAATATCTATTAAAACCAAAGCCACACTTGATAAAATTAAATCTAACAACTTTCAAGTACAAGAAATAGATTTTCCTTATTTAGATTATGTTCTGCCAGCCTATTATATAATTAGCTCTGCTGAAGCATCGTCTAATCTAGCGAGATACGATGGTTTACGTTATGGTTTTAGAGCTAAAGACGTCCATAGTTTAGAGGATACTTATAAACGGACCAGATCGATAGGGTTTGGGTTAGAAGTTAAAAGACGGATAATCCTGGGGACTTTTGTTCTTAGTTCTGGTTATTACGATGCATACTACACAAAAGCCCAAAAAGTTAGACAACTTATAACGCTATACTTAAATAGTATCCTGGAAAAACATGATTTTATAGTATTACCAACATCTCCTACAACTCCATGGCTTATAGGACAAAAAGATTATAACGGATCTCAGCAATATATAGCCGATATATATACAGTTATAGCTTCGCTAGCAGGGTTACCAGCAATATCTATAACCATTGGTCAGCATTCTAATAAAATGCCTATAGCATTGCAAATAATAAGTGGTAAATTTCAAGAAGCTAAATTGTTAGCCTTTGCCAACTACTTATATAGAAATGAAGCTTAAAAGCGTATTTGTATGCAATAAATGTGCTTATAAGTCTCCTAAATGGATGGGTAAGTGCCCGGCCTGTAAAAGTTGGGACACTTTAATTGAAGAAATAGAGACTCCTATCCAAAAAAAAAATTTAACCAACTTTGGTAAACAAAAACAAGTATTGCCTGAAGAATTATCCTCTATTCAAATAAGAGATACAGGTAGGATAATAACCCAAGATGAAGAGCTAAATAGAGTGCTTGGTGGAGGCATAGTACCTGGGGCCGTATATTTGCTTTCTGGAGACCCGGGTATAGGAAAATCCACTCTTCTATTACAATTAACACGCTTAATAGCTGGATTTAATAGCTTATACATAACAGCTGAAGAAAGCAAGGAACAGATAAAATTACGAGCTGATCGCATTTTAAGTCCTTGTGACAATACACAAAGTTATATATTAGCAGATAACAACCTGCAAAACATTATAGAACAATCGAAACAACTTAAGCCAGATATTATAATTATAGATTCGATCCAAACTATTTACTCGCAAAACATTGAATCTCTGCCTGGGAGCATACTACAGGTTCGCCAATGTACATTTGAAATCATAAACTTTGCTAAACAAGCTCAAATACCAATATTTATGGTTGGGCATATAACAAAAGAAGGCGGTATAGCCGGCCCCAAATTACTTGAACATATGGTAGATGCAGTATTGCAGTTTGAAGGTGACAATACCTATACCTATCGTATAATAAGGGCTATAAAAAATAGATTTGGCCCATCAGCAGCATTGGGAATTTATGAAATGACATCTACAGGACTAAAAGGGGTTCCAAATCCATCATATATTTTAATATCAGATGCAAATACCAGATCAAGCGGTACAAGCATATCTTGCATCATGCAAGGAATACAACCATTGCTGATAGAAACACAAGCATTAGTAACAAAAACTGCATACAACATAGCACAACGATCGGCCACAGGTTTTAATAATAAAAGGCTGGATATGTTACTAGCTGTAATAGAAAAAAAATGTGGATTAAAGCTGTCTAATAAAGATGTATTTTTAAATATTACCGGAGGCCTTAAAGTAGAAGATACTTCAGCAGATCTGGGAATAGCTATCGCGCTAGCATCATCTTACGCAGATAAAATGCTTCCATTAAAAACATGTTTTATTGGAGAAGTTGGCTTAACAGGAGAAGTAAGGCCAGTAAGCCGCACAATAGATAGAATTAGAGAAGCCGAAAAGCTGGGATTTACTAACATAATTATCCCTAGAGCAAAAAATATTAATATACAGTCGAAAAATCTAAACGTTAAACAACTTAGTAATATAACTGAAGCTATGGATATTCTATTTAATTAGCATATAAAAATTATTGCTTAGAGCTACAAACCATGTAAATATTTTCTAATATTTATTGTAAAACAGGTTACAAAGTCACTGTTAACAATCAATATTAAGTTTATCAATATTTATATTAGTTATTAATTTATAAAGCTTAAACCGACTTCATACACAAATAATATATCTAAACTTATTTATTAATAAATTGAGTTTTAGTATTTAAATCATCAAAACCAACAAGTATTAAAACAATAATGTTTAAGATTAATGCTTAAACATTACCAGGAAAGTTAAATATTTTATAAACTTACCTAATATCAATAAAACATAGTAAATTTGTAAAGACTCATTTCTAAATGATATAAGTAAACGGTTCTGCAAAAAGAGATGAACAATATTAATCAAAATCAAATAAACCCTAAAGACCTGGAATATAACAGTGGACAAGGATATCTAACAGCTCCTTTAGATAAATTAGTAGGTTTAGCAAGGTCCAAATCTTTATGGCCGTTGCCATTTGCAACTTCATGCTGTGGAATCGAATTTATGTCAACAATGAGCTCAACATACGACCTGGCTCGTTTTGGAGCTGAACGTATTGGATTTACGCCGAGGCAATGCGATGTTTTATTAGTTGCAGGCACAATAGCAAAAAAAATGGGCCCCATATTGAAAAAGGTATACATACAAATGGCAGAACCCAGATGGGTTGTAGCGATAGGCGCTTGTGCCTCAAGTGGAGGTATATTCGATACTTATAGTGTTTTGCAAGGCATAGATAAAATAATACCTGTAGATGTTTATGTGCCAGGATGTCCGCCAAGGCCAGAGGGCATTATAGAGGGGCTCATGAAAGTACAGGAATTGGTTAAAAATGAACCTTTAAGAAGGCGCTCTTCGGCTGAATACAAGCAATTATTGGAAAGCTATGGTATAGATACTAAAGTTTAATAACTTAACCCTAAAATGGACAATTTAAATAACGATCAAATACAAGAGCTAATATTAAACAAATTTCAAGCATCTGTAACGCACTTCAACATTCCTTTTGATTTGCCTACATTTACTTTGGAAGATAAAAATTTAATTAGCGATGTATTATATTTTTTAAAGAACGATAGTAAGCTAAATTTTAAGTTTTTAACCACCCTCTGCGGAGCTCATTATCCAAAAGAAAAAACTTTATCAGTTATATACCATTTGCATAACTTATCACTAAACAAGCGGATCCGTATAAAGGTGAATTTGAGCGAGGACAATCCAGAAATAGATAGCGCAACGCCTGTTTTTCCAGGAGCAAATTGGATGGAAAGAGAAACATATGATTTCTATGGGATAAAATTTAATGGACACCCAAATTTAAAGCGTATATTAAACATGGAAGATTTAAAAGTATTTCCAATGCGCAAAGAGTATCCTTTAGAAGATCCTAATAGAACTGACAAAGACGACGCTCAATTTGGTAGATAAACATTAAAATTAGAATTAAAGATTATGGATCATAAACACATAAATCTTGGTAGTGAAAATATAGTAAAGAAAACAACTACACTCAACCTGGGTCCTACGCATCCGGCTACCCACGGCATTTTCCAAAATGTCCTTGAAATGAATGGCGAGCAAGTAATAAGCACAGAACAAACTATAGGATACATACATAGAGCATTTGAAAAAATTGCTGAAAGACGCCCATTTTACCAAATAACAACTCTAACTGATCGACTAAATTATTGTTCAGCACCTATTAATAATATGGGTTGGCATATGACAGTTGAAAAACTTATTGGCATATCCATTCCTAAAAGGGTGCAATACCTAAGAGTAATAATAATGGAATTAGCTAGAATAATCGACCATTTAATATGTAACTCGATAATAGCGGTTGATGCAGGTGCTTTTTCTACCTTCTTATACATATACCAACAGCGCGAAAAAGTTTACGAAATATATGAAGAAATATGCGGCGGTCGACTAACAACCAACATAGGTAGAATAGGTGGATTTGAAAGAAATTTTAACGAAAGGAGCTTTGCTAAATTAAAAACATTCTTAAAAGACTTTCCTAAAGTACTAGACGAATTCGAATCATTATTAGATAGAAACAAAATATTTATAGACAGATGTCGCAACATAGGCATAATAACAGCTGAAGATGCTCTTGCTAATTCTGTTACAGGGCCAATGCTACGAGCTGCTGGTGTCGACTACGATGTCCGAGTAGTAGACCCGTACTGCTCATATGAAGATTTTAACTTTGTCATACCTGTTGGTACAAAAGGAGATACATTCGACAGATATTTAGTTCGAAATGAAGAAATGCGGCAAAGCCTGTTAATAATAAATCAGGCTCTAGATAAAATATCTGGAATGCCGGAAGATGTATTTTCGGCTCAGGTACCAGACTATTGTTTGCCCCCTAAAGAAGAGCTTACATACAGCATGGAAGCCCTTATTTATCATTTCAAAATAGTTATGGGCGAAATAAAAGTTCCTGTATCTGAACTATATTTTGCAGTAGAAGGTGCAAATGGAGAACTAGGATTTTATGTACAATCAGATGGTGGCAGAACCCCATATAGATTACATTTTCGTAGGCCTTGTTTTATAAACTATCAAGTATTCCCTATAATGATCAAAGGATTATTGTTATCAGATGTAATACTAACCCTTAGTAGCTTAAATGTAATTGCAGGAGAACTGGATGCGTAATTATAAAAACACAAATGATAAAAATAAAAGAAATAAAGTTTTCTGATCAAGCGTTGGATCAAATTCAGGAAATATTAGCACGCTATCCATCAGATAGAAAAAAATCAGCTCTATTGCCAATTTTACATTTAGCTCAGGCAGAGCTGGGTGGATATTTAACGGTTTCTATAATGGATTATGTAGCCGAAATTCTTGATCTTAAACCTGTAGAAGTTTATGAAGTAGCTACTTTCTACAGTATGTTTCATACTAAAGAAGTTGGAAAGTATGTTTTAGAGGTATGTAGAACAGCTCCATGTTCTTTAGTTGGAGCTGATAAAATAATAAACTATATAAAGCAAAAGCTTGACATAGAAGAAAATGAAACCAGTAAAGATGGATTGTTTACTCTAAAAACAGTAGAGTGCCTGGCTGCCTGTGGAATGGGTCCGGTATTACAAATAGGCCCAAAATATACTTATTATGAAAATCTAACAGAAGAGAAAATAGATTCTTTAATTGATGACCTACGTTTAAAAGCTCAACAATAATGCAAATTTTACTTAGAGATGTAGAAAAAGAGGATATTGCCTCTATTAATGGTTACAGAAAATCAGGTGGATACCAAGCTCTGGAAAAAGCATTAAAACAACTATCGCCAGCGCAGGTATTGGAAGAGATAAAAATATCAGGGTTAAGAGGCAGAGGCGGCGCAGGCTTCCCAACCGGAATGAAATGGAGTTTTTTAGCTAAGCCAGAAGGTAAACCCAGATACCTGGTATGTAACGGGGATGAAAGTGAACCAGGTACTTTTAAGGATAGATATTTAATGATGCATAAACCACATATCCTTATTGAAGGCATGATTCTATCTAGCTATGCTTTAGGTGCAAATGTATCATATATATATGTAAGAGGCGAAATGATGCCTGTAATACGAATTTTGGAGAAAGCTATTCATGAAGCTAAAAATGCTGGTCTTTTAGGTAAAAACATTTTATCATCTGGTTACGATCTAGAATTATATGTACACCCCGGGGCAGGAGCCTATATTTGCGGAGAAGAAACTGCACTTTTAGAATCGCTCGAAGGCAAACGCGGCAATCCGCGTATTAAACCTCCTTTCCCCGCTGTAGAAGGTTTATATGGTTGTCCAACAGTAGTTAATAATGTAGAAACTATCTCTACCGTCCCTTGGGTAGTGTTAAATGGCGGTGCTGAATACTCAAAATTTGGTACAGAAAAAAGTCCTGGAACGAAATTAATTTCTGCTTGTGGAAATATTAACAATCCTGGTGTTTACGAAATAGAATTAGGATTAGAAGTAGAAGAATTTTTATATTCCGATAAATATTGTGGTGGTATAGCAAATAACAAAAATTTAAAAGCTATTATCCCTGGTGGGTCATCAGTACCTATACTACCTGCTGCATTAATATTAAAAAATAAAACCGGAGGAAAGCGATTAATGAGCTACGAATCGCTTGCAGAAGGAGGGTTTGAATCAGGTAGTATGTTAGGATCTGGCGGTTTTATAGTAATGGATGAAGATACTTGTATAGTACGAAACACTTGGAATTTAGCTAGGTTTTACCACCACGAATCTTGTGGCCAGTGTTCGCCATGTAGAGAAGGAACTGGTTGGTTAGAAAAAGTTCTTGCAAAAATAGAAAGCGGCCTTGGCCGTAAAGAGGATATAGATTTATTAGTGGATATTGCTAAGAATATTGAAGGCAAAACTATATGTCCATTAGGAGATGCGGCAGCCTGGCCTGTAGCTAGCGCTGTTAGACACTTTAGAGATGAGTTTCAGTGGCACATAGATTTTCCTGAAAAAGCAAAAAAACATAATTATGGATTGGCAAAATCTAAAGTTATTACAGGCAATTAACAAAGTTTTTATAACTTGTTTATAAACAAAAGAAAAGACAATGGCAGATCCAAAATTTAAAGTAACTATAGATGACCATACTATAGAGGTTCCACCAGGAACTTCTATACTTGAAGCTGCTCGCTTAATAGGAGGTGGTATTGTTCCGCCAGCTATGTGTTATTATTCGTCTTTAAAAGATAGTGGTGGCAAATGCAGAACTTGTTTAGTTAAAGTTACTAAAGGTTCAGAAAAAGATCCTCGCCCTATGCCTAAATTAGTCATTAGTTGCAAAACTATGGTTATGGATGGTATGGAGGTTCAAAATACTACCTCACAAGAAGTATTAGATGCTAGAAAGGGAGTCGTTGAAATGTTGCTTATAAACCACCCCTTAGATTGCCCAATTTGTGACCAAGCAGGTGAATGTAAGTTACAAGATCTATCTTACGAACATGGCTCGCCAAAAACTCGTTACGATTTTGAGCGAAGAACCTTTGAACATGTAGACTTAGGAGATAAAATAAAGCTACATATGACCAGGTGCATACTCTGTTACAGGTGCATACACGTAGCTAATCAACTTACGCCTGAGCGTTTACAAGGGGTTCTTGAAAGAGGAGATAAGGCAGAAATTAGTACTTATATAAAAGAAAACATAGACAACGAATTTTCAGGGAATATGATAGATGTATGCCCTGTCGGTGCTTTAACGGATAAAACATTTAGATTTAAGCAAAGGGTATGGTTTACCGATCCACAGCTTGCCCATAGAAATTGCAGTAAATGTTGTGGTAAGGTGTTGTTATGGTTTAAAGGAGAATCCATACTACGCGTAACAGCTAGACGTAATGACTACAATGAAGTAGTAGAATATATTTGTAACGAATGCAGATTTGATAATAAAGATGCGTCTAAATGGGTTATAGAAGGCCCGGCACATATAAAACGCAGTTCAGTTATATCAGCTAATCATTACGATATTCCTACTATGCCGGTTTTAAAACAATATCATCATAGGATTGAGCCTGTACAAGAATAAATAAACTAAATTATATGGCAGCTTTTTATATCGTATCTAAAATAATTTTGATAGTAATTATTCTATTAGTTAGTTTGTTTATAGCAATGTATACAACACTTGCTGAAAGGAAAGTAGCTGCTTTTATGCAAGATAGAATAGGACCTAACAGGGCTGGTCCTTTAGGAATTTTACAACCTTTATGCGATGGAATAAAACTTTTTACTAAAGAAGAATTTATACCTAAAGCTTCTAATAAATTTTTATTTATCCTGGGGCCGTCTATTGCAATGATTATGGCCTGTTTAGGTAGTGCAGTGATACCATGGGCTCCGGATATTATTATTAATGGCCAAATAATACCTATTCAGGTTGCTAATTTGGATTTTGGAATACTATATGTGTTTGCTGTCGTTGCTTTAGGTGTATACGGAGCTATAATGGGCGGATGGGCCTCGAACAATAAGTACTCTTTGTTAGGTGCGGTGCGAGCAGCCTCTCAAAATATTAGTTATGAGATACCTATGGGATTATCCATAGTTGCTTTAATCATAATTACTGGTACATTAAACATGCGCGAAATAGTAGAGGGGCAAGCTGGTTTAGCATGGAACATATTTGTTCAACCTTTAGGATTTTTACTATTTTTAATCTGTGCCTTTGCTGAAACTAACAGGTTACCTTTTGATTTACCTGAATGCGAAAACGAGCTAAATGGGGGATACCATTTGGAATACTCCAGCATGAAATTAGGGTTTTATTTATTTGCTGAATATATAAACATGTTCGTATCTTCAGCAATTATTGCAACTCTATACTTAGGAGGCTACAATTTTCCTGGTATAGCTAAACTTTACGAAATAGGTTTACACCAAAATATAATTGCTTTATTAGGAATATTAGTATTATTTTTAAAAATAATACTAATTATATTTTTCTTTATATGGGTTAGGTGGACTATTCCCAGATTTAGATATGATCAATTAATGAAGCTTGGATGGAAATATTTAATACCGCTGGCGATATTAAATATTATTATAACATCAGTAATAGAATATTTTACTAAAAGCACATAGTCTATTATGTTACAACTGACAAATAAGCAAAAAGTTCTCAAGCCTAAAAAACTTAGCTTTATAGAGCGGACTTATTTACCTACTATAATAAAGGGGTTGTCTATTACTTTTAAGCATTTATTGAAAAAGAAAGTAACTATACAATTTCCAGAAGAAGTAAGATATTTTTCACCTAATTTTAGAGGCGTACACTCTTTAAAAAGGGATGAAGAAGGTAGAGAGCGTTGTACAGCATGTGGATTATGCGCACTTTCTTGTCCTGCTGAGGCAATAACCATGACAGCTGCTGAACGCATAGCCGGAGAAGAGAATTTATATAGAGAAGAAAAATATGCTTCGGTTTACGAAATAAATATGCTTAGATGTATATTTTGTGGATTATGTGAGGAAGCATGTCCTAAAGAAGCTATTTATTTGGATGGACCATTTATACAACCATCATACGATAGAAAAACTATGGTATATGGTAAAAAAGAAATGTTAGAACCTATATTTAAAGGTTAGTATGATTCACTACGTATTTTATTTTATATCGATCCTGTTAATACTTAGTTCAATAGGCGTTGTTGCATTTAAAAATCCTATATATAATGTCTTAAGTTTAATAGTTACGTTTTTTGGATTAACATCACATTATATACTAATGAAAGCCTCTTTTATTGGGATTATAAACATAATAGTTTATGCAGGTTCTATAATGGTACTTTTTTTATTTGTAATAATGTTTTTAAACTTAAATAAAGGAATCAGGCACTCTAATAAACAAATAATAAAGAAAATTAGTGTTGTAGCACTAACCGGGTTTATTATGATAATGTTAGTTAGTATATTAAAACATAATAGCGAAGCCTATATTTATAGTGATACATACAATATAGGGCAGGTAAAAGAACTAGGTAGGACTTTATTTAAAGACTATAAATTTCCATTTTTATTGATTGCAGTGTTGTTATTGTTGGCAACTATAGGAGCAGTATTGTTATCAACTAAGAATTCTACAACAAACAAAATATCACAAGTAGATGACGATACAACCAGAATTTAATAGCTATTTGCTGCTAGGCTGTCTATTGTTTGTAATAGGTTTAGCCGGGGCTATTATTAGGCGTAATATTTTAATAATATTTATGTCTATAGAACTCATGTTAAATGCTTGTAATTTAATATTAGTTTATTTTTCTACTTTATTTGATGATGCCAGAGCTCAGGTATTTGTATTTTTTATAATGGCTGTAGCTGCTGCAGAGGTTGCAATAGGGTTATCCATAGTTGTAATGGCTTATAGAAAAAAACTAACTCTGGACGTTGATAGTTATAATTCACTAAAACATTAGTTAATATATGTGGGAAAAGTTTTTAATATTATTGCCTATAATCCCTTTTTTAGGATTCTTAATTAATATTTTGTTTGGTAAAAACTTACCAAAAACTATAATATCTTTTGTCGCTAACTTAAGTATATTTTTGCCATTAATATTGAGTGTATACATTTTTTGTATTTTAAAAAATGAATCAAACCCTATATATATATCCAAAATATATAGCTGGATTAAAATCCCAGAGCTACAGGTAGACTTTACATTTTCTGTAGACAAGCTAAGTGCTATAATGTTAATGATTGTTACAGGGGTGGGTTTTCTAGTGCATATTTATTCCATAGGTTATATGAAATCTGATAAAGATTATGGAAGATATTTTGCCTATTTGAATCTTTTTGTAGCATTTATGTTAGTATTAGTGTTAGGCTCAAACCTACTGGTTATGTTTATTGGCTGGGAAGGGGTAGGTTTAGCATCTTACCTGTTAATAGGTTTTTGGTTTAAAAATGATGAATATTGTAAGGCAGCTAATAAAGCTTTCATAATGAATCGTATAGGAGATGCAGCATTTTTATTAGCTATATTTTTAATATTTAAAACTTTTGGTTCGATAGAATTTATAGATATAAATAATAGTTTAAAGGCATACGCGTATTCTTTAACAGATGGAGTATTGCCTAACTTGACTATTATAGCGTTGTTATTGATTCTTGCAGCTACAGGGAAAAGTGCTCAATTACCTTTATACACATGGCTGCCTGATGCTATGGCAGGCCCAACTCCTGTTTCAGCTCTTATGCATGCTGCAACTATGGTAACAGCTGGTATATACCTTATCCTTAAGTTGAATTTGTTATTTGTATTGTCTCCAATAGCTTTAAGTATAATGGCCGCCATAGGTCTAACAACTGCTTTAATATCGGCTGCAATAGCTTGTACACAAAATGATATAAAGAAAATATTAGCTTTTTCTACTATTAGCCAATTAGGTTATATGTTTTTGGCGTTAGGTATAGGAGCTTTTTCTGCAGCTTTTTTCCATTTGTTGACACATGCCTTTTTTAAAGCCTTATTGTTTTTAGGTGCAGGATCTGTTATCCATGCTATCCATAAACAGGATCTGGGTTATATGGGAGGTTTACGTAAAAAGATGCCAATTACTTTTATAGCTATGTTAATTGCTGGCCTGGCACTTTCGGGTATACCTCCATTGTCTGGTTTTTTCTCTAAAGATGCGATTTTGTCAGGAATCTTCAATATAAGTATAATATCTTGGTTGATTGCCTTTATCACGTCTCTACTAACCGCTTTTTATATCTTCAGATTAATATTTTTAGTGTTTTTTGGCGATCTGCCAAAGGAATCTGATATAAAAGAATCTGGAGTTTCAATGGCTGTACCTATGATAGTTTTAGCAATATTTTCTATTGCCATTGGTTTTATTAACATTCCAGATGTTTTAGGTGGCAGAGCTTTATTAAGTAATTTTTTAGAACCTGTATTCGCCACGAGTATGGATGTACTTACTATAAGCCATATGTCACATATAACAGAATATGTTATAATATTTATAGCGGTATTAGGTGGCCTGGTAAGTATATACCTGGCCTATAGGAAATACGTTGTTAATAGGTCTGAGATATATAATACAGAATCTATTCCTGGTAAGGGGGGGATAAAAAGAATTGCTTATAATCAGTTTTATATTGATAAATTTTATAACGATGTTTTTGTAAGACCTTTAAACTATTTATCACTAAAAATCCCTAAATTTATTGATAAAATGGTAATAGATGGTATAATTAATACTATTACAAATACTATTAAGCGAATTGGGCTTCAGATACGATTTATGCAAAGTGGCAGGGTTAGTTATTATTTAATTAGTATGGTATTCTTTTTAGCAGTTATTTTATTTTTCCTCAATTATTTTTTAACTCAAGTTTAAGCTATGCCTTTGTCAGTAATATTATTGCTTTTTCCATTCCTGGCCTCTTTTATACTATTAACATTTAGAGCACGTTTTGCTAAATTGATAGCCATGGTAGCAGCGGTAGTGGAATTATCATTAACTGCAATTACCTTGCTGAAGTTTACACCTGGGCCATACGCACAATTTCTTTATGATATAGTTTGGATTAAAGATATGGGTGTAAGTTTTAGTTTAGGGATAGATGGTATAAGTATATTATTTGTTATCCTAACTAATTTTATCTTATTTATAGTAGTTCTATTAACTCTTAACTATAATTACTCTAAATATTTTTATGTCCTTTTGTTTGTAACTCAGGCTGCGTTGTTAGGCGTTTTTATGTCTTTTGATGCTCTACTGTTTTATTTCTTTTGGGAGGTTGCTTTAATACCTATTTATTTCCTTATTTCGTATTGGGGTGATGGTAGTAATAAATTAAAAATTACTTTTAGGTTTTTTTGCTATACAATGTTGGGGAGCTTGTTAATGCTTTTTGGCATAATATATATAAAAACAGTTGCTGGCGGGTTTGATATATTAAGTTTTTACAAAGCTAATTTGAATATAACATCGCAAAAATGGTTGTTTTGGGCCTTCTTTATAGCATTTGCTATAAAGATTCCTATTTTTCCATTCCATTCTTGGCAGCGAGATACTTATGTATCGGCCCCTTTTGCAGGGTCTATTATTTTATGTGCTCTTATGTTAAAAATGGGCATATATGGATCTATAAGATGGATGATGCCCATATTCAATGATGCAATAGAGAGTTTTAAAATTTTAATAGTAATTCTATGTCTTGTTAATATTATATATGGTGCAATTTCTGCAATAAGGAGAAAAAATATAAAAGCCTTAATTGCATATTCTTCATTATCCCATGTAGGTCTAATTTTTTTAGGCGTGTTAATACTTTCGTTTACATCAATAGAAGGGGCACTTTTTCAATCTTTTAATCATGGATTGGTCGCAACTGCTCTATTTGCTGTTGCGCAAATAATATATCGTCGCATAAAGACTCATAATATTAACGATATTGGTGGTGGTTTAGCTGTTTATTCTCGATTTTTCACTTTTTGCTTTTTTACTATGATTCTATCTTCTATTGCTTTTCCATTAACAGGAGGTTTTATAGGAGAATTTATATTATTAAAAGCTATATATGATTATTCTGCAGTAGTAGCTTTTGTATCGGTGCTATCAGTAATATTTGGAGCTGTATATTCACTTAGGCTATTTAAAAAAACAATGCTTGGAGAAAGCCTCAAAAATATAGATTTTGAACCTTTGCATATTAATGAAAGCTTAGCTTTAATGCTTTTGGTCATAACTACTATTATGATAGGACTTTACCCTGGAATGCTAACCGATTTAATAGATCCGTCAGTTAAAAATTTATTATATCTTATACAATTTATAAAGAGTAGTAGTTAAATATTTGAATATGTATACTCTTAGCACATTATTTATAATAGTTCTTATAGTTCTTTTATTAGGATTATATAATAAAACTAAAGCAGTTATTCCTACGATTTTGCTAGGTGTTGCGATATCGCTAGTATTTTGTATAGTAGAGTTTAAAATCCAATATACAGATTTAGTAATAGATGCATCGATGTACAATGGGCAGAGCACTTTTTTTACTACAATCAATTCTCTTTGGTTTAAGATAATAATTTTAGCCACTAGTGGTTTAATATTTTTATTGCATGGGACTTCCTCTGGTATAAATAAGTTAAAAGAATCTGCTGAAGGTTATGCTGTAATGCTGTTGGCACTAATAGGAGCATTAGTGATGGTTAATTTTGATAACTTTATAACGCTATTCGTTGCCATAGAGTTGTTATCTATCGCATTATATATTTTAGTAGGTATATATAAAGATAAAACAACTTCTAGTGAAGCTTCTTTAAAATACTTTTTGTCCGGTGCTATTTTTAGTGCAATATTATTATTAGGGATGATATTTTTATACGGAGCAACTGGTAGTTTAGATATTATGGAAATAAAAACTATAATAATTAATAAATTTCATGGCATTGATGTAGCTAATCATGTGGTAGACAATGACTTGTTATTATATTTAGGTTTAGTATTAATATTGGTTGCCTTATCTTTTAAATTAGGTTTAGCACCGTTTCATTTTTGGTTGCCTGATGTTTATGAAGGAGCACCTTTAATAGTGACATTGTTCATGTCTACAGTTGTAAAAGTTGCTGTTATCAGCGTTTGGTTACAGATATTTGAATTTTTATTTTATTCATATATTAATTTCTGGGTAACCTTAATAATATCATTAATATTAATAAGCGTAGTTATAAGTAATTTATTTGCTTTAAGTCAAACTAAGATCAAAAGACTTATGGCTTTCTCTAGCATATCGCATTCAGCCTTTTTTGTAATTATGTTAATAAGTATGTGTGTTCGAGCAGCACAATCAACTATAATATTTTATCTAATCGCTTATATCGCGGCAACTATAATAACGCTTACAATATCAGGAATACTAACCGATAGAAATGGCCCCGTACAAATTAATAGCTTTAATGGACTTATAAAGACAAAGCCATACCTGACTGTACTAATGTCTATAGCTTTACTGTCCCTTGCAGGTATACCGCTTACAATGGGCTTTATAGCTAAATTGCATATATTTCTGGAAATAGTAAAAATTAGTTATCCTATTGTAGTAATACTTATAATTTTATCTATATTGGGGATTTATTATTATTTTAAAATAATAATTGCTATGTGTTTCATAAATTCTGATAATATACAAAACGTGACTACTCTTAAAAATGATATAAATCTTATACAAACGTTAGTTTTAAGTTCTTTAGCTGCTATTATATTATTGCTGGGAATATACCCGTCAATAGTATTTCAATTAATTGATCAATTATACCCTTAAGCCTTATAATGCAAGATATATTAGATTTTTTTTTACATATTATAGACCCGGATTGGATTCTTTCTAAGGGTATATATTTACTTTTACTTATAGTATTTGCTGAAACAGGTTTATTTATAGGCTTTTTCTTACCTGGAGATTCCCTACTGTTTATCGCAGGTATTTATGTTAATAAACTACAAACAACTTTATGGCAAACTATACATCTTGTCAGTCTTGCTAGCATTGTAGGTAATATAATTGGTTATATTACAGGGCTAAAAGCAGAAGGCCTTTTATCCAATCTTTTTAAAAAAAAAGAATCATTTTTATTTAGCCCGGATCGATTAGAAAAATCTAAAATATTTTTTGAAAAATACGGAGCCATAGCCATAATATTAGCTAGGTTTTTGCCGATAGTTAGAACTTTTGTTCCAGTTATAGCTGGTATCGCTAAAATGAACTTTAAAAACTTTATGTTATATAATATAGTTGGCGGTTACCTTTGGGTTGTATCTTTGATTCTTGGTGGTTATTACCTTAGTAAAGAGTTTCCATGGATACAAGACAATCTGCTTATGATAATTATCATTTTAATAATCGTAACTTTACTCCCAACATTAATATCTGTAATTATTAAGATATCTAAATCGTCTGATAAAAACAGTAAAAAGGTTACCAAATAAGTTACTAACTTAAATATAAGTAAATAAAAAAATTAATTAAACTCACATAAAAAACAACACACATGTCGGTCTCCAGTATTACCTTAGGAATAATTTGGATAGCGCTATTAATAATACTAAATGGATTTTTTGTGGCTGCAGAATTTGCTTTAGTCAAAGTAAGAGCGTCACAAATACAAATTAAAATCAAAGACGGGGATAAAAGAGCCAAACAAGTTGGTAGTATACTAACAAAAAATCTTGACGGATATTTAGCGGCTACCCAATTAGGTATAACCTTTACAAGTTTAGGCTTAGGATGGATAGGCGAAGCAGTAATGCTCAAGCTAATACGATTATTATTTTCTGCTTTTAACATATCTTTAGCAAGTGGTATAGAACATTTCATAGCTATACCCATTGCCTTTATAATAATAACTGCCCTACACATAGTATTTGGCGAACTTATGCCCAAAACGCTTGCCATACAAAGATCTGTAAGAGTAAGTTTATTTGTAGCATTCCCATTACATATATTTTACATTGTGTTCAAACCTTTTATTTGGACATTAAACGGCTTTGCTAACATAATGCTAAAACCTTTGCATTTGCATCCGGTAAGTCTATCAGAAGCGCATAGTAGTGAAGAATTGCAAATGCTACTTGAACAAAGCGAAAAACAAGGTGTATTAGAAAAATCAGAACTAAACCTTTTAAGGAATGTATTTGACTTTAAAGATCGTATAGTAAAAAACATAATAGTTCCACGTACAGAAATAATAGCTGCTGAGATCGATGCATCTATAGATGAAGTAATAGATACTATAATAGCTGAAGGCTATACGAGAATGCCTGTATACGAAAAAAGTATTGATAACATAGTTGGTATAGTACATACCAAAGATCTATTAGCAATAATAAAAGATAACCAAAACAACAAAACATTAAAGGATATAATACGCGAACCGTATTTTGTACCAGAAACAAAAAAAATTGACGATTTATTAAAAGAATTGCAAAAAACTAATACCATTATGGTAATAGTTTTGGACGAATTTGGAGGTACAGCAGGTCTTATAACGCTAGAAGATATAGTAGAAGAATTAGTTGGAGAAATACAAGACGAGTACGATGCAGAACAACCAAAAATTAAGAAATTGGAAGAAGATGCCTATATGGTAAACGCGTTAGCAGCTATTGCTGATATAAACGAACATCTGCCAACTCCATTGCCACAAGAAGACGAGTACGATACCGTAGCTGGTCTAATGAATTTTATATTTGAAAAAATACCTGAAGAAGGAGATACAAAAACGCATTGTGGCTACCAGTTTACGATTCTAACAAAGCATAATCGAAAAGTAGAAACAGTTAAATTAATAAAACTAAAAGATCAGCCTGAGTGTCATAATCAAGAAAATGAATAATATAAAGCATTTATTTTTTGATGAAAATATAACCTTAAACTCCAGAAATTTAATAGAAACGGAATTCGAACACTGTACAAAAACATTGAGATTAAAAGTCGGCAGCACGTTTCATATAACTAACGGCAAAGGTTCTGTCTACAAAGGTATAATTACTGAAATAACAAAGAGAAACATACAGATTAATATATTAGAACAATACAATAAAGAAAGAAAAAATAGTAGGCGATTGCATCTTGCAGTATCATCCTTAAAAAACAAAGATCGTTTGGATTTTATAATAGAAAAAGCGACTGAAATTGGAGTAGAAGCAATCAGCATAATAAATTGCTACAGGACAATTAACAAAATAACTAAAATAGAACGGCTCAAAAAAATAGCCATATCCGGACTAAAGCAAAGTATACAATATCATTTACCGTTGATTAACGGGCCCATATCTATATCAGAATTTATTAGACAAACAAACATACAGCAATCACAAATCCTACTTGCTCATTGTCTAGAAAGACAAAATAAACTTAGTATAAAACAAACTCAATTACAGGAAAACATAACACTAATGATAGGCCCCGAAGGGGATTTTACACAAAGTGAAATAGATAATATCCTTATCAATCAAAATGTTTGTCAAATATCATTAGGGCAAACGCGACTACGCACAGAAACTGCTGCAATAGTGGCAAGTTTTAGCATTATAAATAGTTAACATACAACCATGGAACCCCCTTTTATAATAACCATAGACGGTCCAGCAGCCTCAGGTAAAAGCTCACTAGCAAACAATCTAGCTAAAGAACTAAACTATTTGCATATAAATTCAGGTTTAATGTATAGAGCCCTGGCATGCATTATTATGTACGAAAACATAGACTATAAAGATGAAAAATCATTAGCGCATCTACTAAATAATATCAGGATTAATTACAACGATAATAATATAACCATAAACGGTATAAATTTTCAAGATCGGTTATATTCCCCTGGAATTTTAGAAACATTAGCAGAAGTAAGCAAACAATGCATTGTAAGAAATAAGCTAAATAGCTTACAGAAGTTAATAGCATCAGACAAAAGTGTAGTAGTAGATGGAAGAGATGCCGGTACAGTAGTTTTTCCAGACGCTAAACTGAAAGTATTCCTATACGCAGACATAAAAGTTAGAGCTGAACGCAGGTATGCGGAACTAACCAAACAAGGAATAGAAATAAGTAAAGAAGAAATAGCTAAAAACTTACAAACAAGAGATACAAACGACTTAAATAGAACATTTGGGCCACTAAAAAAAGCGCAAGATGCGATACAAATCGACAATACCAACCTAAGTATACAAGATCAAATTGAGATAATAAAAAACATAAAGCTCCAAATTAGATGAAAATATATTTAGTAGGCCTCCCAGGGGTTGGTAAAACTTATATAGGTAACCAATTAGCTAAAGAACTAAATATCAAATTTATCGACTTAGACGATACAATAGAACAAAAATCAAAACTCAGAATACCAGAAATATTCGCTAACTTTGGCCAAGACATATTTAGGGAAATAGAAGCCAGGGAGCTAGCTTTACTTACCAATAATAGTTCCGAATTTGTATTAGCTACAGGTGGTGGCGCGCCTTGTTTTCATAATAATATTACTAAACTAATATCATCAGGATTAGTAATATGGATAAAAGCTATAATCCCGAATATACTAGAACGCATAGAAAACGATCATCTAAACAAACGTCCATTATTTAATAATACAAACGCATACAATATAAAAAATAAGCTACAGCAAATGTATAAACAGAGAATTCAATATTATCAGCAAGCTCAGATACACTACGACGCAGATAATAATTCTATAACCAATTTAATTATGGATATAAAGCAATGGAAGCTAACATCCTCAAAACGTTTTTGATAACCTACAATAGCTCAATAAAAACCTATATCTACAATTATAGTAGCCCTATTGGTAACTTAGAGATAGAACTAACAGAAAAAGCTATAAAAACTGTTAAATTTGCAACAGATATTAAATATAGCAAAAATATAAAATGCGCAAGTCACCCCTTTATACTTGAAGAATGCATACGTCAATTAGATATGTATTTTGCTGGTAAGCTTAAATGCTTCAGCTTAAATTTAGATATAAATGGTACAACTTTTCAAGAAAAAGTGTGGGAAGCTCTTTTACAAATCCCTTTTGGCAGCACATCTACATATGCAGAAATAGCGAGAAATATTAATATAGATAAAGCGCACAGGGCTGTAGGATTGGCTAATAACAAAAACCAATTTCACATAATCGTACCTTGCCATAGGGTAATTAGTAGCAGCGGTAGGTTATCTGGTTATGCAGCAGGCACTACAAAAAAACAATGGCTTATTAATCATGAACAGAATATTATAAACAATAATGATAGATTCTAGACAAGAAACCCTAATACAGGAATTTAGCCTATTTAATGATTGGGCAGATAAATACGAATATATAATAGATCAAGGTAAAGAGTTAGAACTATATCCTCAAGAACATAAAAACGATCATTATCTTATAAAAGAATGCCAATCTCAATTATGGCTATATGTTGATAGCCGTAAAGCAGATAATATTATACATTTTTATGCAGATAGTGATGCCTTAATATCAAAAGGCTTAGCTGCTTTGATACTAAAAATTGTAAATGATCGACCATGTAATGAAATAAAGGATATGGATTTTTATTTCCTTAAAAGCACTAATCTGGACGAATACATAACTATGCAGCGCTCCAATGGTTTGCAATCACTAATTAATAAAATAAAAAATTACGCAGCTATGCGCGATACCAAATTAGATA
The DNA here is from genome assembly GCA_050311575.1 of Candidatus Krakonobacterium acarorum. Classification (GTDB taxonomy): domain Bacteria; phylum Bacteroidota; class Bacteroidia; order SolTP2; family SolTP2; genus Krakonobacterium; species Krakonobacterium acarorum. Next base: position 270,516 of record JBNOKO010000001.1, on the reverse strand, counting down.
CACAAGAAAACTCTAACAAACAAGAGCAGGTAATACAAGAACTTAAAACAGTTTTTGATCCAGAAATACCTGTTAACATATACGATTTAGGTCTTATATATAAAACATTGATTGACGATCAGGATAATGTAAAAATCATAATGACTTTAACTGCTCCTGGTTGCCCGGCCGTAGATTATATACTACAACAAATAGAAGAAAAAGTGGGTGCAATCTCTTGGGTAAAAGAAGTTGATATTGAAATTACCTTTGATCCTCCTTGGGATAAAGATATGATGAGTGAAGAAGCAAAGCTTGAATTAGGATTTATGTAAGAGAAATTTGATCTTGCTCTACACCTACACCAAAAAGCGCAAAATCATATTTTATAGGATCTACAGGATCAAAGTCCCTTAATAACTTAGTTAATTCTATTGCTGTTAGCCAGTCGTTCTGTTTTCTCTCAATTAGGTTAAGCTTGCGTGCGGTTCGGCCTACGTGTATATCCAAAGGACATATCAGTTGACTTGGTGAAACTCTATTCCATAGACCAAAGTCTACCGGACTATTTTTACGTATCATCCACCTTAAATACATATTCATTCTTTTACAAGAAGATAGCTTACGTGGGCTGGAAATATGACGCAAAGTTTTTTTATCGTATTCTATAATTTTTGCAAAATATTCATAGAAATCAATAAGGCAGTTTTCTATAACTATATCTTCTTTATCGCTAAAAAAAGCTTGTTCAAGCGAAGCGAATTTACTATAGTGATGATGCAAAAATTTAATAATATTAACTATATCGGTATCCTTAATGGTTCTATGTTTAAAATATTTAAAATCGCTAAGATCAGCATTCTTTAAGTTTAGAATATACTCATATGGCCTATTGCCCATTTTCGAGAAAATATCAAGACATTTTTTTATTATAACCTTTCTATTCCCCCAAGCAAAAATAGCCGCTATAAACCCTGCAATTTCTATATCTTGCTTTTCTGTAAATAGGTGAGGTATAAAAATAGGATCGTTTTTAATAAACTCTTTATTCTCATATTTAACTACTTTATCGTCTAGAATCTTTTTAATTTCAGTTAAGTTCATGAATCAATATAATAATTTATAAACTAGAATATATTACTAATTCCAGGAATGTTAGGCATTATTCTTTTACTTTCTTCTAAAAATATTGCTTCAGCCTTAGTAAGAGCATCATTGGTAGCCTCCATAATGATTTGCTGTATTTCTTCCTTTGACCTAACTTTTAATATGCTTTCATTAATATCCATTGATAAGATCCTTCTATTAGCGTTACAAACTACTTTTACAGTGTTACCTGAGTCTTTACCTTCTATTTCTATAGATTCTAACTTATCTTTTAGGTCAGCAATTTTTTGTTTAAAATTTCCAAACATATTAATTAATATTTCTAGCTTCTAATATTTGTATTATTTTTATTACGTCTTCTTTGGTGTCTACGGGTATAGAACAAGAATTCACTATAACCGTTAGTATTTTTAATCCATGTTCAAGCCAGGTTAACTGTTCTAGGGATTCATTTTCAGATAAAAAGGATGCTTTTAAGGAACATATAAAATTTAAAACTTCTTTTTTAAAAATATACAAACCCAAATGCTTTTTATATATATTATTATTTAATGCTTCTTCTATAGTTGTATTTTGTAAATAAGGTATTACTGATCTACTAAAATAAAGAGCATACCCGTCCAGCCTTGTTACTACTTTGGCTTCTTCCTTACTCAACAATTCTGTTTTATCACGTATGTAGCTTATAGTAGTTGCTATATCTGAGTTGGATTTTATTGCATGGTTGCATAATGCATCTATAACGCTAGCTTCTAATAAAGGCTCGTCACCCTGAATATTAACTATAAAATCATATTCTTCTTGTATTAAACTTACAGCTTCATTGCATCTGGACGTGCCATTTTGGTGTTCCGGACTAGTCATTATTACATTAGCACCGATATTTTTTGCGTGGTTATATATTCTCTTATCATCAGTTGCTATATATACAGCTTTAAGGCTTTTTGCCTGTTTAGCATTTTCGTACACCCGTTGTACCATGCTTTTAGATTTTAGTTGCAGCAAAGGTTTACCTATTAAACGAGTCGAATTATATCTTGCAGGTATAATACCTATTATATTCATTTTGTATTATAAAAAATTATCCCGCTATAACATTTGTGTTTTCAGGATTTAAAGTAAATATTTGAGTATCTATTTTCCTGTATTCATTAATAAATTCTGTGTAAGACTCAGAGAAATTTACTCTATGTTTAATAGTTAGCTCTAAAGAATTAGTCATATATATAAGCATTTCTAAAACTTCTCTTACAGCAGAATTGCCGGATTCAGTTTTAGTTATATAATCTGCTAGCTTATTAGTTTCGATGTAATTCATTAAAATAGCTTTTGCTTTATGATATATCATAAAGCGTAGGCCACAATCATTTGTTATACTTAGGTCTACTATATCATCAAAAAAGAAAGCGAAGTCGCTTTTTAATAGTTTTAGTTTGCTACAACAATGATTGAAAGCAGTTCTTTTATTTATCGCCCTATAATATATAGCATTGAAATAATTTTTTTTAGCAAAATGTATAGCTGTAGGGTTTTGAGACCCGGTTATTATTACAGTAGGTAAAATAGTCTTAGTTTTTAAAAAATATTGAAGTTTAAATAAATTAAGCATAAATACATCTAGCTCAGAGTAAGTAGATTCTAAATTAATATTCTTATGAGCATTTGTAAATACTCCATCCCAGTCAAAAACAAGTGCTTTTATGCTGTTGATTTTGTCTTTTATATATTCTTCAGAATTTATAAATCTACCTATAAAGAGTTTTGCATGGTTCATATTAATTATGTTTTAATTTAATTCAATATCTTGTATGTCAAGTATTCCTACAGGCTTTTTATCCTTAACTACGAGTAAGTTGTCTATACTGTGCTCTTTTAGCAACTTAATAGCGTCATTTAACAATGCGTTATAATCTATGGTTATAGGGTTGTTATATTTAATTTCAGCCATTGTTTGATTTAATATACCATGACCTTCTGATTGCAATAGTCGCCTTAGATCGCCGTCTGTAAATAAGCCTAATAGATTATCGTATTCATCTATTACTATTACGCAGCCAAACCCAAATTCAGTCATTTTAACTATGCTATTTTTAAGTGTTTCCTTAGAACTAACTATAGGTTTAATTTTACTGATTATATCTGCGACCCTTTTTGTCATCAAGTTATGATGTTCGGTAAACTGATTTATTCCGATTTTAGTAAAGTTATTTTCTGTTAGTTGTTTTAATATCTTCCAAGGCAGAGTTATTGTGCTTACTCCTACGTCAAGAGCATTACGTACATGTTCTAAATTCCTCACTGATGAAAACATTATTTTAGTGTCATAGTTATACTCTTTAGCAATTTCTACGCACCTCTTAGCTAAATATAAAGCGTTATGTCCTTCATCTTGTAACCGACCAATTAAAGGGCATACGTAAGTTGCACCTGCTTGCATAGCTATGTAGGCTTGTTGGACGGTGTAAACCAAATGGATATTTACTAAATATTTTTTTTTACGTAATTCATAGCATGCTTTCACTCCTTCTAAGGAAACGGGTATTTTAAATACAGTTTTTTCCGGGTTAAGGCCAAGTTTGCGTAAGCGTTCTGCTTCTTCTACTATTTCAGCTGAAGTATTGCCTAATGCTTCTATTTGTAAGATTTTTACGATTTTAGATAATTCTAAAATAAGAGTATCTACGTCTTTTACTCCATGTCTATGCATAAAAGTAGGCGTAGTAGTTAAGCCCGTTAAAAATCCTAATTGCGAGGCTTCTTTAATTTCGTTGATATCAGCCGAATCTAAATATAATTCCATTTTATTTGTTTATGATATTATGTATGTCCAATAAAGGCTTTAGCAGGTCTTCTAATAAATCAGTATTTATTTGCGTTATACTGTCGCATTTTGCTTTGCTCGATTCCGGATGTGTTTCTATAAACAAACCGTCTATTCCAGCTGCAACACCTGCCCGGGCAATTACCGGCAAAAGTTTTTTGTACGTGTCTCCTTGATTTTCACTTGGTATCCCCAGTTTCCTAATAGAATGAGTTACATCAAATATAACTGGATGCAAGGTTTCGTTTAAAAAATGTAAACTTCGAGGGTCAACAACTAAATCTCCATATCCCATAACAAAACCGCGTTCCGAAATCATTATATCGTCATTTCCAAAGGCTTTGCATTTGTTAATAGGATGAATCATGCTTTCGGCAGGAATAAATTGTCCTTTTTTTATATTTATAGCTTTTTTTGTTTTTGCAGCAGCTGCTAATAATTCGGTTTGCATGCACAAAAATGCTGGTATTTGTATTACATCACAAACTTGGGATACGGGTAGTGCCTGGTAAGGGTAATGAATGTCAGTAAGTACCGGGAAGTTAAAATCCTTTTTTATTCTCTCTAAAATTTTTAGGCCTGCATCTAAGCCAGGACCTGTATAGGATCCAATCTTTGTCCTGTTATCTTTTGAAAATGAAGATTTATAAATAATAGGTATTTTAAGTTTTTCCTGTATTCTTTTAAGCATATCGGCAGTTCTTAACATTATATCGTCCTCTTCTATAACACAAGGGCCCGCTATTAAAAACAGCTCTTTCGAACCACAATTAATATCACCTATATGAACTATCTTTTTACCTTTTATGAACATATGAAATTGCAGAAATTATAGTTTTCTAAATAATGAGTCAAGATATTCTAAAGTAACCTTCTCTTTCCAGGAAGGACCGAAAGCATGGATCCACATATGTTCAAGGTTATATGCAACTTCACTCATATGTCTTACAGTTTCGTTAGACCAATTTTCTGATAAATTAACTGGTAGATGAATATCGTTTTTTTTAAGCATTTCTTTGAATTCCTTAACCCCCTTAGAATAAATTTCTCCTAAATGGTTAAATATTAAGCAATTAGCATAACAATGTCTAAAATGTAGCACTTTAGACAAGCCATAGGATAAGGCATGGCATACTCCAACTTCTGAATAAGTTAGGCTTAAGCCGCCCATCATAGAGGCTATCATTAATTTTTCGTTATTAAGATCTGTCTGTCCTGAATTACTATCTAGATAAACGTCTTTGCAAAGTTTAATCGATTCTTCTGCATATGCCGAACTAAAAGTATTGGTTTTAGTCCCATTTTCAGATTCTATACAATGAATAAATGTATCCATCCCCGTATAAAACCATTTGTCTTTAGGTACGGTGCTAAGAAAATCCGGATCTAAAATAATTTCTTTAAATACAGTGTAATCACATTTTAACCCAAGTTTCTTTTCTGGTCCGGTTAAAACAGCAGTCATTGATACTTCAGCGCCAGTGCCTGCTATTGTGGGGATCCCTATATGATAAACTCCTTCTTTTTTTATAAGATTCAGACCTTGATATTCAGCTGACGAACCTTTGTTCTTAAACATTAAAGCTGTCGCTTTTGTAATGTCTAGTATACTACCACCACCTATACCTATTATCGCTGATGGAGTTCCATTTTCTTTTAATATGTTATCTCGCAGGTCATCGATTTGTTGCGTTGTAGGTTCGTGCAAATCTACATTTATAAATCTTACAGCATCATTTTCTTTAATAGGTAGTTTACTAAGTAAGTTTTTGTCTTTAAAAAAGTTATCTATAATAAACAAGCAAAAGTTATTGTTAGTGTATTTAAGGGGTTCAAGCGATTTTTCTAATGTGTTAAGCGAACCTCTGCCAAAAGTTATTTTTTGGACGTTGTTAAAACTTTTATACATTATATGTTTAGTATTAAATATTGTTAAAGACTTTAGCTATATCTTCTCCTAGTTTTTTTACATTATCCTCGCTAATTGCACATCGTATACCAAATGATATTAATCTACTCATAATGTCTGTGGAATCATTAAGAGGTAAATTATTATAATCCTGAGGGATATCCTGTTTGTTAATAGCCATGGTAGATGGGAATTTTAAATTTTTTAGATGCTCCCAATTGCTAATGAAGTGATATTTGTTTTCGAACCAATAGTTGTAACCACCTATGCTTGTTTTCCCTAGTTCTTTATTTACTTTTTGTGCAAATTCTTTGTCTGGGCAGAGGATGTTTAAGAAAGTTGCGGTGTCACCATCTTTATCTGGAACATGCGAGAAATTTATACCTTTAATATCAGATAATATTTCTTGTAAGATGCTTTTATTTCTCTTGTTTAGTTTTATGATTTCTGGTACACGCCTGGCTTGCACTAATCCTATTGCTGAGTGTAATTCGCTAATTCTAAAGTTAAATCCTAAAATTGGATGGTCCTCCATTCCTCGAACTTTGCCTATGTGAGTATGCCCATGGTCAGTAAAGGTATCTATTAATTTGTATGTTTCTTCGTCATTTGTTACTGCAACGCCGCCTTCTGCAGCTGTTGCTATTTTAAAAAAATCAAACGAGTAAGCTCCGGCTTTCCCAAACAAACCGGTAAAGGTACCTTTATAAGTTGCCCCGTAGGCTTGACCAGCATCTTCTATTAAAATTAGATTATTGTTTTGAATAACCTCTAATATAGGATCCATATCAGCGGCAATACCGCACATATGTACCAAACAAACCGCTTTGGTCCGCTCTGTAATAGCATCTTGTATACCTTTAGCGCTTAAACAAAGAGTCTCGTCTATTTCTGCAAATACAGGTATAGCACCAAGCATTAACACTGCTTCTATCGTAGCTATAAACGTAAAAGGCGGCACTATTACTTCGTCATTATATCCAACCCCGGATGCTGATAAAGCAGCTAGTATAGCGGCAGAACCGCTTGATACGGCATGAGAAAATTTTGCTCCTGTGAATCTTTTTACTTCGCTTTCAAAATCCTGGCTTTTACATATATTTTGTCTTTCGCTAGCGTGACCATATCTGAACAATATCCCTGTTTCCAAAACATCATTCACTTCTCTTTTTTCCTCTGGTCCGAATAATTCTGTTCCTGGCATTTAATTAAAAATTTGATTGTATATACCCAAATATAGCTAATTATTGTACATAATTAAGATAGTTCAACACTCGCTTAAGCGCCTATCTGTAAACTGAGCAGCCAGGCCGGCTTCGGCCGTTTCTTTATATTTGCTGTTCATGTCTAAAGATGTTTGCCACATACTTTTTATTGCCGTATCGAGGTTTATCAATCTATTTTTAGGATTTTCATTTAAAGCCAGATTAGATGCTGTAATTGCTTTTATTGCGCCCATGGAATTTCTTTCTATGCATGGGATTTGTACAAGCCCATTAATAGGATCACAAGTAAGGCCTAAATGATGTTCCATTGCAATTTCTGCTGCTTGCAAACTTTGTTCTATGCTGCCACCTAATGCTTCAGTTAACGCTGCGGCACTCATGGATGATGATACTCCAATTTCAGCTTGGCATCCACCCATTGCAGCTGATATTGTAGCGTTTTTTTTAAATAAACATCCGATTTTACCTGCAGTTAATATAAATCGAGTTATAGCATCGGCTTCAGGCAAATTTTTAAAGGCATCTGTAAATAGGTATGCATAAGTAAGTACAGCTGGAAGCACGCCTGCAGCTCCATTAGTCGGAGAAGTAACGATGCGGCTAAATGAGGCATTTTCTTCATTTACAGCCATAGCAAAGCAACTTGTCCATTTGTTAACGTAATTAAAATCTGCTTTTTCCTGTTTTATTGTATTAAAAAGTTCGTCTATGTTGTTGTATAATAAACCATTTAGTAATTTTTCAGCTATTGGGCCAGATCGGTATTCTACATTTAAACCACCAGGCAATGTTCCCTTGCGCAAAAGACCACGATAAATACTGTTTTTAATCTCTAGCCATATGTTTAGAGCTTCAGATTGTATCTCAGACAAACTTCTAAATCTTTGCTCTTGTTGATATATAAGATCAGAGAGTTTGTCAAAATTGTATTGTTTGCATTGCTCAATAAGATTAGATGCAGATTCGGCGTTACTGCTACTAGAGATTTCTTGTGCATTGTTAATTGGACCTTCATCGTCTTGTACAATAAAACCTCCTCCAATAGAATAATATGTTTGGCTTACCTCTTTTTTATTTTGCAAAGTAGCTTTTATAATCATACCGTTAGGGTGACCCTTTAAGTACTCTTTAAAATTAAAAACTATATCTTTATCAAAGTGAAACGTTATAGTATGTTTATTCTTAATATTTAAAGTTTTTGTTTCTTTAAGCCTGCTAATTTCTTCAGGTATTATATTTGGATCTACAGTTTTATAATCGTACCCTAGTAAGCCCATAACGCAGGCTACATCTGTACCGTGACCTTTACCAGTCTTTGCCAGCGATCCATATAGGTATACTTTAATATCTTCTATGGTTTTTATATCATAGCTTTTATCTATGTAATTTATAAATGTTAAAGCAGCTTGCCATGGTCCCATAGTATGGGAGCTGGACGGCCCTATGCCTACTTTAATAATGTCGAATACGCTTAAGTCTACCATAAATACTAAAACAATTTGTGTGACAAAATGACGCTTTGTGTTGAAAAACGTATATTTGTATATAGATAAAATTAGTATAAAATGATGATACTTTATGGATTTAATAAAAAGAGAGATAATAAAAACAACTCCTATAGTTGATTCTAATTATAAAAAGGGTAGCGAAGCTAAAGAATATAAATTATACATAGAAACCTACGGATGCCAAATGAACGTTGCAGATTCAGAGTTAGTGGTTTCTATAATGAATAAAAACGGATATACTTTAGAGAAAGATTACAAAAAAGCAGATGTTATATTTATAAATACATGTTCCATAAGAGAGAATGCAGAAAACAGAGTTAGAGCAAGACTTGGTGAATTTAAAGCTTTAAAAAAGCAGAAACCTTTAGTTATTGGTATATTAGGTTGCATGGCTGAAAGGCTTAAAGAAACTTTGTTGGAAGAAGAAAAATTAGTCGACATTATCGCTGGCCCAGATTCTTATAGATCTTTACCATATTTATTACAAGATGTATCTTCAGGGAAAAGAGCTATAAATGTTTTTTTATCAAGAGAAGAAACATATGCTGATATAGCTCCTGTGCGGCTGGACAACAATGGAGTCAAAGCATATATATCAATTATGCGTGGCTGCAATAATATGTGTTCGTTTTGTGTGGTGCCTTTTACCAGAGGCCGAGAAAGGAGCCGAAATGCATATAGCATTGTACAGGAAGCCCAAAATCTTTATCAACAAGGTTACAGAGAAGTAACACTATTAGGCCAAAATGTAGACTCGTATAGTTGGTATGACGATGTTAAAGAATCTAAAAATATTAGTTTTGCAATTCTCTTAGAAATGGTAGCAAAAGTTAGCCCTGATTTACGGGTTAGGTTTTCGACATCGCACCCTAAAGACATAACAGAAGATTTATTGCATATAATGGCCAAATATGACAATATATGCAAGCATATACACCTGCCGATTCAATCTGGAAGCGATAGCATATTATCAACAATGAATAGAAAATACACAAAAGAATTATATATGCATAGAATACACTCGATACGCAGGATTGTATCTGATTGCGCGATTTCAACAGATATAATAACTGGTTTTTGTTCTGAAAGTGAAGCAGACCATAGGGCTACTTTACAGGCTATGGAAGAAATTAAATATAATTACGCCTACATGTTTGCTTATTCACCCAGACCAGGAACGCCAGCTGTAAAAACTTTCATAGATAATGTACCGGAGGAAATTAAAAAAGCCAGATTAAGGGAAATAATTAGTTTGCAACAGATGCACTCTTTAACACGTTTACAAGATCAAATAGGTACAAAACAAACAGTTTTAATAGAAGGTTTGTCGAAAAAATCGCAGCACGATTTATGTGGCCGAAATAGCCAAAATGATATGGTAGTCTTTAACAATACTAAGAACTTAGGTAAAGGACAATACGTAGAGGTGGAGATAGTTAATACAACAAGTGCTACGCTAATAGGAAAAATATTATGAATCAAGTACAAAATATAAAACAGCGATTTGGAATTATAGGAAACTCTGCTTTAATCGATAGAGCTATAAATACAGCCGTGCAGGTTGCACCAACAGATTTAACTATACTTATAACAGGTGAAAGCGGGGTTGGTAAAGAAGCATTTTCTCAAATAATACATAGTTTAAGCAAAAGAAAACATTCTAATTTTATAGCCATAAACTGTGGAGCTATTCCTGAAGGAACGATTGACTCAGAGTTATTTGGACATGTTAAAGGGTCTTTTACGAACGCCATTGAAGATAGAAAAGGTTATTTTGAATCTGCTCAAGATGGTACAATTTTTTTAGATGAAGTTGCGGAACTTCCTATTAATACACAGGCCAGGTTATTAAGAATTCTAGAAAATGGCGAATATATACGAGTTGGATCGTCTAAAGTACAGAAAGCGTCTGTACGTGTTATAGCAGCTACTAACGTAGACATAATAGATGCAGTAAATAAAAAAAAATTCCGTGAAGATCTTTATTATAGATTAAACACAGTACCAATTTATATACCCCCGCTAAGGGAACGAAAAGAAGATATATATTTATTATTTAGAAAATTTGCTGTTAATTTTCAAGAAAAATATTCGGTGCCGGATATGAAGCTAAGTGAATCGGCAAAAGAGATTTTAACAAATTACAACTGGCCGGGTAACGTAAGGCAGCTAAAAAATATAACAGAACAAATAATTGCTCTTGAAGGATATAGCGAAAAGCGCCTGTTAGAAGCAAAGGATATTGAAAAATATATACCTAATACTAGCCCTAATATCAACAATTTGCCCACACTAATTGATACCGTTAACGATTCACAAAATATTATACGCGATATCCTGTACAAAGCGTTATTCGAAATAAAAAAGGATGTAATAGACATAAAAAAAAATATGTCATACCTTATTCAGCATATAAGCGATAGAGTAGATGAGATTAAAGAGGAGCCAGGCAATATAAATGCAAAAGGTTTGCCTGTAGCGAATTACCATAAATATGAAGAAAACAATCTGAGTATAAATGAAGATAAGTTAACAGAAAATATAGTTAGCAGTGAACTAATTAGTGAAGAAACATTATCTTTGAGCGAGAGAGAAACCGAATTAATAAAAAAAGCTTTAAAAAAGCATAATGGTAAACGCAGATTAGCTGCCCAAGAGCTAGGTATATCAGAAAGAACATTATACCGTAAGATAAAGGATTTAGATCTTGCAATCGAATGAAAAAGCTATACAATAAAATTTTAGTAATATTGCTGGCTACAATAATTACACAGATACTAACTAGCTGTTTGTCTTATTCGTTTACCGGAGGGTCGGTCCCGTTAAATGTAACTACAGTTACTGTTTATAATATCGAAAATAGAGCTCCATTAATAGAGCCAAATTTAGATTTTAAATTTACAGAAGCTTTAAAAGATATAATATCCGGCAATACTGCCTTAAACATGGTTGATGCAAAGGGCGACGTAATATTTTCTGGACATATAACCAAATACGATATAACTCCTATTGCTATTACATCATCTGGTGCGCAAGGGGGGCAGGCACAACAAAATCGGTTAACAGTTGCAATGACCATAGAATACGTGGATACTAAAAACGAAACAAATAGCTTTACACAAGAATTCAGCGCTTACGAAGATTTTGCAGCATCGCAATCATTAATCAGTGTAAAGGATGCATTGATTGAAAACATTATAAAAACTATTACACAGAATATATATAATAGGGCTTTTGCAAATTGGTAAAATGGAAATAAACTTAGTAACTTACTTAAATAGTAGAGAAACCTTAAATAAGATAACAATATCTGAGCTGACTAAACTTGTTGAAAGATACCCTTATTGTGCAGCAGCTCATATGATTTTAGCAAAAAAGCTGCATAGTAGAAATGATAAAGCCTGGGTGGAAGCTTTAAAAACAGCTGCAATATATGCTTCAGATATAGATTCATTAGAAAAATACATATGCGATAACAATATACCGACTAACACCAGCCCTGATCCTTCCACAGATTCTAAAATAGCTCTAAAAAAATCTAATACAGATTCTCTAACTAGTAATACAAGTAGAACGCCATTATCTGCTAGTATGGTTAATCCCAATAGCATAGATATTAGCAAGTCAAAACCCACTGATACTTTTAATAAAGATTCGTTAAATCGAGTTCAGTTAAAACATACCTTCTCAAATACCAGCTTAAAAAGCGTTCAAGAACCAACCATTGTTAATAAAGATTTAGAAACTAACATAGATTCACAAAAGGCTTCATTAGGCCCAAACAATAATATTAATAGAGATTACACGAAGGGGCCCAGCGACCCTAAGCCGACACCTCCTATTGTTACCCAAAATCGGGATAATTCAGTAGAAGTTGTTCCTAACCTGGAAAAATATTTTAAGGAATGGTTAGATCTTAGCAGCTATGACAATTACGAAAGCACGATAGCCTACACTCCTAAAATAATAAAGCATAAAATAAGAATAAGCGATATTGAAGGAATTAATCTTATAAACAATGGAAGTATAGAAGAAATAGAAGTAGAGTTCCACTCTGACAATCAACAAGACGTTATAATAGGAGATTTTATAGCAGCAAACCCAACTATATCTATATATAACAACGATCCAATAAATGCTTTAAAAGCTGAAGATATAATAGTAGATGATAGTTTAAAGGTAGTAAGTGAAAATTTAGTTGATATATATATGAGTCAGGGTTTGCATAAAGAAGCTATCAATATGTGCCGTCAATTAATTATTAAGAAACCTGAAAAAAAGATTCATTACGATAAAAAATTAGAAGAAATAAAGAATATGATGGTGAAAATACGTTAATTTATGTAAATTGCAGGATCGAATAAATATATAATATGTATACATTTTTAATAGTTTTAGGAATTATAGTTGCAATTTTACTTATTGTAATAGTGTTTGTTCAAAATCCTAAGAGCGACTCTACAGGTGCTATGACTGGTGGAGGGAGTTCACAAATTTTAGGAGCAGGGCAAACATCAGATTTTTTTGAAAAAACGACTTGGACACTTATAGTAGCCCTATTCGTTATAGCTTTACTAAGCGGAATATTTTTAAATACAAATCATTCCCGTTCTTTATTAGAGCAAAGAATACAGGAACAGGGATCTAGTAACCCTATAAAACAACTGGATGGAGCACTAAATCGTGATACTTCTTCCAATAACTAGGCTGGACATATTTTAGGAAACATAGAGAGTTATGCACGATGCGGTGGTTTACATTGTGCACAACTCTCTATGTTATATTATTTTTTTTATAAGTCCGGTTAGCACTTTTCCAGGTCCTAGTTCTACAAAATCTGTTGCACCATCGTTAGACATATTAGAGATAGATTGCTTCCATAGTACAGGTGCTGTCATTTGTGCAATTAAATTATTTTTTAGTTCATCAACATTTTTAGTTTTTTGTGCATTAATGTTATTGTATATATAACATATTGGAGGAGTAATAATTATAGAATTTATTTGCTTTCTTAAAACATCTTCAGCTTCTTTCATTAAAGGGGTATGAAATGCCCCTGCCACGTTTAGAGGTACTATTTTCTTTGCCATAGTCTTAAGTTTATCTATAGCTTTATTTACTCCTTCAATACTACCAGATATTATTATTTGCCCTGGAGAATTATAATTTGCAGTATATACATCCTGTGTATCCGCGCATACTGTTTCAACTATTGTGTCTTCAGCACCCAATATTGCAACCATAGTGCCTGGGTATCTTTTACAGGCTTGCTGCATAGCTTCAGCACGCACTTTTACTAGTTTTAGGCCATCTTGGAAACTTATAGCTTTAATTGCAGCAAGAGCTGAAAATTCGCCTACCGAGTGCCCTGCAACCATATCTGGTTCAAAATCTTCATCAACAAAAGCAGCAATTACAGAGTGAATAAATATTGCAAGCTGCGCTATATTTGTTTGTTTTAGATCTTCTACAGACCCATTAAACATAATATCGCTAATATTAAAGCCAAGATAATCGTTCGCTGAATCGAACATTTTTTTTGCTTGTGGTATATTATTGTATAAATCAAGGCCCATACCTGGCATCTGAGAACCTTGACCTGGAAATACGAATGCTTTTTTCATGTATTACTTATTTATTAAACTTAAGAACGATTTTTGATGCTCTGTCGAATCAAATACGCCATTAAAAGCTGTAGTAGTAGTTATAGAACCCTGTTGTTTTACGCCCCTCATACTCATACATAGATGTTTGCATTGTAAAGCTACTGCGATACCGTTTGGGGCGAGCGCTTCTTGGAAATGGTTAAGGATCTGTATGGTAAGCGTTTCCTGCACCTGTAACCTACTACTTAATGCTTCTATGAAACGTGGGATTTTACTTAAACCGACAATTTTTTTATCTGGAAAATATGCTAAAAAAGCTTTTCCAAAAAAAGGTAGCAGATGGTGCTCACATAAAGAATAAATATCAATAGATTCTATCATTATCATATGCTTCTTAGGATCTGCTGTGAATATTGCTTCTTGTAATATTCCAGTAGGATCAGCATTGTATCCTCTCGTTAAGTATAAAAAAGATTTTGCAGCTCTTTGAGGAGTTTTAATTAATCCTTCGCGGTTTAAGTCTTCTCCTATATTTGATATAAGTAATCGGTAAGCTTCTGTTAAAACAGATAAATCGTTATTGTTCTGCATTATGTTAATATGATTCCAGTTTTATTGTAGTTTTTTATAATTATTTGTTTCTGCACCAAATATATTAGCAAAATTTTTAACTATTAAATTTATTATCTCTTCTTTATCTATATTATTTTGCAATTCGTTTTGCATTGAAGTTACTCCTTTACCTTGCAATCCGCAGGGTATTATTTTGTTAAAATATTCTAGGTTAGTGTCTATGTTTAGTGCGAATCCGTGCATAGTAACCCATCTACTACATTTTATTCCCATTGCGCATATTTTCTTAAATACGTTGTTTTTATTAATCCACACCCCTGTAAACTTATCTAAGCGCTCTGATAATATTTTGTATTCTCCCAGGGTCTGTATTACAACTTCTTCAAGTAACCTCATGTATTTATGAATATCGTTAAAGAAATTATCTAAATCTAAGATTGGGTAGCATACAATCTGTCCAGGCCCATGATAAGTTATATCACCACCTCGTGTGGTTTCAAAAAAATCAATATTATCTTGTGCCAATTCATTATTATTAATCAGCAAGTTATTTTTATCCCCATTTCGACCTAAAGTAAAAACATGTTTATGCTCGCAAAAAATTAAATAGTTTACTGAATTTGTTTTCTTATTAATTTTGTTGTCAAGTAGCTCATTAAAAACGGAGATTTGTTTTTTTAAAGCTTCATCGTATGGGAGTAAGCCCCAGTTTTGGACTATAATTTTTTTCATTATTTAATTGTCTCTAATTTATGTACTATAAGTTAAATAGCAAAATTTTAGGAAATATAGGTGAAGACATCGCAACAAGCTATTTAGTTAAGCAAAATTATAAGATATTGTCACGTAATTGGCAATGTGGCCACTTGGAAATCGATATTATAGCCCTAAGAAACGACACTTTAATTTTTGTAGAGGTTAAAGCACGATTAAGCAGTAATTACGGTGATCCTCAAGAGGCTGTTAGCGACACTAAAATTAATAATTTAGTCAATGCGGCAGATAGCTACATTTATAAACACGGCTATAAAGGCGAAATTAGATTTGATATTATCGCAATAATGTTTAATCGCTCCATACATAAATATCAAATTGAGCATATAAAAGATGCTTTTTTTAATTGTTAGGCAACTTTTGTAAGTATAATTTTAAAAGTGCTTCCTTTGTTAATTACTGATGAATATACAAATATTTGACCTTTATGGTAGACGTTAATTATACGTCGAGCTAAAGATAAGCCCAGGCCCCAACCATGTAATTTTGTAGTAAAACCAGGTTTAAATATTTTTTCAAAATATCTTTTATATATACCAGAACCGTTATCCTGTATGTAAATATGTATTTTATTACGGTTCTCTTCTATATAAACGGTTATTCTACCTGCCTTGTTACCAATAGAATTTATAGCATTTTTAAATAAGTTTTCTATAACCCATTCGAATAGTTGAAGATTTACCAGGGCCGAGCTAAGTTTATTGCCATTAAGCTTATAAGTTATATTGTTTGGAGTTCTAATCTGTATGTAGTTAATTGTATTTTCTATTAAGGAATATATATTATACTTTTCTAATTTAGGGTTAAGGCCTATCTCTGAAAATCTATCTGATATATGCTTTAAATGCATTGCATCGTTTTCCAGCTCAATAGCTATGGTTTTATTGTCGCAAGCGTTATTTTTTAGGAGATTAGCCCAAGCCATTATGGAAGATATTGGTGTGCCTAATTGGTGCGCAGTTTCTTTAGCCATACCGACCCATAAAAGGTTTTTTTCAGCTCTTTCAGATGCATAAAATAGTAAATAGGCTATTATTAGAAATGCTAGTGTACTAAAGGTTTGTATAATAGGAAAATATTTTAAATTGTATAGCAAAAAAGAGTCCCTATAATATACGTAATTATACGAGCCAACACTCGGAGAATATACTATAGGGGGGTGCTGCTCTTGCATTATCTTAAGCTGATTTAGAAAATAATCAGGGTCATACATTACTTTACTATTAACCTCGTCTATAAAAGGCGTTTTGTGTTTGCTAAGCCCATTATGTCCTATAATAGAACCATTAGAATCTGTCGCTATCATAGGTATATGTATATAATTATCTACTACTCCATACAAAAACCTTATAAGCTCTACATCGTTGGTGCGTAATTTAGCGATAGTCGTTGCTACAAATAAATCTACCTTAGCTTTTTCTGACTCTGCTAATTTTTTTATTAAATAATTAGTATAGCGTTCTGATAAAAGCGTTAATAATATTATTACTATCAATACAAAAGCCTTTAGCGATGTATTTCTTATAATCCACCTTAACGCATAATTCATCGAATTACTAGTTTAATATATCTAAAGAAGAAAAGAAGAACGAAATTTCATGTTTCGCATTTTCGCAACTATCCGACCCATGCACTGCATTGTGCTCTATTGAGGTTGCAAAGTCTGCCCGGATTGTTCCTTTAGTTGCATCCTCAGGGTTTGTAGCTCCAATTAGATTTCTAAACTCGTCTACTGCATCTTCTTTTTTAAGCACCAATGCAATTAATGCACCTGAAGACATAAACTTTATTAAAGAATCAAAAAATGATTTGTCTTTATGTATACAATAAAATTTTCGGGCATGTTCTTCATTTAAACTACACATTTTCATAGCAACAATTTGAAATCCTGCTTTTAAAATCCTATCAATAATTAGGCCTTGGCAATTATTTTTTATAGCATCAGGTTTTATTATAGAAAATGTTGTATTGCTTTTCATTGTATGTCAATAATATCGTAAATAAAGTAATAAAGAGTTTAATTTATAAAGTTTTTTGAAATAAATAAATATATTTACTTCTAATACCTAAAATATATATGCAATCCCTGGATTTAAAAGAGTTAAAGAAGCAGTTAACCAACGCTAATATAGTTATTGTAACGCATATGTCTCCAGATGGCGATGCGGTTGGTTCCTCCTTAGCTATATACCATTATTTACAAAAATTAGGAAATAATGTAACGGTAATCGTTCCAGATGCATATCCAGCTAACTTCAAGTTTCTGTCAGGATCAGACAAAATATTAAATTTTGCTTGCAGTAATGATAAAGCTCTTTGTTTAGAGCGCATTAAAAAAGCAAATATTATTTTTTGTTTAGATTTTAATGAATTTAAACGGTTAGGCAAAGAATTAGGTGACATTATTATCGACTGTAAACAAGACAAAAAGTTTATTGTAATAGATCATCATTTATTACCTAAAAACGATAGCTTAAAGGAAATTTTTGACTACTATTTCATTAATAGCAAAGCTTGTTCCACAGCTATATTAACCTATGAATTTATTTATATCATGGATGATGCTGAACTGATAGATCAAACCATAGCATATTGTATCTATACAGGTATAATAACTGACACAAATAACCTTACGACATCAAATGTAACAACTGTAGTTTATAGAGTAATTGCAGACCTTGTAGATTATGATATAAATATCAATAATGTCTACAATAACATTTACGAGTATAGTATTAATAAATTAAAACTTTTGGGAGATTGTCTGAAAAATAAAATTAGATATTTTCCAGATTTAAACATCGCTATTGTAAGTATCAATAAGAGCGATTTCATTAAATATAACATACAAAGTGGGGATACTGATGGCATTATTAATTATGCGCTTTTACTTAAAGGTGTTAACTTAGCTATAAGCTTAATTGAAAGAAATAGCTTAGTTAAGATGTCATTTCGCTCTAAGAATAACGTTTCAGCATCTGATTTTGCAAAAGAATATTTTGCTGGGGGAGGCCATTTTAATGCTGCAGGAGGAATATCTAAATTATCTATGGAGGATACTTTCAAAAAAGTTATTAATGTTGTAACATTACATAATAAAAAAACTTCAAATTAATTATTTAAATAAAGTCAATTAACATAATTATAAACATGAAACTAAAGCATTTATTAATAATGGGCGCTTCTATTTTGGCTGTCTCGTGTAATAACGATGGAGGTTTTAAAAAGACAGAGGATAATATCGAGTATAAAATACATACTCCGTCTAAGGGCGACCGCATAAAATCGGGAGATTCAGTGTCATTTAAAGTTACTATTAAGCCAGATAATGGCGATGAGGCCGTTTACAGTTCTGAAAAAAATGGTAAAGATGAATCTATTGTAATGCAAGAAGATCTCCTAAAGGACAATGAAATAATGAAAGGATTAACATTGCTTACTGCAGGCGATAGTGCAACTTTTAGGATTCCTATCGAAGCAATGATAAAAAATATGCCTGTTGATCCTTTTTTACGTAATTATATACGAAAAGATGGTAAAGTAATATATGATATAACAATTACAAAAGTTGTGTTAAAAGAACAATTAGAAAAAGAACAGAAAGAAAAAGCGGACAAACAAAATGCTATTGATAATCCGTTAATAGACAAATACGTATCAAGTAAAAAGCTTGATTTACAAACCCTTCCATCAGGAATAAGGTATAAAATGATAAAACCAGGTGTTGGAGAAACTGCCGTTGTTGGGGACACAGTAAAATTACACTATAAAGGATCATTATTAAGCGGTAAAGTATTTGATTCTTCTTATGATAGAAAATCTCCAATAAGTTTTCCAGTAGTAAAAGGGCAAACTGTACCAGGGTTCTTCGAAGCATTACAATTGTTAAAAAAAGGATCTAAAGCAATAGTTGCAATGCCTTCAACTTTAGGTTATGGAGCAGATGCAAATGGAGTTATTCCAGCTAACAGTCCATTAGTATTTGAAATTGAAGTACTAGACATTATACATCCTAAAAAAGAAGATCCTAAAGAATCTAAAGACAAAAAAACTGAACCTGCTGAAAAACAAAAACCAGATACAAATACATCTAAATAGTTATTTGTTTTCAAAAATCTAATAAATAGATTGGAGTCTAGTTTATATAAAAAAAGTGGTAAATGAGATAAACATGTTTATCTCATTTACCACTTTTTTTATATCCTCATTGAAAACCAATTATATACCGATTACTTAACGAAATAAGCTTAATCAGAAGAAGTAAAAGGATTAAATATTTTAGTATTTCAGCTTAGCTTTATTATAATTACTCTAAGATCATATTATCTACTTAATAGTGCGATTCCACCCATCATTATTGTGTGATATAGGTGGAAAATCGTATTTATAGCTTATTTCAACAATTAAAACTAATTTTTCTTTTTGCTGGCTCTTTGGTTACTTTTTAAAATTATTTTTCGCAAACGAATATTTTTAGGTGTAATTTCTACGTATTCGTCTGCCTGAATATATTCTAAATATTCTTCCAAAGACATTTTAATAGGTGGTATAATTTTGTTAGAATCGTCTTTAGAAGTAGTTCTAAAGTTTGTTAGTTGCTTGCCTTCTGTTATGTTTACATCTAGATCGTTAGATCTATTATGTTCGCCAATTATCATACCTTCATATACCTCTTGACCCTGTTCGATAAAAAATCTACCTCTATCCTGTAGTTTGTCTATTCGATAAGGTGTTGCAGTACCTGCATCGGTAGCAACAAGTACCCCGGCCATTCGTCTATTGGTATCAGACGCTTTAAATGGAGCGTATTCTTTGAACCTATGGGTTAATATAGCTTCTCCTGCAGAAGAAGTAAGAACCTGGCTACGAAGACCCATTAGAAGTCGTGTAGGAATAGTAAATTCTAAATGTTGTAAGTCACCTTTTGGCTCCATACTTATCAAGCTACCTTTACGGTTAGATACTATCTCGATAATTTTACCAGCATATTCTTCAGGTGTATCTATAACTAAAGTCTCTATTGGCTCGTGTTGTACTCCATTAATTTCTTTAATAATAACTTGCGGCTGACCTACCTGTAGCTCATAACCTTCTCTGCGCATATTTTCGATAAGTATCGATAATTGAAGTACGCCCCTTCCACGGACAATAGCACTGTCGGCAGTAGGACCTTGTTCTATCCTTAAAGCTAAATTTTTCTCTGTTTCTTTTTCTAATCTACTTTGTAAATGCCTGGAAGTAACAAATTTCCCTTCTTTGCCAAAAAATGGAGAATTGTTGATAGTAAAGAGCATACTTATAGTAGGTTCGTCTATTTTTATTGACTCTAAGGCTTCTGGTGTATCTATATCAGTTATAGTATCTCCTATAGTAAAGTTATCTATACCAGCTAGGGCATATATATCTCCCGATGCTATTTTTTCAACTTTAACTTTCTTTAATCCCTCGAAAGTATATAATTCTTTGATTCTGGTTTTTACTATGCTGCCATCTTGCTTTACTAGGGCAACTGGAGAATTTTCGACTAAAGATCCTCTTGTTACGCGGCCAATTGCAATTTTGCCTACAAATGATGAATAATCTATAGATGTTATTTGCATTTGGAAAGGTCCATCAACCTTCTTTGCTTTAGGAATATGATTTAATATGGCATCTAGCAAAGGCAACATATTATCAGTAGGTTTATTTGGATCTGGTCCCATCCAATTTTCTTTTGCTGACCCATATATAGTGGGAAAACTAAGCTGTTGGTCGCTAGCACCTAGATTAAAGAATAACTCAAAAACTCCATCATTTACTTCTAAAGGCGAACAGTTAGGCTTATCGACCTTGTTTATAACTACAATAGGAGTAAGATTCAAGCCCAAAGCCTTTTCCGTAACGAAACGTGTTTGGGGCATCGGACCCTCAAATGCATCTACTAGTAGCAATACTCCATCAGCCATCTTTAAGACACGTTCAACTTCGCCACCGAAATCAGCGTGCCCGGGAGTGTCTATGATATTGATTTTAGTATTTTGATATTTAACTGCGACATTTTTAGAAACAATAGTTATTCCTCGCTCGCGCTCTAAATCGGTGTTGTCTAGAATCAAACCATCGGCATCATTTTCTTTAAATGAACCTGTTTGATATAGAATTTTATCAACTAAAGTAGTTTTGCCATGGTCCACGTGGGCGATTATGGCAATATTAATAATATCTTCTTGCATGAATTTGTTTTTTGGCTATCTTCTTGAGTTTGTAGCTATCATTATATAATAAATTAATGTTCCTAAGGAAGCTAGTGCAGCGATAACATAAGTCATTGCTGCCCATTTCAGTGCTCTTGCAGCATCGCTTTGTTGGTTAATAGCAACTGTATCAGAAGTTTTTATCCAACTTAAAGCTCTTTTGCTGGCATCTATTTCTACAGGTAAAGTAATAAAACTAAATATTACTGTTGCGGCAAATAAAATTATCCCTAACCATAACAACCATGGTAGAGTATTTACTAAAAGGATACCAGCTAATAGGATCCACATAACATATCTTGACGATATACTTACAACAGGAACAATTGCTGATCTAAAATTTAGCCATGTATATTTGGTCGCATGCTGAACAGCGTGGCCACATTCG
This sequence comes from Candidatus Krakonobacterium acarorum, assembly GCA_050311575.1. Taxonomy (GTDB): domain Bacteria; phylum Bacteroidota; class Bacteroidia; order SolTP2; family SolTP2; genus Krakonobacterium; species Krakonobacterium acarorum. The sequence continues at coordinate 248,392 of JBNOKO010000001.1, read as the reverse complement.
TGAGCCGCAACAGCGGCTGCCGCAATACTATTACTATTATACACATTTGGACTTAAACTGATAGTTTTATTACCAGGATTGTAATTATCTGCTAGTTGACTATCTGTCATTACTACTTTTACATCGGTAATATTATTTTCGGCCAACATCCTTTCTGCGACTTCTTTACCAGTTAAATAGTTTTCTAAGGGAATTTTAGAATATTCATCAAAAACACTTTTAAATTTCCAGCTTACGTAAAAGCTTAATAAAAGTGGAATAATTACTAATATGAAATATGATGCCATAGGAATATAGAATATACAAATTTAACAATAAATGCAAAAATAATACAATTTATTTATAAAATGGTATCTCCGGGATCTTTGGTCTTGTATGGATAATCTGTATTAAAGTGTAATCCTATACTTTCTTTACGAGCCAATGCAGATTTAATTATTAAATCGCTAACAAGTAAAGAATTTCTAAGTTGACATAGCATTACAGAAATTTTTGTTTTTTTGTAGAAATTTTCTATTTCTTCTCTTAATAAATGTATGCGTTTTTTTGCACAATTTAACTTAAAATCAGATCTAACTACCCCTACATAATCAAACATGGTATTTTGGAGTTCTTTTGTATTGTGGCTTACAAGAACCTGTTCTTCAGCTTGCGTGGTGCCAAAATCGTTCCATTTAGGTATCGAGGGTAAGGATCTTTTTACGTAGCTATTAGAAATATCTTTATAGATAATATCTGAAAATACCAAGGCTTCCAGTAATGAATTCGATCCTAAACGGTTGGCACCATGGAGCCCGGTTGATGAACATTCGCCACATGCATACAAATTATTTATTACTGTTCTCCCTTTATCGTTAACTAATATGCCTCCGCAAGAATAATGTGCAGCCGGGATTATAGGTATCATATCCTTAATCATATCAATGCCGATGCTTAAGCACTTATTGTAAATGTTAGGAAATACGGCAAGTATAGTGCTTTTGTCTATATCTCTAGCATCAAGATATATATATTCATGCCCGGATTTTTTAATTTCAGCGTCTATAGCGCGTGCTACTATATCTCGCGGCGCAAGCTCTTTCCTTTTGTCATATAAATGCATAAAAGCATAACCATCTTGCCTTCGCAATACTGCTCCAGCTCCTCTTACAGTTTCAGAGATTAGGAAAGCAGGAGATTCATTAGGATTATAAAGAGCAGTAGGGTGAAATTGTATAAATTCTAAATTCCTGACTTTTGCTTTAGCTCGGTATGCCATTGCAATCCCGTCCCCTGTTGCAACAAGAGGATTGGTTGTATAGCTGTATAATTGCCCCAGACCACCCGTTGACAAAAAAGTTTTCTGAGCAGAAATAGCATTAATCTCATCGTTATCAGTATTCAGTGCATAACACCCGTAACAATTTATTTCATCTAAATTATTAGTTTTTAGATGGTGCTCGGTTATAAGATCAATGGCAAAATGATTCGATAATACAGTAATATTTGGGTTTTTATTAACAGCATTAATTAACGAGCGTTCTATTTCAAAACCTGTCCTGTCTTTATAATGTAACAATCTATTATGTGAGTGGCCACCTTCGATAGATAAATTAAATTCTCCATTTATATTTTTATCGAAATTTACCCCTAAGTTAATAAGATCATTTAGCGCTTCGGGGGCTTTATGTATAACGATATCGACTATATGCTTGTCGTTAAGGTTGTCCCCGGCAATTATAGTATCTTGAATATGCTGTTTAAAAGAATCATGCTTGTTAGTAACTACAGCTATGCCTCCTTGGGCGTACTTAGTGTTGGATTCATCTTCAGCATTCTTGGTTATAACAGCAACTTTATTGGATTTACTAGATAATTTTAATGCTAGACTTAATCCTGCTATGCCGGAGCCTATTATTAAGAAATCGTAATTGTGCATTTTGCCAATTTTGTAAGTGTTGGTTAAATATGGTTAAATTTATCCTTTGATATTCTATAAATATTAATATACGAATTATTATAGCGTTATAGTGATTACCGATACACGAAAGAAATTATTTTTTGTAGTTAACCCTATTGCAGGAGGCAAATCTAAATCCAAAGCCATATCGATTATAAATTCTGAAATAGATAATCTGAAATTCGAAATACAAATAGAAGTATCTAAAGGCAAAGAACATCTGCAGACATTAGCGCAAGATGCAATAAAAAACAATTTTTACGCAATTATTGTTGTTGGCGGCGATGGCACAGTAAATGCCTTAGCAACTGAGATAATAAATGCTAAAGCAGATATTTTATTAGGGATCATACCGGTAGGGTCGGGCAATGGTCTGGCCAGGCACCTTAAAATAAGTAGTTGCTACTACAAAGGATGCAAAATAATTAATAATTTAAATTTTACTAAGATAGATGCTATAAGTTTAAACGGCCTTATAGCTTTAAACGTGGTAGGTCTGGGCTTTGAGGCTTTAGTAGCTAAAAAATTCGCTGCAAGTAAGACAAAGCGCGGATTAATAAACTATGTAAGGCTCACAATAAAACTCTATAAAAATTATAAACCAATAAAAATTAATTTAACTTTACACGATAATGAAAAAATAACAATGCATTGCTTAAGTCTAAGTATAGCAAATGGCTCGCAATTTGGTAATAATATATTTATTGCACCTTTAGCTGATATTCAGGACGGGTTATTAGACATTGTAATAATAAAAAAAATGCACTTCTTTGATACAATAAAATTATTATACCAGTTACTTACTAAAAGAATTAATAAGTCTAAACTTGTAACTACTATGAAAGTTAAACATGCATATATTCAAACGAATAGCAACTGGGTACACCTGGATGGGGAGCCTGTAAACATAATTCAACCTTTACATATAAAATTACAAGCGAAAGCTTTAAAAGTGATTACACCATAATTAATAATTACAAAATACATTTAAATACCATTATATGAATTCAGTCGAAACTATTGTTAAAAGTATAGGTTTAGCTCATAGCCACGAGGTCTTTTACAATACTGAACCTACGGAGCTTATAGAACATATAGTTATAAATAAAGAAGGGTGTTTAGCTGATACCGGAGCTGTAGCTATAAACACAGGTAGATTTACAGGTAGATCCCCTAAAGATAGATTTATTGTATGTGACAAAGAAACTGACACTACAGTTGATTGGGGGCAGGTAAATATAAAATTTGAATCTGATAAATATGACAAACTAAGAAAGAAAGTTATAGAGTATTTAAATGACAAACAGCTGTATATACGCGAAGGTTTTGTTTCATCTTACGATAAATTTAAAATTACTATAAGATTATTTTCAGAGAAAGCCTATGGAAGTTTATTCGCATATAATCTTTTCTTAAGACCCCAAGACGACCAGACATCTAAAAACATTGATTGGACCATAATATTTGCGCCAGGTTTTTTGGCTGATCCCAAAATAGATGGAACAAATAGTAGCAATTTTGCAATATTAAATTTTAGTAGGCAAGAAATTATAATTGGTGGCACTGGCTATACCGGCGAAATTAAAAAAGGAATTTTCAGCGTTATAAATTATTTGCTACCTAAAAAAGAAAATGTTTTATCCATGCACTGTTCAGCAAATATAGGCGCTGATGGTCATACAGCATTATTTTTTGGATTGTCCGGCACTGGTAAAACTACACTATCTACATCGCAAGATAGGCAGCTAATCGGAGACGACGAGCATGGCTGGCACAAGGATAATATATTTAACTTTGAAGGCGGATGCTATGCAAAATGTGTTAATTTATCAAAAGAAAACGAACCTACAATTTGGAATGCTATAAAATTTGGCTCACTATTAGAAAATGTGCGTTTTTACCCTGGTACAAGGAAAGTTGATTATAAGGACATCAGTATAACAGAAAATACCAGAGTATCTTATCCACTACATTATGTATCAAACGCATTAGATAAATCAGTAGCGCCAGCACCTAAAAATATATTTTTTCTAACAGCTGATGCTTTTGGCGTATTTCCACCTATATCTAAACTAACTATAAACCAAGCTAGATTTTATTTCTTATCAGGATATACAGCAAAAGTTGCAGGAACAGAAGCAGGCATAAACGAACCAACAGCTACTTTCTCTGCGTGCTTTGGAAAAGTATTTCTTCCACTTAGTCCTATCCACTACACCAAAATGCTTGGAGAAAAACTTACTGATAACCAAATTTCGGTATGGTTAATAAATACAGGTTGGATAGGTGGACCATACGGAATAGGAGAGCGCATAAAACTACAGTATACACGTGCTATAATAAATGCAGCTATAAATAAAAATCTTGATAATCAGCAATACATAAATACAGAAATTTTCAACTTACAAGTTCCTACCAGCTGTCCAGGAGTGCCATCAGAAATTTTAAACCCTGTTAACACATGGAAAAATGCGGAAAGTTATCATAACAAATCTATAGAATTAGCAAGAGCCTTTATTGATAACTTCGAGCAATATAAAAGCCATGCAGACCTGGATTTGATATCAGCGTTGCCAAAATTGTAAGTATTTTTATTAAAATTTGCACTTTTCGCACTTTAGATGTACATTTGAGTTTAAATTTATTTAAAGTCTGGGAGCATAGCTCAGTTGGTTTAGAGCATCTGCCTTACAAGCAGAGGGTCACAGGTTCGAGTCCTGTTGCTCCCACATTAGTTAAGCTAAGTTAAATACTAAAAGCCAATTACCTACCTCATAACATTGGAAAAATCTTAAATTTCTTAAGTCTAAATACTATTTATGAAGATATATACTAAGCGTGGTGATGATGGTTGTACATTTTTGCCAGACGGTTCAATTATGCCCAAAAACGCCCCTGTACTGTGTTTATGTGGCAGTTTAGATGAATTAAACTCCTATTTGGGTTTAGTATATAGTGCCTTAGGAGATAATACAAATTTTGATCGTGATATAAGCTTTATAAATTATTTGCAGAATATGTTATTCTCAATCGGTGCTGAAATAATACTAGCTGGTAAGCGAGACGAACAAATAGACTATGAATACTTAACATACAAACTAGAAAAAGAAATTGATAGCATACAAGATAATCTGCCAGAACTAAAAAATTTTATTTTACCAAGAGGGAATCTGGCTGTATCATTTTGCCACATTGCCAGGTGCCATGCACGTAAAGTAGAGCGCAACCTAATAAATGTAATACAGGAAAATACCAAATACTCTTTGGTGGCAAAAAATTATAGCAAATGTTTAAATCGTTTGTCTGACTATCTTTTCGTATTGTCAAGGAAAATTGTATACGGTTATAATTTAGATGAGACACTGTGGATAAAAAGTAAAGCCTAAAACAATTATTGTAAAATAATAAGCCATTTTATATATATTTGCGCTTTTAGAATACATGATTCCTAAAGACATATAAAGTATAAATATGAAAGATGATATTTATTGGACTCTGGATCTTATCAGGCATTTGTTTGATGCACCATTTCCTGCAACAAAAGATGAATTATTAGATTATGCGTTAAGAGAAGGCTTACCAGAGGAGGTAATACGCAATTTAAAAGCTTTAGAAGTTGACGAAGACGAAATATTTGAAGACCCTCGTGATATATGGCCTGATTGTCCAACTGATGACGACGATTATTTCTATTATGAAGAATAATATAGGGTTAGCATAGTTATATATCGCCAGATTCTAACAGGGATTTTGCAATAACTATATCGTTGGGGTAAGTTATTTTTATATTGTTTCTTTCCCCCTTAATTCGAGTAATACTAAGGCCATTGGCTTCCATAAGGCTAGCATCATCATCATAGATAGCATCCCTGCACCTGTTATAGGCAGCTTTAATATCTTTGCCTACAAAGCATTGTGGTGTTTGTACCAGCCAAAAATCTTTTTTTGCTATATTATGTGCTTTGGTTTTGGTCTTTATAGCAATAGCATCGACTAAATCGACTACAGGCACAGCAGTTCCTGTTTCGTTAGCCGTTTTATATAGTTTATCTATTAGAGATGTATTGATTAAAGGCCGTGCTCCATCATGTATTGCAACGATGGAATGTTCATTATTAATATAATTAATAGCATTTCTTACAGTATCAGATCTATTATTGCCAGCATTTATTATGCTATGTCTAACAGTAATATTATGGGCTTTACATAAATCTAACCAATATGGCTGGTATTCCTTGCTTAAAGCAATTATTAAATCGGGTTTGTATATAGAATAGCTAAAAGCTTCTATACTGTATAGTAAAATAGGTTTATTATTTAACAACATAAACTGTTTAGGTATATCGCTGCCCAATCTTAATCCTTTGCCACCAGCAACTATAATCGCATAATATTTTTTAAAATTCAAATCTTAATAAATAAAATTATATTAATTAATAATCCTCTAAAATATATATATTGGGATTTAATACACATCTAAAAATAAACATTATTATTCAGGCAAATTATTATATGAGTATAAAATACACGTTACTAAAAAATATCTCTGAATTTCAGAATAAAAAAATAATAGTAAAAGGATGGTTAACTAATAAGCGTAGTAGCAAAAATATATTGTTTATAAATTTTAGGGATGGATCTGGATTTTGCCAGTGTATCGCTGAAAAAAACGCAATAGGAGAAGACAATTTTCAGCAATTAAATAATTTGCAATTAGAAAGCGTTTTAGAATTAGAAGGCTTGGTAGTAGAGAATAAACGTCAACTTGAAGGCTATGAAATTAACATACATAAATATCATATTTTAAACAAAACAGAAGATTATCCTATAGCCAACAAATCTCATGGTGCAGATTTTTTATTAGACAATAGGCATCTTTGGCTACGATCTAAAAGACAATGGGCTATAATGCGCGTACGTAACAGAACTATTGTGGCAATAAACGCATTTCTACAGTCCAAAGATTTTATCCAAACCGATTCCCCTATATTTACATCTAATGCGTGTGAAGGCACTACTGATCTTTTTGAAGTTGCCTATTATGATACACAGATGTATTTATCACAATCCGGCCAGCTTTACGGTGAAGCTCTGGCCTTAGCCCTTGGAAGAATATATACGTTTGGACCCACCTTTAGAGCCGAAAAATCTAAGACCAGAAGGCATCTGACAGAATTTTGGATGATGGAACCTGAGATGGTTTTTTTTGATCTTAACGATACCATGAATTTAATAGAAGAATTTATAAGGTATGTGGTTCAGGATATCCTAAAGAATTGCAAATACGAATTAGATATTTTAGAAAGAGATACTTGTTTGTTAGAAAAAATAACCCAGCCATTTATAAGATTAACATATCATCAAGCTGTAAAAATATTAAAAGGTGAGGAAACTTTAAATGGTCAAAATGCTCTAGAAGTTTTAGAAAAAGACTTAGAAAATATAAATATAGAAATACAAGAATCTCTATTAGAGCTGCAGGATGCCGAAGAAAAAATTGGCCTTAATAAATCAGTAAAAGAAGTTGGTATTTGCAAGGTTAAAGTAGCTGACCTAAAAAATAAAATAAAAATTTTGGAAGAAAAGTCTAAAAATATTCCACTGTGGATACAGTCAGCTCGCAATTTTAAATTCGGAGCCGATTTTGGCGGATCGGACGAAACGATTTTAACCAGGCTATCAAATACGCCTGTTATGGTATATAATTGGCCTCAAGAAATAAAAGCTTTTTATTTAAAAAGAGATGAAAACGATAGCCAACTAGCTAAAGGTGTTGATGTACTAGCCCCTGAGGGTTATGGAGAAATAATCGGTGGCGGAGAAAGAGAAACGGATTACGATTTATTATTAAAAAAAATAAAAGAGCATAAATTGCCTGAAAATGCATTTAATTGGTATTTGGATTTACGAAAGTATGGCTCTGTAAAACATTCAGGGTTTGGCTTAGGATTAGAGCGTTTTGTATCGTGGTTGTGTAAGCTAAAGCATTTGCGCGAAGCTATACCGTTTCCACGTACTTATAAACGTATACAGCCATAGTTTAGTTATATAAAACCTTAAGTTTAATATAAGTTATGAATTAGATGAAACGATATTTGCTACGATTAATTATAATATTGTCACTAATGTTAATATATTCTTTAAAATTATATTCACAAGACTATAGTATAGTAATGAATAAAGAGGATTCTAATATAAAATTTGGTGGCAAGGCAGCATTTAAAGTATCACAGGCATATTTTTCAAAATGGTCGTCTGGCGGGCAGGATCTTGTTAGTTTTATTGGTAATTTAATCCTGGGATCTAAATATGCAAATAATACAGCAGAGTGGGAAAATACACTAAACCTCGTATATGGCAACCAATCCTTAGATCATAAAGGATTTAGAAAAACTGATGACGGATACGATTTTAATTCCAAATATGGCTTTAAGACTAAAGATCCCAGATTGTTAATAACTTTGGCTTTTCAATTTAGGAGCCAATTTACGAAGGGTTATATATACAGCGATAAGGATATCCCTAGCTTAGCTTCGGCTCCATTTGCTCCTGCCTATTTAATTGGATATCTAGGCTTAAGCTATAAACCAAATACTGGTTTGTCAATATTTTTATCGCCTTTTACTGCCAGAACTACTGTTGTTGCTAACAATTTTCTTTCTTTGCAAGGAGCCTATGGCATCACTCCAGGGAATATATTTTTACAATCTTACGGTGCAAACCTTACGATAAGTCTTGATACAGAAATATTTTCAAATTTCCAAATATTAAGTAGGCTCGATTTATTTTCAAACTATAAAAAAGTTAGCTCGGTTGTGGTTAACTGGGATAATAGCCTTAATTTTACTATTAATAAGCTATTAGTAGTAAGTTTATCTACAGGTATTATTTACGATGAAAGCATAAAATGGAAAGAAACACAAAGTATTAATGGACATGATGTTGTAATTAGCAACAGGCCTGAAGTTCAGTATAAACAGTTATTATCAGTAGGCATACTGTATAGTTTATAATTAATTGTTGTCTCTAATTATATTTCATATAAATATTTTAATCCTTTTTTATCCATAATTAAAAATATATAGATACTTTAAACTTATTATTAATGGGCTATAGCCCTAGTTAGATTAAAGTAGAACGAAAACCGTTTACATAGTATATCTCATTTTAAATTTTATTTGTAATAACAAAATCGCTTTTTAATAGGTTTTTGTGTTAAAATATAAAAGTATTGTATCTATGTAGAGAGGGGCCTGGCAACTTAAATCGAACAGTATATAAAATGGTGCCACATTATAAATCTAAAAAGCTGCTAGTATAAGCGTAATTCATTGTTATCAAAAACAGCGTACGAATTTGCCTTTGTCCAGTCCCCTAATAGGATTATTTGAGATTTGCTGTTAACAGCTATGGATTTTTTATAGTGATAATGGCCAAAAATAAAATAGTTGATATTACTACTTTCTAATATATTATTAGCAAAATCAGTTATTTTATTTGTAGGTGTGTCTTTAGGTATTTGTTTTTCTATATGGCCACGATGGCTCCATTTATAAGCCATTTTGGATAGTAAGTTTGGATTAATCTTTTTTGCTATATACTGTGTCATAGGACACCTTAAAATTTTTTTTAATGTGTTATAATTAAACTCGCCTTTTAATATACCGTCCCCATGGTGGATATAAAAATTATATCCATTTCTACTAATTATAAGTTCGTTATCAATTATTACTATGCCTTTTTGTCTAAAAAAATTACTTAACCACATATCGTGGTTTCCCTTAAACATATATATATTAATGTCTTTAGCTAAGGCTTCGTCTAATGCATCTAAAAAGATGGGGTGGTTATTATTTGGTATGCCATTGTATTCTATCCAAAAATCAAATATGTCTCCTACCAAAAATAACTCGCTATTGTTAGGTATACTCTTTATCCAGGCACTTATACGAAATTCGCGTTTGCTTTCAACATCGTTATAACCCAAATGGAAATCAGATGCAAAAAATAATTTAGTAGTATGGTTACTATTATTCAAATTGTTTTTCTACTATTTTAATAAACAAATCTTTTTTGTCCGGATAATTGTCCCAATCATAAAGTTTGCTTAAGTATGTGTTTATATAGGTAAAAACCTCTTCTTTGCTACCTAATTTGTCTATATTATTTATATGTTCGCTATAAATAGTTATGTTGTTTCTAAACAGATATCTTACAAAAGTAAATTTGTCGTTTAAACTTATTATGTTTTTTAATGCTTGCCTATTATTTCCATCGCGGTCAATACTTTGTAATTTAACATTAGTATCATGGTTAACAGGAATCTCTACTTTATTATTCGGAATCTCTTCTTTTTTAGCTGGAACCCTGGTAGTCTGGGGGGTGTTACTAATAGTATCGTCGCTTTCCCTTTTACTTTGTAATAAATAATTGCTTCTTGGTTGCCTATCGTCTATTCTATTGCTTATTTCGGTATCATTTTTTTGCCTACCAGGATTTGAGTCGTTATCACTACATATAATTTGCTTTAGAATATTTAAGTTATTCGTCAAATATTCTATTTGGGATAGTAGTAGATCTATACATAAACAATTATCATTATTGTTAGATCCCTCCATATCACCAACAGATCTGTTGATATCTGTAAGTATACGTGTAATGTTATTTTTAATTTTTATCTCCACTTTATTTAAGGTTTAAATTATTAACTGGATGGATTTTTATTATTTTAAGCGAAACAATGTAAAGAGTTAACATAATAGCGATCTCAATTGCTAAGTTAATATAAATTAAAGTTAAAATGTCTAACTGTATAGGTATAAATTTGACAAAATATGCGCTGCTATCTAGTTTTATTAGTTTAAATTTTTGTTGAATTAGGCATATACTTATCCCTATTAGGTTGCCTAATATAAGATACCGATTCATCAACCTCATAATGTTATAAATAAAAATTTTACGTACCAGACTATCCGGGAATCCAAAAGCTTTAAACAAGCCTATAACAGAGGTTTTTTCTATAATGATAATAAAGAAAGACGAAATTAGATTGATTACCGATACCATTAGCATCAATGATAGTATTATTATAGAATTTTTATCAATTAAATTTAACCAATCAAAAATTTGTGGGAATAGTTCTTTATCAGAATATGCTATAAGATTACCAGGGAGATTTAGAGTTAATTCGTCGCTAACTTTTTTAGATATATTATCGTTTTTTAAAAATATTTCTATACCATTTATCTGTCCATTATGCCAGTTATTGATCTTTTGGATAAGTTTTATATTGCTGTAAGCGTATATATTATCAATGTCTGCTATGTCTGTAGAATATATGCCTACTACTTTTAAAATTCGTGTTTTTAAGTTAGTATCGGTGAAATATGCTGTTATATATTCATTTGTATCAATATCTAGTTTATTAGCAATAGTAATTGGGAGTACGATCTCGTTAACATTAGATTCATTGTAGTTGATAAATCTGCCTTTGACCATCAACTTATTAAAAAATTTATAGGAAAAATTATCATCTATCCCTTTAATAATAATGCCCTCTATGTCCCTGTTTTTTACTAGTACAGATGTTTTGGTAGCAAATTTTTGGAAATGCTCTATCTGCGAGTTTCCAATTAAAATTTCATTAATAATTTCGTCTGAATTTTTAATAGGTAAATCTTCAAGCGACCTGCTTAAACTGGCTATCCGTATATAAAGGTTACCGCTTACCCCCTTTATTTTATTAACAATTTCGGATTTAAACCCGGATGAAATACCGAAGGCTACGATCGATGTAATAACACTTAATAACAAAGCCAGGCAAGCTAACTTTATAGATGCTTTATTTGCAGGAGTCTGGTTATTGTTAAAAAGTTTCTTGCTTATAAAAAGAGCTGTTTTCATTATCAGGGTTCCTAATTATTAAATTATAGCTATAATTTAATAATTATTCAAGTACATAATTTAGTAAATGTGTAATTTAGTAAAATGAAATATTATATTATTGCTGGCGAGGCTTCCGGAGATTTGCATGCATCTAATTTAATGCTGGAAATTAAAACTTTAGATCCTAAAGCTAAATTTAGATTTATAGGCGGTGATAAAATGGAAAGTGTAGATGACGCTGTATCCTTTATGCACTACAAAAACATAAATATTATAGGATTTACGGCAATTTTTAAAAATATAATAAGACTAATAAAAATTTTAGTATTAGCCAAAAAAGATATAAAAAAATATAACCCTGATATTCTGATACTTGTAGATTTTGCGGGATTTAACTTAAAAATTGCTAAATATGCTAAAAACAACGGTATAAAAGTATGTTATTATATTTTACCCAAAGCATGGGCCTGGAAACCTAAAAGGGCGTTACAAATAAAAAAATATACCGATATCGCCCTTAGCATATTGCCCTTTGAAATAAATTTTTATAAAAAATATGATGTTAAGGCTATATATGTAGGTAATCCGGTTAATGATGCTATAAACAATTATAATTTTAGCGATAGCTTTTTAGATAAGTTTGCTCTTAATAAATCTAATATAATAGCTATGCTGCCCGGCAGTCGCGAGTCTGAAATCAAAGCCCATATGCCGATATTAAATAGTTTAGCTAGCCGATTTCCTTCTTATCATTTTATTATTGCAGCCAATAAAAGTTCTTCAAAAATCTTTTCTAAATACAAAAAATTAAGTAGCAACGTTAAAATAGTTTTTGACCATACATACGATCTGCTTAAAAATGCAAAAGTTGGCATAATCAAATCAGGAACATCTTCGCTAGAAGCTTCCTTATTAAAACTGCCTCATATGGTAATATATAAACTAAACTGGTTAAATTATTTAGTCGCTTATTTATTAGTAAAAATTAAATACGTTTCTTTAATAAACTTAATTTTAAACAAAGAAGTAGTAAAAGAATACCTGCAGTATAACTTTAATCTAAACAATTTAAGCGATCAGCTTAACAAGTTGCTTAATAACTCATCCTGTATAGACGAACTAAACAGATCTTTTGATAACTTAAGTTTAGCATTGGGGTCTGAAAGAAGCTCTGGAATAGCAGCTAAACATATAATTAACTTAGTTAAGTAATTGAGATAATTACAAAATGCAAAATACACATACACAAAAAATTTGTTTCCACACTTTTGGTTGTAAACTAAACTATGCTGAAACATCGCAATTATCAAGGCAATTAAAAGACATCGGATATACAATTACCGAAACTGAAGATATTGCAGATATACATGTAATTAATACATGCTCTGTAACCGAGCATGCAGACAAAAAATGCAAAAAATTAATATCAAGCATAATAAATAAAAATGCTCAGGCTTATGTAGTTGTAATAGGGTGTTACGCACAGCTGAAATCTGCTCAAATAGCTTCCATAGAAGGTGTAAAGCTAGTCCTGGGGGCTAAAGAAAAATTTCGTTTGCCGGAATACTTACAGCAATATAAAGATGTAAATGCTGAAACTATGGTCCACTGTAGCGAAATAAAGGAAACTAAAGAATTTCATTCAGCCTTTTCCAAAGAAACCAGGACACGAACTTTCCTAAAAATCCAAGATGGTTGCAATTACTCTTGTAGTTTTTGTACAATACCATTAGCCAGAGGCGCTAGTCGTAGTGACAACCCGGATAATGTAATAAAAAACATAAAGGAAATTGCCAGCAATTCGGTAAAAGAAATAGTCTTAACCGGAGTAAATATAGGAGATTATACCAGCTACGATGCAGATACCAAAATCCGTTTTATAGACTTGCTAAAACAAATAAAGGACCTTAACCTGAACATTAGATATCGCATATCGTCTATAGAAGCTAACCTGATTACTGAAGAAATTGTGGATTTTATTTCTGAGTCAGGGTGCTTTGTCCCGCATTTTCATATACCATTGCAGTCGGGCTGTAATAAAATATTAAAACTTATGCGACGTCGATATACTACACAGTTATATAAAGATAAAATTGCATACATAAAAAATAAATTGCCAAATAGTTCTATTGGTGCAGATGTTATAGTTGGTTTCCCTAACGAAACACATGAAGACTTTATCCAAACCTATAATTTTATAAATGGTCTAGACATAAGCTATTTACACGTTTTCCCATATTCAGATAGATCCAACACAGTATCTATAAAAATGCCATATAAAATAGATGAAAAAGAAAAATCTGCCAGGTGTGCCAAATTAATTGAGCTATCCCATTTAAAGTCTGGTTTTTTCTACAAAAAGCAAATAGAAACTAACGTAAAAGTATTATTTGAAAATACTAACAAACAGGGGTATATCACGGGTCTTACAGACAATTATATACGTGTGTATGCAAAGTACGATAAAAGTTTAATTAACGAAATAAAAGAAGTAAAGCTTTTAAAAGTAGAAGAAAGCAATAAAATGCTAGCTAGTATTCTGTAAATCTGCTATAAAAAGACTCCAAATCTGCTATTAGTTATTTTATTACAACATAATTTTGCCAGGTTAACATCTAACCAGGCATTAACTATTTATATAATTATCTGGTATACAGAAACTAAAAATTAAATTATTGAATCGTACTGAAAAAACCAAAAAGGGGTTGCCAGCCTGTCAATATTTTAAGATATATACCTAAATAAAATTTCTAAGCGTTATACCTACACGAGCTAAAAAGGCCTTAAGCTCTACCAAAACTGGCACTAAGTTCCGATATCCATTTGATTAAAACCCTAAAATTATAGCATTGACATTATAGGGTTAATTACAATCGTAGAACTTATTGCACAAAAATATAATATTTAACAGCCTGTATTTTATAAAGTAGGGATGGCCGGATTTGAACCGACGACCTCCAGCACCCCATGCTGGCGCGATACCAGGCTACGCTACATCCCTTTAAATTTTTTAAACACTAAGCTATAATAAAAATATATATTTTAAAACCTCGCGTAAATGTAAACACATGGCACGAAATTTTCGTAAACAATAAATAGATTTAACAGATAATTAAACGTGTTAATTATTGTAACTTATTAAACCGTTTTAAAATATAACTAAAAGAAACCAAATCAATAAATTATCAAACTTATGGCAGTAAATATTATGGAAACTCTAAAGGGTTTCGTTTCATCTGACTTTTTGTCGAAAGCCGCATCTAAATTTTCTGAAAATGAAAGTTCACTAAAAAGCGCAGTAGATAAAATAATACCTACTATAGTAGGAGCTTTTTCAAATAAAAATACAGATGCCGGGTTAATGAATAAAGTTAGCTCTTTTGCACAAGATTTAGGCTCAGGCAAATCAAACAACGATGTATTGAGTGATTCGTTAAACAACACTAATGTTCAGGACAAAAGCGCTTCTGTTCTAAACAATTTATTTGGAGATAAATTTAGTTCTATTTGTGAATCTATAGCTTCGTCGTCAAATGTAAAAACCGCTACAGTATCAGGCCTTATGGGATCTATAGTATCGCTGTTTACAGGTCACTTAAGCAGAGAATCGCAATCTCATGGCTCCGGAGTATCGGGCATAATGAGTTTTTTAACGCAACAAAAAAACCAAATAGTACAATCATTGCCAGATAGTGTAACATCTACTCTTGGCATAGACAAAAAAGACTATAGCAATAACTATTCATATAAAGTAGCCGATGCATCGGGTAACGTAAAAAAAGTTCCTTATAACAAAACCAATACAGAAGATAACAAAAAAAGCCCTTGGGGATGGATATTGTTACTATTATTAGCTGCGCTACTTGGATTTTTCATTTGGAAAAGTTGCGGTAAAACAGAAGTTGATACAAATGCTGTTAGCACACCAGATACTACAGCAACTGATACAGATGTTAATACTGACACAGTAGAAGAAGGTAAAGTTATAGACGATACAAGTGCTCTTATAGATACAGGTACAGTAACAGTACAAGAAAAATGGAGCTACCTGGGCGAAGTAAAAAGCTTAGATTTACCTAACGGCACAAGCATTTCAGTACCAGAAAAAGGCCTTGAAGCCCAATTGCTAAGCTATTTAAAATCTAATAAAGCTCTTAACAAATCGGTTCGCTTTAACTCGGATAAATTAACTTTCCCGGTAAACGAATCTAGCTTGGATGACGATGCTAAATCGCAAAGCAATAACATAGCTGCAATACTAAAAGCTTACCCTAAAGTAAAAATTGAGGTAGGAGGTTATGCTAGCAGCACAGGTCAAGAAAAATTAAATAAAAATTTATCTATGGACAGAGCCAAAGCGGTAACGGACTACATAGTGTCTCAAGGTGTTGATAAATCTAGAGTAATTAGCAAAGGTTATGGCGAAAACAATCCAATCGCAAGCAATAAAACTGAAGATGGACGTGCACAAAACCAAAGAGTTTCTGTAAAAATACTTAACAAATAAGTTTTAAACCACTACCCTCTATACTAAGATATATAGCCTGGTAGGACACTTCTAAACGTGTCTTATTAGGCTATACCCATTTAGAAGCAATACACCCCCGCGTCCATTAAGTTAATTTTTCGTATATTTGTGATTCTTATGTATGTAAGATTATTAACCTTTAATTGTTTATATTTCTTTAGACGCAGATATGGCTAAATATAAATATCTTTTTATAACACACGAATTATCTCCTTTTCTTGAACTTACTAATATAGCCAAGGAAACCTCTTTAATGACAAAATTAATGCAGGATAATCATTGCGAAGTACGAGTGCTAATGCCTCGCTTTGGTGTAGTTAACGAACGCAGGCACAGATTACACGAAGTTATACGTTTGTCTGGTAGTACTATAAATGTAGATGGCAGCGAACATTTAATGATAATAAAAGTTGCGTCTTTACCTGCAATAAAAATGCAAGTCTACTTTATAGATAACGAAGATTATTTTCATAGGAAGCAGGTTTTTAGAGATGGAAAAAAGAAATTTTTTACAGACAACGACGAAAGACTTATCTTTTTCTGTAAAGGGGCTATAGATATGATTAAGCAGGTTGGGTGGATACCCGATGTAATACATTGTCACGGATGGTTTAGCTCGCTTATACCTGCCTACATAAACCATTTGCGCAACAAGGTAGATTCGCCATTTGTTAAATCTAAATTAGTTTATTCAGCCTATCCTGGCGAATTTGCCGAGACTCTGGGAAACAATTTTATTGACAAAATAGCTATAGATGGTATTGATAAAAACGACCTGAAAGAATATAAAGATGCCGATAGCGATGCATTGCAAATAGGGGCAGCTACAAATTCAGACGGGATTATAATAGCAGGTGACATTAGCGATAAAGTAGAAAAATCTATAGATCCAAATAAACCTGCAATTAAATACAACACTATTAATAATGATCCTAACGATTTATTGGTTTTTTATCAAAATTTTTTGGACAAAAAACTGCTTAAAGCCATATAAAGATGCTAAAAACTAAATATTGGATATATATATTAATTCTGTCGCTTTTAGGAATATCGTGCAAAAAAGGTACTTTGCCGGCACCAAATAGTTCTTCGCACCAAAGCGCAAAATCGATAACTGTAGACGTCCCGGTAGTTGCATATAAGTACACTAATATGCGCACAGACAACAAGCTATCGTACAGTGATGTAAACGGTTATAATGTTTATGTTAATACTAAAGCGGTACTTGCCGATTATACAGCTGAAACAGGATCTATACAAACAGCTTTTTATAGCCAGGTTATGTTGCCTCAGGATAATTTTTCTTTTGGCGATACATCAATAATAGCGATTGACAGCGCCTACCTGGCTTTTGATTATTCGAGCAGTAAAATAGGAGAAACTTTTTATGGCGATACATCAGCTAAGTTTAATTTCGAAGTAAACGAAATAACAGACGACTTAAAAACAGAAAAAACACCTTATTTGTCTAATACTATAGTTAGCTACGATAATACTAACAGGGCCGACAGCCAACAACTGAGCATCCTTGCAGGTACTAAAATAAAAGTTCCTAATATCCAAAACGGTAAAAAACTTGAGGATAAAGAGATTGATGCCGATATACGTATAAAGCTATCGAACGATTATGTTCTCAATAAATTTCTTTTAGCCCCTAAAACTAACTTTATTAATCAGCAGGCATTTCTTAAATATTTTAAAGGATTTAGAATAAAAGCGCAAAAAATATCGGGAATAGGAGGTTTAATTGGTTTTAGTACATATGCATCGAATGGGTCGCCACTAAAACTTATAATATACTATCACGAAAAAACTACTAGCGGTAATTATTATAAAGAAATTAGTTTGCCTCTTGCTAATGCAAGTGCATCGTCACAAGGAATATTTTATTCGTATATAAATAACCAAATTAACGATAGCATTATAAAAGATACTGAAAACATCTATTTAATACCATTAGCTGGTCTAAAAGCCAAACTGGATTTTACAAAGCTTTATAACAGCATTGGTACAAATAAAGTAATAATAAATAAGGCTAATATTGTAGCTGGCACCAGCACTATATCTGATAATTTACCTGGCTTGTTAACAATTAACAGGGGGCAAAATACTGCCGGCAACACAATACAAATGCCCGATGGCAACAATCACGATTATAGACCTATTAATAATATAGACGGCGCCTTGCATAAAGAAGACAAATCGTATAATTTTAACTTACAAAAAAGTGTATACGACATGCTTACAAATGCTATAAGCCCTAATTCGGTATTTTTAGATTTAGTTAATCCGCAAAGCTCAGTAAGTATTGTTAAATTAAAACGATCGTTGCATTTAAATATTATATACACTGTATCTGAGTAACCGATGTATTTATGGGCGCCAGGTATTAAATTAGAAAAGAGTAAAAAAATATAATAAATATGATTTCTGTTAAAATAAATTATTATATTGTGTTAGCATTTAGCATAAGAAGATTATCCATGTCTACTATTTAATTATGGTTTTTAAGGTGTTTTTTCTAAATATTGCTATAATCTACAATGTCTTAAATTTTAAATATTAATATTTTAATACGATGCTGTATCGATTTTAAAATATTTTTTTGTAAGTTTAGCATTGTAATTGCTATAATTAAATCAATTGGAAAAATTACAAATAAATAAATTAAATTATAAATTTTATAAAAAAACTGTAAATAATTTTGTTTTTAATATCATGGAAAAGAAAAAGAATTTATTGTTAAAAAAGCTTGCTGTAATGTTTGCAGCTGCATTTTTAGTAGTGCAACTAGTAAGTTGCGGCGATGACGACCCTTTAAAAGGTGGTAATAATGGCGGCACTGATAAACCGCTACCAGGGAAAGTAGATGATTTGATTAGCGCTACAACGCCAGTTGTGAATAGGTATTACTCTGATGCTACTTTAAATAGTCTTGATACTACTGTTAAATTAGGTGATAAATTTAACGACCTTAATGCAGGTCTTATTATTAATGCTGGATCTGGTAGAAGCGACTCTACTACACGTTTAGTAATAGTAATTGCTCAAGATATGTTTGGTAACGATCTTTCAAATGATTTGGGCAGCGCAACGAAAACTCTTGCTAACCAAAAGAACTTAATAGCTGTTATAGGTAAAAAAGAAGGTGCAGAAAAAATTGCGTTTAATACTGCTCTTGACGGTGAGAAACTAAAAAGTGCTAATACTGATGCAGACTCACTTTCAGATATTACGCCTACTATAACTAACTATAAAGATTTGCAAACAGCAGCTTCTAACTTATTTAAAGTTACTTGGCACGATTCTACTACTAAAGCTACACCAGCTAAATTTACTGTTGCATTTGGTAAATTAGTTTATGATACAGGTAAATCTGACATATATGCTGCTGCACGAACTAAGTTAGTAGCAATTATCCAATCGCTAGCAACAACTGCAAAGAAGATGCATGCTAACCCTGAAGATATAGCACTGGTAGCTTTGGATCCTTTTATGTCTACTTTGGTTGTTGATATTGCTGGTGATACAAATGTTAACAAAGCAGGTAGTAAAATTACAACTGTTGCTGCTTTATCGCCGATAATGAAATTTTCTTCTGAAGGTACAGATGCAGCTGTTAATATAAGCTATAAAGATGCTGCAAATATAGTAAAAGTAGCTGATGCAAAAGCTTACGTTAAGGATACTGCTGAACACACTAATCCAATATTAGTAGATACGGTAGCTAAAGGTCAGGCTTTTAATGCTTTACGTATTTCAGGCGCTGCAGATTCAACTAAGAGTTTCTTTGCTTCATTAGTAAAAGGAGTGACTACTCATGATTTATCAGCTAAGACCTCTTCTAAAATTAAACATGTAGTTTTCCATATCGCTGGAACTGAAAAATCAGCAACTGCTGCTGCTCCGAATACAGCTGGTATTGGCGGAAATTTAATATTAGAAGAGAATGCGGATAATACTACTGTTGGTTTAAAAGCTATAGTAGATCCTGCATCTAACGTTACAGTTACTACTCTAGCATTAACTGATATGGGTACAGTAGCCACTGATGCAAACTTTCCTACAAAGGATAAAGTAACTAATTTATTTACTAAAGCTCCATTCAAAGAAGCTTTAAAAGCAGATTAATGCATTCCAGGTAAATAATATTAAAGAGTTATTCTTTAAGAGAGATAAAATATATTATAATTAGCTTTCTTAAGCTCTTTAAAATATAAAATGTTAAAAAGCTGAAAGCTTATAAGATAGTAACTCTACTATCTTATAAGCTTTCAGCTTTTTTTATAATCCTCCTCTCCTATATTAACCAATGTAAATTTCCTTGTATCTGACAAAATACATTATATAATACCTATATACAGGCGTTAAATATATTATCCACAGAAAATAATATTTTCTGTGGATTGTTTTATACAATGGACAATAAGTATTATATATGTTGTATTTTATTGTTATTTTAATGCAATATATCAAATAAGTATTTTTTAAATTGTATAATATAATTTATCAGTGCTATTAGTAAATCATAAGTATCTACTATTGTGTATAAATATGGCCTAAAATTTGATAGTTATCATTTTAGTTAATCTATGTCAATTAAAATAACTGTTTTGTATTATTTTTATTGATATAATGCAAAGTAGTTCGATTCTCTTTATATAACCAAACCATGAAAAATACATTTTTATTATTTAAGCTATGTGTCATAAGCTGCTTAGGGTTTATAATGTTTAATTTAATTGGTTGCGGCGATGCCGAGCCTATTGTTAATAGTATAATAAATAATAATCCGATACCAACTAAGCCTATAGTACACGACCAGCAGTTAATTGATAAGCTAAAAGACACTACACAAGCTGTCGAAGGCATAACTTTTACTCCAGATCAATTGAGTGAGATATCTCCTGAATTCGCTGCCTTTTCAGGCGCGGTCACAATGTATGCTTTTCCTGGAAGGGATATAGAAAAAACCAGACCTATAATAATATTTTCACAAAGCTTGTTTGGCCAAGATGTATCGCATCCATTGCACGATTATATTTTAAGCCTAGATGCACAGACTAAAGAAAGAAACACTTTTATAGTAATAAATGCCCTAAAAACTTTGCCAGATACTACAATGTTTCTATTAACTAAGGCCTCTGATATATCCAAGGCAGTTAGTAATACTACAAAAAGTCCGCAACGGGTTACTATAAAAAGTTATAGCGATATATCCAAATATGCTTTAGATTTATTTAGTAAAGACCCTATAGTTGGGCTAGAAGACTTAGGAACCCTAAAATATACTCCTAATAGCGACAATAGTGTTTTTCATGGAACCCTAAAAGCAGTACAACAAAGTATAAACATACTTAAGGACGACCTGCATTTTGATAGACAAAAATTAGCGTTGATAGCTTTTGATCCTTTTATGTCCGGAATATTAATTGCTTTTACACAGATAGTCAACATTGAGAAATTAGGGAAAATAACGCATATCGCTACCGTGCCAGGGTTAATGTCATTTATCCATGGTAAAAATTATCCGAGTGATAATACTGATTTAGATAAATCTTATTTAAACTTAGGTTATAAAATAGATTTAGTAGATATTAATAATGACTCAGACATAAACCTTAAAAAGAAATTAGCTTTCGATATTTTAAGGGTCGTGCCAGGCAGTTTTTTTGCTTCTCTAGCGGATATTAGGCCCACATCATATAATAATTATAGTGGCAAAGCAGCCTCTATACCTAAAGATATAGAGTTTTATATTGCCTTGGGTGGCGATAAGGCTACTGATACAGGAGCAAGTATAAAAGGCCAAAAATTAATCTTAGATGACAATGTAACTAACAAAAAAATAGGATTATATTCTATGATTAGTAACCCGGATAAAAATTTAAAAACTACTAATATAGCCCTCTCTGGTCCTGATTATAATTTTCCTGGCACCCCGGAAGATGCTAAAAAATTAATAGGTGGCACAAATGGCCTGGTAAAATACATTGTACAGCAAGATTAAATAATTAATATACTATCCAATTAAACTTAAAAATACTTTATATAAAATCAACTAATTAAACCATACTTAATATGAAAAAGAAATATTATTTAAAGAAAATTCTTATAGTGTGTGCATCGCTTTTACTATTAATGCATTTGTCAAGTTGTTCGGACGATTATTTATTACATAAAGTTAATACAGATAACGGCACAGGTGGCCTCGTTGGTGAAGATGGCAACGATGATGGTAATGGAAACAATAACGGAGACGCCGTTGAAGATGATAACGATGGCAACGGCAATGGAAACGGGGACAACGACGGTAACGGTAACGGCAATGGCAATGGAGATGCACCCGGAGATATTGCCGGTGGCGACCAAAACGATAATACTACTCCGCCTACAAACAATAACCTTTTAGATGCATTAGCTGATGCTGACCAAGGTGTAAAAACACACGAAATAACTAAAGATCAGTTAGCTAAAATAGATTCAAACTTAGCTAACTTAAGAGCAAAAGTATATGTAAGAGCTTATCCTGGCAGGAGCATAGCAAATACTAAACCGATAATAGTTTTAACACAAAGTTTATTCGGCCAAAGTATTAAAAAAAGGGTTTCTGACTATACAGACCAGATACAAAAAGACGCCAATGCAAAAAATAACTTTTTCATAATAGTAGATAATATTCAAACACTGCCAGATACAACTAAGTTTAAGCTTAAACATACAATAGGCGTTACGTCTATGGAGGTAAAAGGCTATAAATCTTTAAGAGAAAAGGCAACAGATATATTTGGCACTAATATAACTGATATTGCTAATTTCGGAAGCATATATTACGATAGTAAACAAATTGACATTTATAGTCAGGTTTACGATGTAATAAAACTTGCTGCCAAATTGCTTGAACAAGGTCAAAATTGGAAATTTAACTCTGGTAAAGCAGCTGTGGTAGCTTTTGATCCTTTCATGTCTACAATAGCCGTTGATCTGGCAGCTTCTAACAAAGCAACATCTAACATCAATGCAACTATCACTAGTGTAGCTACAACAACACCTATAATGAAGTTTAGTCAAGGTAAAGCTTATCCTAGCATTATTGGTAATGTAGACTCTACATACGCAAACATAGGTTATAAAATAAACATCTTAAATATTATAGGTAATCTTACAGATGCACATAAAGGAAAGTTACTTTTTAACGCTTTAAGAATATATGGTAAAGCAGAGGATAACTTTTTTGGATCTTTAGCAGGTGGGGGAGCAACTCATAACTTAATCTCTAAGTATAGCACTAATAAAATTAGAGATATTAAGTTTTATTTCCTTACAGGAGGCGATAGTGCTGATTCTGACTCTATAGATAAAATTAAAGGTCAAAAATTATTGTTAGACGATAACGTAACTAGCGATAAAGTAGGTATGAAAGCTATTGTAACTGCTGCAGCTAATGTTACTAATACTAATGTAGTGTTATCTGATTCAGATTATAATTTCCCTGCAACTGATGGCGATGCTGATAAATATATAAGTAATACCCCTTCAGAAAAAGGTCTTATAAAATATATAGTAGAGCAAAACTAAATTTTTAGGTATACTAAGATAGTTTAAAGAGAGAGTGAAGATAAGCCCTTTGCTCTCTCTTTTATTATATAGATGTTTATGTTAATTAATTATCTCAAAGAGAGAATGTAAGTTTTAACATATAATTAAATTTATTGAAATCCTGATAATTACCTATTGTCTTAGCCAAAATAATTGGGATAAAATCTATCAGCTATTTATTAATAACACGAATCCTGAAACAACATTAAATTAAAAATCTGTTAGTTTTAGTTAGTCCAAAAATTACTTATATATACACTACCTATTCAGGTAACACAGCTATTTATCATATAGCATCTAAAAATAATATTTAAAATTTTTACCGATATAATTTACCAGAGTACGGTTAATTTATGTTATATGATATACGTAAGTATATATGAGTTTTATAAAATATTTATTAGATATTTAAATTATGGTGATTTGCCAGGTAAACCTCTATATAGTTATATCATTCTGATTAACTAGTAAGATAAATTGGCCATTGCATTTGCATTTTAATTATAAAGAACCTAAACAATATAAATTTAGTAGTTTCTTAATTACCAGGTTCCTATGCAAATAATTAAAAATTATACAATTGAGCAAATGCACAATTATTTATATCTATAATATTGTATACAGTAATTCCCCTATAATAGCTAGAAGAAGTAGTAATGCCTAAGCATAAATTATTAGGTATAATTATAGTTAGTAATTTATTGTCTATTGAGTATTTATTTCCTTGCTATACTTAATATAAATCAGCGTATGTAATACTTTTGTAGTATAAATTTTTATTTAGACTATCTTATTTCCACTCTTCTGGTTAAAATAGCTGCATGTTAATATATAGTTATAATATATAATTTAGTCAGCTTTGGCCATGGGTACTAAATAATAATCGACAATTAGCCACATGCACAACACACTTATTATTATGTTATTGGCAATATTAATATTAAATTTGCATGCTTTGACGCATTATAGTAATAATATTACCTTTGAAGAAATTAATACCAAATAATAAATTATATAAGTTGGTATAATAGTATAATTTTTAAAACAATTCGCACAATTATTGCATTGTAGATACAAATTACAATTACAATCTAGATATTAAATAGAATTTATTAATAATAAAAATTATGAAAATAACATTAACAAAATATTTATTGGCGTTTTTTGTCGCTTTGTTTATTACTGTATTGATGTACAGTTGTAACGACGATTATAACTATATTAATAGTACCCATAATGATAATGTCGGTAACGGAGGCGGTAGTAGCGACTCTACAGGCGATGGCGTTGATGATGGAGACCCGGACAGTGAAGACGATGGAGATATAGAGGAACCAGTAGTTCCAAAAGATATATTTGACGATCTAAAAAATGCTTCGATCCAGGTACATAAAGAATTTGAAAAAGCAGAGCTTGCTAAAATAGACACTAGTATACAACACTTAAAAATTAAAATTTATGCTAATAAAGATCGTAGTGATACCTTAACTACTCCAATAATAATTGTTACTAAAGATTTATTTAATGATGCTTACGATGCTGTTAACGCTTGGCTGGAAAACCTGCACACTGCTGGAAGTACAACGGAGGACAAGACGTCATTTATAGTTATAAGCGGATACAGGTCACCAGGATTAAATTACCAATATAAAATAAGTGATGCTGATACTAATTGGGTGGATACTACAGTTGTCAGTTATGGGGCTTTACATACTTTAGCGACCTCATATGGTAAAAACATACGATACAATTTTAACAATAATGGTTTTATAAGCACTACTGACGATATATCTAAAGTTATAAACCAGTTATTAATGCCAAATTTTAAGGATTGGCATATGAATGGTGCCGGAGTTAGGGCTGTTGCCATGGGTAGTTATGCAACAACATCTTTAATTTATAGCATAGGTAAGTCTATACATAAAGATAAAGTAGTTCGTTTATCAGGATTTGGGCCAATAATGTCTTTTTCTCAAGGGGGTACAGATAAAGCTAATGTTGTTTACAAAAATATAGAGAAAATTACAGGTGCAGATGCTAACGCTAAAAAAGCTTTTTCTAACCTACGTTTAAGCGAACATTTTTTTAAATCTTATATAAGTAATAGGGCAGATAGTGCCACTCTGGATCGTTACAACTTAATAAAAACTTTTAGTAAGCAAAGCTTTAACAACCAAAAAATGCATTTTATAATTGCTGAAGAAGATAGAGGTGCAGCAGTAAATTCGATAACAGGCCAGCCATTTTTATTACGCGATAACGTATCTTCTGATGAATGGGGTGCTTCATTTTTAAGTGATAATGTTGATTATGTAGCGCAAAATTTTGGAGATGCACAAGGCAGCTACTACAATTGGCCATCAGACGATACACAAATGCAAAACACATTGAGAGATTTAATTTTTCTAGGTACCCCTAAAAGATAAACAATTACAAATAGAAGTATTATTGGGCTAATAGATTATAATAAGAATTTAATTTTTATAATAGATTGGATTCTATAATACTCTATTTTAGATTTTTGCATTGTTTAGTATAGAAAAATAAAATCGTGCCTTGATAATTAAAAATTTACGACTTATAAATTAGCAATTATCATATTTGGCATCCGGATTAAGAAGGAGCACACGCATTTGAGTTATATAGATTCTATTTATTATATATTGATAGAACCTGTATAAATATGACTCTATAGTTATAAAAAATATCAAATGATAAAACTATAAGCTTTTATCATTTGATATTTTTTATAATATAATAAGTTTATGAGTTTTATTGGAGCAACGACCCATATTTATAATCCTGAGTTTCTTTAAATAATAGTATAATCACGCTTATGGGATAGTTAATAATATTTTTCATGTACTCAGTGGGAAGGGCTTGTCTGTGTCTACAATTAATTTCCTATACTTTATATATATAAATAATTATTCATAATTAACAAACAGACCTAATTATTTATATTAACTGTTTTTATAAAATTTATTTTAGCTTAGTAGATTATACAAAGACACATGCTAAATACATTATTAATATCTACAAGTTATTTACCTTGTATAAATACTATATCTTCTTGCGCTAAACACAATGGTCCTATTAGGATAGAAGACAATCAGTATTTTGTAAAGCATTTTATGCACAATCGGGCCCATATTATATCTCCTAACGGGGTACTTAATTTGACTATACCTATAGTTAAACACAATAAGACTAAAACTAAAATAAAAGATATTGAAATTAGCAACAGTTACAATTGGAAAAATATCCATCTTAAAGCTATTTATATGAATTATAAAAATTCGCCATTTTATAGTTTTTATCAAGAGGAATTTATTAGATTATATCAGCGTAACTATCGCTATTTAATAGATATTAACAACGATGCTTTAAATCTTATATTAAAACTTTTAGATATTAGCATTCAATTAAGCTCTACAATATGCTATAAACAAAATTATGCTGCTGGGGTTATAGATTTTAGGAATAGAATTGACGACAAGCAAATCAAACCTTATAATCAGGTTTTTGAGGATAAGGTAGGCTTTATTAACAATGTTAGCATTATAGACCTGTTATTTAACCAAGGCCCTATAGCAACGAATATAATTTTAGAATAGATAGGACACTTTAATAAATAATATGCACGTTATAATATATAGTACAACCACTTCCTTAATCCAATAATAATTATCTTTATTTATAAAGAAAATAGACATTAATATGCTTGCTGGTCCGGTTAGTAATATTAAACTACTAGTATTATTGAAATCTAAAAATATAAAGCCAGACAAAATAGCAACAACAAAAACTATGAGAGTAGAAAAAAGATTTTTTGCATTCATGTAACTCCGTTTCTTACTAACAATACTTAATTGCGATAAAGAAATTATTAAAATAGGTGCCAGTATAGTCAGAGCTGCATAAAAATCGTTATTATCAGCGTTATACTTTTGCGGAATGTCGAAATCAATGTCAAGCCATATTTTACTAAACAAAAAAGCCTTGTCAAACCATATATAAATTGTAAGCAGGAATATGTAAGGCACGCTTGAGCCCATTAATATGGAAATTATTTCTTTGATACGTACAGACTTTATCACATACAAACTAAAAATAAAAGCTGGTATCATAAATATATATGGCAAATAAAGCACTGAACCTAAGGAACCTAATAAGCCTAAATAAAATAATTTACGGAGTTGTTTGTCAGATTTACTACACGAAAAAAGAATATCTAATCCTATAATAAACAAAAAATTACATATTAAAGGTGGAGATAAATAAGCAAAAGATGTTAGAGAACATCCTATTACTATGAATAAAAATTCAGGCATATAAGCCAATTTGTTAATTAAAACATGTTTTTTAAATACATATCCTAAAAAAAGTGCTTGTATAATTAATATTATAGAGCTAAGTGTAATATCTAGTTTTTGGGGAAGTAAAGAGCTAATAGAATAAAAAAAATGTTCTCTAAATGTATCGTTCAATGTATAATAAGTAAGATGCTCAGGTTTAAAAAATTCTGGAAATCTTAGAAGTACAATTGTTAGTAATAAAAATATAAGGTTATAAACTTCTGATTTTAAAAAGGTTCTAATTATCATAATTAGTTTAGTTAGCAGTGTAATTAAGTTTTAGTAAAAAATCTATTGTGTCTATTCCGTCAGCATAATTATTTATTTCTGGTTTTTGGCAACGCCCGAAGTAGATTTGCTTTTTACTATTACAATTAGCTAAGTTAATGCCAGTAGCAATACATTGTAAATTATTGTCCTGTGCGTTAATTATATTTTCTAGCTTATAAATGTTGTTGTATTCTTCATAAGCAAGGCTTGCTATTTGTAAATATAAAGTTTTATTCTCTACAATAGTAAAAAAACCGTTATCTATAAATGCTTTTTTGCCGAGTAAGTAAAGTCCCTTATTATAGGTATAATTGTTCATATACTTTGTATTAGCAGTGCATATAGATTCATATTTTTTTATTGCTTCTAAAAATAAATTTTTATTGTCAATAAAATAATTGGTAGGCACATATAATTTAGAAACGTTTCGGCAACCTAAGCCGTAGTATAATAATATATCCTCAGCTAACATTTCTATATCTTCTCTAGTCTCACGCCCTGTTAACACACCTATGCTAAACATATGTTTTCGTATTATTTTGGGTATATGACTAAAACAATCATTGAAATAATTAACAGTTTCAGTCCTGCCTGTAGCTATTAAAGCATCAATGTTCGCAAAATTTTCTACATAGTAAAAACGATTTTTAAAGCTCTTATCTAAAGTCACCAAAATTTCCAGTAAATAAGGTATAATAATTTTGTCTGAAGAAGCAAGCTTTATTTGGGCGATATTGTTGCTAGCTATAGTACATAATATATCGTGCAAACCAACACCAGGAATGTTTCCTGGTAATAATAATCCTATATGTTTAGGCTTACTATTATTAATATCGTAATTTTTAAGCCAATCATTTAATGCTCCTTCTTCGAGCATATAGCTAATGTTGCTCAAAGCTGTATAAATAAAATTTTTATTAAACCATCGATTATTAATATTAGCTTGTTCTATAATATCAGTAAATTTGCATGTATTTTGTATATACTTACCCAGATAAGCAAAAGCTTGAATAATTTTTTCTTTAACCATTAGGTTATTAAATTAATTATAATTAAAACTAATAATGTTTAATTTTTATAAAATAAAATGGCTATAATAATAACCGACGAATGTATAAACTGTGGAGCCTGCGAACCAGAGTGCCCTAACAATGCTATATATGAAGGTGGTGCAAAATGGAACTTCGCCCAAGGCACTAACTTAAAAGGCAATATAGATATTTCCAAATTAATTGATAAAAATTCTCAACCAAATAATATTGATGCTGATACAGAAAATAAACCTATAGAAAATAATATATATTATATAGTATCAAATAAATGTACTGAATGTAAAGGATTCCATGACGAACCACAATGTGCTGCTGTCTGCCCGGTTGATTGCTGTATTCCAGACGACAGATTTGTAGAAAGTGACGAGGAACTATTAGAAAAAAAAGATTGGCTCCATAACAAAGTGTAATAAATACAAGCTAAAACTTAATAGCGAGCTAATAATCTAAAAACATTTAAGACAAAGTAGGTAATATGTTATTATATTTGTTTTAATAATTAAAAAATATAATAAATAAAACTATTATTTAAGATACAAGATAATATAGCATATATTTTTAAAACATGGAAAATTATACGGTAATACTCTCTCTATTAGCTGTGATAATATTAATAAGCGCTGTTGCTGAAAAAATAAATTTATCTTCTCCGATACTTTTAATATGCTCAGGCTTATGTATAGGATTTATACCTTGGTTGCCATCGGTAGAAATTAATGACGAGATAATTTTTTTGATATTCTTACCACCGTTATTATATCATGCTGCTTTTAACATATCTTTTCAAGGATTTAGGCAGCATATAAATGTTATAGGATCGCTTGCTATAGGATTAGTCTTTTTGACAGCAGGGGCAATCGGTATACTTACCTATTTGATAATCCCTGGTATGTCCTGGCCTGTAGCATTTTTATTGGGAGCGATGTTAGCAGCAACCGATGCAGTATCAGCAATAAGCATAACTAAGAACTTAGGCCTATCTCGTAATACAATTGTAATATTGGAAGGCGAAAGCTTAATTAACGATGCCTCTGCATTAGTATTGTTTCAATTTGCAATAAGTGCTGTAATTGGTATTTCTGTTGTATGGTGGCAGGCTATTGGTACTTTTATTGTGCTTCTGATAGGTGGATTTTTAGTGGGTTTAGTAATTGGCAGACTAACTAGATACATATTAAAGTTTATCCATAACAACAGAATGCCGGTAGTTAGCTTTATGTTGATTACTCCTTTTGTCACATATTTAGTTGCCGAATCTCTACATTGTTCAGGTGTAATTGCAGTTGTTGTATTAGGCTTCGTTTCTAAAGTTAATGTACAAACTCTACCTAAAGAATCTCAGAAACAATTAAAAACTATATTAGATACAACAGTTTTTACGCTAGATGGGTTAGTATTTTTACTAATAGGCCTGGCTCTGCCTATAGCAATAGAATCTATCGATAAACATTTAATAATACCATATATAGGCTATTCGTTTTTAGTTGCTATTGTTGCTATAGTTGTAAGAATGATAATGATTTTTGTACAACGACAAAGATTACAAATATCATACAAAAATCCTTTTCTACAAAGAACAAAAATGACTATTAAATCATCAGTTATACTTAGCTTTAAAGAAAGTCTTATTATTGGCTGGTCTGGTATAAGAGGAATAATATCCCTGGCTATGGCTATATCTATACCTCAAATTATAGGAACGGGGAAATTATTCCCTATGCGCGACGATTTAATCTTTATAACAATAATGGTCGTTTTAATAACAATTTTGGGTCAGGGATTACTACTACCTTTCCTGGTAAGAAATGTGAAAGGACAAAAAGAACGAGAGATTGTAACCACAGAATAATCTACTAGACTCGATCTAATTAATAACAAGAACAAAAGACGCTTGCAAGCATTATCAGTGACCATTAAGCGTCTTTTGTTATAAAACATAGCGTTTCTAGTTATTAACAATATCATCAATCTGCACTATTAACCTTTGTTTGCCATATTAATAGCTGTACTTTAGCAAATTATTTAGTAATAAAATTTATAAACAAGTTATAGATATTAAATTCTAAACAATTTTTTCCTGTATGTAGCAAGAGATGGGGTTATCTAATAATACTTGAAAGCCGGGTCTGTAGCTATAGGAGAATCCTTACTTATACTACATATAATATATAGCCATAATTAAATTCCAAAATTTAACAAAATTTTTAATTATAAATAACTATAATAATTGTAGCATAGATTCATACAATATTTCTATCGTCTAAATTAGTCAGTTAATAAATTATTAAAGGCCTGTTTATTATTTTTTTGTTACTGTATATAAAATTGTAACCATATAATTTGTTTTGCTAACTAAAAGTAATAAATTCGTTTTATTATTAAATATGGTTATGATATTTAATAAACTTTAATTAACCGCTTGTTAGTTAAGGTCCTATACCGTTTTCTTCCAGAGAAAAAGTAAGTCTAGTTTACCTGGCATCTTTCGTCCGCATGGAAGATTTTAGTTACAGAACTATATGAAGTAAAATGTATTAATACCATTGTATAAACTATAGGTTTTTCTCTATAGGTACTACATTACATTGAACTTGGTTCTAGCCAAATAAAAATTAACATTTAAAAAAGGAATTCGAATGCAGACGTATTCCTCTCTGGTTTTAATTTCAGAGACTTTCTGCGATTTTAATTTTATGAAAAAATTAATTTTATTAAGTCTATTGGCAGATTGATCCGCCCATTCTTATTGGTCAGCAGACAGAACCTCTATGCGGTCCTGTAGATATTAAAACAGGTAAAAAATACAGAGCTGAAACTAGTTTTGGAGTTCCCTACGGTATAGCATTAGAAATTATTAGATACGCAGCAATTTTAGACAAAAAAGGTAATACAATTGCTAAATCTGAAAATTTCTATAAAACATATACCATACAAATGGAAAACTTATAGAATACAAGTTCTTTAATCTTTGCTCGTGTATTGTAAAACTAAACAATACCATATAGTTATTATTCACAATCAAGCTTGTGAGGTGATATAGTAAATTGCTCTAAGTATAAATAGAATATAAAAGAGATTCATGTAGATTTAAATAGATAAAACAGATATATACTGAATACATTACAATTAACCTTTATAAAAAATATATTTATAGCATTTTATTAAACCACCCTTAATGCGACGAAAAGTAACAAAACAAAAATCTAATACCATCTTCTCTAAGACATAGTGATTATATAAATATATTTACCGCATAGTTTCTATTAGTTATAACCAAATTTACAGCTAATAGAAGCTATGCTTGTTTCCTTAAAATAAAATTTTTTAATAACAAAATAGTAAGATAACTATCCGAATAACTAATAAATAAAATTAATATTTGTTATAGTGTTAAATATATTGCAAACAAACGACTATGATGGAAAGACAAGAAATAGATACAACCCCATGGAGATAAATTTAGGTGTAACTAAGTAAGGTAGATTATCAATACCGCTGAAGCCTCCTATAAATTACAAGATTAGTATATAGCAATTAGTTAGTAAGAATATTTAGGTACAATTCAGAATAAAAATAATTTTATTCTGAATTGTATTATATAACAAGTTTATCTAAAGATTGTAATAGGACTTGACTGCTGCTAATCAACTAAGCGGAAGGAGAGGGATTCGAACCCCCGGACCTGTGACAGTCAACGGTTTTCAAGACCGCCGCATTCGACCACTCTGCCATCCTTCCATAAAGAACAAAAATAAGAAAAATTAGCTTTCCTTAAAAATTTTTATAAAATCTTTGATTCTGAAAACCCTTAGGATTGAGGCAGGGGGAACCTAACTATATATTAATATGTTTCATTTCCATGCATATATGGCTTTTTATGGTTCCGAATTGCCTTCAAGTTTCTGACTGGCTTATAAATAGCTGCCTACCTATTAGAGTTTACTATACTCACTTTAGATTTCTTTTTAAGACAAAAAGTAATGTAGGTGGTACTAAATCGCCCTTTCTTGTATTACATCTGGCCCATTTTAATTTTTGTATAATCCAAAAACATTGTCCAATGTTTGCACGAGATGAGCAAAATTCAAAATAGTCCTATGCTGATGCTGTTATGAATCACATATATCACTTTAAAGCGACTCGGCTCTTTAGGTAAATTCCTGCTTTAAGAAGTATTATCTGGCTCTCTACAAGCTCTAAAGTATAGTTTTGGTTTTTTCATTCCCCCTTATGTTTTTAATGGGTGCATTTATGTCAATATTGCTGTATGTTGCAATTAAGGCTTATCCTTACATCAATCTGATTTTTAGGTATTAGCTATTTTAGATTTTGTGCCTAAAAAGTGCCAAATAGTAGCATTAGTCTATGCCAGACCTAATTTAAGAATTAAGTAAAATAACGCCCAGGATAGGTATAAAGCAAAATGTTTTATACCTATCCCGGGCGTTATTCATTGGGTAAATATCTTTTATTGTAAAATTTTTATATAAGCTAGAAGCGGGGCTATCTAAGTGTGAATCCACCCCCGGCTTGCTACTTTTTATAAATTATTTGTATAAAAATGTTAATCTTTATTTATATTAATTAAATTATCAAAAATATCTTTTGTGCCCTCTGTATAATATATTGTATGCAATTTTTTATAGAAAGTCATACCAAGGTTTTTCTTAGACAAGTAAATACATAATTGTCTCTCTCCAATACCTTTACCAGCAAACATTTCTTGGCTGGGGATTTTAGCGTTGATACTATTAGTGTCTTTGTCAACCTTTGCGTCAAGAGTATGCTTTTCGTGCCAAGTTTTAATAAACCACCATTGTTTTTCTAATGCATAATCCCATAATCCTACATGGAATCCATATTCTTTGTCTACTGTTTGTATCATTGACAGATCTTCGTATGATAAGTACTTTAGATTAATAGATACATTATAGTCTCCATTTTGCTTATTAAATTCAATTCTAGTGAACGCAGCATTTGGCATCATAATATCCCCAAACCAATCACGTGTGTTTTTATCAGGATTTCCAGGTCTTGGTAAATTGTCAGTCGGAGTGGAACTTAGTGTAGTTTCAGTATTATTAGATTTCCCTACTTGCTTTTCTGATATAAACCCTTCATTTTTTTGACAAGATAGAGTAGTAAAAATTGCTATTGTAACAGCTAGAAATGATTTAAGGGTAAATTTTTTTTTCATAAGTTTAGAATTCGCAGGATGTCTTAGATTGGCACCTAAGTAGGAATGCGCCTGCTTTCGCACACCATTTGTAAACTATTTGAATTAACGCTTCTCTAATTTAGCATTTTATTGACAAAAAAATGCACTATTGTAAATTTTATATATTTAGTTGTCCATTACAACTACCAACTAGATAACGCACTTTCTAATTCCAGAGAAAGAATAAGACTCAGCAATCAGCATTTTTTGTTTATAGTTATATCTGAGCTTGTCTCCACGTGTAAGGTCCTGTGGCCTGATTTGAGCTTTTGAATCATTTTGATCATTCAGCGTTGATTCTTTTTCGCAACCTGCTAAACTTACAGCAAACAATAATTTTTTCATATAAATAAAATTTATTAGTTATGGAGCATTGGCTTATTTGCCCTCTGTCGAAATTATAGTCCAGCTAATAAAATTGACATATGGATATAATAAAGGCAAATGGCAGCGCTCCTAAATAGTATCTAATTTGTGGCTTTTTAATGCAAAAAAATAAACAATTTAGATACATTTATTCGCGTGGTATGGAAAATGGTTATTAGCAAAAAGCGGCCTACCCCAGCTGCAGGAGAGAGGTACGCCGCTAAACTGCTTTTGTCTTTACACCATTAATAAATTCGACTGTGCGGCTGGGCACGTCGTTATAACTTGTGTAGACCAAATAAGACTTGCTTGGGCAAGCATATGTCTGTGAAGCGAGAAACTTCGCCTATAGGGCAGAGCGAATCACTTTGTTTCGGTCCAGTTGTCAAAGTCTTCTCTCTCGGGTTCTGAATAATATTTTATAAATAATGTTTTATAAATAGATACCCCCAAGTATCTTCTGGTTAAATAAATCCATAACTCTCTATGTCCAGTGCCGGTACTGGCAAACAGGTCATCAGGCTCTATCTCCGTTTTGGCTTTTAAATGCTCATCTATAAGCATCGTTGAGACATGCTTTTTATGCCAGGTTTTAAAGAAAATCCAATCTCTTTCTAATGCATAGTCCCATATTTCAATATAATATGGTGCATCTGGTTCTAAATCAGGAATGGTTGCTAAGCTAGCCATTTCTACAGATAGACTCCTCTTTCCGTTATCCTTGGAAAAATGAATTTTTTTAAAATTACTGCTATACATCAGTATTTCGCCGTTGACACCGCGTGTTTTTGAGCCGGCGTTATCTGGTCCTGGTAAATTACCTAGCGCAGTATTATTCCGTGATGTTTCAATACCATCAGATTTTTCTATTTGTTTTTCTGATTTGAGAGCACCATCTTTTTGACAAGCTGAAGTGGCAAAAGCTACTACCATAATTGCTACAATAGATAGGGTAGTAAAAAAATTGTTTCTCATAAGTTATAAAAGTGCAGGAAATCTTGGATTCGCATCCAAGTTGAAAACGCGCCTGCTTTCGCATTTTCTTTGAAAAATATTTGAGACAAATATCTGTAAATAGTAAACAATTTATTGTTTTTTAAGCTCAATAAGAAATATTATTAATATACTATTGGCAGCAATACTGGTAAAAAGTGACCTGACCTGCCTGTGAATCAGGAAGCTTCGCCTAACAGGCAGGTCAGGTCACCTGAGGGACTATGCAAAACAGGCTATGGTTTCAGTAAAGGTAGCCTGTATAAAAATGGTTTACGAGCAAAAATAGTCACTAAACCACGCTGTAGGTTTAAAGAAATAGTTATTAAATTGATTTTTTGATCCATTATGGTAGTCAACTACATGCATAGATTTGTAATAACGCGTGCCATTAAACTTTCTACTTAAATAAATTATTAATTCTCTACGATAGAAGCCCTTAGCCGCAAAAAAATTGTTAACATGAACTCTTGTAGAAACTTTTTGGTTCGGCGGAATAGATGCCGTGAGAGCATGATTTTCGTGCCATAGTAAAAAAAATATAAAATCGGCTTTTACAGAATAGTCCCATATTTCAATAGAATAGCCCTCGTCTTTACTGAAGTCAGGCTCAGGCGATAGGCTCCTCATAGTAATGTCTACATTGTAGTAGTCACCTACTTTGCGAATATGAACACTGTCCAGTGTACTGCAAAACATCTTCAAGTCTCCTATAATACCACGGGTTTGTTTGTCGCTATTGCTTGGTCCCGGAGGCTTATCTGACGCACTAGATTTTGACAGAGTATCAGTAGATGTAGGGGTTGGCCTCACTACTTGTTTTTCTGGTTTTAAAACATCGTCTTTTTGACAAGATAAAAACGTAAAAGTTGCTAGCACAACTATTGCACAGGTAATGGTAGAAATTTTTTTCATAAATCAAAAGTGCAGGAGGTCCTGGATCTGAACCCAAGTAAGAATACGCCTGCTTTCGCATTCTATTTTGCAAAATATTTGTATTATTGTCATTTTAATAATAACTAATTTATTACTTTTTTAATTATAAAAGAATTTTTTATGTCACATAAAATAGCAGGGTAGTGAATATAAAAAACGAAGGGATCAAAAAACTAAAAGCTGCCAGAGGCACGTCTTTACAGCTTGTGGAAACTAAACAAGACTTGTCTGGGGCAGGCATAGGTCTGTGAAATAAAAAGCTTCCCCTAACAGGCGTAGTCAGTCACAAGAAATATGTGTGTTTTCTGTGATGCTGACATGGGATTATTTGAATATTAGGGTGACAGTCCTAAAAGAGCTATAATTACCCCCCCAAAGAGTTTGTAATGTCCCTATTTTATGACCATGAGAATCCATTTTATGGTTTTGGCCGTCTATTTTACTTTCAAGGCGGTTTTATATTGCCTTTATTCCACTGTCCAGCGTACGAGAATAGTTTTTATTTCGCTTAATACCTTTTGCATATCACTATTAGTTTTTTGATCTATTAATCCAAGAATAGAATTGGATTGCTTTTGGTCAGGATTGTCAGATAGATCCTTAACGCTTTTTAAGTCCACAGGCAAAGACAGTGCAAAAATGCAGAAGAAGTGTGGCTGCGGTAGTGTGATCTGCCCTTTTGAGTTTTTGTGTACTGCATCTGCCCCAGAATATATATTTATATAGCAAAACAATTTTTTTCAAATCGATAGCGATAACCAAAGGTTAAAACTATAAGTATTTTGGGGTTGAGAAAAGATTGCTAGCAATCTTTTAAATACAGGAGACACAAAATAGCCATCAGAAAAGAAAGTGGGTTCTTTACAAGAATATGTGCTAAGAAAATCTTCATGTAACTTCCATACCCTATAAATAGAAATAGATTTTATGCGTCTAACAATATCAGATATAGAATATTTGGTAAATAATAAAAAACATAAAGTGAATATGGTCTCTGTCGGCTTCCATAGCATCAATAGAAAAATCAGACATATTCTCAATATGTTTCAATATATCCATAATCGAAAAGCACCCATCCGAAGCAATAACTCTTTTCTATATTTATAAAAAAGAGCTGATAATAATAGATCCCAAATGAACAAGCAAAGAATGCCCTAAATGTTCATATAGGAATGCCATGGACTTTAATGCAGCAAATAATATCCTTGATAAAAGGA
The DNA here is from genome assembly GCA_050311575.1 of Candidatus Krakonobacterium acarorum. Lineage (GTDB taxonomy): Bacteria > Bacteroidota > Bacteroidia > SolTP2 > SolTP2 > Krakonobacterium > Krakonobacterium acarorum. The sequence goes on along the minus strand of JBNOKO010000001.1, from coordinate 210,031 downwards.
TTAGCTGCAGGAGATTCAGTTAAAAGCGTGTTGAGCTGTCTTTAATCATGGCTAGCGTTGTTAATCCGGACGGGAAGCGATGAAACACCAAGCCAAACTTTCTTTAGAGGTTTGGTAGTTCATATCCGGAGCGATCTTGATTCATCCCAGGTCTTTTTTCAGCATATATTTTTTCGCAATCACTTTGTTATATAGCCTGTATTTCTACCTCCAAGTTTTGTTAGGTTATTGATACTCTTAGCCTTGGAATATCATAAAATTATTATAATACAGGTACAACAAAACTATACGTTCAGTTAAAGACAAAATTATTTCGAGTTTTACCTGAAATATATTAAATCCCTATCATAGGCTATTTAAATATAGTTTTGCTACCTTATATATTTAGTTGCATACTAAAAAGATAAACCTATCCAGGCGAATCTTTTAATTAAAAACTTATATCTTCGTTTTATAAAAAACGAGAAATACATAAGTAGATAACTATTTTGATAAAGCCTTAAATGTATGGATAAAATCCATTATACTATAACATCTGCTTTGCCATACGCAAACGGGCCATTACACATAGGACATTTAGCAGGTGCATATCTGCCAGCCGATATATTTGCAAGATATATGCGAAAAATTGGTAACAGCGTAATATTTGTTTGCGGATCCGACGAACACGGTGTTGCTATCAGCATAAAGGCTATGCAAAGTGGCCTAACCCCTAATGATATTATTGATAAATATCATAAAATGATAGGAGATGCATTTAGCGACTTGGGTATATCATTTGATATATATCACAGAACAAGTTCACAAACACATAAAAAAATAGCTTCAGACTTTTTTAAAAATATATATGATAAAAATATATTTGTTAAGGAATATCAGAAACAATACTATGATGAAGAAGCTAAACAATTTCTAGCAGATAGATATATAGTAGGTACCTGTCCCCATTGCCTTTATGAAAAAGCTTATGGCGACCAATGCGAAAAATGTGGTTCGTCTCTTAATATGGAAGACTTGATTAATCCAATATCTACCTTAAGCAACACACATCCTGTTTTGAAAGATACATATCATTGGATGTTACCTTTAGATAAATTTCAAAGCGATATATTAAATTACATAGAATCTAAAAAAGATACTTTTAGGCATAACGTTTATAAACAATGCCTTGGATGGATTAAACAAGGCTTAAAACCTAGAGCGGTTACAAGAGATCTTAATTGGGGTATACCTGTTCCGCTAAACAACGTTGATAACAAAGTTTTATATGTGTGGTTTGAAGCACCAATAGGGTATATATCGGCAACAAAAGAACTTTTTGCATCCTTAGAAAGCGATTATCCTAAAGATCTGAGAACCGAATTTTATATTTCGAACGAAGTGGCTACTAAGGCTAAACATGCGAGCGATCATTGGCAGAGTAAAAATTCTAGAATTGTACACTTTATAGGCAAAGACAACATTGTTTTTCATACAATAATATTCCAAGCTATATTATTAGCTTATGGGGGAGGCTACCAGTTACCATATAATGTAGTAGCTAATGAATTTTTGAATCTTGAAGGAGAAAAAATATCCACCTCAAAAAATTGGGCAGTTTGGTTGCACGAATATTTGCAAGATTTCCCAAATATGCAAGATAGCCTAAGATATTATTTATGCGCTACTGCTCCAGAAACAAAAGATAGCGATTTTACTTGGGAGTCCTTTCAGATGTATAATAATAACGAACTAGTAGCAATATTTGGTAACTTTGTAAATAGAGTAATAACGCTAATCACTAAATATTTTAATGCTTATATTCCTCCAATTGTAAAACTTAGAGAAATTGATGAGCAAATATTAAATGATATCGCTTTGTTTCCATCCCAAATAGGAGATTTAATAGAATCATATAATTTTAGAGACGCTTTGCGTAATCTAATGGATTTAGCAAGATTAGGGAATAAATATTTAACAGATAACGAACCTTGGAAAGTTATTAAAACCAACCAAGAGCAGGCCCAGACTACTTTGGCTATTTCTATGCAAATTGTGATAGGTCTATATACACTTGCTGCTCCATTTTTGCCATTTACGGCAAAAAAAATGCAGAGGATGTTAAATATTAATAGAGACCTAAGCTGGGATTATTTATCGAAATCTTTAAATGAAATGATAAATAATCATAAAATCAATGAAACAGAATTATTATTTAGAAAAATAGAAACTTCGGAAATAGATACACAAATACAAAAACTAAAAAATATGGCTTCGTAGTTTAATGGATAGAATATAAGATTCCGGTTCTTAAGGTATAGGTTCGATTCCTATCGAAGCTACTAAAGCGGCATAATCAAGATTTAATTTTGATTGGCGGCTTTTTTGTATTCTAAAACCTGCGCTTGGCGCGAGATATGGGCAAAACGCTGTTTGTTCGTGTGGTTCGACATTGGTCATTTTATTGCTATACCTGATGTCTTCCTGAAACAGCAAATTGTATCTGCTGCTTTACCAGATAGTTTATTTAATGCCACTTGGAGGGAAGTTCTGCCATAAAATCGGGGGCTAAATCAATACACTCTTCAAGATTACGATGCCTTTCAGGATGCCTTTTCTAAATTTTGCGCTATCTCCCGTTTTTCGGTCTTGTATTTGTCCAAATATTTATGGTAAAGTTCTCCATCCATTTCTTCTTCAATAAAGCGTTGTTGTTCCAACTGGTTTATTTTTTGGTTCAGGATTTGACATTGCTTTTCCAGTTAGTGGTAGTTATCCTGATGATCTTTGGTGAGCTGATTCAAGTGGATCTTTAGCAGACTCGCTATTTCTGGCACTTCGCTGAGATTAAAAGGCTCCAGCATTCATGCAAAAGTTTTATGCAGGCTTTTGGCGCTCTTATTGTTGCCGCAGGCTTATAGTATGGCATTTGTAATAGTGAATATTCTTCTTCTTTGCAAGGTAGCTTCTCAGTAGTTTTTCGTAATGATCGCAATGTACAAACCGTTTAAGGGGAAGCGTACTGTTTTCTTTCATGATCTTATAGCCATCTGCTAATGTGTCCAATAGCGAAAAGTCTTTCATAACAAGGTTTGCCTACGGGGTTAATCAGTACATTCAGGTTAGGCATTTTATATCATAAAAAAGGCTTGGCATTTATGATGCCCGTGCGGTTGCAGTTTTGCAAGTATTTCCTAATTTTTTCTTTTGTGTAAAGTATAGGGTTTATGTTGCTTACTGATGTAGTAGTCAACTACAATTACGGAGGGTATCGATCACTTCCTGTAATTAGGTTAGGTCAGCAAATAGGTAAAAACAGACCTCACTTCATCTAAAGTCAGTTCGTGCGTCCTTATCTTATCCACTCTAAACTCTCAACGTGAGCACGTCTTAGTCAATACTACACAATACTCAAAAGTAAATAGTGCCTCTGGTTTCGCCCATTTAGAATATAAAGAACAGCGTTGGGAATGGGATAAACAGGAATTAATTTTCCTGTGTGCAGGCTAATAAAATGACCTGGTCGGTTTCTTTTTCTCAGCAACTACATTAAAAATTTCCTGCTTCGCTGAAATTTGCCAGATGTATGAATGTATCATATTCGATTTTTCAACAGCCCTATGCTTGGGAGCCCCTGGTCTTTATTTTGATGCGTTTTTTATGGCACGATACATATCTAAAAGCCTGCTTTCAAGTTTCGAAAGAGTGCAGTAAAATGTCCCAAAGTAATACTTTGGGACATTTTACTGTTTTCAGTCAATGCAGGGAAACCATCTTTAGCTTTCAAAATAAAACGTTATTGAGAGAAGCCTTTCGGAATAAGAAAACCATATTTTAGGCAAGAGTATCGTTAGTGTGAAGTTGCTGAAAAGAAAAAGAATTAAAGCCGCTACGAAATTGTTAGCAGCGGCTTCAGTTTGGTTATCCGTTCCATGAAAGCATTACTTGCTCTTACGCTTGTAATGGTGCGAGCCGTGTTTAATAATGGCATCTGCCATGCCGTCACAGGCATTAGCATCTGCTGCTTCCGGTTTTAATATCCTGCGTAATGTCTTACAGTTCGGATTTTGCAAATTCCAACATAGCCTCTGCTTCGCCGTTCATTGCCGCAAACACACAAAAAATACTAAGTTCTAGCACATGTTGTCGATAGTATCGCCTGTAACAGGCCCGGCGCAGGTGCAGGTTTTCCTAAGTGGGTTGCTTACGCATGAGATGGCAATAGCGCGTTAGAGTTTTCATTTTTATGGGTGTCGTTTTAAATTACAGAGGCTAAATTATACCAGGATACTACTGAAAAAGGGCTAAAGCAGATGCTGTGTTTCTATTTTAGAAAAGGAACTTCTACGATAGAACTTGCATGAAAAGTTGCTTATAACTATGTAACTTACACACATCCAAAGCCATTTTGGGAAGCCTGTAACTGTATTAAAATACTTTTGGTACTGACTTAACAACGTATATCAAGGCAGAAATATGAGGCACTTCCGCAAAATGGTTGATCTAAAGCAAGAAGCCTTTGCATTTGAATTAGTGGGTGATTGGACACAAAAGCCCATATCTCTGCTTGAGCAAAAAGAGCAGATAGACAAACCCGTGTTGCAAGAGGTATCAGAAGCGTTAAAAGTATTAGTAGAGGTTATTGAAAAGTTAGATGATGAAGGTGCGGTAAACATTTTTGCAAATACTTTTAGTGATTCTTCGGGTGCAATACAGAATCAATGCACTTTCAATCCTTTGGATAAAATGGTAGAGCTTTACGAGCGCATGCTCAAAGAAAAAGATGCGATGATGGCACGGTTGGAAAAGCTGGTCGAGAAAAGTAAATGACCTGGTTTAAAAAAACAAGCTGGAACAGCCCCCATGATGAAGATGCTTTTCTAGCTTAATATTACCCTAATTTTACCAACTATTTCTGACCAAATTGTTAGTCAAATAGAATTACCAAAGTTTAGGCTATGTCCATCAGCCGCTATTACGCCAATACATTGTTATATGCGTAGCCATTTGTCGGTCGCTTGATTATGTGGGTATTAGGGGAGTGTTACTATTTCACTTTGTTTATACAGATTGCTCAAGTATTGCGATTTAATTCTAAACTGACTTCGTTTTTTAATCTTTGGTTTTGTGGTAACATTCTCCATTTTTATACCTGGGTCGTAGTAAATATTTCCATTTGCCATTTGTTTTAGGAACAGCTGAAAGTCAGTCCCGGTTCCTAAAATTACTTTATTGCCATACTTATATTTTCTGCTACCTGTTGTGTCTGAAAGTGAAGGAATATAACAAACCTGATTGTGTTTTCTATTCCAGTGCAAAAGCATTGATGCAAAACTCCACGCTGCAGCCTCATTACCTTTTGGGTCCACTAATGAAATTCTTCCATTTGAACTTCTAATCTTTCCGCTTGGATTGTCAAAACCGATTAGCTGCATTTCAAGTGTTGTTGAAGTGTTGGGAATACCTGTTTTATGAACACCACCAAAATTTATTCGATTCTCTCTGCCAGTTTTGTCAGCATAACCATATTGATGTAGAAAAGCCTTTGTCCCTTGTGTTTTATAAATCCCATCCGTTGGTTCCGGTGTCATTAACGTGATAACAGATCCGTTAATTTTGTCAAAGTTTATAACTCCAAACTGTTTCACCTCCCAACCTAAATAATCAGGTTCAGAATATCCATTCGGTGTAATACCTAATTCTGCTTCTAATGTGTAACCACCGCAATTTGAAGAAATGCAAGGCGAAATATTTCCATCCTTATCTAATCGTTTTGATGTAATCCAATTTAACTGGTGAATGCGATAAAGCTCTGAAAGCAATTTTGCTTTGGTATTAACCATTTGGGGAAGTTCTATGACTTTGAAAACCCCAACTTCATCATCAGCCTTAAGTTTATTAAATTCTTGTGCTATTTCTGAATTTGATGAGGCAACGTAGCCTAATACAATTCCATTTTTTGAAACGCTTAAAAATAACAGCCTGTCGGCTAATCGTTGTGTCATTAGCTTGGAAGGCGGATTTTCACATTTCACTAAAAAGCCGGAAAATCTTACTTCAGGATATTTCGGATAAAGTATTAGTTGGGAGTTGGGAGCTGGATAAATATTTCCGTTATCACCAATCCACGAAAAATTGACGGATGCTTTAAAACGCTCTCTGTTCCAATCGCCCGCTTCTTCCGTTTTGATTTCAACGATTGGTATGATATTCAGTATTTCAAAACTCCCACCTAAATAAACCTGATTTTTGGAATTATCGTTTGGTGAGAGTTTTTTTACATAAATTTTTTGGCAGCCATTATCAGCTAATAGCTTTTTTAGGTTTAGCAGGTTCATTTATCGCTAATAATGATTTTACTAATTGTTTACCTATTGCCTGAATAAGCGGAACGGTTACGGAATTTCCAAATTGTCTGTAAGCCTGATTATCTGAAACAGGAATATCAAACTCATCAGGAAAACCTTGTAATCTTGCGCATTCTCTTGGCGTCAGTCGCCTTGGATTGATGCCGTCTTGCGGTATCAGTATTTCTGAACCATCTTTATAGTAACGTGCAGAAATTGTTCTTGAAATGCCGTTTAAATCTGTCATTCCAAATCCAAAACCATTGCCTTGTGCTTTGTGCTTAGCAGCATAGTTCTGCAAATAATTCCAAAGTTTATCCGAGAGTGTGTATTTGGTCTCTATTGTGTTTTCAAGGATGTCTTTGATTTTCGCAGATGGGTCAGGAAGTTTTGGAAATTGAAAATTTTCTTTGTTTTTAAATACATCATTTCTAAACCCAACAATGATAATCCTTTCCCGGTGTTGAGGCACAAAATGTTTGCTGTCCAAAACCCGATAATGAATTGAGTAACCTAATTCGGTCAAAGTGCTTTTTATAACTCTAAAGGTGTTGCCTTTATCGTGTGAAAGAAGGTTTTTGACATTTTCCAACATAAAAGCCTTTGGTTTTTTATGTTCTATAATTCTTGCAATGTCAAAAAACAAAGTTCCCTGTGTTTCATCCAAAAAACCGTGTTTGCGTCCCAATGCATTTTTCTTCGAAACACCTGCAATGGAAAATGGCTGACAGGGAAAACCAGCTAACAAAACATCGTGGTCAGGAATTGCTTTTTCGCTGATTTTTGTAATGTCACCAAATGGAACTTCGCCAAAGTTTGCTTCATAGGTTTTCTTAGCAAAGTTGTTCCACTCACTTGTGAAAACGCATTTGCCTCCTAAGTTTTGATATGCTAAACGAATACCGCCAATACCTGCAAAAAGGTCAATAAATTTAAATTTCGGATTTGCTTTTGGAGGAAACGGGACATCAAATTTCAATGGAATATAAAATTGTTCAGGTTCTTCAACAACTGAGAGGATTTCCTCCTGAAGATACTCTTTTGCAGACAGCTTGAAATATTGAGAAACTGCGTTCTTATGATTTTGCCAATAATGTGTCAGGTGGGCAAAGCCATCATTTAAGTGCTTGTCTACGTTTATATTAAGTTGTTCTTTTATATTGTTGTAAGTCGCCATTCGTTACATTAAGTTTTCTTCAATCTTATCTATGCAAGATGCTAAATCTTTTCGTATTTCTTTGCTCCAAAACCGTAGAACTTTCCATCCTGTCTTAACAAGTTCTTCGTTCACCTGTTTGTCCCGCTTTATATTGCCCTCAATTTTAGTCCACCAAAAGTCACGATTGGTTTGAATGCGATGCTTTTGAGTCTGCCAGTCCTTACCGTGAAAATATTCGCTGTCAACAAATATTGCAAGCTTATGTCGCTTGAAAGTAAGGTCTGGCTTGCCAAAAACAGTCTTGTCATTTTTACGGTAGCGATGTCCACGTTGCCAAAGCGCTTTCGACAAAAGAACTTCGTCTTTTGTCGCCTTGTTCCTAATGGCTTGCATATTTTTCCGTCTTTGCTCTTTGGTCAAAACATCCATTCGGCAAAGTTAGTCAAACGTTCGTGTATGTTTGCAAAAACGAGACTCTTTTGCAGAACCTGGGGGTTTATGTATTGGCCTTTATGCGGCTTGTAAATGTGCGGTTGGTTGTTGAAAGGCTTGTCCGAGATTAATGCAATGTTTCAATCCGCCTAATATAACTTCGTAAGTTATATTATATTTCTATCTAACAAAACAATTTAAACAGCCAATCCGGTCAGTAAGAAATTTTTATTTAAAGGAATTTCTATAAAATAAATTACCGCATAATAATCAAATTTTTAGCAATTTCATTATCAATTGCAGATCGTCTAAGAAGTTCGATTTTTTGCCACTTTCTCCTGCAATTTTTTATTATTCCTCGTTTTCTATGGTAAAACTATAAGTTTCCATTACCGGATTATGTAATAATTTCTCGCAAGCTTCTTTAACTTGTTCTGTGGCTTCAGATTTAGTATTGGCAATAACATGCATCACTATATGCTTTCCTATACGTACATTGCTTACCGAATGTATATCTAATTTTTGTAATATATTCTGTACTGATTGGCCTTGAACGTCCAATACTTGCTCAAGAAGCATTATGTTTATATTAGCTATAAAGTTCATTTATTTTTTATTATTAAATACTACTAACGAAAATATTATATAAATCATTAAAATAATAGGTACAGCTAAAAACTTGAATATGAATATTAATAATAAAGAAATACCAATTATTATTGTATAAATGGTTTTTAAGTAAGGCTTATTACGAACATTATTAGTTTTAAAGGCAATAAAAGAAATTTTACTAACTAATAAGTAGCTAGAGATTAAGATTAATACTATAAACATTGTAGTTACTAGTGCGGTGTTATTCATTATGCTCTGTACATATTTATAAAGCAAAATATGAGGTATAGATGCTATCAATAAAGCATTTGCAGGGGTAGGTAGCCCTATAAATTTAACGCTTTGCCTTTCGTCTTTATTGAATTTAGCTAGTCTCAAGGCCGAGGCCATACTTATAATAAATGCTGAATATGGTAGTATAGAAAAAAATAAGTTATTTAAACCATAGAGATCAAAATAATTTTCCATGGTTTTAAATAAAATAGCTGCCGGACAAATACCAAAACTTATAACATCTGCTAATGAATCTAGATCTTTACCAATAGGACTATATACATTTAATACACGAGCGGATAAACCATCAAAAAAGTCAAAAAGTGCAGCTGCTGCTATTAAGTATGACGAAAGTATTAGGTCACCTTTAAGCGCTGTCACTATTCCTAGACAACCAGCCAGGGCATTACACAAAGTAGTACCGTTAGGAATATGTCTTTTTATTTTCATTAGTTTTTTTATTTATTCATAGAAATCAAAAACTCTTCATTTGATTGTGTTCCTCGTAGATTATCCAGTATAAATTCTAAAGCTTCTTGCGGGTTCATATCTGCAAGTTGATTGCGCATTACCCAAACTCGCCTAAGCGTTTCTTTGCTTAGTAATAAATCGTCGCGCCTGGTACTTGATGATATAATATCTATTGATGGGAATAATCGTTTGTTAGCAAGTTTCCTATCAAGCTGGACCTCCATATTTCCTGTACCTTTAAATTCTTCAAAAATCACTTCATCCATTTTTGAACCTGTATCTATTAAAGCTGTAGCTAGTATAGTTAAAGAGCCACCATTTTCTATTTTCCTGGCTGCACCAAAAAACCTTTTTGGTTTGTGTAGTGCATTAGCATCAACGCCACCAGATAATATTTTACCAGAAGCAGGCTGAACAGTATTGTAAGCTCTGGCTAACCTTGTAATAGCATCCAAAAGTAATACTACATGTGTGCCACACTCTACCATTCTTTTGCACTTCTCTAGTGCTAATGAAGATACTTTTACGTGTTTTTCAGCAGGCTCATCAAAGGTAGAAGAAATTACTTCGGCGTTTTTAACGTCGCGCATCATGTCGGTAACCTCTTCAGGACGTTCGTCAATTAGCACTATCATTAAATATACCTCAGGATGATTTTTCGATATGGCCTTAGCTATATCTTTTAATAAGCTTGTTTTACCAGATTTAGGTTGGGCAACGATTAACCCCCTTTGCCCTTTGCCTATTGGAGTAAACATATCTATTATACGTGTAGAATAATTATCTGCCCCGGTAAATAAATTTAATTTTTCGTGAGGAAATACAGGTGTAAGATAATCGAAATGCACCCTATCTCTTATTTCAGAAGGATCGCATCCGTTAATAGTTTCTACGCGTACTAATGGGAAATATTTTTCACCTTCTTTAGGAGGGCGTATATAACCTCTTACGGTATCCCCGGTTTTAAGACCAAAAAGTTTTATTTGTGATTGAGATATATAGATATCATCTGGAGACGATAAATAATTATAGTCTGCTGAACGTAAAAATCCGTAACCATCAGGCATAATTTCTAGTACACCTTCATTAACAATTACATTGCTAAAATCTATACCTTGAAAATTTGAAGTTTTTGATTTGTCTTTGCTGTTATTAGTATTACTTTTTTCCTCGTTATGTAAAGGTTCTTTATTGCCCTGATCTTCATTTTTAAATTCTTCAGGTTGGCTCTCGATATTTATATGCGCTTCTTGTTCTTTATCATCTTGTACATCTAAATTTAACTCTTCTTGTACTGGTGTGGCAGGTGCTTTTTTTGTTATTCGTTTTCGTTTAGAAACAAATTCTTTAGTGGATTTATCTACTGATTCGGGATTTTCTATAGACTCAGATGAGCTGTGTGCATCTATTTTCATAATTTGAAAGCTTAGGTTAAAAGTTTTTAATAAATAATTAATGATTGAGTGTACCTATTATTGAATAATAATTGACGATTAGGTATGTTTTAAGTTTTATGTGCTTATACATAACTTTAATAGCTGATAGTAAATTAATAAATACATATCTGCTTTGAAAATTATTATTAAGAATAAAAGGTATAACGGTGAAAAAGAGTTTTACTTGCTATTAAGATATTGGTAATAACTTTACGTAAATATAATCAAACAAGTTGATAGCACAAATATACATTGATTATAAATATAGCTACAAATTTTTATAAAAATAAATTTTAAATTTATTCCATGAAATTAAATAAATTATTTGCTGAGATAAAAAGAAAAAAAAGTTTTTTATCTGTTGGCCTAGATACTAATATCGATAAAATCCCTAAACATTTACTAAAATATGAGGATCCTATCTTCGAATTTAATAAGCGAATTATTGAAGCTACAGCAGAATTTTGTGTATCCTATAAATTTAACACTGCCTTTTATGAAGATAATTATGAATTTGCTTGGCAATCATTAACAAATACAGTTAAATGGTTGCCTAAGAATTTCTTTAACATAGCTGATGCCAAACGTGGCGATATTGCAAATACTGCACAAATGTACGCTAAAGTATTTTTAGGAAATAAAGATTCTGACTTAAATTTTAATGCAATAACATTGTCACCATATATGGGGAGTGATAGTATAGAACCTTTTTTGTCTTATAAAAATAAGTACGCTATAATGGTGGCTCTAAGTTCTAATTCTGGCAATAAAGATTTTCAGTTGAAAAAAATGCAAAATGGTGATTATTTATTCGAAGAGGTTATAAAGACAGCATTAGGCTGGAGCGGTGCAGATAGGATAATGTTTGTTGTTGGTGCAACCCAGGCTAAATACCTGGAAAAAGTAAGAAAAGCTGCGCCTAATAGTTTTTTGCTTGTTCCAGGAATAGGCGCACAAGGGGGGTCCTTAGAAGAAGTAGCCAAAAATGGATTGACCAAACAATGCGGTTTATTAGTTGCAATTTCTAGGTCTATAATCTATGCATCTGATAAAGAAGATTTTGCAGAAAAGGCAGCTATAAAAGCTAAAGAGTATCAAAAAACTATGGCTGTAATGTTAGATAAATACCTAAAATAATCATCTGTTAATCTCTATAATTTCTATATTTTTTAGTTCTTTGCCATCTATACTAAATCTTATAATAGTGCGTACTTTATGATACCCTGATTTTCCTATAGCACCTGGGTTTAAATGCATTAGATTATAATTATTGTCTTTGATTATTTTTAAAATATGTGAGTGTCCACACACAAATATATTTGGTCTGTTTTTCTCTATTAGATTCCTTGCCTCGAAAGTATATTTTCCAGGGTATCCGCCTATATGCGTTATCGCTACTTTTACATCTTCTGTATGAAATATTAGCTCTTTAGGTGCTATAGATCGGATTTCATGGCTGTCTATGTTGCCATGTACTATAAAAAGTTTTTTCTTTAACGATTCAAGCTTTTCTATAACACTGATAGATCCTATGTCGCCAGCATGCCAAATAGCATCGCAGGGCTCCAGGTACGACGCAATTTTATCATCCATAAAACCGTGTGTGTCAGATATAAGTCCTATTCTAATCATAATGGATAAAGTTTTTGTAATCTATCTATTTCGGTGTATGCTGTTATATCGAAATGTATAGGAACAATTGTTATGTACCCTTCTTGTAAATACTTAAAGTCGTGATAATCGTCTTTGTCGTCAATTAATTCGAAAGATTCTGTTAACCAATAATATTCTTTACTCCTTGGATCTAAGTGTTTGGTAAAGGTATCTATAAATTTTCCTTTTGCTAATTTGCATACTTTTATTCCTTTGATTTCATTAGTTTGAGGGATGTTAACATTCAAATATATTCCTTTAGGTAAATTATTATTTAAAGTAGTTGTGAATATACGCTGTATATAATGTGTAGCAATGCTAAAATCTACTGCTGTTGCATTAAAATTTCCCAGCGAAAATGCGATAGATGGTATGCCGGCTATACAGCCTTCTTGTGCAGCAGCGATAGTTCCAGAGTATATTGTACAAATAGAGAAGTTATAGCCATGGTTAATACCAGATAATACTATATCAGGTTTTCTATCTTTACATAGTAGGTGCAGGCCTGCTTTTAGGCAATCACTTGGCGTGCCGGTGCACATATACATTTTAGCATTTTTATATGGAGGAAGCTGTTTAACACGCAGTATATGGTCTATACTTATTGAATGACTTTTGCCTGATTGTTCGCTCTCTGGAGCTATAACGATTATTTCTAGGTTAAAATTACTTAAAGTATCAATTAAAGATAACAATCCACTGGCATTAATTCCATCGTCATTTGATATTAGCACTATAGGTTTTTCTATGTTTTTACTCATAATTTTAAATTTTTAATTGTAGTATTAATGCAGCTACCTTTGTAATTAGATATGTTAATATAATAATTGTAAGCGAACTTGCCGGCATTAAAATAGCAGCTATTACAGGATGTAATAGGCCTTGTAAAGAAAAATATAAGCCTATAATATTGTAGCCTATAGAGAATATAAAGGCCGCCGTTATTATTTTTTTATTATATGAGGCTAATTTTAAAAATTTATTTAAAGAAGATAGTTGGGAAGCGGCCATAATAATATCGCATGCCGGCGTGAAATTATTTAAATTATCTGTAATAGTAATCCCTACATTGCTTTGGATTAGCGCTACTGCATCGTTAAGACCATCGCCTATCATTACAGTAGTATGGTTTTTTTTTTGTAGCTGTAATATATATTCCAGTTTATCTTGTGGTTTTTGATAAAATTTTAATTCGCTGTTTTTTCCAAAGATTTCTCTGAGTGATCCTTTCTCCTTATCATTATCTCCAGATAGCACTGATAGTTTAAATTTGTTGTTTAAAGATTTTATCATTTCTTCTATGCCTGCGCGATATTTTGCTTTAACTAAAAAGTATCCTTTGAATTCATTATCTATCGACAAATAAATTATACTATTTGTAGGCTTAGTATCGGTTAAGTCGTCGTTTGTTGGGTTAATTAGTTCTTTTGATCCTAATTTGATAATATGAGAATTTATAATTGCACTTAATCCTAGCGATGGAACTTCTTTTAAGTCTTGCAGCTTGTCAATAGAGTTGATAATAGTTCTATTACCTAAAAAATAAGATATAGCTTTACTTAGAGGATGTGCAGATTGTTGCGCTAAAACAACTATGTATTCTTTTTCAGTATCGGTTAGCTCTTTACCATTATAACTTACTATAAATTTTTTTGTGTCAGTAATGGTTCCGGTTTTGTCGAAAACTATTGCAGACGCATTTGATAGATGTTCTATAGTTTCATGATTTTTAAAGTATGCGGAATTTTTACTAAAAATATTAATAGTTGTTGCATTGGTAAAGTTAGCTGATAGCGATAGGGCACAAGGACAAGCGATTATTAAGCTTGTTATTATAACATTAAATATGCGTGATGTATCCGTAAAAGACCAGTATAGGCATGCGATAGATATTAATATAAATAGTATTAGAGTAAAATGATTCGCAATAATATTCACTAAAGTAGTTTTGTTTGTATGTTTTTCGTATTTATTATTCCATAGTTGAGTTAAGTAACTATTAGATACCTCTTTTATTACTTTTAATATTACACCCTGACCTAATTGTCTGCCTCCGGCATAAACTAATTCACCACCTTTTACATCTATAGGTGTAGATTCGCCAGTTACAAAACTATAGTCTATAGTAGTCTTAGGGCTTATTAAAATGGAATCTGCAGGAATAATTTCATTATTTTTAATAAGTATTTTGTCGTCTATATGCAAATTTGTTAAAGATATTTGTTGTTCTTGTCCGTTTGAGACAATATTTACTGCTATAGGGAAATATGAGCTATAATCTCTTTCAAAAGATAATTTTTTATAAGTTTTAGCCTGGACATAACGTCCTATTAACATAAAAAAGACTATACCTGTCATGGAGTCTAAATATCCAGGGGAAGTATTTGATATAATATCATATATGCTTTTTATAAATGTTATAATAATAGCCATACTTATAGGCAGATCGATGTTTAGGATAATTTTTTTTAACCCGTTTAAAGCAGGCCTAAAAAATTCTGTAGCGCTATAGAAAAAAACTGGCAGAGACAGCACTATAATAAAGAATTTAAATGTCTTAAGTATCGTGTGGTCTATATTGTTACTAATGTATTCCGGTATGCTTAATAACATAATATTACCAAAAGCAAACCCTGCTATCCCTAATTTTGCTATTAGAGCTTTGTTCGTATTTACAGCTTTTTTCTCATTTAAGTTTTCTAAGCTTAGGTGAGGGCTATATCCTATATTATCTAATAATTCGGCACACTGTCTTAAGCTAAAATTATTATTGCTAAACGATATGTTTATTTCTTTAGATAAAAAATCAACCCTTGAATTCAAAATGTTAGAGTTAAGTTTACTAAGGTTCTCTAATAAATAAATGCACGAGCTGCAATGCATCTGCGGTAAGGTAAAATTTACTTGGGTAAAGTTTTTACTTGAAAATTGTATTAGTTTTTTTTGTATTTCAAGGTCCTCCAGGATAGCAAATTTTTTGTTTTTAGAATTTTTCCTGGATATTCCCGGATGGTCATTTAAATTATAATAAGTGCACATGCCACTATCTGATAATAGCTGATATACGGTTTTACAACCTTGGCAACAAAAAAATTTGTCTTCAATAGCTATGTCTATTACTGCGCATACTAACCCGCAATGGTAACAATAAGTTTTAGTAGAATTTGGTTCTGGCTCTTGTATGATAGTATCCATAATTACTAATTTTGAAACGGCAGTTGTATTGCTATTTTAGTTTCTAATAGTTTTTGAGTACTAAGATAACTTTCATTATATTCATATAAAAACCAGTATATAACCATTAATTAAAAAATTCTTAATAATTTTTTGCCTAGCTCTATTTTTTGAATAATCAATGTGTTATAATCATCTTGTAGCGCTAATAGTTCTACTTCGGTTTTTGCTGTCATCATCTTGTTTTCTATATCCGCTAGATCTTCTGTAACCTGCTTGAATTTTAGTTGCCTGGTTATATTTTCGACAAGTTCTAAAATAATATCTTTTTCCTGAGTCACTTTATATTTTTCAATATATCTAAGGCTCATTTTGTGTCGTTCTGTTAATAAATCTGCTGCTATGGAGCGAATATTATCATCCTGATTATGTATAACTGATTTAATATTGAAACCGCTATCGTTAAGATTTTCCTTTATTATGTTTATTATTTGTATATAATCTTTGTTTTTAAATTTTATATCTTTTATTAAATCTAAAATTATATTGATAGCTGTTGTAGTATTTTGCTCAGTTACTATTTGTTCATTTCCATAATTAAGACATATACGCATTAATTCATATTCTTGAGAGAATATGTTTTTATTTTGTTCATGTATTTTATTTATGTCTGCCTTTAGATTTACTTCTCCGGTTTTTCGCTTTTTACTTGTTAGTTTAAATATGTTGGTTAGTTCGTTACTTAAGGTACTATAGTCTAATTTGCTTAGCTCTGCCAATTTTTCTATAAACAAGTTCCGTTTAACAGCACTCGGAATAGCTGCTATTGTAGTTAAAACGTCTGCTATTTTTTCTGCTCGTTGCGATACGTTATTTGTCGCTAAGTAAATATTATTTATAAAATATTCTATGAAATCGGTTTGATTAGATATAATGTATTCCTTAAAATTTACAGGCCCATATTCTTGTATATAGCTATTAGGATCGTGGTTATTTGGTAGCTGTACTATTTCTGGATTTTTGTCTTGTTGTAATATTATATCTACTGCTTTTAAAGAAGCATTTATACCTGCAGTATCGCCATCATAAAGTACAGTTATATTTTTAGTAAATCGACTGACTAGTCTAACTTGTTCGCTAGTAAGGGCAGTGCCGCTACTTGCAACGGTATTACATATCCCTGCTTGGTGCATCGATAAGACGTCTAGATAACCTTCAACTAAATAGCAATTATCATTTTTTATTATGTGCTGTTTTGCTAGATTTAATCCATAAAGAGTATTGCGCTTTGAATAAATAATGCTTTCATTCGAGTTTATATATTTAGCTAAATTGTCGTCATTGTTTAATATTCTACCACCAAAGCCTATAACCTGGTTTGCCAGATCATAGATTGGGAAAATAATTCTATCCCTAAATTTATCATAGTAGTTTTCATTTTGTTTTTTGTTGATCAGGCCTAGGATATTTAGGTGTTTGATATCAAAATCATTATTCGTTGCAGCTGCTGTTAAAGCATTAAAACTGTTTATAGCATACCCTAGATCAAAATTATTGATAGTTTCTATATTTATGTTGCGTTCTTTGAAGTATAATAGAGCTTTTTGACCTTCCGGGTTAAATAAGTTTTTCTTGAAAAAATCTTTTGCGTAAATATTTATAGCTATAAGTTCTTTCTTAAGATTTTCGTCATTGTGGCCTTCATGGGTTATATTAAGCGCTATGTTATAATATTTAGCGAGCCATTTTACTGATTCAACAAAGGTTATTTTTTCGTGCTCTATTAAAAATGTTATAACATCTCCACCTTTTCCTGAGCTAAAATCTTTAAATATTTGTTTTGATGGCGAAATTACAAATGATGGTGTTTTCTCATTTGTAAAAGGACTTAATCCGATATAATTAGCACCTTGACGTTTGATATCTATGAATTCTGATACTACTTCTACTATATCTGCTTTTGATAACACTTCATCTATGCCCTTTTGTTCTATCATAGAAGCATTGGTTTAAATTTAACGGAACTATAAACTATATAATTTAGTTTCTGTATTTGCAAGTATAAACTTTTAGTTTATATATTGAAGCCATTATTAATAATAGTGCAAATATATAAATTGCTATGATAGCTATATAATCATTATGTTTGCTATAAAATGTTTGGCTGTCGTTTATTGTAATATCTGAACTTATCGCAATTGCTTCGTTCCATTTTGTCGCTTGTAAAATATCGCCGCGTTCATTTACAAATTCTGAAATTCCTGTGTTTGCCGATCTCACAACAGATTTTCTATTAGCTATAGCTAATAATTTAGCATATAGTGCATGTTGTTTGTATCCATCTGTATCTTTCCACCATCCATCATTCGTTATTATAGATATTAGATTTGCACCTTTGTTTACACTTGAAGCAATTAGATTTCCAAATATTGAATCGTAGCATATACCTATTGCTATTTTTAGGTCATTAACTTTAAATAAATTACTTTCATTGGATGCTGTGTACAAACCTCCATTCCCCCAAATTGGTATTAGTTTATTAACATTTGCCATTATTTGGGGATATGGCATTGATTCGACAAAAGGTACTAATTTGTTTTTATGATATATCTGTATGTCTTTATCCGGACCTTTTAATAAAATTGCTGAGTTATAGACTTTATAAGCGTTATCGTCGTATTTCGTAGTAGTAATGCCTGTTATTAGAGATATGTTAGGTTTATTTAAAATAGTTTTTCTTAAGTGGCTAATTAACCTGTTGTTAATAATATGATTTTCATTAACCGGGTCAAAAAATACAGTTTCTGGCCATACTACTAATTTTGTATCTTCAGTAACTATTCTCTCGGTTAATTCTATGATATTATTAAGATTATTATTTAGCATACTACGATCGAATTTTTGTTTATATGGGTCAAGGTTGGGTTGTACTATCGCTACTTTAATAGTATTTGTGCCAGGGCTTTTATAGTTAGCATAGATTGTAGAAGATATATATGTAGGTACTATAACTATAGTTAGTAAAGCTATAATTTTTATTTTTAGTGTCTTAATATGCTTAGAAATAAGAACCTCATAAATTAATATATTAACTAATAGCACCCACAAAGATCCTCCTAAAACTCCTGTAAATTCATACCATTGTATTATTTGGTGTTTTACTACAAGCCCGTTTCCTAAACTTAACCAAGGAAAATGAAGATCCCAGTTAAAATTTAAATATTCATAAGATAACCATATTGCAATCAAGCTACTATATAAGTAAAGTTTTGTCCTTAAAATCGTACTTATATAGTAGCTTACGCTTACTATTAAACTCATTAAAATAGAAGTAACAATACTAACGGCGCCTACAAGAGCTAATGAAACGCCCATACCAAATTCTTGACCTGCATTGTATATCCAATATAGTGTGATTAGCGTAAATGTTAAAAAATTAATAAAACTTATAACGAATATTTTCCAAGTACAATAAGTATGTTTGTTTAATATATAAAGTAAGGGTACAAAAGCTATAAACAGTAATAAATAATTATGAGAAGGTGGCCAAGAAAGGCCTAAAAACAACCCTGAAATAGGAATGAGATTAATAATCGATATTTTCTTTGTTGTTTTCATGTTTTAAGTTTTCTTTGTCTAAGCCTTTAATGCAGATAACAAATTCTCCTTTTGGGGGTTTTGTAGTGAAAAAATCTGTCAGTTCTTCAATTGTTCCGCGCTTGGTTTCCTCAAATATTTTAGATATTTCTCGTGATATGCTACACAGCCTATCTGCCCCAAAAAATGATTGACAATCTTTTAATGTTTTTATTAGTTTGTGCGGAGATTCATATAAAATGATACTTCTAGATTCTTTAGATAATATAAGTAGGCGTTTTTGTCGATGCTTTTTAACTGGCAGGAAACCTTCAAAAATAAATCTATTTGCTGGTAAACCAGAATTTATTAAAGCTGGTACAAAAGCATTAGCCCCGGGCAGGGTTTGTACAGTAATACCCTCATTTATGCATTTGTTAATTAGCAAGAATCCGGCATCGCTTATGCCTGGTGTGCCTGCATCGCTTATTAACCCTACTTTTTCATATAATTTTATTTTTTCTATTAAAGATCCGATAATTTTATGCTCATTATATTTATGGTAGGATATTAAACTTTTTTGTATTTCGTAATGTAGTAAAAGATTTTTGCTAGTCCTGGTATCTTCTGCTATTATTAGGTTAACATCCTTTAGAGTTTCTATAGCCCTTAAAGTTATATCTTTTAAATTACCTATAGGTGTCGGTATTACATATAAAATTGGATTTATCAGCATTTAGTATGAGAGTTTTTTACTTTTGATTCTATTAATGTAGTGGAGTTCCCTTCAATATAGTTTATTATCTTAATTTTGCCCCCATAAGTTTTAATAAAATCTGCGCCTATTATATTATTAGAATTGTAGTCGCCACCCTTAGTTATTGTATTTGGTTTTATAGTTTTTATAAGTTCTAAGGGAGTGTCCTCGTTAAATATTACTACTGAGCTAACAAATGTTAGGGATGCTAGTATTAAGGATCTGGCATACTCGTTTTGTATTGGTCGATGTGGACCCTTTAAACGTTTTATAGATTCATCGCTATTTAACCCTATAACGAGAAAATTGCCTAAGCTTGCAGATTCATTAATTACATGGATATGCCCAGTATGCAATAAATCGAAACAGCCGTTAGTGAATACAATATCTTTTTCCAAAAATTTCCAAATCTTCACTTTATTAATAAGATCTGATTGTTTTACGATTTTATTTTGTATCGTATCCAATTTGTACATATTTTTTCTTTTTCTTTAAATTTAAATATATAGATAGAAAAGAAATGCTGCCTAATATTAGCACTGCTGCTAAAGGTAACCCATGAGCTAGGGTTGCATATGCCAATGATTGATCACTAGGTATTGCATATAACAATAATGCGTTACTAATCAATATATGAAATGCGCCGATGCCAGATTGTATAGGTAAGGCCATAGATATGCCACTTAATGCTAATATTAGGATAGATGTTATAGGAGATAAATTATTAGTTGCCGGAAAAGCAAGAGTTATAATGTAGGTAAACAGCCAATAACAAAACCAAATTAAGACCGTATTGATAAAAAATGCCAGCTTCTGTTTTATTTTTGTAATGCTTAAAACGCCTTTATATAAACCTTTTAGGAAATTCTTAACTTTTATGGCAATGTAATTTTCTCTTTTGTATTTATATAGTAAAAATATAATCAATACAGATATTAATAGTATAGAAGTCAGACCATATCCTATAACTAAAATTTGGTTATACGAGATCTTTTGTAATATATGCTCATTAAAATAATTAGCGCTTAGCTGATAATTTGTTAGCACTACAGTAAGAATAATTACTAATAAACTTAATAAATCTATAATCCTCTCAGTAACTACAGTGCCAATTAAAGTAGATACAGGTAATTGATCCGTTTTGTTAATAAGATAGCACCTGTATATTTCCCCAAAGCGTATTATAAATATGTTAACTAAAAGTGAAGACATTATAGCATTATACAACATGCTTTTAGAAGGTTTTATATCAAATGTTTCTATCAATATTTGCCAACGGGAAGCTCTGAATATATGGGCTATAAAAAATACAATAGTAGATATAATAAGTAAGTATATGTTACTTGTAACTATCAATCTAAATATATTAGCCACACTTTGCGCCTTAAAAACATAAGATAGAAGTGCTATTCCTATTAAGGCGCAAAATAAATATTTAATATATTTTAATGTTTTTTTCAAGTATAAATCTTTTTAGTATGAAAATGATTGTAAAGCAGTTTTTTAGTTTTGTAGTTAAATCTTAAGTACAGAAATAAAGACGATAATATTAAACCAATAAGTAGCCCTAGTAATATGCCCACGGCTCCAAGATTAAATGTAAAACATAATAAATATCCTATAGGAACACCACATACAAAATACGCTATAAAGTTATAAAAAGTTGGGATTAATACATCTCCCATGCCTCTTAAAATGCCAGTGCCAACAACCTGGATACCATCAAAAATTAAAAAAGCACCAGAGACAAGCAAAAGTTGAGATGCTAAAGCTATAACATCTGTATCACTAGAGTTTACATATATCAAAGGAATATAGTTTCTTATTATAATAAACACTATGGTATATACACACAAGAAAAATATAACCAGATGATACGAAGATAACCCGGACAAGCGTAAATGCTTCATATTTCCAGCCCCGTAATAATTACCAGCTTTAACTGTTGCTGCCGATCCTAAACCGCTAGCTATCATATAACTGGGATTAGCGGCATTAATAGCGATTTGCATAGCTGCCTGGCTAGTTGTATTTATCCAACCAGACATAATCATAGATATTGAAAACGCCCCAAATTCAAAAATATATAGCAGGGACATCGGCATACCTATTTTTAAAATATTTTTTGTATTAGCCCAAGAAAAACTTTTCAGCTTAAAATTAGCTATAAATGGTTGAGTCTTTTTCCCTAAAAAGGCATACAAAGCCATTGCAATGGCCATTAAAATCCTATCCACCAAAGTACTTATGCCAATACCAGCAATACCCATAGGCTTGACACCAAAAAGCCCAAATACTAATACTACCCCTAGCACTATATTAACAACGTTACCTGCTATAGTAATATTCATAGATTGCTTAGTTAGCCCCAAACCTTCAGTAAATTGCTTGAATGTCAGGTAAATCATAAGTGGGATTATAGATAGCGCTAAATATTTAGTATATATAATAGCTTGGCCTATAACCTCCTCAGGTTGGTTAAGGTGATAAGCAAAACGCATAGATAATTCTAATAGAACATACAGCATAACCCCGGTTATCATATTTATCCACAAACTATCAGATAATAAATTACCACATAACT
The DNA here is from genome assembly GCA_050311575.1 of Candidatus Krakonobacterium acarorum. Classification (GTDB taxonomy): domain Bacteria; phylum Bacteroidota; class Bacteroidia; order SolTP2; family SolTP2; genus Krakonobacterium; species Krakonobacterium acarorum. The sequence continues at coordinate 187,578 of JBNOKO010000001.1, read as the reverse complement.
TGAAATTTTTTCGGCCGTATTCTTGTGATATTAAAGGTGTTAGACCATACGATATGCCTATCCCGGTAACCATAAAGATACCGAAAATACTATTAGATATAGCGCATGCAGCTAAAGCTGCACTATTAGTATGACCGATAATAATACTATCAGCCATACCTACAAGTATATGGCCTAGTTGCGAAATAATTATAGGAATAGCTAGCTTAAGAGAAACAGAGTAATGATATTTATATTTGAAAAAAAGTGCAGACAGCATGATAAATTAAAGCAATAGGTTTTAATAATCTTAGATATAATTGATGGCATTAAATACGCAGGTTTATAGCTTATTAATAAACTATAAATAAATTAGGTGTATCTATAAAGAGTAAAATTTTTACTAAATTGCAAATGGTATTTACATAAAAATGACCTGAGAAGTCAAACTAAACCACTAAGTATAAGAGAAACAAAAATCATACAACACAAAATATAATATTTTCATCATGTCTGATTACAAAGATAATACAAATAACACTAGCAAAAAAGAGGATATAGGCGCCCTGTATATGCCATCAACATTTGTAAGGCTAATAAATTATACTATAGATAGCATAGTTATAATAGTTATTATAGCTTTGTTAGGTATAATATTTGGAATAGATTATAGTAAATATACAGATAGTCAGCACTTAAATGATAGTATCGGGCTAATTCAATATTTAATATTAGCAATATGTTTTCTATATTATACAATACTAGAATCAGCATTTGGCAAAACTTTGGGTAAAGTAATTACCAAAACCAATGTTGTAGATATTTATGGCAATAAGCCTCCAGTGTTAACCATAATGCTGCGTAGTATAGTCCGTCTAATTCCTTTTGCTGCCTTAGTCATATTTTTTACTAATGCTCGTACACTTCATGACATGCTAAGCAAAACATACGTAATAGTTGACGAATAATTTTATATTTTTACTATAAATAATGATAATATAAATACTGAAAATTTGAAAAATTATTTGTTAGAATTAGATTCGAATCAACAAAAAGCCGTCTGTCATACAAAAGGACCAATAATTATTCTTGCCGGTGCCGGGTCTGGTAAGACCAGGGTTATAACTTATCGTATTGTAAACCTAATCCACCAAGGAATCCCACCCCATAATATACTAGCGTTAACCTTTACTAACAAAGCTGCTAACGAAATGCGTGAGCGCATAGCAAACAAAATTGGTAGCTCAAGTAAATTATGGATGGGCACTTTCCATTCAATATTTGCTAAACTACTTAGGTTCAACGCTTCAGCTATAGGTTACACTTCAAACTTTAGTATATACGATACCCTGGACTCTAAATCTTTATTAAAGCAGATAATAAAAGAGTTAAATTTAGATGATAACACATATAATAATGCCAGGATTTTAAATAGGATATCCTGGGCTAAAAATAATTTAATAAACGCTAACCAATACAGCCAAAGAGAAGACATACTCACACACGATAGAAAATCTAACAGACCATCTTTAGGTAAGATATATCAGGAATATGAAAACAGATCTTTAGCTTCAAATGCTATGGATTTTGATGATTTGTTATTTAAATTCTACCACTTAATATCAAGCAATAAAGATATCCTTGATAATTACCAGGAAACATTTAAATACATATTGGTTGATGAATACCAAGACACTAACCATCTACAATATAAAATAATAAATCTATTAGCTTCTAAATATAGAAATATTTGTGTAGTAGGGGACGATTCGCAAAGCATATATTCTTTTAGAGGCGCGACCGTAAAAAACATATTAAACTTCCAAGTTGACTATCCGGATGCTGAAGTTTGCAAATTGGAACAAAACTATCGTTCTACAAAAACTATAGTAGATACTGCAAATAAGATTATAAAATATAATACTAACAGGCTAGAAAAAAATGTTTTTTCTGAAAATGAACCGGGATCTAAAATAGAATTGCATTACCTAAAAAACGAATCTGAAGAGGCCATGTATGTTGCTAACGATATTTTCAATAGCCATACGCTAAAAAATATGCCATACGACCAATTCAGTATATTGTACCGGACAAATGCACAATCCAGACCCATAGAAGAAGCATTGCGTAAAATTGGTATTCCGTACAACATATATGGTGGTTTATCTTTTTATAGCCGCAAAGAAATAAAAGATACAGTTGCATATTTACGTTTAGCTATAAACCCCAATGACGAAGAAGCTTTTAAAAGGGTAATTAACTACCCCAAACGTGGCATAGGTCAGACAACTGTAGATAAAATTTTAAGTATAGTATACGCAAACAAAGAACCTTTATTTAATGTACTAACTGATATAGATAAATATATTTCGGGCAAGCAAATAGAATCTATAAAAATTTTTGTTGAGCTTATAAATACATTTACTGATCTTGCTAAAACAAATAATGCTTACCAAATGGTAAACCAGATAATTACTGATGCAGGAATATCTTTAGATTTATATAATGACAAAACAGTTGAAGGTCTAAACAAATTCAACAATTTACAAGAAATATTAAATGCTGCAAAGCAATTTGTTTCCGAGGTAGATGATCCAGAGGATGCAAAGCTAACTAATTTCTTACAAGAAATTGCTCTTTATAATAATAATGATGACGTTAACAAAGAGAATGCACAAGGCGCTAAAGTATCTCTAATGACAGTACATTCAGCAAAAGGCCTTGAATTCCTAAATGTATATATAGTAGGAGTAGAAAATGGATTGTTCCCGTCGCAAATGTCTGTAGCTGAATCTAACTTAGAAGAAGAAAGAAGACTTTTTTATGTAGCAATAACCAGAGCAAAAAAGCGTTTAGTAGTTACAAATGTAAAACAGCGATATAAATATGGTCTATTAAAAGAATGTGAAACTTCTATATTCATAGACGAATTAAAAGCTTGCGGCGGAGATAATATTAGTATACGAGACAGCAACAAATATATAAGCGATAAAAAAAACAGTGTAAATATATACTCAAAGCAGGAAAAAGTGGCTGCTGTGAAACAAACAAAACCGAATATAAATACTTTTGATACTAAGCATAATTTAGTACCTTTGACTGCTAATACAATTAACCGAAGTATTAACAGTGATGCAGGGCAACTACTCTTAGATAAAATTAAGGTAGGAACAAAAGTTAAACATAGTAAATTTGGCGTGGGCCAAGTAATTGACATTGTCTATAATAATGCTAACTCTGCAGTCACGGTAGATTTTGGCAAGTCAGGCACAAAGCAGCTATTAGTGCACTATGCTAAATTAGAAATATTACTGTACTAAAAAATAATTTTTAAATTACTAACCTTAACTAATAACTTTAATTATTAATGTTTGATTACAATACTACAAGACGCGCTCTTGTATTACCGGAATATGGCCGTAATATAGATAAAATAGTACAATACGTATCAAAAATTACAGATAGAGAAAAACGTAATATCTATGCTAAGCAAGTAATAGAAATAATGGGCCAGTTAAATCCACACTTGCGAGACATTTGTGATTTCCGCCACAAACTATGGGATCATATATACATAATATCCGAGGGTAAACTAGATGTAGATTTTCCATATGGTAAACCAAGTAAGAAGGATTTAAAATTCTATCCACAACCTTTAACATATCCTAAAAACAATATAGGCAAAAAGCATTATGGCAAAACAATAATGCTGATGATTAATAAAGCTGTAGAAATGCCTGATTCAGAATACAAAGATGTCTTCGTTGCGTGCATAGCTAACTATATGAAAAATCTATATATAACTTGGAATAAAGAAAGTGTAACAAATGAAGCTATACTTGAAGACTTAAAGCAGTTATCAAAAGGTCAGCTCCATGTATCTAACATCAATTTAAATAATCTTAATATTGATAGCAAGCCTATCCATAACAAACAAAATGCCAGGTCCTATGGCTTAAATAGCAAAAGCTATCAATTTAATAACCCTCGAGATAGAAATAAAAAGAAAACTAAAATTAATAAAAAGAGTAAATAATACTGATAATATTCGTATAACTATATACTCGAACAATCTATAATTTTATTTGATGGCTAGTTTTATTATTAATGGAGGTAAAAGATTAAAAGGTGTAGTTATACCACAAGGAGCTAAAAATGAGGCACTACAAGTGATATCTGCAGTGTTACTGACAGAAGAGCTGGTTGTAATTAAAAATATTCCTCAAATATCAGATGTCCTTAGTCTTATAAAAATACTTGAATTACTAGGTGTTCAAGTAAAAAAAATTGATGACAACGATTATTCTTTTAAAGCAAAAAACATCAATTTAGATTTTTTCCAAACTGATACATTTTCTGAAAAATCGTCAAGTTTAAGAGGTTCGATATTACTATTAGGGCCAATCCTGGCCCGTTTCAAAAAAGCATATATGCATCAGCCTGGGGGAGATAAAATAGGTAGAAGAAGCCTCGATACCCATTTTATAGCTTTGCAAGAATTAGGTGCAAAGTTTACAACTCTGGAAGATAAAAAAACTTTTGTTGTTGATGCTACTAAAATCAAAAGCGGTTATATATTACTTGAAGAAGCATCTGTTACTGGTACTGCTAACGTAATAATGACTACTGTGTTATTAAAAGGGACAACAACTATATACAATGCCGCTTGTGAGCCTTATATACAGCAGTTATGTCATATGCTTAATAGTATGGGGGCTAAAATTAGTGGTATAAGTTCAAATTTACTTACTATAGAAGGAGTAGAATCTTTAGGTGGAACTAGCCACGATATACTTCCAGATATGATAGAAGTGGGAAGTTTTATAGGCCTTGCTGCCATAACACAGTCCCATTTAACAATCAAGAATGTAAAATATAATATGTTAGGCGTTATACCAAAAGCTTTCAAGTCTTTAGGTATAGAAATAAAACGCCAAGACGACGATATAATAATACCGCCCCAAGGGATATACAAAATACATCAACCTCTGGACAAAAATATATTAACCATATATGATGCTCCATGGCCTGGTTTAACACCAGACCTGCTAAGCATAATATTAGTAACAGCTATACAGGCAAAAGGAACTATTTTAATACATCAAAAAATGTTTGAAAGTAGATTATTTTTTATTGATAGGCTTATATATATGGGAGCACAAATTATTTTATGTGATCCTCATAGGGCAAATGTTATTGGTTTAGCTCAAACATCCAAACTAAAAAGTACTACTATGTATTCGCCAGATATTAGAGCCGGCATTGCCTTATTAATAGCTGCCCTTTCAGCAGAAGGTACAAGTGTTATAAAAAATATAGAACAAATTGATAGAGGATACCAAGATATAGACGGCAGATTAAATCTTTTAGGTGCTGATATTAACCGTGTACAAATCTAATAATATAAAGCTTTATAGTTAACTATAAAGCTTTATAAATTCCTTTATTTTTTAGAAGCTTCAGCAGCGGCTTGGCGAGTAACTCTAGATGCTAATACTGATACTATAGTGTCTATACCTGGGTTAATAATTTCGACTTTATCGAGCTTAACATCGCGGACACGGATATTTTTGCCTAATTCAAGTTCGTTAATATCTACCTGAATACTATCAGGCATGTCTTTAGGTAAAGCTTTAACTTTTAACGATCTTAACTTTTGGTTAAGTTTACCACCTATCATAACTCCGGGAGCATTGCCAACTAGATCTATAGGTAAATTCACTGTTATAGGTTTGTTCTCGTTGATAGCTAAAAAATCCATATGTAAAATAAGTTCATTAACCGGATGAAACTGAATTTCTTTTACTATGGCTCTAACAGTTTTATTGTCAACTTCTATATCCACAAATTGAGATTCCCTAGTGTAAACTATATTTCTCACGTCATTCCTAAATACAGAAAAATGAATATTATCTTGCTCTCCAGATCCATATAATACACAAGGAATATAACCTTTGTATCTTAATTGTTTAGTAGCTTTTTTTCCTGTTGGTCTTGTATCCCCTTTAAGATTAATACTTTTCATAATATTTATACAAAAATCTCTAATTTAATATTTTATAATCATAAATAAATGCTAGATTGTACATTATCAGTGACATTAAATAAATCACTAATAGATGCGTTTTCATAAACGTTTTTAATAGCTCTAGCAAATAAATTAGATGATGATATAATTTTTATTTTTTTAATTTCATTTTTTATTGGAATTGTGTCTGAGACTATTAATTCTGTTAAACACGATTCGTCAATAGTTTTGTATGCTTTTCCTGATAATACAGCATGGGTACATATTGCTCGAACACTTTTAGCTCCTTGCTCTATAATTAATTGGGCAGCTTTTGCTAAAGTATTTCCAGTATCACATATATCATCGATAATAATTACATTTTGATCCTTTACATCACCTATTATCGTCATAGATTCAACTTCATTTGCTCTTTTTCGTTGTTTGTCACAAATAACTACATCTACATTTAAATGCTTAGCTACAATTCTAGCTCTGTTAGTAGACCCCATATCTGGTGATGCAATAACTAAATTGTCTATCTCTAAGGACTTAATGTAGGGTATAAAAATTACTGAAGGATCTAAATTATCTACTGGGATATCAAAAAAACCTTGTATTTGCGCTGCATGTAAATCCATCGTAATAATCCTGTGGGCTCCGGCTTTATTTAATAAATTAGCGACCAGTTTAGCCCCTATTGATACCCTGGGTTTGTCTTTTCTATCTTGCCTTGCTAACCCAAAGTATGGTATTACAGCTGTTATATAATGTGCGGAAGCTCTTTTTGCAGCGTCAATCATTAATAACAATTCAAGCAAATTATCGCTAGGAGCGTATGTAGATTGTATTAAAAATACATCGCTACCTCTAATAGATTCGTTATAAAGAGGCTGAAATTCTCCATCGCTAAATCTCTGTAATAATATATCTCCTAATGCTAAACCACTAACATTACTTATGGCATTTGATAAATTGCTAGAAGCTGATCCAGAAAATACTTTTACAGGATTAATATATGAGGGCATGCCTAAAAATATAGAGACGATTTAGATTCAATAAAATTTAAATTAATTGTTGCCCGGGCTGGATTCGAACCAACACAAGCAGAACCAAAATCTGCTGTCCTGCCATTAGACGACCGGGCAAAATAATTATTAAGACAAAAATATTTAAAAAATTTATATTTTTGACATTTATAATAAAAAAAATTAATATTTCATTGGGTAGTGACCTTGTATTTTGCCTGATTTTATTAAATCAAGTTTTTTGTTTATAGATTTTATTCGATCATCATTTAAATAATCAATAAACAATTTTCCTATAGTATGGTCGTATTCGTGTTGCACTACCCTTGCAATCAAACCAGTAAATTCTTCTGTATGGAGAACGAAATTTTCGTCTAAATATTCCATTTTAATGCAAGATTGCCTTATAACGTCTTCAAAGATAGTTGGAATGCTTAAGCATCCTTCGCGATGCGATGTGTTAGTTCCTTTTGTTTCCAGAATCTTAGAATTTATAAATACTTTTTTAGTATCCTTTAAACTTGGATCTTCGGTTTTTTTCGTAGCTAAATCATAATTTATAATAAATAGATTAATAGGTAGATTAACCTGAACTGCAGAAATGCCTATTCCATATGCCTTTACCATTGTATGGAACATGTCATCTATTAGTTTATTTAAATTAGGATAGGTGTTATCTACCTTTGCTGAAAGAGTTCGTAAAATATTATTGCCATATGGTACAATAGGTAAAATCATAAATTTATTTTATCGATCGTTATTTAGTTATATATTTTGAGTGTCTATCTAGCCATGATTGTAATATAAGCGCTGCGCTTATATTGTCTAAGCGTTTTTTATCTTGGCGTGCGGTTTTGGTTAAATTTAAGTTTAATACAATTTGACTTGCTATTTTCGATGTAAATCTCTCATCTATATAATCTATAGGTATAGATTGAAATTTTTTTGATAACTGGTTTGAGAATTTTTTTACATGTATAGTAAAATCTGATTCTTCTCCTTTTAGTGTTAAAGGTAAACCTATAATAAAAGCTGCTACTGCAGTTTTTTCTATATATTTTTCTATAAATGGAATAGCCTCGTTTTCGCTAACTGTTTCAAGAGGGAATGATATGCTTCTTTCGATATTGCTAACTGCTAATCCGACACGCTTCAAGCCATAATCTATAGCAAGTATTCGCCCAGCTTCTAACTTAGTATAATCGTTATTATCCAAATGGGTATGCTTTACTATATTAATAAGTGGGCCCGGCAGGACTCGAACCTGCGACCAAAAGATTATGAGTCTTCTGCTCTAACCGACTGAGCTACGAGCCCGATTATTCTGCAATTTTACGTAATTTGTAATGTTATAGCAAGTATTTATAGAAAAAAAATTGAAAACATATGTTTTTTATTAATTTATCAATCAAATTCTACCATTTTTCAATTAAGCTACTGGCCAAATGCAATTTTGAAAAAGCTCATAATTTTGTAGAGTACAGGAAAGACCTATTTAAAAAGATTAAAGAAGCTCTAAAAAACGAGGATAGAAAGCTTTTATGGTTTCATTGTGCTTCAGTTGGAGAATTTGAACAGGCTAGGCCATTAATAGATAAGTGTTTCAGATTGCCAGATACAGCTATATTAATAACTTTTTTTTCCCCGTCTGCTTTTCTTAATATACCTAAGTATAAATATGCTCATTATATTTTCCCGCTACCTGTCGATTCTCATTTAAATGCCAAAAAATTTTTAGATATAGTGAATCCGGAAAAAATATTCTTTATAAAATATGATTATTGGCCCTGTTATTTTAAAGAAGCAGCTAAAAGAAATATTGATTTATTTATGGTTTCAGCCATTTTTCATTCAGGTAGGCTGGCATCGTTTTTAAGAAAATATTTTTTTAAGAAAATATTTTGCGATGTAACACATTTTTTCTTACAGGATAGTAATTCAGCTCGAATATTATTCGATTTGGGCTTTAAAAATTATACTGTTATAGGAGATACACGTTTTGATCGGGTTTTGTCTATAAAAGAAAATCCTATAAGTCTACCTGTTATAAAGTCATTTTTGGACCATGAAAGTGTCCAAAGCGTTTTAATTATGGGGAGTGTTTATCCTAAGGATATAAAAATTTTTTTAAGTTTCGTTAAGCAATTTGGCAAGGAGCAAAGGTGTTATCCATATAGCAGGGTTATAATAGCTCCTCATGAGTTATCAGATGTTAATAAAATTATAGGATTATTTTATAAGTATCTTGGGGCTAAGCCACTTATATATTCTGATATTATTGATCAACCGATTTTAGATGCTTACGGTTGCCCTTTTTTAATTGTAGATCGGATAGGGTTATTGCCATATATTTATCAGTATACCAAATATTACAATTGTGATTATAAATATTATAGCGTGGCTTATATCGGCGGCGGATTCACTAAGGGCATACATAATTGCCTGGAGCCTGCAATTTTTCAATTACCTATAATAATAGGGGGTAGTAACTATAATAAAAGTAAAGAAGTTAAAGATTTAATGGATCTAAAGGCCTGTTTTAATATTAAAACAGATAAAGGTTTTCTAGATATTTATAATATGATTACTTCAAGAAAAAACGTTTTTATGCGATCTAGACTTAGAAAATATATGGCAATTAACTCTAACGTTAGTAGTAAAGTTTTTACTCATATAAACAAATAGCATTTGTTTATGTTTAATAGCCTAATTGTAGATGTTAGTTCCGCGTAAAAAAACCTTTTTTTATCTCATAAAACAAACCGAAGCAAACTATAAATAGAAAAATGGCCATGGTTATTATAGCATCTCCACTAAGCTCTTTGAAAGCTACCGCCCATGGGTACATAAACACTACTTCTATATCAAATATTAAGAACAATATAGCTGTTAAAAAGTACTGAACATCGAAAGGTTCTCTAGCGTTGCCAATAGCCTCAACCCCCGATTCGAAGTTTTCATCCTTAATTTTGTTCCTGCTTTTTGCCCCTACCATATGGCTGAAGAATAGCGTTACAGTAACAAAACCTATAGCTACTATCATTTGTAAGGCTAACCCAAAATAGATTGAAAAATAATGATCTACCATATGTTAATTTTAAATTCTATTGATTGTTATGTTTGTTTCAGACTCTGAATCTATAAATATAGGTACTTTTTCGATAACTAAACTGGTAGAGTCTAATCCTAGATTTTTAGACTCAGATATAGCCAGATTTCTTATTAAAGAGTAATATTTAACTATAAATTTTTGATATATAGGGAGGTTGTAAATATTAGTGATTGTTTTTTCCAGCACTATAAATTTAAAATCTCCTTCTATATTATGAAACTTAAGCGAGGGATATCTACTTATAGTATTAACTTCTTTTTCTTTAGATAGCTCTTCAACAACTTTGTTGAATAAAATATTTATACCCTGAGATTCTCTAAATCCAAGAATAAAATCTACCCTATATAATAAACCATCTATTAATTGTAAAACTTTGTAGTTACGTCCATATGGTTCGTCCGTTACGTTGACATGTATTAGCCAATATACATCAGCCCGTTTGGGGGACTTTTGAAACATAGAGTACATTATGTGGTTCTCTACTTCTGCTGAAAAGTCGGCTGTTGTTAGGTATACTATATTTGATGCAAACTTTGGTATAGTTTCGTCTTTACTAACAGATTCTAGAAGTTCGTAATAATCTTTGATCGGAGTAAAACGTATACGCTTATTTGTTAATTTTCTGCCTTTATACCAGACAAACATTATAAATAATAAAATAGCACCTAATACTATTGTAAACCAACCACCGTGAGCTATTTTGTTTAAATTGCTTTTTAAAAATATTAATTCTATGCCTAGGTATATTGCTAAAAAGGCTATAATTAGCCATACTTTTAGATTTTTTATATAATTAAGATAGAAGCTCATAAGTATGGTAGTTGCCAGCATAGCGATTGTGATAGATAAACCATAAGCAGCTTCCATATGGCTCGAGCTTTTAAATATTAATACCACTATGATACACCCTACACACAAAAGCCAATTGACACTAGGTATGTATAGCTGACCTTTTTGTTCTGATGGATATATTATTTTTAACTTAGGCCATAAGTTTAGTCTTACAGCTTCACTAATTAGCGTATAAGAACCACTAATAAGGGCTTGACTTGCTATGACTGCAGCGCAAGTACTTATTATAACTCCATATTGCAATAAAGATTCTGGTATCACCTCGAAAAATGGATTTATCCCTTCAGGTAATCTAGTGCCATTATAAACACGCAGTATGTAAGCACCCTGTCCAGCATAGTTTAATATAAGGGCAGTTTTAACGAAAATCCAACTAACCCTAATATTTGCTTTGCCACAGTGGCCCAGGTCAGAATAAAGCGCTTCTGCTCCTGTTGTACATAAAAATACTGCACCTAAGATAATTATACCATTAGGCTCTACAAACAATAGTTTATAGGCATAATATGGATTTAAGGCTTTAAGGATAGTAGGATCTTGTGAGATTTGTAGTATGCCAAAAACAGCTAAAGTCGAAAACCATAGCATCATTATTGGTCCAAACGAACTCCCTATTATACGTGTACCGAATTGTTGAAATAAAAACAGAAATGTTAATATTATAATTACTATAGGAACTACAGGAACTACATCGCTACTAATAAATTTATGTACGTTTTTGATACTTTGCCGAGTTGAAGAGATTAAAAATAACCTATCCGTTGATCTATGTGCTTCGGTAAGAGTTTTAAAGTTTTCTACTATTTCCTTTTGAAGTGCCGATAATGTATTGGATTCTTTCTGGTTTTTATATTTCTCTAATGTCGCAAGGGCAGCATGCAAAGCTTTCTTGTTGATAGGGTTATTGTCATATCTTAGTTCGTCTAAATTTTTTTCCAAGGTATCTAATGCAGCTACAACCTGGGATTTTTCTTTACGTTCTTTAATAACATTAAGGCCTTCTATTGCTGACGTGACAGTTACAGATGGTGTTATAACTCCGTCGGCAAGTAGAGCTGCACCGCCTAGCATGGCAGGCAATATAAGCCATTTGGATCTTTTCCTAACAAGAGCGAATAATGCAAATATTCCACCTTCCCCATTATTGTCAGCATTAAGAATTATTATTACATATTTAATAGTTGTAAGCAATGTTAGAGTCCAAAAGATACACGATATACTACCAAAAATAAAATCTGAAGAAACCGGTCTATCGCCTAATATCGCTTTTAGGACATATAGCGGAGATGTGCCAATATCTCCATAAATGATCCCTATGGCAATCAGCAATCCTGCATATGTAACTTTTTTCGTTGATATGGTTGACACAAAATTCGTATTCAGTTATACAATCAAAATTAATATTAGCTATCTATAAAAGCATGTGAGGCCCAAATTATTAATTTTTTTTTAAACCTATAAATATAAGCACTATAATTAAGTGTTTTATAGACTAAATATTCTAATTGATAAGTAAATATAATAACAAATTGAAGATTATAATTTTTATATTAATGTCTTAGTATCAGTAAAATTTATTAATAATAGAGAAAGTTTTCTTAATAGGTTCTATATTTGTACTTCTATTCTATAAATACAATATATTTAGTTAAAAAGCTATAATGTTTAAATATTATTCGATGTTGATGCGTTTGTTATATATAATAGCAATAATCCCTCTCTTTATTAGCTGTAATAGCTCTTATGATCACGTAAATTTTAAGTGCGCTCCTGAAACAAGTGAAAGCCAAGATGAAAAAGATCTAGAGTCTATAAAAAATTATTTAGTTAGTCAAGGTACCATAAATTTATATGGTAGAGACCAGATAAATGCCATATATTCAAGATCCTATAGCCATAAAAGCACTTATCAGCCTACTGATTCTGATACGGTAAATGCAGATACTTTGGACATGTTCAGTATTTATGATATAGAATATAAAGCATACTTAATGGATGCGAATAAAACAAAGAAAGAGACTTTGTTTGACCAAGGTAATAAAAGGATACAGCCTTATTTAGGTCCTTATTATATAACTTTACCGCGTTTTGGCAATGCTCTTAGTAAGTTAAAGCTGAGGCCTCCGGGGAGTAAATATACTATCGATTTTTACATAAGTTCTAGTGGAGCTTTTGCATCCTGTGGTTGGCCACATTCGCCTTTTGGTGTTGCAGTGCCTCCAAATACTCCTGTACATTTTGTAGTTACTGTTACTTTTTAAACACTTATTTTAATATTCTGTCAGGATTTTTTGCTAAAAATTCTTTCCATGAGCCGGATTTTTTATTAAAGATATTTTTTTCTCGTTGCATAGCATGGCATACCGCTACTGCTAGTCCATCGGTAGAATCTAAAAAAGATGCATTCTCTTTGAAATTAAAAATTTTCTGCAACATTATAGATACACTGTTTTTATTGGCATTTCCATAGCCTGTTATACTTAATTTGATTTTGCGTGGCGAATAATTAGCTGTAGAGATGTTGTTTAGCGCACTCACAGCCATAATAATTCCTTGTATCCTGCCAAGTTTTAAAATAACTTGAGCATTTTTAGCGTAAAAAGCATCTTCAAAAACTATTGATTTTGGCTTATATTGTTTGATTAAGTCGTTTAAAAATATAAATATATTTTTAAGTTTTTCTTCATATATTGCATAGCTTTTTAAATTAAATGTACCCATAGATAAAAGTTCTAAATTATTATTTTCAACTTTTATTATTCCATAGCCTGTTAAATTTGTACCTGGGTCCACCCCTAATATAATATTATTATCCATTTTATAATTTAATGTTTTTTGTTTGAATATTAATATTGTTATAAATTTATGCCAAGAACAAAACTTTTAAAAATTAAAAGATACTCCACTCTAGTAAATACATTTGATGATAGCTGCAAATTTAAAGGTAAATGGCTAAGTGAACATTTTAAAAATTCTAATCCAATAGTGTTAGAATTAGGTGCTGGTGCTGCCAATCTTAGCATATCCCTGGCTACGAAATACGCTAATAAAAATTATATAGCAGTAGATATAAAATCAGATAGATTATACATAGGAGCATTAAAAGCGCTTTTGACTCAGCAATATAATATAGCGTTTTTAAAATGTAGAATAGAAGAAATTAAAAATTATTTTACAGCTAGTGAGATACAAGAATTATGGATTACATTCCCTGATCCTCAGCCTAAAAAATGTAATGAAAAACATAGACTCTTAAACAGGAATTTCTTAAGTTTCTATAGAGATATTTTATCTCAAGATTCCAAAATTTATTTTAAAACTGATAGCGATATGTTATATAATTACGCTATTGACGAAATAGCCTTTGTTAAAGGCAGGATATTAGAAATTTCACATGACGTGCATTCTGAAAACGATGTTTCAAGCGATATTTTAATTAAAACTATATATGAACAAAGATTTATCGATATGGGCAAGACCATAAAATATTTATGTTTTTCTCTTTTTTAATTAAATAACTAATGTTTAAGGCATCATTACATAACTGTACTATCGATAAGTTACCTAAAATAGCACAACTGATAGTAGATACTATGCAAGAAACTAATATAAAAGCATGCTTTTTTTCAGGCCATATAGGTATAGGTAAAACCGCATTAATACAGTCAATAACCCAATTACTAGGTGTTAAAAATAGGGTTAACAGTCCTAGTTTTAATATAATGAATGAATACGAAACTAATAACGGTGTACCTATATACCATTTTGATTTTTATAGAATAACAGGTGTTTCAGAAGCTATAGACATGGGAGTATTAGAGTATTTAGATAATCAAAAAGCATATCGGTTTATAGAATGGTCTGAAAATATAATAAATTTATTAATCTCTAAATATATACTAATAGCTATACATGGAGATAAATATAATAGTAGAAACTATAAAATTGAAGAAATAACTAATGAACTTTAAACTTTCAATATCTCCATGTCCTAATGATACTTTCATCTTCGATGCTATTATTAATAAAAAGATAGATACTTTAGGTTTTGAATTTGAGGTCTACTTCCATGATATAGAAGAGCTTAACGAACGAGCTAAATATGAAAATTACGATATTACTAAATTAAGTTGCTTCTCCTATTTTAATGTAATGGATAAATACGTTATACTAAACTCTGGAGCAGCTTTAGGATTTGGTGTAGGACCATTGTTAATTTCAAATGCTCATTTAGATCTTAGCCAGGATAGATTATCTTCCCATAAAGTTTTGTTGCCAGGTGTAAATACGACAGCAAATTTTTTATTTACTTATGCTTATCCTAACTTAAAAAATAAATTTTTTAGCCGTTTCGATTTAATAGAAAATGCGATTGTATCTCAACAATTTGACTTAGGGGTCATAATACACGAAGGAAGATTTACTTATCTTAAAAAAGGGCTCAATAAAATATGTGACTTAGGTGCAGTATGGCAAGATAAAACTAATATGCCTGTTCCACTTGGTTGTATAGCTATTAAGCGTGGTATAGATAAAACGAAAGCGATCTTAATATCTGATCTAATAGCCAAAAGTATAGAATACGCCTTTAAAAATCCCGAAGATTCATTGGATTTCACTCGTAAACATGCACAAGAATTAGAATACGATACTATAAAGAAGCATATAAATTTATATGTAAATAAGTTTTCTATAGATTTAGGCAATCAAGGGAAAGAAGCGCTACTATCTATGTATGACTTTGCATGCCGCCCTGAGAATGGCACTATAAAGTCAGACTCTGCACAAAGAAAGTTGTTCTTATAGTACCAAATTTGCTATCAAATTGTATTTAAAAATAGTTAAATGTCAATGGCTTAGTGTTACAGGCATTAGCAGCATAATTAACTTGGTCGTGTTTTCTTCTTCGTCAATGTTATATACAGGCGTGATTAAACCAGCTTTATTCGGCTGTGATAACTCTATGTTAACTTCTCTTGAATCTATTTTATCTAAAATTTCTATTAAATATTTTGCATTGAATCCTATTTCTAAATCGTCTCCGGTATAAGTACAATTTAGGCTCTCTGTAGCATGGCTATTAAAATCTATATCTTCAGAGGACAATGTTAAAGTATTAGCACTGATATTAAACTTAGCCTGATATGTAGCATGATTAGCGTATAGCTCTATACGTCTTAAAGCTTCAAAAAGCTCTTTCCTATCAATTATTAGTTTATTATGATTGTTTTTAGGCACTATTGCTTCATAGTTAGGGAAAACATCATCGATTAATCTACAGGCTAATTTATAAGGGCCTAATTCTATTATGCAGTAATTCTTAAGCTGACAGAGAAGTAAATAGTCGGTGTTACACAAATTAGTTTTATAAACACTTTCTAGTAAAGACAAAGTTTTCTTAGGTATTATGAATCCTTCATTCCTATCTATAGTGGTGTTAAATACAGTATAGCGCACTAGTTTATGCGCATCTGTTGCTACAAAATCAAAGCCGGTGCCACTTATAAGTTTAAAATACAGGCCGGTTAAAGCTGCTTTAGCGTCATTATTAGAAATGGCAAATTCAGTTTTACTAATTGCACTTTTAAAGATTTTAGATTCTATTTGTATAATCTGATCAGGATCTTTTTCTACAGGGATATTTGGATAACCGTTAGCTGGTTTAGATGGTATCTTATATTTTCCTTGTATAGCTGCTATTTCTGTAGAAGCTGTATCTTCATTTGTCTCTATGCTAAATATAATTTCCTGCTTTGGTAAGCGCCTAAGGGTATCTATAAGTATAGAAGAGTTCATTAATACCTCTATTTCCGTCTCATCTCCCTTTAATTCTATTTCCGGTATTACCACCGAAGCAAATACTACTAAATCATTAGCAGATATATTTAACGTATTGTCTTTTATTCGTAGATGAAAATTATCAAGTATAGGTAAAGAATTGTTTTTAGATACAGCTTTTTCTATACCACTAATATATTTTAATAAGTTCTCGCTGGATATACAGAATTTCATTTTAGAATATAAACGTTAAAACCTGGTTTAATAAATATTTGCTTAATATTAATAAAGATAAATAGTATAAAATAAATTTTATATACTATTGTGGTACTAATTTGTTAGTTTTATGGTTTGACGTGGTAAGATTATAGTATTTCTTTACGTAATCTTGCAACTGGAATATTCAACTGCTCTCTGTACTTGGCAACAGTTCGCCTAGCGATATTATAACCCTTTTCTTTTAATATTTGTGTTAACTTACTATCAGAAAGAGGTTTGAGCTTTCCCTCATTTTCGATGCATTCCTTAAGAATTTTTTTAACTTCTTTGTTTGAAACTTCATCTCCATCGCTTGTTTGTATTGCTTCAGAAAAAAAACCTTTTAAAATAAAAGTACCGAAATTAGTTTGTACATATTTGCTATTGGCAACCCTGGATACAGTTGATATATCCATATTGATTTTATCAGCTATATCTTTTAGAATCATAGGTTTTAGCTTTTTTTCGTCACCATCTATAAAGAATTCATACTGAAATTGCATTATAGAATTCATTACTTTAAGAAGAGTTTGTTGCCGTTGCTTAATAGCATCTATAAACCATTTAGCAGATTCTATTTTTTGTTTTACAAATTGAACAGTTTCTTTAAGTTTTTTGTCTTTTACAGCTTGTTCACTGTATGTAGATAGCATATTTTTATAGTCTCTATTAATATGCAACTCTGGAGCGTTACGCGCATTTAGTGTTAGGATTAATTCTCCATCATTATTAGTCACCAGAAAATCCGGGGTAATATGTATTTGATTTGAGCTAGAATTTATATCGGTGTCCCCTGGTTTAGGGTTCAGTTTTATAATCTCATTGATAGCTAATTTTAATTCTTCCAGAGTTATATTTAATGATTTTGTTAATTTATCATAATGTTTCCTTGTAAATTCCAGCAAATAATTCTCTATTATGTCTATAGCAAGCTTTATTGTAGTTGATCCATTATCTTTTTTCAACAACTGTATAAGAAGGCATTCTTGTAAAGATCTGGCAGCTATGCCTGATGGATCTAGTGATTGTATTATTTTTAAAACTTCCTCGAGTTCTTTCTCAGTAACGTTTATGTTTGTTGCAAATAATATATCGTCAGCGATTGAACTTAGTTGTCTGTGTAGATAACCGTCGTCATCAAGACTCCCTATAATCTGTTTAGCAATAATAAATTGTTTTTCATTAATGTTAATAAGCTTTAATTGATTGATAAGATTTTCATAGAAAGAATTTTTTACGGTTATAGGAACTTCTCTCATTTCAGATGAAGCGTCATCTCCATTATTTGAATTATATGTGTTATAAGGGCTTTCTTCATTTAGGTCTAATATCTCGTCTATGCTTAATGTTATTTCTTCATTATTACTAGATTCTTGTGGAGCATTATCATCGTTATTATCTACATTATATGTGTCTTCAGGAGAATTATTATTAGTTAAACTTTTATCCTCTAAAGCCGGATTAGCCTCTAATTCTTCTTTAATACGAGCATCCAATAAAGCTGTAGGTATCTGTAAAAGTTTAATAAACTGTAGCTGCTGCGGCGACAGTTTTTGAAGCAGTTTCTGTTGTAGGTTTTGTTTAAGCATAAGTATAAATCAATAGGCTATAATTGTAATATGTAACTCAATGATCGTACTTTAATTGGTATAATTTATATTGCAAGACGTCCAATGTGGTTAAAGATATATAATTATATTTTATTATGTAGCAAATATTTCTATAAATTCATATTTGCTAGAATAGTTTTTCATTTTTTAAACAATCTTTGTACTGAGAATCTATTTTAAGATAAATATTTTTTTCTTGGTTCCTAAACCATGTATGTAAAGTCCTGGTTTTTTTATCATTTAACGCCATAGATTGTATTTGCTCATAATCGGTATGTAAATCCATCTTATGGGGTTTTATATAAGACTTCAAATAAACAAATCTGTAACCATTTTTATGCTCGAAACTTTTTGTATCTGTATAAGGCAATATATTTGAATATTCTCCAGGGTTTAACTTGCTTACAATGTCTGTTAATGTATTATCAATTTGAAATAATTTATCTAGCTTTATCTTAGTACTTTTAGTCTCTGGATCTATAAAAAAGCCTAAGTTTTGCTTGGTAAGTTCGTCTTCAGAATATTTTACAGCAGCCTGATCAAAGGTTAAAGAGTTATTCTTTATCTTATCTAATACCTCAGTTAATTTGCTTTTAGCTATTTCTAGTTGTGAAATACTATATGTAGGCTTTATAAGTATATGCCTAACATTAACTTGTTGACCTTTACGTGCAATTAATTGCAATATATGATAACCAAAAGGTGTTTTAATTATTTGAGAAAGTTCGTTTGGTTGCGATAATCTAAATGCTGCAGATTCAAATTCCGGAGTCATCTCGCCACGTCCAAAAAATCCTAATTCCCCATTATTGTGGCTAGAACCAGGGTCTTGCGAATATAGTGCAGCTAATGTTCCAAAACTCTCTCCAGCTATTATACGTTCTCTAACATTTGATATCTTATTCTTAGCTACCTGCAGATCCGATTCGCTATAACTTGGATAGATAACAATTTGTCCTACAATAGCTACTGCATCAATTAAAGGCATCTGATCATTAGCTATATTTTTGTAAAAAGTTTCCACTTCAGATGGATTAACGGTTATTTTACTTACGAGTTCGCTTTGAGCTTTTTCTGCTAACATTGATTCTCGCATTTTGGGCCTAATATCTTCTTTAAACTGAATAATAGTTTTTCCTAAATACTCTTTTTCTAAAAGCTCTATAGATCCTATTTGCCTGGCAAAAAAATTAATCCTTTGGTTTATGTTTTCATCGATTTGAGCATCATCAATTTCTATATTCTCTCTTTGAGCTTTTAACAATAAGAATTTTTGCATTACTAAAGAGTTAAAAGATGCACATGTATTTATATCATTGTCTTGACTACTATTGGTTATCATTTGACGCTGCATCTCCAATAAGTTACCCTTAACTTCAGAGTCTAGAAGTATTGTATTGCCGACTACGGCAACTATTTTATCGATATTGTTATATCTAGTACTTTCTTGCCCTAACAAAGTTTGTAGCGGAAAAAGAAAAAATACTATAAAAATCAAAAAGCTTTTTTTTGTCATAATCTAAAATATATATAGCAAATCTATCAACTTTATAACTAATTTTTATAAAATTTATAGAATCAATTAATTGCTTAGTATCTTGATGTGTCAATTTAGCATATAACATATTTGTATGGCATAACATGAATAAAGAATTTCTGGATACAAAACAAAAAGCGCTGAAAATAAATTTAGATAAGACCATTTATGGAACCTTTGCTGAAATAGGAGCTGGTCAAGAAGTAGTAAGACATTTTTTTCAAGTTGGGGGGGCGTCTAAAACAATTGCTAAATCTATGTCAGCATATGACATGACCGTTAGCGATATAATATATGGCGCTGCAGCTGATGGCCGATACGTTTCCAGGTCTAGAGCTATGCAAATGATAAACTACGAATATAACCTGCTAAAAGAAAGACTTATTTCTGAAGAGTATAAAGACATCAAGTTTTTTTCATTTGCAAATACCGTAGCTACAACCAATTACTCGAGTAACGAATCACACGCATGGGTAAGTTTAAAATTTCAGTTAAGGCCTAAATCTAAACCGAACTATATAGTATGCCACGTAAAACTACTCAATGCCAGCGCTTCATTTCAAAAAAAAATAGTTGGAGTTTTGGGTGTTAATTTAATATATGCGGTATATTATCTTAACAATAATCATCAATTAATGGTGCGTTCCTTAGCTGACGATCTATCTAAAGGATCGATAGAGATCGATACAATAGAAATCAGTGGCCCAGACTTTAGTTCCGTTGATAGTAAAAAGCTGAATTTGTATTCTATGGCATTAGGATATTCAAGCGCAACGCTTTTCACTAACGATAACAGAATACTACAACCCAAAGATTACGCCTATAAAAAAAATATATCAATATTAATAAGCCCCTTAAAAAAACGCTTCCCTTCAAAAAATCAAATTAATGCGGTGTTAGATAAAATAATGGAAGAGAAACATTATGGCAAAAAAGATATGCACTTGATAGTTAACACAACATTTAGAAAAAATACATGGGTAGATACCCCATCATACGACATTAGTGATTTTTATAAGCGTTGCAAAAAAGGCTTGGACCAAAAATATAGTGTTTTAGCATCAATATTCTCATTAGATGCCAGTCTTATACAATACTTTTCCAGGTGCAAACCAGCTGATTTCAATATAATAATAAACTATAATTGCTTCATAGAAATACTAAATAATCTATGTGAAGTAAGTACAAGAAAAATATTGGGTTATTTTGGAGATATTTTTAGGGAGAACATTACTATCTATACTTATGGATATAAAAATGGTAAATCTAATGTGCAGCCAGGGGCTGGATATGAAATATTATTTAACTATCTTGTTAGTATAGGATATATTAAAAACATATAAATTAATTCTATAAATTTCATATATTACAACATATTTTAAATTAACACAGCTTAATAATAACGCAAAATAGTAAGATTATGGCCGGAATAAATAAGGTTATATTAATAGGTAATATCGGTAGAAAACCAGAAGTAAGATGTTTAGAGAACGGTGTAAAGGTAGCCAGCTTTACTCTTGCAACAACAGAAATACATGTCAATAAAAAAGGTCAGCGCTTTGAAAATACTGAATGGCATAATATAACAATGTGGCGTCAACTAGCAGAAAGTGCAGAAAAGTATTTAACTGTTGGCAAGCAAATATATGTTGAAGGAAGATTACGCACTTATTCGTGGCAGGATAAAAAATACCAAGACATAAGACACCATAAAACAGAAATAGTTGCAGAAACATTTACTATGTTGGGAAGCAGAAGTAAAAAAACTTCTTTAGGTGACGAAGACAAAAGCATTGATGATAACGATGAAGCTATGGCATCTGATTATAGCAGCAATATATCTTCACTTGATAAATTAGATTCTGATGATATGAGTGTTGATAATTACTTTTCAGGTTATACTCCTCAGTCTGACAAATAGCCATAATTGGCAATACTCCTGGTTAAATAATTGTGTGACTAAGTTTCATTGTGTAAATCTATTACACATCTATATAGGTGTCTAAAAATCATAAAGTTTTGTCATTTGTGTTTGTATAAATGACAAAATGGCTGATAGAATCATTCTATACTTCGTTGGCACATTTGATGCATAATTAAAAACATTGAATAAACGCGAAAATATTGCTTAAACCCTTAATGTTGCTTTAATATATTTTAATAGTACTAGCATCCTTATTGGGCAATAATTTTTAGCAAAGCTTACAGTTTTATAAACATTAAAAAAATTAATTTATAGTAACCATTATGACAAAGTTTTCTATAAAACCACTCGAGGATAGGGTAATTATAAAGCCTGCTCCCGAAGAAGAAAAAACTAAAGGTGGAATTATTATTCCAGATACGGCAAACAAAGAAAAACCACAGCATGGTGAAGTAATTGCTGTTGGACCAGGTAAAAAAGATGATCCTATGGATTTAAAACCAGGTGATAAAGTAATATATGGTAAATATGCAGGTTCAGAATACAAACACTGCGATGGGGTAACATACCTTATAATGCGTAAAAGCGATATTATAGGTATAGTAGAATAATTAAAGATTAATAAAATTAAAAACATTAAAAAATACATATTTAAATATGGCAAAACAAGTTTTATTCGACGATAAAGCAAGGCAAAGTTTGCTAAAAGGCATAAATGGTTTAGCAAATGCCGTAAAAGCAACCCTTGGTCCTAAAGGTCGCACAGTAATAATAGATAAAAAATTTGGCGCTCCACAAATAACTAAAGATGGTGTTACAGTCGCTAAAGAGATAGAATATAAAGACCCGGTAGAAAATATGGGCGCGCAAATGGTAAAAGAAGCTGCTTCAAAAACAGCTGATATTGCTGGAGATGGCACGACCACAGCGACAGTTCTTAGTCAGGCTATGATTAACCAGGCCATGCGTTATTTAGCATCAGGTGCGCATCCTATGGGTATGAAAAAAGGTATCGATAAAGCTATAGCTGCAGTTGTTGAGAATGTTAAAAAAATGTCTAAAAACGTTGGTAATGACAATTCAAAAATAGAGCAGGTAGCAACGGTATCAGCCAATGGAGACAAAAATATTGGTAAATTAATAGCTGAAGCTATGGAAAAAGTAGGTAAAGATGGAGTTATCACTGTAGAAGAGGCAAAAGGAATAGACACATATGTAGATATTGTTGAAGGTATGCAGTTTGATAGAGGGTATCTATCAGCGTACTTCGTTACTAACTCAGAGAAAATGATTACTGAATTAGATAACACATACATACTGATAACAGATAAAAAAATATCTTCTATGAAAGACCTTCTTCCTTCACTTGAAAAGGTTGCTCAATCAGGTAGATCTCTGACAATAATCGCAGAAGATCTTGAGGGAGAGGCTCTGGCTACTTTAGTTGTTAATAAACTAAAAGGAGTATTGAAAATAGTTGCTGTAAAAGCTCCAGGCTTTGGAGATAGACGTAAAGAAATGTTAGAAGACCTAGCTGTATTAACAGGTGGTAAGGTTATATCAGAAGAACAAGGTTTGAAACTTGAAAATGTAGAAATATCAGATTTTGGGCAGGCAGAAAAAGTAGTTATAGATAAAGATAATACGACATTAATAAATGGTAAAGGAACTAAAGCAGATATAGCAAAGAGAATTAGTCAAATTAAAATGCAAATAGAAAATTCAACTTCGGATTACGATAAAGAAAAATTACAAGAGCGTTTGGCTAAATTATCTGGCGGTGTGGCAGTTCTATATGTAGGTGCCCCTACAGAGGTAGAAATGAAAGAAAAGAAAGATAGGGTAGATGATGCCTTACATGCAACTAGAGCAGCTGTTGAAGAAGGTATAGTTGCAGGTGGTGGTACTTCTCTAATACGAGCTATCGAAACTTTAAGCTCTATCAAAGCAGAGGATGAAGATGAAAAATCCGGAATAGAAGTAGTAAAACGTGCTCTAACAGAGCCATTACGTCAAATTTGTAACAATGCCGGAGTAGATGCATCAGTTGTTATAGATAAAGTAAAAAGCGGTAAAAATGATTTTGGTTATAATGCTCGTACAGATGTTTTTGAAGATCTAACTAAAGCAGGTGTTATAGACCCTGTTAAAGTTGTAAGATCTGCAGTGGAACATTCAGCATCAATAGCTTCAATGTTAATAACTACTGAAGTTGTAGTAGCTGAGTTGCCTGAAGAAAAAAATGAAGGTTCAATGCCTCCAGGAGGTATGCCTGGTATGGGTGGCATGGGAGGCATGATGTAATTAAAATAATATTTTAGTTGATGCTATAAAGGCTCGGTTATTGAAATAACCGAGCCTTTTTTATATATTTAATTTATTAAGCTATCTATAACTTACTATTTTGTTATGAAAAAAATCGTTGTGCCAGTAGATTTTTCTGAAGATTCTATTAAAGCTGTAAATGTAGCAATCAACATTGCTAAGCAGAATAAGGAGATAGAGGTAAAACTTGTACATATAAATACTTTCTTGGCAGAGCCAGGCTTGAATGTAGATACTGCTATGAAGATATTAAATGAACATAAAAATGAAATGTTATCTTCTATTAGAAAAGTAAAAAATATGTTTAAAGGCACTAACGTGAAAGTTCATTCACAAATAGAAGTAGATGCTTTTGTAAGCCAAGGTGTAGTTAATATAGCAAAAGATTACGAAGCTGACTTAATTATTATGGGAACACTAGGTAGTAATACATTAATAAAAAAAATTATTGGTAGTAATACATTATCTGTTATTGATCAAACAGAAATACCAGTATTAGTAGTAAGAACAGATCTTTTGGATTATAATATTAAAGATATTTTATTTGTTTCTGAAGAAAATCAGGGGATAAATGTAAGTTATCTAGATAAAGCTAAAAAATTTGCATCCGATATAAATGCTTCTATAAAGATACTTGTTGTAAAAAATATTACTACTAATATTCAAGAAGAAGTCAATAGTATTAACCATATAGGAGATATAAGTATCGAATATATAAACTCTAGTGAAACTCTGGTGAATGTATTGAATGATTACATAGAAAGAAAAGCACCATATGGTTTAATTGCTATGCCTACGCTTAAATATGGGTTTTTTGAAAAACTATGGAACACAGAGGATATTAATGCTTTAGTTAATAAAGCTCATTTTCCATTATTGCTATACCCATATAATAAGTAAATTATACCTAATAATTACCAATACATAGTATTCTTATAGACTTTTAACCAAAATAAAACAAATAAGATTGTATCTTTATTCCCCAGACTAGTACATACCACCGCAAACAGAAATAGTTTGGCCAGTTATATATGAGCTCATATCACTAGCTAGAAACAACACCGTTTTTGCCACTTCAGAAGCTTGGCCCACACGCTTTAACGGGATATTCGCTTGCCATTTTTCCATAACTTCTTTAGGTAAAACATCAGTCATTTCTGTCGCTATAAATCCAGGTGCTATAGTATTAACTCTGATTCCACGTGCACCCAGTTCTTTAGCTATAGACTTAGAGAAACCTATTATACCAGCCTTTGAAGCAGCATAGTTAGCCTGGCCAGGATTGCCTTGTAAACCGACTATGGAACTTATATTTATTATACAGCCTGATTTATTTTTAATCATTAAAGGAGCTATATTTTTTGTGTAGTTAAAAATAGATTTTAAATTACTATTAATGACGTTATCCCAGGCATCCTCTGTTAAGCGTAATAATAGATTATCGTTGGTTATGCCTGCGTTATTTACTAAAATGTCTATATTATTAAAGTCCAATATTATTGCTTCAATGTTTGCTTTTACAGCTTCAAACTTTGATGCGTCAGCTTTATAAGCTTTTATTTTAGCATTTTTATTAGGGTTTATCTTTTTAAGTTCCTCAGTTAAATCTGAGGCAGCTTTATCAGAATTTGCATAGGTAAAAGCTATGTTAGCTCCATTTTTTGCAAATTCTATAGCTATTGCTTTACCAATACCTCTACTTGCTCCGGTTATTAGAGCTGTTTTGTTTTTTAATAGGTCCATGTAGTTCTATATTGCTTTGCTTTTATCCTTTAACCAAACGATCTCTTTTTCAGTTAAATCGTCTTTTAGATTATCTATTACTTGCAAGTTATAATTATTTAACCAATCAATATGATACGATTCAAGTAATGATTTGTCAACTAAATCTGTTTGTATAATAAAGCTGGTTAAAACCTTAAAGTTATAAAAATTTCCAAAGTAATTTTGTTTGTTTTTAGCAACTAATGCTAAATTTTCTATACGTATGCCGTACTGGCCCTTTCTATATATACCAGGTTCGACAGAAGTTAGGTTACCAGGAAGCAAAGATATATTGATAGGATTTGGATTTAGAACAAATGGCCCCTCATGCACATTTAGAATATAACCCACGCCATGCCCTGTTCCATGCCCAAAATCTATTAAATTATTCCAAAGGCACTGCCTAACAATTGCATCTATTTGATAGCCCTTAGTGTTTTCGGGGAAATTAAGTATTAGGCCATTAATCATAGCTTTTAGTACTAAAGTAAAATCTTTCTTTTCTTGTTCTGTAGGGTTGCCTAGAGAAACTACTCTTGTTATGTCGGTTGTACCATTATTATAATGTACACCAGTATCCAATAAATACAGGCCGTCATTGTTTATTAATACAGGTTTTTGCCGATTCGGAGAATAATGTGGTAGAGCTGCGTTAGCTTTATATGCAGATATAGTTGAAAAGCTGTGACTAATAAAGTCATCATCTTGCTTAAAAAACTCAGTTAGTTTGTCAGAAGCATCACATTCAGTTATTTTTCCAGATTTAGCATTGTCTTGGAGCCACATAAAAAAACGGGTAAGAGCTATACCGTCCTTTCTCATAGCTTTTTGTATGTTTTTTATTTCAACTTCGTTTTTAATAGATTTTAATAAGGTTGACGGATTGAGATTGTCTTTAAATGTAAAATTTTCGCTAATGAATTTGTATATGCTATAACAGTTTTGAGCTTTAGAGAATATAAATTTGGCTTTGCGGTCAGAAGCAAAAAGATACATTAAGTGGGCCATGACCGAGTCATAATCTTTTACTATAATGTCATAATCGTTTAAAATTCGAATATCCCTGTCTGATAGTTTGTCTATATCTATAAATAGCACACAATCTTTTAAGCCTATTAATGTAAAACTTTCTACAACAGGATTATATTCTATATCGTTGCCTCGCATATTGTATATCCATGCTATATCGTCAAGTTTAGAAATAAGATTGTATTGGCAATTTATATCTTGCATATAAGATCTAATTTCGCTAATTTTTTGAGCTGTAGATTGGCCGGTAATATTATTACCCAGCATAGTGACTTTATTTTTAGTTTTATTAGACTTATCTTCCCATAATTTTGATATAGGATCGTATTCGTAGTTTATTTTTATTTTAAGGTCTTTGCACTGATCTAATATCTGTACTATTATACTCGCATTAGCTAAGTAGCCATTGAAGCCTAAAGCACTACGTTTCGTTAGATTATCACTGAGCCATTTTATATAACTTGCAGTTCCATAATCTTTCATTAATTCAAAACCAGAATCTTTTAATTCTATCTCAGCTTGCTCAAAATATCTAGAATCTGTCCAGAGATGTGCATAATCATTAGTGACAATAACAACAGCATTACTTCCTGAAAAATTTGTTAGCCATTTAATATATTTATATCTATCAGGGATATATTCATTTTGATGAGCGTCAGTATTAAATATAATATAAGCACTGATATCGTCTTTTGCCATTAGTTGGCGAATTTGTTCAAGTTTATTCATGATCTATCTATCTTTGGCTTTTCTCTTAGTTTAATTTTTTAATTACAAAATGCTTTATTTTTTTTAAAAATGCAACAAAAACTTTTCCTATTCGATGGGATGTCACTTATATACAGAGCTCATTTTGCTTTAAGTAAGAATCCAAGAATAAGCTCAAAAGGCACTAATACATCGGCTATACTAGTGTTTTTTAACATTCTATTACAAGTGTTAGACAAGATGGAGCCGACTCATATATGTGTTGCTTTCGACACAAAAAAAACTACTATTAGGCACGAAATATTTAAAGAATATAAGAGTAATCGTTTAGACATTCCTGAAGATATAGTAGTTGCTATAAAATATATAAAGGATATTCTAAGCAAAATGGATATATCAATAGTACAAAAACCAGGTTACGAAGCAGATGACATTATAGGTACTTTAGCGCAACAAGCTGCCAAACAGGGATTTAAAACCTATATAATGACACCAGACAAAGATTTTGCGCAGCTGGTAAGCGAAAACATTTTTATCTATAAACCTGCAGTAGGAGTTAATAAATCCGTGGAGATAATTGATGAAAAATCTATTTTGGCTAATTGGCAGGTTTTGCCATATCAGGTTCCTGATGTTTTAGGTTTGTGGGGGGATGCTTCTGATAACATCCCAGGTGTGCCTGGAATTGGTGAAAAAACAGCTAAAAAACTTATAAGTGAATATGGATCAATACAAAATATTATAGATAATATAGATCAATTAAAAGGTAAACTTCATGAAAACATAAAAAAATTTCAAGATCAGGCTTTATTATCAAAACAATTGGCAACAATAATTAAAGATGTAGATATAAATTGTGATATAGAAGCATTTAAAATTAAACCTATAAAAGAGATAGATAAACTTAGAGAAATATTTAAAGAATTAGAATTTAAAACACTTGCTAACCGAATACTTAATGAAGAATCTAAATCCCAGGTAAGTTTATTTGCAGAAATAGACACACAACAAGACAAAGCCATACAAAATATAAGTACTAATATTACCAGGATAGATAATCATAAAGAGTTAGGCACATTATTCCATAAACTGACAAACATAAAAGAATTAAGTATAACAGCTAAAATAATAGACCATCTTCTTAGCCTCGGGATAAGCTATGATAGCAATACAAGCTATCTAATTAGTATCGATACCAGTTTAGAAGAATCCAAAGAAATACTTAAACGACTAAAAAATATATTAGAACAAGAAGATACTATAAAAATAAGTTACGACATAAAAGAGCTTATACCGCTATTTAGATCTATTGATATAGATTTTAAACCTAAATATTTCGATATAATGATAGCACACTATTTAATAGATTCAGAAAGTAATAGAAGCCTTATTAACATAGCCAAAACTTATTTGGATATAGATTTAGATGAATATATAGAACAACCAGAATGCCTGGCCGAAATAGCAGGCATAAACATAAAATTAAAAGAGAAATTTAATAGGATACTTATAGAAAGCGCTTTGATCAATTTAGCTGAAAAAATAGAATTTCCACTTATTTATGTACTTGCAGAAATAGAGCGTGCCGGAATTAAAATTGATTTGGAAGCGCTTAGAGAATATGATGAATCATTAATTAAAGATTTAAAAGATATAACACAAGAGATTTACGATATGTCTGGTTTAGAATTTAACTTATCTTCTCCAAAACAACTTGGTGAAGTGCTATTTAATAAAATTATTCCGAATGACAAAGCATTTAAAACTAAAACCGGCCAATATAAAACAGATGAAACTACATTGCAGGCATTAATTAAAGAGCACCAGATAATACCAAAGATCCTTGAGTATCGGTCATTGAGTAAACTAAAAAATACTTATGTTGATGCGTTTAAAAAACTGGTAAGAAAAGATAAAAACACGCTACATACTACTTTTAACCAAGCTTTAGTATCAACAGGGCGACTTAGCTCTACGAATCCTAATTTGCAAAATATCCCCATTAAAACAGAGAGAGGTCATAATATTAGAAAAATATTTGTACCAAGTAGCCAACAATATATATTACTATCAGCAGATTATTCACAAATAGAACTTAGACTGCTGGCACACATAGCTAATGAAAAAAATATGATCAATGCCTTCAATAATAATGAAGATATCCATATATCAACAGCAAGCAAAATTTTTGGTGTTAGTTTAGATAAAGTTACTATTGAGCAAAGACGCATAGCAAAGACAGTTAATTTTGGTATAGTGTATGGCCAATCTGCTTTCGGTTTATCTCAGACACTTGGTATCACACGTAAAGAAGCTAAAACCATAATAGAAGAATATTTCAATAATTACCCCGGCATAAAAGATTATATGCATACGAGTATACAAAAAGCAAGAGAAAAAGGATTTACAGAGACATTGCTGGGGCGGAGGCGTTACCTAAGGGATATAAGCTCAGCTAACGCAGTAATGAGGGCTATATCAGAGCGCAATGCTATAAATAGCCCAATCCAAGGTACAGCTGCTGATATAATTAAAATAGCGATGATAAATATTTACTACGAATTAAAAATGCGTCAATTAAAGTCTAATTTAGTGCTCCAGGTACATGACGAGCTTTTAGTTGATGTACCACAAAATGAAGTATCGGTTGTTCAACCAATTGTTATAAATTTAATGCAGGATGTTATAAAACTTCAAATACAGCTAAAAGTAAACTGCAAGATTAGTAATAATTGGCTCGGTGTTTAAACTAAATGGGTTAAGTTTTGCACATATTCAAAAATATTACAAAACTTAACTTATGCAAGCAGCATGTGTAGAAATTTAGAATCCTACAAGATAATAACTTAATTTATATGACTAAGATTAGTCTGTAGTCTGTTTATATTTAGAAAATATCCAGTTACCTTATATTTTTTATATAAAATAATATCTATAGTAAATTTAGTTAATTATAATTAAGGTTAAAAATATATGATTTCTTACAATTTGCCAGAACTAATCATATACTTTTCCTGACTATTAATCTTATAGGCTAATATTCCTAAAACTATTAAATATCCTTGCAATAGAGCCTATATTTTTTATAAATTTTTAGACCCATATTTTCGAACATATTTATTACAGGATAATTGTGCTCGAGTATCCAAGATAATTCGGTGTGTATAATACCATCTTCATTGCCTTGGTTTGTTAACTTACTTATAAAGCAAACATCTATTCCTAAGTGCCTATAATCTTCTATAACTCCTTGTATTATTACTCTACAGTATTTTATAGATGATATATTAAGTAGCTTAAATATACCAGTTGGAAATAACCTCCCGTTTTTAATTTTTATAAGTCGCTGGTTTATATCTGGAATAGTTATGCTTATACCTATAGGTTTTTCATTATGGAAAGCTAAAAAAGCATATTTAGGATTAAGAACAGGTTTCAATTCTTTAGCCATTTGATCTACTTCCTTATCTGTCATAGGAACAAAGTCCATAGATTTCTCCCAGGCGTTATTGTATATTTCTTTTATAATTCTGACTTCATTATTGAAATCTTTTAGGTTAAAGTTACGTATAACAATGCCTTTGGATTGCAATCTGGGTTCGATCGTTTTGCTAAGCCTCTGAATTTTTTTAAAGCGGTCGTTACTTGTCAAAGCTGTTGGTAGAGAATAAGCTAAAGTGTCTACTTCTTTGACGAAACCAAAAGATTCTATTAACTCTTGATAGTATGGTTTGTTGTAGGACATCATTATATAAGGGGGCACTTTAAATCCATCAATAAGCAAGAATGACGTATTGTTGGTTGATAAATTACTTGGCCCCATTATTTTGCTTAACCCTTGTTCTTTTGCCCAATCTACAGCAGTATTCAGTAGTAAATGTGCAATTTCTTTATCGTTAATACTATCAAAGAAACCAAAAATTGCTGTTTTGCTTTTATTAAATTCAATAAAATGATCGTCTTTAACAGCTGCAATTCTTCCTACTGTTTGATTGTCTTTTAACGCTATAAAATAATCGGCACTAGCATGTTCAAAAAAAGCATTTTTATTTTTATCGAGCATCTTTTTTACCTGGATATATAGCTCTGGAACATAATTAGGATCAGACTTATATATAATATGAGGAAGATCAATAAATTTTTTTAAATCATTATCAGTATTGACTTTGATAATTTTGACTTGAGACATTATCTATAATTATAAACACTAATGTTTATGCTAAAACCCTAACATTTGAAGTAAATTTTCTATTTTTTGTTTTATTTTACGCCTGTCTTCAATAAAATCTAAAAATCCATGTTCTAGAACAAATTCAGCACTTTGAAAGTCTTTTGGCAGGTCCTTTTTGATAGTTTCTTTTATAACTCGTGGGCCGGCAAAACCTATCATAGCACCAGGCTCAGATATATTAAAATCCCCTAGCATGGCAAAAGATGCTGTTACTCCGCCCGTTGTAGGATCAGTTAAATATGATATATATGGAATTTTAGCTTTTGCAAGCAATGTTAACTTAGCAGCTGTCTTGGCCATTTGCATTAAAGAAAATGCGGCTTCCATCATCCTAGCGCCACCAGATTTAGATATAATTACTAAAGGAATCTTGTTTTTAATAGCATAATCAATAGATAGTGAAATTTTTTCTCCTACAACTGAACCCATAGACCCGCCTATAAAAGAAAAATCCATGCATGCTATTATAGCTCTTACAGATCCAATATTGCCAACTGCACATTTAATCGCATCTTTTAGTTTAGTTTTTTCTTTAGTTTCTTCTAATCGTTCTGTATATGGTTTTGTATCAACAAAATTTATTGGGTCGGCTGAAATCAAATTAGAGAAAAGTTCTTCATATTTAGCATTAAAAAAAATATCTAAATACTCTTTAGAGCCTATTCTACTATGGTGGCCACAGTCAGGACAAACATATAGATTCTTCACGTAATCTTCAGTAAGGAGCATAGTTTTACAAGCTTTACATTGATCCCATAGACCTTCTGGCATATCTTTTTTATTAGTTACGTCAGTAACATTAGTTTTTTTATTCTTTAACCAACTTAGCACCACAGATTATATTTTAGTTATTATAAATAAATTCTAGCGTAAATATAGTATTCCTGTAAAAGAAAAGGTAACCAGAGTACTCGAAAGTATATATTTATTTGCCTTTATGGTTATCGTATTTTGGTTGACCAACTGCTAATTCAAAACTTAATTAAAATGTGTAAATTTAAAGTGAAGTCATAAATTAAGTTTTTATAGTGTCTGAATTAGAAAAAAGTTCTATTAGAACAAAAACAAAAAAAATATATATATCAACTGTACTCAGTATGGCGATGCTGCTCTATACTTTAGCTGTGCTGATTTTTTTACTAATGCAGCAACATAAACTTACAAATAAAATAAAAGAAAAAGTTGCTGTAAATGTCTTTTTTAAGGAAAATGTACGCGAAGCAGATGTATTAAATGTTAAAGCTCAATTACAAAATAACACCTATATAAATAAAATTAATTATATAAGTAAGGAAAAAGCTGCAGAAACTTTAAAAAATGACCTGGGCGAAGATTTTTTGAAATTCTTAGGAGTTAATCCTCTTTTATACTCTTTAGACATTTATATGAAAGCAAACTATTCTGATAAAACCCATATAGAAAGTGTAGTACAGATATTGACTAATAATCCAAAAATTAAAGACGTTTTATATAACCCTATTTTAATAGAAGATCTGAACAAAAACATTAACATACTAGGATCCGTTATGGCTTTTTTTGGCTTATTAATGTTTATATTATCAGTTGCCTTAATTAGTAATACAGTTAACTTGTCAGTTTTCTCTGAAAGGTTCATAATTAAAAGTATGCAGTTAATAGGGGCAACGCGTAGTTTTATTCGCATGCCATATTTAAGGTTAGGAGTGCTATATGGCTTTTTGTCTGCTTTATCTTCAATAGTTGCTCTGGTAGCTACTTTTATAATATTAAATAAAAATTTTGCTGATTTTAGTAAGCTAATTGAAATTACTAATAAGGAAATTGCGTTATTATTTATCATAATAATTGGTATGGGTGTATTTATTTCGTGTTTAAGTACATGGATGTCAGTAAATAAATATTTAAAATATAATATTCAGGAGATATATATATAAGTTATGGTTTTTACAAAAAGAAATTATTATCTGCTAGCGTTATCTGTAGTTGTGTTAATAACAGGTTTTTATTTAATGCACGGATCAGTAGATATTATGAGTAATACTAAAATCAACGTAGCTCCGCTAGTTGTTATAATAGGCTATATTTTATGTGGCTGCTCAATACTTATAAAAGGTAAGTGAAAATATTATAATGCTTGCTCTATTATGGGAAAATGTATTAATAATAGTGATGGTGCTCTCAGGTTAGATAAATTCTTATGGTGTATAAGGTTTTTTAAGACTCGCTCCAGCGCATCTAAAGCCTGTAATTCAGGAAAAATAAAATCGAAACAAAGATCTTTAAAGGCTTCCTCTACAGTTAAAATAGGCGATATATATACACTCGATAATAAGGAGATAGAAGTAATATCCCTCCCTAAATCCAGATATAACGCCGAAGCAGTAAAGCTATATTATAAAGTTTTAAAACAGGAGGATGTTAATTCACATAATATAGGATCTGTAAATTCCAAAAGTATAAAACCAACAAAAAAACAGCGTCGCACTCTAATAAAGCTGCTAGGGAATAAATAATATTTATTTTTTGCCTTAAAATTATTTAGGAAATTAGGCTTATTTGTTTCCATAGCCTAAATACAGGCTATAAATTATAGGCTTACTATTAATTCTTGATTTATAAACCAGTAGATAAAAAAGATCGTAATAATGGCCTTTACCATTATTACAGCTCATCCTATTATTTAACAATAAAGATTGAGAACTTAATGATTATAAACATAACGTAATTGTAGATGATTTTTCTTAGTAGCTTATCTCTTTTAATTTAAACGTTAGTGTCACCATATATTAACCATCATAATGAATTAAGGTTTAATATATCGTCTCTTGTAGTTTAATTTATTGATACCTATATATTCTTTTTAGCAGTTTGGATGCAGTTAATTCATACTTAATGGTACATAGATCTTTGTGTATTAATCCGCAATGAATAATATTTATCCTTCAGTAAAATATATTCATTGTCGGGGTGGGGCTACTGCTCAATAATATAGCAAAAATAGGATATTCTCTTAATACATCACTTGCGTCAAGAAAATATCCATAAAAGCCGCCATCTGTATTATAATATTTTTCTTCAAGCGATCCTTTATATATTCTATCTATAATAGTAAAAAGATCTCCTCCTTTTCCTAAACACAATATTCTACCGTTACTATACTCCTTTAAACTAGTGCTTGGTAGTATTGCGATCCATATTGCATTTGCCTATTAATTGTCATTATTGATTAGATACATTATTTTCCAGCTACATAAGAACGTTTAAAGATTTATTATTGTTATGGTTTCTACAGTCGAAGTCCAATACACGCCATTTCTCAAGAAAGCCAATGTTTGTGACTAAATTCTTACGTCCCCTGGCCTTTATTTGTATATATATACCATGTATCTCGTGAAAATGATCTTCTTGAACCTGATGCTGCAACATCATGAAATATCCTTTCCATGTTATTATTCGATAGATGAATTATAAAATAACTAACATAAGGGGCAACATCTGGATTACATTACACAGAACCGTTATAGGTAACATGATTAACCTATTTTTGATGTTTTTACAAAAAAATAATTAATTCATAATATATAAATACCAAACTATAGAATTGTATACAAGTAGCATATGCAAGCGTTTACGACTACGGACGAAAATTTAGATACCCGGATTAAAAAGTTTAAACAGGCAGGTTGTAAAAATATTTTCTGAAAAAATCAAAAGTAGCAAATAAAAGATACAGGTTAAAGGCGGTGTCGATGTTTGCCATATGAAGAGATGATGGTATGGTGACAGAGTTAAGCAGATTATGTAGAAGTTTGATTTACATCTTAAAATTAATAGAATACTTCAAGCAGCAAACAATATATTTTAAGTCTTTGGATTTAGTAGTAGATCCAACTGTACCTGCAGGGGAATTAGTAATGAACGTTTTTGCTGTTTAAGCGTAATTTGAGAGAAAGATAATCTATGATTGGTGTTGAATGGAAGACCTAAAAGCTATGATAAGGGTAGATTATAAAAATAGCCCATTTGTATAAAAGGAATCTATCTTTTAAAGAGATAGTAAAATTCATAGATTGCTTAAAATGCATTTATAGGTAGCTACAAAAATTTATCTAAAGGTTTGCATATACTTGTTCCGGATAGGAATATTTTGTAATAAGATATTTTTTAAAGTAGATTTAATTTAAGTCTGGTTCCGGATCGACTCCAAACGCCTGTGCATTAGCTTAGCTGGCTTTCTTATCACAAATGTACTCTGGGTGACAGGCGTGCCTTGGAAGGCGTGCTTAGCGAAAGCAGCCTCCCAAAGATTAAACTCTAATACATTTCGACACTCCATATTGTAGTTGCTTTATCAGTAGAATATTCAGCAAAGTCTCCATGCTCATTGTAGTATTTTTCCTCTTTAGAACCATTGTATGGGGTTTCTGCTACGGCATATCTCACCAGATCGCCGTCATCATAATAGGCTGCTAACTCAAGCATTTGGCCGGTATCTGCGTTTACTATTACGCCTATAAAATCCTCAAATATGCCTGAATTTACACTCTTTTTGCCTATCAACTTCCATCTTTGACTAAAATTTGAGGTTGGTGTCCGCATAACGGCATCTATCGACCCATCACTTTTCGGGTTGGCCGAATCAACGTCTATTACGCGCCATTTTTCTAACCAGCCTATATTTTGCAGCCAAAATCTCACAAATGGACCGTCAAAATACTCTATAATCCATTTGAATTTTGAAGGATCCACCGGAACCACTCTCTCATACAAAGGTGCATTTTCATCGTTATACTTTGGATAAAGATACTTAGCAGTATTCTGTTGTACATTAAGATTCTTAATAAGGTAATTATAGCCCCAAACCCCTTGTTCTTGTTCTTCGCTACTAGAGTTTCCATTACGTGCTGAATCTTCTTTATTGCAGCTTAGGACACTTATTGACAATAATGTAATTAATAATAATAGTTTTTTCGCAAACAAATAATAGTTTACTGGTTAATTAAAATTTACTAGACCCAATCTGCCTTCCAATTCTTACCATAATAAAACTAAGAAAACACAATTTGGATCTAAATCAAGATATTGCTTTTTAATCTAAAAACATAAGAAATTTAATACTAAGCACGTTGTGCTTGATCACAAAAAATTATGTTAATACCATACTTAATGGTATCAAGAACAAGCCAGGATTCAGAATTTCAATACAGTTTTATAGAACAGTTAGCATGTCAAATCTACGGATAAAAAGATCAGGAATGGACCATGATCGACCAGGGACAAACCAAATCTTGGCTTCATTTTAATAGGGTGATACAGTAATTGTAAGAAAACTAAATCGCCCAGGCAGAAACATATTGCATACTTTGAAGATTATATAAGATTTTAAAAACAAAACATGACCTTTAAAATCTTGCTTTGGTATTGATACCATTATATCTGCACGGAAAATAATAATGAATGTTTTTATAGCCTTATTATAATACGAAAGAGAAAACATACTAGAACAGGCAAAAGCAGGCATTGAAAAATCAAAAATGGGTGTTAAGCATGTAGTTAGGCCCCGTCCACTATAATTGCAAGTTGGAAAAATAGCATTGCTAACTGACAAAGGTCTAAGACTGAAAGCGCTTGCAGATTTTGTAGGTGGCTAAACTGATACAGTTAAAAACATAATAAACTAAGAAACGATTTGTCGGTCTTAACTGACAGAAGCAAAATACTTTTGCCAAAGTAGATTTGAAATATATCTACATGTAACATCCTGCTATTTAGATTCTGTAGCGTTTGCCGGTTATGTCTATTATTTGCCAAGACAATATCCTAATGCAATAATTGACAAAGACCATATAATATGAAAATAGCCCAAGCATCGCAGATCATAGCCTATAAGAGTACTATACTATTTTCCTAATAAAGAATAAGGCTGAAAAACATGGTCTTTTTGCATAGGTAGAATTTCACTTGATTTAACTAATATAGCGTGTTGATACTAAAACAACTTCTCTCAAAGTCAAATTCT
Organism: Candidatus Krakonobacterium acarorum; assembly: GCA_050311575.1. Lineage (GTDB taxonomy): Bacteria > Bacteroidota > Bacteroidia > SolTP2 > SolTP2 > Krakonobacterium > Krakonobacterium acarorum. The sequence goes on along the minus strand of JBNOKO010000001.1, from coordinate 149,438 downwards.
ATAATCAACACTTGGTTATCGACTAAACCTTAGCTGGAACATAGAAGGTTTATAATGCTATTTTGTTTAGTAATAGTATTTTAACTTTTATTCATTTTTATAAATCAGTATTTTCCTGTATTTATAATTTAAATTCTTTAAGTAAACTCTATTGCAATTCGGGATAATCGATTGTATCCCCTATTTTATATAAACAAATGCCCCATTAAACTATTCCAGACAAGTAAATCCATGTTTATCCATTTCCTATCTTTTACTACCTGATATATCTGGAATTGGGAGAGCTATCAGAGAATCTATGTTCGAATGTAAGTTTATAATCATAGTAGAAGTAAACTTGTGTGCCAAGCCCAAAATAATTACCAAAATTGTTGTTCCACTCCATAGTACCATATTTCAATATTGTATCCTTATGTTTTGCGTTTTCGAGGAAAACGTTATCAACCATTAACTATAAAATTATAAATGCTGTCCGTGGTCTTTATTATAAAAATTAACTCCGGAAAATATTAATTTCACATGAGTTTATTCGAAACTAATCCTTTTGTTTACTTATTATTCTTATGTGTATCTGATAAATTTGCGGGCCCGATATATTTAGGAGCATCAATTTTTTGTGTCTTTTACTGATTCAAGTACTTAGTCTTTTGACAAAATGAAACAATAGCTATTTTTATACTTTATCTGCTAATATTAGGGATGAAAATAATATATAAGCAAAGCCCTTTAGATAATAATTTTATTATCTAAAGGGCTTTGCTTATATATTATGCTTTAGGTATAAAAACTCTTTAATCCTTTAGTTTGCCGCTTTTCCTACTAATTGTGCAAGCTCCAGCTCAAAATTAGTATTAGGCGTTATAACTTTTTGTAGTTCCATTGGTATTTTAGAATTATTTACTAATAAGCTAACGCTTTCTTTTACAATATGAACTCTGCAGGTTTCTATTAGAATTGCCTTATCAGTTTTATTTTTTATCATTGTAGAAAAATTAACTGGAATCGTTACCCCTTTTATAGTAAGGTTCGTTTTTAATAAACATTGATTCTCAGTTGTTGGATGGGATGATACAATTTCTAGTATTATTGTTGGGTATTTATTGACATTAAAGAAATTAGAAGATTTTAAAAATGTTAATAAATCATTTTTAAGTTTTGCATCTTTAATATCTGTATTTATTATACTATTAACGTCTATATTAATTTTCCCTCCTGATATGTTTCCATTTTTTACAGTTACATAACCATCTTTTATCTGCATGGAGCCTGAATGGGTAGATTCGGAAGTGCTTAAAAACCATACTATATTAGAATAGTCTTTTAAAATATCGTATTTAATTTCATCGTTTTTAAATGAAAATATTACACAAGATGTAGTTAATATTATGGTTAGAGTAAAGAAAATTTTTTTCATATTTAGTTTGTATTAATCATTGTTTAATCAGTAAACATATGCAATATATATTTAATGTTTAACAAGTGCAAGTTAAGTTTCTATCTCCATAGGCTTCATTTATCCTTGAAACTGGAGCAAAAAATTTCCTTGCTCGTATCCAGTAAAGCGGATATGCAGCATCCGTCCTGCTAAAACTATATTTCCAAGTATCGCTACAAATATTCGAGGCAGTGTAGGGAGCATTTTTTAATATGTTATTGTCTGCAGGAATTTTATTCTTTATTATATAATCGATCTCTTTTCTAATATGCAATAAAGCTTCACAAAACTTGTCTAATTCAGCTTTGCTTTCACTTTCAGTTGGCTCTATCATTAAAGTACCGGCAACTGGGAATGATACAGTTGGTGCATGAAACCCGAAATCAATTAATCTTTTTGCAATGTCTACAACTTCAACACCGTATGCTTTAAATTCGTTACAATCTAAAATGAATTCGTGTGCGCAAAAACCATGTGTTCCACTATATAAGATTCTATAACTTTTTTCCAATGTAGATTTTATATAGTTGGCGTTTAGGATAGCTATTTTAGATGCCTTTTGCAAACCTTCCGGGCCCATTAATCTTATATAGGCATATGATATCAATAAAATACTAGCGCTCCCAAAAGGACTAGCTGAAGTTGGTAAAATTGCTTGACTATTAGAGTTAGTATTAACGATAGGATGAGATGGTAAAAAATCTCTTAAGTGTTTAGCTACAAATATAGGCCCCATACCTGGTCCACCACCACCGTGTGGGATAGCAAAGGTTTTATGGAGGTTTAAATGGCAAACGTCTCCACCTATATCAGCAATCTTTACCAAGCCAACTTGTGCATTCATATTTGCCCCATCTATATATACTTGTCCGCCACAGGAATGCACTAAGTCTGTAATATCTTTAATATTATCCTCAAACACTCCATGTGTCGATGGATAAGTTATCATTATTGCAGCTATGTTATCACCTTTTTCGTTAATCTTTTCTTTTAAATCCTCTATGTCTATAGATCCATCTTTAGTGCATTTTATAACTATTATGTCAAAACCTGCCATTGACGCACTAGCTGGATTCGTACCATGAGCTGAAGCTGGAATTATGATAATATTTCTATTTGTTTGGCCTTTATTATCGAAGTATTTCTTTATAACTAACAGGCCTGTGTATTCTCCATTAGCACCCGAGTTAGGTTGCATACTCCCGCTATCTAATCCTGTAATCTCGCATAGATATGATTCTAGTTCATTAATAATGTGTTTATAGCCCAAGGCTTGATCTTCTGGTACAAATGGATGGATATTAGCAAATTCCGGAGAGCTTAATGGTATTAAAGACGTTGTAGGGTTAAGTTTCATTGTACATGACCCCAGTGATATCATAGACCTTGTTAACGATATATCCTTTTCTTCTAAACTTTTTATATATCTAAGCATTTCGTGTTCGCTATGATATTTATTAAACACGTCTTGTTCTAATATATTCGATTCTCTTTTTAGAAATTTAATTTTTGTCTTAATGCTTTTGCTAACATCATTTATTAAGTTATCTAAAGTAGCATTATCTAGATTCAACCCTTTGCTAATAGCAAATATTTGAACTATATTTTTAATATCGTAAAGCGAGCAGGTTTCATCTATAGATATTTGAACTTCAGTGCTATTAGGATAGTAAAAGTTTACGTTATGTTTTAGTGCAATATTTTTAAGGTTGTTTAAATTTTCAATTTCAATTATCCGGATTGTATCAAAAAATATCTCATTTTTTTGTTTAAATCCTAATTGATTAAGAATGGTATTTAAGATATTGCTTAAAGTATTAATATTGGTTGCTATCTGCTTTAACCTATTGGGACCATGATAAACTGCATACATGCCACTCATTATAGCCAGAAGAGCTTGCGATGTACATATATTAGAAGTGGCTTTTTCACGTTTTATGTGTTGTTCGCGAGTTTGTAGTGCCATTCTATATGCTTTGTTTTCATCTTTATCTATACTTAAACCTATAATTCTGCCAGGGATATTTCGTTTAAATTCTTCGGTAGTCGCAAAATATGCAGCATGTGGTCCGCCATAACCTACAGGCAATCCAAATCTTTGAGTTGAACCAACCGCTATATGTGCGCCCATTTCTGCTGGACTTTTGAATAAACATAAGCTAAGCAAGTCTGCACTTACGGCTAGTGTAGCATTTATAGAGTTTATTTTAGATGACAAATTACTGTAATCTAAAATGTTACCGCTAGCCATAGGGAACTGTAACAGCACTCCAAATATAGTATCATCTATTTTGTCTGCAGCATCTTTAAAGTTGCAGGTAATAATATTAATATTTAGATTTTGTGCCCTATTTTTTACAACTTCCAGGGTTTGTGGAAATATGTCATCAACTATTAAATACGTCGATGCTTCTTTGTTTTTCCTTACCCTAAATTGCATTAGCATAGCTTCTGCAGCAGCTGTAGCCTCGTCTAGTAAGGATGCATTAGCTATAGGTAAACCACTAAGGGAGCTAATCATTGTTTGAAAATTAAATAATGCTTCTAGACGGCCTTGTGATATTTCAGCTTGATATGGAGTATAGGCTGTGTACCAACCTGGATTTTCGAATATATTTCTTAGAATAACCGAGGGGATATTACAATAATAATACCCCAGGCCGATATAAGTTTTAAATAATTTATTTTGCTGTCCTATATCACTAATATGTTTTAAGTAGATGCTTTCAGATTGTGCGATAGGAAGGTCTAATTTTCCTTTAAAAGCTATATTATTTGGGACAGTCTGCTTTATTAATCTATCTATAGATTCTATGCCTATAGTTTTTAGCATTTTAGTTATTTCTTCTTCTGATAAAGAAATGCTCCTATTAATAAAACTATCAACTGGGGGAACACTATTATTAACCATGGTATCTATCAGCAGCTAATATTTAAAATATTTATAAAATTATATTGGACTAGATGGGGGTACAGGAGATATTTCTAATTCATTTTCATGTATTTTATTGCTATCATCAGCTCTTTTCCCTAAAATTTCTTCTAAGTCATTTTTGAATAATACTTCTTTTTCCATAAGTAGTTTAGCAATTTGTTCTAAATATTCTTTTTTCTCGTTTAGTAAATTCTTGGTTTTTATATATAAAACACTAATTAGATTCCTAACCTCTTCATCTATTAATTCTGCAGTTTTATCAGAATATGGTTTAGTGAAATTATATTCATTATTAGGATCGTTAAAAGAGATTTGACCTACTTTTTCGTTCATACCATAAATTGTAATTATGGCATATGATAATTTAGTTATACGCTCTAAATCGTTTTGAGCGCCAGTAGATACTTTTCCAAATATTATTTCTTCTGCTGCCCGGCCACCTAATGACATACACATCCCGTCCATTAGTTGCTCTTTTGTATATAAATATTGTTCCTTAGGCAAATATTGAGCGTATCCTAATGCTGCAACCCCTCTAGGCACTATAGAAACTTTTATTAGTGGGTCAGCATGCGGTAAAAACCAGCCTGTTATTGCATGGCCTGCTTCATGGTAAGCAACAATCTTTTTTTCATCTGGAGATATAACTTTATTTTTTTTCTCTAGTCCACCAATTATTCTATCAATAGCGTTATGGAAATCGCTCATATCAATTTGCTTCTTGTTTTTGCGCGCAGCAATTAAAGCAGCTTCGTTGCATATGTTCATTATATCAGCACCTGCGAATCCAGGGGTTTGTAGAGCTAATTTATGCACATCTATTTCCGGTGCAAGTTTAAGTTTCTTTATATGGACTTTAAATATTTGTTCTCTTCCTTTTAAATCAGGCTTGTCGATAGAAATTTGTCTATCGAAACGCCCAGGGCGTAGCAATGCTGAATCAAGTACATCTGGCCTATTTGTTGCCGCCATTAATATTACGCCTGAATCTGTGCCAAATCCATCCATTTCTACTAATAGTTGGTTAAGAGTATTTTCTCTTTCGTCGTTACCACCCATTATATGGCTTTTTCCTCTTGTCCTACCTATTGCATCAATCTCGTCTATAAAAATTATACATGGAGCCTTTGCTCTTGCCTGCTTAAATAAATCGCGCACGCGTGAAGCACCAACACCTACAAACATTTCAACAAAATCGGAACCAGATAGCGAGAAAAACGGCACCTGAGCTTCACCAGCAACAGCTTTTGCCAGTAAAGTTTTACCTGTACCAGGAGGGCCAATAAGTAATACACCTTTAGGAATTTTGCCCCCAAGGTTAGTATATTTTTTAGGGAATTTAAGGAAATCTACGACCTCCATAACTTCTTCTTTAGCTTCTTCAAGCCCAGCTACATCATTAAAAGTTATATTTACTTGCGTTTCTTTATCAAATAAAGTGGCTTTAGATTTTCCTATATTAAATATTTGTCCTGTAGCACCATTGGTACCTGACATTCTACGCATGATAAACATCCATATCAGAAAAAATAAACCTATAGGGATTAGAATATTTAATAAAGTAGAGAACCACATATTATCTTTTGGGGCCTGTACTACTAAATTAATTTTATTTTCTTTGGCAAAATTTTTCTGAATACTATCAAACTTATTAATAAAGTTACTGTAATCAGTACTAGGTACATTTAATACAAATTGAGGCCCATTTTTAACAAAAGTATTCTTACTATTCTCTGATCCTAGATAGTTTGCTATTTGGTCAGGCTTTATATAAGTATAGATCTCAAATATGTCGTTATTTTTTTGGACTGATACTTTTTCTATAGCATGATTTTTTAGAGCTTCTTCAAACTGATCATAGGAGATAGCTTTAGGAGTAGTTCCTGAATAGAAATGAAAAATGAGAATTATGATTAAGATGATTCCATAAATCCACATTGAATTAAACTTGGGATTTTTAGGAATAATTTTCTTAGGAATCTTGTTGCGCATAGATGCCTTATCTTGTGTCATTTAAAATTTATTATTTATAGTCGGTACTTTTGCTGTATTTTAAAGCATCAACTTAGTTAACTGATTACTTTTTAATTCTAAAGTTATTACAATATTTTTTTATTAAGCTTATAAAAATGATTTTTAGTTATGCACTTTTATTTCTGCATCGCCCCATAAGCTTTCAAGATCATAAAAATAACGCTTTTCTTTCTTAAAAATATGTACTAGTGTATCTCCATAGTCTAATAATATCCAGTCGGCATTACTGTAACCTTCTTTATTGTATGGCATAATATTTAAATCCTTATATAATAACATTTCTATATTGTCAGCTATAGCTACGCTTTGTTTGGAGTTATCTGCATCACAAATTATAAAATAATCTGCTATTCCTATATGCAGTCTTCTTAAGTCTAAACAGACAACGTTTGTAGCTTTTTTTTCTAATGCAGCGTCTATAATATGTTCTATAATTGGCACTATTTGTATTAATTATGTATTTTATTTGAATTTAACAATCTAAACGAAATAAATATAATGTAAAATGTAATGGATAATCAAGTTTATATCGGGGGAAAAAAAATACGTTTAGAATCAATAGATTCAACTAATAGCTATTTGAAAAGTATTATTGCAAAATCTGCGCCTATTTGTGAAGGTACTGTAATAATGGCATACAATCAATACAAAGGTAGAGGTCAGCAATATAATAATTGGATTAGCGAAGCAGGTAAAAACATAACTATGAGTTTTTTTGTTAACCCTATGTTAAAAATAGATGACTTTTTTTTATTGAATAAGATTTTTAGTTTGTCTATACAAAATTATTTAAGAGAGGAATTGTCTATCCCTATTTATATCAAGTGGCCAAATGATTTTATAGGTGAGCATAAAAAATTATGTGGACTACTTATAGAAAATATGGTTAGCCATAAGTTAATAAATAAAAGCATTGTAGGTATAGGATTAAATGTTAACCAAGAAAAATTTCTGGGTATAACCAGTAATATACAAGCTACGTCTATGAAAATTATAGCTAAAAAAAATTACGATATAGAGGAAGTTCTTGATGGGTTGTGCAATACTATTAACAAAGAATATTTGAATTTTCGCAATAAAAAAGAAAATGCTCGTTATTTAGCACATCTGCACTTACAGTATATTAATAATTTATATTGTTATAATCACGAGCAGGAATTTTTAGATCTCATTAACTTTAATAAGTTTAAAGGAAAGATAGTAGATGTATCAAATACAGGAGCGCTGGTTTTACAAACTCATGAAGGAAAAAAAAGCTATGATTGTAAGACCATTAAATTACTGATTTAAAAATATATATGATATGGCTCCTTGTTTAGTAACATATATCGAATAAATAGCTAACTATTCATGTTAGCTATTTGTTTTGCATATATATTTAGGATATTTATTTGCCGCCAGAATTTTTCAGTTCTTGTATGCCTAATCTAATTTCTTGAGCTAAGTTACGGATGTCTAATAAAGCCTTACGAGCGCGCGTGCCAGCAGCTTTGTTGTTTTTGTCGTAAAATTTCATCAGTTCTTCTTCAGCTTCTGTGAATTTTCCTTTAAGATTTGCAAATTGTTCTGATAGGTTCATATTATAAATAAAATTAAAGTTTACTAATATTCATTCAATAATTGAAATTATTAAAATTGGGTATCATATAAAAATACTTAATAAATTATTTTTTATGTAATTAGTATATATATTTAGGGTTAAATTACATAAATATAGTATAAATTTTTATGATTGTAGTACTAGATAACGTCCGTAGCATGCATAATGTAGGATCTTTATTTAGAACTTGTGATGCTTTTATGGTTGAAAGCATATGCTTGTGTGGTATAACAGCTACTCCTCCGCATCGAGAGATAGAAAAAACTGCATTGGGAGCAACCAAAAGTGTAGATTGGCGCTATTATACCGATAGCCTGGATGCAATTAAATTTCTTAAAAAAAATGGTTATACAGTTTGTGCTGTAGAACAATTTTATAAGTCAGTACTTATACAAGACTTTAATGTTTTAAGTGATATCAGGTATGCATTGGTTTTTGGTAATGAAGTTACAGGAATAAACCAAAATTTATTAGAAGTTGTAGATTATATAATTGAAATTCCTCATATCGGAACTAAAAAATCTTTTAATGTTTCAGTTGCAGCAGGTATAGCTTTATGGAATTTTTTTATTAAAGCTCAAAGCGGGTAAAATAAGAAGCCTATTGGTTAAATTTTTCTTTGATAGCACGCTCTATCGCTTCTATAATGTCTCTTAATTTTGCGGCATATAAAAAATCTTTATCTTTAGCTGCTTTTAGCATTGCAGATTTAGCTTTTTTTGCATATTGTTCTAAAGTTTTTTTAGAATTTATCGTTTTAATATCTAAATCTTCAAGTTCTGGATTTCTATTTTTTAAATTTTCAGGGTTTTGCTTGTTGACTATGGCATCTATTACGGATGTTTGTTCTAAAATTTGCTCTTTAGTTTTGTGTACGGTTGTGGGGATCATATTGTGATCTTTGTTGTATTGTATTTGTCGGTTACGGCGTCTATGTGTTTCACTAATGGTTTTTTGCATGCTATCGGTAATTTTGTCAGCGTACATTATCACTCTTCCATTAGAATTTCGTGCGGCTCTTCCTATCGTTTGTATTAGAGATCTTTCTGAGCGTAAGAATCCTTCTTTGTCAGCGTCTAATATGGCAACAAGGTGTACTTCTGGCAGATCTAACCCTTCTCTTAATAGGTTAACACCTATTAATACATCTATTTCACCTAATCGTAAATTTCTAAGTATTTCAACGCGCTCGAGGGTCTTGATTTCTGAATGCATATAGGTTGTCTTTATACCTATGTTACTAAGATATTTTGCTAATTCTTCAGCCATACGTTTTGTAAGGGTAGTAGCTAGTATACGCCCCCCATCGGCAATAGTCTTATGTATCTCTTCTATTAGATTGTCTATTTGAGTTTTTGCCTGGCGTACTTCTATAGGCGGATCTAATAAGCCTGTTGGTCTAATAATTTGCTCTATTATAACTCCCTGTGTTTGTTGTAGCTCATAATCTCCAGGCGTTGCGCTTATGTATATAGTTTGGTCTGTTATATCTTCAAACTCTTCAAAGCTAAGGGGTCTGTTGTCAAGTGCTGACGGCAATCTAAATCCATTTTCTACCAGGCTGATTTTTCTAGCTCTATCACCTCGGTACATAGCTTTTATTTGTGGTACGGTTACGTGGCTTTCATCTATTATTGTCAGATATTTATCAGGAAAATAATCTAAAAGACAAAATGGTCTTTCACCAGATTTACGTCTATCAAAAAATCTTGAGTAGTTTTCGATACCTTTGCAGTAACCAAGCTCTTGCATAATCTCTATATCATAATTAACACGTTCTTGTAGTCTGGCTGCTTCTAAAATTTTTTTTTCGTTTAGCAGTTGCAGTTTTCTCTGCTCAAGTTCGTGCTTTATCTCTGGTATGGCAGATTTTATTTTTTCTCTGGAGGTAACAAATATATTTGCAGGATAAATGGTTAATTCTTCAAATTTATTGATAGTTTTGCCGTTTTCTATATCTATTGATGTTATCTCGTCTATTTCATCACTATAAAAAGATATTCTATATAGGAAGTTTTCGTATGGTGTGTAAATATCTATAGTGTCACCTATAACTCTAAAATTACCTCTGGTAAATTCAGATAACATAGGATTATATAGCATTTCAATAAGTTTTGATATAAAATTGTTGCGTGTAACTATGTCTCCAATCTTTATGCTGTAAGTTAACTCACTATAATCATTAGGGTTACCCATGCCATAAATGCAGGATATAGATGACACTACGACAACATCTTTTCTTCCGGACATTAAAGAAGATGCGCTTATATGTCCAAGTTTTTCTAGTTCTTCATTTATTTTTAAATCTTTTTCTATATATGTATTTGTACTTGCTATGTAGGCTTCTGGTTGATAATAATCGTAATACGATACATAATAGTTAACAGCATTTTCCGGGAAAAACTGTTTGAATTCGCCGTAAAGCTGGGCTGCTAAAGTTTTGTTATGGCTTAATATAAGAGTTGGCATTTGCAATTTTTCTATTACGTTTGCTATAGTAAAAGTTTTGCCTGACCCTGTTACTCCTAATAATACCTGATATGGATCTTTATTGTTAATTCCCTGTATTAGTTCATTTATAGCATTAGGTTGGTCCCCACCAGGTTTATAGGATGAGTATAATTTAAATTTCATTATATATACTTTTTAATGTTTCTATAAAATAGTCGACCTCACTAATTGTATTATTAATACTAAATGAGATACGAATGTTAGCATTTTCAGAGTTATAATTTATAGCTTTTAGTACATGTGAAGGTTCCAGGGCACCTGAGCTACAGGCACTACCGGATGAAACGCATATGTTGTTAGTGTCTAAATTTATAAGTAATGATTCAGTGCTTTGTTTTCCAGATATGCTTATGTTTAAAATTTTGTGCAAAGAGTTAGATGCATTGCCATTAATAGAAACGTTTTTAAGTTCGTTAGAAAGTCTGTTGAGGCAATGATTATACAGGCCTAATATATAGTTATTGTAAGTGCTCTTGTTAGAGTAGATTTGTTCTAAAGCTTTTGCCATTAGTAGTATTGTGCTTGCAGACTGCGTACCTGCTCGCATACCCATTTCTTGTTTGCCACCTTTTATAAGTGGGATAATGTTAATTTTACTATTAATATACATTGCTCCTACATTTTTAGGACCGTGAAATTTATGTGCTGATAAGCTCATAAAATCTATTTTTAATTCTTCTGGGAAAATATCATAGTATCCTGCTGTTTGTACAATATCACTATGGAATAAAGCATTGTTATCTTTGCAAAGTTTCGAGATGCATTGTATATTGTTTAAGTTGCCGATTTCGTTGTTAGCGTGCATAATGCTAACTAAACATTTTTCATTTTTATGCTTAGTTAATAATTGTTCTAAATGATTGTAGTCTAGTAGGCCATTTGTATCATTATTTACATAAAATATATTAAAGTCATTATATTTTACTAAATACTTAATGGGTTCAAGAATACTTGGATGTTCTAAGGCTGATGTAATAATTGTTCTAATACCAAGGTTGAGAGCTGCACTAATAATAGTATTATTAGCTTCTGATGCTCCTGATACAAAGTATATATTATCCTCTTTAGTTTTAAAAATATCGGCTATGAGCCTACGAGAACACTCTATTTCGTTAAGAGCCAGCTTGCCTAGTTCATGACTAGATGAAGAATTAGCAAAATATTTTTTTTCTAAACTATAAAATTCTGAAATTAAGTTATCAAAAAGCATAGTCGTTGAAGCGTTGTCAAAATATGTATATCTTTTGTGCACTTAAGATTTTTGGTTTACTAAATTTATCAGTTAGTTAATACGCCTAAAAGTGAGGCAGTTATAAATATAGCTTAATACTAAACAATGAAAAAATATACATTAATATCTGTCATGCTATTATTTACTGTTCCTATAGGGAACGCTTTAGCTCAAAAGATTTTATCTATGGAAGAAGTTTTAGATATGGCAATAAAAAATAGCGCTTATTTACATTATTATTATTTAGATCTTGAAAAACATCAGTTTATAAACAAAGGCACGTTGAATCTGCCAGATCCACTAGTTTCAATCAAAATTTTTAATAAAAATACCCAAGCAGCGTCTATTAGACAATATATAGATATTACATCTATATATTCGGCTATTAACAAAAATTTAAATGGAGACCTGGAATTATCTAAAAATAAATATTTAATTGCTCTGCAAAATTTTAAGAAAGATATTTTAGAAATATATTTAAAATCACAATATTTAAATGAGCTAACTAAAGTTTTAAAGTTACAGAGTGATAAGCTAAAGCAAGTTGTATTTAATTATAGTAAAACTAAAACTAAAAATAAATTATCAGCTGCCCATAGACTGATAATAGATAGCACTCTCAAGGATATATATTCTGAGTATTTATCTAAAGAAATAGATTTCCTATCAACAGTTAAAATCATTAAAGGAATAGCAGGTATAAACTATGGCAAAATAGAGATACCAGCTTTAGAAGCTTATGAGTACCCGGATATGTATATACAAGATAACATGGCTGATAGTAATATAGAAAAAATAAAGTATAGCCAAAGCCTACATAACCTTAAACTAGAAAAATTAAAGCTTGTACCTAATGTTTTTCTACAATGGAATCATACAATCAATGGCAATCCTAATGGCTATTTAGTTAACTATTTTGAGGTTGGTTTAAGTGTACCAATCTTTTTTGGTAAATATAATTTATCTATTAAACAGGCAAAATTTGACACTAAAGTAGCTCAAGAACGCTTGAACATATTACAGCAGGAAAAGTGGAAAAATTTGCAGATAGCCTTATCACAGATAAACTCTATAGAGACAAAGCTAAATCACTTTGATAATAATTTATTAGAAAGCGCAAACAAAATAATGATAGAAGTAAATAATCTGGATGACTTTTACGATGAAAATTTACTACATATAATTGATCTTATAAATAAGGCCTACACTATTCGTACTGACTACTTACATACGCTTTATAGCTACAACAAAGCAGTAATACAGATTAAATTTATAAATAATAGTTTGTAAGATTCATAGAAATACATGAAATTTCCAATATACCTTGACAATAGTTCTACAACTCCTATAAGTAAAGAAGTTTTAGATGCTATGATGCCATTTTTAACTTATAATTTTGGTAACCCTTCTAGCAGACTGACTTACCATGGTATGTTAGCTAATTTAGCAGTAGATAAAGCCAGGCACAATATCGCTAAATTAATTAATGCTAAAGCAGAAGAAATTATTTTCACTTCGGGCGCAACAGAGTCAAACAATTTAGCCATAAAGGGGATTTTAAACGCTATAGATGAGGATAAAAAGCATATAATAACATCTTCAATAGAGCACAGTTCTGTATTAGAAGTATGCAGGTATTTAGAAAGTATTGGATACCAACTAAGTTTTATAAAGGCCAAACCGAATGGGGATATTGATTTAAAGGAATTAGAAAATGAAATAAATCCAACAACAGGTCTCATATCTATAATGCATGTAAATAACGAGACAGGTGCCATTATGCCTATAGAAGCAATAGCAACTATAGCCCAAAAAAACAATATAATTCTACATAGCGATTGTGTCCAATCTATAGATAAAATACCAATAGATGTAAGGCAGACCAATATAGATATGTTAAGCTTTACCGCTCATAAAATATATGGTCCCAAAGGCTGCGGGGCGTTATATGTTAACTCTAAATATCTAAACAAAATAGTGCCAATAATAAATGGAGGTGGGCAAGAGGCAGGTTTGCGCTCAGGGACCCTTAACACACCTTCAATAGTAGGTTTAGCAACAGCAATAGAACAGGTAAAAACAGATAATAACAGCATACAGAACCTACGCAATTATTTTGAATCTGAATTAGAGAAACACTTAGACATAGTTATTAACGGCAGGGATACTAATAGAATTCATAGTATTAGCAATATAACTTTTAAAGGAGTAGATGCTGAGAAGATTATATTAAAATTACAAGGTAAAATATCTTGCTCCATGGCATCGGCTTGCTCAAATGCAAAAAATGGTATTTCGCATGTTCTTGCCGGTATTGGCCTTTCTGCCAAAGATATTAAATCCAGCATTCGATTTAGCTTAGGTAAATATAATACACAACAAGAGATAGAGTATGTAGTAAAAGCACTAATAAATACTATAAAATAATTAAAAATTAGCAATAGAGTCCAATACCCTTTAATATCTGCTTAAATACTATAATAGGTATTGAGCCATCCAAAAACATATTAAAACAGATATCGGTTAATTAGTAATATTTGCCTTTAATAAGCATGTATTCTATAGGGTCATCCGGACATACCCCCAAAGCGCATTCAAAAAATGTAGCAAAGAAATTAGTTAGAGCTATCAGAGCTACCATATATAGCGCAAACTTCCCTAACTTTAATAAATTTGCAGGTATTTCCTTTATATGACTAAATTTGTCTTTATATAAAATGCATAATATTGCACAAGCAACTATAGATACAAAGAAAAATATTAGCGCCCACGTGTATAAGTGCATCCCCATTACAGGAAGCCCATATCCGGTTGGGGTCCCAGGTTTAGGGCATATATGTAATAGCACTTGTCGTATCGATAGAGCCATACCTAGTAAAGCGCTTAATATCGAAATACCATAATGCATAGGTTTAATCTGGTATAATACGTTTAAAAGTAGGCCAAATACCACTGCAAGCATTGCCATCCGTTGAATTAAACATAAAGGACATGGGAATTCATGTTCAACAAACTGCATATAAAATCCGCCCAGTAAAATAAACGAAAAAATTATAATACCAGCAAGATTAATACAGTACGAAATAGTAAAAGATTTCATTGGTAGATTATATTAAAGGTTTATGCTAAGTGAAGAAGTAATATGTATTTTCATAAGCAACAGTATCAATGCTATGAATACTATAAAAAATGTAATAGATTTTTTTTTCCGCCCTAGATACATATAAATAAGGGAAACAAAAAAAACGAGAAAAGTAATTGCCATCATAAAATTATATTATTTATATATTATACTTAAGTTACTTTAGTTTAGTTATATTAATTTATTCGTTTGCTTCTCACTAACTTTAATAAACATGGATAAAAAAATTTTAATAGTTGACGATCTACACCCAATTTTATTGGATCTATTAAAATCTTACTTTGTTTTGGATTATCGGCCTACCATAGGACTTGAAGAGGCAGCCTCTATAATCATGGATTATAATGGGTTAATCATAAGATCAAAATTTAATGTCTCTCATGAATTTTTAGAAAAAGCACAAAATTTAGAATTTATAGCTAGGGCAGGGGCAGGTATCGACAATATAGACGAAAAAGCAATAATAAAAACAAGGGTAAAAATTCTAAATGCTCCAGAAGCTAACAGAGACGCTGTTGCAGAACATGCCTTAGGTTTATTATTATCTTTACTTAATAATATAAATACATCTAATACCCAAGTAAAAGATGGTAAATGGATCCGTGAAGGAAACAGGGGTTATGAACTTAATAATAAAACTGTTGGTATAATAGGCTACGGTAATACTGGAAGTAGTTTTGCAAAATTATTAAGGGATTTTAATGTTAAAATTCTAGCGCATGATAAGTATAAAACCAAATTTGGAAATGGATATGTTAACGAAAGCAGTTTGCAGGAATTACTAAAAGAATCAGATATAATAAGCCTCCATATACCCTTAACAGAAGAAACTAAGTACTATGCAGATAATAATTTTTTTAGTTCTTTAGACAAACCAATTTGGTTCCTAAACACTTCAAGAGGGAAAATAGTTAATATATCCGCACTGTTAAAAGCAATGAAAGCTAAAAAAATATTAGGGGCAGCTTTAGATGTTCTTGAGCAAGAACCCCCAAGGGATGCTGACTGGTTTAATGATTTAGTGAATAATGATAAAGTGCTATTAACGCCGCACATAGCAGGATGGACCTATGAATCCTATAAAAAAATTTCCATAGTACTAGCCAATAAAATTAAAGAACTTTATGGCCTTTAATTATTGATATCTATTGTACCAGAAACTTTTTTAAGTTGAAAATCTTGCAGGTTATTCGCAGATTCTAAACCATAGCCAGTTATAGTACGTTTGTCTGTTATAATAGTAACAAAGGCATCGGTGTATACTTTATCACTAGTATGATCCCATGTTAAATGATCGGTTTTGATAATTTCGTTTTTAGCAGTTTTTATAATAACACCTTTTTTTGCTTCCATTATATCTTTTTCGTGGAAATATAGCCCATAATTAGCCTTAATACTAGAGCTGGGTTTATTATTTTCATCATATATTATGAGGTCAAACCCTTGAAGTAGTTCGTCTGTATTTACCTCTTTGTTGTATGGTCGGATAATATTTGCTTCTAGTACATAATTAATTTTAGAATTTACACTATGTACAGATTTAATGTTTTTGCTAACAGAATAATTATTTTCAAGTTCAGGCCAATTAATTGTTAGCTCATTATTACTACAAGATACAATCAGAATAGTTAATAGATATAAAAAAGATATAGACTTAAACAATTTCATTTATTCACAACTTTTGGCGCAGTAAAAAAGGATCCTTTAGCAGAAGGTGCATTTGATAAAGCTTCAGTTGTACTTATAGAACCTATAACTTCGTCTTCCCTTAACTTATTAGGATCTGACATATTAACCATTGAAGTTAAAGGATCAATTTGCAGAGTATCTAACTCGTTTAATTTCTCGGCCAGCTTTAAAATTTCTAATAAATCTTTTATGTGAATTTCAACGTCCTTAACTTCTAATTTTGCTAAATTAGCCAATTCTGTAATATTAATATTGTTACTGTTCATTGATATTAAACTGCTTTGTTATTAAAAATATACTATGCAAATATAGTGTCAAAAAATGATGTCTAGAAGTAATTTTAATAATTATAGCTTTGATTTTTGTTAAATCGAATCTTATTATTTAGATTTGTTCTAAACAATAAGATTCGATTTGTATAATCATTTTCATAAATATGTCAAAAATTAGGAAGGTTCTATCACAGCTGCACTTAGGAGAGTCTGGTACCATAACCGACTTCAAAGATAACAATTTATCAATAGTTTTAATGGAAATGGGTTGCTTGCCCGGAATAAAAATAACGTTAGAAGGCAAGGCTCCATTAGGAGGAGCTCTGGCTATAAAAGTTATGGACTATAAATTAGGTTTGAGTATGCAGGAAGCTGAATCTGTTGTATTAAATGTTTCATAGCGGTTTATAAATCCATTGGTCAAACGAGTCTTAAATTTTTAGTTAGGTTATAATAATAATTTAAGTGCTCTATTTGTTCTTTGCAATATTATATAATATATAGTCGTAGTTAGTATAATAACAAACCCGTTTTAATAGATTAAATGTACAAAGTTGATACATAATTAACTTTTTCTCTTCTTAGTTTAATCAACACAAATAACAAAATTCTAAATCAGATGCATAATACTATAAAAGTTGTATTAGCAGGGAATCCTAATACAGGCAAATCAACTGTATTTAATGCTTTAACAGGATTAAGTCAAAAGACTGGAAATTTCCCAGGGGTAACAGTTGAAAAAAAAACAGGCTATTTCTATAAAAATAACGTAAAAGTAGAAATAACAGATTTGCCTGGCATATATAGCCTATATCCCAGATCCCTTGATGAAAAGATTGCGCTAGAAACAATATGTAGCAAAGATGCCAGGCCCGATATTGTAGTAATAATAGCAGATGCAACAAATCTTAAACGCAATCTATTATTATATACGCAAATAGCAGATTTATCAATACCGACAATTTTAGTTTTAAATATGATAGATGAAGCTGAAAGACAAGGTATAAAAATAGATATCGGAAAACTTGCCTGTAGCTTAAATACTAAAATTATCGAGTTAAACGCTAGGAACAAAATAGGAATAGAAGAATTAAAATCGGCTTTAGTATCACCTATCCCTATAAATCGTAATCCTAAGCAATTGTATACATATGATGCTAATGAAAATTTATTAAATAAGATAAAGATTAAATGTAATGTCTCAAACGACTACGAAGCTCTGCATTTGGCTCATCAAGCAAATAATTTAAATTTTGTCGATAAGCCCGATCAGGATTATATAAAAGAAGTAATTAGAGAAACAGGTTTTAATACCGCTCAGGCTCAAAGAGACGAAACCATGAGCAGATATAAATATTTAGATGCATTGCTAAAAGATATTAGCGATGCGCCTAAATTAGGCAATGAAGTTCGTCATAGCAAACAAAATTCTATAGACAAAGTTTTAACTCATAAAATATTTGGTTTGGTATCGCTTTGTGTAGTATTGTTTATTACTTTTCAATTAATATTTACAATAGCTGAGTACCCTAAATCGTTGTTAGAAAATAGTTTTGCAGATTTACAGAGTTTATTAAAGGATATTTTGCCTAAAGGAGCCTTTAGCAGTTTATTGATTGACGGATTAATCCCAGGTTTAAGCGGTGTAATAACGTTCGTTCCGCAGATAGTACTATTGTTTGGTTTCATAACTATTCTGGAAGATAGCGGTTACATGGCGCGAATAGTATTTATAATGGATTCTATAATGCGGAAAGTGGGGCTAAATGGTAAATCAGTGGTGCCTTTAATGGGCAGTATGGCCTGTGCAGTCCCGGCAATTTTAGCAACCAGGACTATTGAAAACAGAAAAAATCGTATAATAACCATACTGGTGACCCCGTTAATGAGCTGCTCAGCCAGATTACCAGTATATACTTTATTAATTGCTGTAGCTATACCTAATAAATACTTGTGGAATATAATTAGTTTACAGGGGCTAATAATGCTATTTATGTATTTTTTAGGTTTTATTGCTGTAATGCTATCAGCGCTAATATTTAAATTTTTTATTAAAAGTGATGCTAAAAACTATTTTGTTTTAGAACTGCCAAACTACAGAAGGCCAAAACTGACCTCTATTATGTACAGTATGTATACTAAAACCAAACATTTCGTTATTAGTATTGGTAAAGTTATCATAATTGTATCTATAATTTTATGGGCATTGTCTAGTTATGGACCTCCATCAAAATTTATAGAAATAGAGCAAAAATATAAAGAAAAAGCTCAAATACAGGGTTATAACCTTCAAGAGCTTAATCAGGAAAAACAATCTGAGCTGTTAGAACATTCTTATGCGGGTATGTTAGGTAAAGTAATAGAGCCGGTAATTAGACCGTTAGGCTATGATTGGAAAATTGGCATAGCCCTTGTTGCCTCTCTGGCAGCTAGAGAGGTTTTCGTAGGTTCTATGGCTACAATCTACAGCATAGGCGACGCAGATGATATAGATGCAGCTATCCCAACTTTAGAAGAAAAACTAAAATCTAAAGACCCTGAAACAGGCCAATATATTTTCAGTCCTTTAGTTGCAATATCACTAATGATATTTTACGCTTTTGCAATGCAATGCGCAAGTACCTTGGCTGTAGTTTACAAAGAAACTCGGAGTATAAAGTGGCCGTTAATCCAATTCACCTATATGACATCTTTAGCATATATATTAAGTCTAATAATTTATAATTTATTTTTATAGTAGGAGTTTATCATGATAAAAATATTATCACAATATTTACCAGCAAGCACAGTTAATATAATATATAGTTGGATACAGAATTATAAAGTACATTTTATAATTACGCCGAAAAGGAATAGTAAAAAAGGTGATTATACACCATTATGTAAAACTTCAGCTTATAAACACAGGATTAGTGTTAATGGCAGCCTTAATAAATGGGCATTTTTAATAACCACAATTCACGAATTTGCGCACCTGATTAATTGGGAAAAATACGGTTCGTCAGTTATGCCGCATGGTAAAGAATGGAAACAGGAATATAAAAAGCTTATGCAGATGTTTTTTGTAAATAATATTTTCCCATTAGATATATATAAAGCTTTAGTAAAGTATATGGTTAATCCTAAGGCTTCTACCAGCTCGGATTTAGATCTAATGAGAAGTTTATACAAATATAACCTAGACAGAGCAGCATGCTTAATAGATGATCTACCAATACAATCTTTGTTTATGTATCAAGGTCGGAAATTTAAGAAAATTGAGCAGATGCAAAAAAAATACCGCTGTATGGATGTAAATAAAAAAGACTATTATTTATTCCACCCTACAGCTGAGGTAGAAGTGTTGTAAGCTATCTTCTATTACTTATTAAAAGACCATTCTGAGCTTCCATCTTTATGGTCTTTTAACTGTACTCCTATTTCTGATAACTGTGCACGTATATAGTCTGAAGTTGCCCAGTTCTGTTCATTTTTAGCTTTATAGCGTATGTCAGCTATAATTGTCATTAGATTATTATTCATACTATTTGCATCGTTATCTATAGAAATTCCTAGTATATCGTTTGTAAAATTGGTAAATATTCTTATTAATTCTTGCGCATCTGGATCTGTTATCGTTGCTTGCCCTTCGGTTACTAAATTTACCTTATATGCAATGTCAAATAATACAGCTAATAGGGTTGCGGTATTAAAATCGTCATTAATTGCTTTATAAGCTTGGTTTTTTATATCCTCTACGTTGAAAGAACTTTTATCTGATATGGGTATTTGCTTTAATTTATTTAGTGTTGCAACTAACTTATTATAAGCTTTGTTAGCGGCTTCTAATGCTGTATCTGATATATCTAGTTGACTTCTATAATGGGCTTGGAGCATTAATAATCGCAATACCATAGGCTTATAGCTACCAGATAGGGCTTTATGATTTCCATTGAATATTTCTTCTGGGAGTATAGCATTGTTCAATGATTTTGACATTTTTGTCCCATTGAGTGTTAACATGTTAGTATGCAGCCAATACCGAGCTGGTATATGATTTGTTGCAGCTTGGCTTTGGGCAATTTCATTACTATGATGCGTGCTTAATAAATCTAAGCCGCCACCGTGGATATCAAAAGTATCGCCTAAATATTTGCGCGCCATGGCTGAGCATTCTATATGCCATCCAGGAAACCCTACTGACCATGGAGAAGGCCACTTCATTATATGCTCTGGCTTAGCTTTTATCCAAAGAGCAAAATCTAATCTACCTTTTTTATCACTTTGTCCAGATAATTCTCGTGTGTTGTTGATAAGGTCTTCTAAATGTCTATTATTTAGTATTCCATAGTTATGTATTTTAGCATATTTTTCAAGGTCAAAATATACTGATCCGTTTGTTTCGTAGGCAAAGCCTTTTTTTAATATTTCTTCAACAAGTGCGATTTGTTCTGTAATGTGACCCGTTGCCATAGGCTCTATTGATGGAGGAAGAACATTTAATTGCTCCAATGTTTTATGGAATGCATAGGTGTACTTATTAGCAATTTCCATAGGTTCTAATTGCTCTATTCTGGCTCTTTTGCTTATTTTGTCTTCATCATTACTATTCTGACCATCATTTTCTAAATGCCCTACGTCAGTAATGTTGCGTACATAGCGAACCCTATAACCTAAATGTAGGAGATATCTGTATACTATGTCAAAAAAAATAAAAGTTCTACAATTCCCTATATGCACTGTATTGTAGACAGTTGGACCACATACGTATATACCTACAAAATTTTTATTTTTAGCATTAAATATTTCTTTGGTTCTGGTTAGAGAATTATAAACTTTAAGCTTATTTTCCATTTGAATTTTTGTGGTCACAGTTAATAAATCATAAATAAATATAAACTTAATTATAGTAGTTAACAAGGATTTAAAACTGACAATAGGGGGTCCTTATAAAGTTATGTCAAGGATTATTTAGGTTATTTATTTTGGAATACCAACGCTTAACAAGAGCGGGGGCATGGGATTGCTATTGTACAATAAAACTACAGGTATATTTTTGTTGCATTCTTGAATGCAACAAAAATATACCTGTAGTTTTATGTGGATACATTTAGCTCGGTTTTTAAAATTTTGACAACTAACGATTTTTTATAATCCATATCGTATTTTTTTTGGCATTAGAACAAAATTGGTAAAAGTTTCCATATGTATTATATTGCTTTTCCTCATCAGACCCCTTGTATAATTCTCCTACTACAGCATATTTGCGCCTCTTACCGTTTTCTATACGGCTTGCAAGCTGGAGCATTTGACCGGTATATTTGTTTACCATTACCCCTCTGAAAAACTTAATTACGCCTGATTCTATATCTTTTTCGCCAATCAAGTTCCATTCTTGATTAGGGTCGCCATTTATCTGCCACATAACA
This sequence comes from Candidatus Krakonobacterium acarorum, assembly GCA_050311575.1. Lineage (GTDB taxonomy): Bacteria > Bacteroidota > Bacteroidia > SolTP2 > SolTP2 > Krakonobacterium > Krakonobacterium acarorum. The sequence continues at coordinate 127,181 of JBNOKO010000001.1, read as the reverse complement.
GCATTTGTTGTTCCATTACCGTTGGGGTGTCTCCAATCAATATCCAATACACGCTGTCTTTGCCAAAAGCCTTTATTTTGCGCCCAAAATTTTATAAAGTTATGATCAAGATACTCCATAGTCCAAGCCAATTTTAGTGGATCTTCCAGAGCTTCAGTATCCCATACCCAAGTCATGTCATCATTACGGTCCGGAAAAATATAGCTGGAGTTAGAACTGCTACAATTACTAATAAGGTAGTTCTCAACTCTGAGATAATTTCGCAACGATTTTTGTTCATTCTGAGAGCCGTCAGGCTTTAAAGATTCATCTTTATTGCAGCCTATAATACTGAATGATAGCAGGGTAGTTAATAGTAAGATTTTTTTCATATAAATAAAATTTTTTGTTAATTAATCTAAATGTAAGCGGAATGTACAATGATACAAGGCGCAATTTGTGTAAACATTCTAGTAGTTAAAGCAAGAAAGGGATTCGACATGTAAAAATAGATGCCAATTAACTAGTCTTTCCATATTGTTAACAATGAGAATGTCAGCTAATTTATTATCTTTAGATCTAAAAACAAAACAATCCTGATACAATTTTCGTTGCCGGACTCAAGCTCTATTTGAGGGCACAAAGCCTAACAATTTATACCTTTTTGTACCTGAAGCTATTATGATCGCCTATGCATCAACACTATTTCCCTTTATATTTAAAAAGTAATAAATTGATTTTTATTTTTTGATCTGTTTAACGGCACACCCGATGACTCTATTTCGTACGTATACGGTATCTGGATTTTGCTTTATTTGGCTGGATGATAATTTATCAATGATTCTTGAGCGGCCCTGTAGGCATTAAAAAGGCCTTAAATGAAATATATGCTTTTGCAGTGCTTTAAGCAGGGGTAAGGCGGGATTAATCGTAATGTCCCTTGAGGGAAAGAATTACTGTTAATTTTTTCCCTTTCCAAACTTATGTAAATCAATCTATGCTCTCTGCCTATTCTTCTTGACCAACATCCTGCAAAATCTTACTTTAATGCTTCATGTTTCCCTATGCCTTAATATAGATCCTGTTGTAAGTTTCGGATTAAAGATTCAACTCTTTTAAAGTTTTTCATATTGCCTGATTTTTTAAAATATTTAAAGCCTTGTTTGGCAGGATCCAATAGTTGTATTTTGTATATTTAAATAGCATTTAATCATTTAAATACTTAATTGCACCTTCTGTGCCATCAAAATCTTTGAATTTGCCTGATTTTGTATTCCGGTTCCCTTTATTTAAGCGTTTGCACAAATTCCTGATTGTAGGGATCTTGTCTTTGATGTATGCTATAACAGCCTGATACTTTCTGTCCTGTTATTGAGAATTTTGTTACGCAGATTAAAGATGCCAATTGAAAATAAAAAGTTGACAGCCGACAGAAACAAATGATTATATACAATGAAATATTTATATATTGATACTTAATGTGTATGTGCCTAATTTATATATGAATTTAGGAATCACTGATACAGTATATAAAGCCTAATATTTATATATACTATCGCTTCATTTAGGTTAAAATAATAATTAAATAATATCTGATAGCAAATAATTGATATATTCTTATAAATAGCAAGTAAATTTATGTTATCACATACGGTGGCTTATATTTTAACTTATTTTATACATACTGAATTTATATGAAAGTATATGGCCTTATAGGAAGATCATTATCTCATTCTGCATCCCGAGATTATTTTACTAAAAAATTTCATAGGTTAAATATACAAGATGCCTCTTACGAATTATTTGAAATACCGGATATATCCGATTTGCCGAAGCTATTAAAAAAGCCTTTTATAAAAGGCTTTAACGTCACTATACCATACAAAGAAGCTGTTATTGAATATTTAGACTTGCTAAGTGAAGAAGCAAAAGAAATAGGTGCAGTAAATACTATATATTATGGTAAAAAGCTTATAGGATATAACACTGATGCTAAAGGTTTTCTAAAAACCTTGGATAACAATAAAAAGTATATAGAAAACAAAAAAGCTTTGATTCTTGGTAGTGGCGGGGCATCTAAAGCGGTTATTTACATATTAAATAAATTGCAAATAGATTATTTGATTGTTTCTAGAAGTAAAACAGGCAAGCATTTTTTATCTTATAGCGATTTATCTAAAGAGGTTATGCAGGATTTTAAAATTATTATTAATTGCACCCCTGTTGGAATGTATCCAAAAATAAATTATGCTCCATTGATTCCTTATCATTATATCGGTTCAGAGCACTTTTGTTATGATTTGATTTACAACCCTGTCGAAAGCAGGTTTTTACAATTGGCATATAAGCAGGGCGCTAAAACACTTAATGGATACGATATGTTAGTTTATCAGGCAGAAGAAGCATGGATGATATGGAACAGTTAATACTACAATTAGTACAAGATATTTTCAACAGGTTGCTGGCTAAAAATATGAGTTTAGCGACTGCAGAAAGTTGCACAGGGGGTTACTTAGCGCATATATTAACAACACTGCCGGGTTCTTCTGATATCTATAAGGGTGGGGTAGTTGTATATACGGCTTTAGCCAAGACAACACTTCTTAAAATAAATAAAACTATAATAGATAGTTTTGGCGAAGTAAGCAAAGAAGTGGCAATAGAAATGGCCAAAAACACACGATTATGTTTAAACACTACATTTGCCCTGGCAACTACCGGTTATGCCGGCCCTAGTGGAGGTAGTGCTAATAATCCTTGTGGTACAGTGTACATGGCTATAGCTACAACTGATGACATTATAGTACAAAAACAACTCTATAATAATAAAACCAGAAAAGAAATTATCGAGCAAAGCTCGCTAGATATTCTAAAACTACTAACAACATTAATCCTATAAACCGCCACATTAAAGTAACTCGCCTTAAGAGTTATGTTCGTTTTGATAAATACCTTTTTTATCTAACAAGCTAACTATAATTATTGCTAAGGTACTAAGTATAAAACCAGGGATCATTTCATACATATTATCATGTAACACAGGGATATTAATCCATACAAGCACTGTTATTGCACCTACTATTAATCCTGCAAGCAGGCCGTTACGAGTAGTTTTATTCCAATGTAAGCTAAGGAGTACGCATGGTCCAAAGGTTGATCCAAACCCTGCCCAAGCGTGGCCTACTAAATTTAATATAGAGTTATTTTTATTATTCGCCAGCAATAAAGCTAGAATAGCTATAACAACAATTGATAATTTGCTTATAGTAATTATAACCTTGTCGCTAACGACTCTCTTACTAAAAACTTTAAATATATCGTTAGCAACAGCTGAAGCTGAAACTAGTAACTGAGAAGAAATAGTACTCATTATCGCTGCTAAAATAGCTGATAATAATATACCTGCGATAAATGGATTAAAAATTATATCTGCTAAAAAAATAAAAATAGCTTCAGGGTTATCTAAGCTTAAATGGAATTTTTGCACATATGCAAGCCCTACCAGACCTATTGACATGGCGCCTACAACACAAAAAAGCATCCATGATATACCGATACGCCTGGCTGATGGAATTTGTTCAACAGATTTTATAGCCATAAATCGTACTATTATATGAGGTTGCCCAAAATAACCGAGCCCCCAAGCTAATAAACCAACTATACTTAAAAAACTAGTTCCTTGAAATAAGCTGAACAACTTATGATTTGTATTATATACTATAGAAACAGTTTCATTAATACCTCCAATTTTATAGATAGTGATTATAGGCACTACTATAAGAGCAGCAACCATAATTGTACCTTGAACAAAATCAGTTAAGCTTACACCCATGAATCCGCCGAAAGTTGTGTATAATACCACTATTGATGTTATAACAATTATTCCTATCGAATAATTTATTTTAAAGGCTGATTCGAAAAATGTACCGCCTGCAACGATTCCTGAAGAAACATATAAAGTAAAAAATATTAAAATTACTATACCTGCAACCAAACTTAATATATGAGATTTGTCATAAACCCTATTGGAAAGGAAATCTGGTATAGTTACACTTTGCTTAAGTTCAGAATAGATTCTTAATTTAGGTGCAACTAATATATAATTAAAATAAGCTCCCACAGTTAATCCTATAGCCATCCATATACTGGATAAACCTATTGCATACATGGCACCTGGCAAACCCATTAACAGCCAACCGCTCATGTCCGAAGCTCCCGCAGACAAAGCTGTAACCATTGGCCCTAGATTACGACCTGCTAGCATGTAGCTTTCACTACTTTGCGAGGACGTTTTAATATATGAATACAGCCCTATAGCTAGCATAGATATAAAATATGTGCCCACAGCGGCTAATTTTAAATATAAATCCATAATTTTGTTGGTTTCTAGAATATCAGTAGTTAGAATATAATTATATTATTGCCGTAAGACCATCATAATATAAATAATATTTTTAAAACAATTGTCAATTAAATAAAATAATTAAAATGAATGATACAATACAGAATATATTAGCTTTTATAAGTATAGGTTTAGCTGTTTATTTTTTGTGCTTATATATATTTAAAAAATTCAAAAACAAAGGGTGCTCGAGCGGTTGTGGATGTAATGTAAAAGAAAAATTCAAAAACTAATATTTTATATAATCATAATTCAAATAGCTATAAGTATATGTTAAAATAGATATCTATTTTTCATTACTTTGATCACTGCACGATATTAACCAGCATTTCAATCTCAGTATTCAACCTTATGCGATGTTTGTATCGCATTAACCTAATTGCTATATATTACCATGAAGATTTAAGCATAAGTTAATATTAATCGTTAAGATACAATAACACATTTGCATAAGCACTTATGCCTTCATTTCTTCCAATAAATCCTAATTTTTCATTGGTAGTAGCTTTTATAGATATTCTATCGGTTGAGATTTCCAAGATATTAGAGATAACACTTTGCATTTCGTTACGTTTATGAACTATTTTTGGTAGCTCTAAAGAAATGCATGAATCTATGTTAACAATTGAGAATCCTTTTTCTTTAATTAGAGTATTAGTTATCTCTAATAATTTAGTACTACGAATACCTTTCCATCTATCGTCCTTATTAGAGAAGTGAACACCGATGTCGCCTAAATTAGCAGCCCCTAATAAAGCATCGCATATTGCATGCAATAAAACATCGGCATCAGAATGACCAATCGCGCTAAAGGGGCTTTTAACAGAGATACCTCCAATAAAAAGCCCATCTCCTTTCTCCAGCCTGTGTGTGTCGAATCCAAAACCTATTCTAATTTTATCAAGAATCACCAGCTTTTAATTATACTCCTAATAGTATTCTATTTGGATCTTCTAATAAATTTTTAACTGTTACTAAGAAACCAACAGATTCTTTGCCATCAACAATACGATGGTCATAAGATAACGCTAAATACATAATAGGGCGAATCGCTACCTCTTTATTAATTGCTACCGGACGCTGAACAATATTATGCATGCCTAAAATAGCTGATTGAGGTGAATTAATGATTGGAGTAGATAACATCGAACCAAAAGTGCCACCATTAGTTATGGTAAAGGTCCCACCTTTCATATCGTCCATAGTTAATTTTCCATCTCTTGCCTTTAAGGCTAACTTAACTATACCGTTTTCGATTTCAACAAATGACATTTTTTCAGCATTTCGCAATACAGGTACAACTAAACCTTTAGGAGTAGAAACTGCAATAGAAATATCTATAAAATTAGAATAAACTATTTCGTTATCTTCTATACGAGCATTTACTGCAGGGAATAATTTTAGTGCTTCGCAACAAGCTTTAGTAAAAAAGCTCATAAAGCCTAAATTCACATCATATTTCTCTTTGAATTTATCTTTGTATTTAGATCTTAAGCTCATTACGGCATGCATATCAACCTCATTAAAAGTTGTAAGCATAGCTGTTTCATTTTTTACTGCAACTAAGCGTTTTGCTATAGTCTTACGTAAATTAGATAGTTTTTCTCTTTTTTCTGATCGTTGATTAATGTCTCTATTTTGCTCTGAGGCAGCATCATTTTTGTTTTCATTTGTTTTAAAGTCTAATGCATCTGATTTAGTTATTCTACCGCCTTTGCCGCTGCCAGATATGTCTTTTTGATCAATATTTTTCTCTGCAAGAATTTTTGCCGCAGCTGGTGACGGGTGGTTAGTAGCATAATGGTTTGCATTAGTAGTGTCTTTAACGCTGCTAGCTATATTACTAGTTTGTTTGTTGTCTGTAGCTTCAACAGACTTAGTATGCATACTTGGTTTTTTTGAATCTGTATCTATACTAAATAATACTGCCCCTACTGCTACTGTATCACCTTCTTGTGATTTTGGGTGCAAAATGCCAGCTGACTCAGCTCTAACTTCTAAAGTAGCTTTTTCAGATTCTAACTCTACTACCGGTTCATCGAGTTCTACATACTCTCCATCATGTTTTAGCCACTTTCCTACGGTAACTTCTGTTATAGATTCGCCAGGTGAAGGAACATTAACGTCTATTGCCATTATATTGTAAATTTATTTGTTGTTAATTAATTACCGAATGCTTTGTTAACTATTTCTTTTTGTTGTTCTATATGATTTTTAGTATATCCTGTTGCAGGGGATGATGCAGCTGGCCTGGATACTATACTAATATCCGTTTTACGTAATAATTGGCATAAATATGGCCAAGGGCCCATATTTTCAGGTTCCTCTTGAACCCAAATGTATTCTTTGGCATTTTTATAAGCTTTTAATATAGTACTAAAGTTATCTAGATTAAAAGGATATAGCTGCTCTAACCTTATAATTGCTATATCATTACGCTTATTATTTTCTTTGTTATCTAGTAAATCGTAATAAACTTTACCTGAACATATTAATACGCGAGTAACTTCTGATTTTTTAGTAGTAGAATCATCTATTATCTCTTTAAAGTTTGAATCTACAAATTCAGACAATTTACTTACACATTTTGGGTGCCTTAATAGGCTTTTTGGAGTAAAAACAACTAATGGTATACGGTATGGAGCCTTTATCTGTCTTCGTATAGAATGAAAAAATTGAGCAGGCGTAGTTAAATTATTTATAAACATATTATTATTTGCACATAATCCTAAATACCTTTCAATCCTTGCTGAAGAATGCTCTGGACCTTGTCCCTCGTAACCGTGCGGCAACAGTGAAATTAAAGCGTTAGATAGTTTCCATTTTTGATAAGCGCTGGTAATGTATTGGTCATATATAATTTGAGCTCCGTTTGCAAAATCTCCAAATTGAGCCTCCCATACAGTTAAGCTTAAAGGTGATCCCAGACCATACCCATATTCAAATCCTAAAACCCCGTATTCTGATAATAAAGAGTTATAGATAGAAAACTTAGAGTTATCTTTAATTGCTTGTGTTAGCGGGATATATGCCTCTTGCGTATCATCAGTTTTTATAACAGCATGTCTGTGCGAAAAAGTACCCCTTTTTACATCTTCTCCACTTATTCTTACAGAGCTACCCTCGTTCAGTAATGTAGCATAAGCTAATAATTCGCCCATGCCCCAATCAAATATCTGGGTCTCTACTGACATTTTCTCTCTGTCAGCAAATAGTTTTACAGTTTTGTTTATGAACTTTTTATTATCTGGCAATTTTGATATTTTTTTTGCAAGATCTAAAAGCTGTTCTTTCTGTACTTTAGTATCTATTTCGCCATCTTTATAGAGTTGTATCTGATCCCAATCGCTATTAAACTTTACATGTTTATTTACATATTTAAAGCCAGGTTTTTTGATCTTTTCAAATTCAGTTTGTAAACCGGCTTTGAAATCTGCAACTAATTTATCAGCTTGTTCTTTAGTTATTATATTTTCATTGATCAATTTTTCTGCATATAGCTTGTTTACACTTGTAGTTTTATCGATTTGTTTGTAAAGTATAGGTTGCGTAAACCTAGGTTCATCGCCTTCGTTATGGCCATATTTTCTATAACAGCGTAGATCTATCCATACATCTTTGTTGAATTTCTGGCGGTATTTTAATGCTAGCTCCGAGGCAAATGCTACTGCGTCAGGATCCATTCCGTTTACATGTAGTACAGGTGTTTCTATGATTTTAGCTATATCGCTGCAATATAATGCTGTTCGTTCGTCAAATGCATCTGTTGTAAAACCTACAAAATTATTTATTATTATATGTATTGTGCCTCCGGTTTCATACCCTGGTAAGCTAGCCATTTGTGTAACCTCATAAACAATCCCTTGGCCGGCAACAGCTGCATCGCCATGTATTAACACCGGGATTAACTCTTTGTTACTATTTAGCTTGGTATCGATTAGAGCTCTTGACAGTCCTTCCGTGATAGAGTTAACTGTTTCTAAGTGGGACGGGTTAGGGCATAATCCTATATAAATATCTTTACCACTTGAAGTTTTCATGATATTCTCATACCCCATGTGGTAACTGGTATCGCCACCATATGGATCCGTTTGATCTATACCTTTCCCATCAAATTCAGCAAACACATCTACATACGGTTTCCCTAAAATATTCACTAAAGTATTTAGTCGCCCACGATGGGCCATACCTATTATTATCTTTTTAACATTACAATCGCTGCTTTTATCAGCTATTAAATGCAGAGAGGGTATTAATGTTTCCCCTCCTTCCAGTGAAAAACGTTTTTTGCCTACGAATTTGGTATGCAGAAAGTCTTCAAATAGCGAAGCTTTATTAAGATCTTTTAAAATAGTTGTTCTTAATTCTGGAGCTAAGGTATTAGTATCAGGATTTTCTACCGCATTTTGCAACCATTCCCGCTCTTGTTTGTCTGTTATGTATGAAAATTCGTAGCCTAAAGTCGAACAATAGATTTTTTTAAGAAGTTCTATAATAGCTTTTAAGCTTGCATTGTTAAGCCCTAGTACATTGCCAGCTACAAATGTGGAATCTAAATCAGATTCTGTTAAGTTAAAATCAGTTAGTAAAGGCTCGTTGTGTTTACTAACTACAGTTTCTATGCCATCTATAGGATTAGTTTTTGCAAACAAGTGGCCATTATCTCTATAATATTGAATTAATTTTAATACATCAGTTTCCTTATTAGAAACAGCGTTGTTGCCTGTATTATTGTTTTGATAAGCAAGGTCAAATCCTTCGAAAAAACTTCTCCAGCTGCTATCTACCGATTCAGGATTTTTTTTATAATCGTTATATAAAGAATCTATATATTCAGTTTGTAAACCGTTAGCGTAGGTTAAAGATCCCATTTTTCTATTAGTTATATTGCAAATAAAAGTTTAAAGGCAAATGTAATTAATTTTGTTAAAATAGTTTTAATTCATAACCTGAAAAATCGTACGAATACCTATTTTAAGCTAATGTAAGGTATAATTTTATCTATTAATTCCTTATTTATGCTTTCTATGTTGTATAATTCATTTAGATTATTTATCTGACCGCGATCTTGTATATATAAAAACAATATTTTTTTTTGGCTATAGTTTAAATATGGAATAGACCATATCCCTTTATTGTCAGCTTTATTGATATTAATTTTTTTAATTAATGATATGTCTATGGTTGTACGCTTATATAAATTTTCCAATGCTAATGGGGTTATTCTATAAACTTCTTTAAATTGCTCTTTTGAATAGAAGCCGCCCAGCATATCTCTATACTTTACTATACGGCTGCTAAAGGTGGGTCCTATATGCTCAATGGTCAACAATTGTTCTTTGGTTGCAGAATTAATCTCTATAAGTTTTGTTTCGTTGGTAGGATTAATATGTTTGTCTTTTAGATGTAGCTTTTTAAAATAATTATTAGGTTTAGTCTTATATATTTGATGGTTGTAGTTTAGTTCTGAGTTAGTTTTTGCTATATTATCCAACTTTTTATTGAAAGCAATAGCAGCTTCTTTATAAGCTAAAAATTTTTTATCTTTTTTAGGATTATTATCCGTATATAAAAACGGTATAATCATACGAAACACGTAAGAAATAAATAGTAAGGCAGTTAATATTAATATTCCTTTTGTTTGTGATTTGGAAAAATTAATAATGTTAAGCAACTTTTTTAACATATCTTTGTAAATATTTGTATCATTACAATATAAAGGTATAAGTAATTTTATATATTAATTAACTATAAGATTTTATTTTTTTTAATGCATATAACAAGTAATAATAAGCAAGACAATACTGAGACCATAACCATAACCCTAGAGCAGAAAGATTATAAGCCACGTATTGAAGAATCTTTAAAAAAATATTCTAAGTCGGTTAATATCCCTGGTTTTAGACCAGGCAAAGCTTCTGTATCACATTTACGTCATGTATACGGAAATACCGTTTTATTCGAAGAAATCAACAAAATAGTTGATGAAGCATTAAATAGCTATATACAAAAAAATAATCTGGACGTTGTAGGCGAACCTATTTTAGTTAACGAAAATGCATTTAAGGATTTATCTATAGAATCGTCTCAAAATATCAATTGCGAATTTGAGATAGGATTCTCTCCTGATATGTATGTAGATATTAAGAATAAGGAGTTTATTAAATATAATATTAAACCATCGAACCAGGATATTGATAAAGAAATAGAGTTGCTACAGAAAGCTTTCGCTGAAAGGCAAGAGGTAGAAAAATCTGATTTAACAAGCATGTTAAGTGTAGAGGTAGAAAAAATATATGTAGACGAAAATAATAAAGGGGATATAACAAGTAGGCTGGTTGATATAAAATCTATTAATACTGAAACTATTAGGAACATTTTTTTAGACTTATATGTTGGACATACATTTAACATTAGTATATCAAACTTAGATGCTCAGGATTTACAAGAGTTATTGAATAACACCTTAAAAATACAAAATGAAAATATTCAACAGGAGGTTATTAATAATCTGAAGATTAAGGTTAATAAAATTTGGAAAGAAGAAATACCTGCAGTTAATTCAGAGTTATTTTCTAAAGTTTTTCCTAATGATACTCCTGGCAATATGGATGAATTTAGGAAAAGTTTGGAGAAAGGTATAGAATCCAGGTATAACGAATATTCCGAAATAAATTTAGCAGGTCAAATAGTTAGTTATATAGAAAAAGAGTTAGAAAAGAAAAATTTACCTGAAATATTTCTAAAAAAATGGTTGAAGCGTGCAAATAACCAATTATCAGAAGATAATATAGATGAAGGTTTTAAGAAATTTTTAGATAACTTAAGATGGGCTTTGTTCGAAAAAAAAGTTAAAAAAAATGAAAATATAGAAGTTAGTAAAGAAGAAATAACGCAAGCAGCAATTTTGCATATAAGTGAGGTGTCAAGATCACACAATTATAATATGACACAAGAGCAGCTTAAAACGCATACTAAAGAATTATTACAAGATAAAAACAGTTTGCAGAGCTTATACCAAAATACCCTGTCAGCAAAAGTTTATAAATATATGCGTGATATTGTAACTGTAAACCTTAAAGATCTGAATTTTGATCAATTTGATGAATTGAGTAAAAAGATGCCTATTGCAGATTTAGCATATAAAATAGCAAAAGAAGCCTTTGTAAGAGGTTATTTAGTAAACTAAAACATAAATTATTAAATCAACACAACCGTTCGTTTTATGGATAACAAATTATTTCAAGAATTTAGGTCCTATGCAATAAAGCACCACCGTATAAATAGCACTAAATTAGATAACTTTATTACTTACACTAGTAGAAGTAATGGTCCAACTAATGTAACGCCATATATCTTGGAAGAGAGGCAATTAAACGTCACGGCTTTAGATGTATTTTCGCGCTTAATGCTTGATAGAATTATTTTCCTGGGAGAAGGTATAAATGACTCTATTGCAAATATAATACAGGCACAGCTATTATTTTTAGAGTCTTTAGATGCAACTAGAGATATTAGTCTATACATAAACAGCCCGGGCGGTTCCGTATATGCAGGTTTTGGTATTTACGATACCATGCAACTTATAAAGCCAGATGTAGCAACTATTTGCACTGGTATGGCGGCATCGATGGCAGCAGTACTACTTTGCGCAGGAGCTCAAAATAAGCGTACGGCTTTGCCTCACTCTAGGGTAATGATTCATCAACCAATGGGAGGGGCTCAGGGCCAAGCTTCAGATATAGAGATAACCGCTAGAGAAATTTTAAAAATAAAAAAAGAGCTTTATGAAATTATAGAGCTGCACACTGGACAAACGTATAAAAAAGTAGAAGCTGCAGCTGATAGAGACTATTGGTTAACTGCTCCAGAAGCTAAGGAATTTGGTATGATCGATGAGGTTATGAAATATCATAAAACCATTAAAAAATAATTAGATTTAAAAGTTATAATTATCTGGTATATGTCAAACAGAAACGCTTCTGAGTATTGTATAATATGTGATAAATCTGCGAAACAATCAGTATTAGTTAATTTTGGTAAAGGTGCTATATGCAGTACTTGTATAAACTTGTTATACGAGCACATAAAATTAGATCAGCCCGTTAATACCGAGGTTAACGAAAGCCAATTGTTTGACGATAATTATATATTAGCAAAGCCTAAGGAAATAAAGTCTGTTCTAGATGATTATATAATATCTCAAGATTTTGCTAAAAAAGTGCTTTCTATAGCGGTATATAATCATTATAAAAGACTTGTACATAAAAATAACGACCAATCAGAAGTTAACATAGAGAAATCTAATGTGATACTAATAGGCGAAACCGGCACAGGCAAAACCCTATTAGCAAAAACTATAGCCACTGTTCTTAATGTGCCCTTTTGTATATGTGATGCAACCGTTTTTACCGAAGCCGGATATGTAGGTGAAGATGTAGAGAGTATATTATCGCGTTTGTTACAAGCTGCTGATTATGATGTGAAACTTGCTGAAAATGGGATAGTGTACTTAGACGAAATAGATAAGCTGGCTAGAAAAAGTGATAACCCATCTATCACTCGGGATGTGTCAGGTGAAGGAGTGCAGCAAGCTCTATTAAAGATGCTTGAAGGCACTATAGTTAACGTTCCACCTCAAGGTGGTAGGAAACACCCTGACCAAAAAATGATAAAAATAAATACAGAAAATATATTATTTATCACTGCGGGATCTTTCAGCGGTATAGAATCTAAAATTCTAAAACGCTTAAACTCACAAGCTATAGGGTATCAAACAGGCGAAAATCGAAACGATATAGATAAAGATAACATACTGCAATACGTAACACATAATGATTTAAAAAGCTTTGGGATGATCCCTGAATTTTTGGGGAGGGTTCCTATCATTGCAACTTTAAACAGTCTAAAACGCCAAGACCTTTATAATATTTTAACTAAACCAAAGAATGCTTTAATAAAGCAATATCAAAAATTATTTAGTATAGACGATATAGACATAAAATTTACTGAAGAAGCACTTAACTTTATAGTAGATAAAGCGATAGAATTAAAACTGGGAGCTAGAGGCTTGCGGTCTATTTGCGAAACGATTATGATAGACTACATGTACGAATTGCCATCTACTAACCAACCTATAACTATTACTGTTACTTTACCTTATATACAAGAAAAGCTTTTATTGTCGGATATATTTAACAAAATAAAAGCTGCATAACCAAGTTTAACCATCATGTTTTATATTTTAAACCTAAAGCCGGCTAATTCAGCTGGACACGAAACTATAATCTTTTCTGTAAGCATAATAGTTATAGTGTTTTTTTTGTTATACGATTTAGGCATTTTTAATAAAAATAAGGCTCATCAAATAACTACTAAAGAAGCTTTATTAAAAACATGCCTTTGGGTAAGTCTATCAGTTATATTCTTTGCATTCTTGTACTTTAAAGGGGATCTCCTTCATGGTATAACTAACCAGGAAAAATTATTAGAAGTAATAAACAAATTTGGAATAAAGCTTAGCTTAACTGGAGATTTTGCAACTGATATTGTATCCTACAAAAATAACTTATCAATTAACTATTTAACCGGCTATTTGATGGAATATGCTCTATCTGTAGATAACGTATTTGTTATAATATTGATATTGCAATCTTTCACTATAGATCCCAAGCATTATCATAAAATATTATTTCTAGGTATAATAGGTGCTATAATAATGAGGTTTATATTAATATTTGTAGGATCTATTCTAATAAGCAAGTTTGCCTGGATACTTTATATATTTGGCCTATTCTTAATATATGCAGGCATACAAATGTTTGTTAAAAGAAACCATAAACAAAAAATAGAAATAGAAAATTACTATATAATAAAACTTCTGGGAAAATTTATCCCCATTGATAAGTCAAATATTAATACAGGTAAATTCTTTACTAGAATTAATGGTAAACTATACATGACAAGTACTTTTATAGCATTAATTGTTATCGAGTTTAGTGACTTAGTATTTGCGCTAGATAGTATACCGGCTATTTTTGCAATTACTAAAGACCCATACATAATATTTTTTTCTAACATATTTGCTATCTTAGGCCTGCGATCATTGTTCTTTTTACTAAGTGATATAGTAGATAAATTTAGATTCTTAAAAATAGGGTTATCAATATTACTCGTTTTTATAGGGTTAAAGATGTTATTTGCCAACTTGTTATACAAGATAGGATACAAAACCGTACATTCTCTTATATTCATAGTTATAATACTTGTAGGTAGTATTATTTTATCACAAATATTTCCCGACAAAAAAGAGAAGCCCAGTCTCTAGAATTCTATTAACGAATTTAGTTGGCATTGGAATGTTTTAGATGGATGAGAACTTATCAAATTATAATTATGTGTAGACACAATTATGCTAGTTCCGTTTTCGCAGATTTTCTTTAATATATCCATAACTTCATCAGAAGTAGCAGGATCTAAATTAGCCGTAGGTTCGTCCGCTAATATTAATTTGGGATTATTAAGCAAGGCCCTAGCTATAACAACTCTTTGTTGTTCACCACCTGATAGTTCTTGAGGATATTTTTTTATTTTATTTGTTAATCCTACTTGATGTAAAACTTCATTTATGCGCTTATGCATGGCTTTTTTATCATTCCAACCTGTAGCACTTAAGGCAAATAGAAGGTTTTTTTCTATATTTCTGTCATATAGTAAATGAAAATCTTGAAATACCATACCAAGACTCCTTCTAAGCAAAGGTATTTGTTTGTCCTTAAGTTTATTTAAGTTATAGCCAACACAATGCCCCGAGCCTTTTTTTAATCGTAATTCTCCATAAAGAGTTTTTAACAAAGAACTTTTGCCACTTCCTGTCGATCCTATTAAATATAGGAGTTCACCAGAAGAGATAGAAAAAGTAACGTTAGATAATATCAGGTTAAGATTCTGATATATAGAAGCGTTATGTAGCTCTGCAACTTTAGTCATTATTTAAGCAAATTTTCTTTATAAGGCCAAAAGGCAGTTCTTCTATGCATTCTGAAATTTCTTGCTCTTTTTCCTTTATAAATTTAATCTTAGCTATCCCATTTGATATTCGATCTAATCTAAAATAAGCTATAAGCATAAAATCTGCGTCTCTGACTTGTACATAATCAGGTATTTTAGCTATGCCCTTTATTTTAAGAATGTAGAAAGTCACAAGTTGGTATAAGGATAGATCGTAATCCCCAAATATATCTTATAAACATTTTATTAACAAGAATTATTTCTTTTTACTTAAAAAATATAAAAAAGCTTAATTTATAAATTAAGCTTTTTTCACTTCCCCCTTAGATAGCGTGCCTATAGCTATAGATAAACAAATTTTATCTATTAAAATGTGTATATTTAATTGTGGTTTAAAATGGTTTAAAGTGGGTTAAAGTATTTAAGAATGCAGTCTGGCTCACTTTTATAATTACTAAAAAATGTTTTTGGGAGAATACGAGTGTAAAGTAGATGTTAAAGGAAGAATCATTTTGCCGAGCAACTTAAAAAAACAGCTTCCTGAAGAAGAAAAAGGAAAGTTTGTGGTAAATAGAGGGTTCGAGCAATGTTTAGTTTTATATCCTTTTAATGAATGGCTGAAGCTTAGCAGCAAAATAAATAGCTTGAATTTTTTTAATAAAAAAAATAGAGACTTTGCAAGATATTTTTTTAGAGGCGCCACAGAACTCAATATGGATAATAACAATAGAATTCTTATACCTAAAAATTTAACAGGATACGCGAAAATAAGTATGGAAACAGTACTATTTGCTTATAATCATAAAGTAGAAATTTGGGATAAAAAAACATACAACGACTTATTAAATGCTGAGCCTGAAGATTTTTCTACTCTGGCTGAAGAAGTTATGGGAGGGTAAGTTATGGAAGAAAAAATATATCATACTCCGGTATTGCTGGAAGAGAGTATAGAGGCACTTAACATAAAAGCTGATGGTATATACGTAGATGTTACTTTTGGTGGCGGTGGCCATTCTCTGGCAATACTATCTAAATTAAACGATAAAGGGAGATTATTTGCATTTGATCTCGATTTAGATGCTCAAAAAAATATGCCACACGATAGTAGGCTAATTTTTATCAATGCCAATTTTAAACACATAACTAAGATGTTAAAACTCCATAATGTATCTAAAATTAACGGTTTGCTAGCCGATTTAGGAGTATCTTCTCATCAGATAGACACCCCAACCAGAGGTTTTTCTACCAGGTACGATGGCTTACTTGATATGCGGATGAACCAAAAAGCTACATTATTAGCAAAAGATATAATAAATACATATAGCCAAGATGAATTACAAAGAATATTTTCAGAGTATTCTCAAATACGTAACTCTAAGTCTTTAGCGCAGGCGATAGTTAATAATAGGAGGAATAAGGCCATAACAACAACACAGGAATTAAAAGAGGTAGCTATAAAATTATCTAAACATCATAAAAATATTAATAAATTTTTAGCTCAAATATTCCAAGCAATAAGGATAGAGCTTAACCAAGAATTAGAAGCACTAAAGGCTCTATTAATCCAATCTGTTGACATTATAGATAATAATGGAAGGTTAGTTATTATATCTTACCATTCTCAAGAAGATAAAATGGTAAAAAATTTCATAAAAAAAGCTTGCTTTGAAGCAACATTGGAATTAAAAGACCAATATGGCAATAATCTTGTTAAATATCCTTTTAAACCCTATAACAAGAAACCGATTATAGCAAGTCAAGGCGAAATATTTAGAAATAGTAGGGCTAGAAGTGCTAAGCTACGAGTAGGAATAAAAATTGATTAAAATATGGAACCAGCAGGGCAATTTTTAATAAATAAAATAAAATTTTGGGCCTTTTTACTGTTAATAATAATTATTTATATAACTAACCGTTTAATTATGGAAAGATTATTGTCAAACAATGTTAAGGAAGCAGATAAACTAGAAGATATAATTTTAAACTATAAAATGGTTAGAGCTAAACTAATGCAAGCTACCAGTAAAAATGAAATGTTAAAAAAAGCTAAAAAATATGGTTTAACAGAAGCTAAAAAACCACCTATAAAAATAACAGTTAAAAAATAATGACAATAAAAAACAACATAATTATCAGGGCATATTGTTTTTACGTTTTAGTAATAATAATAGGTTTATTAATTATAGCAAAAATTGTTATTATACAGCTTAATGATACATCAAGAAGCTCAGTACAGTATATAGAAATAGAGTCTATACCAGGAAACCTGTATTCTTCTGATAATAAAATTTTAGCAACCACTATAGCATCTTATGATATACGAATTGATATGAATATAGGACACATTCAAAATAGTGACTATAATCAAATAATAGAAGATGTAAGTACTGCTATAGGTAGTGTTATAAATAATGCTGATAAAAATGCTTTGAAAAATAGGTTGCAAGAAGCAAGAAAATTACGCAATAGATATTTTTTGATAAAATCTGCTATAGGTTTAGAGGAATTACAAGGCCTTAAAAACTTTAATGTTTTCCAAAAGAGTAATAATAAAACCGGACTTATGGTAGTTAAAAAATTTAAGCGAATCTATCCATTTAGTAGTATGGCTTTACGTACTATAGGTTATTCGACGAATAATAATATGGTAGGTATAGAAGGAGCATATAACAGTTATTTAACGTCAGAGAGTGTAAAAGTCCCTATTACAAGAGGCTTGGGAGGTATAGTAGTGCCTTTAGATGCTGACTATTTAGGAATTAATAAGGGTAGCGATATAACTTTAACTATAGACACTAAATTACAATCAATCTTGCAAGAAGTGTTATTGAATTCACTTATTGCTAACAAAGCTGAAAGTGGTACAGCGATACTTATGGAAGTAAAAACAGGTAAAATAAAAGCTATAAGTAATTTTTTACAAAATATTGACAACACGTATTCAGAAAAGTTTAATTTGGCCGTAGGATCCAGTATTGAACCAGGTTCAACATTTAAACTAGCATCCATAATGGCCGCTCTTGAAGACAAAAAGTTTAATATAAACGATAGTGTTAATGTAGAAAATGGTAGCACTAAATTTTACAATCATATTTTAAGAGATGTTACCAAGCCTCAGCAAGAAAATATTACTATTAAGGAAGCATTTAAATACTCGTCAAACGTTGGTATAGCTAAAGCTATTTGGAATAGTTATAAAAATAATCCACAACAATTTATCAATAGATTAAAGCAGTTCCATATGGCTAGTAAGCTTGACCTGGATATAAAAGGGGAAGGTATGCCAGCAATAAAAACACCACAAGACAGTACATGGTCGAAAATAACCTTACCATGGATGTCTATAGGATACGAAGTTTTGCAAACACCACTAAATATTCTATCGTTATACAATACAGTAGCTAATAATGGTACAATGGTAAAACCTCAGTTTGTAGAGCAAATAAAAAACGACGACGAAATAATTCAAAAATTCGAAACTATTATCATAGAAAATAAAATTTGCAGTAAACAAACCATTAAACAAGCAAAAATCCTTTTAGAAGAAGCAGGAAAGCTATACACAGAAAAATTAGGTAAATCCCTATACTATAGTGTAGCAGGGAAAACTGGTACAGCACAAATAGCTATACTAAACAAAGGATATAAAGTGCAAGGTGAAAGAATAAAATATAGAGCATCTTTTGCTGGTTATTTCCCTGCTGATAACCCTGAGTATTCAATGGTAATAATGATCAATGCTCCTAGGCAAGCCTATTACGGCGCTCAAGTCGCTTTCCCAATATTTCAAGAAATTGTTAATAAAATATATATGATAAATACTAAAGACTTTAAAGATATAAAGCACTTAACCTTGAACGAGACATACATGTAAAATGAATATTAGTAAAGAAGACATATTAAAAAGCATTAGCTATATAAAAACTGTTAATGATACGGCTGTGGATGTTCTTGTAAGCATAACTAATATCTATACAGATTCACGTGAAGTAGCGGCAAACAGTATATTTATCGCCTTAAAAGGAGATCTTTACGATGCACACCAATTTATAGATCAGGCTATCTTAAAAGGAGCTGTAATTATAATATGTACAGAATTACCAATAAAACTCCATAAGGACATATTATATATATCAGTATCTGATTCTAAAAGAGCTCTAAATAACCTAATAACTGCATTCTATAGCCAAGAAATAGAAAAAATAAAAATAATAGGTATAACCGGAACAAATGGCAAAACCACTACATCAACATTACTATACCAACTATTCAGCCAACTTGGTTATAAAGTAGGACTAATATCTACTATAGATATAAAAATTAATAATGAAAGTTATCCTACAAAAAATACTACTCCGGATATATTGTCTTTAAATAAATTCTTGTATAAAATGGTACAACAAGGATGTAAATACTCGTTCATGGAAGTAAGTTCGCATGCCTTAATACAAGAAAGAGTAAAAAACATAGATTTCTATATAGCTGCCTTAACAAATATCACGCATGATCATCTAGACTATCACAAAACCTTTAATAACTATATAAAAGCTAAAAAAATATTATTCGATAATCTGACTGCCAAATCAATTGCTCTTGTTAACAAAGACGATAAGCATTCAACTGTTATGCTGCAAAATACTAAGGCAGATAAAAAAACATATGCCATCAAAAATATGGCAGACTTTAAAGCTTCAATAACAGAAAAGAGCTTATCTGGTATGCAGCTTTGCATCGATAATCAGGATATATGGGTAAAACTAACAGGTATGCATAATGCTTATAACATACTTTTAGTATACGCTATAGCAACATTAATTGGCATAGACAAACATAGACTGCTAACACATATTTCAAAACTAGATCCTATAAAAGGGAGATTTGAAATGAATTATTTAGCTAATGGTGTGATTACAGTAATTGATTACGCTCATACTCCAGATGGAGTAAAAAATATATTAGAATCAATAAATAACACTAAACAAAAAGACCAGCAGATAATAACAGTAATAGGAGCCGGAGGAGATAGAGACGCAGAGAAACGCCCAATAATGGCGAATGAAGCATACCAGTTAAGCAATTACTTAGTGTTAACTAGTGACAATCCTCGCAATGAAGATCCGCAAAAAATAATCAATGACATGAAAAAAACTTTTTCAGCAAACAATAACAAAAACTTTGAAGAAATAATTGATAGAAAGCAAGCGATTATACGTGCATTATCCATAGCCAAAGAAGGTGATATCGTTGTAATATTAGGAAAGGGCCACGAACAATATATAGATATAAAAGGGCAAAGAATTAATTTTTCAGAACAAGATATAATTAAAGAATTTAATAACACTATAAATACTTAAAAGTATCATGTTATACTTTTTATTTGAATACCTAAAGCAAAAATTTGATTTAATAGGGGCAGGTTTGTTCCATTATATATCATTTCGGACAGCTCTTGCAGTAATAATGTCTCTATATATAACAACTGTATTTGGAAAAAGTTTTATAAAATTATTTTTGAAGTACAGCGTTAAAGAGCCCATACGAGCTTTAGACCTAGGTAACGAAAATATAAAGGCTCAAACACCTACTATGGGCGGAATATTAATAATAATATCCATTCTTATCCCAACACTACTGCTAGTAAAAATAGATAATCCATATATTTTACTTATGCTATTTACAACGGTAGAAATGGGTTTAGTAGGCTTTATTGATGACTACATAAAAGTATTTAAAAAAAATAAAGACGGTCTACCTGGTAAATACAAGATAATAGGACAGAGCATATGCGGTTTAGTAGTAGGTCTGGTAATGTATTATCATCCTGGTATAGTAGTAAAAGAAAATATACCTAATACAAAAAATTTATATGATAAAAGTTATAACCATACTGAAATATCCTCACAAGAAAGATTCAACAACAATACTAAATCATTAAAAACCAATGTGCCTTTTTTTAAAAACAATCAGTTTGATTATTCAAAGCTGCTGGGTACAGCTTCAAAACATATAGGACCTTTACTTTTTATTATAGCTGTAATAATTATTGTAATAGCTGTTTCCAATGGAGCCAATATAACTGATGGTATGGACGGATTATTAGCCGGATCAGCATCTATAATAATAAGCACATTAGGGGTTCTTGCTTATATCTCAGGTAATTTGGTATTTGCAGACTATTTAAACATTTTTTATATACCTGATTCTGGTGAACTTATGATTTTTGCGGGCGCTTTTATGGGCGCTACTATAGGTTTTCTATGGTATAATACGTATCCTGCCCAGATTTTTATGGGCGATACAGGAAGCTTAATGATAGGCAGCATAATAGCAGTTTTTGCGATCATAATACGTAAAGAGCTTCTCTTACCCATATTATGCGGAGTATTTTTAATAGAAAGCCTATCAATAATAATACAAGTCCTTTATTTTAAATATACAAAAAGGATGTATGGTCAGGGTAGGCGCATATTTCTTATGGCTCCATTGCACCATCATTTTCAAAAAAATGGTATACACGAATCAAAAATTGTTACCAGGTTTTGGATAATAGGTTTCATGTTAGCTGTAATCAGTATAGTAACATTAAAAATTAGATAAAATATCTATGGAAAAGATTAAGAAAATAGCAATTCTAGGGGCCAGTGAAAGTGGTTTAGGAGCAGCAATACTGGCAAAAAGCAAAGGCTATAATGTTTTCGTATCAGACTTGGGCATTATAAACGATAAATATAAACAAGAGCTTATAAAATATGGAATCAATTATGAAGAAAACAAACATAGCCTGGAAATATTACTAAGCTATAATACGATTATAAAAAGTCCAGGTATTCCAAATAAATCTGATATTATCAAAGCAATAAAAAATCAAAATCTGGAATTATTATCTGAAATAGAATTTGCCAGCAGATTTACTAAAGCTAAAATAATAGGCATAACAGGTACCAATGGAAAAACTACAACAGCATCTTTAGTTTATTACATATTACAAGAAGCTGGCAAAAATGTAATTATAGCTGGAAACATAGGCTATAGCTTTGCAAGAGCATTAATAGAAAAGCCACAAGCTGATTATTATGTACTTGAGCTGAGCAGCTTTCAACTTGAAGACATAAAAAATTTTAAATCCGATATAGCTATAATCTTAAACATAACAGAAGATCATCTGGATATACATAAAACAATGAATGAATATCTAAAATGTAAATTTAATATAATAAAAAACCAAAATATAGGTGACATATTTATATATAACGCCGATGATGAATTAATAAATACTTTCTTAGATAACCATAACATAAAATCCAGAAAATTTCCTATGTCCCTCAAAACTGATAAAAACGTACTACATGACGGAGCAATAAAACATGGAGATAATATTATATTAAAAAATAATAGCCAAGAAGAGTATATAAATACAAATAACTTTGCTTTATATGGCAACCATAATATGTATAACTCTATGGCTGCAATAATTGCTGCCAGATTATATGAAGTTAAAAGCGAATCCTTAAAACAGTCTCTACAAAGTTTTAAAAATATTGACCATCGTTTAGAAAAAGTTGCAACAATAAAAGGAATACAATTCATTAATGATTCTAAAGCTACCAATATAAATGCGACATGGTATGCCTTGGAAAGCACACACACAAAGATAATTTTACTAATGGGCGGAGTAGATAAAGGTAACGATTACAGTAAAATCAAAGACTTAGTAAAAAACAAGGTAAAAATTATAATAAATTTAACTAAAGATCCAAAGCAAAGAGATAAATTGCATGAATACTTTCAAGATTATGTAGATGTAATTAACGCTTTTTCTATGCAGGAAGCTGTAAAGATATCATATGAAATAGCCAGTAAAGGCGACACCGTACTACTATCACCAGCTTGTGCTAGTTTTGATTTATTTAAAAGCTACCAAGACAGAGGGAAACAATTTAAAGAAGCTGTACTAAAACTATAAATTTTTGTTCTCGTAACTGTATGAACAAATTAATCAATTCAATATACGGAGACAAATATATATGGTCCATAGCCATAGGGCTATCAGCAATATCTCTGCTTGCTGTTTATAGCTCTACATCTCTACTAGGTTATAAAGAAAATAAATTCGTACTTACATATTTAATCAAACATGCCAGCGTAATAATTAGTGGTCTAATTATAATGTATATAACGCATCTAATTAATTATAAATACTATATAAAATTATCGAATATATTAATAGTAATAGCAGTACCACTATTACTATACACACTTTTATTCGGAACATCTATAAACGAAGCTAGCAGGTGGATAAGAATACCTATAATAGATAAAACTTTCCAGACTTCTGACTTTGCAAAATTTGCGCTATTCATATATCTGGCAAAAGAACTTGCTTTTAAACAGAAAATTATCAAAGACTTTAAATCCGGGTTTTTACCTATAATTGCAGCAATAATAGTTATTTGTGTTTTAGTTGCGCCATCTAATTTATCAACGGCTATAATGATATTTGCAACTAGCATGTTACTACTAGTAATTGGTAGGGTAAGCTTTACACAAATATTATTGTTAATAATGTGCGGAGCTGTAATAATTTCTTTAACGATG
The DNA here is from genome assembly GCA_050311575.1 of Candidatus Krakonobacterium acarorum. Lineage (GTDB taxonomy): Bacteria > Bacteroidota > Bacteroidia > SolTP2 > SolTP2 > Krakonobacterium > Krakonobacterium acarorum. Next base: position 103,195 of record JBNOKO010000001.1, on the reverse strand, counting down.
ATGTACGGGCCACGCAAAGAAGTATATAAAAATCGATTAGAGGCATTTATAAGTCCTGGTAAACATGATTTAGGAAAAAATTATCAGAGGAAACATGCTAAAATAGCTATAAGTTCCGGGGGCGTGTTTGGCAAAGGTCCAGGCAATAGTACACAACGTAACTATTTACCATCACCATATGCAGATTTTATTTTTGCAATAATAATAGAAGAATATGGCCTTATAGGTGCATCTGTAGTGGTATTTTTATATTTAGCCTTGCTAGCCAGAGTAATAAAAATTAGTTTACAAACCGACAATGCTTTTGCAGCCTTACTAGTTGTCTCGCTGGGGTTTAGTCTGGTAATACAAGCTTTGCTAAATATGGCTGTGGCAGTAAATTTGCTTCCTGTTACAGGAGTATCATTACCACTAATTAGTATGGGAGGTACATCTATAGTATTTACTTGTATAACATTTGGTATAATACTAAACATCAGTAGGACTATTTACACAAATGAAAATAAAAGAATTAAATTCCAATAAAATAAAAAATTCACCATATAGAATTTTGTTATCCGGGGGAGGTACAGGAGGTCATATATTCCCGGCATTAGCTATAGCTGATGCTATAAAGCTTAAAAACCCTAAAGCACAAATCTTATTTGTGGGCAGCAAAGGTAAAATTGAAATGTCAAAAGTACCAGAGCATGGCTACGACATAATAGGCATCCCTATAGACGGTTTGCAAAGAAAATTATCTTTAAAAAATATTATATTGCCATTAAAGCTGGTATATGCTGTACTAAAAGCTTTGATTATAATAAAAAAATTTAAACCAACTGTAGTTATAGGAACTGGTGGTTATGTATCCGGGCCGGTATTATTTGTTGCAGCCCTAAAAAAGATTCCTACCATAATACAAGAACAAAACTCAATCAGTGGTTTAACTAATAAAATATTATCCAGATATGTAACACATATCTGTGTGGCCTATGATAATATGCAAGACTACTTCCCTGCAAAGAAAATTATATTTACAGGGAACCCCGTACGTAAACAAATTTTAGATGTAAAAAAACTCAAAAATTTAGGTCTTGAGTATTTTAATTTAAAATCAGATGTTCAAACCATTCTTTGCTTAGGAGGTTCGCTCGGGGCAGACACTATTAATAGTGCTATTTTAAATTCTTTAGATGTAATTGAAGATAATAATCTTCAATTAATTTGGCAGTGCGGTCCAAACTACTATGATAAAATAAAAAAAACTATTAGATTAGAAAAATATCCTAACATTATAATAAAAGATTTTATAGAAAACGTACAGTACGCCTACGCAGTTGCAGATATAATAATATCTAGAGCGGGTGCTATGACAATCGCAGAATTAGCTATTATCGGTAAAGCAGTAATTCTAGTCCCCTCACCAAATGTTACTAATAACCACCAAACAAATAATGCTCTAGCATTAGTAAAACAAAAAGCAGCTATTTACATTAACAACAATCAGGCAGAAAAAGATCTTATAAAAACAGCTGTAGAATTATCAAAAAACAAAAAAGAGCAGCAGAAAATATCCAAAAATCTAGCAAAAATAGCTAGATGCGATTCATCATATATAATAGCAAAGCTTGCATTATCATATTAAACATGAAGCATACAAATATATATTTTATAGGCATAGGCGGTATAGGCATGAGTGCTTTAGCACGCTGGTTTAAACAAAAAGGATGTTACGTGGCGGGTTATGATTTAACAGAAACAGAATTAACAAAACACCTTAGTAACCAAGAGATAGAAATTACATATAATGACAATTCGGATCTAATACCTGATAGCATAAAAAAAAGCCCTCAAAACACTTTAATAATATATACACCAGCTATACCGGAAGAAAACAATATATACAGCTACTTTAAGTACAATAATTTTGAAATAAAAAAACGCGCAGAAGTATTAGGGCATATAAGCCAAGAATATTTTGTTATCGCCGTTGCAGGCACCCATGGCAAAACAACTATAAGTACTCTTATTGCACATATACTAACACACACTGGTTACGGTTGTAATGCATTCTTGGGAGGCATATCTTTAAATTACGATAGCAATTTAATACTATCTAACAAAAAAACTATGATTATCGAAGCCGATGAATATGATAAATCATTTTTAAATCTATGTCCAAATATTGCTATAATAACTGCCATAGATACTGATCATCTGGATATATACGGTAACTACGATGCTTTAAAAGAAACATTTATAGAATTTGCAAATAAAATAGCCCCTCATGGTATACTAATTGTAAACGAAAAAATAAAACATACCTTCACTAAAACATTTAATAATCTCATCAGCTATGCTTTAAATGATACTAACAGTACATTAACTGCAGAAAACATAACATACTCCCAAAACTATAGCAGATTCGACCTATTTAGCGCTCATTATAAAATTATGGGCATACAGATCCCACTATTAGGTGACTATAATATACAGAATACAGTAGCTGCAATCGCAGTTGCAAAAAGTTTAAACATAGGCGATAATAAAATAAAAGAAGCTTTAATCAATTATAAGGGTATAAAAAGACGTGGCCAAAATATTATAAAAACCGAACAAACTATATTCATAGACGACTATGCCCATCATCCGGCAGAAATAGATGCCCTATTACAATCGATAAAAACAAATTATCCAAAGAAATCTATTACAATCATATTTCAGCCGCATCTTTACTCACGCACAAAGGATTTAGCTAAAGAATTTGCTAAAAGCCTATCGCGAGCTGACGACATCATACTTTTAGAGATATATCCTGCTCGGGAACAGCCTATAGAAGGCATCACTTATAAGACTATAAGCAACTATATCAACAAAAAAACCTATTTTGTTAGAAATACAAGTGAAATTTTAATCTTACTAAAAAAATTAAAGCCGGAAATACTCCTGAGCGTAGGAGCTGGCGATATATATAAGCATATAGACGATATAAAGGAACTCATCAGTAATGAATACTCATAAAAAAAAAATATATATAGCTCTATTAATAATTTTTAGCATGCTGTTTATATTTTTGATCAGCTTAACATATATAGAACGAACACGGTTACCTAAAAAATATAAAATTAAAGAAGCGTATATAATTAACTCTGGTGAAATTAAAAAATTCATAGATATAGCTACAATTATCAGAGAGCACCCTGATTCGCTATCGCTGTTAGCAATACAAGAAATATTCTTGTCAAATCCTTATATAAAAAGCTGCCATTTATCTGTTAATTACAATGGTAAGGCAATTATTAGCTTACAACCCAGAAAAATAATAGCTAAAATAAATAATATCTATAACAAACAATTTTTATTAGATTATGATAATGAGAAAATACCTATAGCAAAAAATTTAGAACTATTAGATATAGTAGAAATTAAAGGGTCTCAAGAAAAATATGAGTATTTAAAAGAAATAACCGACAATATGACTTTGCAAGCGTCAACCATAACAAAATACATTTTAGCAGATAGCAGTCTGAAAAACCGGGTTATAGAACTAAAAATAGTAGAAAATAAAAACATAAGATTATTAGTAAAAAGCACTATAGACGATAAAAAATATAACTTTATACTAGGAAACGATATGCAAATAGAAAAAAAAATAAAAAATATCCATATATTTTTTAAAGATATAATGCCAAAGTTTAAAACGAAAAACTATTCATGGATTAATCTAAAATATAATAATCAAATTATCTGTTACAAATAAAAACATAAAAATCTTATGGAAGAAGATTTAGACATACTAGCAGGTTTGGATATTGGAACAAATACAACGAAAATAGCTATAGCACAATACTCAAGCTCCCTTAACACATTAAATTTAATTGCGCTCGAATCTATACCTTCAGCCGGAGTAAATAAAGGAGTAGTAAACAACATAAACGCTGTAGCAGATAAAATGCAAATCCTTATAAACAGCATAACTAAAAACTATAGTATAGAATTAAATACTATAAATCTGGCTATAAAAGATCCTAATATTAAACAATTACAACATAAATTTGTAATAACAAGGAATCCTGGTCAGGCAATATCGGTTGGAGACATAGATAGATTAATAAACGATGCTTATGAATTAGCCGTTTTGCCAGGCAGATCTATATTAAATGCAGCTCCAATATACTATAATTTAGACAATGAGACTGGAATTATAAACCCTGTGGGTAGGATGGCTACACATATTGAAGCCTACTTTAATATAATTTTAGGAGAAACTTTTGTATTGCATAATCTATCCAAGTGCATCAACAAGGTTAACTTAAATATAAATGAAGTAATCTTTTCTCCTTTAGCATCGGCCGAGGCCTGCCTAGTGAATGAAGAAAGAGAAGCAGGGGCAATATTGGTTAATATAGGAAGCGAAACAACAGAAATATCTATATTTCAGGAAAATGTGCTAAGTTATATAAATGTCATACCAATTGGCAGTAACCTAATAACAAAAGATATAGCCGAAGCTCTACAAATACTCCCTAAGCAAGCTGAAAGTATTAAAATAGAATATGGGTCGGCTCTGGCAACATCAAACGCTGACATACCTATTCCGGTTGCTGGATTGCGGGGCGATATATTTAAAACTATACCATCCAGAGATCTTAACTATATAATACAGATACGCTCAGAAGAAATATTAGAGTACATAATAGCAGAAATAAAAAATGCCGGAATCTCTTCCAAACTACTTGGAGGTATAATACTAGTTGGAGGTGGCGCAAAAACTAAAAATATAGACATATTAGCAAGACATATGTTTAACACACCAGTACGTATTGGTAACCCGTCAGAACATATAAATGGCCCTTATAAAGATAAAATGATTGACCCAATATTTGCAACCGCGATAGGTCTAACTGTAAATTATAAAAACAACATTAAGAACCAAGAAGCAGTTTTTAAATCATTAGGCACTGTAAAGAAAAAAACGTCTAATTGGTTTGGTAAAATAATTAAAAAAACTTTGATATCAGATTTGCTAAATAATGATACAAATGACAAAGACTTCATAAAATAACTTTATCATGAAATTCGAATTATTTGAAGAAAATTCATCAATAATAAAAGTGCTTGGCGTTGGCGGCGGCGGATCAAACGCAGTAAATCACATGTTTAAGCAAGGAATAAAAGGTGTAGATTTTATAATATGTAACACAGATTCACAAGCCCTGGCAACAAGTCCTATACCGAATAAAATACAGTTAGGAGCAAATTTAACAGAAGGCAGGGGGGCAGGTTCTATACCAGAAGTGGGAAAAAAAGCTGCACTGGAAACTACAAACAAAATACAAGACATATTAAGCAAGCAAACAAAGATGGTATTTATAACTGCGGGTATGGGCGGTGGTACAGGAACCGGAGCCAGCCCGATAATTGCAAAAATAGCTAAAGATCTAAACATACTTACAGTTGCAATAGTAACCATCCCATTTGCTTTTGAAGGCAAAAGGAGAAAATTACAAGCTGAAGAGGGTCTTCGAGAACTTAAAAAATACGTAGATACCATTCTTGTAATTTCAAACGATAAGCTTCGTGATATGTATGGTAACCTAAATATATCTGAAGCATTTTCACAAGCTGATAATATACTTACAACAGCGGCCAAAGGCATAGCAGAAATAATAACAATTCCCGGGTATGTCAATGTAGATTTCGAAGACGTAAAAACAGTAATGCTAGGTAGCGGCGGCGGAGCCATAATGGGATCTGGTATTAGCGAAGGAGAGGACCGAGCACAAAAAGCTGTAAAAGCGGCCCTAACCTCACCATTACTTAATGAAAATAGTATTAAGGGAGCTAAACATATATTAATTAATATCTCGTCTGGAGAAAACGAAATATTAATGGACGAAATAGCAGTAATAACAGATTATATTCAAGACCAGGCTGAATCACAAGCCGACATTATTTGGGGTAATTGCTACGACGAAAGCTTAGGTAACGCTATATCGGTAACATTAATAGCAACAGGATTTGATAACTCATCTTCTAAAGCTCCAGGTACAAAACAAAAGCAAAATAGAAACGCTACAAAAGATTATCATTTAAAAACATATGTACAAACAACAATTAATTACGACCAAACAGAAGATCAAAGTGGGAAATATTATTACGATAAAAACAATTTCTTTAACAAAAAAACTGATTCTTCTGAAATAAGTTCAGCTAACTATAGAGAAAAATTAAAAGTAATTGAATCTATACCTGCATATTTAAGACGCAAACCACTAATATCGCTAGATGATAATTATCAAGAGTAATCTTTAAAATTGTGTATACAGAATGCTAATTATTAAATAAACATTGCTCTATATAATTAACTAAAGTGTGAATTATTTTTATATGTATTTCTTGAACTCTATCAGAAAATTTAGATGCAGGGGATCTTAGTTCGAGATCACAAATACTTGCTAATTGCCCTCCATCTTTCCCTGTCAATGCGACTACCCACATTTGCATTTTTTTTGCAGCTTTTACAGCTTCTATTATATTAGCTGAATTTCCGCTTGTACTTATTGCAATAAGGATATCGCCCGGGTGCCCCATAGCTTCGATAAATCTAGAAAAACTATATTGATACCCATAATCATTAGCAACACAACTCAGGTAGCTTGGGTCAGAGATAGCAATGGCAGGTAATGGCGCTCGATTAATTCTAAATCTACCGCTTAATTCCTCTGCAAAATGCATCGCATCGCACATAGATCCGCCATTTCCACATGATATAATTTTTTTGTTACTCTTTAAAGCTTTAACTATTAAATCACCTGCCTGCCTTATTTTAATAAAATTTTCCTCTAAGCTTGCAAATTCATTCAAAATCCTTTGAGCTTCTAGAAAACTATGTTTTATATTATCCATTATTTTTATTAAAAATTAACAAAGCTTCCTTTAAAAAATCAATAAATTTAGATACATCGGTATCGAAAGCTCTAGGTTTATTTAAAATATTTTCATCTGTATCTATAATCACGTAGTAGGGCTGAGAATTAGTATCAAATTTTGTCGTTTGTATATGGCTATTTAGTTGACCTATGGTTCTAATAGGTTTGTTATTATCATCAATTAAATTATCTATTAGCTTTTCTCTATCATCTACATATAAGCTAACAACTACAAAACTATTATTTAGTAGATTTATTATGCGTTGATCTGTAAATACAGTGGTTTCCATTTTTCTACAATTTATGCACGCATGGCCGGTAAAATTAATGAATACTGGTCTATGAGTTTCTCTAGCATAATCTATAGCTTCCTGATAGTCAAAAAAACTTTTTATTTCTGGCGTAAAATACAGCTTATCGCTGTATTTTGCCGGCTTTTGTGTAGGTTTAATTGAGGTTAAATGTCTACCTGCCACGTTAAATTTTTGAGTAGCCATAGGAGGCAAAAACTGGCTTATAGATGTTAGCGGAGCTCCAAATAACCCAGGTATCATGTAGACACTAAAAGATAGAGTGAGGATTGCTATAATAAGCCTAAAGCCGGAAACAGTTTTATTAATGGCGTCTCCTATTTTTAGTATACCTAATAAATATAGACCTAAAGTAAAAAATATTATTATCCATAACGATAGAAATGTATCTCTATCTAAAATATTCAGATGGTAGGCTAAATCTGCATTAGATAAAAATTTTAATGCTAGTGCAAGTTCCAAAAAGCCTAAGGTTACTTTTATTGTTTGCATCCATCCGCCTGCTTTAGGCATACCTAATAGCAATCGAGGAAAGATTGCTATTAGCCCAAAAGGTAAAGCTATAGAGCAAGCAAACCCTAGTATACCGGATAGCGAGTATAATAAGTTACTAGCCATAGACACTTGCACTAATAACGTTCCTAATATTGGTACAGTACAAGAAAATGATACTAATACTAAAGTAAAAGCCATAAAGAAAATACCTACGATATTTTGTTTAGTGGACAATTTGTCGCTTTTATTTATTATAAAATTTGGAAGGCGTATTTCAAAATCTCCAAAAAAGGATAAAGCAAATAATATAAATATTATAAAAAAAGCGATGTTAAAATATATGTTAGTAGCTAAATTATTTAAAGCTGCTGACCCAAATAACAGGGTTATTAGGAAACCTAATAATATATATGTCAATAATATAAATAGGCTGTATAAAATAGAATATTTGACAGCGTTTTCTTTTTTGTGCTTGGAAAAATAACCTATAACAATAGGAATCATAGAATATATGCAGGGGCTTAGTAAACCTAATAATCCTGATACAAATCCAATTATAAAGATGTAAAAGATATTGGTATTCGTAGCTCCTGACTTTGATAGAGAACCTGTGTGTTTGTCTGGAATTGCATTTTGACTTTCTTTAGTGATATTAAAGCTAAAATCTTGATTAGTTGGAGGCAGGCATTTTTCGTCATTACAAGCCATATATTCTATATATCCGCTAATATTAACTAAGGGCTTACTAATTAATACTTTTTGTTTAAACGCTGCCTTGTTATCAAACCACGATATTGTGGCGTTAAAGAATTTGTCAAAAGCTTTCGTTGGAGTATTTAACTCCTGCACTTTTCCTATTAATTTATAGTTTGGAGAATCATTAAAATGAAATGTTGTAGGGATCGGGCCATCCTCTTCGTTTAATTGTGTTGAGTATATGTGCCAGGATTTATTAATATTAACATTAAATATTAATTCTAATTCCGTATCGCTAATTGAGTTCGTTGAAAATGTCCAAGAAACAGGTTTTTCTATTTGTGCCAGAGCATTTGATGTAATTAAATTAAGAATTACTAATAAAACTAATATAGTTTTTTTTAGCATTTGTAAATAAAAAATACCTTTACTCATTTAAATTTTGAAATTTTTTAATTGTAAGATAAGCCATCAGACCTGAACCCACTTTTAAAGCATTATTGTCAATATCAAAAGTTGGAGTATGTACTGGAGATACAATATTTTTATCTTTATTACCTACGCCTAATCTATAAAAACAACCTTTGAATTTTTGTGAATAAAACGCAAAATCTTCAGATGCCATTGTTGGATCTATAGAAGTAACGCCTCCATCTCCTAGATATTCCTTAGCTAATTGGGAGAGGTTATCAGTAAGATCATGATCATTTATCAAGTACGGATAACCATGAATTATGTTAACTTCAGCCTTTGCACCAAATTGTTCAGCAGTATTTTTACATATTTTATTTATCAGCTCTTTTGCCTGGTTACGCCATTGCTCATCCATAGTCCTAAAAGTACCTGTTATAGTAGCTTCACCAGGTATAATATTAGTTGCACCATCGGCCTGTATTTTGCCAATTGTTAATACACTTGATGTAAATGGATTTGCGCACCTGCTAACTATTTGCTGTAAGCTTATAATTATTTGTGCTGCTATTACTATTGGATCTATAGTTAATTGTGGCATAGCCCCATGCCCTCCCTTTCCTTTTACTGTTATATATATCTCATCCGAAGAGGCCATAGCTTTACCTTTTAAAAAAGCGACTTTGCCAGCTTCAATGCTGGGCTGCACGTGCTGGCCTATAATCCAATCCGGCGTCGGAGACAAAGCATTTGATTTTAGGATTAGCGAGGCTCCTCCGGGCAGCTTTTCTTCCCCGGGTTGGAATATACATAGTACATTGCCTTTTAATAGATGTTTCAAAGAAAGTATTATTTTGATTGCACCTACTAAGCAACTAGTGTGTACATCGTGTCCACAAGCATGCATTACTCCTGCGTTAATTGATGCATAGCTTTTATCAGATATTTCTTTAATAGGCAGAGCGTCTATATCTGCTCTTAAAGCAATCGTTTTAGCATTTTTTATGCCACAATCTATTAAAGCAACAGTGCCGGTATTTGCAACAGATTGCCATTCTATATTCAAATCGTCTAATATGCCACGAATAAATTTTGCAGTATTAAATTCTTGAAAAGAAAGTTCTGGATTCGTATGTAAGTGCTCCCTTATTTTTATCAATTCTGGAAATATATTCTCAGTAGCAGTATTAACTAATTGATTTAAAGAGCTATTGCCAGCTATCATACATTTGTTGTTTGTTGTTCAAAATTTTCTAGTACTGAGGCTATATGATATAAAAATTTTCCACCAAGCGCACCATCTATTATTCTGTGATCATAAGTTAGCGTTAAGTATACCATGTCTCTTATAGCTATTGCATTATCTTTAGTAACAACAACTCGCTTAGTTATTTTGCCTATAGCAAGTATCGCTACTTCTGGTTGTTTTATTATTGGGAATGCCATTATGTTATTAAAAGGCGCCATATTAGTTATGGTGAAAGTGCCTTGGTTAATATCGTTTGGCGATAAATTATTTTGTCTTGCTTTTTGAGCTAAATCGTTAATGTCTTTGGCTAATCCTATAATATTTTTTTCGTTTGCACATTTTATCACTGGAACTATCAGGTTGCCGTTAGGCAGCGCGGTAGCTATACCTATATTAATATCTTTATGCATGATAATATTATCATTGTCTACCGACGAGTTGATCATAGGGTATTGTACTAAAGATTTAGCAACTGCTTCTGTGAAAATAGGTGTAAATGTTAACTTGATTCCGTTTTTTGATAGGAATTTTTGCTGATTATTATTTTTCCATTCAACTATTTTAGTTACATCAGCTTCCACTACTGATGATACGTGTGGTGATATCTGTTTGCTTTTTATCATGTTTGTAGCAATGATTTTTCTAATATTATCCATAGGTATAATATTATCACCATCTTTTAACTTTTGACTCTGGCCGGCTTTATTTGGTGTAACTGCGTCTAAATTTTTATTGTCTTTCGTATTATAATGCTTTGATCCTGCAGACCTGGACTTTACATAATTAAGAATATCATCTTTGATTATTCTTCCATCCTTACCGCTTCCTTTAATTAAGGATAATTCTTCGTCAGATATGTTTTCTTTTTTAGTGATAGATTTTACCAGAGGTGAATAAAATACGTTTGTAGGATTAAAATCTGCAGCAGTATCTATTTCCTCATTTTTACTTTCTAAGATATTTGTTGTTATTGTTTGTTGATTGTTAATACTTTTGTTATCTGTAAAAATGTTTCTAGCGCTACCCGTTTCTGCCGAATTAAGTAGGGCATAAGGTGATTTTATTTGGAGCTCTTCATTAGCTTGAACAAGTTGTTTCTCCAGAATTCCTGAGTTTGTCGATTGTATCAAAATATCTACCTTATCAGAAAAAACTTCTAGTATATTTTCATCTTTTCCAACACTATCTCCAGGTTGTTTCAGCCATTTTTTTACAGTTACGTGCGTTACACCTTCTCCTATTTGCGGCATTATTAACTGTATAGTATTTGTTAGAGGTTCGTTTGTCATATATAATTTTAATGAATTGCTACAATTTAATAATTATTATAAAAGTAATAATATGGAGTTTGTATTTAATTTATTTTTAATGCTTATACTCTGTAATTCTGCCATTTTCAATTAAAAAGAATTTTATATCGTTATTTGTTTCTTTTAAATATTCATATAAAGGTTCTGCATTTGTATTTGTTATAAATGTTTGTCCAAAATCATCAGTAATTATTTTTTTGATTAAGCTGTTGGTTCTTTCAAAATCTAATTTATCTAGGATGTCGTCGAGTAATAATATGGGTTTTATATTTGTTAGCTTATGTATATAATCGTATTGAGCAAGTTTAAGAGCTATTATAAAACTTTTTTGCTGACCCTGGGATGCAAATTTTTGTATGTTATATCCATTTATATTAAACTCTATATCGTCTCGATGGATGCCAAATGATGTGTGCCCTAAGGCCATGTCTAATTGTAGCTGATGTGATAATTGTTGTAGGTATTGATTGAGACTTGTGATTGCTGATTTGTATTTTATGTCTATAGAATAACTATTTTTTGATATGTCTTTATAGTATTTGTCAATTTGTATTGACAATTCATTGATCATATTATCCCGCTTATTAAATATGAATGTACCATATTTAGCAAGTTCGTCATCGTATATACTAATAAGATCCTGACACGATTTATTATTTTGTTTTAATGCGCTATTTCTATTCTCTAGTAGTTTATTGTAATTAATTAGAGCATTTAAGTACTTCTTATTTGTTTGAGATATAATATTATCTATTAATTTTAATCGTAGTTTTCTATTACTCAATAGAGCAAATATGTCGCTGGGAGCTATTAAGATTAGTGGGAATATGCCTATATGGTCAGAAATTTTTTCATATTGTTTGTCATTTTTTTGGAATATTTTCTTTTTATTTTCTTCAATAATGCAATTTATTGTATCGTGAAATTCATTTTTAATAAATGTACCGCTTAAAGAGCACCGAGACTCTAAATGCTTTATGTTCTCTTTATCTAGATGGGTTAGGTGGCTTTTACTTAGACATAATATGTGTATGCTATCGAGCAGATTCGTTTTCCCAGATCCGTTTTTACCTATAAAACAATTGATTTTTTCTGCAAATAAGACTTTAGTGTTTTCATAGTTTCTAAAAGTTTGTATAGATATTTCTTTTAATTGCATTTATTTTTATCAATTTGCTTAAATATTATAATATAATAATTTTGTTTTTAACGCAATATTTGGTAGTTTGAATTTTTAATGATAATTATGTTTTAAACTAAATAGTAAAGTAAGAGTATTATGTATACTAATAACCTCAGTAAGTTACTTAAAATTATTATTCCTATAGTTATAATAGTGGTAATATGTGGATCAATTTTTATTTGGTATAATAATGTTTACCGGGTAGATAAAAATAGTAATGCTCAGGATGAAAGCTTTATGGCCGTACGTTATTTTGAAGCGCGTAACTGGGATAAAGCGCTAAATGGCGATGGTAATTATCCGGGATTTATTAGTATTATAGATAAATATAAGGGTACTAATACTGCTAATATAGCTAATTACTATACAGGTATAATTTATCTTAATAAAGGGAATTATGATAGTGCTATAAAATATTTTTCCCAGTATGATGCTAAAGATGCTGTAACTAAAATAACTGTTTTAGGGCTATTAGGAGACTCTAATGTGGAACTTAAAAAATACGACGAAGCTCTTATTTACTATAAAAAAGCTATTAATGAAGCTAAAAATAAAGAAGGACAGTTAGGGAGTGTATATATGCTAAAATTAGGTTTGCTATATGAATCTTTAAATAAGAACAAAGATGCACTAGACACTTATAATGAAATAAAAAGATTATATATAAATCCTCCTATAGATAATATAGATAAATATATTGGTAGAGCAGAAGCTAAATTATAATTATTAAATAAATATAAATTCGGAATGTCGAGTATAAGTTTTGATATTGTAAAGATTAAAGGTATAAGATCATATAAAGTCGCAAAATCAAGCCAAGTAGCTATATTTTGTTCTGAATGGCATAAAGATGTTACCCTATATATGCTTGAGCAGTGTGAATCTACATTGCATAGTTTAGGAGTAAGAAAAAAATTCATACATAAATATTCAGTACAGGGAGCTCTGGAATTACCATTAGGGGCTCAATTTTTGCTTAATACTAAACCTGATGAGTATGATGCTATAATATGTATAGGTTGCGTTATAAAGGGTGATACTCCTCATTTTGAATATGTATGTCAGGGAGTTAGTAGTGGAATATTAAAGGTTTCTTTGAAGTATAATATACCCATTATTTCAGGTGTATTAACGACTTTTAATAAAAAACAGGCCGAAGAGCGCATCGATGGTTCTGTTGGGAATAAGGGTGCAGAAATAGCTATAGCTGCCATCTCTATGATTGCCCTAAAAAAAGACATTCAAGAGAAATTTAAAAAACAAGAAAACAGTAAAAATCAAGAAGGTAAATAAAATATCTGGTTATATTCTTAATAGTAATGAAAAAAAATACGTTTTTAGCTTTAGTGATATGTTTTATAAGCGTTCTGCTACTAGATAGCTGCGTTGTGGGGGAAAGATGTCCAGCTATACAGAAAAAACCTAATTATAATAAAAGGATATTATTCTTTTAACTTATAATTATTAGCTATGGTTTTAACTGATACGCATACTCATTTATATTGCCATAACGAGGGCTTGGAAGGTCAGTTAAATAGGGCAATCAGTGGCGGTGTTAAGAGGCTTTTTATGCCTAATATAGATTCAGCAACTATTGCTCCGATGCTTGATATAAGCAGGCAGTATCCCAATAATTGCTTCCCTATGCTTGGTTTGCACCCGGCATCAGTAAATAATAATTATCGAGCTGAATTAGAAAAAATAAAATCTGCATTTACGCCGTTAAATAAAATATGCGGGGTAGGGGAGATAGGTTTAGATTATTTTCATTCTAAAGAATTTGTCAATGAGCAAAAAGAGGCTTTTATAGAACAAATTAGTTGGGCCAAACAATACAATTTACCTATAGTAATACACTTGCGTAATGCATATAAGGATTTCATAGATATAGTAAGAAAATATTTTCCTAACCCTATAAACGCTGTAGTGCATTGCTTCTCGGGGGATGTAAGTCAGGCTGAAGAGCTAGTCTCTTTGGGTTTTTTTTTAGGTATAGGAGGGATACTAACATATAAAAATTCTACTTTACGGGATGTACTACAATATGTGCCCATCGAAAATATAGTGATTGAAACTGACGCTCCATTTTTAGCTCCTGTACCATTTAGGGGTAAGCAAAACGAGAGTAGCTATATTTTATATACAGCAGCACAACTAGCTAAGGTCTACAATGTAACAATGAGCGATATAGCTCTAATTACAACTGAAAATTCAAAGCGTTTATTTTTAAAATAACCTAGTATTTAGGTTGCGAATTAAAGGTTTTATATTCATATAAAATAATCGTAGCTATAATTACAGCAATACCTACATTTTTTAATAATATATGTATAGAAGGAGTGTAGAAGAAAAGTAAGTTAATTACTATACATAAAATAATGTAACCACATATTTTTCTCACATTATAAGGTATATATTTATGCTTTTGCCCTACCATATAAGATATAGACATCATTACAAAGTATACGATCAAAGTAGTAACAGCTGAACCTGTATATCCATATTTTGGTATTAATATAAAGTTTAAAGTTATAGTGATAATCGCTCCTATGCCCGAAATATATAACCCATATTGTGTTTTATTGCCTAATTTATACCATATGGAAAGGTTCATATATATACCAAGGCAAATATAAGCAAACAAAAGTATGGGAACCACTTTTAATCCAGACCAATATAAATGCTCATTAACTGCGTCGTTAGCTTTTATAAAATATTTTAAAATTGGAATATTTGTATTTATAATCATAGCAACTATACTTATAGCTATAACAAAGTATAACATAATATTAGCGTAGAGTTTATTAGCATCTTGCTCCTTAGAATGTTTAAAAAATATAGGTTCAGCACCTAGCCTAAAGGCTTGTATGGCGATATTTAAAAATATTGCTATTTTACTGCATGCGCCATAAATTCCTACTTCTTGTTCGCTAATATTATCAGGTAGAAGTTTAGCCAGCATTATCTTATCGATATTCTCGTTAATAATAAAAGATAAGTTTGCAATCATTATAGGCCAGCTATACTTTGTTAACTTAGATATAACAGAGATATTTACATATTTAAAAATAACTTTTTTAAACTCTTTAGCTAAAAGCAAAAGACTAAAAGCACTAGAAATCAAGTTAGCTATGAATACATATCCTACCCAATCGGCTTTATAATATCTACTAATAATTTCATAATGTGGTAGTTGTTCTTTAATATAGTATGGTATAAAAACAATAAATAATATATTTAAAAATATGTATATACCAATGTTTAATGCTTTAATCATTGAATATCTTAATGCCATTCCCCTGGCTCGCAAATAAGCTAAGGGTATAATAGTTATAGCATCAAAAAATAATATAAAAGAAAACAGTCGGATGTATAATAAGTACTCGTTCGTATTTTTATAATTAGGGATAATATATTGAGATATTGGATCAATAAACGTATTAGTTAACAAAATAAACAATAAAGAAATTGCAAATACAACAAAAAAACTATTAGTGTAGATTTGTCTTTTGCTATACTTATCGAATAAAAACCTGAAAAAGCTAGTTTCCATACCAAAAGCCAATATCGCATTTAATATAGATGCCCAACTGAATAATAGTACTATTGTGCCATATTCGTTAGTGTCAAAACTACGCACATACAGGGGGGTAAGTAAAAAGTTTAATATACGCGCTAAAACCGAACTGAATCCGTATATAAAAGTATTTTTGATAAAACTTTTCAGGTTAAAACTAACACGCATTTAATTATATCAGTTAAGTTTAATTAGAATTGTATAAATTATTATTAACGCAGTACAATTTATTTAAATTGTTGGTATATATAGTTTGTAGTTTATATATTTGCACGCTTCTGTAATATAATACAAAATTTTTCCAGAACAATTAATATATAATACTAAAAGCCTATAGAAAACTAATACTAATTCGCGTTAAAGTTAAAATGCGTACCTTTGTTGAAAAAATACATTATTAAAATTAGTAATTTAACATTTATACAGCATTATTTATGCCTATAAAAAGAATCAGTATTATATCTAGGATACTATTAATAATTGTGTCTGTTGGTTTAGCATCATGTTCGAATAATAAAAATAAGAAAGCACCAGATACTACTAATAGTGTGTCGGTGCCAACATTAACAGTGGAAAAAGCTACTGTAGCTATCCAAAATGAATATGCATCAACTTTACAGGGGAGTTCAGTCATAGAAATAAGATCCCAGATAAATGGTTATATAACTAATATACTCGTTAAGGAAGGTTCATATGTCCATAAGGGTCAAGTTCTATTTGAAATAGATAGGCGTATATACCAAGCTGACCTTGATGCAACAATACAAAATAAAAATGCCGCTTCTTCCAGGGTTAAAGCTGCAAAAATAGAGTTAGATAAACTAGGTCCATTAGTTGCAAATAATGTTATCTCTAAAATACAGCTTAAAACAGCTCAAACTCAATATCAGGAAGCTATAGCATCTTTAAAGGAGGCAGAAACAAAAATAGCTACTGCCCAAACTAATATGGACTATAGTATTATAAAAGCTCCAATAGATGGATATATAGGCTTGATAACAAAAAGAATAGGATCACTTATTAAAAATACAGATGCCGAGCCAATAACTGTTCTTACTAGCACAAACACTATTTACGCTTATTTTTCTATGAGCGAACTCGATTTCCATAATCTGTACAGTAAATTGCCTGGCCGTAACATGGATATTAAAACAAAAAATATCCCAAATGTGCATTTAAAACTTCCTGATGGGCAAATATATGAATCTAATGGTAGAATCTCTGTGGTTACTAAGCAAATCGACTCAACTACAGGTAGTATAACTTTAAGGGCAGATTTCCCTAATTACAATAATATCTTGTTATCTGGAGGAACTGCTAAAATAATATTAAATCGTAATATAACCGATGTTATAGCTATACCAATTAAAGCTGTACTTGATATTCAAGATAAAGCATTTGTATATGTTCTTGATAAAGATAATAAGGCACAGCAAAGACAGATAATTATTGGCTATAGAAACAATAATTTTTATATTATAGAAGCTGGCCTAAATCCTGGAGAAAGAATAGTTATTGATGGACTAAACAAAGTATCTAATGGTACAAAAGTTATTAATACTAAATCTTAGAAATTTCAAATAAATCATTATGTTTAAGATATTCATTACGAGACCTGTATTAGCTACAGTTTGTTCAGTCGTACTTCTAATATTGGGAATATTAGGCTTATATAGTCTTCCTATGAGTAGATTCCCGGATATAGCCCCTCCTACAATATCTGTGTCGGCAAACTATCCTGGTGCAGATGCAGCTACAGTAATAAGATCAGTAATAATACCTCTTGAGGAAGCTATAAACGGAGCTGAAAATATGCGTTACATGGTATCTTCTGCAAGTAATGATGGTTCAGCTTCTATAGATGTTCTTTTTGAATTGGGTACCAACCCGGATCAGGCGGCTGTAGACGTACAAAATAGAGTTGCCAGGGTTACAAATAGGTTACCTGCAGATGTTATAACATCCGGGGTAGCTACGAGAAAGCAACAAAGAACCGCCCTTATGTACATGAGTATTTATGATACAAGTGGTAAATACGATGAAACATTCTTGCAAAATTATGCTAACATTAATGTTGTGCCAGTAATGCAAAGGGTAAAAGGTGTTGGCAATGTAAGGGTATTTGGTTCAAAGGATTATGCTATGCGCATTTGGTTAGACCCACAAAAATTATCATCATACAACCTAAGCCCTCAGCAAGTAATCGCTGCTATACAAGAACAAAGTATTGAAACCGCCCCAGGCAAACTGGGAGCGAATTCCTCATCCCAACTAGAATACGTAATAAAGTATGCTGGTAAATATAACAATGTAGAAGATTATAAAAAAATTATAATAAGGACTGAAGGCAGCCAAATATTATATTTAGAAGACATTGCTAATGTTGAATTGGGCGCGGCTAATTACGATGTGGTAAGTAGGTTCGATAGCTACCATGGAGTAACTTTAAGCGTTTTACAAACGGCTGGATCCAATGCTAACGAAGTGCAAATTGCTTTAAATAAAGTACTATCTGAAGCTAAAGCAAAATTTCCTGACGGTATAAAATATCAAATCATATTCAATACTAAAGAACATCTGGACACTTCTATAGAGCAAGTAAAAAGTACTATAATAGAAGCCTTTATATTAGTTTTTATAATAGTTTTTATTTTCTTACAAGATTTTAGATCAACAATAATACCAGCTATAGCTGTTCCGGTATCCTTAATAGGGACTTTCTTTTTCCTAAACCTTTTTGGTTTTTCTATCAATATGCTAACCTTATTTGCGTTAGTGTTGGCGATAGGTATAGTAGTTGACGATGCTATAGTTGTAGTGGAAGCGGTACATAGTAAAATGGAGCAAGAAAATATTGATGGTAAAGTAGCTACAATAAAAGCGATGGACGAAATCACCGGGGCGATAGTATCTATAACATTAGTAATGGTTGCAGTGTTTTTTCCAGTTGGATTTATCCAGGGTTCTGTAGGAGAATTTTATAAACAATTTGCATTTACTTTAGCAATTGCGATTTTAATATCAGCTTTTAATGCCTTAACATTATCTCCAGCGTTATGCGCAGTATTCTTAAAACATGCTAATAAGCAACAGACAAATAAAAACTTTTTACAGCGTTTCTATGATAATTTTAATAAAGCTTTTAATGCATTAATTGAAAAATATGTAGCCTCGATAAGATTTTTAGCAAATAAAAAAATTATATGTATTATAACGTTATTTATAATAACTACACTAATGGTAGTTTTAATGCAAAAAACACCTAAAGGATTCATACCTTCTGAAGATTCTAATTTGGTTGCTTATAGCGCGTCTTTGTCACCAGGTACATCATTATATCGTACAGAAGAGGCTATAGAGAGTGCAAGTAAAATACTAAAAGAAATACCAGCAATACGTTCTAAAACAACAGTTGCAGGTTTCGATGCTCTAAGCGGAGCAGCAGGATCGTCATATGCATTAAGCTTTATGTCACTAAAACCTATAAAAGAAAGGGGCGATGTCCAAGAAATAAATGCAGTAATGCAATTAATGCGAGAAAAATTATCGCATGTCGAACAAGCTAAATTTAATGTATTTACTTTCCCGACTGTCCCAGGATTTAGTTCGTTTAACGGCTTAGAATTAGAGCTTCAGGACAAACGCGGGGGCAGCATAGACGAATTAAATAAGCAGGTAGAAAGTTTCGTAGCACAAATAAGTAAAGAAAAAGAAATTGGGGTGGCTTTCAGTAATTTTAAATCTGGCTTCCCTCAATACGAGCTACTAGTAGATAAATCAGCAGCTAAGCTAAGGAATATATCTATTAATACAATATTAAGGACTCTTCAAATATATTATGGTGGTGTTCAGGCAGCTGACTTTAACCTATTTAGCAAATTTTATAGAGTATACGTACAAGCAAAACCAGAATATAGGCAGGATCCAGAATCTCTAAATAAAATCTTTGTTGAGAACCAACAAGGCCAATTAGTGCCAATATCTGGTATAGTAAGTCTTAAAAAAGTTTACGGTCCCGACTTAATAAACCGGTATAACATGTTTAACTCTATAACAATTAACGCACTACCAGCGCAAGGATTTAGCACGGGTGAAGCAATGCAATCTATAGAGCGTTTAGCAAAAAAAATATTACCAGAAGGATATGATTTTGAATGGACAGGTATGAGTAAAGAAGAGCAAACTGCCGGATCTCAAACAGTGGTAATCTTCATGCTTTCACTACTATTTGTTTACTTAATACTATCAGCTAAATACGAGAGTTATATACTACCTTTAGCTGTATTATTATCATTACCAGTAGGTATTGTAGGGGTTTTTTTAACTATAAATTTAGCAGGCATAGAAAATAATATATACGTACAAGTTGGTTTAATAATGCTTATAGGTTTGCTTGCTAAAAATGCAATCTTAATAATAGAATTTGCTAGTCAGCACCGTAAGCTTGGCGAGACTATAGTTCAATCAGCTATATCAGCAGCTAAACTAAGATTAAGGCCTATATTAATGACATCGTTTGCTTTTATAGCAGGTTTAATACCACTAACCAGGGTAATAGGACCATCTGCACAAGGCAATAAATCTATCAGTATAGGTACTATTGGAGGGATGTTAACAGGAGTTATATTAGGAGTGTTCATTATACCTATATTATTTATAGTTTTTCAAACTATTCAAGAAAAGCTTTCAAAAATTTTTAGCAAATCATCACATGCGTAAATTGGTAAAATTAACTATATATACATCAGCTATACTATTGTCAGCTTGTAGTGTAAATAATAAATATAAAGTAGACTTACAAGTACCGTCTAAATATCAAAATATAGCACAAAAAGTTTCTAATAAGGCGGCGTTACACACTCTGGAGTGGGATACTTTTTTTAAAGATGCAAATTTAAAAAAGCTTATTCAGGAAGCTATAAATTCTAATTTTGATCTTAATAATGCAACTAAAACTTTGCAAATAAGTGAAAAATATTTTAGGCAATCTAAACTTAACTATTTACCTAATTTAAACTTAGCTATATCTGGCAATTACTCTCCCAAGGATAACACAAATAAACTAGACAATACTTTTAACTTTAATACCGGTTTACAAGTTGCTTGGGAAGTTGATTTATGGGGTAAGTTAAGATCTAATGAACAAGCTATGTTAGCACAGTATTTAGAAACAGCAGCAGGTAGGCAAGCTGTTAAAGCACAAATAATTGCTCAAGTTGCTCAAGAATATTATCATCTACATTTTCTTCATAATAAGTTAAATACTTTAAAGAAATATCAATCTTTAGCGGATTCTACTGTTAAAATTATGGAATTGCAGTTTCAAGCTGGTAATACTACATATTTAAGTGTACAGCAAGGTATTGCAGAAAAACTTACTATTGATAAAATGCTCCCCCAAATACAAGAGAATATTATAATAACCGAGAACGCGATAAATTTCTTAATAGGGAAATTCCCCGATAAAATACTGACCACTAACAGTCCACATTTAGTAACTTCTGATGGTTACGCAATTGGAGTACCCAGCGACTTACTAAGGTATAGACCAGATGTACAACAGGCAGAGTATGCACTTACTGCAGCAAGTGCAAAAGCTAATATCACCTTAAAAGAAATGTATCCTAATTTTACTATAACTGCTAATGGTGGCGTGCAACTTATAAAAAACAGTGTTTGGTTTAACATACCAAATGCTTTATTTGCTTTAGCCGAAGGCAGTATAATACAGCCATTATTTAATAAACGTAAGCTAAGGACAAACTATGAAATAGCGTTAATAGAAAGAGAAAAGGCCGTAATTAATTTCAAAGAAAAAGTAACTAATGCTGTAATGGAAGTATCCAATACGCTAATGCAACTTAATAAATTAAAGGAAACGCGCAAGATTGTAAAGAAGAAGGTTGATACACTAACTAAAGCAGTAGAAAACGCCCGTTTATTGTTTTTAAACGGTCTGGCTAATTATCTTGAAGTTATTACTGCACAAAATAGCTTAATTAATGCCGAAATAGAAAATATAGATTTACAAGAAGAATATATAAACACTGTAATTAATTTATACACTGCTCTTGGAGGAGGATCTATAGAGCCAAATTCTTAGTTTATTTATATAAATTATTTAAGGAATTAATATATTATTATCTTCATTATGTTCCGTATTAGCAGGTAGTTCAGGAGCTTCTTCTGTATTATTATCAGTAGTAATGTGCTTATTAATAGTATCTTTTATTATTAAAGCTATATTGAATTTATTATATATCTCTTTCCTAAAGTTTTCAGCATTTTTGTAAAATATAAAATCTCCTACACGTAATTTATAATTAGATCCGTCGTAAGTTATATAATTATTTACATTAGGGTAGTGTATTGCAAATTTAGCTTGTGTGCTATAAACATTAATTCTACTAGGACCAGAGAAAATTTGTATTCTATAGCCTTGTAATTTAGTTTTTTTATCCAGATCATCTTTTTTCTCTAATAGCTTAACAACATTACTATCCATTATTTTAATAGTAATGTTGTTAATGATATCGTTTGTATCCTGTGTCTTATTATTACTTTGTGCATAAGAAGTTATGCTAATAGATAGTAATAGATATATAGCATTGGGTAGAAGCGTAAATCTCATAGATTTGATTATATGATTGTAAATATATTTACTAACAAGCGATTAACTATTACTATGACAATTTTTATATTTTTTCCCGCTCCCACATGGACATAAATCGTTTCTTTTTACTTTTTCGCTTTGTCTAACTATGGGTTCATTATCTGTTATTTGTTCATTATTTGTATAGAATCCGTTATTAAATTCTGCATGCTGAGTTTGTAAATTTTTAAATTCGTTATTAGTCCTTTTTAATGGTGCTTCATCTGTTATTTGCCTATCTGGTATATATATTCCAAACAATAAGGTTATTATACGTTTTTGTAATAAATCAATTAGTTCATTAAACAATTGAAATGCTTCAAATTTATATACTAGCAATGGGTCTTTTTGTTCGTAAACAGCGTTTTGTACAGATTGTTTCAGGTCATCCATTTTTCTAAGGTGCTCTCTCCAGTAATCGTCTATATTGTTTAATATTACGGCTTGCTGCAATAGGATAATAATG
The DNA here is from genome assembly GCA_050311575.1 of Candidatus Krakonobacterium acarorum. Taxonomy (GTDB): domain Bacteria; phylum Bacteroidota; class Bacteroidia; order SolTP2; family SolTP2; genus Krakonobacterium; species Krakonobacterium acarorum. Next base: position 79,931 of record JBNOKO010000001.1, on the reverse strand, counting down.
TCTTTAGCTTTAGATTGGTAGGCATTTTGCACATTAAATTCTACAGGTATGGTATCGTCTATGCTGGTAAATACTATTACAGCATCTGTAATGTTATTACGGCTATCCTCATATATGTTTTTTACTATTCCAAAAAGTTTTTCTTGTAAAAAGGTCATCTTATCATTGTAATGATCTATAACCTTTGAGTATAGATATTCTGTTATCTTTTCTTTTGGAGTACTAATTATTTCTTTATCAAAAGTTATTTCTGTTGAAAAGAACCTAAGTATATCTAATTTAATATTCTCTAAGTTTTTATCAGTGTTAATTGTCTCTACTATGCTCCTACATGTATCGTATATCATAGTATCGACTTCAAGATCGATTTGAGTGCCTAGTAGTGCGTGTTTACGTTTAGCGTATATAATGTTCCTTTGTAAGTTCATTATATTGTCGTATTCTAAAAGTCGTTTTCTTACACCAAAGTTATTTTCCTCAACTTTTTTTTGTGCTCGCTCTATCGATCGGGTTATCATTGAGTGCTGTATTACTTCGCCTTCTTTTAGGCCCATTCTGTCCATAAGAGATGCAATGCGATCGGACCCAAATAAGCGCATTAAGTTATCTTGTAGCGATACGAAGAATTGTGATGATCCTGGATCTCCTTGTCTACCAGAGCGCCCTCGCAACTGTCTATCTACACGTCTAGACTCATGTCTTTCTGTTCCTATTATCGCCAGGCCACCAGCTTCCTTTACTCCTTGTCCTAATTTTATATCTGTCCCACGGCCAGCCATATTGGTTGCTATAGTTACAGTACCCTGGTTACCAGCTTCAGCTATTATCTCTGCCTCTTTTTTATGCATTTTTGCGTTCAGGACATTATGAGGTATATGGTTGAATGTAAGCATTTTACTTAGAAGTTCGGATACTTCTACCGAGGTAGTGCCTACTAAAACAGGCCTATTTTGTTGTGTATATTCTATTATATGTTTAATTACTGCATTGTATTTTTCTCTTTTTGTCTTGTACACTAAATCTTGGGAATCAACCCTTTTTAGAGTTTTATTTGTAGGTATTTCAACTACATCTAATTTATATATCTCCCATAACTCACCAGCTTCTGTTATCGCTGTGCCTGTCATCCCAGAAAGTTTTTTGTATATTCTAAAGTAATTTTGCAGAGTTATAGTGGCAAATGTTTGTGTTGATTCCTGGATTTTTACATTTTCTTTAGCTTCTATAGCTTGGTGCAACCCGTCAGAATAACGTCTCCCCTCAAGCATACGTCCTGTTTGTTCGTCTATTAGTTTAATGTTATTGTTATCAACTATATACTCTACATTTTTTTCAAATAAAGTATATGCTTTTAATAGTTGATTCATTAAATGTATTTTTTCAGATTGTTTAGCAAAGTTATTGATTTTATCTTCTTTTGCCTGCGCTTTTTCGATATCATTTAGTGTTGTATTATCTATCTCTGCTAGTTGGTTGCCTATATCAGGAAGTACAAAAGATATAGTATTTTGAGTAGCTGAATCCAGCAGCTCAATCCCTTTTTCAGTTAAATCTATGTTGTTTTGTCGTTCATCTATTACAAAAAATAATTCTTTATCTACCAGGTGCATATTTTTTTGCTGGTCTTGCATATAAAAGTTTTCAGTTTTTTGTAGTAGTTGTTTGTTGCCGGGTTCACTTAATAGTTTTATTAAGTTTTTGTTTTTAGGCATTCCCCTATGACATCTTAATAGTAGCAAACCAGCTTCTTCGGAATTGTTATCAGATAGTAGTTTTTGAGCGTTGTTAATGGCAGAAACAATGTATTCATTTTGAGCTTTAATTAATATTTCCATATAAGGTTTTAGCTCTTCGAAATTTTCCGTTACATCATTTGTTTTCCCTGTTGGCCCTGAAATTATTAATGGAGTTCTTGCATCATCTATAAGTACACTATCTACCTCGTCTATAATTGCATAGTTAAGTTCGCGCTGTACAAGTTCGTTTTGTCTGTTAACCATATTGTCACGTAAATAGTCAAAACCAAATTCATTGTTAGTTCCGAATACAATATCAGCTAAATATGCTTGTTTGCGATCTTTAGAGTGAGGATTATAGTTATCTATGCAATCTACCGTTAGTCCATGAAATTCGTATAATGGCCCCATCCATTCGCTATCGCGTTTAGCTAAGTAGTTGTTTACTGTTACCATGTGTACGCCTTTACCCGTAAGAGCGTTCAGATATGCAGCACTTGTTGCTACTAATGTTTTACCCTCACCTGTTGCCATTTCAGCTACTTTACCTTGGTGCAAAACCATCCCACCGAGAAGCTGTACATCGTAATGGGTCATATCCCACTTTACGTTATATCCAGATACTTGCCAGGTATTTTTGTATATGGCAATATCATCTTTTATAATTATGTTATCTTTTTTAGTAGCTAAATTTTTATCTAAATCAGTTGCTTTTACGTGCAATTCATCATTTTCTTTAAACCTTCTGGCAGTCTCTTTTATTACAGCAAAAGCTTCAGGTAATATACTATTTAGATACTCTTGAGTTTTTTCATAGGATTGTTCTTTTAGTTTTTCAACTTTATGATATAAATCAGATTTTTGATATATATCATTAGTTTCAGAAGCTAAAGCTTCTAATTGTTCTATGTCGTTATTTAATGGTTTTAGCAGGCTATTTAAATTGCTCTTAAATGTTATCGTTTTTTCTCTAAGTTCGTCATTAGATATATGGCGGATATCGTTATAAACAGTATTCGTATGGTTGAGAATGTTTTTGAGTTTCTTTATATCTCTATCAGATTTTTTACCAAATATCTTTGTAAGCAATTCTAACATATGTTTATATAATTTTACGATTTTTAATTAGTAATAATTCAAAATTAAGGTTTTATAGCTGAATTACCATCCTCCAGCAGATATAAAAAGGCCGAAGGCACCTTTTTTTTGAAAGCTACTGAATGGAATAGCATAATATGGTTCTAGTACAGCTATACCGAAAAGATTAAATCTTAATGCTATACCGGTGCTTGCTATTATTCGTGCTTTTCTGTAGTCATGGTCGTTTATAGCTGTACCGTTTAGGGAATTATTAAAATTAGTATCTGGTTTGCCCCAGATACTTCCTGCATCGAAAAATAGTGCTAAATCAGTAAAAAACATCTTAGATTCTATAATGGCTAGCTGCCTTGGACCTGTAAAAGGTAATCTTAATTCAATAGATGAGTTAATTAGCTGTGATCCGGCTAATATTCCCGATCCGCCTATAGATGTATTAGTCAAATTGTCATACAAGTTTGAGTATCCACGTACAAATTCGTCGTAGCCTAGAGATAACACGTTAGTTTGGAAAGAAGTATGGCCTAATCTACCTATGTAAATTCCTTTTATTGCTAAAGTTAAAGGTTTTTTAAATAAATATTTTCTTATATCTGTTAGTAGATTGATACTTTGTATGCCGCCAAAGGTCGTGCCTACTTCGAATCTGTATCTATAGCCTTTAACAGGAGCTGTTAATCCGAATATTGCATTATCTCCCACGTAGGCTATGTATGATGATAGGCTTAATATGGATTTGGTGTTAACACCAAATATTTCTTGTACTTCAGTTTCATTCAGCTTGTCTTGTTGCGATCCTATATAAGCTCCAGGATAGTAGCTGCCATTTATGTTGACGGCCTTATATATATTTCTTATACGGTCTACACGATAATTTTGTAAGGATGCTTTACTCCCGGCTTCGAATCGAAGCGTTCTAAATAATGGAAATATAAAGGCACCTCCTATTGTTTGGTCAAATATTCTAAGTTTGTAGTAATTGTATTGTATTTTATTATCATTTTTTGTTTCTATTAGATGTATGTTCCCGTAAGTGTATAGGTATGGAGTATGTGATAGTCCGGCTGACCAATTTATCCTATTTTCCTGGTTTAGATAAAATATACCTCCACCTATGTCGTAAATTTCGCCGTTTAATCCTATTGATAGCAATAATTTGTGTCTATCTAAAATATCAGTAAATAATGCATCAACGTTTCCTGCTGCTCCCAGCCCTGTTGTTGCCATATTTGTTACTATGCCTACGCCGGCTGATTGTGACAATGCTGTAAATGAAAATGATGGTTTATAGGTTTTATTAATATATTCAGTTTGAAGTTTTTCTACTTCTTCTTTGCTCAGTTCTGTAATTGTATTGATATTATTGATGCTTAGTTTAGCACCTTGTATATTAGATATTATATCATTTTCTATTCTATGTTTTTTAAAGTCTTTAGTCGTAGCCTTATATAATTTGTATTGGTTGTCTTTAAAATATATGTATATGATTTTGTCATGAGAGATGCTTAAAGCACTAGACAAATCTGTTATCCCGGATATGCCTGTAAAATAATTGGTTAACTGAAATATTTCTTTGGTTGTTAGGTCATATTCGAAAAGGTTTCTAAACCCATTTAGATTCGATAGAAAATATATTTTCGTTCCATCTTCTGAAAATAACGGGTTTAGGTTGTCAGCTCCTTTTAATATATCAATTGTTTCTATTGAGTTTGTAGCTATATTTAAGATGTTTGTTTTATAATTTTTATACTTTGTACTTAGGTCATTGTAAGTGCTATTGTCACTGGTAAAAATTATGTATTGCCCATCTCTGGACCAGCTTGCCTGAAGTTTAGACGACTCGTCGAAAGTTAATTGCTTAACGGTTTGTTCTTTAATATTGTATAGAAAAAGATTGGATTGTCCGTCATTAAGTGAAGTAAGTAATATGCTGTTACCATCGGGACTATAGGCTGGGTGACTAAAAAAAGGCAACTCTTTTATAAATATTTCCTTTATAGTTTTGCCTGTAGCAACATCAACTATAATTAAAGCGGTTCTGCCTTTAGATACTACTGTGTATACGTAATTATCGCTATTAGGACCCCAACTCCCACTATCTTCTATATAGTTATATTCGTCTATATGTAATTTTTCTGTGTGACCAGATATTTTTTTAATTATTTTACCTGTCTCTGTCTCGGCTATGTATAGATCAATACTTATAGCATTTTTTTCGCTAAAAAAAGTTATAAATTGTCCATCTGGACTCAACTGAGGTGCTAAATTGAGTTTTTCCCTTGATTTATTCCCTAAAAATTCTTTACCTATAGGTTCTGTAGTGCCATTAACAAGTGGTTCGTATATGTATGCGGTTTGATCTTTCCACATTTGCGAGAGTTCTTCTTCGCTGCACGATAATGTTTTTTCCAGTGCTTTAAGGTATCCATATTTTGCGGTATTTAAAAATAAGGTTTTTATAATTTTATCTGACCAATTAGATGTTATAAAAGCCCAAAAGGCTTGCCCATACTTATAAGGAAAATATTTATTTAGATTATTTAAATCTTTAATGCCTGGCAGTTTTTTATTTATGAAAGAATCGCGTAGTGCCAGAGCTGTAGCTGCATCTACGCTGCCTTTAGACATATACTCGGCCATTCCTTCAGTCATCCATAGTGGGATATTCCGGATGTTCTCTAAGCTGATATCATCAGTATTTTTTAAGATGTCGTATTGGAATCCATGTACTAATTCATGTCCTATTACGTGCTTGTTTTGTTGGCGCGATTCAAAAACTGGCATAAATATCCTATTTTTGAACCCTTCTGTTACTCCTCCGGTTCCTATATCAATATTTTCCGGCGATAATGTTGTTTGGCTAAAATCAGAGTGGTTAGCATAAATTATTATAGGATTTTTATTTGTTAAATTTCTTTCTAGGATTGTGCTATGATGCTTATAGTATAACTCGGATATATTAGCTATGTTATTTATAAATTCTTTGTTTTTGAAGTAGTTATATATGTTAAAATGTGGCGTTTCGAATATTTCAAATTGTAATTTTTTATACTGAATTTTATTATTACCAAAATATTGCGCAACAGATTGTTTGTTAAATATTAAAGTAAGAGTTGATAAGAGTGTAAATATTAAATAAGCTTTTTTACTTATTTTTATCATGCTCATAGGTACTCTTATTATTGACTATTATTTTGATTTGTTTTAGAACTTGCTTTATTTAGTGCCTTTAAAGCTTTTCCAGCTTGTTGGTTGTTAGGATCTATCTCCAGGATTTTGTTCATATATCTCCTAACACCTTTAGGACTTTTATTTATTTCAAGCTCGTACTGACCCATATATTGATAAGCATTTATTAGATCATCCTTATGTTTTTGAGGATCTGGTGCAGCTAATTCTATGACTTTTTCGAAAAAAGGTTTAGCTGCACCAGTAAATTTTTGTGTTTCTTTGCTGGATTTTATATATCCTAAATATGCCCATGCAGTTACGTAATTAGGTTTTTTCTCAACTAGTTTGTTTAGTGCAGATTCGGCTTCTTTATAGTTTTTAGTTATATAGGCTGAAAGCCCTATATAATATAATTCTTGAGCATTTAGTTTAGTGCTGTCAAGCTTTTTGTATAGATTAAATGCTTCGTCATAGTGCTTAAGATTAAATGATTCTTGTGCTAAGTTCGATATGACTTCCGGAGAATTATTACTTGTTTCTAATGCTTTATCTGCATATGTTTTAGCTTCTTTGGCATCGCCCATACTCATAGATATATTGCTTTTGTAAATATAATCTGATGCCAGAAACTGATTCGGATCCTGTTCTTTGAAAAATGTATTTATCGCATCGTTAGCAGTTTTGTAGTCCTGAGTATTATATGAGGCATATGCTAATAAACGATAGAATACAGGTTTTAAGTTGCATTTTTCTTTAAGTTGTTTAAGCAAATTTGCACTTTCTTTATATTTAGACGCTTGAAAAAGAAATTTTGCATATACTATATTATCGCTACATGAATTATCCGTTCTAGGCATGTATTGATTTTTATAAATATCTAAGGCTTTATCTGTTTGATTAGAAGCAGCATAAAGTTCCGCAAGATGCCTGTAGGCTGGTAAATAATTAGAATCCGTTGTAATTATATAGTTAAGAGGTTTAAGTGCAGCATTATAATTGCGTGCATATTTGTAAATCGCTGATTGCTTTATATATGTAGGAAAGTAAGCAGGATTTATGTCTTGGGCAGTTTTATAGGCTAATATAGAGTTATTAGGATCATTATTTTTTAAATAAGCATCACCTAAGGTTATATATGCATCTGTAGATTTGCGATTTCGTTTAATCGCGTTTTTCAAATAACCAATAGCTTTTTCTAAGTCTTTATTGTTAGTATATGTATATGCTTTGCCTATATACAAGTTTGTTAGATAAGAATTATTAAGTTTTAAAGCTTGTTTAAAATAATTTTCTGCTTGATTTTTATCATTGTCCTCTAAGCTTATGATACCTAACCCTACATAATTTAAAGCAGATTTATTATTAGAGTTTATACCTTTAGTAAAGGATTCTTTAGCATCTTTTATTGAAATATTAGGATCCTCAAAATTAAGATTTGACAGATAACTAATACCAGTATAGAAATATGCTTCGTCAGATTTTTTTGTAGAAGTTAAAGTAGATAGAATATTTCTGGATGACTCAAATTTTTCTAATTCGATAAGTTTTGTTGCATTGTTTAAAGACTGATCTAAACTTTGAGCATTTATATTTACACTTAAAATAATCAGGAAGGCTACTAATAATGAGCTTTTTATATAAAGTTTGATATTCATGTTTGTATATATTTGATATAATACTGTTTATTGGTATAGAAAACAAATGTATAAGTTTGTAGTGGTTAAAACAAAAACTTATTTTTAGCAAAAGGTTAGCTTATAAAATATATTCCCACTGATATAATTAGTTCTATAAAACTAAATTAAATAGCATTGTTGTTAATTTCTATTACACGTCTATATATTTTCCTTGGTAATAATCCATATTTGTAAATAACCAACTGACTTATTTGGCCTAAAGAAAAGTCTATAAATGATCTAGCCAGGTATGGGCTGGTATCTTTATATATAGCAACTACTTCTATGCCTAAAGGATATTTATTATTTATTAAATTTTCTTTAGATGGATGAATATAAGCTTCAAAATTTTCCTTGCTGTTTATGTCTAAGATTTTAAAATTATTTTCAATTTTTTTATTGTTTATTATTTTAGCAATATTAGTTACTATTAAATCATTTGAGTTTAAATAGATAAGCAAATTTGCTGCATTTAGTGTATCTGAATAGATTTTAATATTATTTTTTATGCCTGGGTTAAGTTCTACTAAATATTTATAATACTCCTGGTTAATATTGGCGTCAAATATTAATTTGTTAAACTTTAGTGCTTCCTGATTTAAATTTTTTATGTTAATGTTGCTTAGTTGGTTTCCAGAAGAAGTGATAAACACTAAAGCATCTTTAAGCAACATTTCTTCTTTAGGATATATATTAAGTTTGCTTAGGTTCCTCCAATTATATTTTTTCTGTTTGGGAATAATTATTATATCATAATAATTATCGTTAAAATTATTATTAATTATTGCTGCCTTGTTGTAATCTATTTTTAATATTAATTTTGGATTGTAATAATTAAATAAATTTATTATTTCATTTGTTATAGACTTTAGCGACGAGTCTATTCCTATGTGCAATTGATAATTGTTATTATCTTTTGTTTTAGTTGAGTTTTGACATTCTATTATGCACAATAATATAATTGTATATATAGATAGTTTTAGAAAAATTTTAGCTGTTCTGAACATCTATTTCTCTTTATTTACTAGGTAAAATCGTTCTTATTAATCTAAATATTCCGTATATGATAATGATTATTCCTAGTATATATTTTTGTTTGCTTTCTATTGATAGATTATCAAGTATAAAAGCAACTGTTAATCCCAAAGCTATATATGCTGAGGCTATTAATATTTTTATTGTCTTTAATAGAAGTATTTTGTTTGCCATTTATAGTTCCTAAATAATAGCTTACCTTAGCTGGAAAACTATAGGTAAGTTGTATTGTACCCTTACTGTTTTTCCATTTTGTTTTCCTGGTGACCAATTAGGGCTATTTTTTACTACTCTTAAGGCTTCTTCGTCGCATCCATAACCAATTCCTTTTAAAACTTTTACATCAGTGATTGATCCATCTTTCTCCACTACGAATTGTATAAATACTCTGCCTTGAATGCCAGATTCTCTAGCTAATGGTGGATACTTAATATTTTCACCTATATATTTATAAAAGGCTGGTAAACCACCTGGAAACTGAGGAGCTTCTTCAACATGTAAGAATATCTGGTTATCGCCTGTTAATGATTGGTCATTATCTAAATCCGGGTCTTTGGCAGGAGCATTATCTTTGCCACTAACATTTTTTATACCCACATCTTGTTTTATATCGTCTATTACCGGAGGGGGATCGAATTTTTTAGGCACTTCAGAATCTTTTTTTATAACCGGAGGTGTAAACTTAACCGCTGAACGAACCGGAGGCGGTAATGGATCCGCTACCTGCGGCGGTGGCGGTAAAGTAGGGTCTATAGGTGGTGGCAATGTTAAATCGCTGATTTCTAAAGTATGTACAGGTTCATTATTAATAGCAGGTTTATGTTTTATAAATTGTGCTAGAAATGGAATTAATATAGGTAGGGTAAATATAAGGACTGCTAATATTAGCGCTAAGCTCATATTTTTGCTATAATTTTTGCGTAGTTTATAGGCACCGTAGGCTTTATTTTTATTCAGAAATATAAGCTCTATCCATTTTCTATCCTCTAAATTTATATTATTTAGCATGGTTATTTAGTACTTAGTGTTAATTAAATTTATTTCCGGCTTGCTAATGTCAACAATTGCATATTTGCCAATGTTTGTTATTAACATTTCATCTAAAATATTTACTAAGTTGTCGTATTTAGCCTTATCACTTGTTTTAATTACTACAATAAGATTGTTGTCATCTGATTTAAGTTTTTTAACTAGTTCGTTATAGCTTGATTGCGATATTTGGTTGTCTTGCAATTGTTGTTTATAGATTTTTATTGAATCTAGTGCAGGGTTTCTTTTTCTACTTTCGTCTAATAAAATTTTCCTGATACCATCCTTTGAATAGTTGGTTTCTTTTATATCTGCAAGCTTTCTTCCAAAATAATATAGTATACGATTGTCTTGTATTAGTAAAAGCGTTATAACAGACGATTCTTTTATTACAGTTTTTTCTTCTTCTTTTAGCTTTTTATCGTTGGCAGGAACAGTCAATTCCATAACCTTAGGTTTAGCCATTGTGGTTGTAAGCATAAAAAAAGTTATAAGTAACATAGCTAGATCTACTAAAGGAGTAAAGTCTACTCGTGTTGATAATTTTTTTGATCTAACTTTACCATCTTTTTTTGCGCCACCACCGGTTTCTATATTAGCCATATAATTATTTTAGTTATTTTCTTTTTTAAGATCTGTAATTATACTGAATCTATTAGCTTTCTGAGATTGCAAGGTTTTAATAACTTTATTTATTACTTCTATATTGGCATTTTTGTCTCCTTTAATAATTATAGGAGCATTGCCGGTAACCCTGCGTGCTGATAATATCCATGTATATAGCTCGTTTGTAGCATCATTGTCACTAGTTACAGGTATCCCGGTAGCAACTTTATCCATTGCTTTTCTTTGTGATGGAGGAAGATCCAGGTATTCTTTTAGCTGGTTAAGAGGCACTCCAAAATTTTCTATAACCCTAAATATAGATTTTTCATAATTAGAAAAATTTATATTTTTCTGCGTTGCAATTCGAGATAGTAAATCGCCTCTAAATTGATTCCCTGTTACGCCAAAAAATACCCGGCTATTTTTGTCTATAAGTATGTTTATAGATGTATTCTCAGGTATTTCAAGTTCAGATATACTAGCCGGAGTTGATATATCTACAGCATCGTCAGCTTTAAACTTCGTTGCTAACATAAAAAATGTTAATAATAGAAAGCATACATCGACCATCGAGGTCATGTCTATCCATACGCTTTTTCTATGTATTTTTATTCTAGCCATTATTAGCTATTGTTTTTAGCGAAAGTTTGTTCTATACTATATGAAGTTTCATCAATAGCATAAGTAATAGTATCTATTTTAGAAGTAAAATATGCATATAAGAAAGTTGCCAGGGCAGCGTTACCTATACCTAAAGCGGTATTTATAAGAGCTTCTGATATACCTATTGATAGAGCCATTTGGTCCCCACCTCCTGCAGCTCCTAGAGCAGCAAAAGCTTTTATCATACCTAAAACCGTACCTAGTAGAGCGACTAAAGTTGAACCGGAAGCAAGGGTTGCTGTTATAACTAAATTTTTCTCCAGCATAGGAAGCTCCAGGTTTGTAGCTTCTTCAATTTCTTTTTTTAGAACAATTTCTTTTTGTTCTTTAGAAGATTTAGGATTAGATGTTACTTCTTGGTATGATATTAATCCAGATCTTGTTACGTTTGCTAATGCACCTTGTTGATTATCGCATTCATTGATTGCTCCTTCTATATTATTATTATGTAGGTACGACCTTATTTTAAGCACAAAGCTTTGTAGCGATCCTTTTCCTACTGCTCCTGATATAGTCAAATATCTTTCTATAGCAACAGTAAGATTAATAAGAACCATTCCTATCAATATAGGGACTATATAACCACCTTTATATATTAAACCCATAAAGTGTTTAAAGCCACCGCTAACAGGATTATTAGCAGGATTGTTGCCTTCAAAATTAGATGGATGGCCTAATACAAAAGTATATAATAGTATGGCAACTACTATACATATTACAATAGCTAATGATGCAAAGGTAGAATTAAACTTTGATGAACTTGTAATAGTACTGTTTATACCGGAGTTTTTCATTATTATTTGATAATTACATTAGTAATATTGGTTGAAAATAAAATAAGAATTTTAAATTGATCGCTCAAATATAATCAAATAGTATTTAATTACTATCTATGACATAAACTATCGTGCCTTATTTATAATTAATGGGTAATAAGCTACTATTAGGGAAGATTTCAATGCAAATTAGCCTGTATTTAAATGTTAAAATAAAATTACAGTTACTATTTAGGTGTTTTTGCACACTTTCTAAAGTGTACTTATGCTTATTCAAAAAATTATTTACAAGGTAAACCCTGCATTTATTTAATAAGCAGGCTGTATATTAAATCTGGATCTGCAATGCTCAATCAAAAGGCTATTTTACAATTATTATTTTAAGGTATCAGTTTGTGTTTTCATAAAGGAAACAACCAATGATGCCCCCTCTATGTTATTTAACTTAATAGCAGTATCATTTTAATTAATAATTGAGGTTATTTAATATTCGCTTCGTATAGGTTATCAATTAAAAGAGAATCGTTATCAGCATACAGCTAAAAATATATAAAAAAAGGTTTGTTTTGTGTAGGTACTAGTATAAAAATATAAATAATGAACACTTCATATTCATAGTGCTTATTTTTAGCGATATTTATTTCGTATTAGTTAATAGTATTTAGCGGATTTTTAATGCTTATTCAAATATAATAGATTTATCGTATTGAGGTTTTTTCTTGTAATAACTGCATATCAATAGTATAAACTTATATATTTTAAGGGGAAAAGGTAAAAAAAATAATTTAATTGGCATATAATTAGCTAATATAGGCTGTAGGCGATAATCGAGCTATTAGTTACAACCATTTACAGATGTTTGATAGTGTACTCTAAGTGCATATAAATATGCCTCATATTCGTTATTAAACGCTATTTAAAAATTATTTATATAGCTACTAATGATATATAAAGCATACAACTAATGTACTAATAATAGGTCAAATATCTTTTATATACTTGTATATAAAAATTACTCTTATAGCTAATTAAGTAATGAAATGCCCTGTAAATTAATAAAAGTTATTGTTAATAGATTCTAACTACCCATTTTATTGGTATAGTTTGGAGTGTAAAAAAATATTTTATTTATATGAAAAAGCCAGAAACAGTAGAAACAATTAAAATCGCTTTAATAGAAGACGATGTACAGTTAAATGATACCTTAAAATTTTGTTTAAAATCAGAAGGATTTAAAGTTTTATCTGCATATTCAATTAAAGAGGGCAGAGAACTAATTATGAGGGAAAGACCACATATAGTATTACTAGATTGGGGTTTGCCAGATGGAGAAGGGGTAGAATTATGCGAGCAACTTAGAAACGACGGATTTAGAAATGTTATATTTTTATTAACTGTCAAAAAAGACAGTTTTGATAAAGTAAAAGCTTACAAGGCAGGCATAACTGAATATTACGTTAAACCAGTGCACCCGGCTGTACTTATATCAATGATATATAATAAACTGGAATTTCTATCTAACGTATCACAGTCAGAAGAAATATACAGAATTGACGACATCGAGTACCACCCTAGGACACATACACTATTCAAAAAAGGCAATAGAATTGAAATAACGGTTATAGAAAATAGAATCTTGTATTATTTTGTTAGCCACCCTAATAAAATAATTAATAGGGAAGCTCTTAATAAAACAGTTTGGGATAATAACAATAATATAAATACTAGAACAATAGATATGCATATTGTTAGGTTGCGTAAAAAAGTCGAAAACGATGCAAACAATCCAAACCTTATTATAACTCTTAGAGGGAAAGGTTATATGTTTGTAAATAAAAAAGACGAGGCATAAATATATTTTTTAGCTTGATATTAATATTTATAATGTTATATTAATTTTTATTAAATCATTACTATTAGGCTAAATTAGTATGAGTCAAGAACAAAGTAGAAATAACCCCATAGCATTTTTTGATTCAGGTATAGGAGGATTAACCGTTTTAAAAGAAATGATGCACCTCCTGCCATTTGAAAAATATATATATTTTGCAGATACTCATAATACTCCTTATGGAGTTAAACCACCTAATATAGTTGTCAATTATATACAGGACGCAGTAGCATTTTTGTATTCAAAGAATATAAAAATGCTTGTAATTGCGTGTAATACAGCAACAGCTATAGCAATAGAGCATTTACGTAACAAATACAAATTTATAATTGTAGGTATAGAACCTGCTATTAAAATCCCATTTGATAATAAACACCCAGGCAAAGTATTATTGTTAGCTACAACTTTGACATTGCAAAGCGACAAACTCAATAACCTTATAGATTCTGTTTGTCTAGATAAAAACCTTATTGTAAAAAAACCGGCGGATAAACTGGTACAATTTGCTGAAAACTTTGATTTTGGATCTACAGATGTTGATAAATATATAGTAAGCCTTTTTAATAATATTAACCTAAAAGAATTTTCAACAATAGTCCTTGGATGCACACATTTTAGTTATTTTAAAGACAGATTTAACAAAATAATTGATAACGACCGCACCATTGTAATAGATGGGAATTATTCAACTGCGTTAAACGCGTGTAATTTGTTAGGTATGTATGGTATTTTATCTCAAAATAAAGATTTATTGCCTATAGATTTTTATGGTACTCAAGGTAAAACATTTAATAATAGCTATAAAGACAAACTATCATACGCTATTAATTATTTACAATCTAACATAATTTAAAGTCGATATGTCTTTTAGTAGAATCTACTCTTATAAGCTGTACGCTTAATTTATCACCAATACGAAACATTTTTCCATCACTATCAACAAGTGCATTTTTATTATCGTTTAACCTGAGTTTATTATTTTTAAAGCTTTTTACGCCTATCATACCCTCGCAACCATTATCAATTAGCTCTACATAAATTCCCCATTCTGTTACTCCAGAAATTATAGCACTAAATTTATTTCCAACCTTATTTTCTAAAAAAGCAATTTGTTTTAACTTAATCGAGCTCCTCTCAGCATCAACAGCTTTTTTTTCCATTATAGATGAATGCTCGCACATTGCTTCGTATTTATTAATATCCTTAGGATCCTGTCTGTTTAAATAATAGTTAAGCAGTCGATGGCTCATAATATCAGGATAACGTCTTATAGGAGAGGTAAAATGCGTATAATAGTCTAAAGCTAACCCATAGTGATATTTCACTTTTGTGCTATAATATGCTTTATTCATAGCTCTAATAGCTAATTGAGATATTAAATACTCCTCGTCTTTATTTTTAATATCTTCCATTAATTTATTAAAAGAATGCCTCGTAGAATTGTTATTGGCCATACTTATCTTATAACCAAATGTAGAAATAAAAGAACCAAATTTTTTAAGGTCTTCTTTACCAGGAGCTTCATGGGCTCTATACACAAAAGTCTTAGGCTTTTTAAAAAAATTCTTCCCTACCGCTTCAGCAACTGTTTTATTAGCTAAAAGCATGAACTCTTCTATTAACTTATGTGCATCTTTTTGAATTTTTATTATAATATCTATAGGGTTCTTATCCTTGTCTAGAACAAATTTTACTTCTTGGGAATGAAAATTAATACTGCCATTTCTAATACGATTTTTTCGCAATGCTTTGGCTATATTATTTAAAATATTTAACTCATTATAAAATAATCCTTTTTTCTTATCTAAGATTTCTTGAACCTCTTCATAAGTAAATCTTTTATTTGAATGTATAATAGCCTTATGTATAGAATAATTTTTTATTTTATAATCTTTAGTTATTTCAAACACCACAGAAAATGTTAGTCTGTCCACATTAGGTTTAAGAGAGCATAAGTTATTTGAGAGTCTTTCTGGCAGCATCGGTATAACTCCATCAACTAAATATACTGAAGTTGCCCTTTTTTGTGCTTCTATATCTAACAAATCGTCTTCTTTAACAAATTGGCTAACATCAGCTATATGAACCCCTATTTGGTAATTACCTGTATCCAGAGTCTTTATAGAGATAGCGTCGTCAAAATCTTTTGCATCTATGGGATCTATAGTAAAAGTTGTTGTGTCTCTAAAATCGTACCTATCTTTAATTTCTGCTTTTGATATCGTTTCATCGAGACTATTTGCTAAATCTTGAACATTTTTAGGAAATTTTTCACTA
This sequence comes from Candidatus Krakonobacterium acarorum, assembly GCA_050311575.1. GTDB lineage: Bacteria > Bacteroidota > Bacteroidia > SolTP2 > SolTP2 > Krakonobacterium > Krakonobacterium acarorum. The sequence continues at coordinate 63,973 of JBNOKO010000001.1, read as the reverse complement.
AAGCCTAATTCAGCTATTATAGCTTTATTTTCTACATCGCTATCCCCGGGAACTCCTAAAATATTCTTTATCTCGCCTACTAGTTTATCTGATTTCCACATTGTTATTTTTACGACTACTTTGGTCCCTACCGCGGTGTTTTTTATTCTTTCCTTAGGGATAATTATGGGTTTTAAAACTTTATTATCGTCAGGATGTAAGTAATAATCGTCTTTATCTTTACGTAAAATTCCGACATAATATATTTTACTCCTTTTTAATATTTTAGTTATACGGTTAGCTTTACCAACTTCTGGATTTTGACAGTATACCTCTACAAGATCCCTATGCAGAGCGGTAGAAGTATTTCTTTTAGATATATATATTTTATGTTGATCATTAGCAACATATGATTTAGTGTAATTATTTAAATACAAAGTTCCTGTTATATGGCTATTTCCAACTTTTTTATTAAAATTTTGTTTGTTTTTATATTTCTTGCCGGATTTTGTTTCGTTAATTGTAGACGTTTTAGTGTTAGAAAATTTTAGTTTGAGAAACTTGTAGTTAAAAAGCTTAGCTATGTTTTTAATTAACAGCATTTTTGCGAATATACTGATTGCTTTATCTTTATTTTTATTTGTCATTTATTTTAAGTTTAAAAGTCTAATTTATAGTAAGGTTATGTAGTCTAATTAAGGTTAAAAATTTAGATCGTGACCATCATCTACGTTATCTCCTTTGTAAATATCTTTTATGTTATTTATATTATCATGATAATTGTTATCGTAAATATTTTTGTCTCTTTCTTCATTAAGATTATTTGGATTGCCAGGAGTATTGCTAATATTTTCTTCTGATTCTGGCGTCCCTGTGAACTGCGCGTATTTTTCGCAGTCTAACTCTATAGATAAATTATCTGGTGCTAAGAAATCCTCCGTACTTACTTTATAATCCTCATCTTTATAAACTTTGTTCATATATATAGACCATGCAGGTAAAGCAGAGTTAGTACCACCACCTAAGGCCAGAGAATAAAATCTTATTATTCTATCTTCACCTCCTGTCCATACTCCTGTTACAAGATCAGGGGTTATTCCTATATACCATCCATCTGATTGATCATTGGTAGTACCAGTTTTAGATGCTATAGGATATGGTATATTATATGGGGCCTGTGGTCTACGTAATCTTATAGCAGTTCCTCTGTTTGTAGCTTCTTCCATCATTTTTAGCATTACGTATGCAGTTTGCTCGCTTATTGCTTGCCGTACTACAGGTTTGTTGCTGTATATAATATTCCCATTAGCATCTTCAATTTTAGTAAGATATATAGGCTTTATCCAAATGCCTTTATTTGCAAAAGTACTATATGCTCCTACCATTTCGTATAATGATATGTCTGCAACCCCTAAACCTATTGAGGGTACAGCAGGTAGATATGAAGATATCCCCATTTTATGCGCTGTCTCTACGATACTTTTAGGACCTAGTTGATGCGTAAGATTAATAGTTATTAAGTTTACTGACCGAGCTAAACCTTCTAGTATTGTCATATACCCCCCGGATTTACCACCAGCATTTTGTGGATGATAATCGGGCTGGTCTTCAAAGGTAACAGGTTCATTCGGAATTTTTTGACATGGGGAAAACCCATTGTCTATAGCTGTTACGTATACGAAAGGCTTAAAAGTAGACCCTATTTGTCTTTTTCCTTGTTTAACCTGGTCGTATTTAAAATATTTAAAATCCGGTCCACCTACCCAGGCTAGCACATGCCCATTATGCGGATTCATAGACATCATAGCAGATCGCAATATCATTTTATAATATTTTATTGAATCTATAGGTGATATCTCTACTTCTTTTGGACCATCCCAACTGAAAAGAGTAGTTAGAACTGGTTCATTTAGTTTTAAATATATTTCTGTTTTTGATAACCCTTCAGACGCTAGTTCTTTGTAAGCTAGACTTGTTTCTATAGCTTTATCTATATATCCTGGTATGTTAGTCCATGGATATTGATTTTTATCCTGCCAGTATTTAAAAAAATCTTCTTGTAACGATTTAAGATTTTCTGCAATAGCTTCTTCAGCTTTTTTTTGTAATGTAGAATTTATCGTTGTGTAAATTTTTAATCCATCTTTATATATATTATATGTAGAACCATCAGCTTTTTTTGCTATAGTGCCGTCATTTATCATGTCTACTATTTCTTTTTTTAATACTTCTCTAAAGTATGGGGCTAAACCGTCAACATTGTTTATAGGGTGATAATCAAGGTTTAGGTCTTCAGCGGCGTATGCGACATATTGAGCCTTCGATAATAAGTTTGCTTTCACCATTTGTTTTAGAACAACATTGCGTCTTATTATCGCCCTTTGTGGGTTGCGTATTGGAGAATATAGTGTTACGCCTTTAAGGGCACCTATTAATATTGCAGATTGGTTTATAGTTAGTTTGTCTGGCGTAGTATTAAAAAATGTTTTTGCTGCCGCTTTTATACCGAAAGCATTGCTTCCAAAAAACACGGTGTTTAAATACATTGCCGCAATAGTCTCTTTTGTATAACGTTTTTCTAGTTGTATAGCAATTATAGATTCTTTTATTTTTTGTATTAAACGCTTTATCAAATCTTTTTCTCTTTTATCAAATAAATTAAGTGCTAATTGTTGTGTTATTGTACTTGCACCTTGTTTTTTACCTATTAAATTAAAGTAGAATATGGATAGCATCCTGTAAAAATCTATTCCCGAATGTGAATAAAATCGTATATCTTCTGTAGCAATAAGGGCATTTATAACGTTATGAGATATTTCTTTAGCTTCCGCCATAGAGCGATATTCAGTATAATAGGTTCCCAGGTTATGTCCATCAGAAGATATTACTTCCGATGCAATATTGCTTTTGGGGTTTTCTAGCTCTATAAAGCTTGGTAGTTTGCCAAATACTTCGAAATATGTTAAAGTTATTAATAAAGCTATTGATCCTAGTATACTGCAGAATATAATCCAGAATAATTTTATGAATTTCTTAGTGCCAGGATTGTTAGTACACATTTTATAATTGTCATATTAAGTATTTCTTTCTAAAAACTAAATATATTGAATTATAACGAATTAAATTTAATATAGAGGGTTTAGTAAGGTCTTAAAAATCAGTTTTTTTCAGCCAATCTGTAAGCCTGTAATATGTTAGATAGTCGTTAATTTCTGTTCTGCTTTTTATTAATGCTAAATTATTATTTGTTATAACAAATGTTTCATAATTTTTGGGGTCCATTTCTATTACAAATTTCTGATTTTTTTTAAGTCGATCGTAGTAGTCATTGGCATCTTTAAGTTCCTTAAACGGCCCTATATATATAATTTGGTTATTATCATTAAGATCTTTTTGCGCTATATTCCATTGATTGTTAAAACTGTTTCTACCGAATAAACGTAAATTTAAGCGTAAACCGTCGGTGCTTATTTTTTTATCTAAAGCTATTGCTATATATAAAGTATCTTGCGAATTTAACTTTTTAAAGTAACTGTTTTTAAGAATGTTTTTAATTTTATTTAATTCTTGTAGTAGTTTTTGTTGTTCCTTATAATATATCATGTTAAATATATTATTAGGATTGTCGTTAGGATTCCACGCTATAGCATATTTTCTTGTGTTTATGTTTTCGTAGTTTTTGTCAGTGTAAGCTATTAAATTGGAAGCTTCTTTACTATAGACGCTATTCGGGTATGTATTTTGAATATTTATTAGCTCCTCCTTAAATATATATGATGTATTTAATTTTCCTACAGCAAGTGCACATAAAAATGCATACCTAGCCTGGAGATTCAAACTTGCCTTGTTATTTTGATTTTGATAATATTCATTTATTAGTTGATCGAATTGTTTGTTTGTAAATAATTCAAAAGCTCTGTTGTAAGCTACCTGCAATTCCTGATCAGCTTTTATAGATTCAGGCTTATTTGACCGCTCTATAAGTATACTTGTATATTTAGATTCCGGGTAATTATTTATGAGTTTGTTCTTGTATAGATTGTATTTATCATTATCATTTATGTTACTGTAAGCTTCAGCCATTATGTAATATAATTCATCTTTATTTTTTACGTTCGGGTATTTATTAATCATCTCATTTATGTAGCTTATGCTTTGTTCGTTTTCACCTAGAGTATTATATAAGATGTCAATTAATTTTGAATAAGCTTTTATTGCTCTTTGTTGGGACTCTTCTAATTTCTCTGGTTTATTAGGTATTTGAGCTAATATTATGTTTTTTAGTTTGTCTTTATCATAGATAATGTTATCTGCTATTCCGCTTGTTAATATATTCTCAGCCATGTTACTATCAGTATTATTGTCAGAAGATTCTGTACTATACCTCCATCTATCGCCCAAATTTCTATTTCCCCACCTTCTTTTAAAGTCGGATTGAGCAGTCGCCAAAGCAGTATTATTATAGAAATACCATCCAGATCCGGCACTTTGATAAGTCGGATTACTCGTTCCGCTTATATTATTAAGTTTTGCAGCATTATTAAAATCTTCGTTCTCGGCTATTATTTTTTTAGCTAAATTATCTGCTATATTTTCTTGCTCGCCAAGCGATAGTTTTGCAAAATTTTGTAGAGTGTCTTCTTTATTTATGGCTGCTAATTCGTTATTTATATTATTTAAATTGGTTTTTCTTATTTGTAATATATTATAGCCAGGAATATTAGTTAAAGAAGCTGCTATGACCATATCATAATATCTCACTGCTTCTTTAAAGTTTTTTTTGTTCTCGTAATAAATATCGCCTATTGCTTTGTTACCTATTGCTTGTCGGTATAAATTATTTACTCCTGCTTTTTTTACTGAATTGTCAAAATTTGTAATTGCTTTATCGTAATTTTTATCATCAGCATATAGTGTTCCTAATAAGTAATAAAGTTGGCTTTGGAATAATGGATCGTATTTGTTTTCATCCTTGTTTATTTCCTGAAGAACCTCTTCTTCTATTTTACTAATAGAAGTTTTATTTGCAATCAACGACATTAAGTAGTTTATCTTTGCATTATTTATAACAGCTTTAGGCTTGGTATTATTATCTATAATGTCTTTATATATATTTTCTGAAGCGATGTTATTATTTGCTTTTTTGTAATAAAATGCTTCTATTAATTTGTTACGCAACAATTCTGTTCGATTGTTTTTATTAGAATATAGCGCAGCCAAATTCATTTGCTCAGCGGCAAAAAGGAAATGGTTATTATGGGCTAGTATTTGAGCGTTGGCCTTATATATGATATTGTTTATTTCTTTGGGTTCCTTTGTTATGTTTAAAGCTATATCTATTGATTCGTTAGCTTCTTCATTAAGTCCAAGTAGCATTTTGCATAAAGCATTGTAAGCCATTGCTTCTTGTTTGATTTTTACATTATTAAAGTTGTTGTATATATATTGGAATATGTTACTTGCATTGTTAAGGTTTAGTTTATAAAAATTTGATTTTGCAACCAGCATATAGGTTTCTTCTATATATGTACTATTTGAATGTTTTTTTATTATAAAAGAGGCTTTTTTTATGACTTCGTCAAGATTATCTGACATGCTTAAAGCTTCAGATTCAGTGGGAATCTTAATAGGCTCAGGTTTATTATAATTGTCCGGTTTCGATATTTCAAATTCGGTTAGTGTCTTGTTATATAATTCTCTAGCATTAATTAAATAATTAAACCTTGCATTGAAATTATGGTATAGCTTAGATAATTGGCTAGTTCCGCAGCTGGATAGTAGGATAGATGCTAGAACTATATAAATCTTAAGTCTGAATTTAATATAATATTTGCTTTGTTGCACTTATGTTAAATGTTATAAGTAATAATATTAAATTGTTATTCTATGCGTACATGAACTTGTTCTTTAGGTATACTCTCATTATGTAGCCTGTCTATACTAGTTATAACATATACGTATTCTTTATTTCTCTGTACACTGCGATCAACATAAAAATCCTGGTTGTATACAATATTAATAATATTTTTTGGAGAATTAATTTCTATATTATCTGATTTGTTAAATCGATATATTACGTAGCCTTTAATAGGTACGTATGTGCTGGTTTCTTTCTGTTGCCATGTTAGCTTACATTGATTTTTGCTGCGTATTGCAACTAAATTTGTTGGTGGGGCAGGCGTATTTGCATGTATCCAGGGCATAGAAGGATTCAAAGCTTTATACTTATAAGCATTATTTTTAATTTTAGAAGTTGATCCTATAGGATTTTTTAAGAAACTGCTAGTATTATAATATATTTGTCCATGCACAGTATGGTTATATAATCGACTAACTTCTATTTGTCTTGTTAACTGATCTTGATTCCAATTTTTTCTATCAGTTCCTACTTTATACGCTGCCATGCCTACATAAACATGTCTTCCAAAAGAATTACTTCCCCACCAGGATACCAGACAGGTAAAATTTGCCTTAGGATGGCCAATATGAAAATATACTTGTGGAGCAACATAGTCTACCCAGCCATTTTTAATCCATAACCTGGAATCCGCTTCTAAAGTTTTATATGAAGATAATCCGGCAGTTTCCGACCCTAGCGGAGTCTGAGAGCTATTTTGCCATATAGCAAACGGGCTTATACCAAATTTTATATATGGTTTTATAGATTTAATAGTCCTATTTACCGATTCAACAAATATATTAACATTATGCCTTCTCCAATCATCTATATTGGGTATTTGAGTCGGGTTATATTGTTTAAAAGTTCGGTAGTCATTAAAATATTTACCAGGTACAGGATAAGGATAAAAATAATCGTCGAAATGTATACCATCTAAGTCGTAATTCCTTACAAGATTTGCTACTATATTATTAATGTATTGCCTTACTTCAGGAACCCCAGGATTAAATAAAATTTGTTTGTCGTAATATACAAACCAGGTAGGTTTTTCAGTTATTATAGGATTGTTATACCTACGAGCCTTTGTTCTATCTTGCACTGCTCTAAATGGGTTGAGCCAGGCATGCACATCTATGCCACGTTTATGTGCTTCATCAATAATAAATTTTAAGGGCTGATAGTAAGGCTTAGGTGGTTTCCCCAGCTTGCCAGTTAACCAATATGACCAGGGTTCATTGCTTTGTGCATAAAAAGCATCAGCTGAAGGGCGTACTTGTAGTATTACATTATTTACACCTATCGATTCAAGCTGATCTAATATATTAATTATCTCTTCTTGCTGTCTGTAAGAATTTAATCCAGGCTGGGACGGCCAGTCTATGTTATTAACAGTAGTAATCCACACACCCCTAAATTCTCTTTTTGGGTATATTTCCTGAGCTATAAGGTTATTTGAAAGGAAAAACCCTACAACTCCTATAATTATAACAATCTTGGTTTTCAGGGAAGTATGGTTAATATGCATTTTAAAAAATGTTAAGTTTGGTTCTATTTAAATTAATATATATATTAAGCAAGTGTCACGCCAAATATATCTAAAAATATATAAAATTTACTATAAAGTATTTGTTGTAAATTTTACTGTATAGAAAGTAGTTCTTAACACTTAAACTAACTAATAAATTTTTGTTTCAATAATCAATTTCTTTTTTAATAATCATATAGAAATTAAGAGTGAAAGTAGGTGTAATTTGTTATCCAACCTATGGAGGTAGTGGGACAGTAGCTGTAGAGCTAGGCAAAGCTTTTGCTAAGGTTAATCATGAAGTACATTTTTTTTCTTATGAAAAGCCCCGTAGATTAGACATAAAACGGCCAAATATATTTTTTCATAAAGTACAAGTTCTTAAATACGATTTGTTTAAGTACCCATCCTATGATTTGGCATTAGTAGGCAAAATAGTCGAAGTTGTTACGGAAGAAAAACTAGATATTTTACATGCTCATTACGCGATTCCTCATGCTCATGCTGCTTTTATAGCACAAAAAATATTATATACTAAAAATATTAAAATACCATTTATAACGACTTTACATGGTACAGATGTAGAAATAGCCATACAAAATAATATACTAGGCCTTCCTATAGAATTTGATCTAAATATGTCTAATGGAATCACTTCTGTATCTGAAAACTTAAAACACAAAACTTTATCCAATTTTGACATAAGACAAAACATAGAGGTGATACCTAATTTTATTGATCTGGATAAATTTAAAACAATCAGTAAAACTGCAAAAAGAAAGGTAAAAGAGAAAATTTTCCTGGCTTCTGATGAAAAAATTTTAATACATGTATCAAATTTTAGATCTACTAAAAGAGTTTTAGACGTTATTAAAATAGCTAAAAAAGTTATGGATCATATGCACGTTAAATTGTTAATGATAGGCGATGGTCCTGATATTTGTATGGCTAAAAAATTATCAGAAGATTTAAATATATCTGATAAAGTATTTTTTTGTGGCAACCAAAATTATGTAGAAAAATATCTTAGTATATCAGATTTATTTTTGTTGCCGTCAGAGCATGAAAGCTTTGGTTTAGCAGCTTTGGAAGCTATGGCTTGCGGCGTGCCTATAATAAGTACTAATATAGAGGGCATCCCTGAAGTTAATAAACAAGGCCAAACGGGCTTTCTAAGCAATTTAGGTGATATAAACGATATGGCAGAAAAAGCGATGTATCTACTAAATAATAATGAACGTTTATGTGAATTTAAGAAAAACGCGGCGTCTCACGCTAAAACCTTTAATATAGATAGAGTTCAACCTATTTATGAAAAATATTATACTGATATTATCAATCAACATAAATATAAATAAGTAATATTGACTGACCATCAATCTAGAGCAGGATTATAATAATTTTTTAAGACCTCACCAGATAGTATAAGATTATTATAATTTATAATATATCAATATTTTACTTGTCGATTATTAATACCTATAAAGACTTAGATAATTTTTTCAAAGCTAATATCTCAAACTTTGTTAATCGCCTCCATTTACCCCTTGGTAAATCTTTTTTTGTTAAAGTGTGATATAGCACTCTATCTAACTTTATCACTTCATAATGCAAATGTTTGAAAATGCGTCTAATTATATGATTTTTGCCACTATGTATAGTAATTCCTACTTCTTTTTTATTATTGAAATTTGGATATGCTATTTCATCTGGTTTTATAAAACCATCTTCAAGGTATAAGCCTGATTGAATTTTAATTAAATCAGGCTCCTTAAGAGACTTATTTAAAAGCACATGGTACACTTTCTCTACATTAGAACTTGGATGGGTCAGATATTTTGCTAATTCACCATCATTTGTTAATATTAGTAAACCTGTCGAGTTTCTATCTAGTCTACCTACTGGATATAGGCGCTTGTCACTAGCTGTGTTTACTAGTTGCATTACAGTTTTCCTGTCTTGTGGATCGTAAGTTGTAGTTATAAAATCTTTAGGCTTATTTAATAATATATATTCAAAAACCTCCGGATTTAAAGGAGCATCTTTAAACTTAACAACATCATTTTTTTGCACTTTATAACCTAGGTCGACAACAATATTTCCATTTACACTAATTTTGGATTGAGTAATTAAAATATCTGCTTCCCGACGTGCGCATAATCCTGATCTAGCTATGAACTTATTTAAGCGCATAGGCCATAGATTGTTCTCTTTTTCTTTACTAAAATCTTTACTGTTTTCTTGCATTTACTATGCTTATTTCATTTATAAAGTTATGCCCTAAAAACAAATTTATTTTTTTTATAGTTTTAGTTTTGGACAGATTTATTTCTGTCGTTAGTACACTATTTGAGAAACTAATAAATAAAGTATTGTTATGTACGTTTAAATATGATGTATACTTATTGATTGCTTCTCCCATTAAAATATGCCAAGAACTAATTAATTTGCTTCTGATGCAATTATTCTGGATGTATGGCAAAGAAAAAAAACTTTTCTGGTCACCAAACAATATGTTTTTGATGTGGTTTGTGCTTTTATATCTTGTTTTAATACCAGCCATATTTGTTTTAGTGACTAAACTTAAAAGTATTATCTTTATTTAAAGATACATGTATTGTAGCAGAGTTTTTTAATCCCTCAGATAAAATAGTTTTGGATATTTCGTTGAGGATTTTATTTTGTAGTACCCTTTTTAAAGGTCTTGCGCCAAATTGGGGATCGTATCCAAGTTGTGCCAGCCAATCCATAGCGTCTTTATCGATTTGTAATTTTAAACCTTGTTTTGCTAACATATTTTCAATTTTGCGTAGTTGTAGGTTTATTATTTCGTGTATATTCTCTCTGCTTAGTGGTTTAAACATGATAATTTCATCTATCCTGTTTAATAGTTCTGGCCGTATTGTTTTGCGTAATAGTTCCGTTACTTCTAATTGTATCTTTACTAATGCTGAATCTATCTCATCTTGACTTTTTAAACTATCCAGAGTTTCAATTATTATGTGCGATCCGATGTTAGATGTCATTATGATAATAGTATTTTTAAAATCTATAATGCGTCCTTTGTTATCTGTTAATCTACCATCATCCAGAATTTGTAGTAAAATATTATATACATCTGAATGTGCTTTTTCAAGCTCGTCAAGTAAAATTACTGAATAGGGCCTGTGGCGAACAGCTTCAGTTAACTGCCCTCCCTCTTCGTAGCCTATATATCCTGGTGGGGCACCTATTAAACGTGATACTGTATGGCGCTCTTGGTATTCAGACATATCTACACGTATTAGGGAATTGCTGTCGTTAAATAGATATTGAGCAAGGGCTTTCGCTAATTCTGTTTTTCCTACCCCGGTAGTGCCCAGGAATAAAAAGGATCCTATAGGCCGGTTAGGGTCTTGTAGGCCAGCTTTTGACCTTCTTATAGCATTCGCTACAGCGTTTATAGCTTCGTTTTGGCCGGATATATATTCGTGTAATTTTTGTTCTAGATTTATAAGTTTTGTTCGGTCTGATTCGTTTAAGCTACTGATAGGTATCCCTGTTGCTTTGGATACTACATCAGCGATATCGTCTGATGTAACTTCTTCTTTTAATAATCTTGAACCTTTTTGGAATTCTTTTAGTTTATCCGTAAGGGTACTTATCTCTTTGTTTGTTTCGGGTATTTTCCCATACTGTAATTCGGAAGCCTTGGCTAAATCTCCGTTACGCTTTGCTTGTTCTATCTCTGCTTTATATTTTTCTAAGGATTGCTTTTTATTTTGAATATTATCAACAAGGTTTTTTTCATGTTTCCATTTGGTTTCGATTGTTGTTTTCTCCTCTTTTAAATTTGATATTTGCTCGTTTAGCTTCTGTATTTTTGTCTCATTATTTTCTCTTTTCATTGCTTCCCGCTCTATCTCAAGTTGCATTAGCTTACGATTTAGTTCGTCGAGTATTTCTGGTTTACTATTGATCTCTATGCGTATTTTGGCAGCAGCTTCATCGATCAAATCTATAGCTTTATCTGGTAAAAATCTACTTGTAATGTAACGCATAGATAGCTCTACAGCAGCTATTATAGCTTCGTCTTTAATTCTAACTTTATGATGATTTTCATAGCGTTCTTTTAAGCCTCTTAATATTGAAATAGCGTCTTGTGCATTTGGTTCGTCTATTATAACCTTTTGAAATCTACGCTCTAGGGCTTTATCTTTTTCAAAGAATTTTTGGTATTCGCTAAGCGTTGTTGCACCTATTGCACGTAGGTCGCCACGGGCTAGTGCAGGTTTTAATATGTTTGCTGCATCCATAGCGCCTTCACCACCACCAGCTCCGACAAGAGTATGTATTTCATCAATAAATATTATTATATCGCCGTTAGATTTTTCTATTTCTTTTATTACGCCTTTTAATCTTTCTTCAAATTCACCTTTATACTTTGCCCCTGCAATCAACGCTCCCATATCTAATGAATAGATCACTTTTTGTTGCAGGTTATCCGGGACGTCAGAATTTATTATTCTGTGAGCAATGCCTTCTGCGATAGCTGTTTTTCCAACTCCTGGTTCGCCTACCAATATCGGATTATTTTTTGTACGCCTTGATAATATTTGAATAACTCTTCTTATTTCGTCATCTCTGCCTATTACAGGATCCAGCTTATTAGATTTTGCCATTTCGTTTAGATTTTTTGCGTATTTATTGAGAGCGTCATAAGATTCTTCTGCTGTTTGAGAGTTAGCAGTATTACCATTTCTTACTTTATCCATAGTTGTTATTATATTTTGTTCGTTGATTCCAAGTTTATTTAATAAATCAGAGACATTATTTTTTGTTATTACCATGCTTAGCAAAAGCATTTCTACACTTATAAAATCGTCATTATATTTTTTTGCTAATTCTTCAGTTTTGCTTAATACCTGGGTACTGCTATCGCTTAAATATACCTGATTATTTGTCAATGATACCTTTGGTAGTTTATATAATTGTTTTGTAATTTCTTCATTAATTTCGGTTAAATCGATATTTAACCTATTCAGTATTAATGTAGCTGTGCTATTGCTAACATCTAATAATCCTTTGAAGATGTGTATCGGCTCCAATGCTTGGTTTTGGTTGTTGATAGCTGTTTTTGAAGCTATATCTAGCGCTTCCTGAGCTTTTATTGTGTATTTATCGAAGTTGATAGCCATATATTTAATAAGTGGTTAGTTAGTGAAAATATATGATTTAGATTATGAAAATAAAAAATAAAATTTTAATATAACTTATAACAAATAGGCGGCCATAGTATTATCAAATGCCATTTAGTCGTTTTGTCAGTGTTATTAATTATAACAGTTTAAAACTGTAAGCTATTGTAATTAAAGTAGAATATTAAAATAATATGTAAGCTAAAAATAACTTGGATCTATTTTTGAAGTAGTAATTCGTTTAGGCGAGCCATGTTGGTAAAAACATTAAAAATGTTGATAATAAGTTGTGTGTAAATATTCTTATTTTTATCTTTGGTATCCTTAATAATAATAATTATCAATTAGATCATGAAAATATTAAAGCCATTTATAATAGCATTGTTTTTAATATTACTAAGTGTAGCAATATGTATATTAAACGTCATAACTATAAAACAGTTTGCTTATTATACCCATGATAAAACAGCAACAGAAGTATTATTTAAAGGTATATTTGTTTATATATTACAACCATTTTCTGCGTTTAGTTTATTATTTGTAGGAATAAAAACTATCACAAAAAAAACTCAGTTGAATAAAACCTCTTAATTATTAGGATCAGAGTCTTGGACTTTTTTAAACAATCTGCTCCATCTTATTTTATTTAAGAATGTTTTTCTTGGGTTTAGAGATAGCCATATTAATAATGGTTTCCCAACTATATGATCTTCAGGAACGAAACCCCAATACCTTGAATCTAGAGAATTGTGCCTATTATCACCCATCATAAAATAATAATCCATCTTAAAAGTATATTGATTGGTCTCAATTCCATTTATATATATTTTATTATTCTTGACTTCTAGATTGTTGTGTTCATAATCTTGTATCACTAAACTATATAGCGGTAAATTTTTAATAGTAAGTTTTATTGTTTCACCTTTTGCAGGTATCCATAACGGCCCGAAATTGTCTATATTCCATTTATATTCGTTTATCTTATGTGGAAAAACTTCACTGGAAGATACTTTTTCTCTGATAATCGCTTTTTCTATTTTGATTACGTTATCCAGGTTTTTAAGAATACCTACTTGCTTATTCGTTAAGAAACCGTAATATAAATTATTTTGTATTATTTGTAAAAATATGTCATTGTCTTCTAATAATTTATTATTAAACATTCTACCATTAGTGTTTATTATATATGCATATTGTAGATTGTTTGGGTCACTGATTTTTTTATTGTTTATATAGCTCTGACTGTTTTTTATACTTATAATGTCTCCAGGCAGGCCAATACATCGTTTTATATAATTTTCTTTTTTATCTATAGGGCGATATATATTGTCAGCAATTTTATCTTGTGGATAGTTAAATACTACTATATCGTTGTGTTTAATAGCGTTTAAGCCTTTAATGCGCCTGTAGTTAAACTGTATGTTAGAAGAATAAGCCTGCATCCCTAGAAAGGATTGATGGGTAAGAGGAACAGCCAGAGGCGTTATAGGGAGTCTGGGCCCATAAGATAATTTTTCTACCAAGAGGAAATCACCTGTAAGCAGAGTTTTCTCCATAGACGATGAAGGTATGTTATAGGCTTCTACTATGAACATACGTATTGGTATAACAGCTAGGAGAGCAATTATTATGGCTATCGTCCACTCTTTGATAATATTTTTTTTCTCTTTGTTATTCTTATATCTGTTGTAATACATTTTATTCGTTTTTAAAATTTTATGATGTCTTCCATAGTAAATATTCCTTTTTTTCCATGTAGCCATTCTGCAGCTAACACAGAACCTAAAGCAAACCCATTGCGATTAAAAGCTTCATGACAAATTTGTATAGTGTCTGTTGGGGATATATATTTTACTATATGTGTGCCAGGTGCAGGATCTTTTCTAACTGATTTTATTTGCAAAGTATCATTACTAAAATGGTGTTTTTCATTATCTTTTAAGACTATATTTTCCCATTTAGTTTTATTTGTTAATCTTGATAAAATTCCATTAGCAATAGTGATCGCAGTCCCGCTCGGTGAATCTTTTTTTTGAGTATGGTGTATTTCTTCAATTTCAGGATTATAATTATTGTATGATTTCATTATTTCCGCTAAATAGTTATTTATAGCAAAAAATATATTGACTCCTATGCTAAAATTAGTTGCATATAATAACGCTGTTTTGTTTGCTTCTACTTCTTTTTTTACTAAATCTAATTGTTCATACCATTGGCCTGTAGTGCCAACTACTAGTGGAATTCGTGCATTTACACACGTTAATATATTCTCCAGTGCACTATTAGGAGTACTAAATTCTATAGCTATATCACATTTTTTTAGTTTATCTATAGTTAAATCACTGGTATTTTCAGATCCTATTGTTAGCTCTATAGTATGGCCTTGATCTATTGCAAAACTCTCTATTAGTTTGCCCATTTTTCCATACCCTATTAATGCTATTTTCATAAATTGATAATTATAATTTAATTTATGTTTAAACTTAAACTTAGTTTTAATCCATAAGGGACGCTTATAGTATCCTTATAATTTCTATATGCAAAGTTATTAATATGAGGAGATATTTTTAGGGCTAAATTGTCATTAACTTCAAATTTAGCAAGTTCCTGATCTACATAAGCATCTATAATTTGTAAACCGTATAAAGCTATAGCTACAATAACAGATAAAGTTAGATTGCGCTTATAGTAATTAGCAGCATTTATAAACTGATTAAGCGGAACATTATCATATATAGGGTTAGGTTTTAGGTTTGTATTGTTCTCTGTCCTTGCTTTATATTCGTTTATCATGTCGTTATAATATCCGTTATTCCATACTATTGAGTAAGCTAAAGCACCAAATCCACCATATATAATTGGGAGCTTCCAGTATTTTTTATTTTTAATTTGACCTAAGCCAGGCAATACAAGAGATTGTACCCAATATTTTTGCTTTACAAACTCTGAGTTTATTTGTTTAGTATTTATACTATTACCCGAGGTATTATTATCGAGTTGGTTTTCAGTGTTTATTAAAGGCGAAGGTTTAGCAGATGCACATATTTGAGAAACTCCTATTAATAATAGGGTTAATAAAGTGGTAATTTTAAACAGATAAAGCATTAAGTTTTAAAAAAAACAACAATAAATAGTGGAAGACACGTAATGTTTATTATGTTTTATAATTGATTATCCTGCAAACCTTCAAATATCGATGAAAGATATTCTAATTCGCTTTTGGAATTTATTATAAATTTAATCTCGCCCTTGTATGAATTTATATTAATTTTCACCTTGGGTTCTATGCCGGTTTTTTGTATAATCATTTTCTCTATACCCTTACATAATGATTGTTGTTCGTCAGTTGATATATTGCTTTCTACTTTTATTTTCTCTTCCTTTAATTCAATAGAATTTTTTATAAGCTCTTCCAGCTTTCTAACTGATAAATTTTGTTTTATAGTTTTTCTAAATAGCTTTACTTGTAATAAATTATTTTGAACGCTTAGGAGAGCTTTCGCGTGGCCCATACTTATATCATTATTTGATATTGCAATCTGTATTTCCGGTGCTAGTTTTAATAAACGTAGATAGTTAGTTATAGTAGATCTACTTTTTGCTAATCTGGTACTTACTTCTTCTTGTTTTAAGTTACACTCTTCGATTATTCGCTTTATAGATATAGCTATTTCTATGGCATTTAAATCTTCTCGTTGAACATTTTCTACAAGCCCCATCTCTAGCATATCCTGGTCATTGGCAGTTCTTATGTATACAGGTACTTCTTCTACCATAGCCATTTTTGAAGCTTTTAATCTACGCTCTCCAGATATTAGTTGATAAGAGCCATTTTTAATTTCTCTAACTGTAATTGGTTGTATTAGACCGTGTACCTTAATAGATTCAGATAATTCTACAAGAGTTTCATGCTTAATCTCCTTACGTGGTTGGAATGGGTTTGTTTGTATTTTATTAGTTGGAATAAATGCTACGCTCCTTCGCTCTGATGGCTGTGAGCTAGTATTATAAAGGTAACTATCTTTGAGTAAAGCTTCCAGACCTTTTCCTAGAGATGTTTTTTTTGAACTCATATTTAGTTAATTAGTTGGTTGCTACAAGTCTATGATTTGATTGCATGGTTCTGTCTATTATTTCATTAGCTAAATTTAAATAATTTACCGCACCAGCCGATATAGCATCGTGCATAACCACTGGCAATCCAAAACTAGGCGCCTCGCTTAGTTTCGTGTTTCTAGATATTATTGTATTAAATACTAATTTTTGGAAATGCTTTCTTACCTCTTTTACCACCTGATTGGATAATCGTAGTCTTTTATCAAACATAGTTAATAAAATGCCTTCTATTTGCAATTCCTTATTTAATCTATTTTGTACTATTTTAATTGTATTAAGCAATTTTCCCAGACCTTCTAAAGCAAAGAATTCACACTGTACAGGGATAATAACAGAATTTGCCGCGACTAATGAATTTATGGTTATTAGGCCTAAAGACGGCGAACAATCAATTATTATATATTTATAATCATCTATTATATGCTTTAAAAAATTTTTTATTTTATACTCTCGATCTTTTAAGTTTATAATTTCTATTTCTGATCCAACCAGATCAATATGAGCAGGTAATATATCTAAATTTTTAATATTTGTCTTTTGTATATATTCCTTGGGAGAATGATCATTTATTATGCATTCATAAGTCCCGCCTTTAATTTCTTTAGGATTTATGCCTATACCTGAAGTGCTGTTTGCTTGTGGGTCAGCATCTATCAAAAGGGTTTTTTGGTCTAATATTGCAAGACCTGCTGACAAATTAATAGCAGTAGTTGTCTTACCAACCCCACCTTTTTGATTAGCTATAGCTATGACTTTATTCATTTTAAATCAACTTAATTAATGCTTTAGGCAAAATACGTTAATAAAGTTAAAATGCACAAGCAAATTAATTATTTATTATAACTCACAGTACGTATTAAATATTAAAAAATAATTAAACAACTATAGTTAAGCTCAAATATAAGTTATTGTAATTATATTAAGTATTGATACAGATTTTAACTTAATAAAAAGTTATGAACATTAATATTAAATTTGACTATTTTTATCTCATATCATTTTTTTAGGATCTACCCAATTATCAAAGTCAGTTTCAGACACTAAATTTAAATGTTTTGCAGCTTCCTTTAAACTTGTGTTATTAGCATAAGCGTATTTTGATATTTTTGCTGCATTTTCGTAGCCTATATGGGTATTTAGAGCAGTAACTAACATTAGAGAATTATTAAGCTTATTAGTTATTTCCTTTTGGTTAGCTTTAGTTCCTAATAAACAGTGTTCAACAAAAGAAACTACCGCATCTCCAATTAAACGCGCTGACTGAATAAAATTAGCTATAATCATAGGTTTAAACACATTTAACTCATAATGGCCGGTTGCACCTCCTACAGATATCGCAACATCGTTGCCCATAACCTGAGCGCATACCATAGTTAAAGCCTCGCATTGAGTAGGATTAACCTTGCCTGGCATTATAGACGAACCAGGCTCATTTTCCGGCAATAACAGCTCACCTATTCCAGACCTTGGGCCGGATCCCATCATACGTATATCGTTAGCAATTTTCATTAGAGAAACAGCAATTTGTTTCAAGGCTCCGTGAGTTTCTACTATAGCGTCGTGACTGGCTAGCGCTTCGAATTTATTCTGAGCACTTTTAAGTGATAAACCAGTATATTTAGCAATGTTT
Organism: Candidatus Krakonobacterium acarorum; assembly: GCA_050311575.1. Classification (GTDB taxonomy): domain Bacteria; phylum Bacteroidota; class Bacteroidia; order SolTP2; family SolTP2; genus Krakonobacterium; species Krakonobacterium acarorum. Next base: position 45,647 of record JBNOKO010000001.1, on the reverse strand, counting down.
TTAGCTACCTTATCCGCGTATCCTTTTGGCGCATTTAGTCCGGTTCCAACAGCTGTGCCTCCTAAAGCCAGTTCGGATAGGTGCTCCAAAGTATTTTTTAAAGCTTTGATTCCAAAAGATATTTGGGCTTCATAGCCAGAAAATTCTTGCCCTAAAGTTAGTGGGGTAGCATCCATTAAATGAGTTCTACCAATTTTTACTATATCCTTAAACTCATTTACTTTCTCTGTAAGTGCGTTTTTAAGTTTTTCTAAAGCAGGTATGGTATTATGCGTAACAATATTATAAGCTGCAATGTGCATTGCTGTTGGGAAAGTATCATTACTAGACTGCGATTTGTTTGCATCATCGTTAGGATGTATAAATGTTTTTGATCCATCCAACTTTTTATTTAGCATTTGCTCAGCGCGGTTAGCTATAACTTCATTGACATTCATATTGCTTTGTGTCCCCGAACCAGTTTGCCATATTACAAGTGGGAAATGTTCATCAAGCTTACCTTCAATAATTTCATCGCATACTTTTATAATCAAATCTCTTTTCTCTTTGTCCAGAATTCCCAGCTCAAAATTAGTTTGAGCTGCAGCCTTTTTCAAATAACCAAACCCCTTTATGACTTCAATTGGCATAGAAGATTTTTCACCAATTTTAAAATTATTACGTGAGCGTTCCGTTTGAGCTCCCCACAATTTGTCTTTAGGGACTCTAACTTCGCCCATTGTATCATGATCTACTCTAAATTCCATATGTAGTAATTTTTGTTTTAACCGAAAATATAAAGGTTAAATTATTATATTCGAAAATATAATATACTTCAATTAAATGAAAATTTTAGTAGTAGCAGCCACTCATGCTGAAATATTACCATTTATAACTAAAGTTAAGTCTAACAGCACACATATACTAATAACAGGTGTCGGTCAGGTTTTAACTGCTTTTAATTTAACTAGAAAAATTCTTCAAACAGATTGCGATTTTAATCTGATAATAAATGCTGGTATAGCAGGGAGTTTTGATTTTAATATGCCCCTGGGGTCAGTGCACCAGGTAGTTAGTGATTGTTTTTCAGACTTCGGTATAGAAGATAAAAATTTATTCATACCCATACACAAAGCGCCATTTTTTCAGGATGATATTATTAACGACCAAGGATTGATAACAAACGACTTTATTCTTGAGAGCTTACCCAGATCGAGCGCTATAACGGTTAATACTGTCCATGGTGAAAAAAACAGCATCGATCGCGTAAAGAAAAATTACCCTTATCAGCTTGAAAGCATGGAGGGTGCAGCGTTTTTATATGTATGCAAAGCATTAAATATTAAATGCCTGCAATTAAGAGCAGTTTCTAATTATATTACAGAGCGTAACACAGATAGCTGGAAAATTAATCTAGCTATAGAAAATCTAAATAAAAATTTAATAAATATAGTTGATTCTATCTCTAATTGATGCCTGTGTGACCATAACCTTGGTCGCCACGTTTTGAATCACTTAGTTGATTTGATAAGGAAAGAGTAGCACTTTCATATTTAGAAAACACTATTTGTGCAATTCTATCTCCATTATTTACAGTGAAAGGTTCCTGGCTTAAATTAATTAGTAATATTTGGATTTCGCCTCTAAAATCTGAATCTATAGTTCCAGGAGTATTTAATACAGTGATACCGCTTTTTAAAGCCAGGCCGCTTCTTGGTCTTATTTGGCCCTCATAACCTTTAGGTATTTCCATTTTTATGCCTGTATTAATTAGCTTTCTCTCCATAGAGTTGATAACCACGCTACTATTGGGTAGGTAAGCCCTTAAATCCATTCCCGCTGCTCCATGGGTTTCGTAAGAAGGCAAATCATTATTGCTGTTATTAATAGTTGGTATAACCATTTGAGGCCTTAATTACTTTATAGATAACAAATTAATATAAAAATATAATGGTTGCTTATCTGTGTTTAAGCCATCAGTAATTTTTTTACTATAAGAGATATTAGAAGTAGATATTATAATCATTTCTTGTTTCTCCTTCATTTTAGGCAAAATTAGTTGCCACGATTTAGGTGCTTCGTAAAGATATAGCTCGGCTTTTGTATCAGATTTGGCAGTAGTTCCATTGATATACTTTATGCTATATTGGACTGATATATAAGATCCTTTTCCTGGATGAATGCTTTCAGTACCTGAATCCTTCATCAGCTTATAAAATACACCATTATTTTCATCTGATTCTATAGGGGTTATATTTTCTTTTTTTATCAGATCTTTAATCTGTGATAATTCTGAATCGAAATAGCTTGTGTCTTTTTTGCATGAAAAAAATATCAATAGACTTATTATATATATAAATTTAAACTTCATTTATTAATCAACTTAGCAATAATTGGGAGTATTGTAGAATATCTAGTGTTTTTTACTAACTTACAATATACAATTTTTAGTTTATAGTTTTAAATCAATGTTTAGCTCTCTCAGTACTAAGGCTCTGCCTTATATTTATATTGCATTATTACTAGTCGTGATTTCTATGTTTTCCTGCAATAGAAACACCCGGCGCGATTATAAAAATAATAGTAGCAATGCTTTAAGCCTAGAAGGCAAAATAGAAAATATAGATGCATTTAAATCTATTGCTATAAATAATAATTTAGAAGGTACTAGCATAAGGACCTTAGGTTTATTATCCATAAATAATCAATCTAAATTGAATAAAGTAAACGTTGATATAACAAATATTTTAGGAAAACAAATCAGTGTGTCTGCAGGTATTTTTGGATTTGTTGAAGTGGCAAAAGTATATATAGATAAGGATTCAGTAAAGCTTAATATAATATCTCAGGAGCCGCAAGAATATAACTACAATTATTTTAATCAGTATGTGCCGATCAAATTTGAACTAAAAGATTTACAAAATTTGTTCTTGGGTTTAAATTTATGGGAATATGCAAACAATTCTATAGCATATGTTGATAACGTTTATACGTTAAAAAATGAACCAGATGCGGCTTTAGAAATTGTGGCCCGATATAATAAATACGCTAAGCCTATGAGCATATCTATATCTACTAAAAATAAGGTTCAAAGCTATTTAAAAATTAATTATAGTAATTTTACTAGTGACAATTTGGCTAAAAATGTATTTATAGACACTAAAAATGGGGAATATATAATGTCTCTGGATTTTGTTTTTAGTAATATCGGCATTACAAAACTTGCTGATAAAAAATAATTATGAAGATATCTCTAATAGTAATGCATTTCCTACGTATATCTTGTTAGTTTAAGTGTATGGGTAAATTTTTTAAGAATACGATTTTAATTTTTACAATATTGTCGCTTTGGTTTTTGTCACTACAGGTGGCTGCCCAAGACTCAAAAACGCTAGAAAAAAAACGCAAAGGTATTCAAAATGAGATTAATATTATAAACAGGTCTCTCTCAAAAACTTTAAAAGAAAAGAAAAGTTCTTCTGAAGCCTTAGCTATATTAAAAATGCAGATCAGGGCTCGCGAAAAACTTATTAAAACAATTAACGAAGAAGTACAATTACTTCAAATAGATATCAAATCTAAAACTAATCAAAGCAATTCGCTAAAAAATCAGTTAAAATTAATGAAGCTAAGTTATGCTAAAACTATACAGCAAGCCCAGTATAGTAGAAATATCATTAATAAGCTGGTTTTTATTTTTTCAGCAAAAGATTTTAATCAAGCTTATAAAAGAATGCAATACTTTAGTCAATTAGCTTCTTACAGGAGGGCACAAGCCAACGAGATTAATGATAAAACTAAAGAACTTGATAATAAACTGGCTCAAATTGCAAAAAATATAAATAATAAAAACTATTTGGTTAATTCTAAAATCAAAGAAAAGAGAAAGCTGGATATTAGTTGGCAGCAACAAAATAAAATAGTTAAACAGTTACAAAGTGAAGAATCGAAGCTTCGTAAGGATCTGGCAAAGAAACAAAAAGACCAAAAGAGTTTGAACGAAGCTATACAGAGAGCTATAAAACGAGAAATTCAGTTAGCAAAACAAAAGACGGCTTCTAAAAAAAGTACTTCTAAAAGTTTGTTGGCATCTACACCTGCAGCATTGGAGCTGTCATCTAAATTCCTGGAAAATAAAGGAAAATTGCCGTGGCCGGTATCTTTTGGCCAAATAGTGGAGCAGTTTGGGACTCATCCGCATCCTTCATTAAAAAAAGTTAAAACTAATAATATAGGTGTTAATATAAAAACAATTTCAGGTTCTAATATAATGAGCGTATTTAATGGAGATGTAATAGCTGTACAACTTTTATATGGGCGTTATGCTGTTATAATACAACATGGAGAATATTTTACTACCTATGCAAATTTGATTTCTGTTAATGTCAAAAGAGGGGGCAAAGTCAAAACGAATCAAGTAATAGGTAAGGCCTCGATTAATCCTGAAGGTTTGTCAGAAATACAATTTATTGTTACTCAAGGTTCGAAGAATATTAATCCGGAATTATGGTTAGCCTCTAAATAGTTGTTTTAGGTTTTATACTTTAAAATATCTAGGCAAATAGCTTGTTTTTTAGTAACTTTGTGCTTTCCTGAAATAATATTTTACTAATTATATTATTTTTTACACTAACATATTATAAAATAAATTTATAAAAATTTCAAATGTCTGTTAAAATTAGATTAAGGCCCCTGAAATCTAGAGGTGTTTTCAGATTAGAGGTTATAGATTCTCGCTCTCCACGGGATGGAAGAGCGATAGAACAGATAGGATTTAATGATAGGAGGCAATCTCCATCTATTATGAATATTAATGTAGATAAAGCTTTGTCATGGATTGAGAATGGCGCTCAGCCTACTATAGCAGCACAGTCTATTTTAAGAAAAACTGGAGTGCTCTATAAAAAACATTTGCTTGTAGGGTGCAAGAAAGGTGCAATAACTCCCGAGCAGGTGGAAGAAAAATTTCTTGATTGGAAAAAACAACATGAGGAAAAAATTCGTAAACAAAGAGAAGGTATAATTGCAAAAGCAAAAGAAGTCCGCAATGAGTTAATGACTAAAGAAATTGCTAAAAAAGATAAGCGTGCAGAAGCAATAATGGCAAAAGAAAAAGCAAAAGATGAAGAGCTATTAAAGATGGCTAAAGAGGCAAATGCAGAAGCTAACGAGCAAAAATCGGAATAATTTTATATTTTTAAATATATAAATTAAATATATTTCGTAATCAAATAATATGGGCGAAAATATAGATGATATATATCGTCCTATAGGTGAAATATCAAAACCTAAAGGCTTAAAGGGAGAAGTAAAAGTAAATATTTATAGTGGACAATACGCTATATATTTAGAGGAATCAAAAACTTTTTTCTTTAAAGATGAGGGTCTTATGGTTCCGTATTTTATAGAAACATTTTGCAGTAATAATTTAGGCTCAGTATATATTAAAATTGAAGGTATAAATAATAGGGAGAGTATTACTAATATAGTTGGAAAAGAATTGTTTGCTAGTATTAATTTATTAGATAAATTTATTTCTGAAGATAATTTACTTAAGCTTGATGGTTTCTCTATTATCGATAATAATATAGGTGTTATTGGGGTTGTTGAGTCGATTCTTAGATACCCACAGCAAAATTTAGCATCTTTATCGTACAACGGAAAAAATATTTTAATACCTTTAGTACCAGATCTTATAGTTAAGATTGATCATAATAAAAAAAATATCATAATGGCCCTCCCGGAAGGGCTGTTAGAGATTTAATATTTATTGATTTTATTTTTAATATTGCTATTCTTATATATTTTGCAATCGATTAAATATGCTATTTGTATAATTATTGTTTATTGTAGTTGTTTAAAGCATATCATAGCACAAAACAATAAAGACGATTTGGTACAAGTTATAGGAGAAGTTATAGACGCAAAAAGTAATAAGCCTATACCATTTGCATATATATTTGTCAAAGACACTAACCGTAAGGCTATAGCCGATGCAAAAGGGATATTTATAATTTCATTATATAAAAGCGACACCACAGTCGTAGCTTCATTTGGGTATAAAAGTCGAGCATTTTTTATAGATAAAGAATCAAGTCTAACTGATAAAATTTTTCTTAAAATATTTTTAGACCCTAATATTAATATGTTGAAAAATGTAATAGTATGGGGGCTTACAAAGCATAATTTTGAACGTGCATTTGTAAATGAGAAAATACCTAATGACCACATATACCCACTAAAAATATCTATAGCTAAAGAGCAAATCTATAAAGTTCCAGAAACCGGAATCAATATAGGAATAGATAGTTTAATAAAATCAATGCCTTTAATTAAAGATATATGGGAGAATGCCGCTAACGAGCGTAGACATAATACTATTATAAATAATGAAAGAGACAAGATACCTTTGTTGCCCCTTAAATAAATATCTAAAAATTACTTAATACTATTTATAAAAGTGCAAATAGATGTTATAAGTATATTTCCTAACCTAATTGAAGACGTATTAGGATATTCCATCATCAAACGAGCTCGTGATAAGAATTTAGTAAATATCAATGTACATAACCTTAGAGATTATACTACTAATAAGCATAAAAAGGTTGATGATTACCCATATGGTGGTGGCTCGGGCATGGTTATGCAAATAGAACCTTTTGTTAATTGTATTGAATCTTTAAAGGTAAAAGTCTCCTATGATGAGATAATCTTATTGTCGGCAGATGGGCTTAGATTAAACCAAAATATATCCAATCAGCTATCACTAAAAAAAAATATAATGCTTCTATGTGGACATTACAAAGGGGTAGATGAAAGATTGGTACAGAATTTTATAACTAAAGAAGTGTCGATAGGAGATTATGTATTAACCGGCGGAGAGCTACCTGCTGCTGTATTAATAGATTCTGTAGTTCGTTTATTACCAGGTGTATTATCTGATGAAGAATCAGCTTTAAAAGATTCTTTTCAGTGCGGACTCTTACATGAGCCTATATATACTCGCCCAGCTAACTTTAGAGGTCTAAAAGTGCCGGAAATTTTGTTAAGTGGTAATGAAAAAAAAATTAATGAATGGCGTTTGGAAGAGGCTGTAAAACGTACTAAATTAAAGAAACGGTAGCTTTTAATGATATTAATTAAATAAAGTTTCTATTACACTATAAGACTTTATTTCCGAGCTTATTCCATTATGAATGCTGTAATATCTTAACAGGTCCTTTGTTAGATTTCTTTTTATTTCTCTAGTGGTGTTTATTTTATTTTTGACTAACTGGTTACTACTTGTTAGAAAGAGAATAAATAATTTACTAGTTTCTATATCCATAAAATCGCTTTTTGGCTTCTCTTCAGCAAATTTTGCTTTATGCATATCAAAGTATATTTCTTGCGTATTAATATCTTGCCAATTTTCTATCGGATAAAATCCTAAATATTTACTTAGGTTGATAATAAAAAATAAGTGAAAATTAGCTATATCTGTTGAATTTTTATATAAACTGAGTTCTTCTATAGAATTTATAGTGTAATTGAACAAATCAGAATCTACAATTTTATAAGCCAAGGATTTATCTAACAGCTCGCTAATAAAAAATGCTATATTAAGTTTTATAAAACAACTCGCAATATTGCCTTCATGGCTTTTAATTTCTTTGATATAATGATTAAAATGTAATTTATTACTATTTGCAATTATATCAACTACATTGAGAGGTTTAAAATTAGATATAGATATTTTGTTATATTTACTACCTATGCCTTTAACTATATATTTTTGCTTACCGTATTTATCTGTATATATTTCAGCTATAATGCTAGAGTTTCCATAGTTGTATTTTCTAAGAACAATGCCTTTAGTACTATATAGCATTTCAGGTAATTATAATTTGGAGTATATAATGGATTTAGCCTGCCATATTTCCTGTAGATTATCTATTGTAATATTAATCTGGTTATTTAGATTGTCCTCTACAGTTATAATTTTATCCGTTTTTAGCTTATTTGATTTTATCCGTTTTATTATAAACTTATTATCATACAATAATATATATATTTCGTTGCCGGCTTTTAAATTATACCAAGAAACTTTATCTATTAAATCTATTAAGATAATATCACCATATTTCAATTTAGGCATCATGTTATCACTGCTTACCTCATATAAATAGCTGTTTCTATCTACATTACTATAAAAATCATAGGAATTACCTATGGAATTTACACTTAATAATTGGTGTGATATATTAGATTGCTCTAATATAGATATGAATGGTAAATACCTATGATTATAAGTATAATTTTCTTCACTATCATTTAGTTGAGTATGGCCATCATTGTCATCGTTAAAATTATATCTTGCATAAGATCCTAGAGGTTGATAAGGGTTATTGAAAATAGGGAGCTTACCGTTTTCTAAAAATTCAGGGTTAATATTAAACCTTGAAATCATTACACTTTCTATACTTCTTTTTTTAGGGAAACTACGTTCCCCTTTTGACATTAAAGTCCATGAAGAAGTATTATACCTAATAATTTTACAAAATTCAGTAATGTTTTTTACAAATTGGTTTCTTTGTAATTCTAAGAAAATTTCAACGATTCTGGCTGTGTAGCTATTGGTGCATATATAATTTTTATTGACAATAATTTTATCAGGTTTATCTGCAGCCATACTCTAAAAATAGTATGTATATTAATAATTAATAATAACTTATAAAAATAATAAATATTGTGTTTAGCTAGTCATGTGCTAGTATACAATTATTCTTTACTATCATCATTTTTACTAGTAGTACTACTACTATTTTCATTATCTATAGTTTCAGATACTATTTTATTAGGCCAATTGAACTTATATTGTATAAATAACTCGTGTGTACCTTTATTTAAATTAGTATCTCCTATACCGAAATCAAATGTATAACCTATAACAATATTTTTAATTGCTAAAACCTCGGCAAGAGCTGAAACAGAATTTGTACTCGAATATTGCGATTCTCCAGTTTGTAAGTATGTCCTATATGCTATCCCGGCAGATACTAAATTATTAAAGCTTCCTTTAAGTATACCTTCTAACCATACAGGGGTATTGTCTAAACGTTTGCTAACCATAATAGTTGGAGCTAGTTTAACATTACTCCAAGGGCTAAATATATATGTTCCATAAGTATATATATTTGTGTGTTTCTTAGGCAAAATTATTTTTGGGTCTTTTCCATAATTCATAAAAGGCGATATAATATTATCTGCAGATAAACCGAAAGATAATTTATCTTTAGCCTCATAAACTATACCGATTCTAACATCTGGTATCATCATAGAAATTTTAGTATTTGGCGCAGCAGGATCATGTATTGGCCCCGAATCAACCTTATTACCATTATAGCTATAATTGGAGATTCCAAGACCTGTTCCCAATTTTAAATTTGAATTCTCAGTCAATGTTATACTATATGCAAAATCTGCGTACCCTAAGATGGTATTAAATGGACCTGCACTTTGAACGCCTCCTATTACCCCAATCCCCGCTTTGGGAGAGCCTGGTATGCTACTATCAATTGATATTAAGTAAGTTGTGGGAGCATTTTTGACCCCCGTCCAAGGCGATCTAAAAAACCCTGATCCTTGTAAACTTATATTTTCACCTGCGTGAGCCGGGTTTATATAATATTTATTAAATATATGCTGAGTTGTCAAAATATCTTGTTGAGCATTGACTTTAACATTAGCAAATAAAATAACTATACAGTAAATAATTAATGAAGACGCTTTTTTAATTCTAAACATATTAAAATAACTTTAATAATAAATTTTAATACGTGCTTATAAAACCTTAAATCATTTAGATTTTACGATTATTACTCACACTTTTATTGTTTATATAATATTATAAATTTTTGCAGTACCATATCATAAATTTATAATATGGTACTGCTTGATTATAAATCAAGCAGTAAATATACACAATATATTATTCTTTATCTGTCTTTTTTTGTTATAAAATGTTACTAAAAGTAATCAAAATTGCAAATTTTATAAATTTTTGAGAATAATATCCTAAATAATGTGTTTATTTAAGCTTAGTTGGTAGATCCAAAACATATAATATAACCTTAGCTCAAAATAATATTATTTGTTTAAATAAACTGTTTTAGTAATTTTACTTCAAAACTAAGTTATTAACCTATTATCTAAGACGTAACTATATAACCACCTTTTGTCTAAATTATGTACGCAAATAAAAACGAATTTTTAAAGTTTATTACATCTACAGTAGCAAGAAAATATGTGATGGGTATAACGGGTCTATTTTTAATAGTTTTCTTAGTAGTTCATGCCTCCATAAATGCTCTAATATTTGTAGATTCTAGTGGTACGGTTTTTAATAACGCTGCGCATTTTATGTCCAGTAATCCGTTGATGCGAATAATAGAAATAGTTCTGTTTTTAGGGTTTATTGTTCACATAATCCAATCGTTAGTATTAACTATCGAAAACAAAAAATCTAGAAGAGTTTCTTATGCCAAGACAGATACAAAAGCTTCTAAGTGGTATTCTCGATCAATGGGCTTGTTAGGTACTCTAATACTAATCTTTTTAATAATTCACTTATTAAATTTTTGGACAAAAACAAAGTTTGGGTTTCCTAACCATTTACCATCAACTACTGTTCCCGGGCTACATGACTTATGGGCTGAAATGCAAATAGTATTCAGCAATCCATATATAGTATTAATATATGTTTTAGCATGTATATCTTTGTCTTATCACTTGCTACATGGTTTTAGTAGTGCTTTTCAATCTTTAGGCGTAGGTCGAGCTAAATATGTACCTATAATAAAAGCGGTTGGCTATGTATATGCTATATTTATACCATTATTATATGCAAGTATGCCTATATACGTTTACTTTTTTGTATCTATGAAGTAGATATAATTTAGTTATTAGTTAGTTGAACTTTCAATATTTAAAAATGACTTTAAATTCACATATACCCCCAGGTCCTTTAAAAGAAAAATGGACCAAATATAAATCTGAAGTGCCATTAGTTAATCCTTCAAATAAACGACATTTAGAAGTGATAGTTATAGGTTCAGGTTTAGCTGGTTCATCTGCTGCCGCTTCTTTATCCGAATTGGGGTATAAAGTAAAGGTTTTTTGTTATCAAGATTCAGCTAGGCGTGCCCACTCAGTTGCAGCACAAGGTGGAATAAATGCAGCTAAAAATTATCCAAATGATGGAGATAGTGTTTATAGACTATTCTATGACACTATAAAAGGTGGAGATTATAGATCAAGAGAGTCTAATGTGTATAGATTAGCTGAAATTAGCAATGCTATAATAGATCAGTGCGTAGCACAAGGAGTCCCTTTTGCAAGAGAATACGGCGGATTGTTAGCTAATAGATCATTTGGCGGTACACAAGTACAACGAACATTTTATGCAGCAGGCGTTACAGGTCAACAATTATTGCTTGGGGCTTATAGTGCCTTGCAAAAGCAAGTTGGCTTAGGGTTAATAGAAATGTTTCCAAGGCATGAAATGCTTGATCTTGTTGTCATAGATGGTAAAGCAAAAGGAATAATTGCAAGAAATTTAATAACAGGACAATTAGAAAGACATTCTGCAAGTGCAGTCTTATTATGTAGCGGAGGGTATGGTAATGTCTTTTACTTGTCTACAAACGCTATGGGCAGCAATGTGACTGCGACTTGGAAAGCTTATAAAAAAGGAGCATTTTTTGCTAACCCTTGTTTTACACAAATACATCCAACATGTATCCCGGTATCCGGAGACCATCAATCCAAACTTACATTAATGTCTGAATCTTTGAGAAACGATGGCAGGGTATGGGTTCCTAAAAAGAAAAATGACACCAGACATCCTGGCGATATTCCTGAAATTGATAGAGACTACTATTTAGAGCGCAGGTATCCTGCTTTTGGCAATCTAGTTCCCAGAGATGTGGCTTCCAGAGCAGCCAAAGAAAGGTGCGATGCTGGATATGGTGTAGGTGAAGCTAAGCATTCAGTATATCTGGACTTTGTAGATAGCGCTATGAGGTATGGGAAAATAGAAGCCAATAGGTTAAATATGCACGAACTATCTGATCCTGAGATTCTAAGATTAGGTCAAAATGTAATAAAAAATAAATATGGAAATTTGTTTGATATGTACGAGCAAATTACAGGCGAAGATCCATACAAAGTACCGATGCGTATATATCCTGCTGTACACTACACTATGGGCGGTCTATGGGTCGATTATAATTTAATGACAACTATTGAAGGCCTATACGCATTAGGAGAAGCAAATTTTTCAGACCATGGTGCAAATAGGTTAGGTGCATCTGCACTTATGCAAGGCTTGGCAGATGGATATTTCGTTATACCATACACGATAGGTAATTACCTTTCTAAAGAGATTCGAGAAAAACCAGCAAGCATAAATGATGAAGCTTTCGTTGCAGCTGAAAATCAGGTTCGTGATCGTATCAATAAAATATTATCTATTCAAGGCACAAAATCAGTAGATCATTTTCATAAAATGCTAGGTAAAGTAATGTGGGATAAATGTGGTATGGCCCGTAATGAACAATCTCTTAAAGATGCTATCGATGAGATAAGGCAGGTACGTGAATCTTTCTGGAAGGATGTTAGAGTGTTAGGTACTGCAGGTGAGTTAAATCCGGAACTAGAGAAAGCTGGCAGAGTTGCCGATTTTCTAGAATTAGGAGAACTAATGTGCCTGGATGCTCTAAATAGAAAAGAGTCATGTGGAGGTCATTTTAGAGAAGAATACCAAACTGAAGACGGAGAAGCACGTAGAGATGACGAGAACTTTTCTTACGTTGCATCTTGGCAGTATGATGGTTCTAGTGCTCCAATCCTTCATAAAGAAGAACTAGTGTATGAAAACATAAAAATTGCTCAAAGGTCTTATAAATAACTCTATTAAATATTAAATACAATATGGATATCACTCTTAGAGTATGGCGACAAAAAAATAAGGATGATAAAGGTAAATTCTTAGATTATAAAGTTGCAGGCGTTTCAGAAAATATGTCATTTCTAGAAATGTTCGACGTCCTGAATAACCAGTTAATTGAAAGTGGGCAAGAGCCTATAGCCTTTGATCATGACTGTAGAGAAGGCATATGTGGCATGTGTTCTATGGTTATAAACGGTAGACCACATGGACCTAAGCGAGGGATAACTACTTGTCAATTACACATGCGATCCTTTAAAGATGGTGATACTATTACAGTAGAGCCTTGGAGAGCAACTGCCTTTACAGTTATTAAAGATTTAGTTGTAGATAGAAGTTCGTTTGACAGAATCATGGCTGCTGGTGGCTTTGTTTCAATAAACACGGGTAATGCTCAAGATGCTAACAATATACTTGTACCTAAACAAAATGCAGACAAAGCTTTAGATATGGCTTCTTGCATAGGATGTGGCGCATGTGTTGCGGTATGCAAAAATGCATCTGCTATGTTATTTATTGCAGCTAAAGTTTCTCAATACTCTTTGCTCCCTCAAGGGCAACCTGAAAGATATATAAGAGTGAAATCTATGATCGAAAGAGCAGAAGAAGAAGGTTTTGGTGGATGCACTAATACTGGAGCCTGTGCATATGAGTGTCCCAAACTTATCGACTTAGAAAGTATAGCTCGTTTAAACAGAGACTATATGAAATCTAATATAAACTAAATACTGATGATCATATAAGCATTATAATGTATTAAGGAAGTGCAAAATGACGATAAAACAAATAAAAATAATATCTATAATCAAAAAATTAAAGATATTTCTTTAAATGAACTTAGGATATTGTTTAATGGTTTAAGGCACGATATATCGTCACCTTTAATGGTTTTAACAGGCATAAGCTATAGCCTAAATAATATTGCTAAATCTAATAATCCTATAGTTACAGATGATCCTAGAGCTACAAATGTACAACTAATAAAAGACTTGTCTGATAGAATACATAATACAGCGTATGCCATAGAAGCTATTTTAGATGCTTTTTCTAAAGATATTGAAGCTTCATATAGATTTCCAAAAGTAGATAATTCGCTATGTTCAACAAGGCAGCTTTATCAGGTTCTTTCAAAGATATTAGATAAATATAGTGATACTCAAAAAGCGAAAATAATATGGGATAGGGATATTAGTTTTGAATTTAAATGTAATTTACTATGGCTTAATAAAATTATAACATCTATATTAGATAGTTTCTTTGACAATAATCCTGAAGAGGCTAAAATTCATGGATATTTAAACAATAAAGAAAAAAAATTGGCTATAGAGCTAAAAAATTTTAATAAAAATATTAAAATTTATAACTTAGAATTCTGTAAAAAAATAATGTATGCTTTAGGTGGCACTTTAGATATAATACAAAGTGACTATAAAACAAATATTCAGCTTACTTTTTTGCATTAGACATAAAAATAAGCGATTTTTGTTTTAGTATTTAGAATAAGACTTCTTTTATGCCTCCTTAGCTCAATTGGTAGAGCAGCTGATTTGTAATCAGCAGGTCGCTGGTTCGAAGCCGGCAGGAGGCTCATATATTTGTAAACGTTCAAAGGTTTTAGAATAAGAAGTGTTGGGGGAATACCAGAGTGGCCAAATGGGACGGACTGTAAATCCGTTGCGCGAGCTTCGCAGGTTCGAATCCTGCTTCCCCCACTTTACATAAAATTGCGGAAGTAGCTCAATTGGTAGAGCGATAGCCTTCCAAGCTATAGGTTGCGGGTTCGAGGCCCGTCTTCCGCTCCAAAAAGGCCTTTGTAGCTCAGGGGTAGAGCGCATCCTTGGTAAGGATGAGGTCACGGGTTCAAATCCCGTCAAAGGCTCGGTGTAAGACCGTTATATTTTAATATTAATAGGTCTATAAATTATTATTAAAAAAATAATTTATAGAGCTCACTTATATATTTTTTTGTTTTATTATATAACACAATACTGTACATTAATTTAATATTATAAAATGGCAAAAGAGGTTTTTGAACGCAATAAACCCCATGTTAATATAGGCACAATAGGCCACGTTGACCATGGTAAGACTACTTTAACTGCGGCTATCACAAAAGTTTTATCTGACAAAGGTACTTCCAAAGCAATAGCTTTTGAAGATATCGATAAGGCTCCTGAAGAAAGAGAGCGCGGTATAACTATTAATACAGCTCACGTAGAATACGAAACAGAAGCTCGACATTATGCTCACGTGGATTGCCCGGGACACGCTGACTATGTAAAGAATATGATTACTGGAGCAGCCCAAATGGATGGAGCTATTCTAGTGGTTGCAGCTACTGATGGTTTAATGCCACAAACTAGAGAGCACGTCTTATTAGCTAAGCAGGTTGGAGTTCCTGATATTGTTGTTGCTCTTAATAAGAGTGATATGGTTGACGACCCTGAAATGATCGAACTGGTTATTATGGAAGTAGAAGAGTTATTAAGTGCTCATGGCTTTAAGACAGACGGTAGGATAGTTCAAGTGTCTGCCTTAGGTGCGCTTAATGGCGATCCTAAATGGGTAGATAGTGTACTAAAGCTTATGGATGTTGTTGACAATAACATAACTACTCCTGTTCGTGATGTAGATAAACCTTTCTTGCTTCCAATTGAGGGTGTAGTTACTATTACGGGCCGTGGAACGGTTGCTACGGGTCTTATAGAAAGAGGTAAATGTAAGGTTGGAGATCCAGTAGAAATAGTTGGCTTTAAAGAAAAACCTATAACAAGTACTATTACTGGTCTTGAAATGTTCCGTAAAACTTTAACCGAAGCTAGCGCTGGAGATAATTTAGGGGTTCTTTTAAGAGGTGTTGACAAAGGCGAGATATTCCGTGGTATGGTTATAGCTCCTCCAGGTACTGTAAAAATACATAAGAAGTTTAAAGCTCAAGTTTATATCTTGAATAAAGAAGAAGGTGGGCGTCATACTCCATTCTTTAAAAACTATAGACCTCAGTTTTATTTTAGGACAACAGACGTTACAGGTAGTATAGAGCTTCCAGATGGTGTAGAAATGGTTATGCCTGGTGACAATACTGCTATAACAGTAGAGTTGGTTGCTCCTATATGTATAGAGCAAAATTTAAAATTTGCTATTCGTGAAGGTGGCAGGACTGTCGGTCAGGGTCAGATCACAGAGGTTGTAGATTAAAGATATTAGGGGTGTAGTTCAACGGTTAGAATAGTGGTCTCCAAAACCATTGATGGGAGTTCGAATCTCTCCACCCCTGTTTTAGTTTTTTTAATTATAAATTATTGAAAAATGAGTTCCTTTTTAAGGTATATAAAGGATTCGAAAGATGAATTGATTAATAAAGTATCATGGCCTTCTTATAGGGAAGTATTGTATGATGCGATATTTGTTTTAATCTCTTGCATAATACTTTCATTGGTAGTATTTGTTATTGATAAATTTTTAGGCGAAGTTCTTATTTCTACATTTTACAAAATGATAAGTTAACAATGATTGACTATTAAAAATAATATAAGCATTACACGTATTTATATGGAGTCCTCAGATTTTAAATGGTTTGTTGTAAGAACTAAATCAGGTAAAGAAAATAAAGTAAAAGAGCGCTTAGAGAGAGAGATTAGCGATTTGGGTTTTGCTCATTTAGTAGAACAGATAGTCGTTCCCATGGAAAAATATATTAAAATGAAAGAAGGGAAACGCTTAATAAAAGAGAAAGTATATTATTCCGGCTACGTATTTATAAATGCTCACATAAATGGAGAATTAGAAGAGATAATTGAGAAAAGGATAGTTGATGTAGTAGGTTTTCTAAGAGAAGGCAAAACGGGTAATCCCATACCTCTTAGGCTATCTGAAGTAAATAGAATGCTAAAGGATATTGATGATAGGGTTAGTGGAGAAATCCCTGAATCGCTTCCTGATTATATGGTAAATGAAAAAATAAAGATTATAGATGGTCCTTTCAGTAGTTTCTTAGGTATTATAGAAGAAATTATGGAAGATAAAAAAAAGTTACGAGTAAATGTTAAAATTTTTGGAAGGCAGACACCAGTTGAACTTAACTATCTACAAGTTGAAAAGATAGACACTAACGATCTATCTGATAAGAATCAAGATGTTGATCTAAGTATATAACAATAAATTAAATTACAACTTTTTTATTGTATAATTTAATTTATTAATTATTTTTTGCTAAATTTGATGGTTTTTACAGCCAAAATGTTCTTAAATAAATAATAATAATGGCAAAAGAAGTTGCAGCACAAATAAGACTACGTATAAAAGCTAAATCTGCAACTCCTGCTCCTCCTGTTGGTCCTACTTTAGGTGGTAAAGGGGTTAATATAAAAGATTTCTGTGATAAATTTAATTCTGCTACACAAAATAAAGGTGGGCAGTTAGTTCCGGTTAGAGTTAAAGTCTATGGTGACAAGAGCTTTGATTTTGTTATGACTAAACCTCCTGCTGTTACTCAGTTATTGGAGGCCGTTTCAATTCAAAAAGGCTCCCCTGAATCTAATAGAAAAAAAATAGCTTCTATTTCTTGGGATAGAATTAAAGAAATAGCTGAAGATAAAATGGAAGATATGAACGCTTTTTCTCTATCTTCTGCTATGAAAATGATTGCTGGTACTGCACGTAGTATGGGAATAAGTGTTACAGGAGAATTTTCAGACACTAAATAGCCCTATGCTATTGTGATTTATAATTTTAATTACTTGTAAGAGGTGGCTAAGTTGACAAAAAATAAGGAAAAAGTGGCGCAAAGCTACGATAGTGATAAATTGTATACTTTGGCAGAGGCATGCTCTTTAGTAAAGAAAAATGCTCTGGCTAAGTTTGATGAAAGTATAGATATAGTAGTATCGCTGGGAGTTGATCCTAAAAAATCGAATCAAATGGTTAGAGGCGTAGTTGCTCTTCCTCATGGGACTGGTAAATCATTACGTGTATTGGCTATATGTACAGAGGATAAAGTTAAACAAGCTTTAGATGCTGGAGCTGACTATGCTGGTATTGAATATATAGAGAAAATAGAGAGTGGCTGGCTAGACATAGATGTTATAGTAACTACACCAGATTGTATGGTTAAAATTGGTAAGATAGGTAAGATTATAGGTCCTAGAAATTTAATGCCAAATCCTAAATCGGGTACAGTATCTGTAGACTTACCTAAAGCTATTTCGGAGATTAAAGCTGGTAAAGTAGATTTTAAAATGGATAAAGGAGCTAATATACATGTTTCTGTAGGCAAGGCGTCTTTTCCAGAAGCTAGCATTGCTGATAATTGTGTCTCAGCAGTACAGGCGATTAATAGGCTGAAACCTGCTGCTGCCAAAGGTCTTTATTTAAAGACAATGTCTATATCATCTACTATGGGTAAGAGTGTAAAAATTGACTTAAAAGCTATAGGTGCAAGTATATAATTAAATGAAAAGAACTGAGAAACAAGAGATCATAGAAGATCTATACGAAAAATTCGGCAGTTATAGTGCCGTATATATAATAGATCATAATGGTATGTCTGTTAAAGATATTGACATTATGCGTCGAGTTGTGCATAGTGAAGGTATGTATATGAAAGTGGTTAAAAATACTTTCATAAAAAAGGCTGCAGAAAAGCACGGTGATACCTATGATAGTATTTACGATACTTTACACGGAGTGTCTTCATTAATGTTTTCTAATGTTGCGAATATGCCTGCTAAGCTGATTAAAAAAGTAAAATCTACTGTTGGTAGTTTTCCTGTATTAAAAGGGGCTTATATCGAAGGATGTTTTTATATTGGTGGTGACGAAAATCTTAGCATGTTAGCTCAGCTTAAATCTAAAGAAGAATTAATAGGTGACGTTATTAGTTTACTTCAATCTCCAATTAGAAATGTTATTTCTGGATTAAAGAAATCAAGTTCTGAGGGCATTCACTCTATACTTAAGGCTTTAGCTAGCAGATAGTTAACAAAGCTTTAAGTATTAAATTTATATAAATAAAAATATTAATTTATTATTTAGTTGGTTTAATATTTATTTTCTTAACGTTAAGTACTAAAAAGTTATAATACAAATGGCAAATATAAAAGAATTGGCAGAAAATCTAGTTAATCTTACTGTATCTGAAGTAAATGAGTTAACTAAAGTGTTAAAAGATGATTACGGCATAGAGCCTGCTGCTCAGGCTATAATGGCAGCTGCTCCAGCTTCTGGCGGTGCAGATTCTGCAGCAGCATCAGAAAAAAGCGATTTTAATGTTATTTTAAAATCTGCAGGTGCTAATAAATTAGCGGTTGTAAAAGCTGTAAAAGAAGTTACAGGGTTATCTTTAAAAGATGCTAAAGATTTAGTAGATGGTGCTCCTGGTACAATTAAAGAAAAAGCTCCTAAGGCTGAAGCTGAAGAATTAAAGAAAAAATTAGAAGAAGTAGGGGCAGAAATCGAACTTCAGTAGTTAACGTTTAGACAACGTTTCCAAGCATATATAGGATCTAAAGGCTGGTATTGTTATACGATCATCGATTTCTAATTGATGGTTGTTTTATCAATTTTGTCTTTGGGTCTTGTACAGTTTTTTAATTGTTCAATTTCTTAAGTTTGTAAGCCAATTTTGGAACAAAATTATAATAATAATTCTGGTAGGGTAGACTTTTCTAGTGTAAGAAAAATTATCGATTATCCGGATTTTCTTGATGTACAATTAGGATCTTTTAAAAGATTTTTTCAAGTTGACACTACAGGAGAAAGCAAATGTCAGGAAGGCCTTTTTAAGGTATTTAGTGAAAATTTTCCTATAACTGACTCTAAGGGCTTATTTGTCCTTGAGTTTATAGATTGCTTTGTTGATCCTCCTAGATACAGTATACAAGAGTGTATTGATAGAGGTTTAACTTATAGTGTGCCTTTAAAAGCTAAATTACGCTTATATTGTACAGATCCTGAGCATGAAGATTTTGAAACAATAGTTCAAGATGTATA
The DNA here is from genome assembly GCA_050311575.1 of Candidatus Krakonobacterium acarorum. Taxonomy (GTDB): domain Bacteria; phylum Bacteroidota; class Bacteroidia; order SolTP2; family SolTP2; genus Krakonobacterium; species Krakonobacterium acarorum. The sequence continues at coordinate 25,690 of JBNOKO010000001.1, read as the reverse complement.
CTTAGGCACTATACCTTATATGACGCCTCGCGGTAGCTTTATAATTAATGGAGCAGAGAGGGTAATAGTTTCGCAATTACATAGGTCTCCAGGAGTTTTCTTTGGATCTAGCAGGCATATAAACGGAACCCGTTTATATTCTGCTAGGATAATACCATTTAAGGGATCTTGGATAGAGTTTGCCAGCGACATTAATAATGTAATGTACGCTTACATCGATAGAAAAAAGAAATTTCCTGTAACAACATTATTAAGAGCTATCGGTTACGATTCAGATAAAGATATTCTTAGCTTATTTGATTTAGTAGATGAAGTAAAAATAGACGAGAGTAATAAAAGTGAATACATAGGAAGAAAATTAGCTGCTCGAGTTCTTCAAAAATGGACTGAAGATTTTGTCGATGAAGAAACAGGTGAAGTAGTTTCTCTGGCTAGAAATAGTATAATAGTCGATAGAGGCACCACCATTGATGAAGGTCATATTAATCTTATATTAGAGGCTAATATTGATGCAGTTGTATTAGAAAAAGATGATTACAGGGCTATAGACTATGCTATAGTATATAATACTTTACAAAAAGATGAGTCGAATTCAGAGCAGGAAGCTGTTGAATATATATATAGACAATTACGTAGTTCTGATCCACCAGATGAGGAAACAGCTAGAGGTATAATAGATAAATTATTCTTTTCAGATAAAAGATACGATCTTGGAGACGTTGGTAGATATAAAATTAATAGAAAGTTAAATTTAAATATAGATCAAGATACAAAAGTACTTACTAAAGATGATATAATTGCTATAGTTAAGCATCTAATAAACTTATCTAACTCTAAAGCCGAAGTTGACGATATAGATCATTTAAGTAATAGGCGTGTAAGAACTGTAGGCGAGCAACTATATGCACAATTTGGCGTAGGTTTAGCACGTATGGCTAGAACCATAAGAGAAAGAATGAATATACGTGATAACGAAGTATTTACACCTGCAGATTTAATAAATGCAAGAACTTTAACTTCTGTAATCAATACCTTTTTTGGTACTAATCAGTTATCTCAGTTTATGGATCAGACTAATCCATTAGCTGAAGTTACGCATAAAAGACGTTTGTCAGCCCTTGGCCCGGGTGGTCTATCTAGAGAAAGAGCCGGATTCGAAGTTCGTGACGTCCATTACACTCATTATGGCCGTTTATGTCCTATTGAAACTCCTGAAGGCCCTAATATAGGCCTTATCTCATCTCTTTGTGTACACGCAAAAGTTAATAGCTTAGGATTTATAGAAACTCCATATAGGAGAGTAAGTAATGGAAAAGTACTTACGAGTGAAGATGTTGAATACTTAAGCTCTGAAGATGAGAACGGAAAAATTATTGTTCAGGCTAACAGTGCCTATGACAATGACGGCAATTTTTTATCAGATAAATTAAAAGCAAGATATGAGGGAGATTTTCCTGTGGTTGATCCAGCCCAGGCAGATTATATTGACATAGCACCTAATCAAATTACATCAATAGCAGCTTCTTTAATTCCTTTCTTAGAACATGACGATGCAAATAGGGCTCTTATGGGATCTAATATGCAACGTCAGGCTGTTCCATTATTAAAACCTGAAGTTCCGATTGTTGGTACAGGTCTAGAAAAGCGCGTGGTTATGGATACACGTGTTCTAATCAGTGCTGAGCACGATGGTGAAATCACATACGTTGATGCTGAGAGGATATTGATAAAATACGATATTGATAGTGAAGATATGTTAGTATCTTTTGACTCACCTGAAAAAGAATATATACTTACAAAGTTTAAAAAGACTAATCAAAGTACTTGTATCAACTTAAAACCTATAGTAAAAAAAGGCCAAAAAATTAAGAAAGGAGACGTACTAACTCAAGGGTATGCAACAGAGCATGGAGAACTGGCACTGGGTCACAATTTAAAAGTTGGTTTCATGCCTTGGCAAGGGTTTAACTTTGAAGATGCTATAGTTATTTCAGAAAGAGTAATCAAACAAGATCTTTTTACCTCTATACATATAGAGGAATTTACTCTTGAAGTTAGAGACACACGTTTAGGTGAAGAAGAGTTTACTGCCGATATTCCTAATGTGTCTGAAGACCTAACTAAAGATTTAGATGAAAATGGTATAATACGCATAGGAGCAGAAATACATGAAAATGATATTCTTATAGGAAAAATTACCCCTAAAGGAGAGACAGATCCATCTCCAGAAGAAAAGTTACTAAGAGCTATATTCGGAGATAAAGCTGGCGACGTAAAAGATGCTTCCTTAAGAGCGCCAGCATCAGTAGAAGGTGTTGTTATTACTACTAATCTTTTCTCAAGAGTAAGAAAAACTACTAAAGGAGAAGAAAAAGCGCTAATCGAAAAATTAGATTTAAAACTATCAAAGAAGCTGGAAGATCTAAGATTAATATTAATTGATAAGCTTTATTCTATATTAAATGGCCAAGTTTCCATAGATGTCAAAAACTATTATGGAGATTTAGTATTACCAGGAGATAAAAAAATTACAAAAGAGTTATTGTCTAAAATTAAATACGATAATATAGAATTATCGGATTGGACAAAATCTGACAAACACAACGCCTTAGTAAAACAGTTGCTCCATAACTATAACATAAAAGTTAGCGAAGTTATGGGTGAATATAGACGTGAAAAATTTACCTTAACTGTAGGTGACGAACTGCCGTCCGGAATAATCCAAATGGCTAAAGTTTATATTGCTAATAAGCGTAAACTTAAAATCGGCGATAAAATGGCGGGAAGGCACGGTAATAAAGGTATAGTTGCTAAAATAGTCAGAGAAGAAGATATGCCATTTTTAGAAGACGGAACACCTATAGATATAGTTTTAAATCCACTGGGTGTGCCATCTCGTATGAACCTCGGTCAAATTTATGAATCTGTTCTTGGTTGGGCTGGGCAAAAATTAGGTGTTAAATTTGCAACTCCTATTTTTGATGGTGCGAGCTCTCAAGATGTTGAACAATGGCTTGAGAAAGCGGAGCTACCTAAATCTGGCAGAACATATTTATATGATGGTTTAACAGGTCAAAAATTCGACCAACCTACCACTGTGGGCGTAATTTATATGATTAAGCTTGCGCATATGGTAGATGATAAAATGCACGCGCGTTCTATAGGGCCATATTCTCTTATTACACAACAGCCTCTTGGAGGTAAGGCCCAGTTTGGTGGACAACGTTTTGGAGAAATGGAGGTATGGGCTCTTGAAGCATTTGGAGCTTCTAATATTTTACAAGAAATGCTTACAGTGAAGTCAGATGATGTTATAGGTAGGGCAAAAACTTATGAAGCTATTGTTAAAGGTGACAATATGCCTACACCAAACATACCAGAATCTTTTAATGTATTAACTCATGAATTAAAAGGTTTACTTTTAAACTTAAAGTTTGATAAATAAATTATAAAGATTAAAACTTTATATTGGCAAGATAAATCCTATGTATAATAAAAATAAGGACAAAAAAGTTAAGTCTGATTTTAATAAAATAACTATTAGCCTTGCGTCACCGGAAGATATATTAGAACAATCATACGGGGAGGTTTTAAAGCCAGAAACTATTAATTACAGAACATATAAACCAGAACGCGATGGTTTATTTTGCGAAAGAATATTTGGTCCTGTTAAAGATTACGAATGTTCCTGCGGTAAGTATAAAAGGATACGATACAAAGGCATAATCTGCGATAGATGTGGAGTAGAGGTAACAGAAAAAAAAGTTAGGCGCGAGCGCATGGGTCATATAAATCTTGTAGTACCTGTAGCTCACATTTGGTATTTTAGATCTTTGCCTAACAAAATTGGTTATTTACTGGGACTACCATCAAAAAAGCTTGATCTTATTATATACTATGAAAGATATGTAGTTATACAGCCTGGAATAAAAGAAAGAGATGGAATCAACGCGTTAGACTTTTTAACCGAAGAAGAGTATCTAAATATAATAGAAGAATTACCCGAGCAAAATCAATTACTTGACGATAGCGACCCGCAGAAATTTATAGCTAAAATGGGATCTGAAGCTTTGCAAGATTTATTAGCAAGAATTAATTTAGATCAATTATCGTATGATCTAAGGCATCAGGCTAATACAGAAACTTCGCAACAGCGTAAAAATGAAGCTTTAAAACGTCTGCAAGTTGTTGAAGCGTTTAGATCTGGTAATAGTAGGATCGTAAATAAGCCGGAATGGATGATAGTAAAAATTATCCCTATCATTCCGCCAGAACTTAGACCATTAGTTCCATTAGATGGAGGAAGATTTGCCTCATCAGATTTGAATGATTTATATAGAAGGGTTATAATACGTAATAACAGGCTTAAGAGATTACTATCTATAAAAGCTCCGGAAGTAATATTAAGAAACGAAAAACGCATGCTGCAAGAAGCAGTAGACTCGCTTTTTGATAACTCTAAAAAAGGATCTGCAGTAAAATCTGAAGGTAATAGACCACTAAAATCTTTATCAGATATATTAAAAGGCAAGCAGGGACGATTCCGCCAAAATTTATTAGGTAAAAGGGTAGATTATTCTGCAAGGTCTGTAATAGTTGTAGAGCCTACCTTAAAACTGCACGAATGTGGTTTGCCTAAAGATATGGCAGCAGAGCTATTTAAACCTTTCATAATTCGTAAGCTAATTGAAAGAGGCATAGTTAAAACTGTAAAATCTGCTAAAAAAGTAGTTGATAGGAAAGATCCTGTTGTATGGGATGTCTTAGAAAATGTACTAAAAGGCCATCCGGTTTTATTAAATAGGGCTCCAACATTGCATAGACTAGGTATCCAGGCGTTCCAACCCAGACTAGTCGAAGGTAAAGCTATACGTTTACACCCTTTGGTTTGTACAGCATTTAACGCCGACTTTGATGGTGACCAAATGGCTGTGCATGTACCGTTGAGTAATGCTGCTATAATAGAAGCTCAAGTATTAATGTTAGCATCGCATAACATTCTTAATCCTGCAAGTGGAGCTCCTATTGCCGTACCTTCTCAAGATATGGTACTAGGGTTATATTATATGACTAAAGGACGTAAGTCTGATTCAAACCATCAAATAAAAGGTGAAGGTCTAATTTTTTATTCTGCAGAAGAAGCTATAGTTGCTTATAATGAACGTAAAGTCGAGCTTCATGCTTTTGTAAAGTTGAGAGTAAAGGATACGAACAAAGATGGGAGCACATATTATAAAATAATAGATACGACATTAGGTAGAATAATTTTTAATAAAGTTGTGCCTGCTGGTGCTGGTTTCATTAATGAAGTATTAACTAAGAAAAGTTTAAGAGATATTATAATTTCTATAGTTAAGCATCATGGAATGGCAAAAGCAGCACAGTTTCTTGATGATATAAAATCGCTAGGATATTCTATGGCATTTAAAGGAGGTTTATCATTTAATTTGCAAGATTTAAATATCCCTAGTGAGAAACCATTGTTATTAGAGAAAGCATCTAAAGAAGTACAAGAGGTTATAAATAACTATAATATGGGATTTATAACTAATAATGAGCGTTACAACCAGATAATTGATATTTGGACCAATGCTAATAATAAATTGTCTGACGAAGTTATGGAGACAATTTCGACTGACAATCAAGGGTTTAATTCAGTTTATATGATGCTAGACTCTGGCGCCCGTGGTTCAAAAGAACAAATTCGTCAGCTTTGCGGTATGCGTGGTCTGATGGCTAAACCACAAAAATCTGGTTCGGGAGGCGAAGTTATAGAAGATCCTATTTTATCTAATTTTAAGGAAGGTTTATCTGTATTAGAATATTTTATATCTACACACGGAGCAAGAAAAGGTTTAGCTGATACAGCTTTAAAAACTGCTGATGCAGGATATTTAACCCGGAGGTTGCATGATGTAGCACAAGATATCGTTATTTCAGAAGTTGACTGCGGTACGCTAAGAGGTGTAAAAATATCAGACCTAAAAGATAATGAAGAAATAGTTGAATCTATGTACGATAGAGTCTTAGGCAGAGTATCTTTAAATGATATTTATAATCCTTTAGATAATAATTTAATAGTACGAGCTGGAGAAGAAATTGATGAAGACATTGCTAAAAAGATAGTAGACAGTCCTATAGATTCAGTTGAAATAAGATCTGTTTTAACTTGTAATGCGAAACGTGGAGCTTGTATTAAGTGCTATGGTAGGAATTTAGCAACAGGCAAAATGGTACAGATAGGTGAAGCAGTAGGAGTTATTGCTGCACAATCGATTGGTGAACCAGGAACTCAGTTAACTTTAAGGACTTTCCACGTTGGGGGTACAGCATCAAACATAGCTGCTGAGTCGCAAATAGTAGCTAAATTCAAAGGTAAGTTAGAATTCGATAATATACGTAGCATACCGTTTAAAGATGAAGAAGGTAAAGAAATACATATTGTAGTTGGTAGATCTGGAGAAGTAAAAATTATCGATGAAAATGTAAAAAAAGTAGTCGCTGTTAACAATATACCTTATGGGTCTAAATTATTTGTTAAAGAGGACCAGATAGTAGATAAAGGAGAGGTGATATGTTCATGGGATCCATATAATGCAGTAATTATATCTGAAGCTGAAGGTCAAATTCAATACGATTCTATTATAGAAGGTTTAACTTATATGGAAGAATTAGACGAGCAGACAGGATACAAAGAAAAAGTTATAGTAGAAAGCAAAGATAAAACCAAAAATCCTGTAATAATTATTAAAAAAGGAGATGAAGTTGTAAAGAGTTATAACATGCCAGTTGGAGCCCATATTTCAGTTGATACAGGAGTACAAATAAAAGCGGGAACTGTTATAGCTAAAATACCTAGATCTTCTGGTAAAACAAGAGACATCACTGGCGGTCTACCAAGAGTAACTGAATTATTTGAAGCAAGAAACCCATCTAATCCAGCTATATTGTCTGAAATAGAAGGTGTAGTAACCCTAGGCGGTATAAAACGTGGTAACAGAGAAGTAATTGTAGAAGGTAAAGATGGTAGCCAACGCAAGTATATGGCTCCATTATCAAGGCACTTACTTGTCCAAGATAATGACTTTGTAAAAGTGGGGGATAGACTATCTGATGGGTTAATAAGTCCATCTGATATCTTAGCGATACAAGGACCTGGTGCAGTTCAGCAATATCTTGTTAATGGTATACAAGAAGTCTATAGATTACAAGGGGTTAAAATTAATGACAAACACTTTGAAGTTATAGTTAGACAGATGATGCAAAAAGTATTGATTGAAGACCCTGGTGACACTAGATTCTTAGAAAAGGAATCTGTTGATAAAACAGACTTTATTGAAGAAAATGATTTTATCTATGATAAAAAAGTAGTTATAGAAACAGGTGATTCTAATGAATTAAAACTAGGACAAATAGTTAGCTTAAGAAAACTAAGAGACGAAAATGCTAAACTAAAGCGCCAGGGGTTAAGATTAGTAGAAGTTAGAGACGCTGTTGCTGCAACATCTAAATCTTTATTACAAGGTATAACGAGGGCATCTCTTAGCACTAAAAGCTTTATATCAGCTGCTTCATTCCAAGAGACTACAAAAGTGCTTAACGAAGCTGCAGTATCAGCCAAGGAAGACTATATGTTAGGACTAAAAGAGAATGTTATAGCAGGACATTTAATACCTGCTGGTACAGGAATTCATAGATATTCTAATATAATTGTAGGAGGCAAACAAGAACTGGAGGAATTAACAGAAGAAAATAATCATTAACAAAGTCGGGTTATGATACTGTCAGATAAAGAGATATTACTTGAAATCCAAAAGGGCAATATCATTATAAGCCCTTTTGATAAAAACTCTTTAGGTGCTAATTCTTATGACGTTCATCTTAGTAAATATTTGGCTTATTATAAAAATGATATGCTAGATGCCAAGAAAGACAACGATATAGTACATTTTACAATTCCTATTGATGGATTTATGCTTGAACCTAATAAATTATATTTAGGTTCAACTATTGAATATACAGAAACTCATATGCATGTGCCTTTTTTAGAGGGTAAATCCAGCACAGGGAGATTGGGTATAGATATACATGCTACAGCTGGAAAGGGAGATGTTGGCTTCTGCAACCATTGGACTTTAGAGATTTCTTGCAAGCAACCTGTAATAATTTATGAGGGTATGCCTATAGGGCAGTTAATTTATTATGAAGTAAAAGGCGAAGTAAACGTTAAATATTCTAATAAAACAGGCGCTAAATACAATGTAAAGAGCCATTTACCTGTAGGTTCCATGATGTGGCGTAATAACTGGTAACCTTATTGATTATTTGATAAATTATTATCATCGTCAGTAACCATTTTTTTTAATTCTTTCTGTATAGATATTACTTTATCCAAATAGGCATAGTTATAAGTTGCTAATATTTTAATAGCTAATAAAGCTGCATTGTAAGCATTATTGAGGGCTACTGTGGCAACAGGGACACCTTTAGGCATTTGTAGTATAGATAATATCGAATCTAACCCGATAAGAGAGTTGCCAGATAATATTGGAACCCCAATTACTGGTAAAGGAGTTATTGACGCGACCATTCCAGGTAAATGTGCTGCACCACCTGCGCCTGCTATAATCACTTTTACCCCTTTTTTATGAGCATCTTTAGCATATTCATACATCTTATCAGGTGTTCTGTGTGCTGACACTATATTTAATAAATAAGGAATATTACATTTTTTTAATAATTCTTCTGCTTGCGATATTATAGGTAAATCCGATTTACTTCCTACAATAATACCTATTTCTGGATTATTATTCATTTATATAGATGTTACATTTGTTGTTTTCAGTACAGCATCAACTGTATTAATAAAACTATCTTGGTCGTTATCAAATATAGAAATATGGCCCAATTTTCTATATGGAGAAGTTTTAGTTTTTCCATATAGAGTCAAAGCTATATTATTATATTCTAGCAATTTGTACATGCCGTTATATACAGGTAATCCACTATAACCTTTTCCCCCTAAAATATTTACCATACCGCAATATTTATAAATTGGTTGCATATCGTTAATAGGCAGGCCGCTTATAGCCCTTATATGTGAATCAAACTGAGAACTTATAAAGCCACCTTTTGTATGATGTCCACTGTTGTGAACTCGAGGCGCAATCTCGTTAACTAATATTTCATCATTCTTCGTAACAAACAGTTCTATTGCGAAAATCCCAACTATTTGCAACAGAGAGGCTAATCTTTTTGCTAATTCTGTAATTTTATTATTTATTGATATGCTAATATTAGCCGGACTTACTAGATATTCTAATAGATTAGATTCTTTATTAAAATGCATTTCAACTATTGGATACATTTTTACCTGACCATCTATAGATCTGGCTACTATTATCGATAGTTCTTGTTTAATGGCTACCATTTCCTCCAATATTGAAGGAACTTTTAAACAATTGTCTATATCATCTTTATCTTTAATAACATACACCCCTTTGCCATCGTATCCCGCAAGTTGACTTTTTTGAACCAGGGGAAAGTTATCTTTATAATTGATTATTTCTTTGTCTGAATCTACAACGTAAAAATTAGCAGTGGGAATATTATTTTCTGCATAAAATTGTTTTTGTAAGGCCTTATTTTTAATGATTTCTATGACTTCTGGTTGTGGGAATATTTTTTTACCTTCTTTTTGCAATTTTTTTAAGGCATCTGTATTAACGTTCTCTATTTCTATAGTAATTATATTCTTGTTTTTCCCGAAGTTGTATACACTATCGAAGTCTTTAATATCGCCTATCTGAAGATTACTGAAAATATTACAAGGAGAATCTATACTATGATCTAAAATATCGACAGACTCAAAGCTATAATCCATAGCCGATTGAGTTAACATACGCCCCAATTGTCCACCACCTAAAATTCCCAGCTTAAGTAGGTTTGTTCTTAACTTATCCATATTTTTATTATGTTCTGTATTAAGTATCATTCAATTTAAGCTTTATTGTGTAAAATTTAATAATTTATATATTAACAATTTTTAATTAATGCTTGGCCGTGTATATAGATAAGTTTATTAGGTTCATTAAGGATAATAATTTGTTCCATTACGATGACAAAATATTACTGGCTGTTAGCGGGGGTAGGGACTCGGCAGTTATGTCTTATTTATTTAAAGCACTAAAATTAAATTTTGCTATAGCTCATTGCAATTTTATGCTTAGAGAAGAGGACTCTCTTAAAGACGAAGAATTCGTAGAAAAATTAGCAGCAGAATACCAGGTGCCTTTTTTTACAAAGCGTTTTCAAACCATAGAATACGCTAAAGAGTATAGGATATCTATACAGGAGGCAGCTAGAAAATTAAGATATACATGGTTTCTATATTTATTAGATAAATATTCATATAAGTATGTCGCTACAGCTCATCATAAAAACGATTTAGTTGAGACAATGCTTATAAATATTTTAAGGCATACGGGTTTATACGGATTAAAAGGATTTCTGCCTAAAAATAATAAAATAATCAGACCGTTATTAAGTTTTGATTCAAATGAACTAAATCAATTAGTAGAATTAAATAATATACCTTTTAGAGAAGATAAAAGTAATAATAGCGATAAATACCTAAGGAATCGCATTCGAAAATATATAATACCAAATTTTAACAAAGTAGATGAAAATTTTATTGAAGCATTTGTTGGTACATCTAGAAACTTATACGATCAAGAAATTATTTTAAAAAACTATATCGACACACAAAAACTACAATTATTAAGAAACTATGAGAATTACCAATATATCGAGATAAGCGATCTTAAAAATACTATAGATTACAATCTTATTTTATATGAAATACTTAAACCCTTCGGTATTAATAGAACAATATTGGATAATCTTATACAGAGCTTAAACCATAATGAAACTAGAGAATTTAAGATAGATAAGTATGACATAATTAAATCTCGTTCTAAAATTATAATTAAACAACAAGCTTTAACACATAAAGATGTCCATATAAACCCTAAAGACTACATTAGTTTAAGGAAAATAGACTTAACCCCCGATCTATTAAATAAAATTTATAAAAATAGTAATCCTAATATTGCTTATTTAGATGCAAATAAGTTGACAGGTAATGTACAGCTAAGATACTGGCAGAATGCCGATAGAATGACTCCTCTTGGAATGAGCAAGCAAAAAAACATAAGCGATATACTAACTGACAGAAAAGTTAATTTAATATCAAAACAAAAAACTATGGTATTAACGTATAATGCTGATATAATATGGTTAGTTGGACACGTAATAAGCGATAAATATAAAATTTTAAGGAACACGCAACATATTATTGAAATTGAATTCAATGATAATTGACTAATATTATACTATTGAACAAAGGCATCAATATAAAATTTAGTACTAATATATAACTCCAATTTACATTAATTCAATCACCCGTTGAGCCTTTATAATTGTGGGTCAGCTCCGACTAGCCTGACAATTCAAATATTGGACTATAGAAATCCACTCTTAACTTACAATAATTATGGCAACTCAGACTTACATTTCAATACTGTAATAGTTCTATAAATATTGTGGAGCTATTATTTGGAAAATATAATATTACATGCAATAAATTTTTATAAATAATAATAAAAAATAGCCAAAAATAACTATCTTGATCCGATTTTCTTTTCTTTTGCGGAATATGCCTCATAATAGCAATATAAATACAGTATTAGTAATTGGATCCGGACCTATAATTATAGGTCAATCGTGTGAATTTGATTATTCCGGTTCTCAAGCTTTAATGTCTCTTAAAGAAGAGGGTATATCCACTATAGTTATAAATTCAAATCCTGCAACTATCATGACTGATGAAATAGTTGCGGATAAAGTTTATTTACTTCCTTTAACAATTGAAAGTTTAGAGCAAATACTTAAAAAACATAAAATTGATGCAGTGCTACCCACTGTAGGAGGCCAAACCGCTTTAAACTTGTGTAAAGAAGCTTACGAGCTAGGTTTATGGAATAAATATAATGTAGAAATTATAGGGGTTGACATAGACGTTATAGATAATACTGAAGACAGAGAGAAATTTAGGCAGTTGCTAACTTCTCTAAATCTTAAAACTCCACGTTCACAAGCAGTACACAGCATAGAAGATGGCTTAGCATTTGTTAAAGAAATAGGATTTCCTTTAGTTCTACGATCATCATATACTCTGGGAGGTGCAGGTGGTGCTTTTGTAAAAGATATTAGTTATTTTGAAAGCTCACTTAGAAATGCGCTTGACGTATCACCAGCTCGCGAAGCGATGATAGAGGAAGCATTGATAGGATGGAAAGAATTTGAACTTGAATTATTACGCGATAAAGAAAATAATACTGTAGTAATTTGCCCTATAGAAAATGTTGATCCTATAGGTATACACACTGGAGATTCAATAACTACTGCCCCTACGCTTACTATTAGCGACACCGTATATCAAAATATGCGAGATATAGCTATAAAACTAGTAAAAGCTATTGGTAACTTTAGTGGCGGGTGCAATGTACAGTTTGCCATAGATCCAGAAACCGAAGAAATAATCGTAATAGAAATGAACCCCAGGGTATCTAGATCTTCGGCTTTAGCTTCTAAAGCAACTGGTTACCCCATAGCAAAAATAGCAGCTAAGCTGGCTATAGGATATACTCTTGACGAACTAAATAACCAAATTACAAATAATACAAGTGCTTACTTTGAACCAACTATCGATTATGTAGTAGTAAAAATTCCCAGATGGGACTTTAATAAATTCCCTGATGCGGATAAAACCCTTGGACTGCAAATGAAATCCATTGGCGAAGTAATGGCGATAGGTAGAACTTTTAATGAGGCGCTACAAAAAGCTTTTCAATCGTTAGAAATATCGGAACTAGGCTTATATAATATTATTGATCATGATAAAGAGACAATCCTTAAAAACCTGAGGGATGCTAGCAATGATAGATTCTTATATATTAAACAAGCGCTAGATAAAGGCATATCTGTAGAGCAAATACACGACTTAACTAAAATAGATAAATGGTTTTTAAAGCAAATAGAAAAATTATCTATCCTGGATAAAGAAATCAAAGAGTATAACCTATCTGATGTTCCTATAAAATTGTTAAAAGAAGCTAAATCTAATGGATATTCAAATGCTGTACTTGCAAAACTATTAAAATCTACAGAAAGCGACATAGAATCATATTTAGAGAAGCAGGGTATTAGGCGCACATATAAAATGGTAGATTCATGCGCAGCAGAGTTCAGTGTGGATACTCCATATTATTACTCTAGTTTTGATAAGGAAAATGAATCTGTACCGTCTAAAAATAAGAAAGTGGTTATACTTGGTTCCGGCCCAAATCGCATAGGTCAGGGCATAGAGTTCGACTACGCTTGTGTACATACTATATTTGGAGCTCGTGATGCTGGTTACGAAACAATAATGATTAACTGTAACCCGGAAACGGTTTCTACTGACTTTAACATTGCAGATAAATTATACTTTGAGCCATTATGCTGGGAATACATAATAGACATAATAAAACTTGAAAACCCTGATTTTGTGATAATCGGCATGGGCGGTCAAACTTCCATAAAATTTGCAGAAAAATTATATCGTTGCGGGATAAAAGTTCTTGGTTCTAACTTTAAAGCTATAGATTTAGCCGAAAATAGAGGTTTATTCTCTCAGTTATTACAAGAAAACAATATTTTATATCCTCAATATGGTATTATACGATCAGCTAATGAAGCTGAATGTATTGCTAATAAAATAGGGTATCCTGTTTTATTACGTCCCAACTATGTCATAGGAGGGGCCGGGGTTAAGATTATAAATAATAATAAAGAATTAAAGGATACAATTAGTAATATATCGCCTAATAGCATTAGTGAAGGTATATTAATAGATAAATTTATAAAAGGGGCTAAAGAAGCAGAGGTAGATATAATATCCGATGGCAGTACTTGTAAGATTATTGGGATAATGGAGCACTTTGAAGAAGCTGGTGTGCACTCTGGAGACTCAATCTCAGTATTGCCCAGCTATAGCTTATCAAAAGAAGTACTAGATACAATAAAGGAATACTCTATAATAATAACTAAAGCATTAAATATAGTGGGTTTTATAAATATTCAATTTGCTATAGAACAAGACAAGGTGTATGTAATAGAGGCTAACCCCAGAGTATCGCGTACGGTTCCTTTTATTTCTAAAGCTAAAGGGGCACCATATGTCAATATTGCTATAAAAATGATGCTTGGATCAGCAAAAATAACTGATTTGGATGCTTACGATACTATAGAGCCGTATTCAATAAAGATTCCTGTTTTCTCTTTTGATAAATTCCCTGGGATAAATACAAATTTAGGACCAGAGATGAAATCTACAGGAGAAGCTATATTATTTGCAAAAAAATCTGAAGATTTATATAAAATATTAAACACTTCCGGATTTAATTTTAGAAAAAATAAATAATCCTATAGCATTATAGCTAAGTATTTATTATATTAAAATTGTTTCCCAATTTCATATTCATATAAACTGATATACGCTAACTTATTTAAGTTATTAAATAAGCTACTAACAGTAATTAAATAATAATGTTAAAATTCAATTATAAACTTCTAATATTAATAATCTTAGGAATTATCTTATGGTTTTTACCTGTAGAATCTCTGGATAAAAAATCTTGGCATTTATTAGTAATATTTATAGTAACTATACTTGGTATTGTAAGTAATGCATTAGCTATGGGTGCCATAGCTTTTCTGTCGTTAACTGTATGCGTTATAACAAATACCTTAAGTTTAAAGGACGCACTTAGTGGTTTTAGCTCCCATACTACATGGCTCATTATAGCCGCTTTTTTTATAGCTAGAACTTTAGTTTTAAGCGGTCTGGGCGAGAGAATAGCCTATTTACTTATAAGCAAATTTGGTAAAAATTCTTTTGGTTTAGCCTATAGTTTAATAATAACAGAGCTAATACTATCTCCTATGATACCTAGCACTACTGCTCGAGGGGGTGGTATAATGTTTCCTGTAGTAAATTCTTTAGCTTCTGTTTATATGAATCTGGATAAACCATTACTAAAAACATCTAGATTTTTAATTAGTTTATGCTTTCACACTAATGTAATAACATGTGCTATTTTTCTTACTGCTATGGCGGGAAACAGTTTAATAGCAGATTTAGCGCGATCAGTTGGTATAGAATTAACCTGGCTTACCTGGGCCACTTTTGCTATAGTACCAGGAATAATAAACTTGGCATTATTACCATGGCTATTATATATTATATTGAAGCCGGAAAGGCAAAGCAGCCACGAAATACCTTTAAGAGCAAAACAAGTTTTAAAAGATATGGGCAAAATGAAGCATAGTGAAAAAATTATGCTGGCAACATTCGTATTCATGCTCTTTCTATGGGTTGCAGGGCCTAGCTTGCCTTCGCCTTTTAATTTTAATGCTACGGTAACCGCTTTATTAGGGTTTTCTATATTATTAGTTACAGGTATAGCTAATTGGAAAGAGTGCGTTAACGATAAAGGTGTTTGGGAAACCGTTATGTGGTTTGCCACATTATTAATGATAGCTACGAAACTATCTGAATATGGAATTATAAATTGGCTAAAAGATGAAATAAGCATTTTAATAGGGCATAGAACTGGTTATACGATAGTTATTATATTAATACTATTATTTTTCTATATTCACTACTTCTTTGCTAGTGTAACTGCTCATGCTACAGTTATGTATACCACTTTTGTTCTCCTAATTATAAGTATGGGAGTAAATCCTTTAGTAGCCGCGCTTGCATTAGCATCCTTAGCTAATTTATCTGGCGGGCTTACACATTATGGTATAAATACTGCTCCTATTTATTTTAGTGCAAATTATTTTTCTGTAAAAGAGTGGTGGAAAGTAGGCTTTATTGTCTGTACTTTTAATTTAATACTATGGCTAACTATAGGATATATTTGGTTATATATTTTAGGTTGGTTATGAAAATAAAACAATTATACTAAACTAATGCCGATTCTTATCATGATTTTTAAACAAACTATACGTTATTTATTGTTAATAATAATAATAAATACAATTGCCTCATGTACCAGGAAACTATATAATTCACAGCAGCCTGGACCTGGTAAGCCAGCTAGCGTTACACGGCCAGCTAATTCATCTGGTATGGAAGGCTCTATTTGGTATCCATCACCTAATTTTGGTACAATAAAAACTCCGCCTTTAGTTATATTGCATCATACGGCTACGAAATTATTAGATCCTTCGCTGCGTACTTTAACAAGTCCAAAATCTCAGGTAAGCTCCCATTATTTAGTAACCAAAGATGGTATTATATATCAGCTTGTGGACGAACAACATCGCGCTTGGCACGCAGGTATAGGATCTTGGAATACAATAAGAGATTTAAATAGTAGCTCAATAGGAATAGAGATTATAAATAGGGGATATGAACCTTTTCCACAAGAACAAATTCAGGCACTTAAAGTCCTACTTAGCGATATAAAAAGACGTTACAGAATACCATCAAGAAATTTTATAGGGCATTTAGATGTAGCTCCAGGTAGAAAAACAGACCCAAGTCATTATTTCCCTTGGGAAGAGTTATCTAAAGAGGGGTACGGTCTTTGGTACGACGAGGGAGAAGTAAATAATAAAACCACCTATTTGCCTGTTTTCGACCCAGTTTGGGCTTTTGCTATACTTGGGTATGATACAGCTAATATAAAATTGACGATTAAAGCTTTTAAACAACATTATTTGCGCCAATCCCCTAAATCTATAAATACTATACTTGACGACAAATGTTATAGAATACTTTATTCGTTAGTTAAAAAAGCCTTATCTATACCAACAGTTATAACCGGGCCACAAAATGTAGAACCTTTGCCTGATTTAGATTTTAACAATGAGAATAATAATTCATCTAAAGATGATAACTACCCAGAGTTACAAAAGCAGGCTACAGAATATGCTCCTAGCAGCCAATAAATTGTAGTTTCAAGAGTAATGCTTTTATAAAAGCATTACTCTGTTATCTTTAATTTTTCTATTTGTTTCAAGTACTTTTAGCATATCTTTTATTAACACCTCTAAGTTAAAATTAACTTGCTGAGTGTGTAATAAATTTGATGATATATCGTCTTGATTATTTGTTTGTTTGTTATTCGTATAGAAGATATAAACCCCATTATTGCCTTTAACAGCTTTACTAAGCTTTTGTGTTTTACTACCAATTATAGCTCCATAAAGTTCGTAATTATCGGAAAGCATGCTAAGACTGTAGCCTTTTTTAATAGGAGCATTAAAGTGCTTCGATACATCTGCTAAGCTTACATTGTTGTTTTGTAGATACGTATTTATATATTTAACCAAGGAGTTATATTTTTTCTCTTTTGTTACTATAGATTTTATATCCTTTTGAACCTCGTTGAATGGTTCAAATCCTTTTTTGTCTATACCTATTACTTCGGCAATAGCATAAGAATCATTTTCTTCCACTGCAGGAGATAAATCGCCTTTTTTAGCCTTGAAAATCCACTGAATCAGTTTCCTATATTTATATGTTTCTATATGACTATTAGGATCATTTAAATTATTATATGGCCCCCATGGTTTTATTTTTTCATTATTAAAATATTGTAGACCATATTTATGGGCTACCGTTTTCATATCTTTAGTTGTATTTAGTTCTGATAGGGCATTTTTTATTTTAGTAAAATGAGCGTCTCTAGTTGCTTGAGATGCGTTTATAGCCTTAGTAACATATGCAATCTTAGCTTTTTGAGATAAATCCCGTCTACCTATTATTTCGATAATATGGATGCCTAAATTGCTTTTTACAACCTGTAAGTCCGGACTATGTTTCTTAAAACAATTGTCTTTAATGCTCTCAGGTATAGGCATATCTAAATTAAGCCATCCTATTTCGCCCCCGTTTGTTTTGCTAGACGAGTCTATAGAAAATGCTTTTGCAGCGTCCTGAAAATTTTGTTTTTTATTCTTAATATCATTTAATATCCCGTTTACCTTCTCTAAAGGTTCATTAGCACTGAAAAGTATGTGCTTAATTTTAACTTCACTGTATAGTGCATCAGTATAAATCAATTTGGCAAGTTTATAAGTATTGCCATCCAGATAAGGGCCATATACACTATTTTTTTTTGCATTGAACAAATTATTGGCGACATTAGCACCTATAGCATCCTTTTTACTATATAATACCAGGTGTTGGTTATAGTCGGAGTTAATAGAGGCAAACAGAGAATCCTGGTTAGTATGTTGAAATTTAGGAACTAATTCCGTAAGTGCATTTTTAATTTTTAGTGAATCCTCTTGGCTGGGCAAAATATTTAACACTGCGTAATTTACATTACGTATTTCTTCATCATTTTTAAACCTGTTTTTATGAACGTTATAATAGTCTTGTAGCTCCTTGTTTGATACATTTATAGAGTCTTTTAAATAATCATAATCTATCATTATATAATCTAAATCTGCTTTGGTATTATAAAAATCGTTACGAGATTTAGCTTCTAGAGAATTAACAAATACGCTATTAGAAAGTAAATTTATGTACTTGTTAGTTAACCGTTTATTTACCAGATAGTATTCAAACTGTTTCCATGTTTGCCTAAGGTTTGCAGAAGCAGGTAAAGATAGCTGATTAATAAAATTACGTATAATATTTACATCAATAGTACTATTAGGATCCACACCAAAAAATTGTTTTACTTCCGGATCAATGTGGTTGCCTTCTACCATATCAAATAGTTCGTCTTTATCAACTGATATACCCATATCAGAGGTGGCCTTGCTAATAAGAGTCTCATTTAACAATTTCTTCCAAATTGTTTGTACAACGTCAGTATATAAAATAGCCTCATTTAGTGTAGTATCGCCTACCGGATTTGGATTAGTTGCTTTTTGGTTGTTTATTGTTCTAGTTACTAAATCATTGAATTCAGTATAGCTAATAATCCTATTATCTATTTGGCCTACGATAGCGTCATCAGTTTCGGAATGTTGACTAACACCTTTCCTGCCCACTAAAAAATCACCTAGAATAAAAGATAATAATGCTAGTAATAAAAATCCAGAGAGCAACCAGGCGGCCTTCTCCCTTAAGAAACGTAATATCATATTTGATGCCTATATAAATAAAATATAAATTTTAAACAAAATTAAACTAATAGAGCAATAAATATAGTTAAAAAGTTTTTGTTGACATTTAATAAGATAGATTTATTTCACTTTTAATGTCTAAAATATATTACGTATTTCTCTTTATAAGATAATGATTAGGTGTTATAGGCGAAAAATCGTTATAAAGTTCAGTTATAATATTGTTATAAGTACTTAAAATAAATAAACTACTCATGTATCTTTCCTGTAAAGTATTGCCTGGCAATATAGCTTGCTTCAATCGCTCAATTTGGTTTAAGTTATTAGAAATAGTATGCTTAGAGTGTTTGATTAACTTATCGCTAATTTTATTTATTAGTTTTAAAGCTTTTGTTCGTTGAGCATTTATATTCTTCTCAATATTAATGTCTGATTTATTTAAGACATACTTAACTATTAATGAATCAAATAATTTATTAATAGCCTCTGTTTCATGTTCTAAAGATAATTCTTTAGCAAAATATCTTTTAGTAAACAAGCTAGCTATTTCATTGCTACCATTTATAAAGTCGAGTATATTCAGATTAAGTTCCTCTAGATGCTTGTATGCAGCATCGTTTATTATGCTAACAGAATTTCTCACTATTAACATAGGGAAAGTAGTTTTATAGGCACTAAACATATCTTTTAATTGTAGCCAGTAGGCTATCTCGTTCCCACCCCCAATATAGGCTAAATTGGGTAAAATAGTTTCCTGATATAAAGGTCTTAAAACTACATTAGGACTGAAAAGTTCAGGTTGAGTGTCTATTAAATTGGTAATTTCTGATTTAGATAGGTGAATGTTTAAATCTGTAACACTATAACCATTTTTATGTTCTATAATATATTTTCTATACTCTTTATTTAAATAAAAAACATTGATATGTTGCGGATATATTTGTGCTTTGTATCCACAATTGTTTATTTCTGATGAAATATTTTTAACTATATTGAAAGCCTTATTGTTAAAAATATCATCTTTAATAACTGGGGCGAATAGTCGCTTTAAATCCTTATTGTCTCCATCTAAAATTACCAGGCCATGCTTCCCAAACAAGATATTCAGAGCTTCCCTCGTTGCTTGAGCTAAAGTTTTATCATTAGTATAGCAATCAAGTACTTCTTTTGTAATGGGGTTGTTAGCTAACTCACGGTATAGGGTATTAGCAATCGATTCTTTGCATGTGTCTATATTAGTTAACTTTAGCCTGCCTACAGCAGCCTCTTTTATCTCTCCAGGGTCCCAAGATATTTTTTTTTTAAATAAGTTTATACTACTAATTTCTTCAAAATCATGATCTTCAGTAGCCATCCAAAATATGGGAACAAAATTAGTATCTGTAAATTTATTGGCTAGCTCTGCGCATAATTTTATTGTATGGATTATTTTGTATAAAAAATATGCAGGTCCAAGGAAGATAGATGGTTGATGCCCTGTTGTAACACAATAAGTATTGCCTTGAGCTAAAGAATCGATGTTATCAAAAGTTTGTTTAGATGTATTACTATCTTTCGATTGCTCTTTTAAGACTTTAACAAGTACAGATCGTTTATCAAAGTTAAAATTTATGTTTTTGATAATGTCTTTAAAAGATTCGATTTGTAATGTATGTGAATAAAGGTTATTTAAATTCTCTTTATTATTTAAATAATCTGAAATAAGCTTAGGTATATATCTATTAGACGTTATATCTGTTAGCTTAAAATGTTTATAGCTAGACATCTATGTTTTCTCCCTAATTAAACGTATAAGTCAAAATGTGTTACTTTTTTAATTTTAAGATTATAAAAATTACCTAAAGCAAAGTCTAAATTACTATTTTTTTTAATAAATACTTTGCTATCTATATCAGGAGAATCAAATTCTGTACGCCCAATGAAATAATCTTTAGTTTCTGTGTCAATAATAATCTTATATATTTCGTCAATATGTCTTTGGTTTAATTTAAGTGATATGTTTTTTTGTATATCCAGTATCTCTAACATCCTTTCACGTTTTAATTCTTCTTCTAAGTCGTAATTAAGATCGTATGCTGTAGTGTGTTCTTCTCTTGAGTATGTAAAGACGCCTAGTCTGTCGAATTGCATTTGTTGTATAAAGTTTAATAATTCTTTGTGATCAGCATCAGTTTCATTTGGATATCCAGATATTAGAGTTGTTCTTAATGCAGCATTAGGTAATTGTTTCTTAATAGTTTCTAATAGTTCTATAGTTTTTCTTTTGCTTATCCCTCGCCGCATTGATTTTAGAACGTTATCACTGATATGTTGTATAGGCATATCTATATAGTTGCATATTTTGTTGTTGGATGCAATAAAATCTATAAGATCCATTGGGAATTTAGATGGGTACAGATAGTGTAATCTAATCCATTCAATGCCTTTTATTTTAACAAGTTCTTCTAAAAGTTTTGTAAGCCTAATTTCATTGTATATGTCTTTGCCATAAAATGTTAAGTCCTGAGCTATTAAAATTAGTTCTTTAACATTTTTGGAAGCTAGAAATTGTGCTTCTTCAACAATGGTTTCAATTGTTTTAGACTTGTATACACCTCTCATTTTAGGAATTGAGCAAAACGAACAAGGCCTATTACAGCCTTCTGCAATTTTTAAAAATGCAAAATGAGATGGAGTAGTTATAATCCTTTCACCGTACAGCTCATTTCGGTAATTAAGGTTTAAATCTTGTAAAATATTTTTTATTTGGTTGTGCCCGAATATGGAATCTATTTCGGGTATTTCGTTTTTTAGCTCTTCTCCGTAAAGTTGTGACAAGCAGCCCATAACGAATACTTTAGACAGCTTTCCAAGTTTTTTTAAATTTATATAATGTAAGATAGTGTTTATACTTTCTTCTTTTGCTGAGCCTATAAATCCGCAAGTGTTGATAATAACAATATCGTCAATATTTAAAGTATCATCGTTTTCATGAAAATAAACAGGAATATTGTTGCTTTTAATTTGGGTAAATAATGTTTCTGAATCTACCAGATTTTTTGCACATCCTAAGCTGATTATGCTTATTTTTTTTTGTAGGTTATTTTTAACGGTTTGCATATATCGCATCCTATAAATTAACTATGAAGCAATTTTCAATTATTTGTTAAAGAGACTCTTTACGAATGTAGTAGAATTAAATGTATATAGATCGTCGATACTCTCTCCAGCGCCTATGTATTTTATTGGTATTTTAAATTCATCGACTAAGCCTATTAGCATACCACCTTTAGCTGTACCGTCTAGCTTAGTTACAGCTAAAGCATTTACTTGAGTTACTTTTTGAAAGTTTCTACACTGCTCAAAAGCGTTTTGTCCTGTTGAAGCATCCAGGACCAGCAATACTTCGTGCGGAGCTTCATTGATAACTTTAGACATAGCTCGTTTTATTTTAGCTAATTCAGACATTAGATGTTCTTTGTTATGCAAACGGCCGGCTGTATCAATAATTGCTATATCTACATTATTAATTTTAGCAGAATTTAGAGTGTCAAAAGCAACAGATGATGGATCGGCTCCTAATTTTTGAGCTATTACTTTAGCATTTGATCTTTTACCCCATTCTTGCAATTGTTCTATGGCAGCAGCTCTAAAAGTATCTCCGGCACCTAATAAAACGCTCTTATTGTTGGAAGTAAATTTGTTTGCTAATTTGCCTATAGTAGTAGTTTTGCCTACACCGTTGACACCTACAACCATTATTACATATGGGTTATTATAATAGATTTCTTTATTAGGTTGACATTTAACGTTATTTAATATATCTACTATTTCTTTATATAGAAAATCATTAAGCTCGTTAATATTTAAGTATTTATCTCGTTTTGCTTTATCTTGTAACCTATCTATTATTTTTAATGTAGTATTAATGCCTACATCACTCTCAATGAGTAAATTTTCTAGATTGTCTAAATAACTGTCGTCTATTATGGTTCGGCCGAGGAAAGTTTTACTTAATTTGCCGAAGAAACTACTACGAGTTTTATCAAGTCCCGAATTTAGTTTATCGTTTGTTTTACTAGATTCTGGACTATTATTTGTCATAGTGGGTTCTTATTGAATTTAAGTAAAATATGTGGATGCATAAGCTATTATTATTTGATAATAGCTTAGCTGTTGTTCTCTTTAAGGAAATCTTTTACGTGATCTGAATGCACAATTGCTTCTTTAAATACATAACTTCCTTTTTTAGGATCTTTCACAATTTTAATTACTTTGGAAAAATCACGTCCTTTGCCAGTTTTTAGGGTTGCAACTACCTTTTTTGCCATTATATTGAAAGTTTAAACTTGGATAATTAAATCTATAGTAAGGTTACTTAATTTCTTTGTGCACCGTTTTTTTTCTTAATATAGGATTATACTTCAGAAGCTCTAACCTGGCGGAAGTATTTTTCTTATTTTTAGTTGTTATATATCTGGATGTGCCTGGCAGTCCAGTATTTTTATGCTCTGTGCATTCTAGAATTACTTGAACTCTATTCGTTTTTTTAGCCATTTCTTATTGGTTATTATAAAATTATAGAGATATTATACCTTTTTTAGCTTGCTTTTTTAAGAAGCTTTCAATACCTATTTTATCTATAGTTCTAAGTACTGAGGTTGAAACTCTTAACCTTATAGGTTTATCAAAACCAGGTACAGTTATATTTTTATATTGCAAGTTTACCTGAAAACGTTTTTTAGTACGTTTCTTTGATTTAGGAACATTATATCCATTTAAGGCACTTTTGCCGGTTAGATCACATACTCTAGACATAGCTGATAACTTTATTGATACCTCGTTTATTTTAAGATATACTGTATATTCAGATTTTAGTAAATTAAAACATCAAAGTTAGTTATTGTAGAAAAAAAAAGCAATAAATATTACTAGCTTTTTGCCTAAATTATGTAATATTGTTGTTCTTTGAATCATAACAAAATCATTTTGCCATAAAAAATATGAAAAATTACGATGTAACGGTAATTGGGTCCGGCCCCGGGGGATACGTTGCAGCCATTAGGTGTGCGCAACTTGGATTTAAGACTGCTTTAGTAGAGAAATACAGTTCGTTAGGAGGTACTTGTTTAAATGTGGGTTGTATACCGTCTAAAGCATTGTTAGATACTTCTGAACATTTTTTTCAAGCTCAACACAGATTCTCTGCGCATGGTATAAAATTGAAAGATTTAAAAATAGATTTTAAAGAATCTATAAACAGAAAAAATGATGTTGTTAAGCAGAATGTACAGGGATTAAATTTTTTAATGAAAAAAAATAAAATTGACGTAATTACAGCTAAAGCATCTTTTATAAATCCAACTACTATAAAGCTATTATCTGGCGGATCTGAAGAACAATTGGAAACTAAAAATACGATTATAGCTACTGGATCAAAACCTACTATTTTACCATTTATAGAATTAGACAAAAAAAGGGTAATAACGTCTACTGAAGCATTATCTCTTTTAGAAATACCTAAAAGCTTAATAGTGATTGGCGGAGGTGTTATAGGTTTAGAGCTAGGATCTGTATATGCACGTTTGGGGGCTCAGGTTACAGTAGTAGAGTATAGTGATCAGATTATTAATACTATGGATTCAGATCTATCTAAAGAGCTAAAGAAAGTACTTGAGCAAGAGTTAAAGTTTAAGTTTTTATTAGGAACAAAGGTGACTGGTGCCAAGTCAAAAGGTAATGAAGTTGAAGTAAAAGTTGAAAAAAATGGATCTGGCGAAACTATTGTTGCTGACTATTGCCTGGTATCTATAGGCCGATCAGCATACATAGATGGGTTAGGTTTGGATAATATTGGCGTTAATTATAATTCAAAAACAAATAAAATTAATGTAAATGCGCATTTAGAAACTAACATCAGCAACATTTTTGCAATAGGCGATGTAATTAATGGTCCTATGTTGGCTCATAAAGCAGAAGAAGAAGGTGTATATGTAGCAGAATATTTAGCTAAACAAAAACCGCATATTAATTATAATTTAATTCCATCTGTAATATATACATGGCCTGAAGTGGCTTCGGTAGGTAAGACAGAAGAAGAATTAAAAAATGCTAAGATAAGTTATAAAAAAGGAGTCTTTCCATTTATGGCAACAGGCAGAGCCAGAGCATCTATGGACACTACAGGATTTGTGAAAATTTTAGCTGAAACTAATAGCGATGAAGTATTAGGAGTTCATATAATAGGGGCTCGTGCAGCTGACCTTATAGCAGAGGCAGTTTTAGCTATGGAATACCGAGCATCATCGGAAGATATGGCACGCATTTGCTATGCTCATCCTACATTTTCTGAAGCAATTAAAGAAGCCGCTTTGTCTGCTGCATTTGGTAAGCCGATACATATGTAGATCATATAAAAATTAATATGGGTATCAAATGGATACTATTTACATAATAATGGCTCTAAATCAATTTAGCTAAATTGATTTAGAGCCATTATTATGTAAATAGTATC